>CAWFYE010000007.1:0-831187 GCA_963819975.1 uncultured Verrucomicrobiae bacterium | reverse complement strand
TGCCTGGAGGGATTCGAACCCCCAACCTTCTGATCCGAAGTCAGAAGCTCTATCCGGTTGAGCTACAGGCACCCCTTATGAGGAAACAACAGGGAGCGCCCTTGCGCCAACCAAATCGGAGTCGTTAGGCGGCTAGAAGATCGACGCCGTCGATCGCCGCGATGATCTCGCAACCGACCAAAATTTTTTCCAGCGGGTCGCAGCGTTGCAGTTCTTCTTCGTCGAGGAGGCGTTGCCAAAAAGTGAGCGCGTTTTGTGGTTCGCACGCACAGGAGAAGTCGGCGGTCAGGATCATGCACTGCTCTTTAGCAGCCGCTGTGCCAGCGCAGCGCGTGGATCGATCGGATGCGCGCTGAACAAGGAAAAGGGTGGCCAACGGGACTCGAACCCGCAACAGCCAGAACCACAATCTGGGGCTCTACCATTGAGCTATGGCCACCGTCGCGGAGCGACTCTAATTTTTCCCCGCGCAATTGCAAAGGCAAAGCCTCGCCGCACCCGCCCTGAGCATTGCAAGCACGAAGTGCCTCGGCTATCATCCGCGGTCTTGGCGATGAACAAAATCGGGCTGCTTCTCCTCCCCGTCTTCGCGTTTTGCGCGCTCACGCCACCTTCCTTTGCTCAGGAAGTCGATCCCTCCGAGGTCTTCCTCAAGGCCTACATGACCGCCCAGCAGGCGGAAAAAATGGAGCGCGAAAATCAACTCAAGCCGGCCCTGGCCAAGTTTCGATTTGCCGGTTCGATGCTCGAGGAGTTGAAAAAGAACAATGGCGACTGGCAACCAGCGATCGTCGAGTACCGGAGCCGCAAGATCGGCGAAGCCATCCTCCGTGTGCAGAGCAAGATTGACACTCAGACCGATCTCGCCGCGAGCGCGCAACCGCCGCCGATTGAGACGGGTGAGCCCGCCCGCCCTGAGGCCACTCCGAAAGAGCCAAGCGTGGAGATTGGAGCGCAACCTCCTCAGGAAAAATCGGTCGATGTCCAGGCCGCGATCCAGGATGCTACCAAGGAACTGCGTAATCGGGTCGAGGCGCTGGAGGCGGAGTTGAAGAAGTCGCAAAAAGAAATCTCGACCGCACAAAAGGAGAAATCCGAGATCGCCGGCAAACTGCAGCAGACGAACGTCGAGCTGGAACAAGCCAAAGGTGATCTGGAAAAGAAATCTCAGGTCGAGAAAGAGGTGCGCGACCAGTTGGCGGCCGCACAGGAATCGCTCCAGGTCATCCAATCCACCGGCAAGGGAGATCAGAAGGCAACGGCGGCGCTGGAGGCCGAGATCACACAATTGAAAAAAGCGCTGGAGGCAGCTCAAGCCGGCCGAACAGCTGCGGAAAAGGAAAGCGCCGACGCACATTCGAAATTGGCCGAATCGCGGAAAGAAGTCGCCGGAGTGACCCAGGACCGCGACACGATGCGGCGCGAGCGTGATAACGCTGTCCGCGAATTAAAGATCGCGGGCGACGCCAAGGCGCGCGTCCAGGTGTTGATGGCGGAAAACAGCGACCTCCAGAAAAAGCTCGCGACCGCTGAGAACACGGTCCGGGAAATCAGCGCCGATCGGCCACGCAAAGCGCAGGAGCTGCAGGCCGTGAAAGAGCAGCTGGAAAAATTGCGTTCTCAACTGGTCGCCAGCCAGAAGGCGAATCAGGATTCCGAGAAGATGATCGCGGATTTACGAGCCCAGCTCGACGAGGCGAGCGGCCAGCTCGCGAGCGCAAAGTTGAACGGCGCAACCGCGGAAGACACCGAGCGGCTCGTCAAGGAGAACCAGATGCTGCGTGCCATCGTGATGCGGGAACGGCAGGAAGAAGCACGGCGCGAACAGGCTAAAAAGCTGATGCTGGCCGAGTTCGACAAGCTCAAAATCAAATCCGACGTCCTCGACCAGCAGATCCATCTCCTGGCCGAGCCGATCACCAAGTTGAGCGCGGATGAACTGGCTCTTTTAAAGACTCCGGTCGTCTCGATTTCCGATACGAACCCGGGGACAGTGAAAGCCAGCCTAACGATGGCCCAGCCGCCGAGCACAATCACAATCAGCAATTCTCCCCAGGCTCCGGAGGTGGCCGAAAAGACCACGCTCGATTCGGTCGCGGAAGGCGAAGGCAGCACGATCGGGCCAGAGGTGAGCACGACCTTTAAGCCGGGCGTGCCGGCAGATCTCCTGCCTCTGGCCCGCGAGGCGAAGACCAGCTTCGACGAGGGGAAATTCAAACAGGCGGAGAAGCAGTATCAGGAAATCCTGACGAAAAGCCCTAACAATCTCTACTCGCTCTCCAACCTCGGCGTAGTCCTCTTCCGGAACGGCAAACTCAAGGCCGCCGAGCTGACCCTGAAGAAAGCGATCGCAATCGCGCCGAAGGATGAATTCACCCACACCACACTCGGAATCGTTTATTACCAGCAGAGCAAGTATGACGACGCTCTCTCCGAGTTGACGAAATCGCTCGCGATCAATCCGAGGAGCGCAACGGCGCACAATTACCTCGGCATCACCGCGAGCCAGAAAGGCTGGCAGGAAGCGGCCGAGAAAGAAATGCTCGCCGCGATCGAGGCAAATCCGGAATACGCCGACGCCCATTTTAATCTGGCAGTCGTTTATTCCACCTCGCAGCCGCCGGCCAAGGAATTGGCCCGCCGCCACTACCAGAAAGCGCTCGCACTCGGCGCCGCCCCCGACCCGGCGCTGGACAGGCTCCTGCGCTGAGCCGGTCGTCAATTCAGCTTCGTTGCCGGCTCACCAGTTCGCGCAGGACGAACGGCAGGATTCCGCCGTGACGGTAATAGTCGACTTCGATCGGCGTATCGATGCGCAACTTGACCGGAACCGTCTCGGCTTTGCCGTTGGCCCGTTTGATTTCAAGGTTGAGCGTTTGCCCGGGCTGGATCGCTTCCGAGAGCCCGGTCAGGCTGTAAACCTCCGAGCCGTCCAAGCCTAACGACTGCGCGTTCGTCCCCTCCATAAACTGGAGCGGGAGCACGCCCATACCGACCAGGTTAGAGCGGTGGATGCGCTCGAAGCTCGCGGCTACGACGGCTTTTACGCCTAACAAACGCGTCCCTTTCGCCGCCCAGTCGCGGCTCGATCCAGTGCCGTATTCGTGCCCGGCGAGAATGATCAGCGGAGTCTTCGCCTCGGCATACTTCATTGCCGCGTCGAAGATCGACATCTGCTCGCCGCTCGCCTTTCCGTCGCCGTAGTATTTCGAAACCCCGCCTTCCACGCCCGGGACCATCAGGTTTTTGATCCGGACGTTAGCAAAAGTGCCACGCGTCATGACGAGGTCATTCCCGCGCCGGCTGCCGTAACTGTTGAAATCCTCCGGCTTAATCCCGCGAGAGACGAGGTAATGCCCGGCCGGCGAGTTGGCCTTGATCGCGCCCGCCGGGGAAATGTGATCGGTTGTAACCGAATCGCCAAAAATGCCTAACGGACGGGCCTCACGGATGTCTTCGATTTTGCCTGGCTCCATCGAGAAATCAGCGAAGAACGGAGGATCGTGAATGTAATCGCTCGCTTCATCCCACTGGTAGACTTCTCCGGTGCTGGAGGAGATTTCGTTCCACTTCGGATTTTGATCGGCGAAATCGCGGTAGAGCTTGCGGAAAATTTCCGGAGTGAGCGCGGACTGCATCATGTCGCGGATTTCCTTTAACGTTGGCCAGAGATCCTTCAGGAAAACGTCCTTGCCGTTTTTATCCTTGCCGAGCGGTTCCTTGTTCAAATCAAGGTCAACCCGACCGGCGAGCGCGAAGGCGACGACCAGTGGCGGCGACATGAGAAAGTTGGCCTTGATGTTCTGGTGCACACGCGCCTCGAAATTGCGGTTCCCGGAAAGGACCGAGGCAGCAATCAGGTCGTGCTCGGCGATCGCTTTCTCGATCTTCGGATGAAGCGGGCCGGAGTTGCCGATACAGGTGGTACAGCCGTAACCGACGATGTTGAACCCGAGCTGGTCGAGATATTCCTGGAGCCCGGTTTTTTGCAGATAATCGGAAACGACGCGGGAGCCCGGAGCGAGCGAAGTCTTGACCGAAGGATCGATCGTTAGGCCGCGCTCCACCGCCTTTTTGGCCAGAAGGCCGGCGGCCAACATGACGCTTGGGTTGCTCGTGTTCGTGCAACTGGTGATGGCCGCGATCAGGACGCTTCCGTGGCCGATGCGGCTCTGGCCGTGATGGAAAACTTCGCTGCTCTCGGCCTCGATCTCGTCGCCGGGGTCGGGGGTTGGTCGGTTCGAAACCATCTCGACCTTGTTCTGTTCGTCGCCCGGCTGGATCCCCTGCTCTTCGCGGTCGGTCGAGACCATGTCCTCCGTCTCGGGCGCGGAACCGTTGAGGTGAACGAGGTGGCGCTCCTCGAGGTTGTCTCCTGCTTTTCCGTAGCCGCCTTCCGGAAGCGGTTTGGTGAGAAGCGAACGAAAAGCGCTCCCCAGTTCTGGCAGATTGATTCGATCCTGCGGCCGTTTCGGGCCCGCGACGCTTGGCTGCACGACGCCGAGGTCGAGCTCGAGATCGACACTGTAATCGATCTCGCCTTTGCGCGGCATGCCGAACATTTTCTGGGCGCGAAAATACGCCTCAAACGCGCTGCATTGCTCGTCGGTGCGGCCGGTCGCGCGCAGGTAATTGACCGATTCGGCGTCGACCGGGAAATAACCCATCGTCGCGCCGTACTCGGGCGACATGTTGCCGATCGTGGCCCGATCCGGCAGCGGGAGCGAGGCCGCGCCTTCGCCGTAAAACTCGACAAACTTCCCGACCACCTTCTGCGCACGCAGCATCTGCGTAATGTGGAGCGCCAGATCGGTTGCCGTCACGCCTTCGCGCAGCGACCCGGTCATGTGCACCCCGACGACTTCGGGGGTCAGGAAATAGACGGGCTGGCCGAGCATCCCGGCTTCGGCTTCGATTCCACCCACGCCCCAGCCGACTACGCCGAGGCCGTTGATCATCGTGGTATGCGAGTCGGTTCCGACCAACGTGTCGGGATAATAAAGATCGCCGTCGCTGAGCACGCCCTTGGCGAGATACTCGAGATTGACCTGATGCACGATGCCGATGCCCGGCGGAACCAGACCGAAAGTCTTGAAGGCCTGCTGGCCCCACTTGAGGAATTCGTAGCGCTCGCGGTTGCGCTTGAATTCCATGTCCATGTTCAAGCGAAGGGCCATGGCGGAGCCGGCAAAATCCACCTGCACCGAGTGATCGACCACGAGATCGACCGGAACGAGCGGCTCGATGATTTTCGGATCGCCGCCTAACCGCTGCACCGCGCTGCGCATGGCGGCGAGATCGACTACGAGCGGAACACCGGTGAAATCCTGGAGAACGATCCGCGCGACGACGAATGGAATTTCTTCGTTCGCCGGCGTCTTCGCGTTCCAGTTGGCGAGGGTCTCGACATCCTTGCGGCCGACTTTCTTGCCGTCGCAATTCCGCAGGACCGATTCGAGAACAATCCGGATACTGACCGGGAGTCGCGAGATCGGACCAATACCTTGTTCCTCGAGTGCGGGCAGAGAGTGAAACGAACCTTCGCGTCCCTGGCCGGCGTCGAATTTTTTGAGCGTATTGAATTCGTTAGGCATAAAATGACAGGATTAACAGGATTTTATGGATTGAAGAGGGAGTTCACCAATCCTCTTAATCCAGTAAATCCTGTCGATTATTTCAACTCGGCGAGTTTCGCTTTGATCTTCTCGAAATCGGGCAGCTCGCGGGCGTCCTCGTGGATCTCGGCATATTGGATGATGCCTTCGCGATCGATTAGAAAGGCGGAGCGCTTGGCCACGCCGGCGAAGCCGAGATTGAGCTGCGGAAGGAAGGAATCGTAGGCGACGCCGTAATCGTTAGCCACCTTGTGTTCGTAATCGCTCAAGAGCGTAACATTGATCCTTTCCTTTTGCGCCCAGGCTTCCTGCGAAAAGGGATTGTCGCCGCTGATCCCGTAGACTTCGCAATTGAGATCGCTGTATTCGCGCAAGCCGTTGCCGACCCCGCACATCTCGGTCGTGCAGGTGCCGGTGAAAGCCATCGGAAAGAAAAGAAGGAGGGTGTTTTTGTTTCCGAAATTCTCGCTCAGCCGGACTAGGCGCGGCCCGTCGGCAGTCTTGGTAGGAAGGGTGAAATCAGGTGCTTTGCTGCCAACTGCGAGTGCCATAATGATTGCTCCGGTAAAGGTTGCGGGGGGGACCTGCAGTATAGAAACGCGCCGGGCGCGGTCAAACCGCGGGCGCGGTAACTTTCTACCGAACCGGGACGCGGAGCATCGTTAGGCGTCGCTGCCGGTGCGAGCTTTTGCGGTGGAAGAGACTCCCTTGCGAGGCGTGCTACCTTTGCCCGAAGCAGCGGATTTCACAGTTGGCTTGGCCTCGGTCTCCGCCGTAAAGATGACTTTGTTAGGCAAACCTTTCGCCTTCGGCAAATTGGGCAGGGAATCGGGAATGATCCGGACGAGAGCGCCGATCTGAATCTGCGCGTAGACCTCAGTAACATCCTTCGAAGACATCCGAACGCAGCCGTAACTGGCTGGTCTGCCGATGATCTTCTCCTGAGGCGTGCCGTGGATGTAGATGCCGCGGTTGAAGGCGTTTGCGTTGCTTCGCTCGAGGCCGCGCAGCCAGATGATACGGGTCACGATTGGGTCGCGCCCGGGGGCGTTAGGCGGAAGAATTTCGCCCGTAAAACGGCGTTTGTGGAAAACCGCGCCCGGCGGCGCGTGGTCGCCGATTTTTTCCGCGACCTGCAACCAGCCCAAGGGCGTGGCCATGCTGCCCCAGCGATCGCCGAGCCCAAATTTTGAAGTCGAAACCGGGTAAATCGCGGCCCGCTTTCCGTCCTCAATCACCATCAGTTTTTGGTCTTTGACGCTGATAATGACGCGCGGCGGGATGACGGTTTCGGTGGTGCTGGCGTTCAGCCCAACGACAGCGGAGAAAAGAAAGAGGCAGGCGAAAAGACCGATTCGTGATACCATGGGCGACGTTTATTACTCGGATGAGGTGGAGCTTGTCACGCGGGAAATGCAACCGGTCGCGGCGCGGGAAAACTAAAGCGGGGCAGCCATTGCGCAAGCGAACAAAGAGCAACGTAAAGAAACCCGATCTGGAACATGATCAAAAACGGCAGGGTCAAATACTGGCCGTGAACGAGAGCATGCCAGACGAAATAGCTAAAATAGACCGCGAAGGCAATCTCGATCAGCGGGAGGAGCGACTTGAGGGGCATGTAACGGCAGGAACGCCAGACCTGCGATTTGTTTTCGATCCCATATTTCGGGGTGCGCTTGAATTCCGACTCGTGATTGAAGATCGCTTCGAGGACGGCGCGCGCGTTGTTGATCGAGAGACCGACACCGAGCGCAATCAAGGCCGGGAGGAGGAGAATCTCCTTCATCCACGTGCGAGGATGGAGTTCGCGCTGCGCGCAAATGTAGAAGACGGCGACCGAGACGGAGGCGGTAAGGAAAATCGGCACGTCGAGCAGGAACATGCGCAACCAACCGGATTGCGGGCCGCCCGCTGAAGGATGGAGAAGGATGCAGAGACAGGCGAGAAGGAGGTAGGCAAAGTTGGAAGTAAGATGGCCGGTGGCCTCAATCTTGATCGCCAACGGGAGCGGACTGCGCCAAATGCGTGGGAGCAATTTCTTGCAGGTCTGGATGGAACCTTTCGTCCAGCGATGCTGTTGCGATTTGAAACCATTCATGTCGACGGGCAATTCGGCCGGCGTCACGACATCGGTTAGGAAAACAAACTTCCAGCCCGCCAGTTGAGCGCGGTAGCTAAGGTCGAGATCCTCGGTGAGCGTGTCGTGTTGCCAGCCACCCGATTGGGCGATGCAGGATTTGCGCCAGAGTCCGGCTGTGCCGTTAAAATTAAAGAAGCGTCCGCTCCGGCTGCGCGCGACCTGCTCGAGGAGGAGATGGCCGTCCAGAAACATCGCCTGCACCCGGGTGAGGAGCGAGTAGCCGCGATTGATGTGGCCCCAGCGGGTCTGGATCATCCCGATCTTCGGGTCGGTGAAGAAGTGCACAGTCGATTTGAGCAGCTCGGGTTGCGGAACAAAGTCGGCGTCGAGAATGCAAACGAACTCGCCCCGCGCGCTGGCCAGGCCGGCCTCGAGCGCGCCCGCCTTGTAGCCGGTGCGATCGATGCGGTGCAACAACTCAACATCGAAGCCGCGCTCGCGCAGGCGGCGGGCGCAGGATGTGGTCAACTCTCGGGTTTCGTCGGTCGAATCGTCCAAGACCTGGATTTGCAAGAGATCCTTCGGGTAATCGAGCTCGCTGACCGATTTGAGGAGGCGCTCGACGACATAGATTTCGTTGAAGAGCGGCAATTGCACCGTAATTAGGGGAAGTTGGTCGAAATGGGCCAGCGGCTTGGGAGCACGCTTCCGGTTCTTGAGGAAGAGGTAGACGATAAAATAGCGGTGCAATCCGTAGCCGGAGAGGCCGATAAGGACACTCAGGTAACAGAACGTCCAGACTACATCCACAACGCTTCCTCCCATAATACTAGCCGGTGCCGCTGGTTAAGGCGCACAGAGGCGACATGATGCCGCTTCCGTGTCTTGCGTCAAATCAAATCTCCGCTCGAAGCACCGCCAGAAATGGGGATGAAACGGACGGCGATCAGAGCGCTGGGTCGAAAGACCAATTGCCGGCCGAAGCGAGCGGCTCAGGCCTGAGACACGATATTAGTTCACCGAGAAGGAAGATCGAGGTTTCGTCGGCAACACTGGTAACGACTGATGGTTTGAGTCAGCGCGGCCTGCAAATCGTCTGTTGCTTCCCTTAAGAAGCAGCCGAAAACTGATCGAGCAGTCGGATCGAAATCGTGCAAGAGCAAGACAAAGTGCGGAGCCGGCCTCGCGGTCGTTTCGAGCGTCTCAACATCGTCATCGCCATCCTGATCGCGGGCTGGGTGCCCTCGATTCTGATGCTGGTCGTCTCCTATACGATCCTGACGAAGACCCTCGAATCGAAAATTCAACGCGATCGCCAGACTTTTGTGCAACTCATTGCGCATCTCGTGGGCGACGACCTCGCGCGTAGTGGCGAGATCACTTCCTTTTATCAGACCTTCCCACCGGTCGCGAAAATCTTCAGCGCTCGCTATCCCGACGTAGCAGCGAAAACGTGGATCCAGGAAACCTATTTCACTCATCCGCGGATCGACGGCCTATTCATCACTACGGCTGACGGACGTCTGATCGCCTCGATCCCGGACGATCCGGCCCGGATGCTGGACGACCGGATCTCGAAGTCGTGGCTGGCAGCGGCGCGAACGGCGCAAAGCTACTATGTGTCGCCGATCCATCCGCGCTTGTCGGACGGCCGCCTCGCGACTGATCTGGTGAGCGCGATTCGCGGACCGGACGGAACGCCGATCGGCTTCATCGGCGTTTCGGTACTGGTCGAGCGCATCGGCCGCCGGCTTTCACTGATCGACCTCGCCGACGAGGCGAAAGTCCAGATCGTCGATCAAAACGGCGTCGCCCTTTTCGCGAACGATTTCAAAGCGAATCCCGGCCCGGCTTCCGACGCCGCCAATTCCCTGATAAACGACATCCGATCGGACAAGAGCGGTCACATCGAGCGGCGCGGCAAACTCTACGCTTTTGCGCCGATCGAACCGACTGGCTGGATTACAGTCGTGGAACAGCCGCGCACGGTCGCCTACAAACCCGTGCGAGATTTGCTCGAAAGGATGACCGTCCTGGCCGGGTGGCTGATCGTGGGAACGGCCATCATCGCCTGGCTGGCGAGCAGATTTTTCCGGCGCCAACGGGAAGCCGCGGCCCGGCTCGAGCGGGAGGTTATTTTCAACGACAAGATTCTGGCCAACATGCCGAGCGGGATCGCCCTAGTCGATCCGGAGACGCGAAGATTCCTCTCCGCGAACGAGGCCTTCGGGCATATGGCGCGGCGGCTGGGCAATCTGCCGCCCGAAAAAGAAATGAGCGAGACGACCTACGGGGAGGTAAACATCGCGCCACCCGAGGCGATCGAGAAGGTGCTTACCTTCGGGACGCCCTTCAAACTCGTCGAACAACCGCTCGTCGATCAGGCCGGAACGACCAATTTCGTAAACGTGGACCTGCTTCGCCTGCACTCGAACGAGACCGTGCGAGGCGTGCTTTTCCTCGTCGAGGACAAGACGCGCGACGTGCGCCTGCGCCAGGAATTGATCTCGGCGAACGCGGCCAAAGACCAGTTCCTGGCCTTGCTCTCGCACGAACTGCGCAATCCGCTCTCGCCCGTCATCGCCATGGTCGGCGAGCTAGAAGCGCGCGCCTCTGACGATCCAAGTGTGCGCCACTCCCTCGCCGTCATCCGGCGCAATGTGGAACTGGAAGCGCGTTTGATCGATGACCTGCTCGACATCACGCGGATCGCGAAAGGCAAGCTCCAGCTCAGTTTTGAAGCGACCTCCATTCACGAAACGCTGGAACGCGCCTACGAGATTTGCCGCGAAGATATACTGCAAAAGAAAATCGGCTTTGAGTTCCGGCTCAACGCCAGGAACGACTACGTCAGTGGCGATCCGGCGCGTCTCCAGCAGATCTTTTGGAACCTGATCAAGAACGGAGTGAAGTTCACGCCGGAAGGCGGAAAGATCGTCGTCGAAACGAGCAATTTAAGGGACGACCGAATCATGATCCGGACCACTGACACCGGAATCGGAATCGGCCCCGAGAAGATTCCGAAAATTTTTAACGCCTTCGAGCAGGGTCAAAGCTCCATTACCCGCAAATTTGGCGGCCTCGGTCTTGGATTGGCGATTTCCAAGGCTATGGCGAGAGCGCATGGAGGCACGCTTTCCGCGGAGAGCGAAGGTCCGGACAAGGGATCGACCTTTACTGTCATCTTAAACACCGTGGCTGCACCGGCCGACGCCCAACCGTTCGTGCCGGCCACAAGTTCCGACGTAGAGGGGAAAAATCCCGCGCGCAAAGGGCATCTTCTGGTGGTGGACGATCATCACGATACCTGCATCGGGATGAAAATGCTGCTCGAACGTCGCGGCTACCGCATCACTCTCGCGCACTCCGCCGACCAGGCGATCGAAAAAGCGCAGACCGAAAAATTCGATCTCCTGATCAGCGACATCGGCCTGCCCGATCGCAGTGGCTATGAATTAATGAAGGAGCTGCGCGAGACAAATTCGCTCCGCGGGATCGCGCTCAGCGGATTCGGAATGGAGAACGACATCAATCAGGCGCGCGCGGCCGGCTTTTCCGAGCATCTGACCAAGCCGATCAACTTCGAACGGCTCGATGAAGCGATTCGAAACCTGCTCATCGTGGACGAGCACTGACGCAGATCGATCAGGCCTTCGGGAGCCGGGCATCGACCAGGCCGCAGATGACATGAAGGAGAAACTTGTGCGCTTCCTGAATTCGCGCCGTCGTTTCGCTCCGAACCAGGAGTTCGATTGCCGCCATTCCTTTGGCCGGCCCGCCGTCCCGGCCGAGCAACGCCACTGTTTTTAGGCCGCGCGCCTTCCCTTCCTCGAGGGCGCGGAGGATGTTTTTCGAGTTGCCGCTCGTCGTGATCGCGATCAAAACATCGCCCTTCTGCCCAAGGCCGGCGACCTGCCGGGCGAAGACTTCATCGTAGCCGTAGTCGTTGCCGATCGCGCTCATCAGGCTGCCACCTTGCGCGAGGTTGAGCGCCGGATAAGGGCGCCGGTCAGTCACGAAACGGCAACCGAACTCGGCCGAAAAATCCGCGCCGTCGGCCGCGCTGCCGCCATTGCCGCAGACGAGCAATTTTCGCCCCGCGCAAAGGCATTCCACCATCGCATCCGCAGCCTCGGCGACCGGCTGCGCGAGGTTTTTCAGCGACTCAAAAGTGTTGCAGGCAGCGCGAATCGATTCCTGCAAATGAAGGGTAATGTCGGCCATAGTTTCCTCCAGAAAAATGGTGGTCAAATCTGATTGCCGATACAATCGGAAAACCGGAGTTGCAACCGATTAAGCTGCTTCGCGCCTCGCGGGGCCCTAAACGAAATATGGCGGAGATTTCATTTTCCTTGCCTTCAGGGGGTCAGATGTCGTACAACTGGATTTCGGGAAAACCAATAAAGGCTTACCACGCGATTACAATTCGCGGAGAGTGTTGATCCCTTCGACCCCACGGAGGGGATGACCGTTCCGAGGGATTGAGTGAAATGGCGCGGGTGCAGTTTGTGCTTAAAGGCCCAGACAACACCCTCAAAAGGTAAGCGGACACCAGAATTCGCTATACAAAAATTTCGAAACTTCATAAACTCCAGCAGGAACCAGTATCTACCATTCACGCATATGAGAGACCTATCCAGCGCAGAGACCGAACGGGAAACCTACAGCAAAAGGAAGTCGACGCTTCCCGTTACCCTCTCGGTCATCTTCCCCGCCTTTAACGAAGAAGCCAACATTCGCCACACCGTCGAGGCCGCCCGGATGGTCCTCCCGAAAATTGCGCAAACTTGGGAAATCATCCTGGTAAATGACGGCAGCCGGGATGCGACGACCCCGATCTGCGATGAACTCGCCGAGCAATATCCAGAAGTTCGGGCGATTCATCATGTCGAGAATCGCGGTTACGGTGCGGCCCTCAAAAGCGGCATCCTGGCGGCCCGTCTCGACTATATTTTCTTCACCGATTCGGATGGGCAATTCGATCTCCAGGAACTTGAAAACCTGATCGACTGGGCTAGCCATTATGAGATCGTGACCGGGTACCGCGCCAAGCGGCAAGACCCGCCTCACCGACTGATCAACGCTTGGGGTTGGCGGACACTCGTCCGCATGGTCCTCGGGGTGAAAGTGCGCGATATCGATTGCGCGTTTAAGATTTTTCAGCGCTCCGTTTTCGACCGGGTGCAAATCCGTTCCGTCGGCGCAATGGTCAACACGGAGATTTTGGCCCAGGCGAACAGCTTCGGGATGCGGATTCACGAGGTGAAAGTAAGCCACTATCCGCGACGAGCCGGGAAGCCGTCGGGCGCAAATTTGCGAGTCATAGCGAAAGCATTCAAAGAGCTGTTCCGGCTTTGGGGACAGCTCCGGAATGTGACCCATGAACAGCCGGGACTTTTCCGGACGGAAGCGGCGCTCGTCGAGACGGGTTCGTATCGCCAGGAAAACGGCTACGATGCGGTCCGAGGAGGCTCGCGGGTGCTGGCTAGCCGCCTGAGTGTCGAGTCGGCGAGGTAGAACGACACGCGCAATCGTTGCTTTGCCGAGTAGCCTCCTCCAAGCCGATCCCATTTTTCGCCGCTGGTTAGGGCGAATGGGCCGGATGGGAAGCGGGCGCAGCTTAACTCGGCGGGGCGAAGTTCATTTCGGCCGGCCTTAAAGCCCCGATTCGATCCGCTGGGAAACCCATTCCCAGCTGGCGATCATTTCATCTTTTTTCTATGTTTAACAAGAAATGCAGTTCGAAGGCCGCGGCGGAGCCAGTATACTGGCAGTTTGATCCAGTTTCCTCAGCGTGTCACTGGCGCGCCATCTGCTAACTGAACTCCGGCACGTCACCATGTTAAAAAGCCTTTTCTCCCGTAAATCGACCGACGAAAAGCCGACCGAGACGCCGTTCGTGTCCAGCAACGGCTCGCGCCGCCGCGTCATGGTCATCGGGCTCGATTGCGCCGCCCCGGAGTTGATCTTCGACCGCTGGCTTGATGATCTGCCGAACCTAAGATCGCTCTACGAGCAAGGAGTGCATGGCGAGCTCCGTTCTTGCGATCCGCCGATTACCGTTCCGGCCTGGTCCGTCATGATGTCGTCGAAGAGTCCGGGCCGCCTTGGTGTTTATGGATTTCGGAACCGCGCCGATCATTCCTACGATCGCTACTCAATCGCCAACTCGCTCGCGATCAAAGAAGATCGGCTCTGGGAAATTCTCTCCCAGCGGGGCAAGCGCTCCATCGTCATCGGCGTGCCTGGCACCTATCCGCCGAAACCGCTCAATGGAACGATGGTGACGGACTTTCTCACACCCGACACTTCCTGCGAATACACGTATCCGCCGGCTTTCAAACAAGAGATCGAGCAGGTGATCGGCGAATACATTCTCGACGTGCGCGATTTCCGCTCCGGGAACAAGGAGAAGATCCTGGCCGACATTTACGAGATGACCAGGAAGCGGTTCCAGCTCGCCCGCCATCTCCTGGCAAAGGACGACTGGGATTATTTCATCATGGTCGAGATGGGAACCGACCGAATCCATCACGCACTTTGGGACAACATGGATCCAGCGCATCGCTTCTACGAAAAAGGGAACAAGCTGGAGACCGCAATCCACGACTACTACAAGGAAGTCGACCGCGAGATTGGCGAACTCCTGAAGTTCGCCGACGAACACACGGATGTGCTCGTCGTCTCCGACCACGGCGCGAAGCGGATGGATGGCGGGATTTGTGTCAACGAATGGCTGATGGCGAATGGTTATCTGACTTTGAAGGAGCAACCGGCGAGCGCCGTTCCGCTTTCCAAGGTCAAGATCGATTGGCCGCGGACCAAGGCGTGGGGTGACGGCGGCTATTACGCGCGAGTGTTTCTGAATGTCGCAGGACGCGAACCGGAAGGCACGATCGCGCCGGAAGATTACGAGAAAGTGCGCGACGAGCTCATTGCCGGGCTCAAATCCATTCCGGACGAAAACGGGCGCGACATCGGCACCCAGGTCTTCCGGCCGGAAGAGCTTTACAAGGAAGTCCGCGGCGTGGCGCCGGATTTGATCGTCTATTTCGGCGATCTCTACTGGCGCTCGGTCGGGACGATCGGCGGCGGAAAACTGCACACCTTTGAAAACGACACCGGTCCCGACGGTGCGAACCACGCGCAGAACGGCATGATCCTGTGGCGACCGGCCGGCGGCACCTCTGGATCGCGTCAGCTTAAAGGCGCCCAAATCACCGACGTAGCGCCGACGGTCCTAGAGATCCTGGGCCTCGCCATCCCGCAAGACATGGAAGGCAAACCACTCGTTAGCTAGAGCACGCCTCGCGCTGGAACATGACTCCGCAACCAAAAAACTATCTCAGCCAAATCAGAATGGTGCGCGCGCGGACGCCGCTCCGCCTGAGCTTCGGTGGTGGCGGCACGGACGTTTCGCCATACTCCGATACCCATGGCGGTTGCGTCCTGAACGCCACCATCTCGCGATACGTCTACGGTACGCTGGTTCCGAAATCGGAGCGCTCGATCGGTTTTCGCTCCTTTGATTATGGGACGGTCGTCTATTGGACCCAGGAAGAGCATTTCCAGTTCGACGGCCAGATGGACCTGGTCAAGGGCGTCCTAAAGCGCTTCGATCTGGACAAATTTCGGACGGACGGGTTCGACCTTTTTGTTCACGCCGACGCTCCTCCCGGATCGGGTTTAGGCAGCTCGTCGACCTTCACCGTTGCGTTGATTGGGCTCTTCCGCGAGTTGTTAGGACTGCCCATCACCTCCGACGGCATGGCCAAGCTCGCGTACGACATCGAGCGAAATGATGTCGGAATCAAAGGCGGTCGCCAGGATCAGTGGGCGGCGGCTTTTGGCGGGTTTAATTTCATGGAATTCAACGGCGAAGAGGTGATCGTCACTCCGCTCCGATTGAGCGAATACCTGATCAACGAGCTCGAATACAACCTGATCCTCTGCTTCACCGGGAGCCGCGAATCGCAGCCCATCATCGACAGCCAGATGGAGAGTGCGAAGAATAAAGAAGCGGCTCCGCTGGCCGCCATGGACCAGGTAAAAGCGATTGCCTACGACATGAAAAAGGCGCTCCTCGCGAGCGATCTCGATCGTTTCGGCGAGATGTTGCACGAGGGGTGGCTGCAAAAGAAGCAGATGGCCAAGGGCATCACCACTCCGCGCATTGACGAACTCTACGAAGAAGCGCGCAAGGCAGGCGCGATCGGCGGCAAGATCACGGGTGCGGGCGGTGGCGGCCATCTCCTCCTTTACTGTCCCTTTAACAAGCGCCACATCGTCCGGGAGCGCCTCAGCGCACTGGGGACGACGGTGACCGATTTCCGGTTCGACCCGGTGGGAATGCAAACCTGGAGGGTCTACAAATGAACATTACGATTTCCGGTCAGCCCTTTACGCCCGCTCAGGAGGCGGGTAACCTCGTCGCCACGTGAAGAAGGTTCCGAAGGTAGTCGTTATCGGCTTGGATTCCGCGACGTGGACCGTCATCCGGCCTTGGATGGCCGACGGGAACATGCCAAATCTGGCCAAGCTGATGAACGCCGGCGTCTCCGGCTCGCTGGAGTCCGTCCGGCCCCCGATCACTCCGCCGGCTTGGACATCGTTCATGACCGGCAAGAATCCCGGGAAACACGGCATCTTCCATTTCGTCGAGACCGAGCACGGTGGTTACGCAATGAACTACGCGAACGCGACCTCGCGCCGCTCGCCGACCGTCTGGAAACTTTTGAATGATGCCGGCTACTCGGTCGGGACGATGAACATCCCGTTCACCTATCCTCCAGAGCCGCTAAATGGTTTCCAAATTTCGGGCATGGATACGCCATCGGAATCGAGCCCGTTCATTCATCCTCCCGAGCTGCGGGAAGAATTGCTCAACCACCTTGGCGAAATACAACTCGATCTTCGTTTTCTCGGCGCGATGTCGACCGATGAACGACGCGAGCAGGTCCTCGCCGAAATGGAGCAGATGGACAAGCAGTGGACGAAAGCCGCGCTCTACCTGCTCGAGAACCATCCACAGGACGTGATGATGTTCGTTTTCATGTCGATCGACACCGTTCAGCATTATTTCTGGCAGCACATGGATAAAGATCACTTCATCCATGATCCAAAACTGGCGCCAAAGTTTGGAAACGCGGTCCGCAGAGTCTACGAACGCCTCGATGCTGCCGCGGGCCAGATCATCGACCGCCTCCCGCCCGAAACCGCCGTCTTTGTCGTTTCCGATCACGGTGGCGGACCGGTCGTCGACCGGACGATTTTCCTTAACCGTTACCTCGCCCAGCTTGGTCTCCTGCATTATCACAAGAAGGCGACATCAGGTCTGCGCACTGTTGCGAGCAAGGTCCTGCGTTTTGGTTTTTCTCTCGTCCGGGGCACTCTCTCTTCGCGCCAGAAGAGCCGTCTCGCCGTCCTTTTTCCCAAGATGCTAAAAAAGACCGAGGAGGCTTACTCCTCTTTCACGAGCATCGATTGGAGCCGAACCAAAGCCTATTGCTCCGAGGTTCTTGCTTCGCCCCCGAGCATTTGGATCAACTTGAAAGGCGTGAAGCCACAAGGAATCGTCGAACCCGCGGATTACGACGCCTTGATCAACTTCATCATCGGCAAACTCGCGGAGTTGAAAGATCCGCGGGATGGCCAACCGGTCATCAAGCGGGTCTATCGGCGGGACGAAATTTTTCACGGCCCCTTTGCGAACGAAGGCGCCGATCTGGTGTTGGATTGGTGGAGCGAGAATAGTCTCTTCTCCACTCAGCCGAGTTTCCCAGAAGATACGGACAAGCCCGCTCTCATCATTCGCGAACACAAACCTTCTGCCAACTCGGAGTGGGGCGGGACGCATCGGTTGCAGGGCATCATCGTGGCCCGCGCGCCCGCGCTCAAAACCGGTGCGGAAATTGAAAATTCGCACCTGATCGATCTTGCTCCCACCATCCTGCATCTCCTCGGAGTTTCTGTCCCCGAAGACATGGACGGGACCGTCCTGACCGATGCCTTCCGGCCCGAGTTTCTGGCCCAGAATTCCGTCCAATCTGGTGCTGCCTCCGGCACCTCAGGCGGAGACCGTCCGAGCGGTTACACCGACGAAGAGTCGGCCAAGGTCGAAGAGCGTCTCCAGGCTCTCGGCTACCTCGAGTAATTCTAAAGAAATCAATCTATGTTTGAACTCATTCGTGCTGATCTGGATCGTAAGACCCGAGGTTTCGGCGTCCGGCCAGAAGATCAGACTTTCTTCCGCAAGCGCATCACGCCGTTCCTCGAATTCGGTACCTTTGCGGTCCTCGTTTACCGATTTGGCTCCTGGGCTTACACCGTCAACATTCCAGTCATTCGCCAAATTCTGATCACGCTTTATTTATTCATCAACGTCTTCTGCATGGCGGTCACGGGGATCCATATCGCGCGGGAAAACAAGATCGGTCCTGGTCTCGTTATTCATAACTTCTGCGGCATTCTTGTCCTCGCGAAAGAGATCGGCCATAGCTGCACTCTTAACCAGGGCGCCAGCATCATGAACGTCCGCGGTGTCGGCCGGGCAACGATCGGAAACAACTGTTACTTCGGAGCGGGCTGCAAGGTGGTCGGCGCCGTGACAATTGGTGATAACGTCGTCGTCAGCGCGAACTCCGTGGTTGTGACTGATGTGCCCAGTGGTGCCACTGTCTTCGGCGTCCCGGCTCGCGTTATCTCTCGTGAAGCGACCAGCGCATATCTGAAGAACCCCATTATGCCGGTGCCCACCGAGGCGCCTGCTACTGCCGCCAAGTGACCCGCGCCCCTCTTAACGATCGCCCGAGGGAGGACGGCTATTCAGTCGCGATGGTCGCGGCCTGCCCCTTCCCCGCCAACCATGGTTCGGCTGCGAGTATCCGCGAAATGTCCGACACGCTCACGGATATGGGACACAATGTTCATATTGTGACTTATCCAGTTGGCCAGGAGGACATCCGCGTGCGTCGCGCCAAGGTCCATCGGACGGCCCCTTTTCGACAAGAACATAACGCCAAGGTCGGTCCTTCACCGGATAAGTTCGTCCTCGATTTCCAGCTCCTCCGCCTGCTCTGCCGGGTCATTCGTGAGGAACAGATAGATATCATTCACGCCCATAACTACGAAGGCGCACTCGTCGGAGTCATGGCCAAATGGCTGACGGGGCGGCCGCTCCTCTACAATGCGGTCAACCTAATGTCCGACGAGCTGGCCGGCTACCGGTTTATCCGGCCAGCCTTCCTGGCTCACGGCGTCGCTCGCGCCTTGGATTGGTTTATTCCAATCTTTCCCAATCACATCACCGCGGTTTCGCCTGAACTAAAGGACTGGTTCCTCGAGCACCGAGTCCCGGCGAGCAAAGTCGACATGGTGCCCGCCGGCATCGAGCCGGAAATGTTTGATCATGCGGAGCCGGAGAAGTTTCGCCAGCAATACCAACTCAACGGGCGACCGGTCGTGATGTACACGGGCGTTCTGAACGCCTTCCAGCGGGTCGATTATCTGCTGCGCGCTTTTGCCGTTGCTCTGCAGGCGCAACCGGATGCTCTTTTGCTCATCGTTAGTCCGCTCGTTAATGCGACCCACGAAAGGGAACACAAGGCGCTCGCGGACGAGCTTGGGATCTCGCGATCCATTATCTGGATCGCACCGCATGCGCTGGCTGATCTGCCCAGTTACCTCGCCCTCGCTGACGTGACCGTCGTACCGCGTCCCGAATGTCCCGGGCACCCGATCAAGTTGTTAAATTACATGCTGGCTGGCAAGCCGGTCGTCTCCTTCGCCGGCGGGGCCAAGGGTGTTCGCCATCTGCACGACGCTTTCATTGTTCCGAATCACGATTACGAGGCTCTTGGTCGCGGGATCGTCACCTTGTTGCAGAACCGGACCCTGGCTGCGGAATTGGCAGCTAATGGCCGCGCCACCGTTCTTGCCGATTTCGATTGGCGACAAATCTGCCGCAAGATTGAGCGGATCTACGACCAGCTTCTCGGCATGCCGGTCACCGCCGCGACTTTGAATGAGTCACCGGCTCCAGCAGTGGTCGAGCACTAGAATTACATTCCGTGGGACCACCCAATTTCTTTCAACCTTTACTTTCGCTCTTCCCCGCCTGGGGCAGGGTTGCCTTGTTCTTGTCGACAATTACTGCAGAGGGGCATATGAGCGGTTCTCACCTCCCCTTCTGGACGGCATCCTCATGACCCATTATGGACACGAAAAATGAAATCCCAGGTTCTTCGACGCGCCCCGCAGGCGGTGGCTCTTACCCTCGGCAAACTTCCGTACCACAAATGAAGCGTTCTCACTGGATCATCTTCCTAGCCATCTGCGGTATCCTCGGACTACTCGTTTTCCTAACCGTCGTCCACGTGATTAACACCACGCCTTCGCGGGCCCGCCTGGTCCACGCTCCGTCGCCAGTCGAGACCGTCCCGGTCCGGCGCCAGGATCTGAAGGAAGTGATCGGTGGAAGCGGTGCGATCGAACAGGCACAGACCGTGCAACTGACCAGCCAGGTAACGGCCCAGGTTCTGGAGGTCCCGGTCAAGATCGGTGACGTGGTCAAGAAAGGAGACCTGCTCGTGCGCTGGGACGACCGCCTCATTCTGGCCACCCTGGAGGCCAACCGCGCCTATGTCGATTCCAGTAAAATCAAGATCAAGGACGAGACTCGGCAGGTTGAGCGTTACACCGCGTTAGAGGAGAAAAAGATGGGCACCCCGCTTGAGTTGGAGAAAAGCGAGATGTCACTCGCGGACGCCAAAGAGGCACTCGCCAAGTCGACTCTTTCTCTGCGCCAGGCGGAACTCGATCTCGAGCACGTCAAGATGTCCGCGCCGCTCGATGCCATCGTCCTCGAGCGTCTTGTTAATCCTGGGGAGAACACTCATCGCGACCAGGTCGTGATGAAACTCGGCTCGCTCAAAAATGTCCTATTAGCCGCCAAGATCGGCGAAGAAAAGATGCACTCCGTCCAACTGGGTCTGACGGCGGAAGCCAGCTTCCCCGCCTATCCCGGCGAACGCTTCGAGGGCAAAGTGGTCAAGATCGATCCGAATATCGACCCCGTGACTCGCACCTTTACAGCCTATGTCGAGATTAAGAACGAGGATTTCCGCCTGAAACCGGGTCTTTCCGGTTTTGCCCGCATTCGCCGTTCGGCCAAGGGCGTTTTGGCCGTGCCGAGCATTGCGATCACGAATCCTTCCGGCGAAGAGGCGTCGGTCTTTGTCGTCGATTCGGATAAGCGTGCTACTATGCGAAAGATTCGCCCGGGCATCGTAGTCGACGCCATGACGGAAGTTCGGGAAGGTCTGAAAGAGGGCGAAACGGTCGTGACCGTGGGTCAGTTATATCTCAACAACAATGACAAAGTGCACACAACCGAGAAATCGCTTGAGAAATAGTATTGCTCTTAGTCTCACCATTCTCCTTTTTATCGTCCGGCTCACTCAGGCCGGAGAGAGCCAGGTGGCGGCGACGTCTCGCGCCTTGAGCCTGCAGGACTGCATTGCGCTTGCACTCGATGAGAGTCCCGTCCTCAAGGCTAGCCGGCTTGATGTCGCCTCCGCCACCGAGGCGGCACGCGCGGCCCGTGGCCAGGCTCTTCCGCAAATTACCGCGACCGGTTCCGCGCAACTCTTTAGCGGCAGTCCGACGAGCAGGTTTTCCATCGTCAATCTGGGCGACACCGGAGTTGGGGTAACTTCCAGTCGCGCGGTCGACCTCGGAGCGGTCGAAGTTTACTCAGCACACCTGTCTTACCCTCTCTTCCGCGATGGCAGCATCCTGGGTCTCAACACCGCCCCGCAAGAAGCAAGTCAGCTGGCCCGGCGGCGGAATCTTGCCTGGACATCCCGCCTTCGACGCGAGGACGTCATCGCCCGCATCACCGACGCCTTTATTTCCACTGTCTCAGCCGAAAACCGTGCCGGCTATGCAGAAAAACGAGTCAAGCTTCTGCAACAGCAGGTCGATATCACAGAAGAACAGCAGAAGCAGGGACTCACTCTCCCAATCGATCTCAAACTCTCAAAGAGTCAGTTGAGCGGTGCGAAAACTCTCGCCACGATTCTGCGGCAGCAGGCCGTTGCCGGAAAAATCGAGCTGTCGCGCTCGCTCGGTTTCGATTCGCCTGACGAACTGCATCTTTCAAATGAACTCCCGGAACCACCCGAGCCCCCCAGTGCCGAGCTCATTCTCGGTCCTTCACTCAGCCAGCATCCCTCGCTTGAAGTGCAAAAAGCTGTGATTGATCAGGCCCGGCAGGAATATCGGCTCGAGCGCTTTCGTTTGTATCCTTCAGTCAACCTGCAGGGATCCGCCGTCCATATCGATGACTTCGGCTCCTCAAGCGCACAAGTCTATACCGGGGCCGTTTCAGTCAATGTGCCGATCTTCGACTTCGGAGCGCAACAGGCCACGACCCGCTCGCGCCTCGCCAAATACCAGGCGGAGCGCGCCCGTCTCGCGGCGGTCAGCGACGACGTGACATTCGAGATCGTGACGATCTACCAAAGTATCTACGTCCTTAGTCAGAACATTCTCTCTCTCCAACAGGAAGTCGCCAAGGCCGATCGCGATTTGCAGGTCACCGGTTCGGAGCGGGAACAGGGAATTGCGACGCCGCTCACCGCGATCGAGAAAGAATTGCGTCTCATCGCGAAACGGGATGACTTGGATGGTCTCCAGGTGCGACGCCTCATGCTCTACGCGGCTCTCCAGAAAGCTTCCGGCGGCTCCTGGAAGTGGTTTAAATGAAGCAATCCCAGCGGATCGTAAAGAACGCTGTACTGGGCGTCGCGGCTGGGGTCGTTGGTGGCTTGGTCTACCTGGCCACGACCATTGTTATTGCTCGCAATCACAATGTTAGTCTAGCGGAGTTCGGCAAATATCAGTGGGTCCTGGCCTTCGCCATGATCGCCCAGCTCGTGGCCGACTCCGGTCTGCCGCGGATGATGATTCGGGAGATCGCTAAAGATCCTGAGTGTGTCGGCAAGATCACCGGGGCAGCGGCCGGCTTAATCTGGGCAATCACTCTCGTGGTTTGTCTTCTGGTCGGAGTGATCGCTTTTTTCCTTCCCTTCGGCAACGACATGAAGCTCGCTGTCTTCATAATGACTGTGGCGACGATGGCTACCTTTCATGGTGCAGGCTACAACGCCGTCCTGCGGGCCTTCGAGGATAACGAGCTGAATTATCTCGGCTTCATCCTGCAAAAGATTTTTCTCTTGGTGGCTATCCTGGCCATGCTCCATTTCAGGACAGGGATGGTGGGATTTGTGGTCGCCCACTTGTTATCCAACCTGCTTTTGTGGGCTTTTTATCACCTTCTCGTTTCCAAGTTCTATACCAAAGTCAAGCTGCGGATAGACCTCCCTCTTTGGAAGGAACTTTTCTTCTCGGCTGTGCCCATGGGTGGCGGAGTTATGCTTCGCCAGCTCGCCATGCAGATTGATATCTTCGTTTTGGGGTTGATGACTAATATGCAGACGGTTGGCTTATTTGGCGGGCCTTATCGGCTGAGTTGGTCGCTGCGTACCATCCCGCAGACCCTCTCTCTGCCCCTCTATCCCCTCTATTCCCGCACCGCGCATCTCACGCCTTCCCGCTTCGGCGATGTCTATCGCCAGAGCCTGAAATTCTTTACGCTCCTTGCTGTTCCTTTTGCCGCGTTCTTCGTCGCTTGGTCTCAACCGCTCCTCACCCTCGCTCTGGGGAAGAGGTTTTTGCCTGCCCTTCCCGCCATGCAACTCCTCGGCCTCGGTCTCATTCCTTTCTTCATGTCGACGATTTTTCAATATCTCTTTGCTGCTCTCGACGCGCAGAAGAGTTTTTTCGTCACAACTGCAATCGGCTCCACCCTTCGTATCGTCCTCCTCGTATCGCTGATCCCGCACTATAAGTACGTGGGACCGGCGATTGCCTTTGTCTGTGCCGAGATACTTACGGTCGGAATGTGGATCTATCGGATGGACAAAATTGGTTATCCCGCGCACCTCGGCAATGTCCTCTGGCGGCCTCTGGCGGCGGGCGTAACGATGGGCGTAGTACTCTATTTCTTTGTCAACTCGTCACCCATCTTACAGGTCGCGGGTGCCGTCCTTTCTATTCTGTGCTATGGCGCGGCGCTCTTTGTTTTGCGGACATTCTCGAGCGAGGAAATTAGCCAGGCGCGGGAGGGCATTTCGTTTGTTTCGCCGTTTATTGCTTCCTGGGCCAAAAAACTGAGGCGCGACCCGTGAAGATTCCGCAGAGGGTCAGGCCTGCGTTGGAACGCCTGAGTGTATGGGCCGAGACGGGCGCACAGCTCCTGACTGACTACTGGCTTTTGTTCATCGGCTGCTTTCTGGTTTTCGGCTCAGCGATCCTGAAGTGGGTTCAGTTTCCCTTTAGCCACAACCTTTCCGGACTAAAATTCTCTTTCTTGCGTGACCCGGGAGTTACGCCACACCTGAGTCTGTTTTCGGCCGGAGTCTTGGGCGTGATCATTTTGGGAATTGGACTGCTTTTTCTGAAGAGGTTCCCTGCCCTGCTTGGTCTGGCTGCAGCTGTTCTCCTTATGCTTTGGGCGATTACCCCTGCCCAGATTGCTTTCCGCCAGCCTTCGATGCTGCGCCGGCTGACCTTCGAGTTGCAGGTAGTGCCGCTACAAAACGTCTTCTCGAAGGAATATCTCCTGCAGAACTACGGTTTGCCGGAGCTCGTTCCAAAACGTCTGGTTCTCTACAGCGCCTGGGGCCGGCTCGTTGCGGCCTGGTCTTTTCTCCGCCTTGGTTGGTACTGTTTCGGGTTAGGGGGACTTCTGGTCGGCGTTTACGCCATCGCGCAGATGCCAACTGGCAAACTGGCTCGTGCTCTTATCCTTCTCTGCCTCCCGATCGGCGCCTTCGCCATCATCCTGATTCCACCGGCTATTGGTCAGCATTATTACACCAATGGGGCGCAGGCGGCGACCTACGGGCAAAATCAGGAAGCGATCGCTGCCTATCGCCATGCTATCCGATGGGATAGCTGGCACGCACACGATATTGATCTTTACGCGACAATTGGTGAACTGCAAAAGCAAGCTGGGATCTCGCCTGACTCCGCGGAACGGCGCATCAGCCGGGCGGTCGAGTTGCGCAGTGAAAACGAATTTGAGGCCGCTCTCTTTGAGTTTAGCCGCGCTGCCCAAGGAGGCGGGGCCTTGTCTGATACCGTCCTTCGGGAAATAGCTGCCACTCGAATGTCTTTCGGCCTGGCCTTGTATACTGCAGGTGGCGCGAGCAGCGCGGTGACAAACTGGGAATTGGCTCTTCGGGAAGATCCCTCCCTCATCTATGTGCTGCCTTATCTTGCCAAAGGTTATTATGACATCGGTCGTTATCAGTCCGGCATTGCAGTGGCTGATGAGCTGGCAAAGCTGATCAGGGATCATAAGTATGTTCTCGCCAACGTCTATTCCACGGCGGCCGATTGTTACGCTAAACTCGGCCAGGATGCGGAGGCGCGCCGCTACTACAGACTATCTCTCGCGGCCGATCCGATTCTGAATTATTGGGCATTGACTGGTTTAGTCGGGGAATAGATATGCAAGATCGTCCCGCTCAGGAAAAATTATTTTCGTCCTCCGCTTTGCGCTGGGCATGGATTCTTGTTGTAGCTTGTGGGCTTCTCCTCGGATACTATGTCCTTCAGACTTACGGGCTGCCCCTGCACAGGCAATACCAGCTCGATTTTGAGCGGGCACAGTGGATCGAGCCGAACGAAGAGCCTGCCCCAATCGCCTATTTTCGTAAGGAGGTCCACCTAAGCGCGCCTCCGGCTCAGGCTTGGATTAAGATCGCTGCTTCGGATAATTTTGGCCTGATTATCAACGGACACACTATTGCTAACCGAAGCTCAGTTAAAACTTTCGAAGCTGGCATCTACGATATCAAGCGGGCGCTGAAGACGGGTACTAATGTCATCGCCGTTTCCATCTCGCGCACTTCCTATCCGGGCCCGGCCCAATTGCTTCTCTGCGGCAAGATCATCCAACCGGGAGGCAAGGCCATTCAAATCCTCTCCGATGAGTCTTGGCGCGTAACCAATCGAACAGGAATTGTCAGCGGCTCTCAGGAATGGAATTCGAAACGCGTGAAAGATGAAATCTGGCCAACGGCCCGACTTTCGCCGCTCAATGACCAACACGTCGCTATTTCGTGGGTCGACACCAATCCTCTCCTCCTCGAACTGCCCCGAATTGGTTATTGGATCATGGCGGATAACGCGGCTTCCCAGGCGGTCTTCTCTACTACGATCACGGCCGATAGGCCGGAGCAGGAAACTTGGATCCAAATCGCCGGTTCTGGCGACCTCAATCTGGCAATTAACGGACACATCATCACTCTCGCCAGTTCCGCCTCCAAACGAAGTAAGAAACTGCCGCACTTGCCTTCGGACGAGGGGGCCGCGCCCGAAGTGGACAAGTTCGGGCGGGTCGCAGGAGAGGACGCCAAGGCTGCGAAGGCCAAAGGCGCACCGTTGCAGTCGGTCGATCTCTCTGCTTATGATATCAGTCACTGGATCAAAAGGGGCCAAAACGTCATCGTCGCTACCGTTCGAAGCGATCGCGTCCCGGCCAGCCTCTTCGTTAATGGCTTCATCCTCAAAGGAGGTAAGGTTGATCGCTTTTCCAGCAGTGCGGCATGGCAAGTGGGCGATCAACCGAATTTGGAACAGGGCGCTGCGCGCCAACAGGCCGTGCAGATTGGCCCGGATGGGATTGCGCCCTGGGGTTACTTGCCTCAGGAAATGGCCCGGCCTCTCGATCACTCGGGTTTTGCCAGTCTTTTCCAGTCATGGGCCATTGTCGGATTGACCCTGGCGCTTGTTATTGCTCTTTGGCTGATCGTATCCGGGGTTGTCTCCAACTGGTTAAGCGAGCCATTGGCAAATTCTTTGGCCCGAGACGCCTTGTTGCACGGGCCTGTCCTAGTCGGGTTGCTTCTGATGCTCCTGCCTAATTACGATCCGCGTTTTCCGATCGAGTGGTCATTTCAACCCAAATTTGTCGTCGGCGCATTTGCCGTGTTGATCTTGATTCGCTTGTTGCACCTTCTGGTCACAATATGGACGCCGGCTGCGACCCGCATTGCTGTCGAGCGCATAAAAGAGGGGGCGTCCTGGGAAACGCGTGTATCCCAGGCGAAAGACGTAATCTCTCGAAACCTACGCCTGCCTGAGCTGTTCGAGATTCCGTTCGGTCAGTTACTGCCCTATCTCATCCTCATCCTGATCATGTTCCTCGGCTTTGGGCTTCGTTATCACGCCCTGGGTTACATGTCGTTTGATCACGATGAGATGGGCCAGATCGCGAAATCGAAGGGAATTTTTTCCCTCGGATTTCCCTATACACTGGCAGCAGGTGAGGTGCGCTGGACGACTACCTACGAGGCGCTTCCTTACCCTCTCGCCCTTTTTGGATTCTTGTTTGGTTATTCGGAGTGGTCCCTCCGCCTCCCGTCCTGCCTGATGGGAACGCTATGCATCGGCGTAATTGGGCTCATGGGGAGGCGGTTATTTGACTGGAGGACTGGTCTCTTTGCGGCCCTCGTCTACGCCTGTATGCCGCTCAATATTCGCTGGGCCCAGAATGCGTTCTATCTCTCACAATGCCAGCTCATGTCGGTGGTAACGTATTGGCTCTTCTACGAGGCAATCCGAACTCGTCCTTTCAGTCGGAAGTTGCTTACGGCTGCGACGGCCGCCTTCTGTCTATCCTACTTGTCCTGGGAAGGAACCGGCTTTCTTCTACCTGCACTGTTCATAGGCTTGATCGTGGTGCGGTGGGGTCAATGGTGGTGGTTGAAAGACTTTCATCTTTATCGCTGTCTGTTTTTCATCGGAGCTCTGGTCGTCGCTCAATATTGCTCCCGCATGCTTGCCGGCTCCCCTTATCTTCAAGTGGGTTCCGGTCTATCGAACCTGATTGGACCATCGCTCTTTTTTCTGGCGCCGGGTTATCAACCGATGTTTTATGTCGATAAACTTCTATTGTCGGAAAATCATGTCTTTTTTACGCTCATGCTTGTCGTGGGATTGCCGTTCTTTTGGAAGAATTTGAGTTTTCGCTATGTGGTCGGGTTGCTGACGACGCTCTTTATTTTACATACAAATTTCCTGGGCGCTTTGTCCCCTCGTTACTGTTACTACTTCCAGCCACTTGTCATCATGGGAGGCGTAGCCGCGACGGTTATGATCTATGATCGGATTCTCATGCTCGCGGAGCGCTCCGGAGATTCAACCCTGGCCAGATTCGCCGCACATGTCACTGGTGTGGGGCTTTTTGCTCTGCTCTTTGTTCAAAGTAATGAGTCAGTCTTGAAGGTGTATCAGCTTTCGAGCACAGGAGATGCGCCTCAGATGATGACGCGCATGAACACGTATCGATACGATTATCGCGGTGCAGCCGATTACGTAAAGGCGCATGCTCGACCCGGAGACGTGATTTTGCCTGGCATCCCGCACGTCTTTAACCAATATGCGGGTTTCCCTGGAAACTATTTTCTAAACACGCTCTTTAGCTCCAAAGTCCCTTACAACCAGCTTCTCGACGAGCCGAGATTTTCCGACAAGTTTGGAAGTCTACCGGTGATTCGAAATATTTCGGAGTTGAAGGAAGTCGTAAACCGCTCGGGCCGGACCTGGGTAGTCTTCGCGCCTTATTCGTCGTTTGAAAAATTTAATAGCCCCGCAGTATTGGATTATCTTCACGAGCACGCCAGGGCAGAATTCGAAAGCTACCGGGCAAAGGTTTACTTGATACAGGGGGCTCAACCAGAAGTCGCCGTAGCGGGAACGGTTCAGACAGCCGAGTAAACGCGGTTGACGGCTTTGCGCATCGCCGAGCGCGCATTGAAGACCAACGCAGCCACCGAACCTTGATTACGGGCTTTCGCGGCTTCCAACTCTGCCGCAAGTCGCTTCACCTCTTCGGCGTTGGCCGCGACCGCTTGCTCGAAAAGGTCGCGTCCGCATTCATAGAGTTCAATGTCGAAGGCATTTTTCTCATGAATAAGATCCAGCGTGGGCTTTGGCAGGTCGCGCTTTTTCGGACGTGAACGCGTCACGTTAAAACTCGAATAGGAACCCAGCTTCCAGCCAAAGCGGATCTTCATCAAAGCGAGACTCTCCTCCAGTCGCTCGGATAGGCCGACAACGCCAAAATGGTGTCGAAGATTATGTTTCGCCTGCTCCATGATCTCTCGCGTGCAAGGAGCATTGTAGTCGGAGCCGGCGACAATCTTGCACTGAACATTATCACGCTGGGAACGACGGATGAAGTCCTCCAGAGTCCAGTTCTCACGTCGCATCTTCCAGTAAAGCGGATGGAACTTATAGCCTCGCATGAAATAAAAAGCAGAGATCACCCGGTCGACTGGGTCGCGCAACACCGTAATATAAGTTGCCGGCTGCGGAAGCACTTCATGAAGGCCAAACAGCATGTGGCCCTTGAACATCCGCGTTTTCCGCAGTCGCTGAGGTGACAGCTTGCGCAAGTGAGCTGCCGACCACTCGAACAGAACCGGATCGATCGAGTACATCTCTGAGAGTCGATACTCCCATTCGATCAAACGATTCACGGTCGTGCCGGCGGTCTTCGGTAGGTGAAGGAAGATGACACTCTCCTCGGCGGCACCGCCGACTGGCGACGAGCCATTCCCAGGCTGAGGTGTGGTTTCGTTCTGAACCGATGATGGTGGATGAGCGTTCATCGTTGCTGGCGGTATTCCCTTCTAAGATTAGTTTCTATTGCAGGCCCTCAAGCTCCAGATTTTTCGCTTTTTGCTAAATACGCCGGATGTTTCAAGGCTGAAGCCATCGCCGTGCCAAAGCTGGCAGTTTCGAAAGCCGTCATGCACCGGTCTCGATATCTCTGCACGCGGTCGTAGGACATCACCCCAGTGTCGATCGGCAATGAACCAGCCTCTTTAACGCTAGCCATTCGGCTTAAGATGCTTGTTGAAAAAGCTTATGATCTCGCTGGCATAATTTGGAGCACCTACGCCATGACCCCGTCCTGTAGCGATCTCCAATGTCACGTCCACTCCCGCGGCTTTCAGCTTGTTCGCGAACGCTTTGCTTTCGCTGACCGGGATCGACATGTCATTTTCCCCATGGATAATGAGGAACGCCGCGTCGTCCTTGGAAATGTAGGTAATCGGACTGGCCGCGATCGCCTTCGCTTTATTTTGCTCGACCGTGCCGCCCAGAAACTGCTCGACAGATGACTTGGCTCTCCGGGCCGCACCCTCGTTCGAACTCGATACCGTCTCGTAGAATTTCAGGATATCCATCGGCGCGGACATGTCACAAACCGCCTGAATCCGGCTGGAAAAAGTAGAGTTATCGCCGGTGCCCTCCAGCTCCGCAGCGCCACCCGAGGTGCCTAGGAGCGCAGCCAAGTGTCCCCCAGCAGAATGTCCCCAGGCTCCAATATGATCGGGATCGATGTGGTAATTGGCAGCGTTGGCGCGCAACCAACGGACCGCTGCCTTGCAGTCTTCGATTGCAGCTGGAAAAGGAGCCTCTCCTGAGAGCCGATAGTCCAGGCTGACCACAATATAACCCTGCGCCATAAGGTTGATTGGCGGTCGCTGATCCTTGCTCCCGCGACTCCAACGATGTCCGTGGATCCAGAGAACAACCGGCAAGGGTTGAGTGATGGACTTCGGAGAATAAATGTCGAGCCCGAGATCGTGGCCGTTGATTTTCTTGTAAATAAGGTCGCGCTGAACATTAACATCCGGAAAATCCGCCCGCTGGCGCCGCCCCTCCGCTGACTCGGCCACCTGCGGTCCGCAGGTCGTGACAAAGAAGGTCAGGAACATCGAGGCGAGCACCCCGCGACGAGATCCGATCTGAATTTCATGAGTTTTCATATCGCTGATGCGATCTTGTTTGCCAAAAAGCGACCGGCGCCCAAGGTCGAGTTACAGAAGCCCTCAACCGAGCCGGGCTTTGGCACTGCGCGCAACTCAGCCAATCCTTCTCGAACCGCGGCCTCTTTCTTTTGCAGGCTCTCTTCGAAGAGAGCTTTGCCAAATTCGTAAAGCTCAAGATCGAGCCGATTGTGTTCGCGAATCATATCCACTGCGCTGGGATCAACTCGCGGTCGCGTTTTTGCAACCTTGTAATTCTCGTAGGAAGGAATCTCCCAATCAAAAGTCTTGGCCATGAGCATGAGACTCTCCTCGAAACGCTCCGAGATCCCGACCACACTAAACGATTTTGTCAGATTCTCTTTCGCGATGTCTAGTAACCGCTCATTACTTGTCGCGGTATCCTCCGCTCCGGCGATGAACCTGCACTGCGAGTTCTGACGCTGAGGGAACAGTCGGAGGCAATCTTCGATACTCAGTCTCTCCTTTTTCAATTTCCTGTGCAACGGATTGAGCGGACGGCGCAGCACAAAATAATAAGCGGAGAGAACCCTGGCCACCGGTTCTCTGAGCATTGTGACATAAGTAGCACCCTGCGGGAGGAATTCATGAATTCCATAGAGCAAATGCCCGCGCACGACCCGCAACCGGCGACGGCGCGCCTCGGAAAGTCGTTTGAATCGTTCCGCCGTCGCCCTGATCCGATATGGATCCATCGTGAAAATCGCAAAAGGGCTGTACTGCCACTCGATTATCCGATTAAGGGTCGTCCCTGCTGTTTTGGGAATGTGCAGAAAAATCAGCGCCTCACGATCCATCTTGGGAGAACGGTAGTGGCGTGCGCTCGCTCGATCAACTGCTCTAACCACGACAAACCAAAGGAGTTTCTTCGCGTCTCAGGTTAAGGCGATCTCCGACGAGACATTTCCGAAGATCTCGCCGAGTCGACCGCTCTCGTGGATGGCTTGGATGACGTTATGCGTAGTGCCCGGTTGCGGACAAAGCTCTACCCCGGGTAAGTCTTTGATACGGGCGGCATAGGCGCGGTCTCTAACATGACCTTCGCAGTAGAATATCTTGTAACGGGTCCGGCCATTGTGCTTCGCGAGTAGACGCGCCAGATCGCGGTGTTGCTCTGTAATGCGCGAGATGTCTTTGCAGCCGCCGAACCTTTTCAGATCGTCAAGGTTGATCGACGTCACGGGCGCGAATGCATACACGACGTCCGCCTGCAGGTAGTGGCCAAAGAGGATTGCCGCGTAACCACCGGACGACGGTCCGCAACAGAATGTCTGCCGGACGTGAGGTAACTCTTCGCGGCATCGCCGGAGGCGCCTGATGGTAGCGTCAACATCTGGGATCTCCGGGTTCAAACCTGCCTGGTAAAAAAAGCGGTAATAATCCTTGAGCAGAACCATATTGTTATGGATCAATCCCGTCTCGCGCAGGACCGTCAAAGGCTGTATCCCCAGCCCACCCGCCATTCCGTGGAAGACGTAATACAACTGGCTTGACTCTTCTCGCTCCCATACCACCAGCGCGCCATCCGGCCGCTCTTCGATTTCCCGACGCAGCTGCCGGTTGTATTTTTGTGCGCGATACCTCGTCGGCACGAGCTGAAAGAGGAGGCTCTTCAGGCCCTTCATCCTGGCAGGAAAAAAGACATCGATCCCGTTCAAGTCGCTCCGACGGAACAGAAGGTTTTTAATGCTCGTCATCCTAGGAGCCCGAATGTGCCGGCGCCGCCGGACTAACAGGACTGCGCGCCTTGCTCTGCAGGCGCTCGCGCATCGATTGGCTCCAAGCGCCCACATAAGCGCTAGATTGCATCTGAGAAGCCAGTAGTTCCTCGTCACCATGTTTTTCAAGTGCGAGGAGTTCCAGCGTGCGCGTTTGAAAGGTCTCGTCCATACGACGGAGCACCCAGGCTACCGGATGGGTAACATTGTTGGCCTCCATCACTCGCAGCAGCTCGCCGTTGGTCGATTCGTTGCGATTGTAATCGATCAGGCGGATGACATCGCCGAACTTCATCAGACCAACGTCATTCCCGAAATCGACGAATTTCTGCAGCCACGCTTCGCGGAACAAGTGGAGCACGGTGAAGAGGAATTGATAGACTGGGCGGAAACAAGGCACGCCCACCCCGGGTATGCCGGGAACGGGCTGCTCGACTATCTCGTTCAGGGCTTCCTCGACCGGGATGTCAAAGGGGCTCTTTGTCCAGGTCAAGCTGTTGGCGACATCGATGTTGACGGCCCGAGTGCCGGGCTGATCGATGGTGCGCATGAGCTTGGGCAAATGATCGCGATTCAGACGGCTGCTGATTTCTTCGCGACGGGGATCTTTCGCCCATTCGAAGAACGTGCGGAAGCCAAGCCCCTCCATCGCACTCATGACCGCTTCGCGGTCTCGCGGCGCAATCATGAAATCGATGTCATTCATGTGTCTGGTCCCGAGACCGCCGTAGAGGGTCGACTCAAACGTCATGCCTTTGGTGACAACAAACTGGATGCCGCGGCCGGCGAGCTCTTGCGCCACGCGTACCATCTCGCGTCGAAACACCTCGATCTGACAGCGATTCCACTCCAAGGCCGATTCCAAGTGCATGTAGATGCTCATGGGAACGTCGAATCGAAGCTCGGCCGCGATGATGTGGTGGGCCAGCATTGGCAGCATTTTGTGCCGGAGTGACTGCTCCAGCAGCTCTCCCCAATCCAAGGCGTCCGCCAAGAGAAGGTCGCGAGCCATCTGCCGCTCAGGCTCATCGACCGTTCCACGGGCGAGCAGCTCCAGGAGCGTCCATTCGGGTCCGAAGGATTGGTCGGGCAACGGTCGAGTCATGACGCTTTTCGCTCTCGGAGGAGCTGAACCGCTTCTTTCAATTTTCCCGCGGTTCGGAAAGTGCCTTCGACAAGCATGTCATCGGGAAACCGAATGTTAAACGCCTTCTCCATGTCCAGGAGGACAGCGACCGCAGTCATCGAATCCATGCCGAGCTGCGCGAGTTCCGCGTCGTAGTTGATGGCTTTGGTCGAGCGCAGGTGTCGGCGCAGGACCTCCTCGAATTGAGTGGTTATATCGTCCATAAATTAATTATTGTTTCCAGTTCCGCCCCGCTAGGTCGCAATGCGCTCGTGCCCGGTGCGCAGGCGATGCACCGCAACAACTGAGGTTCCCCGGCAACACACCTCCACAGGGGGGAGCAGGCCTGTAAAGGCAACCAGACTGGCAGTAAGACCATAGGCTCCGACATTCGGTATGGCGACAACGTCGCCTGGTTTATAAGCAGGAACCGACGCATCTCGCGCGACATAGTCCAACGCGTAATCCGTCGGGCCCATCACGTCGGCCGATTGACGCGTCCCGACGCCAGACCCGTCAAGTGGCTCGATATCGGCGACAGCGCGATAAATCCGTCCCAGGCCCGCCATTCCACCCAAGTGAATCATCCCGGTATCCAAGATGACGTAGTTCTTGTCGCCATGCGCGACTTTCACATCGAGCACGGTTGAGAGGAGCGTCCCGCAGGAAGCTACAAGATAGCGTCCGGACTCAAACCAAAGATTGGCATCGGCGGTTAGCGTTCGCTGGGCATTCACACGCTGGAGTTTCTCCTGCAAGGCGGAGATATCGATGGGAGCATCCGTGGTACCAAATGGCCACGGGAATCCGCCGCCAAGATCGAGCAATCGCAAGGGAACCCCGGCCTGAACAATTTCTTCTGCGAGATGGATCGCATGTTCGAAAGTGCCCGCCAGCTTGTCCGCGCTCTGGATTTGGCCCCCGGAATAGATGTGAATCCCCGCCAATTCGGCACCTCGTAGTGCGCCGATCCGGGCAGCCCCTCCATCGAGCAAATCCGCCGGATCCACGCCGAAATGGCTTTGCATCGCGCCGACGCCGACGCTTCCTGTCGGAGCGCCTGAAACCTGAAGTCGCATTAAAGCGTTCGCAGGCTTCTTAGTCTTTTCCGCGACGGCGGCCAGGCGTTCCAGGTCATACCAGGAGTCGCAGGAGAAATGAGTCACGCCGCCGAGCAACATTTCGCGAACGAGCGGCGCAGTCTTGCCCGGTCCCGAGCAAAGGATTTGATCCGGCGTGAATCCCGCTTCGAGAACTACCCTCAATTCTAACGGCGACGCTATTTCCACGCGGCAACCGGCTGTTCTCAAAGCCGCGCAAACCTCGGGAATCGGATTCGCTTTGACCGAATACAAAACCTGCGACGCCTTCGGAACCAGTTCGAAGAGCGCTTTAGCTTGAGATTCGGCCTCATCGAGGTCGTAGACATAGAGAGGCGAGCCGTATTGCTCGAGCAGTTCCCGTCCAAAACTATTTTCAATCATGATGGTTTCTCCACTGAAGATAAGGCTGCGATTTTCTCCATAGATAGCCGGCGTGCAAGGACACGATCGACCTTTCCTCCGCTGCCGGTCGCGGGGAAGGCCTCCAGGTGAACGAGCCACCGTGGCACCATATGATGAGGCATCCCAAGGCGAAAATGATCGCTCAGCGCATCGGAGGTGAGCGGAGCGCTGTCCGTGGTAGTATAGACTAAGGCAATGTCCTGCCCGATTTCGGGACTTTCGACCCCGAAGGCCACGGCGTCGGACAGGCGCTCAAATCGGCGCGCGTGTTCTTCAATTTCCGTCGGACTGACTCGGAAGCCGTGCGTCTTGATCATCGAGTCCATGCGCCCGAGGAAATACAAAAAACCTTCCTCGTCCCGCCGAACGAGGTCGCCGGAAAAAACCACTGTCTCGTTCGGGAAGCGATCGATCTGCCGGAAACGCTCAGCGGTGGCTTGCGGCGCGTTCCAATACCCCTTCGCGATGCAACCACCGCGGTGCACCAGTTGCCCGGGAACATCTGCGGGACATTCGCGGTTTTCTTCGTCCAGAACGTATAACTCCACCTCTGGAATCGCTTTGCCGATCGAAGTAGGCCTTACGGCGAGTTGATCGGGCGGCAGCCAAGACGACCGAAAAGCTTCGGTCAGCCCGTACATGAGCACAATATCGGTCCCCGGGAATATCGTCCGCAGTTGTTCAAGCATTCTCGCAGTGACAGGCCCGCCCGTCGTGGACACGTAGCGCAGGGCCGAAAAATCCAGATCATCCTCGGGGCCCGGAAGCCGCGGATCGAAGATACGACTGATGATGAAGGGCATCATTGGCAAGGCAGTAATCCGCTGCGCGGCGAGCTTCCGAAATAAGTCGCGGGGAAAAATCAGATCGTGCAGGTAAAGCGACGCTCCAACATAAAGAGTCTGCCAAAGCTGGTTTAGTCCGTGATCGAAATTCAAGGTGAGCACAGCTGCGATCCGATCGGTGGGTTTCGTCCCGAGATAGTTCGAGACGATCCGAGCGCCATCAGCGAGGTTCCGATGCGAAATTACGATGCCCTTGGGTCTGCCCGTAGATCCTGATGAGTAGATGATTGCCGCCGTGTCACCTTCCTCGCCGCGAAAGGAGACCTCACAACCCTCATGCTCCTGTCGAAGCTCCTCGAGCGAGGCGATTCCTTGTTCGGCTGGACCACGTCCGATCAAGATTCGGCCGTGCGCTGCCTCACGCAGTTCCGCAATGCGGGCAGATTCCGTGATCAGGAGTTTCATATCGCAGTCGTCGACCACGTGTCCGATCTGATCGGCGCGGAGCACGGGATGGATCGGAACAAAGATCGCGTTAGTCCAAAGCACCCCCAAGATCGCGACCACCTGATCGAGCGTCTTCTGCATGCAGATACCGACGCGGTCGCCCGGTTTCACCCCAAGTTGGGCGAGGCCTTCGGCGGCCGCCATGCCTTCGGCGTGCAGTTGCCGGAAAGTTAGTGATCTCCCCCCGCCGAAAACGGCCTCCTTTTCGGGGGTCGCCCCCAATGTACGCTCGAATTGCGCGGGTATCGTTGTCATCTGGCTGGCGGCAGCTATTAGCATTGCTTGGGGTTGGGGTAGAAAAGACTTAGAATTTGTCTCATAATGTCAGGCTCCGACTCAAGAAAAAAACCATAATTTCTGCGTCCAGCAGGAAGCCGACGTGATTCCAGCTTGCGTAGCAGGCTCCAGCGTAAAGAATGGACGAAACTTCTGCCCGATGTAGCCGACAGCGGCGGAAAATCATGAATCACACGCAATACATTGAGGTGCTCGACGCAGGTGCTGGCGCACCTGATCCGAGCCTGCTGGGGGGCAAAGGAGCGTCTCTCTGCCGCCTTGTAAATCTCGGACATCGCGTTCCAGCCGGTTTTGTCATTTCGCGCGACGCTTTTGAAAGTGCTCTCGAAGAGATGGGGCTTTCCTCCGCGCTCGACACGCTTGCCTCCCTATTGGCAGACGCCAAAGACACCAATGCCGTTGGGAAACAGATTCGCCAGAGCATCCTTTCCGGCCAAATTCCCTTGCGAATCATCGAGCCCGTCATGCAAACGGTCGACGCCTTACGGCTTTGGGAGTCGCCTTCCGAAGGCGTGATTATTCGGTCTTCCGCCACGATTGAGGACGGCAGCGCTCACTCCTTCGCCGGCATTTTTGAATCCATACCGATCAGCACTCCGGAAGAATTCGAGCCGACGGTTCGAGAGATATGGGCATCGGTTTTCTCGCCGCGCGCCCTCACCTATTTCCGGGAGATTGGAGTCACAGAAGTCCCGGCGATGGCAGTCGTCGTCCAGCGTTTCCTGCGTGCCGAGCGCTCGGGGGTCATGTTCACCCGCTTTGCTGGACCTGATGGTAGGCCGAGCATTCTGGTCGAACACGTCGAGGGAGATTGCGAGAAGCTGGTCAAGGGTGAAATAACTCCCGACAGGCTTTGGCTGAACGGGGAGGAAGATATCCCGGAATCACTCGAAGGGCCGCTTCGACCTGTTCATGCACGGGCGTTGGCGAAGGTCGCCAAACAGCTGGAAGAAAGTTTCGGATCGCCGCAAGACGTCGAGTGGGTCGTCCACGACGATTTGCTCCACGTCGTCCAATCCAGGCCGATCACGGCCGCATTCTCCGACAGCACGAGTGCCGAATCGGAATCGTCTGTCACCGCCCCCCCCATCCTTACCGGAGTGCCGGCCAGCTCCGGAACAGGATTGGGGCCCGTTCATCTCGTGTTTAACATCGAACAAGCGCTTCAGCTCGAGTCCGGATCGGTCCTCGTTACGCCAATGACAAATCCCGACATGGTGGTGGCGATGCGAAACTCGGCGGCCATCGTTACCGATGTTGGCGGAATTATTTGCCATGCCGGGATCGTCTCGCGCGAGCTTGGTCTGCCTTGCGTCGTTGGAACCGAAACGGCAACGACGACCCTGGCGAGTGGAGAGCTAATCACCGTAAATGGCTCGATTGGCCGCATCTATCGAGGCCGCATTGAAACAGGGGGCGGAGGGGCGCCGATGGGCCCGGTGCAGTGGTCGGACATCTGGTCAGCGTGGACGGAGACGACAAGGGAGAGACCTGACCTCGTGCCGATCGTCTCTACCGCGGAGGCGTTGAAAGCGATGCCTTCGGGCGTCGCGAGCGTTGTCCTCGTGTCCGACGTCGATCTGCGAACAAACAGGCAAGGTCTCTGGAACGACCTCGAAGCGCTCCCAGTGGATGCTCGCAAGACCGCGCTCGACGACTACATCGCGTCCGTTGGCGGGATGGTTTCGGAACGGGCGAACTCGAAATTGTACGTTTTGCCGCTAGGCAGCCTGCTGCGCCACGAACTGGGCGAAGCGATCGCGCGAATAGCGAACCCGGCGGTCGCGCTTTACGACAAGAACAGCGCCCCCTTTCCACTGGTCTTCGATCCGGGAGTAGGCTGGCCCGAAGGGTGGGCAGCGGTTCCGCTCGGCTACTCCAGCGCAATGCGCACTGGCACAGCAACTAAACGGCAAAAAATCGGTAAAATGGACGAAGCGGAAGCCGCGGCGCTCGACACGATCAAATTCTTCGGCCACAAACCCGGAACCAAGATCACAACCATGCCCGCGCCGGAATCCCGGGCGAGGTGGTGGGCTCTGCTTCCCGAGTACGAACGTTACCACCGGGAATTTGCCACGGCGGAAACGACCGGAGAATTCGAGTGGCTGGAAGTGCGTCCCGAGCTCGTCATCTCCGCTCTTCTAAAGTCTCTGGTTCAGCCGGGATTCGAGATGGTCCCGCGCGTTCTTGGGTTCCGGAACGTGCCGCCGCTCTACATCAAGTGGGTGAAATGCCGCTACCACTTCCGCTCCGATACTTTTGCTCTGATCTGGCAATCCATTGTCCGCGCGACATGGAACGAGGCGTTCATGGCTGAATACATGCGCCGGATCCGAGCTTCCTACGATCGGCTGGCTGAAGTTCTCATTCTTTTTCCCACCACGGACGCGGAGCGAAACGCGATCTCTGGAGATCAAATAGTGGCATTGATCACATCCTGGTGGCCGCGCTGGACAGAGTTTTTCGCGCTCTGCTGGTTCATTCAGGCCCAGGGAGACGACATTCTGTTCCCTTTCATCAACGAAACGGTGAATCACAATTTGAGCTTGATCGGTTCAGCTCCCGCCGGCCGGGAGTGGCCCGGTCCCGCTGATTTCATCTCGCCGACTACCCCTGTTCTGAGCGGCGTGTATATGGCCGACATCGCGAAACTGCGCGATGCACTGCTCGCGGCCGGCCTTCGCACAAAAGAAGAGGCCGAGTCGACTCTGGATGCCGGACAGCATCCCGCCATTGCGCTGATCGTGGCCGAGCACCTCAGGAAATGGCACTGGATGCGCGACCGCGACCTGCTCTTCGAACCGTGGGATACACGTGATCGTGTCATCGAGACGGCGCTCAAAACCGATCCGCATGCGGTCATGCCGTACGAGCGCAATCTGCAGCGCAATATCTTTGCGCTCAGCTTCCATCTTGACTTGGCCCACAGCAGCGGCCGCGCGCTGGGGCTGAATCACGCCGCGCGTTTCGTCCATGATCTGAACGTCGAAAGGGAAAATCACCATATCCTCTGGCTGAAGTACCTCTTATCCGCTGCGACAGCTTGCAGTCGAGATCGAACGACGCTTGATCGCGGTCGGCAGCCTGGAGCAAGGCGACGTCTTCTTTCTGCAAGCTCCGGAGCTCATCGAAGCCGCCAGAAACCTCCCGGCTCCCTTGCCACCGGATCTCGTCTCAAAGGCAAGAAACCGGCGAAGAGGTTACCTCATCGAAGCCCGGCTTGTCGGCGCGGATACCGAACCGGCTCTGCCTGAAGATGATTATTACTGATGCCGCTACGGTCTAAGTTCCTCGTTATTGAAGGTTGTAACGGCGTCGGCAAGAGCACGATCGTAAAATATCTCTGCGCCCGGGTCGGCGCTTCGTCGTTTCACTACCCGCCCGAGTTCGTGAGCTTTCGCCGTGACGTGCATTTGGACGAGCGTTTGGCGCCGCTTCCTCGGCTTACCTACTATCTGGCGGCAACATTGCACCTGTCCGACCTTGTGCGCGCTCAACTCAGACAGAGTCATGTTATCTGTGATCGTTATTTGGCAAGTCCACTATCCCTGATGATTGGCGAGTCTGCGATTGAAGAGACGGAGGCTTGCCGCATGACGGAACCGTTCGAATCGTACCTGCGCATACCCGATCTGACTCTCCTCTTGACCGCTAGCCACGCCGTGGCCAGTGCAAGGATTCATACCCGTTCGGGTAAGTCAGGCACGCTCACGCCGATTGCGCGAAGAATGGTCGAATCGGAAGAGTTTTTTCAGAAGAGAGAAAATGCTTGTCGCCGCTTCGCGATGAGACTTGGCCCCGGGGTGGAGTTGGAAACGACAAACCTCTCGCTCGAAGAGATGTGTGAGTCTGCTTGGTCGTTGCTAGCGTCTAAACTTAACTGGTAGCTGGCGCTACCGCGGTTGGGAAAAGAACCAGGGTTGCGCAGAGGGATCGTTTTCGAAAAATTCAAATAGCTTGGTCGCGACTTTCGCGGCGCCCTGCGCGGAGGGATGGATGCCGTCCGGCTCAAAATCGCCGCGCTCCCAGATCAAGCCGTCACTGCGCGGCGTCAAGCCATCGGCCCAAAAGTAGGGACCCCATGAAACCCAGGGTATCGACCCGTCGGGACTCGCATTGTTGATGCGCTCCTCGATCAACCATTTGACCGCGAAGGCGGATTCATAGGCGATGGGTTCCGGACTTAAGTCCGTTTCCGCATACCCGCCATAGATCCGGCTGGAGACGTATATGAGTTTCAGCCGCGGGAATTTCGTCCCTAATATTTCCACGATCGAGCGTAACTCCCGTTGCAAAAACCGGGCTTTTTCCGGAAAAACGCGGGGTTCACGAGCTAGGGCAGTCTTGAGCCATACGACCTGAACCTGTGCCGCGGATGCCTCGGAACGCTGAAGCTGTCGGTCCACGTGCAACCAGTAGTCGCCGCATGGTTCGGCAATGAGGGTTGCGTCCGCTCCGTTCCGAGCCGCATCGATCATCACCAGGCTTGGGTTTTTGCGTGCGTTAGCGTTCGCTAACCGGATGAACTGCGAAAACTCGCGCGATGCGTTGGATATCCCGATTGAGATTAGACCGATCTTTCCGGAGGTCGACGGTCTCCCGTCTCTATCCACAGGTTGTACCGTGGCGGCAAGCGCCACTCCAACCTCCTCGTAAGCGGAAGGGGGTGAGTTTTTTCCATCCGGGTAGAGACCACCTGCAAAGCCGAGATAATCTGCTGATCCAAGCTCGGGGAGAGGAGTCACGGATCAGTCGACGTGTTTCTGGGTCACTTTACCTGTATAACCGTCCACCTCCAGCAGTTCACCGCTCTGAAAGAGACTGCGGGCGTCTCGAATGCCCACCGCGGCAGGTATGCCGCATTCGCGCGCGAGCGTGGTTGCGTGCTGAAGTATCGCGCCCTCCTCAACGACGAGTCCGGCGACTCGCGGGAGCAACGGCGCGAGATGTGGATGGAGGATGCGGATAACGAGAATAGAATCCGCCGGTACCGCCATAATGTCTTCCGCGTTGCGTATTACATAGGCTTTCCCGCTGGCATATCCCGGCGCGGCGCCCAAGCCCGCGTGGACTGTCGTTGAGTTTTTCGCGTTCATGAATTCCCCAGCATGGTTGCGAGCCGGCTTGAATCGACCCCGTGTAATGACAAGTACTCCGCGTTTTCCATGTAACGATGTCGGCGCCACTGAATCACGTCCGGATCGGCTATTCCAGCAGTCACTTCTGAAATATCGAGGAATAACATATCCGCCAGTTGGAAGTTGGGGATTTTCTGCCGGTATCCCGTCGCCAACTGCTGCAGGAGCGGGATCATGCCGACATAAAATGCGCGGCGCACATACCAGGTCTCTCGTTCCAGGAAATCCAGCCAAAGGCCCAGCACACTTCTGAGGGCAGCGATTTTATCTGATACACCAGTAGTAAAGCGAACGGCTGCAGGCCTGCGGGCAAAAGAAAGGCGATGGCGGACTTGCTCTGCATCGACTTCGTTAAAGGCTGAACGAAGCAAACGGACGACATAATTTGGATCTTCATATCCGGGCGAGTCCCAGGCCAACGGACCGAAACCTGTTTGACGTTTGCAGAAATCGCTCACGAGCTGATGGACTTCCAACGGCACATTAGGCCATTCTTGTTGCAATCGTTGCGGGGTGCAGTCGAGAACACGGCATGCCTCATACAGCGTGAAAGTGTCTTGCATGAGTTCGGCGCCGGCGCTCGTCTTAGGAAAAGGGGGCGGTTCCGCATCTCCAGCATCAGCGAGAGCACCCAAGAGGACATCCGGAACGAATTTGCTCAAGATTCCAAAGGTCAAAACAAGCGCCATTTTATTCGCCAGATCTTCGAACGATTTTCTGACTGCACCGTCCAGTGAAGAGGCGACACGGGCGGCATTCTCGCTCGAATAAATAAGGTCATCGCACGCGTCAGCGTGCGTCGTATAGAGATGTTCGAGAGTTTCCGGGGTGAACCATCCGCATAAAGCTTCAGTCAGCGCTCCGACCTGCGAGCGATCCAGAAAGAGGTCGCCGTTGTCATCCAGCCGCGCTGGAAAATCCGTCTCGGATGATAAACCGGGCAAGCCAATCGTCGTCGCCGCCCGGGCTGTCAGGCCGAAGAGCGAGCGCTGCAACGGCAGCCCAAGAATATGCCGGCGATATGGCTGTCCGGATCCTGCTGCCGCGTCGACTTGCCCGACTTCATCGAGCATCGCGCAATTCTTTCGCGGTCAACCGCGGGAAAGCGCCACGGAGGGCGTTAAGTCGCCCTTCCGGCCCGAGCGCCGTCATTCCAAGGCGCTCCGAGTCCTGAGGGTCATAAGCAACGAGATGAATGGAAATCGGCTCAATGACCGCTCCGGGAAATTTCAACATCAGCGTAACGGTCTCCGCTCCGGCGGCAAGCATCTCGTCGGGAACGCCAAACTGGTAGACGCCAGGCAAAAACTGGCTGTCGATTTCAACAAAACTTCCGGCTTTATGTTCGCCCAACTTCCCTTCGACGAGGGGAATTCTCCGCGCTTGGTCTTCTCCTTCACGAATATAGGCGGCGCTGGAGTCTGCAGTCCATGGGTTTAAACCCGCCTTGCCTGAACGCATGTCAGTCGCATCGAGGGCGTAGACGAGCAGTATCTTCGATCTGATTCCTTTCTGCAGTGTATAGGACATTCTTACGATCCTTTCTTCGCGCCTAACTTTGTGGCTAGTTCTTTCTCGGTTTGCTCGCCCATCGCCAGTTCCATTTCCGTAAATCGGGGTAATGCCTGCCGAAGAAATTCATGCCGCTTGTGACCGGCCAGGCTCCACACACCGATACGCTCGGCGTCCTGGGGATCGTATGCGACGAGGTGGATTTCGACCGGCTTGATCACCGTGTCGGGAAAACGAATCAACAGAACAGCGCGTGCCGAACCTTCGGCAAGCATTTCATCCGGCGCGCCAAATTGATACACGCCAGGCATTAACTCGGGATCGACCTCAGCCAAGGCGCCCGATCCCCATTCGCCGACCCGACCTTCAACGATCGGGACTTGGCGGGCAGACGAGTCTCCTTCTCGAATATAGGCCGCACTGCCAGCGAAAAGATTCTTGACCAACCCTGTCTTACCAGTCGTGCTCTCTGCTGACGCGGCATAAACAAGAAGCAGCTTGGACTTTGTTCCCTCTTTTGTGGTGTAATTGTGCTGTACCGGCATGAAGATCCTCCTATAAAAGTAACTCCGAATTCTCAGTCTCGACAACCAACCAATTGAATTCCTGCGGGCCGAGGTCTGTCAACAAAAAACGTGAGAAGTCCATCGGCGGATCATCTACCCCGTGTCTGGATAGGATGCCGAGCGAGAAACTCGGGCTCGAAAAGTTCCTCCAAGATATGGCCGTCCATATCATCCGGCGCAGGTTGGCCCATGAGGTGCAGGATCGTGGGCGCCATGTCGATCAGCCGGGCGCCATCGATCACAACTCCTTTCCGGAAAGGCTTGCCGTAAGCAATCAGTATACCGTCCCGGCGATGGGTCCCCCCCCATTCATTGTTCGTCGGAGGTTTACGCTCAATAATTTCGACCGGCGGTTCCCCGGTCCGCTCAGGAAGACTTGCCTTGGTGGAAAAGAGGCTGGTGTCCCACCAATCGACGGTCAGATCGGGGGCTCCATCGCGGTAGGGACCATGATAGATTTCGCCCCTGCGAAAGACGCGTTTCACGATTGCCTCGCCGGTTCGCGGATCTCGTAGCTCGCCAAGCTTCTGCACGATCAGCTCCAGCACGGACTCATACTCACTTTCCTCTACGATGCCCGCCGGCTTCACTCCCTTGCGGTTAATCCAGATGCCCGGAGGTGAGGCGAGCACTTCGCTGCAAAAGGCTTTGGTTCGTGACCAATCGATATTCGTGTATGAGGTGACAGAACTTTCGAAGCGCTTCCGCAAAGCGGGAAAAGCGTTTGCGAGCCTAATCTTTTGCCGAGAACTGAGGGAGCCGCGCAAGAGATCATAAGCCCAGCGACGGAAGTCCTTCGCGACCCTATGAAGCGGAGAGTTCTTCGTCTCTCGGTAGTGGAGAAGTCCGATCTGGGCAAGGAAGCGGTTGAGGTACACGACCCGATCGGAAGTTGGGCCGCCGCCATGATCGGAAACGACAAAGACGGCCGTGTCAGGCGAGACTTTTTCAAGGATCCGGCCGGTCGCTTCGTCGAGCCATTGGTAAACACGGAAAACAGCGTCGCCGAACTGCTGGGCAACGGCAGCATCATGATAGTGATGGGTCGGATCCATGTATTGCCAGAAATGATGCTGAACCGTGTCGATCGACATGAAGGTAAACATCATCACGTCGGCCGGATGCTTCTCGATCAAATAAAGGCTGGCCCGAAGCCACTGGTCGTCCACCGTCTTCATGTCGTCGAGGACCTGACGCCGGCGGGCATTGGTGGACATAAAGCCGAGGAATCGGGGGTCGAGACGAAGTTTTCCGAGGCAGCCTTCCAACTCGCCGCGGAGCTCTGGCGGATAAATGAAAGGGCTTTTCTCGGAAGGGGTAGCCATGCCCGAGATTTGAAAGCCGTCGAGGTGTTCCGGCGGGTAAGTGAAGGGAATATTCATCGTTCCCACCGTGTAGCCGGCGTCGTTCAACATCCGCCAAACCGTCTTTGTGCGACGGGAGCTGGCATTCAGGTAGCGCAGCGAATAAGTCTCCGCTGGCATTTCAACGAATTCAAAAATGCCGTGCTTACCCGGATTTTTTCCCGTCATGAAAGAGGTCCACGCCGGCGGAGTAACCGGCGGCAGAATTGAAGCAAGGCGTCCGGAAGCGCCTGCGCTCATCAGGCGTGCGATATTCGGGAGCTTACCCTCCGCTACCCAGGGATTAATCAGGTCAAGAGTCGCGGCATCCAGGCCAACAATGAGGAGCTTGACTGTTCTCATCCCGACAGCATTCACTCGCGATCGGCTTGGAGGTCTGCTGTTAGTAGGTTGAAAGCTCGGGGAGCCGATGTCATCCGGCACTTATAGCGGCCGCGGCCAGCGACGCCAAGGATCGATTTCAAATTGCGATTTTTTGTTGCCCAAATTCCGTGCCCATTGCATAAGCCTCCCACCATGCATGAAGTTGCTATCTTCCTACAGGCGTTCGTTGCCGCCTCGATCTTTTTCGTTTGGGGCGTGCGCTATTCCAGTATCCCGGACGAGTTCAAACAAGACAAGCTGCCGAATTGCAAGCTGCCAAGTTGGTTACGCGATTTCCTGGCGATTCTGAAGATCACCGGCTCGATTCTGCTTCTGATCGGTATCAATCGGCCGCGGGCCGCGATCTTCGGCGGATTGATGATTGCGGTCCTGATGGCGGTGGCGATCTTCACCCATTTTCGAGTGAAGAATCCGCCTCTCAAGATGCTGCTTTCGGCCGCACTCCTCGTCTGCTCGCTCGTCGCGGCCTACCTCAATTACCGCCTCAACTTTCCGCTCCACTAATCTGACTTTCTCCCGTTAGGCCGTCGAAGAGTATCACTGAAAACCCTGCCTTAAATACTGGAGTAAGCCCTGCTAATAGCTTTCCGTCCAGCCGCACGGATCGAAAATAGCGCCGCGCCAAACGGAGTCTGAGTTCGCGCCCGCGCCGATTCCAACTCACGCCTGATCTGGCCAACCTCGGCTGCGTGTGTGTCGACGGCAGCCTGAAATATGTTTGCTGCGAACTCGTGGAGCGACATATCAAAGGAGTTTTTCTCCGCAATCAAATCGAGAGTCGATTGAGGAATATCGGCCTTCTTCGGCCGGGTGCGAGTCACGTTAAAGCTCGAATAGCGTTGCAGTTTCCACCCAAATCGCAGCTTCATCAGCGCCAGGCTTTCTTCGAAACGCTCAGACAGGCCGACTACACTAAAATATCGGATCAGGTTTCCCTTGGCTGTTTCACAGATCTCCGCCGTACAAGGCTCCCGATACCCAGCTCCAGCGAGAATCTTACATTGGACGTCACTTCTTGGCGAGCGCCTAACAAAATCCTCCAGGGTCCACTTCTCACGCCGAAGCTTCCAGTATAGCGGATGCAGCTTGTAGCTGCTCATAAAGTAAAAAGCGGAGATGTACCGATCGACTGGATCCCGTAAGACCGTGATGTAGGTCGCCGGTTGGGGAAGGACTTCGTGCAGGCCGAACGTCATGTGGCCCTTGAACATCCGGATTTTTCTGAGTCGTTCGGGCGAAAGCCTGCGCAGATGCGCAGCCGACCATTCGTACAGGACCGGGTCGACGGAATATATCTCCTTGAGCGGATACTCCCACTCGATCAAACGATTGACGGTTGTCCCGGCGGTTTTGGGAAGATGAAGAAAGATGACTGCTTCTTCAATTCCGTGACGCGCCGCGGAGCTGCTTTCTGCAGATTGTTTCGTCAGTGGCGGGTTCGGCTGATCGCTCATCGTCGCTGACGGTATTTTCCTTCGGTGATGCGCGTGAAATCACGCTCATAGACAATCCACGCCCACGGGATATGCAGACATATACCTTCCAGATTAGGATTGATCCGCACCTGAGAAGAAAACTCGTCAAAGGCCGCAGTGCCATTGGGCAGCTTTTGGGTAACCCAGAGCCCGGTCCGGAGAGGAGGCCCGCTCAGCGCGCAAAGCTGGGGAGTTGCGCAGCAGGCCAGAGTCGCTACGACGAAGAAAATCCGGAGAGCGGACACCCAGCAAGGCAGACGCGCCGGCGAAGAACTGAGGTGGCTAGGGCAAGCCGTCGGGCCTGCGATGCCTATCGAAGAAATTTGTGATGTCGCGCGCAAACTTGCACCCCTGCTCCGTGCCCCCGTTCTTTCGCGACCTCCAAGGCCGCATCGACTCCGGCGGCCATTAGCTTTTCGACAGATGATTCACTCTGGCTAACCGGAATCGACCGAATACCGGAAAATGGATACTTCTCTTTCTCATACAGCGGATGCTATCTTGGTCATCAAGAATCGACCGGCTCCGACAGTCGACTTATAAAAGCTCTCGATGGAAGTCGGTTTCGAGAGGGTGCGAAATTCAGCCAGCCCCTCCCTGACTTCGTTCTCCTTTTTGGCCAGGCTGGCTTCGAACAAGCCTTTCCCGAACTCGTAAAGCTCCAGGTCGAGGCGATTATGTTCCTTGATCATTTCCACCGCGCTCGATTCTACCTTCGGACGCGTTTTGGAAACCTTGCGATTTTCGTAAAAGGGTATCTCCCAGTCGAATGTTTTCGCGATCAACATGAGGCTTTCCTCAAAGCGCTCGCTCAGGCCCACGATGCTGAATGATTTGGCGAGATTCTCTTTCGCTATCTCCAGAGTGCTCTCTTCGCATTTTCCATTGCTCTTGATTCCCGCGATCAGGCTGCATTGCAAATTTTGGCGCTGCGGAGTGAGACGAATGAAATCCTCAACACCGATCCTCTCGCTTTTCACTTTTCGGTGCATTGGATGAAGCGGCCGGCGCTGCAGAAAATAGTAAGCCGACAGAAAGCGGGCGACGGGCTCGCGCAGCATCGTAATGTAGGTCGATTCCTGCGGCAGATACTCGTGGACCCCGTAGTAGAAGTGTCCGCGCACCATTCGCAAACGCCGGCGGCGAGCTTCCGACAACTGCTTCAGCCGCTCAGGCGTAGCCCGAATGCGGTACGGATCCATCGTGAAAATGGAGAGGGGATTATACTGCCATTCGATGATCCGATTGAGGGTCGTCCCGGCCGTCTTCGGAATGTGCAGAAAGATGAGTGCCCGTTGATCCATTGCTTTCATCATAGGGGCAGCGCTTTCGAGGGGCAACTGCCCTGTGCGCCCAAGCAGGGAGTGTTTGCCTCGACCCTAGGCAGCGGCTCCGCTAGGAACCTCTGCCTCGCCGCGACGATTGGCCAAGAGGCGGCGCATGGCGACACGAGAAGCGTTATTCCGCATCAGGTCACCATAGACTCGTCCTGCAAAAAGATCGGTAATGTCATCCTGAGCCGCCCCTGAAGCCATGCGAGTGAAGACGAGCGGATATTCCCAGAAGGTATCGATGAGATCACGAATCGCATCCTGGCCCTCAGAGGTCACCGCTTCATAGTCGGCGAAGGGATTACCATTCGTACCGCCCTCTTCACCGAGATGTTTTGTGATCGCATCGGCCGCGAGCTCGCCTTCCTTCATCGCGAGAAAGACACCGAAAGAGAAAATTGGATCGGTGAACTGATGCGCGTCACCGACACAGACAAAGCCCTTCCCGGTGTAGTTGCTCGCCGCATAGTTGTAACTGGTGACCGAGCGGACTTCCTCGACGAACGAAGTCTTCGTGATCCGGCGGGTCAATTCCGGATTCAGGTTCACCATTTCCTTGCGGAGATACTCCGTCTTATCGAGTCCCTGCGCCTTGAAATAGGCCGCAGGCGCGACGACGCCAACACTCACAAGGTTGCGAGAAAGCGGGATGGTCCAGCTCCAGTGGTCGCGTTCCTTGTAAAAGATCAGCGTGTTCCCGAATTGCTTCGAAGGTTCCTCGCCGAAATCGAGTGTCATGTCTTCAATCTGGGAATAGATACCGATCTGGTTGGCATAGCTTCCCTTGACCTTGGGCCCGGTGATGCCGCGGTTGGCAAGGAACGTTCCCTGGCCCGAACAATCGACCAGGACCTCACAACGCAGGTTCTCGAGCGTTCCGCTTTCGGTGCGGATCTGCAGACCGACGATTCGGTCATCCTCTTGGATCGGCGCGACCGCCTCGCACTGCATGTACTCGGCCCCGCGCGCGAGTGCGGCATCGAGCAGAATCTTATCGAAGCTGCTCCGCGTAACCGACCAGGTTGAATTCGGCAGCATGGCGTTGGTCTCGGGGCAGCGCTTTTTCACTTCAACCCAGAAAGGCGTGCCGTGAGGATTGTAGACGTTGACCCCGTATTTGACCGGGTAATTCTGAGCCTGGAGTTGCTCTTCAAGATCAAGTTTCCGGATAGCGTTGCCGCACTCGCCGGTCAGTGACTCGCCGATGTGAAACCGCGGAAAGCTTTGCCGTTCGATGAGGAGCGGCTTGATACCTGATTGAATAAGATGAAGCGCCGTCGCCGCGCCCCCTGGCCCGGCGCCAATAATGATCACCTGTCGTTTTTTCATAAAGAATTTAAAGTCGTTGTGCTCCGAAACTGGCTTTTGCTTCAGATGTTCATTCGTTGCTGCCTGCTTCCCCAGGATTTGGCGGGCCGCAGAGGCCCAAAAATACAAAAACAGCGAGAATTTGCTTAGCTACATCGGAATCGTGCTGTGTTCCCTCCCATTGGGAAACGGAACGGGTCGGCAACAAATGTTGAACCAGTCTATTAAAATTTAGCATCGAATGTCAACCTTTACGCCTCCGCTCCTTCGGTTGGACGCATTATTCTGAACCGCTAGAACACGTCTGCTCGTGCAATTCACCAAGAGGATAGCACCGTAAGTCATCGCCGGTTGACCGCGTTGGCAAAATGTAATAAAACGGTCTGGGCTGGGACCGGGAAACCAATCCAGCCGGGACACGCGAGCCGGCCGCAGGCCGGTCGTTCGACGCCAGTCCGGTTGCGCTTGTAACTTTTACCCGCTTGAATCGTGGATTTTTCACTCATTGTCGAACAACCTGGCTCTAAAGAGCAGAATCCTAGCCAGCGAGCCGTGAGCGCCGTCCCACGAAATTGAAGGATCATTCTGTGACTTAAAGTCCTCGACATTATGCCATTCCTCTTACATCAACTCCTCACCGAAAGTGCGGCTCGTCGACCGGAGTCGGAAGCTGTTCGACTGCGCGATCAATCATTGACCTACGGCGAACTGGACCGGCTGAGTAACCAGATCGCGCATGCCCTGCTTGCCAATGGGGTGCAACGTGGAGACCGCGTCGGTCTCTACCTGCACAAATCGCCTTCCGCGATCGCGAGCATTTTCGGAATCATGAAATCGGGCGCTTGTTACGTCCCAGTCGACGCCAATGCTCCGGGCATGCGGCTAGAGGAAATCGGACGCCAGTGCGGCTTTCGCGCGCTCGTGACGAGCCATGCGCTTTATCAGAAGTTAGGCGCGAGCTTTCACGACGAGTGCCCGATGAATGCGATTTTTTTCGTTGATCAGGCTCCGGAAACCGCGCTTCCGCTGCCGGTTCTTATATTCGCCGACGCACTTCCCTCCTTTTCCGTAGAGGATCCGACGATCGCTGCGGTCGATCATGACCTCGCCTATATCCTCTTCACTTCCGGTTCTACGGGCACGCCGAAAGGCGTCATGCTCTCTCATCTCAATGCGCTGACCTTTGTGAATTGGAGCGTGGCGACCTTCGGGATCACGGCGGAAGACCGGCTTTCAAATCACGCTCCGTTCAATTTCGACCTGTCGGTTTTCGATATTTTCGTCGCCGCGGCGGCGGGCGCCGCGATCTCACTCGTGCCGGAGGGGCTTTCCGTTTTTCCCCTCCAGCTTTCGTCGTTTATCCAGGACCAAAAGATCACCGTATGGTACTCCGTGCCGATGGTTCTGACGCTCCTCCAAGCCCGTGGCAAACTCGAGGAACGCGACTTGTCAGCCCTGCGGATAGTCCTCTTCGCGGGCGAAGTCTTTCCGACCAAACACCTGCGGGCGTTGATGGAAAAGCTCCCCGGCAAGCGCTACGCCAACCTTTACGGACCGACCGAGACGAACGTGTGCGCTTATTACGAAGTGGAGCCGCTTTCGCCGGAAGAAACAGCGCCCATTCCGATCGGTAAAGCCTGCGCCAACACCGATCTCGTTGCGATCAACGCCGAGGGCAAAAAAGTCACGGGACCGGGCGAAGAAGGGCTTCTCTACGCGCGGGGCTCGACCGTTATGCAAGGCTACTACGGACGCCCCGAAAACACCGCGGCGTCGTTCATACCGAACCCATTTGCGGCCGGTCGGGAGGAAAAACTTTACTGCACCGGCGATTGGGTGACGCTCGATGAAAAGGGGGATTACTTGTTCGTGGGGCGTAAGGATCACATGATCAAAACCCGTGGCTATCGGGTGGAGTTAGGCGAAATCGAGGCGGTCATGGTGGCGCATCCAGCGGTCGACGAAGCTGTCGCTCTGCCCATCCCGGACGAGGCGATCGGGAATACGATTCACGCCGTCGTCACGATCGCCAACAGTGGCTCTCTCGACTCGATGCAGCTGAAGCAACACTGTGCGGAGAAGTTGCCGGCCTACATGGTGCCGGAGAAGATCGAATTCCGGGATTCGCTTCCCCGGACCGACAACGGCAAGATCGATCGCCGGCGTTTGGTTGGAGAACTGACTCCGGTCCAGAAATGAGGATGGCTCAGACGGATTGGAGCACGGTCTGAGCCCGTTCCAGATCGGCCGGAACGCCGATGTCGATGAAGATGCCGCGCGAAACCAGTCCGTAGAATTTCTTTCCTAAAAACCTCGGGAAGACATCGCGCTCCAGCGAAATCGCACTGCCAGCCGCGAGGTCGCTCACAATCTCTTTCCGCAAGAGGTAAATCCCGGCGTTGATCAAACCCTCACCAGCGAGCGATCCTTTTTCGACAAATTCGGCAATCCGTCCTCCGGAATTGACCGTGACACTGCCGTAGCGGCTCACATCGGGAACCTCCTGCAGGACCATCACGATGTCGGCCTTCTTTTCTTGAAAGAGATCCGCCATCGACGCGAGATTCCATTCGACATAGCTGTCACCATTCAGCACCAACGCCGGATCGCTGAGCACCGCCTCCGCCAGCTTGAGCGCGCCGCCGGTCCCAAGGGGTGCACGCTCGTGGGAATAATGTAGCCGAAGGCCAATCTGCTCCCCGTTTCCAAAAAAGCCTTCGATTTGATCCGCCCGATACCCCGTACCGAGAATCACTTCCTCCACTCCTTGGGCCTTCAGCCGGCGGAGGAGCAATTGCAGAAACGGCACATCGCCGATCAGCGCCATCGACTTGGGACGATCGCTTACCACGGATCGGAGGCGCGTGCCGAGGCCGCCGCAGAGAACAAAAGCCCGCAATGCCTCGGTGTCCTTCATTAGCCTCGAAACTAGCTGCCTGGAATTTTTCGACAACCACCCATCCTGCGCCGCGGAAATGCACCCGGGGGTGGCGACTGTCTCGGCGTTCGCCAAAGGGCCAAAATCGGCTTATCTTGCGTTTCGCAATTATGGATCAATTGGTCATTCAGGATTTACACGTTTCGATCGGCGAGCAGGAGATCATTCGCGGTCTCAGCCTCACCGTGCCGAAGGGAGAAGTGCATGCCATTATGGGACCCAACGGCTCTGGCAAGAGCACGCTCGCCAAGGTTCTCGCCGGCCATCCGGATTACACCGTTACCTCGGGTTCCGTGCTGATGGACGGAGAAAATATTTTCGAGGCAGAGCCCGACGAACGCGCCCGCAACGGCCTCTTCATGGCTTTTCAATACCCAAGCGAAATCCCCGGCGTCACGATCGCCAATTTCCTCCGCGCCGCCGTGCAGGCGCGCATGCCCGAGGGCGAGGAACTGGAGGCGACCGACTACTACGCGAAACTTTACAAAAAGATGGACCTGCTTGGAATGGATCGCTCCTTCACTTCGCGCTCCGTCAACGAAGGGTTTTCGGGCGGCGAGAAAAAGCGGAACGAGATTCTGCAATTGGCCATGCTCGAGCCGAAATATGCAGTTCTCGACGAGACCGATAGCGGGCTCGACATCGACGCCCTGAAAATCGTCGCCCAAGGGGTGAACTCGCTCCGCGGCCCGAAACTCGGCGTCCTTCTCATCACGCACTATCAGCGGCTTTTGAATTACATCGTGCCCGATCACGTGCACGTGATGGTAAAAGGACGAATTGAACTGAGCGGCGGCAAGGATCTGGCCCTGCAACTGGAAGAAAAAGGCTACGACTGGGTGCGCGAAGACATCACCGAACCCGCTCTGGCCTAACAAGGAGACTGCAATGGTTAAGCAAAATACGACTCTCGATATTGAACGGAACCTCGGCAATTTCGCCTACCCCGAAACGCATACCCATGACGCCGGCGTCGGCCTGAGCGAGAAGACGATTCACTATATCTCGGACGTGAAACAGGATCCCGATTGGGTCCGCGAATTTCGCCTCAAGGCCTACAAGACGTTTATGAGCAAGCCGATGCCGACGCATTGGGCGAGCAAGGATTTGGAAGCGATCGTTTTCGACAATATTCGCTATTACTTGAGCGGCGGCACCCAGGCGAAACGCACTTGGGAAGAAGTGCCCGATGACGTAAAGCGCACCTTCGAGCGGCTCGGCATCCCGGAACAGGAACGCAAATTTCTCGCCGGGGTCGAGGCGCAGTTCGATAGCGAGGCCGTCTATTCAAACATCAAAAAAGCGGTCGGAGAACAGGGCGTCATCTTCGTTGGCAGTGCCGATGGCTTGAAAGAACATCCGGAAATTTTCCGGAAATGGTTCGGCAAAGTCATCCCGACCGGTGACAACAAATTCAGTGCACTCAACAGCGCAGTCTTCAGCGGCGGCTCGTTCATCTACGTCCCCCCGGGCGTCAAAGTGAAGCACCCGCTTCAGGCTTATTTCCGGATCAACGCCGAGAATTTCGGCCAGTTCGAGCGCACCCTCATTATCTGCGATGAAGGTGCCGAACTCACCTACATGGAAGGCTGCACCGCGCCCAAGTTCAACACTGCCACCCTGCACAGCGCGGTCGTCGAGCTGGTCGCTCTCAAAGGCGCGAAAATCCAGTACATCACCGTCCAAAACTGGTCGAACAACGTCTTTAACCTCGTCACTAAACGCGGCCTCGCCCACGAGGAGGCGGAAGTGAAATGGATCGACTGCAACATCGGTTCGCGCCTCACGATGAAGTATCCGGGCGTGGTCATGAAAGGCCGCAAGGCCCGCGGCGAAGTGATCTCTATCGCGCTCGCCGGCGACGGTCAGCACCAGGACACCGGCGCGAAGATGGTTCACGCTGCCGATGAAACAACGAGCAACATCATTTCCAAGAGCATCTCGATCGGTACCGGCCGGGCCACCTACCGCGGCCTCGTCCACGTCCCAAAGCATCTCAAAAACTGCAAAAACAACACCGAGTGCGACGCGCTTTTGATCAACGCCAACAGCCGCACCGACACCTACCCGGCGATCACCGTCCGCGGGACCGGCAACGCGGTGCAGCACGAAGCGAGCGTCAGCCAGGTGAGCGCCGAACAGATCTTTTACATGCAACAGCGTGGGCTGACCGAGGCCCAAGCGATGAGCCTGAGCGTAAACGGTTTCGTTAACGATCTCGTGCGACAATTTCCGATGGAATATTCGGTCGAGTTGAAGCGCCTGATCGAACTTGAGATGGAAGGCTCCGTCGGCTAAGTTCGCCTGCAGAAACGGACGCAGTATGACGGCGGTCTTGGACCGCCGTTGGCGTCTCTGCCCGCTATGAGCAACCCTTCAGCCGTTCTCGAAGCAAAGCCCGAAGTCGAGCCCGAAACCGTCCCTATTTTGGGTGGAATTCAAGGCCATGGTGACGACAAACTGCCCGCCTGGTTTGGCGACCAGAAGCGAGTCGCGTGGACGCAATTCCAGAGCCAGCCGATGCCGGCGCGGGCCGACCAGGCTTGGCGCTTTTCGACCGTCGGGGTTCTCGACCTATCGCCCTACGTCGTTCCTCCGCTCTTGAGCGAAGCCGACAGCCGTGAAATCCTCGAGCGCTCTTCCGGTCTCGATCAAAATTCAGGCCGGCTCGTTTTCGCCGATGAACAATTTCTGGAGCGCGATGTCCTTTCGGAAAAACTCCGCCAGGCTGGCGTCATCTTCCAGCCGCTCGAACGTGCGATGATCGAGCACGAAGATTTGTTCCGCCGTCATTTCATGAGCCAGCCGGCCACCCTCGGTTCCGCCAAGTTTGCCGCACTCCATGAGGCGTTCGTGAAATCGGGAACCTTCCTTTATGTGCCGCGTGGCGTAGAAGTGGAATTGCCGCTCGAGACATTCCATTGGCTGCATTCCGAGAATGCTGCGATTTTCCCGCACACTCTCGTCGTGGCCGAAGATCTCTCGAAGGTCACGCTAATCGAACACTTCCGCTCAACTGACCGGCAACGATCCGGTTTCGCCTGCGGCGTGAACGATCTGATTGTCGGCGCCGGCGCCAGGGTCACCTACATCTGCGCGCAGGATTGGAGCGACAAGACGTTGAGCATCCAAATCAACGCTACCACCGTCGCACGCGACGCAACGGCCCTGAATCTGCATCTCGGACTCGGTGGAAAATATTCGCGACTCGAAAGCATGAGCCGCCTGACCGGGGAAGGCGCGCACAGCGACATGCTCGCCGTTGCAATCGGCGATGGGGCACAGGAGTTCGACGCCCGCACATTGCAAGATCACGCTTCGCCGCATACCAACAGCGATCTGCTTTTCAAAAACGCCCTCAGTGGCCGGGCCAGGAATACTTTTGGCGGCCTGATCCGGGTGGAGCCACACGCCCATTTCACCGACGCCTACCAAAAAGTGAGAAATCTTCTCCTGAGCGACGACTCCGAGGCGAACTCGATGCCCGGCCTCGAGATCATGGCCGACAACGTGAAATGCAGCCACGGCGCGACCTCCGGGCAAATCGATGAAGACGAGATGTTTTATCTTCTTGCCCGCGGTATCCCCGCCCCGGTCGCGCGCCAGCTTCTCGTCGGTGGATTTCTCAACGAAGTGCTTGAACGCCTACCCGACCCCGTCCTGGTCGGGAAACTCGAAGAGCTGATCGCGGAAAAGTTCGCCCGGCGCACGACTTAATTGTTTGCGTCAATTTCCGGCGGCGGGTAATCTCGCTCGCATGGACGTGAGCGGCACGATCGACAAGATCCTTCGCCAGAAGAGCGGTCAGATCTGGTCGACTACTCCCGACGCGACAGTCTACGACGCGATCAAGCTCATGGCCGAGCACAACGTCGGCGCTCTCCTCGTGATGGAGGACGAGAAGTTGGTTGGGATCGTTTCGGAGCGCGACTACTCCCGCAAAGTTATGCTCCGGGGCAAGACTTCCCGCACCAGCACGGTGCGCGAAATCATGACCACCGAACTAACCACCGCGCATCCTCGGGAGACGGTGGAGGATTGCCTTCGTTTCATGACTGAGAAACGCATCCGACACCTCCCGGTCACCTGCGATGGTGAAATTCGCGGCGTCATTTCCATCGGCGACCTCGTCAAGGAAGTGATCTCGGCCCAGAGCGCGACCCTCGATCAACTCCGCGATTACATTTCCGGCGGCTATCCCTGCTAACTCATAACTGCCAGACGGTTTTCCCCGCCACGATCGTTCGGATCGCGCGTCCCTTCAGTTTCCAACCGTCAAACGGTGTGTTGCGTGAGGCCGATTGCAAGTTGTTCGCGTCGACCGTCCACTCCAGCTCGGGATCGATCAACGTGATATCGGCTGCCGCGCCTACCGAAAGGCTACCGGTTTCCAGGCCTAGCAATCGCGCCGGGTTTGCCGTCAGCATCGCAATCAGTCGCGGCAATCCGATCGTCTTGTGCCGGTGGACCAGGAGCTCGATGAACAACCCAAGCTCCGTTTCCAGCCCGACGATTCCAAAAGGCGCACGATCGAACTCGACCTCCTTTTCAAACTTCGCGTGGGGCGCATGATCGCTCCCCAGGATGTCGAGCGTCCCGTCCGCAATTCCCTCCAGCAGCGCCTCGATATCGCGCTGCGTCCGAAGCGGCGGGTTCATTTTGAAATCGGTGTCGAAATTCTGGATCGACTCGTCGGTCAGGGCAATGTGATGGGGGCAAACTTCGCCGCTCACCTTCACGCCCCGTGCGAGCGCCTCGCGCAGGAGCCGGACGCTCCCCGCCGCGCTGATGTGCTGGCAATGGATCTGGTGGTCGCAAAATTCCGCGAGCAAGACATTGCGCGCCACGATCGCTTCCTCCCCTATCGCGGGCCAGCCAGGCAGCCCGAGCAATGTGCTCCAATAACCTTCATGGACGAGACCGTTGCCGACCAGGTTGTAGTCCTGGCAATGATCGAGCACCGGCACGCCGACCATTCGCGCATACTCGACCGCGCGACGCATTAGTTCGTTATTCTGCACGCAATGCCCGTCGTCGGTGATCGCGACCACGCCGGCCTGAGCGAGCGATCCGATCGGCGCCAGTTCTTCGCCAGCCAGATTCTTCGAGATCGCGCCGGTTGGTAAGACGCGCACGCTCGCCACCTCGACGGCGCGGGCCTTGATCCAGGCAATCGTGCTCGGACTGTCCGCCACCGGCGAGGTGTTGGGCATGCAAACGACCGTGGTGAAGCCGCCCGCCGCCGCCGCCCGCGCGCCTGACTCGATCGTCTCCTTCCAACCAAAACCGGGCTCCCGAAAATGAACATGGATGTCGATCAGGCCCGGACTAACGACCAGGCCGTTCGCATCGATCGTTTCAAACTTCTCTCCCCGCCCTTGGGGCGCCTCGCTGATCCGGCCATCGACGATCCACAAGTCTGCAACCTCGTCGCGTCCGTTTGCCGGGTCGATGATCCGGCCGTTGCGAATCAATGTCTTCACGGTCGCGCCACGCCTCCGCACAGATAGAGAACCGCCATCCGAACGGCGAGCCCATTGGTGACCTGGTCGAGGATCACGCTCTGGGGACCGTCGGCCAGTTCGCTGTCGATCTCGACCCCGCGATTGATCGGTCCCGGATGCATGATCAAACAATCCGGTTTCAAAAGCTCAGCCCGTTTTTTCGTCAGGCCAAAAAGACGAATGTATTCGCCAATTCCGGGGAAATATTCCTTCCGCTGCCGTTCATGCTGAATCCGGAGCAGATTCACCACGTCGACCGTCGGCAAGACCTCCTCCAAATGGTGCGAAACCTTTACTCCGAGCTGTTCAAAGTCGCGCGGGACCAGTGTGCTCGGCCCGACGAGCGTGACTCGCGCGCCCATTTTCAAGAGCGCGAAAATGTTCGAGCGCGCCACCCGGCTGAAAAGAATGTCGCCGATGATCGCGACATGAAGCCCGGCGACCGCGCCCTTCTTTTCCCGAATCGTGTAGAGATCGAGCAAGCCCTGGGTCGGATGTTCGTGCGCACCGTCGCCGGCGTTGATCACACTCGCGCCGATGCGGCTGGCCAGGAATTGCGGCGCGCCAGCCGAGCTGTGGCGCAGAACGATGATGTCGGCGTGATTCGCTTCCAATACCCGGGCGGTGTCCTTGAGCGTCTCTCCCTTCGTTAGGCTGGAGGCCGAGGCCGAGATATTAACGATATCGGCGCTGAGACGTTTGGCGGCCAACTCGAAAGAGGTCCGGGTGCGCGTGCTCGGTTCGATGAAAAGATTGATCAGCGTCTTGCCCTGGAGCGCCGGCACCTTCTTCACGTCGCGTGTCCCCACCTGTTTGAAGGCGTCGGCCGTCTCGAGAACGAGATTGATCTCCTCGACCGAAAGCTCGCGCAGTCCCAGTAAATCTTTGCGCGTCCAGCGCAGCGCTTCGCTATTCATTTGGTTTCAAAAGCCAGACGCCGTCCGGTTCGTGATCGAGATTTTCGAGACGCACTCGAACTCGTTCGGCGCGCGCAGTCGGAAGATTTTTACCGACGAAATCGGGTCGGATCGGCAGTTCGCGATGTCCGCGATCGATCAGGGCGGCAAATTGAATGCAGGCCGGGCGGCCAAACGAACCGAGCGCATCCATCGCGGCGCGGCAGGTCCGGCCGGTGAAGAGAACATCGTCCACGATGATGACCGTCCGTTCCTCGAGCGGGAGCGGGAGCTGCGAAGCTCTCACGACGGGAACGCCGCCCCGCGTTCCGTGATCGTCGCGATGCATCGAGACGTCGATTACCCCGGTCGCGACGCGAACTTTTTCGATCGCCTCGATTTCGTCCGCGATCCGCCGCGCCAGATCGACGCCGCGAGCCGGAATGCCGGCGAGGATGAGTGCGGATAGATCGCGATGGCGCTCAATGATTTCATGCCCGATCCGGCGCAAGGCGCGACGCATCTCTTCGGCATCGAAGATTCGGACGGCGTCGGTTTTGGTCGTTGGGCTGGTTTTGCTCATTTCCTTCGCGACCTCGCGGGATCGCATTAAAGGAAGAGCGCGAGGATTAGGCCGGCACTTTGGCCAGCTTCATTTCGCGCACTCTTCGTTCGCGCCAATTGGAGCGATGTTTAACAATCCAATCAAGGAGCGCTTTTTCAAAGCCAATATCGGAACCGGCTTTTTCGCTTTCGATCCATTTATGTTTCAGGATCTCTTCGCGCTCGGCCAGGAACTCTTTGTAGAGAACCGAGTTTTTTAGAAAATGCGCGCCAGCTTCGTCGGAAGAATCGATCTCAGCAGGTCTGTTCATGACAAATTTCAATCACTTCTGGTTTACGTCCCTAGCATTAGACGAACCACCGCGGCCGTTATTTAGGCGAAGCAGGCGGGAAAAGGCAAGCACTAGGTGGTGGGAAGCATCTCCCGCAGCCGTTGCGCGACCCGCCCGAACTCCAGACCGACCGGCGACTCTTTCTTCTCGGCCGTCACCGGCATGCCCCGATCGCCCGCCTCTCGAGTCGCGATGTCAATCGGGATTTGGCCGAGCAACGGGACGCGAATTCGTTTTGCTTCGCACTCCCCACCGCCGCTGCCGAAAATGTCATAACGAACGCCATCCGAGGGGGAAAGGAAGTAGCTCATGTTCTCGATCAAACCGAGCACCGGCACGTTTACTTTTTCGAACATGGCCGAGGCTTTGCGCGCATCGATCAAGGCAACTTCCTGGGGCGTAGTGACGATGATGGCGCCGGATAGCGCTACGGTTTGCACGATCGTGAGCTGGATATCGCCCGTCCCCGGCGGGAGATCGAGCACCAGATAATCGAGCTCGCCCCACTCGACCTGTCGGAGGAATTGCTGGGTGTAACGGGTCACCATCGGTCCGCGCAAAATCGCCGGCGCCGTATCATCAAGGAGGAAGCCCATCGACATCAGGCGCAGGCCGTATTGTTCGATCGGGATGATGTGGTTGTCCTCCGTCGCCATCGGCCGCTCGCGCGAGCCAAACATGAGCGAAATGCTCGGACCATAGATGTCGCAATCGCAGAGGCCGACGGCGGCGCCGGTCTGTTCGAGCGCGACTGCGAGGTTCGCCGCGACGGTCGATTTTCCGACCCCACCCTTGCCGCTCGCGATTGCGATGACGTGTTTGATCCCGGCAATTTTGGTCGCACCCACTCCGGCCGCGCCGCTGCCTGCCGGCGGGGCTTGGATATCGATTCGCACTTTCGCTTCGCGCACCCCGGTGACTTTGCGCAGGGCGGCTTCCGCCTGGCTCTTGATCGTTTGCGGAACGTTTGGATCATTCGTCGCGAGAGCGAGCTGCACAGTCACATCGCCGTCTCGTAAATTGATTCCCTTCACGATTCCAAAGGAAACGATGTCACGGCTGAAGCCCGGGTATTTCACCGCCGTGAGCGCGTCTTTGATTTGTTCTTCCGTGACCGGCATGAGTGGCGGGTAAACTACCCGTTCACGAAAGGGCGTAAAGCGACCACATCGAGAAAGGACCGATTGCGATTAGCCGCGAACAAGCCCGAGACCTGCTCTGCAAGAGGACGGATGCGAAAGATCAATCTCAGCGGCCGGGAACGCGCCGTCCTGAAAGCGCTCGGTTTTGCCGAAGCCGTCACCGGCGCGCAGGTTCTGGAGCATACCCAACTGCAGCCGGAGGATTTGACCGATGTTTTGAACGCGCTCCTCGCCGCCGGCTACGTCGAGAGCAGGCCGTATCGCGAGCAGGTGAGTGCGGAAGAGCTGCCGGGGACCGAGTTCGAGGTCAATCCCGGATACATCCACGAGCTGAAAAGCACGATGCAGCGTTCCTGGATCTAACGATCAGGCAGTCTGCCCGGCCAAGGCGCGATTTTCCGCGCTGTGTTCGCCGAAGAGCTGGCGAATCACCTCCTCGACCGGCAATTCCTGAACGTTGATGTCGGAGACCGAACAAGCGCTGAGCAGTTGCCGCGCGACCTCCGTCACCTTGGCGCGCGGGACTTTTAACTGCACGCTGACCGGCGTCTGCTCGACTACCTCTCCGAGCGTGGAAAAGTCCCGCTCTTGTTTGTCCGCGAACGTCAGACTGATGACTTTGTGCCCGGAAAAGCGATCGATGATGTCGTTGAGAGGACCGTCAAAAAAAATCTTGCCGTGATCGATCACGATCACGCGATCGCAAAGCTCCTCGATATCCTGCATGTAATGACTCGTGAGCATGGTCACGATCTTGTGTTCGGAATTGTAGAGCCGGAGAAATTCCCGGACCCGTTTTTGACTCACGACATCAAGGCCGATCGTCGGCTCGTCGAGAAAAAGAACCCGCGGCTCGTGGATGAGAGCGGAGATCAGCTCCATCTTCATCCGTTCGCCTAACGAAAGCTCGCGGACCATGACGTTCATCTTGTCCTGCACCTCAAGCAGCTCGCTCAGGCCGCCGACCACTTTTTTGAAACGATTGCGGTCGATCCCGTAGATCGCGCGGTTCAGTTCCAGCGACTCCTGCGCCGGGAGATCCCACCAGAGCGCGTTTTTTTGCCCCATGAGAAGGCTAAACTGGCGCTTCATCTCGTCACGCCGCTCCCACGGGACAAAGCCGAGGACGCGCGCCTCGCCCGAGGTCGGGTTGAGGAGGCCAGAGAGCATTTTTAGTACGGTCGTCTTGCCGGCACCGTTCGGTCCGAGGAAACCGACCAGTTCGCCCTCCTCGATGGTAAAGGAGATGTTGTCCGCAGCGCGCGTTTCCTCGTAGCGGCGCCTGACGAGGCCTTTGACCGAGGCCCACAGGCCGCTCTCCTTGCGATAGGTCCGGTAGACCTTGGTCAGTCCGGAGGCTTCGATCGCACTCATCGCTGAAGATGACGGCATCCCACGCGAAGTCGAGCGATGACCAGTGAATCAGGCCGCGCTGGAGCGATGCTGTCCGCTCGGCTTGCGCAAAAGCGGACGTACTCTTTCGACCAGCGCGTCGCTCGTTAGGCCGTGTTTTTCGCGCAGGACCGGGATGTTGCCGTGCTCGATGAATTGATCGGGCCAGCCGATCCGCACCACCGGGGTGTTGATCATCTGGGTATGGAGATGCTCCATCACGGCGCAGCCAAATCCATTGTGCAGAACATGATCTTCGAGCGTGCACACGACCTGCACGCTGCGGGCGAAGAACTCCAGCGTCCCGGTGTCGAGCGGCTTGATCCAACGCGGATTAATGAGCGCGACGGAAACTCCTTCGGCTTCCAGTTTCCGGGCCGCTTCCTCGGCCATTTCGTACATGTTGCCAAGACCGAAAATCGCCACGTCCTTGCCGTGTTGGAGCACTTCCGCCTTGCCGATCTCGAGCAATTTCGGGGTCGCCTTCGGCTTCGCTCCCGTGCCAGCGCCGCGAGGATAGCGGATCGCGATCGGACCCGAGTCGTGGTTCGCCATTGTCCAGAGCATGTCAACGAATTCGTCCTCATCCTTCGGCTGCATATGAATGATGTTAGGCACGTGGCGGAGGTAGCCGATGTCGAATAGACCGTGGTGCGTCGGGCCGTCATCGCCGCTCAGGCCCGCGCGATCCATGCAGAGCGCGACGTTTAGATTCTGGAGCGCGATATCATGAATAATCATGTCGTAGGCGCGCTGCATGAAGGTCGAGTAGATGGTGAGAAACGGCTTCAACCCCTGGGTGGCGAGACCGCAGGCGAAGAGCGCGGCGTGCTCTTCCGCAATCCCGACGTCATAATAGCGGTCGGGATGTTGCGCCTGGAAAAAGCCAAGGCCAGTGCCGCTCGGCATCGCGCCGGTGATGGCGACGATCTTGCGATTGGTGTCGGCGAATTTGCCTAATGTCTTGCCGAGAATCTCGGAATAGGTCGGGATCGAGGCGGCGGCCGTTTCCCCGGTCGCGGCGGTGAATTTTCCAAGCCCATGGAACTTGTCCGGCTTCGCGATCGCCGGCTCGTAGCCTTTGCCTTTCTTGGTCAGGATATGGAGCAGGACCGGCTCGTCCTGCGATTTCAGAAATTCAAAAGTCCGGGTGAGGAGCGGGATGTCGTGGCCATCGATCGGGCCGTAATAACGGAGGCCGAGTTCCTCGAAAATCACGCTCGGGACGAGCAGGTTCTTAAAGCCCTCCTCTACTTTGTGCGCGAGGTTCAAAATGCCCCTACCTGCGATCGCCTTGATGAAACGACCGGCCTTTTCGTGCAGGTGAGCGTAGGTCGGGTTGGTCACGATATTGTTCAGGTAGGCCGCGATCGCGCCGACGTTTTTCGCGATCGACCACTCGTTGTCGTTCAGGACGACAATAAACTTCTTTGTCTGAGAGCGAACATTGTTGAGCGCTTCGTAACTGATGCCGCAGGTCAGGGCGGCGTCACCCGCTACGACCACAACGTTCTCGTCTCCACCCAACAAATCGCGCCCGACCGCCATCCCGAGACCGGCCGACAAGGCTGTCCCCGCGTGACCGGCGCCGTAGGAATCATGTTCGCTTTCGGTACGAAGAAGAAAACCGTTCAGCCCCTCGTATTGCCGCATGGTATGAATGCGATCGAGCCGGCCGGTAAACATCTTGTGCACGTAGCCCTGGTGGCTGACGTCGAAGACAAATTTGTCCTGCGGCGTGCTGAAAACGCGGTGGAGGGCGATGGTCAGCTCAACCACGCCAAGGTTGGGCCCGAGGTGACCGCCGGTTTGCGAGAGGACCTTAATCAGCTCATCGCGCACTTCCTGCGCGAGCTGCGGGAGACTTTCCTCCGGTAAGGCTTTGATGTCGGCCGGGGATTGGATCCCATCCAGCAAACGGGTTTTCTGTTCAGCGGTCTCAGAAGAGACTAACGTCGACATTTTTTGGTTCTCCTTGGGTTTCACTCTGGGCTGCGGGGGCCGATTCAAACTTTTTCACGACCGGTTTCCCGGCGCTGTTGCGGGTGATGATCTCGATCCTTTGTTCGGCCAAGGCAAGGCGTTCCTGGCACACTTTGACCAGCTTCATTCCCTCCTCATAACGCACGATCAACTCTTCGAGCGGAAGCTCGCCGGACTCCATTTGTTCCACGATCGCCTCCAGCCGTTGCATGGCCTGTTCGAAGTTCGCTTCCGGAGCGGGCTTCTTCACTTGGTTCGACATAACGGCAAGGGGGCAATTAAGCATAGGCAGCCCAATTAAAAAGGCTGACCTGCCCTCAGCGAACGGAGAGGCTCCGGTGGCATAACGGCTGCTAATTAAGGAGTTCGTTAGTCCCGCCGATGACTTTTCCGAAGCGCATACTCCTGATCGACCACGAGCCACACCTGACCGTGGTTGTAGGGTCGGCTCTCCAGGCGACCGGGCGCTATTTAATTCGGCAGGAAAACCACAGCCGGCGTGCTCTCCATTCCGCGCTTCACTTTCAGCCCGACCTGATCCTGCTCGACGCCGTCCCGGAGCACCTGGAGTTGGACAAGATCGCCCAGCAGATTCACGCCGATGCCTCGCTCCAGGACGTGCCGGTCCTTTGTCTCACCAGCCTGAACTCAGCCGGGCATATCGGGTCGGTCGGGTTCTTCGGCGGCTACACTTTTGTCGCGAATCCATTCCTCCTCCAGGACATGGTGAACTGCATCGCGGAAATGCTAAATGACAAGCGTCGCCGCCGCCCTTCGCGCCGACGCGTTCAAGTCAGCCAATAGAATCTGGCGGCTGGGAGCTTGCGCTCCGAAAGTCGACCGGCAAACTTCGGGATGCTCACGCCCATATCGGTCAAAGATGCACTGCAAAGCACCGCCCCCGCCGAGGCGGTCCTGGTACAGGGATGGGTGCGCACCCGGCGCGATTCGAAGGATTTTTCATTCCTCGAGCTGAACGACGGTTCTTCCCTGCGCAATCTACAGATCATCGCGAGAAACAATCTCCCCAACTACGCCGACGTGCAGCGGCTCATCACTGGCGCGTCGGTCGCGGTCCGCGGCGCGCTCGTCGCTTCGCAAGGCAAGGGACAGAGCTGGGAAGTGGTGGCCGATTCGATCGAAATTATCGGCGCCTCCGACGACTCCTATCCGCTCCAGAAAAAAGGTCACACCCCAGAGTTTTTGCGCGAGATCGCTCACCTCCGTCCGCGCTCCAATCTTTTCGGGTCCGTCTTTCGCGTCCGGAGCCGCCTCGCTTTTGCGATCCACCAATTTTTCCAGGACCGCGGCTTCGTTTACGTCCACACCCCGATCATTACCGGGAGCGATTGCGAAGGCGCCGGAGAGTTGTTCCGGGTCAGCACGATCGATCCGGAGAAGCCACCCCGTTTGCCTGACGGCGTGATCGATGACGCGCAGGATTTTTTTGCGCGCCGGACATACCTCACCGTCAGCGGGCAGCTCGAGGCGGAAGCTTTCGCCTGCGCGCTTTCGAAGGTCTACACCTTTGGGCCGACTTTCCGGGCCGAGAATTCCAACACCTCGCGCCACGCGAACGAGTTCTGGATGATCGAACCGGAAATGGCCTTCTGCGATCTGAACGGCGACATGGACCTGGCTGAGGAATTGGTGAAATCACTTGTCCGCGACATCCGCGAGCATTGCCCGGACGAAATCGGGCTTTTCTCAAAATTCGTCGACAAGGAATTGACCGCGCGCCTCGAGTTTGTCGTCGAGCGTCCTTTCCAGAGGATCAGCTACACGGAAGCGGTCGCACTGCTCCAGAAGAGCGGCGAGAAATTTGAATTCCCGGTCGAGTACGGCCTCAACCTGCAATCGGAACATGAGCGCTGGCTGACCGAGAAACATTTCAAATCCCCGATCACGGTCTTCAATTATCCGAAGGAAATTAAGCCGTTTTACATGCGGTTGAACGGCGATGGAAAAACCGTCACCGCGATGGACCTCCTTGTGCCCGGGATCGGCGAAATCGTCGGCGGCAGCCAGCGCGAAGAACGGCTCGACGTTCTCGAAGCCAACCTCCGTCGGCACAACATGAACCTCGACGACTACAAATGGTACCTCGATCTGCGGCGCTATGGCACGGTGCCGCACGCCGGTTTCGGTCTCGGTTTCGAGCGCATGCTCATGTTCGTGACCGGCGTGCCGAATATCCGCGACGTTATTCCGTTCGCCCGCACTCCCGGCAGCGCGGAATTCTGATTGTTTCAGGGCTCCTCCGCTCACACACTAAAGTCGTGGCCAACGGGCGCGAGCCGAAGCAGAAGGTCGAGATCGCCCACGTGCTCTCGATAGACGTGGTTGGTTATTCCTTGCTCCTCATCACCGATCAGACGCGGGTCATGAACGAATTGGCCAGCCTGGTGAAAAAGACCGACCAATTTCGTCACGCCGACGCTCAAGGCAAACTGGTCCGAATTCCGACGGGCGATGGGATGAGCCTTGTCTTTTTCGACGATCCGCAGGCGCCAATGGAATGCGCCACGGAAATCGCCGCGGCTTTAAAGAGCCATCCCGATATCCGGCTGCGGATGGGAATTCACAGCGGACCGGTCAATGAGGTGATCGACGTCAGCGACCGTGCCAATCTGGCCGGCGCCGGGATGGACATGGCGCAGCGAGTGATGGATTGCGGCGATGCCGGACATATCCTGCTCTCCAGCCACGTGGCCGACGATCTCGCGCCCTTCCCGAGATGGAATCCGCATCTTCATCCTCTCGGAGAATGCGAGGTCAAACACCGCCGCAAGATTGCGCTCGTGAATTTTTACACGGACGAAATCGGCAATCCCGAAGTGCCGAGGAAATTCGCCACTCCGAACGGTCAGCCAGTGGCGAATTCAACCTCCGCCCCATCCACCTTTTCCGGGCCGCGCCGGGCACTCATCGCCGGGGCGGCTCTCCTCGTGATCGCCCTCGCAGTTGCGGCCTTTGTCTTTTTCAACCCGAAGCTATTGCCGTCGTGGAAAAGCGCAGACGCGCCGCTGGCTGGCAGTCATTCCATTGCCGTTCTGCCATTCGAAAACGCAAGCAACGATCCGAACGCAGAATATTTGTCGGAGGGAATTTCGGAGGCGCTGATTAATAGCCTGACCGAGCTGCAGCAACTGCGGGTGATCGCGCGTTCGACCTCCTTTCATTACAAGGGAAAGGATATCGATCCACGGCGGGTGGGGCGCGAGTTGAACGTCGCAGCCGTCCTCACGGGGAAAGTGCGGCAGATGAAAGACGCTCTCAGCGTGCAAGTGGATCTGGTCGACGCTACGACCGGCGTACAGCTCTGGGGCGCAGCCTACGACCGCAAAATTTCCGATGTGGTTACAGTCAAACAAGCGATCGCGCGGGAGGTCACACAGAAGTTACAATTAAGGTTGACCGGTGAAGAGGAGCGTCGGCTCGTCAAACGCGACACGAGCAACGCGGAAGCCTATCAATTCTATCTCCGCGGACGTTATCTCTGGAACAAACGGACTCCGGACGGACTCAAACAAGCGACCAAGGAATTTCAGCAAGCGATTGAACGCGATCCGAATTTCGCTCTCGGCTATGCCGGATTGGCCGATACCTATCTGTTACTGCAGCAATATGTCGGGGTTCCTTCGAATGAGGCCATGCCGAAAGCCAGAGCAGCCGTCGATCGGGCGCTCCAGATTGATGATTCTTTGGCAGAAGCACACGCCTCCTCGGCTTTGGCCTACCAGTTTGCATGGCAATGGGCAGAGGCCGAACGGGAATACGAGCGCGCCATCGCTCTGAACGATAATTACGCCACCGCCCATCACTGGTTTTGCTCCTATTACCTGGTGAAAGGGCAACTGGATGATGCGCTCAGAGAAATCAGGCGGGCGCAGGAACTCGATCCGCTTTCCCAAATCATCAACGCCAATTTCACGATCATTTTTCTGCTCAAAAACGAGATCGACGCCGCCATCGAGCAGTGTCAAAAAATTATCGTGGCCGATCCAAATCACATCATAGGCCACGATTGGCTGGGGTGGGCCTATTTTCAAAAGGGACAATTGGAGAAGGCGATTACGGAGCGCGAGAAGGTGGTCGCGATCTCACAGCGAGCAAGCCCACATCTGAGCGCTCTGGGATACGTTTACGCCGTCGCGGGCCGGCGCAGCGACGCGCTCGGTCTTTTGCAGGAGCTCGAAGAGCGCTACGCCAAAGGCGACGGTGTGGGCCAGGGTCCGGCCGCGATCTGTGCGGGTCTCGGCGACTTCGACCAGGCATTTGCCTGGCTGGAAAAGGACTTCCAGCATCACAGCGCCGAGCTGCAGTTCATTACCTGGCGAGTCCAGTTTCGATCCCTCCGTCAGGACCCGCGCTACGCCGACCTGATCCACCGCATGGAAATCAACCCGTGAGCTGCCGCTCGCTTCCTCGGGCACGCTCGTCCGCGTCCTTGAGCTCACGGGTCTTCGCGACAGAAAGAAATTCGTAGAAAGCGTGGAGTCGCGCGAAGTAGTAACCCTCGCGTCCGTCGAGAAATCCTCGTTGCCAGATGTAGACGTAAAGGAAGCGCAGCAAAGGACGGAACGGCAGTCGCTTTGAAAGTCGCTTGAGCCGGCGGCGTTGCGCGACGCGCATGCTTTGCAGCTCGTTTACTTCGCTTTCCTTCGCCGCCGCGACGCGCGCTTCCCAGTTCGAATAGCGGTTGTGTTTCTCGACAAAAACTTCCACGGAGGGAAAGGCATAGTGATCCATCTCGCAGCGCAGGCGTCCCGTCGGCCCATCTACCACGACGTGCTCGTGCACTTCGTTGTCACCGCTCGCGGTCGCGACCCCGGTTAGTTTTTCATAGCGGCCTAACGAATGGCGAAAAAGCCGCAGGTTCCAGTTGGGATAATAGGCGTGCCGCAGCCAGCGCCCCATGAACATGAAACGCCGGTTAATCCAGAAGCCCGCGGTCATGCCCGCGTTTGCGATCGCGCTCCGAAACTCCGCTTCCGCCCCGGCGGGCAGGACTTCGTCTGCGTCCAGAATGAAGACCCAGTCGTTACGAAAAGGTAGATGCTCGAGGGCCCAGTTTTTCTTTTTTGGCCAGGTGCCGTTGAAGGCGAACTGCACAACCAGCGCTCCATGCTCCTGTGCGATCTGCTGCGATCCATCACCGCTCTGCGAATCGACCACGAAAATTTCGTCCGCCCACGGAATCGAGGCGAGGCAACGAGGCAGATTTTCCGCCTCGTTCTTGATCGGCACAATGACCGAAACCGGGACCGGTACGGTAGTTTTATCCACGGCGGAAAAGCACTCTCAAAATCTGAGCACGAACGACGCCTTTGAATAGAAAATATTCGGCCGACGGTCACCCGGATCTTCCCGTGACGAACTCGAAATTTTTTCCCGAGCAGACACCGGATCTGTTAGGCTGGGGCCGGTCAAAGTAAGCATGCGCACTCCAACCTCCGTCATTCTGGACTGGTCAGGGATTTGACGGGCCAATTTTGCCACCCTCTCACTTGAAGCGCGTAGAACTCGAAGATAATTGGCCCGCCTCGTGGAAGGCGTCCTATCGCTACGACTTGGAGGAAGTCTACGGGCGAATCAACAATCGGGGCTACGCGTATGCCTACGATCGGCGCCGCCGCGCTACCTTTTCCCTTGTTACCGAAGTGCTGCCGCCGGGCGCGAGGATCCTCGATGTCGCCGCCGGACAGGGAAATTTTTCCATCGCTCTCGCCGAAATGGGTTACGAAGTAACCTGGAACGACGTGCGCGCCGAGCTGGCCGATTACGTCCGGTTGAAACAGGAATTCGGCACGATTCATTTCGCACCGGGCAACGCTTTTAATCTCGATCTTCCCTCGACATTCGACGGCGTCCTCATCACCGAAGTGATCGAACACACCGCCCATCCGGACCAGTTGCTGGCTCGCGCCGCCCAACTCGTTAGGCCAGGCGGATATGTCGTGATGACGACCCCAAACGGCGCCTATATCCGCAACAAACTCCCCAAGTTCTCCGAGTCATCTGATCCGGCGGTTTACGAATCGGTCCAATTCAAGCCCGACGCCGATGGCCATATTTTTCTCCTCCACCCGGACGAGATCGAGCCCCTCGCCGGGCGCGCCGGACTGGTCCTCGAGAAATTGATCCTCTCGACCAATCCCCTCACCTCAGGTCATGTAAAAACTGAATTTTTCCTGCGTCGCCTGCCGCGACCCCTGGTCGATGGAATCGAACACTTCAGCGGCGCGCTGCCTTCCAGCCTAACGAAGCGGTTGATGACGCAAATCGCGGCGCGCTTTCGCCGCGCTGAGTAAGCCTCGGCTCAGGCGGCCGGCGGCTGGACATCCATCAAGGCAAGAATGCGCTGCTTCTTGGCGTCGTAATCGAGCGCGCGAAAGTTCCGGATCTCCTCCAGCCGCCGCATCCCGTTGATCGTGTCGAGGAAACGGGTGTAACTCGCCGCCAGCTCGGTTGTCTCGAGATAGCGTCCGCGCAGGTTCTCGCACTGGAAGGCCCCGGGATTTTGCGCTTCGAAAAGATGAAAGCGCAGCCAGCGCCGATCGGCCCGGGAGACGCGCTGGGTCTTGCGAAAGAAGGCAACGAATAAGAGGAGCACGAGGTAGGTATCGACCCGCGCCTGCAATTCGAGGTCGCGCGCAAAATCTTCCGAGGCGATCCGTCGCTCACCGTTCCGGAACTGGAGTCCGGCGTGGAGAGCGTGATTAATTTCCTCCACGAACATGATGAGGGAACGAATGTTTTCGTTCGTCAGTCCGGCGCGTGGATCGTGCCGCTCGAGCTGCTCGATGAGCCACTGCGAATAATAAATGCCGACGTAAAGATGGTCGTTCGCGGTTCGCAGGAAGGTGCGCGCCAGTTCGCTCAACTCGCGCGCCGAGGCGCCTGCCAGTTTCGTTAGTTGTCGGCAACGGCGCTGATCGATCAGGCAGTCCTCGAGGTTAATCCCGACCTGGGCATAGGTGCGCTCGAAAAGGCGCTGAATTTGGCTGAAGAGCGTTTCGTTCAAAGCAAGAGCGAAGCGCGATGGTCGTCGTCCAGATTGAGCAGCTCATCCGAGAGACGATTAAGCGCGAGACGGACGTCGTGGAAGCGGTCGGCCAGTTCTTCAAAGACATCGTTGAGCTCACAGCGGCGCGCGGTCGAGTGCGAGGCCACGAGCTGGAAACTGGTCCGGCCAATTTTTTCGTAAAACTCCAAGTCGGGCGCGCCCCGCCGGCTGCGATGCTGGGCATTCTCATGGAAAATTCCGCTCACGAAAAGCGAGTAGTTGCCGACGTGCGCGCGGAGCAGAAAACTTTCCGCTGAGCTTGCCCGGGTCAGCGCGATCAACATGTCGGAGAGATACTGGCGGCCGGAATCCTCCTCGGAATGGGGCGCGCGCAAGCCGTTGGCACGGGAAAAAGTCTCGAGGAGAGAGCCGATGTAATCCGAGAGTTTGCGGTCGGTGATGTCGGCCCGTCTCAGGACGTGTCGGGCGAGCACGTAAAAGTAAAAGGAGGACGAAATCGAGAGGTGCCCGGCATGGGATAGAATCGCTTCCACGAGCCGCGGATGATCGAGGACCGCGTCGCGGGTTTCAGCGTCGCTCAGGAGATCGACGAGGGAGACTTGATCGTTAGGCGAACGGGCCAGCGTCCGCACGATGAATTGGAAATCCGCCGCCGTAAACCGCGCCCGACAATTAGCCTGGATCATCGGAGGCCTATCATAAGCTTAAGCGATGCCGCGCGACAAGGAGGATCACGCGAGCCGCAGCTCACAACGTCTTGAGATATTCGAGCAACTGATCTTTTTGCTCGGGCGGGAGGGTAGTACCGTAGAGGTGGCCGCCGTTCCCGTTGCCCCGCTGGCGGGTGTCGAAGAGAAAATAGCGCTGCTCCATTTTACCGAGGGGACCGACCGCGCGCTCGGACGGTTCCTGGAAACCGACTCTAACCGGATCGTAGACGTCATAGCCGCGATAAAAAATCTGGAGCCGTTCGTTAGGCGGATTGAGGAGGTCGCGCAGGGTCGGGACGGATCCATTGTGCAGATAGGGGGCTCGCAACCAGAGGCCGTCGAGCGGCGGCGAGAGGTAGCCATAGGGATCAAGCTCGGTCATGGGCGGCCGATCGATCCCGAGTTCTTTTACTTTGCGGTTCGCCTCTTCCGCGGCCGCTTTCGACCAGGAGTGCATGCGTTCCGGGTCGGTCCCGATTTGCGCGAGCGGGATCACTTTGCTCGTAAATTCCCCCCGCGGCTCGTGGCAGGAGGCGCAGTCGCGGGCATAAATCTTTTGCCCTTCGGCGGCGAGCTGCTGATTGATCGGTCTCGTCTTGTCGAAGGGCCAGGCCGGCGGCGGAAGATTGCTCAGGTATCGATCGAGGTCCGCCATCCGCTGCAAAAACCACGGGCGGGGCGGCGCGCCAAGGCCGAGGGCGGAGTCGATTAGAACCGAGCGGACCGCCGGCGTGTCGCCCGTCCAGTTGAGCAGCATTTGCTTGCCGGCTTTGTCTTTTCCACTCCTGACCCCAAGGTTCCAGATCGAGGGAAAATCGGTCGGCCCGACGGTGTCGTCCTCGGGGAGTCCGGTCATGAAATACTTCGTCAGGTTCATGGCGTCGTCACGCCCCGGGCCCCAGTCCGGTTTCGGCTGGCCGCTGCTGACGTAGCGATTCATCCAGGTAAAGGCTTTTTCCTGCTCGAGAAGCGCTTTCTTCGTCAGGGGAATGAGGAGGTAGCGATAGATCTGGCGGTCGATGAAGGAGAGGCCACCATTCCCGTAATCGTTTCCGCTCACGAGGCGGATTTCATTCATGATCGTGTCGGCGTTGAAGCGAGGGTCATGCGCGGCTTTAAAAAGAAAGCGGAGCATGTCCTGGAGCCGAGCCGGGCTTCCCGCAGCCACCACGACATGCGGTGTTTCCTCCTCGCGTTCGCGATAGGTGGCGGTGTGGCAGATGGCGCAGTTGTTTGTGATCCGATCGAAGCCGACTCTCTTTTTCGAGAACCCAACCGGGATTTCGCGACCTTCTTCCCAGACCACGCCAAACGATTTGTAGCCGCCCGGGCCCGGCATGAGATCGGGAAAAACACGCGGCAGAACGAGCCAGAGGTAGTAGGGAATGCCGCGGTCGCCTTCCGCGCCTAACGATCCGTATTTGAATTGCTCTTCCTCGCTGGCGAAGACCTGCCGCTCCTGGCGGAAGAACTTCTCCCAGGTGAAAAGTCCGCCGAGCGCGAGCAGGAGGACGAGGAGCACTCCGCTCGTCCAGAGCAGCCGCCGCATTTTCGGAGATAATTTCATTTTAGAAAGTTTTCAGATATTCAACGACCGCATCTTTCTCCGCGTCAGTCAGGGTCGTGCCGTAGGCGGGACCTTCGTGACCGACATTGGAGTTGCCTTCGTTGCGCTCACGCGGGGTGCGGCCGCCCGGTCTTTCGCGCGTGTCGACGAGGAAATATTGCCGCTCGTCCTGCGGATCATCGAGGCTCCGGCCGTCAGAAGCGAAGCGGGCCACGTCCGAAACGAAACCAACGTTTTTCTGATCGTAGACGTCGTAACCCCGGTAAAAAACTAGCGGCCGTTCTGATCTCGGGTTAAGCAAATCGCGCAGGGTCGGAACGGAGCCGTTATGCAGGTAAGGCGCGCGCAGCCAAACGCCGTCGAGCGGAGAATTCGCGTAGCCGAACGTCTTGCGGAAATGACTGAAACGCCACGGGTATCCGGCATAGATGGTACTGAGGGTGGCGGCGATCTCGGGGGTGAAAGAATCGAGCCGATGACGATCGGTCCCGATCTCCGCGATCGGCGTGACCTTTCCGACCAGCGCTCCGCTGAAGTCGCGCCCATTGCGTCCGTGACAATTGGCGCAGTATTCGCCGTAAACTTTCTCGCCCTGCGCGCGCAAATCTTCGTTGATCGGGAACGGATATTTCGGCGGCGCTTTCTCGATCAGCCAGTCCTCAATCCGCTGCAGGGCGACGAGGTCGATCGTGGGCGGGAAAGCGCCGGTGCCAAAGGAGGCGTTTTTGTTCCGCTCCTCCATTTTGCGCTGGTTGCCATCCCAATGCAGTTGCATGTCGCGGTCGCGACGCGGGCCTTGCAGCCAGATCGACGGTAGATCGCAAATGCCGACGATCTCCCGCGTCTCCATTTTCTCGAGCGGATAATTCACCAGCGTCTTGGCCGGGTTAAAAGTATCGGTCCGGCCCGGGCCCTCATCCGGTTCCCACTCGATGAAGCGAAAGCGGTCCTTCAACATGAGGAGTCGCTCGCGCATGAACGGGATAGCGTAATAGCGCATAATCGTCTGGTTGAGCAGATCGTATTTGCTCCCGAGCGCGGCCATCTCGCACATCAGGCGGTCGGCGTTGAATCGCGGATCGGCCGCGCAGCTAAAAATGAAGCGCTGAAAACCTTCCAGATCGACCGTGTTCGACGGCATCCCGGTGTAAAGCGTGCGCGGACTCTGCGGCGTCTCGCGAACGGAGCCGGCGTGACAGGCGGCGCAGTTCAGAAAGACGCGATCGATTCCCTGGGTGTTGCGTTTCGAAACCCCAATCGGCAAGTCCCTGCCCGGCTCGTAGAGGAAGCCTAACGAAGCGTATTCCTGTCCGGGGATATACTTTTTCCCAGGCAGATATTCGGGAAATAACTTGGGCAAAACCTTCCAGATCCAATAAGGGATGCCGGACTCACGTTCCCCGCCTAACGAACCGTATTTGAAATGCTCCTCGATCTGGTCGTAGGCAACCGGTTTGTCGCGGGTGAACCGGGTGGCAAGGCAAAAGGCTCCAGCGATGATCAAGCCGATGACGACCAACAGGAGGATACGCCACCACCAGGTGATCGGCTGGTGCGGCGCTGCGGTTGGATCGGCCATGGCCGGGAGCTCTCCTCAGGCAGCAGGAAATTCGAGCGCGAAATCGATCAGGCGCTTTTTGCTCCAGTAGACCTTGCCGAGATACGTGCGCTCCGCGACTTCGCGGATCTCGTCGCGGATCCAATGGGCGAGGAGCGAAGTGTCGGAGTAGTCGAGCACGATGCACTCCTTGCCGTCCATCCAGCTTTCGCCCTTGTAGACCTTGGCGATGATCGCGTTCAGGCCGAAGGGCGTGATCTTGTTTCGGAGGACGCCTTTTTCCGGGTCGAAGACTTTGCCCTGCCAGGCAAAGTGACTAACGAAATTGGCGATATTTTCGCTATAGGTCGTGCCCGGTGCGACGATCGCCGTGCCCTTCGCTTCACCCTTCGGAATGTCGCCCGCCGGGCTCTTGGTGAACAAATCGTCCAAGTCGGCCTGGGACATTTTCAGCATCTCTGGAACGGTCATCGGTTTCCTTTCGTTAGGTTTAGAAGGTTTTCATGTATTCGATCAGAGCACGCTTGTCTTCGTCGGACAGATCGGTGCCAAAGTAATGGCCGTTATCTTCGATGAAGTCGGGGCATTTGCTGGCCGCGAGCAATTGCGGGACGGTTTTGATCAGTTCGTCGCGGGCTTGTTCGGACGAGAGATTTTTGGCGTGAATCGCGACCAGCGCCTTGCTTAGCGCGGCGGTGAGTGAAGCGAGCTGCCCAAAGTCCGGCTCGAGATTACCGAGCAGGTTAACCGGCGTGCCTTTCGGGATTGGTCCCAGCTTTAACCAGCCCTCTTTGTCGGCGAACGCCCGGAGCGGCTTCGGCACGAATTCCTTTCGCAAATGCAGATTGCATTCATTTTGGGTGCGCCAGATGGAGTCTTTGCCGAGGCGTTTCTGCGGCCAGAGCAATTTCTCGGCGGCGTCGTTGTAGGCCTCGAGCCGGCCCGCGACCGAGGGGTCGCCGGTGAATTTGCCGAGCGCGTTGTTATGCAGGAAGGGCGCCGAACTCCAGACGCTAACGAGCGAAGCCACTCGCACAAAGCCGGGGCCGGTGTGCTTCGTTTTCGGCTGGAACTTGATCGGCTGTCCTTCGTTGAACGGGTTGTAAAGATCTACCTCATCGGGCAGCGGCAGCTCCTTATAAGTCTGGGACGAGAAGTTGTCCCAGACGTGGTTGGGCATGGCGTTGGTGCCGAGGGCGCGCGCAGAGTTGGTCTGGATTTTTGAGAGCGGATAGCGCTTGTCCGTAGAGAGAAAATTGTTCTCGAGAAAATCAGGCTGCATGACCGCGGTCCGGAACCAGGCCTTGCCATCGCCCGATTGCGGGTCGATCCCGGCTGGCGGCTGTTTGCTCGAGTGGCAGTAGGCGCAACTATTGGCAAAGACGAGTTTGCCCCGGTTCAGAACCGCTTCGTCCGAAGTGATGTAGGCTGCGCCACCCGGCGTGTCGGCCAGCTTAAACGGTTGCAGGCGGCGGAAGAAGGCCGCGACATTGGCGAGACGTTCTTCGGTCGCGCGCCAAAAGACCGAGTGCCCGCGGGCGTACGAAATTTCAAAAGGCTTCTGATCTGTCAGGCCGATGAGCCGGTTATGCCGAGTAAGCCAATACTCCGAGAACATCCCGATGTTGACGTAAACGCGGATGGTGGCACCGGGGACGCCAATCGAGTCGGCGCCGTCCTTGAGGATGTGGGGGACGGCCATTTCTTCCGTCTCGCCCGGCAAGGCGAGGGTGCCGCCGGCCATTTTCTCCTGAGTCGCAATGCGTTCGCGCTCGCCGAGGAGAAAGATGGCATTGATCGCATTGGGATTGTTGATGTGATCGGTCGCGATGCGTGAGGTGTCGGACGTGCCGGGGGGTTGTGCGGCCAGCATTTCGTAAAAGAAACCTCCCTTCTCAACGTTAGGCGCGAAAACCTTGCCCTCGCGGATGTACTGGTTGCCGATGGCGGAGGCGAGTTCTTCCCAGCGTGGATTTTCCGGATCGGCCGGCGGATTGGAAGGATGGGGAGAGATGTGGCAGGCGCCGCAGGCGACTCCGACCCGGTACGGCCTAACGAGATGGTTGTCGCTGAAATAGTGCGGGTCGTCCATGAACTTCGCGCCGTCCCATTTCTTGCGCGCTGCCTCGTCGAACTCCGGGTTGGGAAAAAGGCGAAAGCCGAGAACGCCGGAGGGTTTGCCGTAGACTTTGTAATCGATCCCCTGCGGCTCCGGTTCGACCTGTTCGTCGAGCCAGAGGCCGTATTCATCCGGCTCGGTCGCGGCGCGGAAGCCGGGTTCGTTGACCAGTCCAAGAGTTTTGAAGCGCTCGTCGCGGGTGTATTTGCGGTTGTCGAGCATTTTGAGCAGATCCATCAGGCCGAAGCTGTCGCGCGCGACCTGATCCCAGAAATGCTGGTTGCCGCCGCTCCAGAGGTTCCACGTGTTGCGGCCCATGGTCTCTTCCGGGCTGAGCGCGATCCCGCCATCCATCGGCTTGAAAATGTCGGCCGTGATCTGCGGCAAATCCTTCGGAGAAAGCCCGGCCAGCTTCGCTTCGTCCTCGGGAGTTTTCCGGCAGCCGGGGGCGAGACAGAGGAGGGCCGCGAGGGCGCACCCTCCCCTGAAGACGACTTGAAATCGCGTGGCCAAACCGGCTTCCATCAGGCTCGGTTTCACATTTGTTTTTTATTCTCTGCCCGCGGCATCGGACAAGAAAAAAAATCTCCCGCTTGACCGCGAATATCTGCCTAACGAGCCATCATCCTCCTGACCCGATAGTCTTTCAACAGCACCGCTGCCTCGCCACAAATTTATCGTCTCGCCGCCGAGGTCGATCTAGATTGCGGTGCACCGCTGGACCGCGGACGGCGATTTTTAATAAAGCCCTATGCCTAACGAACCAGATCTCAAAGCCGAGATCGGCCACGTCCTTTTCATCGACATAGTCGGCTATTCCAAACGGCTCATCAACGAGCAGAGCGCGCTCCTCGAGGCTCTCAAACGGATCGTGCGTGAAACCGGCCCGGTACGGGGGGCGCAGGAAGGCGACTTGATCCGGCTCCCAACCGGCGACGGCATGGCGCTCGTCTTCCGGAGCGATCTCGAACAGGCGGTGGAGTGCGCCCTCGAGATTGGCGCCACACTGCGGCAACATCTCGATCTGTCGCTGCGGATGGGGATCCACAGCGGGCCGATCAACCGGGTCCTCGATGTCAACGAGCGAGCCAACGTTGCTGGCGCAGGGATCGATCTCGCCCAGCGGGTGATGGATTGCGGCGACGCCGGACATATCCTGCTTTCGAAGCGCGCGGCGGACGATCTCGCCCCTTATCCCCGCTGGAATCCAAACCTGCACGATCTCGGGGAAGTCGAGGTCAAACACGGGACGCTGGTTCATCTCGTGAATCTCTTCACGCCCGAGGCGGGCAATCCCGCGACGCCTTCGAGCATCACAAAAAGGCGAGCGCCCCTCGCCGCGCCTCGTGCGCCGCGACCGAATTGGCTTACCTGGGTGATCGCCGTCGCCATCGTATGGTCGTTAGGCGGACTCATCTGGCGGTTCGGCTTCCATTCGGGCGGACCCACGGTGGAACCGAGCGCAGTGGCAAGCGTCCCGGCTATCCCGGAAAAAAGCATTGCCGTCCTGCCCTTTGAAAACCTGAGCGAAGAGAAGGCGAACGCTTACTTCGCCGACGGTGTGCAGGACGAAATTCTAACCAACCTGGCCAAAATCGCCGACCTCAAAGTGATCAGCCGCTCAAGCGTAATGCAGTACCGAAGCGGCGACGTGCGCGACCTGCGTGTGATCGGGAAACAGCTCGGGGTCGCCAACCTGCTCGAAGGCAGTGTGCAGCGGGTCGCGGGGAAGGTGCGGGTCAATGCACAGCTGATCGATGCCCGGACCGATGCCCATCTCTGGGCTGAGACCTACGATCGCGATCTGGCCGACGTCTTCGCCATCCAAAGCGAAATCGCGCGTTCCATCGCCGAGCAACTGCAGGCGAAATTGGCGCCGGAAGAAAAGACTCGGATCGCGACGAAGCCGACCAACAGCCCAGACGCCTACCTGCTCTATTTGCAGGCCAACGAACTGCTGCTAGTGGCCGCTTCGAAGGAAGAAGCGGTCCAGGCCGACAAACTCTACGTCCAGGCGATCGCGCTCGATCCCGAATTCACTCTCGCCCGCGCCCGCGCTTCCATGCTCAACAGTTTGATGTATTCGATCGGGCGCGAACCTTTTCGCAAAGAAAGAGCCCGTACACTGGCCGACGAGACTCTGCTCCGCGCGCCGCAGCTGGGCGAGGCGCACCTGGCCCTCGGCCTCTGTTATTACCGGATCGACAAGGATTACGCGGCGGCCTTGAAAGAATTCGCCATCGCGGGCGCGGCCTTGCCTAACAATTCTGAGGTGCTCGATTTTTCCGGCTTCGTTTATCGCCGGCAGGGACGCTGGCGGGACGCGCTCGGGGTTTTCGCCCGCGCCCGGGAACTCGATCCGCTCCAAGCGCATTTTAACGCCGGACCGGCGACCGAACTCAGCCTGCGGCAATGGAGTGCGGCGAAAGAGAGTTACGAAGAAGGATTGCAACTCGAACCGCAGCAGGTCGAGGGCTGGATCGGTTTGGCCGCGGCCCAGTTCGGTGAAAGTGGATCGCCCGATCTTTCCCGGACCACCCTGGACAGGCTCTCGGATACGCTCAAGAACAAGCCGGCAGTGAACCACGCCCGATGGGAATTCGCGATGTTCGCGCGCGATTTTGCGGCCGCGGAAACCATCGTGCCCGATCGTTCGCTGGAGGAATTTACCGCCTTCGCGCCCGCCCCTTGGTATCGGGCTTGCCTCGCTGTCGCCCAGGACGATCGGGAACGGGCGCGCGCCTTGCTCGATGAAATCAAACCGCTCTACGAGAGCAAAGCGCGCGAATCTCCCGACGACCCGACCTTCCACTCCTTGTTAGGCAGGCTCAACGCCCTGCTCGGGCAAAAAGAGGACGCGCTCCGCGAAGCGCGTCGTGCTGTCGAGCTCTGCCCGGAGAGCAAGGACGCCGTCGCGGGTCCAATCTACCGCTCGAGACTGGCTTTTGTCTGCGCACAGACGGGCGAAGTGGATGAGGCCGTCACGTTACTCACCCAACTCCTCACCACTCCCGCCGCCGACGAGATCAGCCTCGCGCGGCTTCGCCTGAGCTGGGAATGGGATCCCCTACGCAACGATCCGCGTTTCAAGGCGGTGCTCGCGGGGCCGGAACCGGCGACGGTTTACCATTAGCGTGCCTCACGGCCGCATGATCGCGGCGAAGGCCGCCCAGTACCGCCAGAACAGGAAAACGAAAATCGCCGCGATGACGATCGCCAGCACCAGTCCTTCCGGGGCGAGGAAAATGTGAAAGAGCACAATGTTGACGATGACCGGCCCGAGAATCGTCAGCCCGAGCGGCACGAAGCGTCCGATGAGCAAAAGTAATCCGCCCACCACCTGGCAGGCAGCGACCGCATAGACGTAGTGACTTTGTAAAAAGGCACGCAGAAAATCGCCCGCCAGATCGTGCGGCAATTCCGGCATCGGCATGAAATGAAAAAATCCATTCGCCCCGAAGACAACGAAAACAAGCCCGAGAAGTGTTCGGGCAATGATAGTCAAAATTTTCATAAGCCAATGTTTTTGCAGAAGTGCGCTCGGCCGCCGAGCAAAAATTCATCCAGCGCGTCTCAGACAACGTAACCGATGATCGGTTGATCCAGGCCGATCAACCCGCGAAAAAATAAATCGCGACTAAGACGACGACCACAAGGATGGCTGTAACCCACCAGATCGTTTTGATGCCGGCCGGTTTTGGCGACGAACCGAACTCCTGCTCAACAAAATCTTCGTAATCGAAGCCGTCGTCCGGCAAACCAAGCGCGTCGTAACTCTCGCCCTCTTCTCGCCAGCCGGAATTGTGATCCGCACCGCACTCAGGACAAGCCGCGGCCCGACGCGGTAATTCCTCTCCGCAAACCGGACATACGTCGGGCGTCGGCAGTCGATTTGAGTTTTTGTTTGCCATTCCAGGAAGGTTAGCGTTCTACCATTTCTTACTCAGATCGACCCAGAGCAATTTCTGGTCGGAGAAGGCGTAGTTCGTCGGCGGAAAAACTTCCTGCCGATGGTGACGTCAACCTCGTTAGGCCACGAAACATTTTCGTCGGAGAGCGAAGGATCGCGGCTTCGAGCGCTCTCGTACCGGCCGTAAAGAATACCAATGGGGCCGCTAAAGTCCCATGTTAGCAAGCACGACCGCCGCCTGGTTGACCGTCTCGAAGAGCTTCGGATGCGAGCTTTCGAGGTTCTCGACCGACGCGGTCAGTCCCTGCCGGGCGGCCTCCAGCAGCTTCGGCTGCTTCTGCGTCCGGCTCGCCTCGTGAGTCGAGGCATCAAGGAAATGCGCAATGCTGGCAGCGTCTTCCTCACGGCCACGGGCGAGCGCGTCCATTTCCGCGCGCAGGGTCGCGACCAGTTCCAGGAGTTGCGACCGCTCCGCTTCGGGCAACCCGGGCGCCTGCGTGATCCGCGCCTCGATTTTTTGCATGCGATCTTCCAGCATTCTTTTACTTCCGGTGGTTGCTGCGAGGCGTCAAAGGATTCCGTGAATGAACCAACTCGCCTAACGGCCGTGGCGCATCGTGCGATCTGGAGCAGCCGGTAGGTCGCCTGGACTCAATTCTAGAAGCGATCGATCACCGTCACGCCGACGCCAGCGAACGCCTCCTCGCTCACGAGCAGGTTTACCGCTTCCTCTAGCCCCACTGTGCGTCCGACCAGCTTCGACGGATCTAGAAAACCGCTCGCAATTTCGTCGAGCATCTCGGGATAGACTGGCGCCTGCAGACCGTGACTGCCGCGGATCTCCAGTTCGTGCCGGAGCACGCGGGCCATCGGCACCGCCGGCTCGCTGTCGCCGGCCACGAGCAACCCTACCTGCACATGGCGACCAAGCGGACGCAGACTGTCAATCGATGCGCGCATCTGCCGGGCACCGCCGACAGCGTCGATCGAGGCGTGCGCTCCGCCGTTTGTAAGGTGGGCAACCGCACTGGCCACATCGTCGACGAGATCTGCTCGCAGGGTGGCAGTCGCGCCGATCGAGCGCGCGAAGGCCAGCTTGTCGTCATCGACATCGATCGCCAGCACTTGCACTCCGCGCGCGGCGGCAATCATGACCGCCGAAAGACCAACCCCTCCACACCCGTGGACCGCAAGCCATTCACCTGCGACCACGCGGGCTTGCGCGACCACCGCACGATAGGCCGTCGCGAACCGGCAGCCGAGCGCCGCCGCCGTTGTAAAGTCAAGCGCGTCGGGCAGCGCGACCAGGTTTGTATCCGCATAACGAAGCGCGACGAATTCGGCGAACGAACCCCAATGGGTGAACCCGGGCTGCTCCTGTCTTGGACACACCTGTTGGTTTCCGGAGACACATTCGTAACAGGTGCCGCAGCCGCAGATGAACGGTGATGTCACGCGATCACCTACCCGCCATTTCGTCACCCCCGAGCCGACGGCGGCGATGACCCCCGCCAGTTCGTGACCCGGGATATGCGGCAAAGTGATGTCACTATCATGACCCATCCACCCATGCCAATCGCTCCGACAAACGCCGTTGGCCTTTACAGCCACGACGACACCGTCGTTCGCGGGTGCGGGGTCTTGGAGAACCGCGACCGAAATTGGTCCCCCAAACTCACGATAAATCGCGGCCTTCACGTCAGTGCAGATTCACGGGTTGAGTCGTGGGAAGCGGACTGAGACGACGGCTTGTCCGCCCAGCTCCTCCCGGACTGCTAGGGCGCCCAGCGTATTCCACCGGCTCGCACTTAGCCACGCGTCGAACCCTCTGCAAGCGGGGTGTGCCATCTCCCAAACCACGTTCCCCACCCATAATAGCCCAGTGTCTCCAATTCTCCGGCGGCCACCAGCTCGTCGACCTCCCTCCGGGTGATGGCTCCCTTTTCAGCGGCTAGCCCCACCGGAGCGTAGTAATCATCAATCACGACCCAGCACCGATCGATGAGCAGATCGCGATACGATGCCAGTGCCGACTTTACAGCGCCGTCCGCATCCATCACTAGCAGGCCAACGCTCTCCGCGCGCAGATGACGGTGGACGACCTTGATCGTCTTCTCGTTCACAGCCCACCCTACCACCACCTGCACCAGATCGGCCACGCCGTTGGCCGCGAGGTTCCTATTCAGATCCGCTACGATATCTCGGCTGGGAAGAGTGGGATGCACCATCTGCCCTCCGTTTTCCACCGTCACCATTGAGCGCACCCTGCCGGAGGCGCGCACGCCGAAGGCCGCGGCAATGGTCGATCCCCCGATGTAGGGTCCGATCTCCAGAATGTCTCCCTCGGTTTTTCTGGCTAAATAATAAAGCAAGATCAGCACATCGCGGTGGAGCATGGAGTGGCGCTTCCCGATCGTCGCGAGCTTGCCTGAAATGGGACGATGCCGGTGAATCGCGAGCGCTTTCATTAAACCCATGCCATCGAGTTCTGTCGTAGCATCGATGGAATAGAGCTGATCTTCACGAGCGCAGGCGGCTTCCTCCTCAAGACTCGCGAGCGCGGACTGGTCCGGCGGCGGGCTCGGTGCCGGGCATTCCCCTCGCATTTTTCTAAAAAGATCCATCAGCGTTTCCTCCGCAAAATTGGCTCAGGCCACTTCTTCCGCAACATCCTGGCCGCAGTCTGCGTCACCGCGGTGACGGCGAGCGGAAAATGAGTTTCATGCCGGACCTCCTATTGAGCCGGCGCGCGCGCCGCGGGTTCGGCCCAACGTTTCCAGAGGTAGATAAGGTTTATGATCCAGATCAAAGGATTGAAGCTCAAAAGGGTCAGTGCGATCCAGGCCCAGTGCCGCCGCGCGGCGAAGAACCACGCCAGGACTGCATAGATGACTCCACAAATAAGGACGACAGCAAAGCCGGCTTCCACCAGGTAGCCGAGAGTAAGTCCAGCGATGAATGACAGGATGCTAAAGTAATAGCCCCAGCGGTAGGGCCGCTTCCCGGGATTGCGCTGCTGGAAGCGACGATTGAGCGGGAGCGCGCCGGCAATCGGCACGCCAAGAACGATGACAAAAAGCGCGAGAATCCTGAGAGCGGGTCCGAGTGTGCTTCCCGCGTTCGCGGCGGGAGTTGCACTGGTCGGCGACGTGTCGTCTTCCAGATTGATGACCACTTTTCCACGGGAGTGGCCTTCTTCCACATACCGGACGGCCTCAGCGGTCTGACTCAACGTGTAGGTTCGGTCGATAACCGGCGTCACCTTTCCGGCCTCCATCAGATCGGCGATGGCGGTCAGGTCCTTCTGATTCATGTCTGCCAGTAAGTTCACGATGTGCTGGCTCGCGAACCGTGCATAAACGGCCCCTCGGAGCATCAGGATCACAGGTTTGAGCCAGAGGCCCGTCTCTGTGCTTCCGATCAACACCAGCGTTCCCTGCGGAGTCAACGCGCGTGTGAACTCCGACAGTGAATGGCTCGCGACCATGTCGAGGATCAAATCGTAATGCTGTCCGCCCTTGGTGAAATCTTTTTTCGTGTAGTCAATCACGTGATCCGCACCGAGCGAGCGGACCATGTCAGCGTTCCGCGCGCTGCAGACGCCGGTCACCTCCGCGCCGAACGACTTGGCGATCTGGACCGCAAACGTGCCCACGCCGCCCGACGCGCCGTTAATCAAAACCTTTTGCCCCGGCTGAAGCTTGCCCTTGTCGCGCAGGCCTTGCAGCGCGGTCACTCCGGCAATGGGAACCGAGGCCGCTTGCGCAAACGTCACGTTGGCCGGCTTCCGCGCCAGCTTTCGCTCGGCCACACAAATATACTCCGCGAAAGCTCCGGTTTGCCCGCCGAAAACGTCGTCGCCGGGTTTGAGCTGCGTTACATTTTTTCCGACCGCTTCGATTGTCCCCGCGAAGTCCACGCCAAGCTGTTTTTCCTTCGGCTGGAAGAGCCCGGAGACAAAGAGACGAATGAGATAGGGTTCGCCCCGGATGAAGTGCCAGTCATACGGATTGACCGAAGCCGCACGCACTTTGACCAGGACCTGATCGTCCTTGGGAACCGGCTTTTCTATTTCTTCCAAGCGCAGGACTTCGGGTGACCCGTAGTTGTGATAAACGATCGCTTTCATCCGCGCCGGCTCCTGCGCGGGAGCGGCGTGGATGAACGAGAATGCAGCGAGGCAGGCGGTGGTGAGCAGGAGTTTTGTTTTCATGAGAAACGATTCGATCATTCGCGCGGCTGACGATTGGCGTTGTTCCAGAGCGACAGCACCAGGCCAGCAACCAGCAGCGTGAGGAGCGCAAGATTTACGTAGACGCTGGGTGATAATCCGGTCCTGACGATGGGTTTTGCGAGCAGAATCCACTTCTTGCCCAGGAACTCCACCAGGAGCACGACATACAGGAGCGGAATCATGGCGCGGTAGCGGATCAGCGCCAGCACGCACAGCGTCGCGAGCAAGAGAAGAGAGAGCCCCAGGAGCGCGGTGACGGAAACGACCGCATTCGCGCCAGCGGCTGAGAAGGTATCGAGAGGAATTCCGTCGGCCGATTGGATCATGTTGTGGCCGTCAAAAATAGAACTCAACGCGATTCCGACTTTCATGAACACAATGGGAACAAAGAGCCAGAGCGCGAGCTTGTGGCCGTGAAAGTTATTGTCGAACTGCGGAGGAAGGATCCGGTTGAGCATGCTGATTCCTAGATCTGTATCGGTGCGGTCGAACCGGCGATCAGCGGTGCGCGTATTCCTTTCACGACCAGCCAAAGACCGAGCCCGACTTCGTAGAAAAACATGGGCACCATGTAGGTCAGCCCGAGCGCGGCGCCCAAACTTGGGAAAACAATGATGGCAAGAGTGACGATCGCCAGGAAGAGCGAAGAGAAGATTCCCCACGCGGCGATGACTTTGGGAACGTAGCCCGATCGGAAGAGCAGGTAGGCGAAGACCGCGGAGCCCAAGCCGAGGAGGACGAACGCAACATTCATCGTGAGTCCCTGCGCGTTCACGGCCAGCCGGGCGAGGGAGTGCAGCTGGGTGGTCTCGAACGTCTTCAGATAATCGGGAGCGCTCAGGAGCTTGAGCGCGACCAGGGCGTTGACGGTCGCCACGCAGAGCACCGCGTTCTCAGCCAGCCGAAAGAGGACCGCGAGCAATGCCAGATTCCTGTTCACTGGCCTAACGAGGACATAAAACGCCCAGATCAAGACGATGACTCCGGTGTAAACGAACAGGTCTCCGGCAATGGAAAGGCGGAACAGCCGCTGGTGCGCGATGGTGTTTCGCGCAGTCTGGGTGGCGTCGCCGGGGACAACGAGGCGACCACGTACGAAGATCTCGCCAAAGATCGCGACGGTCATCTGAACCAGGTATAGCACGCCGACGATTTTGGCCGCGGTGCGTTGGGCTGGCGTAACCGAAGTGGTCGCTTCGGGTGTCATCAATGTATTCGCGTTCATTCGATAGTGATTACTGTTTTGCCGCGCGCGTGGCCTTGATCGAGGAGGCGGAGAGCTTCAGGCGCGTCATCCAGATTGTAAGTCCGCTCGATGACCGGCCTGATCTTTCCCGTCTGAAGGAGGTCGCCCAGTAGAATGAGATCCGGCTTGCTCAGCTTAGTGATGTACTGGGCGAACTTTTGCCCGGTGAATGATGACAATCCATACGCGATGAAATTTCCAGCGATGCGCCCGATCATCTCGCCTCCTTTGGCCGAGGTTCCGCCAATACCGACCAAAACGCAGATCCCTTTGGGAGTTAACACGCGGCGGCGTGCGGCGAAGGAATGGTTGCCAACGTTATCGAAGATCATGTCATAACGCTGGTCGCTCTCGGTGAAGTTTTCTTTGGTGTAATCGACGACGTGATCGGCGCCAATTGATCGGACCAGATCGATATTCCGGGTGCTGCAAACCGCGGTTACATCCGCGCCGAAAGATTTGGCGATTTGCACCGCGAATGTTCCTACACCCCCGCCCGCGGCAATGTGGATCGGTAAGAGCGCGCTGTTCATTCGTTAGGCCCTGGTGTGGCTTGCGGCGAATCAAATCGGCCCGCGATAACGGCGCAGCCGGACTGCGACCGCGAGAAATCCTGCGGCGACGATGAGCCCGATCCAGAGACCTGGGCTACTCAGGTATTTTCCGGGCGTGAGTCGCGCCAGTGGGTCGAGTGGCGTGGGATGGTTCTGGCCCCCGAAGGCGACGGGAAGGAATCCTATGAAGCGGCCAGTCACTATGCCCGAGAAATACGAAGTATTGAACGCAAGCTTCTCGAGAATTTTGATCGTGATGATGGGCAACACGGCCCAAAGAAATGTCGCGCGCCGCGCCCAGGCTGAGACGAGGAGGAGCCAGCCGTAGATCGGCGCGTACCAGAGCGTGATCACGACCAGGCTGTAGAGTAACATCGCCCATTGCTGAACCACCGGAAAATGGGCCCACGTGCTCGCCGGGCTCATGCCGTGCACGACGAGGACCATGCCGGTCTCGATCAGCATGATCACCTGCACGCAAACGATCATCGCGAAAGCAATCAGCGGCAGGATTACCAGCGGGATCGCCACCTTCGAGAGTACCGTGGTGAGGTCCGAGACCGGTAGCGACTTCCAGAAGAGGATGCTGCGATCGCGACGTTCGCCGTGCAGCGCGTCGAGACAGTAGAACACGCCCACGATGAGCACGGTGAAGATCAGTATCGTTACCACCACGTCGTAGGGCTCGCCGATGCGCTCTCGCTGCGCTGCCGGATCGAGCAACAACACCGCGCGCCTCCGTTCGGCCAAACCAATCGTGCTGACCGCAAACCCGAACACCTGAACCACGGCGACGATCAACGGCGCGATATAGATCGAGCGATTCTCCCACAGTTCCCGCCACACCGACCAATAGTACGGCCGCGTTGTAGCTAAGATCGCCGTTCCCGGATCTGGATGATTCATGGTAATCGATTCAGCATTCATTTTTGATCCTTCCCCATTACCGCCACGAACAGGTCGGCAATACTGGGCCGGCGCACCTCGCCCAGGGCGGCCAGTTGACCGCGATCGACATTTTCGAACAGCATGACGCTCCGTCCGAATACCTGGCGCTCGTGCATCGGCTTGAGCGACTGCGCTCCGTCCACATGGTCCGGGTGCACCACCACTTCTATGTAGCGCGAATCGAATTCTTCCATGCTGCACTCGAGCACGATGCGGCCGCGGTCGATGAACATGAGATCGGTCAGGACGTCCTGGATCTCTTCCACCTGATGCGTCGTCACTACGATGGTGCGGCTGCGATCGAAGTAATCGTTCAGGAGTGAGTCGTAGAACTGTTTGCGAAACAGGATATCGAGACCAAGCGTTGGCTCATCCAGCACGAGCAATTTCGCGTCAATCGCCATGACAAGCGCGAGGTGCAACTGAGCCACCATGCCCTTCGACAATTGCCCGACCTTGCTCTTGCGCTTGATCGTCGTCCTGGCCAGAAAGCCTTCCGCTTTCGCGCGATCGAAGCGCGGATGTACGCCTGTGACATAGTCGAGCAGTTGCGAGACCCGCATCCAACGCGGCAGGACGGCGACATCGGCAATGAAGGAGACATCGCGCATGAGCTCCTCGCGCGCGGTCCAGGGGTCGCGTCCAAGCACCTTGAGTTCGCCCTCGAACGGAATGAGACCGAGAATCGCGTCGAGCGCGGTCGTCTTGCCGGCGCCGTTCGGGCCGATGAGTCCCAGGATGCGGCCCTCCTCGACGCGTAAATCAACGCCGTCCAGGGCGACGGTTGGCCCGAAAGTTTTGCGCAGGCCGCGTGCTTCGATGCAGGTCATGGCTTTAGCGTTCCTCCTTGCCTCGCTTCGGTGACGGCCGTGGCTTGGCCGCCTCCAATAGTTCTTCCGGCGTCAGGCCAAGCCGTTGAATGGTGGCGTGAATCCTCGGCCAGTGCTCGTTCAGAAACGTCTCGCGTTCGGCTTTGAGCAGCAGTTTGCGCGCGTCTTTCTTGACGAACATCCCGAGACCTCGCTTCGTCTCGACCAGCTCCTCTCCCACCAATTGCTGGTAGGCCTTCAGAACTGTCAGCGGATTGACCCGGTACTCGGCCGCGACCGTGCGAACTGAGGGCAGCGGATCGCCTTCGTTCAGAACACCGTCGAGGATCATGTGGACGACACGGTCGCGGAGCTGGCGATAAATCGGCTGGCTGGCGTTCCATTCAGTATCCATCCTGTGTGTGGCTTGCTCCTCATATAGTGCTGTATTTGACTACAACACTACCGTCACAAGCAAGTATTATTTTTTGGGCTGGAGCAACCAATAACAGCGGCGCCTTTGCAGCCCCGCCGTCGCCCATAGGCGCCACCTATGCCAGCCAGACGTACTAAGTATTTCAAACGGAACGCTGCCGGTCCGTCATTGTGGACATGCAAACACTCACCTTAAGCAGCCATGGGACACATCATCAGCTGTCAGATCCGAGAACTTCGGCACGGTTGCGTGCATTTCGCTTCTTGAGCGAGCGCTACACGCAGCGCGAGCGGCCCAGTGTTGCCGCCGAATTTCTCCTTTTCGCACTGATCGCCCTGACAACCGCCTGGCCGTTATACACTCTGGTTCAAGCCCTCGGCTTGCACCGGTAATCGCAGATTCGCTTGATGCGGTGCTTGCCGGGTCGGACCGGCCACTCGTCAGGTTAAGAAGGCTGCCGCGGCTTCCTCGCGGAAGGCTGCGGCGGCCTTGCTCTCGAAGCGGAGGGGATTGCGCAGCAAAGTCAGCTCGCGCGTCGGTGCCGGGCGGGCAAAAGGCACCGCCACACAACCGCGGATAAACCCCGCCTCGACCATCATTTGCGGGATCACCGTCACCCCGAGACCCGCCGCCACCATGCTCGCGATCGTTACCAGCTGAGCGCCCTGCAGCACCACCTCCGGGTTTAACCGGTTCGCCGCCAGCAGCTGCCGAACCTTCTTCGAAAGCGAATGTACCTCGTGCAGAAGGAGAAACTTCTCCGAGGCCAGATCGCTCCACTTGATCCTCTGTTTCCGCGCCAGCCGATGCTTTTCCGGCAGTAGCATGAGCAACGGCTCTTCGCCCAGTGAATGACGCTCCAGAGTAAGCGATTCGTCGCCCGACGACGCCAGTACTACATCCAGCGTCCCGTCCTCCAGGCGTCGCGCCAGCTTGTCGGTCGTATCCTCAAACAACTCGAACGTCACCTTCGGATAGCGCTCCTGAAACTGCTGGATGAGCCGCGGCAACACGTAGAGAGCAATCGACGGCACCGCGCCGACCGAGAGCCTTCCGGCCACCTCCTGCTCGAGCGCGGCAACCGAGCGCCGGGCATCGGCGATGCCGGTCAGAATTTGCCGGGCATAGACGAGCAGAACCCGGCCGGCCTCGGTCAGCACGACAGCGCGGGGCAGGCGATCGAACAACTGTTGATTCAGTTCCGCCTCCAGCTTCTGGATTTGCTGACTGAGCGACGGCTGAGAGACATGCTCTCGCTCCGCCGCATGCGAGAAGCTCCCTTCCTCGGCGACCGCAACAAAGTAACGGAGCTGATGAACCTCCATCCTGCGACACTCCGCTGCGAACCGCGGTTTGTCGAAGTGAGGGGCGTCTTGAACCCTCATCCGCCGCCTCAAAAGTTCGTCTTCTTCTCGTTAGGCTTGGTTCCGCTGATTGCCAAGAAAATCAATCATGCGAGATGGAAAGTATGATATTTGCGATCAAAGCCGAGGTTAGCAATCCGCGGGCGGAGACATTCGCATTCAGTGCGCAGAAGACAATGTATGGGGGCAAACGGATCGCGAATGGCGATACGATCTTCGTCTTCGCGAGCGAGAACGAGGGTGGGCCCGGCCTTATCGCGAGCGGCCTCGTCACATCCGCCAAAGCGGTCGCAAGGAAACCCGGGATCGCACGCCAAACGCCGCGCGTGAGCGTCACGATCAGACGCAACGCGCTCGCCAAGCGGCGTCTGGGGCGAAGCGAGCTCAAGGGTTTTTCGGAATGGAAGGACGGGCTACCTGAGACCGAGCTCAATTTCAAATTCTATCGTCAGGCAACGAACAAGATTGTCGGCATCTCGGATGAAGCGGCGGCATTCCTTCGCGGGTTCTTTTGACGCGGCCGCCTCCGACATCGACTGCCGAGGCGTAAGTGGCTGATGCGAGGGCTTGCCAAACTCCCCCGGCCAACACACTCTGCGCCGATGCACGACCCTGAGGATCGGAGTTTTCTCGGCCACCCGCGCGGGCTCAAATACATCGCCTTCGCCGAGGCCTGGGAACGGTTTTCCTACTACGGCATGCAGGCGCTGCTTGTTCTCTACATGGTCAACCGCCTCCTTCACCCCGGACACATCGAGCACATCGCAGGGTTCGGTTCGTTTCGCCATTTCATCGAAGGCTTTCGAGGTCCCCTGACCATCCAGCCGCTCGCCTCGACGATCTTCGGTCTTTACACCGGCCTGGTTTATCTCACCCCGATCGCAGGGGGATTTATTGCGGACCGCTTTCTTGGGCGCACCCGCACGGTCACGATCGGCGCCCTGCTCATGTCGGCCGGGCACTTCCTCATGGCCTTCGATGTCACTTTTCTCCTCGCCCTCACCTGCCTGCTTGCCGGGGTCGGGTGTTTCAAGGGCAACCTCGCCAGCCAAGTCGGCGCGCTCTATTCGACGGGCGATAACCGGCGCGCGGACGCTTTCCAAATCTATTACTTGTTCATCAACGGCGGAGTGATCGCCGCACCGCTCATCGCCGGCACGCTCGGCGAAGTCTATGGCTGGCACTGGGGTTTCGGCGCGGCAGGGATCGGGATGTTGATCGGCCTAACGATTTATCTGTTCGGCCGCAAGTATCTCCCGCCCGATGCTCCCATCCTGGCGAAACGGGAGCGCGCCGCGAAACCGCCGCTAACGCATCGCGAGAAGATGGCCATCCTCGCGCTCCTCCTCCTCCTGCCGGTGCTAACGATGGCGATCATCGGCAACCAGCAGATCTTTAACGCCTATCTCGTCTGGGCCCAGGACAACGCAAATCTCGTTTTCTTCGATCACAAGATGCCGACGACCTGGCTCATCACGCTCGACTCGATTGTTTCCGTCACCTTTCTCGCGCTCGCTGTGGTCTTCTGGCGGATTTGGGCGAAGAAATTTCCCGAGCCTGCGGAAATTACGAAGATGGGGATCGGAAGCATCATCGCGGTGACCGGCTTTATCTGTCTCGCAGCGGGCGCGACGATCGCCGCTCATTCAGGAGGCAAGGTCGCGATCGGCTGGTTGATCGCGTTTCACGTCCTGAACAGCATCGGCTTCGCCAACGTCTTTCCCGTCTCGCTCGCACTCTATGCGCGGGTCGCGCCCGCCGCCCTCTCCGCAACCATCATCGGCATCTATTACCTCGCCTTCTTTGCGGCGAATAATCTCGTCGGCTGGATCGGCGGCCTGCTCGAGAAAATGGCCGTGCCACAGTTCTGGCTCCTGCACGCGGGATTGGCGGGCGCCGCCGGCATCATTTTTCTCGTCGCGGGCCGGCTCTTCGGCCATCTCTTAGCGCCGAGTGATAACGAAGGGGCTAGCTAGCTCGGACCGTCACTGCTTTTCGGAAAGATAACTCTTCGCTTCTTTCATTGCAGGCTCGCGAGTGCCCTTATCCGCGACCTTGAGTAACTGTTGGTAATAAGTGCGCGCGGTGGATTCATCCTTCAGTGCCTGGGCGGCTCGGGCCGCGCCGAGCAGGCTGTTGAAACGGTTCGGATAAAGCTTCAGCGAACGCCGGTACGAGACGAGCGCTTCGGCCGGCTGGTTTTGCTCCATGAGAAGGTCACCCATGAGTTCGAGGCCGGGCAAAGTGGGGCCGGGTGTAACCGGAGCCTTGGGCGTGGCACTCTCCAGTTCGTAGGCTTCCCGCATCATCTTGTCGGCATCTTTCTCGTGTTTTTCTACATGAGCAATCCAGGCCTTTAGCTCGAGCCGGAGGATCTGGATGTTGCGGGCAAAAAGCTCTTCGCCGCTCTTGCGGGTAGTGGTTTCCAGTTCATTCAGACGTTCGACGGTCGCTTTCGCTTCTTCGATATTGCCGGTGTGAGCGTTGCCCAATCCTTGCGCAAACCAGGAGATCGCTTCTGGCCAGGTGAACTTATCCCAGTCAAGGGTCGCAGGCTGGCGCGGAACAATCTGCGCCGCCTCATCCCAGGCGCGTCGCTCCAAGGTATAACGCGCCTGAGTCGAGGCGAGATGAAACGCGGTCTTGAAAGTGGGTTCGAGGTTTGGGGTGCCGCGTAGCCGTTTTAACTGGGTCGCGGCGTCACTGTCCTGACCTTTCTGGAGATAGCCATAGATGAGGTACTCGATGGCGTGCGGAAACTCATCCCAGACGAATTGGTCCTTATCGCCCGCCGGATATTTCAAGGCCGCGTCGGCTGCACGCAGATTGCCGCGAATCACCCCGTCCCAGTCACCGAGACGGGTGTATATATGAGTCGGCATGTGGAGCGCGTGCGGATTGTCCGGCGCGACCGTTTCGTATTTGCGTGTGATCTCGAGTGATTCGCGTTCGCGGCCCGGGACGTCGTTGGCATGCACGAGGTAGTGCATCGCGCCTGGATGATCGGGATTCTGCTTGTAAACGCGGAGAAGAATTTCCGCCGCCCGATCGGAATTCTCGCGTGAGACGGCGTTGGGAGGCGCGGTCGCGAGAATAGCGAGCGCATAAAAGACTTCGACCTCAGGATCGTTGGGATAGGCCTTGTAGACTTTCTCCATCGCCTGCTCCCAGCGGCCGATGCGCAGCCAGTAGTCCCTCCCGGCCGGATCGAGGAAAAACGCTTCGGTCGCCGCCACGAAAAGCTGCTCGCGTTTAGTCGGCGGATTGAGGCTTTTGGCTTTCTGAACCTCATCCCAGCCGCGCTGGAGGTCTTCCGAGCTGGGCCGGGTCGGCCAAAGTGGCTGGAATAAAGTCATCGCGATCCCCCAGTGCGCCATCGCACAACTCGGATCGGTCTTGGCGACCTGCTCGAAGGCTGCGCGCGCCTGCGGATAGGTCATGTGATGGAGAAGAGTGACGGCGTTATTGAATTCCGCCTGCGCCGCTGGCGAACAGCTAATCGGGAAGCTGACTTTGCCGGACGCGTGGCCGGCGTGCGAGCCGGCTGGGCTCGTCTTTTCGGCGGCTCGGCTGACGGTTACGACGAGCAAAACGGAAAGGCCTATGATAAAAACGCGCTTCATTGAGAAATTCTGTAGCCACGGAGCCTGCTCCACTAGCAATAAATCAGATCTGCCTGACAAAAAGATCTCGTCCCCGGGTTGGCTCCAAACGCTCGTGGCAAAAAGCAGGGCTTGCCTGTCAATGATTGCGTTTCAACCGGTTATGACGATCATCTGCCTGCGGAACAGCCTGCAACAGAACCCCGGGGCAGTTTTCGTATGAACACGCGTCGCTTCTTCTCCGAACTTAAGCGTCGCAATGTCTATAAAGTCGCGGTCGGCTACGCGGTTGTCGGCTGGCTCGTCATGCAGGTCGCAGTGACGATCGTGCCGGCGTTGCATTTGCCCGATAGTCTAACGACTGCGGTGGTGGTGCTCACCCTCCTCGGTTTCCCATTCGCACTCGTCATCGCCTGGGCGTTTGAGATGACGCCAGACGGGATGAAACGGACGGAGAACGTTTTGCCTGGCGAACACATTCCGCAATGGAGCCGGCAAAAGTTTGCCGCCTTCATTCTGGTCGTGGGGTTGGTTGCGGCGGGACTACTGTTTTTTCAGCTGCTGCGTCCGAAGGGGGCGAAAACGTCTCCGCCCTCCGCAAAATCGATTGCGGTCTTGCCCTTCACGAACCTGAGCGAGGAGAAGACCAACGCCTATTTTGCCGATGGGATTCAGGATGAGATTTTGACCCGGCTCTCGAAGATCGCGGAGCTGAAGGTGATTTCGCGTACCTCGACGCAGCAGTTTCAGAGCAAGCCGGGGAATATCGCAGAAATCGCGAAACAACTTGGCGTTGCCCACATTCTGGAAGGCAGCGTGCAGAAGGTAAACGATTCGGTGCGGGTGAACGTGCAGCTCATCAAGGCGGAAGGCGATTCGCATCTCTGGGCGGAGACTTACGACCGGAAGCTGCTCGACGTCTTCGCGGTCGAAAGTGAAGTCGCGCAGCGCATCGCCAGCTCGCTCGAAGCCACTCTCACCGGCCGCGAAAAACACGAACTGGCGCGCGCGCCGACGCAGAACTCGGAGGCATACGACGCCTTTCTGCGCGGACTGGCCCTCGATAATTCGCAGGGCGACGAACTGGTTGAGGAAGCGCGCAAATATTTTCGGCGCGCGGTGGAATTGGATCCGCAGTTTGCGCTCGCCTGGGCCTATCTCGCCAATCGCGAGGCGTGGAAGTATTTCGCCGGCGACGGCACTCCCGCCCAGCTCGCGATTGCCAAAGAGGCGACCGACACGGCAATGCGTTTGCATCCCGATTCCAGCGAAGCACACGCTGCCGCGGGCTCCTTCTATTATTATTGCCAGCAGGATTTCGAGCGCGCACTGCAGGAATTCGAACGGGCGCACGAGCTTTCGCCGAGCTACGCCAACGCCATCACGATGACTGCCATGGTGAAGCGCCGGCAGGGCAAGATCGAGGAATCCATCCGCCTGCAACTCGAAGCCGCCGTCCTCGATCCGCGGAACCCCGATATCTGGGTCAATCTCGGCCGCAGTCATCGCGGCCTGCGCCATTTCGAAGAGGCCCGCGCGATGTTCGATCGTGCGCTGGCCCTTCTCCCAAACGACAAAACGGTCGTCGCGGAAAAGATCGAGACCTGGCTGGGCGAAGGCGACCTGAAGAGCGCGGACAAGGCGCTCGCTCCGCTGGAGTTGACTCTCGGAACCTGGCGCCTTTTTCGCGATTACATTTCGCTCCTTGCTTTCCGCCGCGAGTTCGAGCGCGCAATCGCCGCCTTTTCAGAGCGCCTGGACGGGGCGGATCCGGAGGAAGCGAGATACGCGCGTCTCGGGATCGCGTTCCAGCAGGTCATGGCCGGTAATCTTGCCGCCGCCAAATCCGCCCTGGAAGAGACGCGGCACCAGTTGGAAGAACAGCGGCGGCAAGGAGATCGCAGCCGCGAGATCGGCGATCTCTCCATCGACATCGCCGCGGCCCTGGGCGACCGGGCGGCGGTGGATCGCCAGTCGCAGGAATTACTGCGCGCGACTGAGCATGACCTCTGGCGGCTGGGCAATTCCGAGGAAACAATCGGGCGCGCCTACGCCTCTTTGGGCGACGCGTCGAGCGCACTTCCGCACATCGAACGCGCGCTCGCCCTCCCGTCCCTGGATGGACTCACGCCGGCCTATCTGCGGCTCGATCCCATCTGGGACAAGATTCGAGGCGACCCGAGATTTCAGCAGCTCGCAGAAGCGAAATGATGAACTTCTTCAACGAACTGAAGCGACGCAGCGTTTACAAGGTGGCGGTCGCGTATGTCGTGGTGGCCTGGCTGCTCATTCAGGTCGCGACTCAGATCTTCCCGTTCTTCGAAATTCCGAATTGGATCGTTAGGGCAATCATTCTTCTTCTCTGCCTCGGTTTCCCGGTCGCCCTCGTTCTCGCCTGGGCGTTCGACCTCACGCCGGAAGGATTGAAGCGAACTGATTCCGACGCACCAGGGTCAGCCCGAAGCGGAGGTCACACTTGGATTTACATCGTCGTGGTCGGCACGCTCCTCTCGGTTGCGCTCTTTTTCGCCGGGCGCTACACCGCGCCTAACCAACAAAGCCGCTCGACCGAGCGCTCGCTCGCGGTTCTACCCTTCGAGAACCTGAGCGCAGACAAAGCCAACGCCTATTTCGCGGACGGCATGCAGGATGAAATCATCACCCGCCTGGCGAAGATTGGCGAGCTGAAGGTCATCTCGCGCAGCTCGACCGAGCGCTATCGGAGCAAAGCCGAGAACGTGGCCGAGATCGCGCGGCAACTGGGCGTGGCGAACCTGGTCGAGGGCAGCGTGCAGAAAGTGGGTGACCGCGTCCGGATCAACGTGCAGTTGATCGCCGCCCAGAACGACGAGCACCTTTGGGCCGAGCTCTACGACCGAAACCTGACTGACATCTTCGCGGTGCAAAGCGAAGTCGCGACCGCCATTGCAAAAACGCTCCAGGCCAAATTGAGCGGCCGCGAACAAAAAGCGATCGCAGACAAGCCGACCAACCAACTCATGGCCTACGATGCCTACCTCCGCGGACTCGACTATTTTTCGCGCCCGGGCCAAGCATCCGAGGACTCAATAAAAGCCGCCAAGTCGTTCGCCGAAGCGGTCCGGCTTGATCCGAACTTTGCCAAGGCGTGGGCCGCTCTCTCGCGGGTCAACGCAAACCTCGTTTTCAACCGGATCGACGTGAGTTCAGCGCGGGAGGAAGCGGCCCGAACAGCCGCGGAGACAGCCACGCGGCTCGATCCGAACTCAGCCGAAACGCTCCTCGCCAATGCCTATTACCGCTACCACATCGTACGCGATTACAGCGGAGCCCGGATTCTTTTTGAGCAGCTTCAGCACGAAGTGCCGAGCAGCAGCGAGGCGATCACGGCGCTGGCTCGCATCGCTCGGCGGCAAAGCCGCTGGAAAGAAAGCCTGCGCCTTTACGCAGAAGCGACCAAACTGAATCCGCGCGACGCGCAGCTCTGGATGGATCGCGCCTGGACCTGCTCCATGGTGCGCGACCATGCGGCTACCCGGAAGATGATCGAGCACGCGCTGGCCATCGCCCCGGATGACACGGACATCCTTGCTAACGAGGTCATGTATTTTCAGAAAACGGGGAACTTGGCGGCGGCGCAATCCGTCCTCGACCGCGTCCCGGCAAACGCAAAAGACGATTCGGCCGTCGGCGTGCGGGTCGTCCAGCTGATGCTCGAGCGACGTTTTGCCGAAGGAGCGCGCCTTTTGGAAAAGGCGGCTGCCAGCGAAGGGGGAAAACCGCCGGTCGAAGATCACACGGACTGGCAGTTCCTCGGCTGGCTACGATCGCTGGCCGGCGATGCGGAGGGAGCCCGGCAGGCGTTTCTCAAAGGGAAAGCGAACCTGGAACTGCAGCAGCAGGAACAACCGCGCAACCAATTTCTTGTCGTCGGGCTGGCTTATTGTGAGGCCGGACTTGGCCACAAGGAAGCCGCCTTGCGCGAAGGCGAGAACGCCGTCGCAATGATGCCGGCCTCCGAGGATCCCGTCTAGGGACCGGTCGCGGAAGAAAATCTGGCCAGCATCGAAGCGCAGGTGGGCGAAAGTGAGCGCGCGATCACGCGTATCGAGCGGCTGCTCACCACTCCGTATGGCGCCTTTCCGCTCACTCAGGCCGCCCTGCGCCTCGATCCCACCTGGGATCCGCTACGCTCAAATCCACGTTTCAAAGCGCTCGTCGAAGGCCCGGAGCCGAAGACGATCTACCAGTAAAGACCCATGAACCCGCGCAACTTCTTTGCCGAGCTGAAGCGGCGCAATGTTTACAAGGTTGCGGTAGCTTATGCGGTCGTCGGATGGCTGCTTGTTCAAGTAGCTACCCAGGTCTTCCCGTTTTTCGAGATTCCAAATTGGGCAGTGCGATTAACCGTGCTCGTCATTGTGATCGGGTTTCCCATCGCGCTCGTCATCGCCTGGGCGTTCGAACTCACGCCGGAAGGACTGAAGCGCACGGAAGAGGTCGATCTTGCGCTGGCGGCGCAACGGCCGCGTCCTCGCGCCTGGATTTTTGTCGTTATCATCGCAGGCGCGATGTCGCTGGGTTTGTTTTTTCTGGGACGCATTACGGCACCGAGCAGCGCTGGGTCGCAAAGAGGATGCATTACGCGAAGGCCGACGCGCCGCCGATCTGACGCCGCCGATTAAGGATGCCATCAACGGGAAGCACATCATGGCGCGGCTGGCTTCAATTTATGGCTGGGTTGGGGAGAAGGATCTTGCTCTTGAACAATTGGTGCGCGTCGTGCAGACAACGGGCGGGCCCAGCTATGGTGTTCTCCGCCTCTTTCCCGATTGGGATCCTCTCCGAGGCGATCCGCGCTTCGAGAAGATCGTTGAATCGCTTGCGCCGAAAGACAATTGAACCACGGTGCGCCATTTGATCTCGAGGCAACTCCGCGCTTCAAAGCTTGCCTCGCCGAGTTGGGCCTGCCGTGGCCACCGAAACAGCCGTTGAAGTTTCCGGTGCCCCATGCTCGTCCCTGAGCTTGTGATCCCGCTAAAAGATTATGAACAAACAGAGACTCCTCGCATGCACGCTCGTTTTCTTCGGCCTGGCGCAGACGGCGACTGCGCAACGCACCGACAAGATCTTTCTCCAGGGAAACCTGGCCGGGACCCAGACCGTGCAAAAGCAGCCCGGTGGTGAGGTCCGCGCTGAATATTCCTTCAACGATCGCGGCCGCGGCAATCACATCGTGGCCACGTGGACACTCGATGCCGAAGGCCTGCCAATCGCATACGAAGGTCGCGGCAACGATTACATGAAAGCGCCGGTCGAAGAGCGCTTCGAAATGAAGGACGGCCGTGCGACCTGGCAGAACCGGAGCGAAAAAGGCGAGCAGGCGGTCAACGGAAAAGCGTTCTACCTCCCGCTGGATGCGCCGCCGGAATTCACGACCGTGCTGGCCCGCGCGCTCCTCAAAGCGCCCGGGTCGCAAGCTCGCGCTGTTGCCGGCGGGCGAGGTCAGCATCGAGCCGAGCGAAAAGGTCATTGCCGGCCAGAACGAGCTGACCGCCTATCGCATCACCGGCCTCGGTTTCACCCCGCAAACAATCTGGCTCGGACCCGATGATGGCATGGCGACGGCTGGCGGCTGGTTATCAGTAGTTTCGCGTCCTTACGAAGCAGCGATCGAGAAATTGCGCACCGCCCAGCAAAAAATTGACGCCGATTGGTCGCGACGCCTCGCGCAGGAAATGACTCGCATTCCGAAGGACGATCTGGTCATCCGCAACGCGCGTCTGTTCGATCCGCGCGATCTCAGCGTCACACCGGGGCGCAGCGTGTTGGTGCGCGGCGATCGCATTATCCGCATCGCCGCGGACGCCGATTTCAAACCAGCGGCCAACGCGGAAGTGATCGACGCCGGGGGCCGCTTCCTGATGCCAGGGCTTTGGGACAATCACCAGCATTTTAGCAGCCCCGAAGACGGCGCACTCGACCTCGCCAACGGTGTGACGAGCGCGCGCGACATGGGAAACGACACCGACGCCTTCCTCGAACGCGTGGCGCGATACGACGAAGGCAGCGAGCTGGGACCGCGAGTTTTGAAGGCCGGAATCATCGACGGCACGGGAGAGTTTGCCGGCCCGACCAAGATGCGAGCCGATAACGCCGCCGAAGCGATCAAGGACGTCGATTGGTACGCCGACCACGGCTATGTGCAGATCAAGATCTATTCCTCGATCAAACCGGAGCTGGTCCCGATCATCGCCGATCAGCGCGCATGGGCACGGGATGCGGGTCAGCGGCCACGTCCCGGCTTTCATGTCGGCCCGGCAGTTCATCGAAGGCGGCGCGGACGAAATCCAGCATTTCAATTTCATCGAGCTGAATTTCCTTTTTCCCGAAGTGAAGGAAACGCGCAATCGCGATCGCTTCATCAAGGTGGCGGAGCACGCGCGCGAGTTCACGGCCGGACAAACCGGTGGTGCGCGAGTTCATCGATTTTCTCAAAGCAGCATCACACCGTGCTCGATCCGACGATGCACGTTTTCGAAGGACTTTTCTGCGGGGATCCGAGCGCGGTTACGCCCGGCCTGGAGGAGATCGTGCCGCGTTTTCCGGCGCAGATCCGTCGCGCCATGCGGAGCGGCGCGCTCGAAGCTCCGCCGGACAAAGCGGCGGCGTACCGAGAAGCGTTCCCGGCCATGCTGACGTCTGCTCAAAGCGTCCACGATGCCGGCGTCACGATCATCCCGGGAACCGACGCGCTCCCGGGTTATACCCTGCACCACGAGCTGGAGCTTTATGTCCGCGCCGGAATTCCCGGCGGCCGAAGTGTTGCGCATGGCGACCCTCACCCCGGCCCTGGTCATGGGCGTGGACAAAGACCGCGGAGTGATCGCGGCCGGGAAACTGGCCGACCTGATCCTGATCGATGGCGATCCGAGCAAAGAACATTCGTGACCTGCGGAAAATCACGACTGTGATCAAAGGCGGAAAAGTCTACAACCCGGCGGCGATCGAGAAAGCTCTCGGCATCGCGGAGCGCGGCGCTGGACAGCCGTCCCCGTGAACCTGAGCAATCTCTTGGCCGAGCTGAAACGGCGCCGTGTCAATACCGTCGCGGCCGCCTACCTCGTTGTCTCCTGCCTGCTCATCCAGGTTGCGACGCAGGTCTTTCCTCTTTTCGACATTCCAAACTGGGTCGTTAGGGCAGTTGTTCTCCTCACGATCGTCGGTTTTCCCATCGCGGTGGTTTCGGCCTGGGCCTTTGAGTTAGCGCCGGAAGGGATCAAACGCGAAGAAGAAGTCGATCACCGGATCACTCGTACCGACCGGGCGCCGGCTGACCGCTCTGATTGTCACGATTGCCGCTCTGGCCGCGGGCGTGACGGTCGTTCGATTCTTGCCTTCGCTACCAACAAGCCCGGTGGCCAGGCAACCAGCATCCAGCGCAGCCATCGAAAGCAAGTCGATCGCCGTCCTGCCCTTTCAAAACCTGAGTGCGGAAGAGCCAATGCCTACTTTGCCGAAGGTATCTAGGCCGAGATCCTGACCCGCCTCTCCAAGGTCGCCGACTTAAAGGTGATCGCGCAGGCTTCGACGCAGCACTACGAGAGCGCGCCGGACAACCTGCCCGAGATCGCCCGGCAACTGGGCGTCGCTCATATCCTGGAGGGGAGCGTGCAGAAGCAAGGCGACCAGGTGCGTGTCAACGTGCAACTAATCAAAGCCGCCGATGACTCGCACCTTTGGGCCGAAAGCTTTGATCGGAAACTCGTCGACATCTTTTCCGTCGAGAGCGAGGTGGCCAAAGCTATTGCCGATCGGTTAAGCGCGCACCTGACGGGACAGGAGGAGCAGGCGATGGTCGCCAAACCGACCGATAACCCGGAGGCCTACGATGCTTACCTGCGAGGCCTGGCTTTTACGTTGAAAACGCAAAACACACCTGGCAACTACCTCGGCGCGCAAAAGCATTTTAGAGAAGCGGTCAGGTTGGACAAGAAGTTTGCTTTGGCCTGGGCGCTACTCTCCTATGTGGATGCGCGCGGCTATCACACACGGAATCTCCAGCCAACCATCGCCCTTCGCGAAGAGGCGCGGCAGGCAGCAGAAACTGCGCTCGCTCTGGAGCCCAATCTCGGCGAAGCCTGGGTGGCAAAGGGTTATTACAATTACGGCTGTGTGGGCGACTACGAGACGGCGGTCCGTTGCTATGAGAAAGCCCAGCAATTCTTGCCCAACAACAGCCGTGTCCCTGAGTCACTTGCCTTCCTCGCACGAGATCAGGGGCAGTGGGAGCGTAGCGAGTCCTACTTCAACGAAGCCGAGCGACTGGACCCGCGCAATGTGAGTCTTATTACCCGACAAGCCCAATTCTATATTATGCTTCGTCGTTTCCCCGACGCGCTCGGAAAGCTGGATCGCATTTTGGATATCATGCCGGGCGACATCGATGCCCTGGTGGAAAAGGCGGCGATTGCGCAGGCCGAAGGCGACTTGCCAAAGGCAGCGGCGTTCCTCGCTCACCTGCAACCTGATCCGGGCGATCCGACTGCGTGGGAGACACTGGCTTATCAAGCCATCCTGGAACGCCGACCGGCCCAAATCATCCCGCGCCTTAAAGAGATCCTGGCCACGCCTGATCCGGGATTAGGTTACCTCAATGGCGAGCTCCGCTTTTGGTTAGGCTGGGCCCAGGAAGTTGCCGGCGATGCGGCGGCGGCTCAGGAAACCTGGCGCAGAGGCGCGTCGCGAGTTGGAACCGTTGCTGGAAGAACAACCGGACAACGCTTCTCTTCTGCAAGATCTGGCCCTCGTCACGATGGGTCTGGGCGACAAAGCCGCCGCCTTCACGCTGGTCGAGCGCGCCATCGCCACGGGTCCGATCGAGAAAGACGCCGCGAATGGTCTGCAGCCGATTGATATCCTCGCCCGGATCGCGGCCCGCCTCGGCGAACCCGACCGAGCAATCGCCGCCTTACAAAAAATCCTTTCGATTCCCTGCAATGGCGGGTTGGCGACCGGCATGCCACTTACCCCTGCCCTTCTTCGGCTGGATCCGATGTTCGATTCGCTGCAGAGCGATCCGCGTTTCCAAAAACTGGCCGGCACCTCTAATCCGCAATAGGCTGGGCATTGACCAATGGTGACACACGTCACCGATGATGAATGCGCGGACCTTTTTTACCGAACTGAAGCGGCGCCGCGTTTACAGCGTGGCCGTCGCCTACGTCGTCGGCTCCTGGCTGCTCATCCAGATTGCGACGCAAGTCTTCCCTTTTTTTGAAATCCCCAACTCCGTCGTCAGGCTGGTCGTCATTCTCTCCATCGCCGGTTTCCCCATCACGGTGTCGGCAGTGTGGGCTTTCGAGGCGAGGTCGGCGACACAACGCCCGGCCGGCCGCCGCCTGACCGCACTCGTTATCCTCATCACCGCGATCGCCACCGGGGTGGCGGTCTTTCGATTCCTCCCCACTCAATCGGAGAGCCCGGGAAAAGAATCGGGCGCGGGCGAGATCGACCTCCATTCCATTGCGGTCCTGCCTTTCGAGAACCTGAGCACAGACAAGAGCAACGCCTACTTCGTGAGCGGGATGCGGGATGAAATCCTGACCAGTCTCGCGCAGTTGCGCGACTTGAATGTGCGTTCGCGGACCTCGGCCGAACGCTACCAGAAAAATCCCGAAGGCCTGGCCGCGATCGGTCGCGAGCTGCGGGTGGCGAACGTCCTCGAAGGCAGCGTGCAGAAGGCGGGGGAAGATATCCTGATCAATGTCCAACTGGTCAAAACCGGGAGCGGCGAGCAGCTCTGGGCGCAGAGCTACCGGCGCAAGACCGGCGACGTCTTCGGAGTGCAGGGCGAGGTCGCGCAACAGGTCGCGGACGCGCTCCGAATCAAGCTTGCGCCCGATCAGGCAGAGCGGCTGCACGTCCCGCCGACGACTAACCCGGTGGCGCACGATCTTTTCCTCCGCGCCCATGCTCTTGGGGCGCACGCCGACGAGCAAAGTCTGGAGGGAAAAATCGCGCTCCTCCAGCAGGCGGTGGCGGAGGATCCTCATTACGCGATGGCCTGGGGCGACCTGGCGGGCGCTTACCTCACTATCGCCGACGCCTATCGCGCACCGCTCGAAGTCCTTGGCCCGATGCGCCGTGCCGCCCTCATGGCGGTGCAGACCGACGAAGGCGCGGGCGTCGGCCACATTTGGCTGGGCGCCGTCTCGATGCTTTACGATCGGAATTTCCCCCTCGCCCGCCGCGAACTGGAACGAGCCGTCGCGCTCGGCCCAAATTCCTCCGACGCCCATCGCTGGCTCGGCTGGTATTTAGCCCGGGTGGAGCGCGATTTCGACGGCGGCCGCGCCGAGCTGAAAAAAACGCGCGCGCTCGACCCTTTCTAAACCTGGCCGCTCATGTTTGAATCCTTCATCGACATCGCGAGCGGAAAATACAAGCCGGCGATGCAGCTGGCGGAGCGCGTGATGGAAGTCGATCCGCGTTTTTTCTACGATGTCGATCCAATCGCGAGCGTTTATGCGGCGGAGGGCCGTTGGGAAGAAGCGGCCAAACGTTATGAATCACTCCCGCCGGAACTGATGAGCAAGCCGAATTTCCAACTCGCGATCTGTTACGCGCACCTCGGTCGCGAGAGAGAGGCGCGCCGCATCCTGGAAGACCTCGAAGCGCTCGCACAACGCCGTTACGTCGATCAAATCCACATCGCCGCGATTTACGGCGCGCTTGGAGACAAGGACAAAGCGTTCGCCGCCCTCGACCAGGCGGCTGACGCCCGCTCGGCCCGGGTCAGCACGCCGCGCTTTTATTCCTGGCTCGCGCCGCTCTTTGACGATCCGCGTTTCGCCACCCTGGAATACAAGGTCACGCACTCCGCGCTGGCCGTCGCCGCGATGAGCCTGGAGGAAAAAATTTCTTCGCCGAGCTGAAGCGGCGCAACGTTTACAAGGTCGGGCTCGCCTATGCCGCGGTCGGCTGGCTGTTGGTCGAGGTCGTCGACCCAGGTGTTTCCGATTCTTCGAGGTTCCAAACTGGTTCGTTAGGCTAATTGTTTTGCTGGTCCTGCTCGGCTTTCCGGTCGCCCTCCTCATCGCGTGGGCTTTTGAATTCACCCCACAGGGAATCCAGCGTACCGAAATAGCGGACCGACTTCCGCTCTCGCTGGCGCCGCACGCGGACCTGGATTTACCTTGCCCTGATGGCCGGTCTCTTGTCCGCTGGAATGTTTATTCATCGGTCGTCACATGTCGGCGCAGCCACCTAAAACCGCGTCCGCCGCGCCGGAAAAATCAATCGCCGTCCCCCCGTTTGAAAACCTGGGCGGCGACCAGGGCAACAGCTACTTCACGGAGGGCATCCAGGACGAAATCCTGACCCGCCTCTCAAAGATCGCCGACCTGAAGTGATCTCGCACACCTCGACCCAGCATTACAAAAGCTTGCACGACAAAGAAGCCGCGCTCAATTTTTCCGAACGCGCCATCGCGACGATGCCGATCGAGAAGGATGCCTTTGACGGCCCGGCACCGATCGAGATCCTGGCCCGAGTCGCCGCTCGAGTCGGCGAGCCCGAGCGCGCCATCACTGCTCTGGAGAAAGTCCTCGCGCTTCCCTAGCAAGGCCCGCTCGGCGGCGGGCAGGCCCCGCTCACTCCCGCGCTCCTGCGTCTCGACCCGATGTTCGATTCGTTGCGCAACGATCCTCGTTTCCAGCGCCTCGCCAGCGTCAATCGACCCTGACCGGCCGCACCGCAATCCGACGCCCGGCCCGCATCATGAGCAGTCCGCGGCCGAGGACCGCGCCGAGGACGAGCAATCCGCCAACGACCGCCCACGGACCGGGCCGCTCGCCGAGCGCGAGCATGACCCAGAGCGGATTCAGAACCGGCTCGAGCAAGGGGATGAGCGTCGCCTCGAGCGCGGTGACCTGCTTGATCGCGGTCGCGTAAAAGACATAGGGCAAGCCGAGCTGGACCGCGCCGAGGAGAACGAGGCGCCAGAGGCCGCCATCGCCGAACGACGGCGCGTGCAACATGAAAGGCAGGCCGGCGAGCGCGACGATGACATTCCCGAGCACGATGCTCGCGATCGGCGAACCCGCTCTTTCCTTGCGCAAAAAAAGCGCGACCGAGGCAAAGGCGAGACCGCTCCCGAGCGCGATGATGTTGCCCCACATTCCCGCGGTCGTTAGGCGATCCATGAAGAAGAGCGCGATCCCGAGGAGCGCGACTGCAATCACCAGCCAATCGATCCGCGAAGCGCGCTCGCCCAGGTACCAGCGGCCGATCAGGGCGACGTAAATCGGCGCGGTGTATTGGAGGAAGATGGCGTTCGCCGCGGTCGTCATCCGAGTCGCAAAGACAAAGAGAATGACCGTCCCGGCATAGCCGAGCGCACCGCCGATCTGCGCCGCCGAAAAAGTGAAACGCGGCCGGCCGACACAGAGGAGGATGATCGGGATGGCGATCGCGCTCCGGCCGCCCGCGACCGCCATCGGCGGCCAGTCGATCGATTTGATGAGGACGCCGCCGAGGCTCCAGCAAAGCGCCGCGAGGAGAAGCAAAACCGGTGCAAGAAAGCGGCGCGTCATCGCTCGCTCGTTCTACAGCCAGTGCGTCGTCGTGCAAGTTTTCGCGCTCTGCCGAGGCCACTCGGACGGGCGGCCCGACTTGCGATTTTAGTTGCGCCGCTCCTCTCCTGCCGCGACGGCTCACGGTCCGAAAAAATCTTGCATGCCCAGTCCGTCGCGCCGTGAATTTCTCGTCGGCCTTGGCGCCTTCGCCGTGGCCCCCACCCTCGTCTTTGAGCGGACTTCGCCCGACCTCATTCTGCATCATGGGAAGATCATCACGATCGATCCCAACCTTCCGGCAGCGCAGGCGGTGGCGATTGCGGAGGGCCGCTTTTTCGCCGTCGGCCCTAACGATAAGGTGCTTGCTCTGGCGGGCGCGAAGACAAAGAAGATCGACCTCGAAGGCAAAACCGTGGTCCCAGGATTTATCGATGCGCACTCCCACCCGGCGGTGGCGGGTCGGATGCATCTGCGGCAGGTCGATTGCGACCTTCGTTCGATTCGCGCGATCCAGGACGCGATCCACCAGCGCGCGACCAAAACGCCGCCCGGCGATTGGGTGCTCGGCTTCAAATACGACGACACCAAGACGAGCGACGGCCGCCCCCTCACAATCGCCGATCTCGACGTCGCCGCGCCGAATCATCCGGTGCTCATCTCTCATCGTGGCGGGCACACCGCCTACGCTAACTCGCTCGCTTTTAAGAAAGCTGGCGTCAGCGCGGCCACCCCCGATCCGCCGGGCGGAAAGTTGGATCGCGATCCGACGAGCAAAGAGCCGACCGGCCGGGTGGCGGAACGCGCCGTTGATCTTTTCGATCGGCTCATCCCGGAGACCACGAGCCGGGAAGACTACCGGGAGGGCGTGAAGCTCATCTCCCGGATGCTCTCCCGCGTTGGCATCACCTCGGTGCATGACGCCTACGGCTCGCATGAAGATCTGCGCGCTTATCAGGATGCGCGCGACGCCGGCGAGCTTTCGGTGCGGGTTTATTGTCTGATCGGGTATCGCGAGATCGATCGCATGCTCGAGGCCGGGCTCCGTACCGGCTTCGGCGACGAGTGGGTGCGGGTTGGGGCAATGAAAATGACGGCCGATGGTTCCATCTCGGAACGAACGGCGCGGCTTTCCGAGCCGTACATCGGACGGCCTAACGAATACGGGATTGAGGTCATGAGCGAGGAGGAGCTTTACCAGACCGCGCGCAAAGCTCACCTCGCCGACTGGCAGATCGGCGTGCACGCCAACGGTGATATTGCGATCGACACCGTCCTCCGGGTTTACGAACGGCTGCAGCGCGAGCGGCCCCGGCCGGATCCGCGCTTTCGTCTCGAGCATTGCACGGTGGTCAACGATGCGCTCGTGCAGCGAATCAAAAAGCTCGGCGCCATCCCAACGCCCTTCGCCACCTACGTCTATTATCATGGGGAAAAGATGCGCGAGTACGGCGCGGAGCGGCTCAATCACATGTTTGCCCTCCGCAGCTTCCTCGACGCCGGCATTCCAGTGGCGCCCGGTTCCGATTATCCGCCGGGGCCATTCGAACCGATGATGGCGCTCCAGTCCGCTGTCACCCGCACGGATATGAAAGGGACCGTCTGGGGCCCGGAGCAGCGGATCACGGTGCCGGAGGCTTTGCGGGTGCAAACGATCAACGGCGCTCACGCTTCCTTTGAGGAAGAGGAGAAAGGCTCGATCGAAGCGGGCAAATATGCCGACCTGGTCGTGCTCGGTCGCGACCCATTGAAAGAGGATCCGGCCACGCTCATTCAGATCCCGGTGGAACGAACCATGGTAGGCGGACGCTGGGTTTTTGAGGCTTGAATCATGTAGGGCGCGTTATTCTGGCCGCCCGGGGTTGGACGTTTCTTCCGTTGCCCCTTCTGGAAGCGGATTCACCGGGAGCAGCCAAAATGGCGCGCCCTACACGGCACGTGTAGCGTGGGCGGAATGAAATTTCTCCTGACGAACGACGACGGAATCGACGCGCCCGGCCTCGCCGCCCTCGTCTCGGCCGCGCGCTCGTTAGGCGAACCGGTCGTGGTCGCGCCGGCCGGCCCGCAATCGGGAGTAAGCCACGCCGTCACCTGGCGCGAGGGAGTGCGGATCGAGCCCCGGGGGGAGGAGCGCTTTGCGATTCACGGCACGCCGGCCGATTGCACCCGGCTTGGCCTGCTCCATCTCGTCCCGGAAGCGAAATGGATCCTGAGCGGCATTAATCACGGCTCAAATCTCGGAGCGGATATTCACTACTCGGGCACTGTAGCGGCGGTGCGTGAGGCTCTTCTCCACGGCTGGCCGGGGATTGCGTTCTCGCACTACCGGAAAAGCGGCGTCGAATACGACTGGGCGCGCGCGGAGCGCTGGATCGCGCCGATTTTGGCGAATCTTCTGGCGCGGCCGATCGAGGCCGGTGTTTTTTACAACGTCAACTTGCCCGTCCTCCCGGCCAACGCGCCCGACCCGGAAGTCGTCTGGTGCCCGCTCGATCCGAAACCGCTCCCACTCAACTACCGGCACGAGGAGGAGAGCGGTTTGTATTTCGCGGGCGAATACCACCTGCGACATCGCACCCCGGGAGCGGACGTCGAGGTTTGTTTCGGGGGCAGGATCGCGGTCACCGCGGTGCGGCTGCTTTGATTTGCCGTCCTGTTTGATTTCGCCTCGAGCGTGCTCCGAGTCAGCTTCCGACGGAGCGGGCAGTCCAGGTGCGGAGTTAGTTAACCGCAGAGGCCACAGAGAGCGCAGAGGAAAATTTACAATTCTTCCCGAGCTCCGCGACATTCGCGTCCTCTGCGGTTGAATCAGCCTGCGGAATCCGCGGATCGCCGGGAGGGAACGAGCCGCGCCATTGTTCGTGCGTTCGGGCGATTTATTTTCCCTCGAACGCCCTCTCCAGCGTCGCGAGATCAAGCTTTTTCATCGGCATGATCGCTTTCATGACTCGCGCGAAACCGGCAGCATCGTTAGGCCATGCACGGATCTTCGCCGGCACGACCTGCCAGGAAAGGCCGTATTTGTCAGTCAGCCAGCCGCATTGCACTTCTTCGCCGCCGTCGGCTGTCAGCTTGTCCCAGTAATAATCGATCTCCTCCTGAGTCTCGCAGTTGATCACGAAGGAAATCGCTTCGGTGAATTTGAAGCGCGATCCGCCGTTCAAGGCCACAAACTCCTCGCCATCCAGCTCGAAGACCACAGTCATGACCGCGCCTTTTTCTCCGATCGGTTCTTCTCCGGTGTAGCGGGTCACTTCTTTGATCTTCGAATTCTTGAAAATCGAGACGTAAAAGTTGGCCGCTTCTTCCCCCTGATTATCGAACCACAAAAATGGCGTAATTCTTTGCATAACTACAACGTGCATTCGTTAGGCACTCATCTGCTCGATCGCCTTTTGCATCTCTCCGGGAGTCACATCGCGGACGTGGGTGCCAATCGACCACTGGTGGCCGAAGGGATCTTCCACTTTCCCGTAGCGGTCGCCCCAAAACATGTCCTCAAGCGGCATCGTGGACTTCGCCCCCGCTTTTACCGCCTGTGCGAAAACCGCGTCCGCATTCTCGACATAAAGATGAATCGTGACCGGCGAACCCTTGAGCGATTTCGGACCGAAAGTCCCCCATTGCGGCAGCTCATCGTTGAGCATGATGATCGAGTCGCCGATGCGGATACTGGCATGCATGACGTTTCCCTCCGGGCTCAGCATCCGGCTCAGCTCGACTGCGTCGAAAGCCTTTTTGTAAAACTCGATCGCCTCGGCCGCGCCGGCGCAGATCAGGTGCGGCGTGACGGTATGCATGCCCTCGGGAATTCCTGCCGTCTTCGCTTCTTCTTTCGTCGATGTGCTCACGTTTTTGGATTCCTCTCTTTTCGTTCGGTTGAATGCTTTCCATCAAGACAACGAACAACCCGCCGCCAATCGGACAGGATCTCATTGCTTTTAGAAGGTTGGCGCGCCCGGTCGTTTCAGGCAACCTGGTTGCGGACCTCCAAAAACCGAGGCCTTGCCAAAATTTCTTAGCGCGGAAAAGCGACTAACCAACGCCTACGAACATCATCCGTTATGCATTGGCCGTCGGGCTCGGAGCCGGCTTCACTCTCTCGGCCGCGGCGCAACAACCCGACGCCGCAACCAGCACCGCCGCAGCCAGCCCGGTTGCGAGTCCGGCCGCGACTCCCGCCGCCAGTCCTGGCGCGAGTGCGTCTTCGAAAAATGCCGAGCGCCGGGAACGACGACGCGAGCATCGGCAGGAGCATCGTCGCCGATTCGGAGGCAACAATCGCGACGGCACGGTCGCGGATCAGCAAAGCGGAAAGGCAGGCTAATCACCAGGAACGGCGGCAAAAACGCCGGGGACAACAGGCTGGCAGAAGCGACGCGGAAACGAAGTCTGGGGAGACGCCCAAGGCCGCCGCGAGCGCCACGCCAACGCCCGCTCCGGAATAGGAAAGCACGGTGTTTTGCCTAACGACTTAAGACCACCGCCCAGGCGTCGTTAGGAACGCCCCTGTTCGGTCCTCAGAGATCGGCCGTGCCCGGCGCCGATCGGGTCTTTTTCCGGCCGTAAATCCCGTAGCTTGGAAAGCGGCAGAGTCTCGCTCTGTTCCGCGGTATTCTCTTCCGTGCCTTCGCCCCGGCTGTCTTTTGTTTCGGCCTCCATAAGTTAGATTTTCATCATTAGTGTTGTGCGGTCAAGAAAGCGCTTTTTTACATTTCGGCTGGATGCCGCGCGACGTAACCGCGTGTGTCGCGCAGATCGGCATGCCAGCGCGGAGCGGCGTTGCCGCCATTCTGGAAATCGGTCGTATCGAGCCTGAGCCCGGCCAGAAGCAAAAGCGTGAGCGCGCCCGAGAGCGCAGCTCGTTGCAGGATTGATTTATCCCGGCCTCGCGTCTGCACATCTCAGAAAGGAAGCTGTTCCCGCGCCAGCCCGGGCAGAATTTCGCGCCTCACCTAAAAGCATCGACAGCGGAAGGAAACGACGCATTTTGCAGGGCGAATGGAGTTTGAGCGGTGAATCTGAAGAATCTTTTTGCCGAGCTGCAACGGCGCCATGTCTATCGCGCGGCCGTCGTTTACACGATGACGAGCTGGCTCCTGATCCAGGTCGCGACCCAGGTTTTTCCCTTCTTCTCCATTCCCGATTGGATCGTCAGGCTGATCATCATCCTGCTCGTGCTCGGGTTCCCGGTCGCGGTCGCGCTCGCCTGGGCCTTTGAGCTCACCCCCCAAGGGCTCGTGAAAACGGACGAGCTGCCGCCCGGCAAAGCCTCCCGCTGGCCGGTCGTTCATCAGATTTACACCGGCGTCATTGGCGTGCTCGCGATCGCGATCGCTGTTCTCCTCTATCTCCGCTTTTCGCCCGCTCACCGCGCACAGGCTGACGGCGTTTCGGCGAAAAGCATCGCCGTTCTCCCTTTCGAAAATTACAGCGCGGAAAAAGAAAATGCCTACTTCGCCGATGGCATCCAGGATGATCTGCTGACCAATCTGGCCAAGATCCAGGCCCTCACCGTCATCAGCCGGACGAGCGTGATGAAATATCGGGACGCTGAGTCGCGCGATATCAGAGAAATCGGCAAGGCCCTGGGCGTGGCCACAATCCTGGAGGGGAGCGTGCGCCGGGAAAAGGACCGCGTCGTCGTCAATGTGCAGTTGATTGACGCCGAGCGAGACAGGCATCTCTGGGCCCATAGCTATGATCGGACGATTCAAGACTCGTTAGGCCTGGAAGGCGAACTCGCGACCGAGATCGCCGACGCCCTGCGCGCCCAGCTCACCCCGGAGGAAAAAGCGCGGGTAGCAAAGAAACCGACCCAGAATCCGGAGGCCTACCTGCTTTATCTCCACGCCCTGCCTTACGAGCAGGGACCAGACACCTTGCTCCAGGATTATCGGCAGGCGGTTGATCTCTATACCAAGGCGATCGCGCTCGATCCGGATTTCGCCCTCGCTCGTGCCCATCTCGCCTCGACCTGCGCGGAGATTTTCCATTTCCACGAACCGCTCGACACCTGGAAAAACCGCGCCCGGAGCGAGGCCGAGGCCGCCCTTCGTCTCGAGCCGGACCTTGGCGAAGCGCACTTCGCGCTCGGACAGTGCGCCTACTGGTTCGACGAAGATTACGAGCGGGCGCTGGCCGAATTTGCCACCGCCCAGCAGGCCTTGCCTAACGACAGCAATATCGGAGCCTACGTCGCTGCCATCCGCCGCCGCCAGGGCCGCTGGGACGAAGCGCTCGCCGCTTATCAGCGGATGGAAAAACTCGACCCGCAGAATCCGAATATCATTCGCAACCTCGTCTTCACCAACACCTCGATGCGCCGCTGGCCGCAAGCCGCCGAGGCCGCCGCCCGTTTCCGCGCCGTTGCGCCCGACTCGGTCGTGGCAAAAATCCAATCTGGCTACGTCGATTTCATGGGAAAGGGGGACATGGGAGCTTTGCGACGCTGGCTCGCGGATATTCCTCCGGGTGAAGATCCAGACGGGGTCGTGACTTGCGCTCGCTGGGAAGACGCCATGCTGCGGCGCGATTTCGCTGCCGCCGATCAAGTCCTCGCGCAATCGCCACGGAGCGAGTTTTCCTACCTCAATGGTGGTCTGCAACCGAAGAGCTTTCTCGCCGGGATAACCGCCGTTGCGCGAGGCGACCAGGCCTCCGCGGAGCAGCACTTCACGGCCGCTTTGCCAGAATTTGAAAAGGCGGTCCAGGAAGCGGCCGAAGCCGCCGATCGCCACGCCAATCTCGGTCTGCTCTACGCTTTCATGGGGCGAAAGACCGACGCGATTCGCGAAGGCCGGCTCGCCGTCCAGCTCAAGCCGGAAGCGAAAGACGCCAACGACGGCGCGATCATGCTTTGCTATCTGGCGCTCATCTATGCGCGGGTCGGCGAAAACGATCAGGCGATTCCGTTGATCGAACAATTGCTGAAAACGCCGGGAGCAGTTGACAGCGTCGATTACAGCATCACCCGGAACGATCTTAAATTTCGCTGGGAATGGGACCCGCTGCGAAAAGATCCGCGCTTTTTGAAGCTGCTTGCTACTCCTAACGAATAACGATCCGAGGGCGTCGTTAGACTGAGTATCCCCATTTTGTCAGCGAATCGCCCAACTCGTTGGTAAATCGGGCTTGGAAGTGCGGCGGAAGATTTTCCCGCCATTGTTCGCTCTTCCCGACCCGCAGAAACTTGGCACGCCCGGTTTCTCCCTCCTCCAGCAGCCTCTGCTTCTTGCGCGCAAACGACTGATTCTCGACCGCCGTCGCGATCTCCGCGGCGCTGCGTTCCAGTCCGAGGTGCCGCAGAATGCGAGCCGATTCCTCCTCCGGGCGCGCGAGCAAATCTTCGTAGCGGATAATCGGTACGCCCGCCTCCGCGTAGGGCCGCCAATGTTCCGCCCACGAAATGCGGACTGACTTGTGGACCGAGGCCGAGCCGTGAAGCAACGCCTCCGTCATTCGCTCCAGGCGGTAATCCTGCCCAACGAGAAGCGGATAAAGCGTGTGACGGTAGAGTTTTTCGCCCTGCCGGAAACGGCGAAAGAGTGCGCGGAGGGCGGGATAACGCTCAAACTGAAAATGGTTCGCGGCCGAAAGCGCGATGTCGCGCGGATCGCGCAGGATGTAGATGACAGAGTTCGCGAATTCGTTCGGCGAGACCCCCAGTTCGCCCAGAGGGTGATGCGCCTTATAGCAACGAAACTCTGAAATGCGGTCTCCGCCCTCGACTGCGATTTCTTTTTTGTCCGATTTCCAGAAACCGGCCACCGGGCACCCCACCAGTTCGGCCACGAGCCGCGTCGCCCAGGTACAACCGCTCTTGGGGTATCCAACAACGATGAAGTTCTTCATCGCGCCCTAACAAACAGCGGCGCGCAGTTCGGCGAAGGCGGCGCCGAGGTGGCCGATCAGGTCACTCGGCAGAAGGGATTCTTCACTCTCCCGACTGTTCAGAAGGGACAACTCCGCCGCCCGTCCGCAGGTCCAGGCGCCAAGACGAGCGGTATCGTTTGGCGAAAGCTTTTGGCCGAGCAAGCCGGCGCAGACGCCAGTCAGAACATCTCCCATCCCGCCCGTCGACATCCCGGGATTGCCGGTTGTGTTGTAGCTCAAGGGACAACCCGCTTCCGCCACGATGCTGCGACTTCCCTTCAAAAGAAGCGTGACCGCGTATTCGCCGCAAAACTTCGCCGCCAGTTCCGCGCGCGGCATCTTCTCGTTAGGGAAAAGGCGTTTCATCTCGCCCGGATGCGGCGTGAGGAGGCGCGGACCTCGACTCTTTTTCAAGCTCAGCATCTCCTTCGCCAGGATATTGAGGCCATCGGCATCGACCACCATCGGCTGCTCTGCTTCACGGATGAGCGCGAGGATTTCTGCCGCACGTGTCTGGCCGAGGCCGGGACCAATCGCCCAGACGTCGATCGGTTCCTCGAGGAGATCGGCGTAGGACTCGACTGGCTTCACCATCACCTCGGGCGCGGCCGCCGTGGCGATAATTTCGTAGATTTCCTCCGGGACGAAAAGCTCGACCAGGCCAGCTCCAGCGCGGAGTGCGCCTAACGAACACATAATCGCGGCACCGGTGAAACCGCGCGAGCCAGCGACGAGACCGATGCGGCCAAACTGGTTTTTGTAAGCCGAATAATTCCGGCGTGGCAAGAGATCGTGGAGCGTTTCCGGGGTGGCCAGTTCGGATTCGCCAACCTCATCCGGTCGCAATTCGGGAAGCGGGACGAGCGCGAGGCGGCCGACGAAATCAATCGCGGAATCCGCCACCAACCCGCGCTTTGCGCAACCGACCGTGATCGTGAGGTCAGCGATTACACAGTCGTCGTCCGCCACCCCGGAATCGCCATCGAGTCCGGAAGGAAGGTCGATCGCGATGACGCGAGCGCGGACGCGCAACGCGTTAATCTCGCGACAGGCGCCACGAATCGGTTCGCGCAAGGGCGGATGTGCGCCAAGGCCGAGGAGGCCGTCGAGGATAATCACCGGGCCGGACAGAAAATGCCTTCCACCTCCCTGCTCGCGCAGCTCGAACCATTTTTTGCTCGTTAGGGCACTCAGTTTCGTCTCGGGAAAAACGAGCCGCGTCTCGATTTCCCAGCCAGCCTGGGCGAGCCAGCGCGCGGCCACGAAGGCGTCGCCCGCGTTGTGTCCTTTGCCGGCAAAGACAATGCACTTTCCGGCGCGCGGGAAAAATTTCGCGATGGCGCGCGCGATCCCGGCGCCTGCCGCTTCCATCAACGCCTCCGCCGAAACGCCGCGCGCGAAAGCGGCCTCCTCGGCTGCGCGCATCTGCGCCGGAGTAATTATGGGTGAGTGCAACTTAATCGCCGCTCGAACTCTTCTTTTTCTTGCTGCTGCTCGAGCTTTTCTTTTTTTTGCTGCTGCTGGAAGATTTTTTCGATTTCTTGCTTTTCTTTTTCGAGGTCCGGTGCGTCGGACGGCGGTCTGGCTCAGCGCGAACAAAGTCGTTGTAGTTGCGGGTCTCCCGAATGGGCGACGGCACATGGGTGACTCCGGCCACGACGGGGCGGTTGGGCGGCGTTGGCTTGCCCATGACTCCGTCGGCGATCCGATCGGCGAGGCGCTGGCGGTAGGTGGGGTCGAGTGCGAGGCGCGCTTCGGTCGGATTGGTCAGGAATCCGCACTCGACCAGGACGGCCGGTATGGAAGTGCGGCGGAGGACGAAATAGCCGCGACGCCGGATGCCGCGGTTATCGGTCGTGGTGCCGGAAATGACGTGGCGATGAATATTGGCCGCCAGTTTCGCGCTGTCGCTGCTGTAATAGTAGGTCTCGATCCCGTTCGCTCCGACCCGCGTCGCGGAATTGAAATGGATGCAGACAAAAATCGCGTCCCGATATCGATTCGCGATGCGCACTCGCTCGCCGAGCGGGACGAAGACGTCGCTATCACGCGTCATGACGACGCGGTAGCCAGCCCGCTGCAGCCTTTTTCCGAGGCGCTGCGCGACGTCGAGCGCCATTATTTTCTCGGCCACTCGCTGCCCGGGAATTCCACCGCGATCGAAACCGCCGTGGCCCGCATCGATCACAACCGTGGAGAAACTCCGCTCCGCCGACAGGGAAGCTGGGAAGAGCAAGAGCAGGGCAAGGATGCCCGCGATGAAATCTAAGAGTGAGGCGCGTCCGCAGACGCGAAACAAATTTGCCGGCATGTGGGATTAATCTTCCGGCGGGAGATTTTCGGGTCGTTCGGATAACTTTGGAACCGCGGGTCCGGTCCCGGGCGGAACGGGCACGTCCTGCATTCCCCCGCTCACCGCGACCGCTCCCTCAGGAGTCCGGCGCAGGCGCGGAGTGCTGCGCGTCTGCGAGTAGGTGGCGTGTTTTAGCAATCGCCCATCGAGCCCGACGACGGAATAGGACCAGATCCGCGGAGCTGAACATTGCAGGACATGAAGTTGATTTTTGCGATCGACCTCGGCGTGCGGTTCATCGAAGGAGATGAGCCGGCCTAACGAATAGGTGGCGAAGACGAGACTGTTCTCCTGGTCTTCCACCCGCACGTAGAGCGAGGTGTGATCGGGAAACCGGTTCGTCATCAGAGAATAGGTGCGCACTCCGCCGCCCGCCGGATCGCCCACCGTTCGCCGCCAGATGGGCCGCGCGGTCGTGACCTCGAAGACTTTGGCGCGGGCGTAAAAAAACTTGTTCAAGTCGGCGAAGAAAACGTTCGCACGCACGTGATAAACGCCGAGGTCCCTGATCGGGAAGAGCGGCGTGAGGTTGATCTTGCGGGTCACGGAAGTGCCGGCCGCGATTTTCAAGGGCGCCTCGTCTCTCTGCCGAATCGGAGCGAGCGTGCGGCCTTCGTTGGCCGTCACTTCAAAGCCGTACCAATGCTGGTCGTTGTCGTCGCGCAAGACGATGTCTCGCCCAGCCAGGTTGGTGATCGTGACCGTCGCGATAACCGGCTCGTAGGCGATGTATTGCAGGCGTTTGAACTTCAGGTCCACCTGGATCTGGCCCTGCGCCGAGAGCGCACCGAAAATGAGCGCGATGAATACCAGGGAACGGATCATGAGCGCCTAAAATACTGCAAGTCGAAGGAGATGAAAGCCACCGGCCCGATGGCGGCTCCTCTTAATCATGCTCCTGCTCTTGCTCATAATCGATTTCCCCTGCGCTTCGGCCATGAGCAGGATGGTTGCCTGATGGGACCCATGCGGTGGCGTCCGTGTTCAAAATCGGGACAGGACGGCGCCTTTTCTCGGGACGCGGAGATCCCGGCCTAACGAATCCAGAATTTCACCTTGTCGAGGACGCCGGTTTTCTTCGGCGAGAGCATCGGAGGCGGCGGGCCGACCATGCTGGCGAGCTTTTTCGCTTCCTCCGCCAGTTCGTTCCAGGTCGTGATGGCATCTTCGCCCGAGGTCTGCATCCGATGGATGAGGGTGAGGACGCGGCCGACCACTGGATTTCGCTTTGGGCGCGCCCAAGCTGAGCCATGGCCGGATTGGCGACCGCGACGTCGGCTAGCCGGCAGTCTTCGTTAGGCGTGACGAAGATGCGCGAAAGCCGAAGGGGTGCGTGCATGATCCAGTGGTCGTCGAGATGGGCGAGCGCTTCGGCGATCGCCCGCACGATGCGCAAGGCAGTCGTTTCCGGGATGGTATGGCCGCGCGCCTTGATCTCGTAAACCGTGCGCCCGACGACAAATTCGCGCGCATAAAAATACGTTCCCTCGTATTCACCCGCTTCGTAAACGGGGAGAATCGCCGGGTGCCGGATGTTGGCGTTGGCGCTCGCGATATCGAGAAATTCCTGCGCGCGCTCCGGACTCTCGCGCAGGCTGCTGCGCAGGACGTGGAGCACGACGGGGCGCCCGATCGAGGTTTGTTCGGCCTGATAAACTTTGTCCCAAAAACTTTCCGTCAATTTCCGCCCGACGACGTAGGTGCCGAATTGTTCGCCAGTCAGATCCGCTTCGGGCGGCAACAGAGCGGCTGAGATTTCGGAGTCAGTCGTACCCGGCTGCAGGGCCTGCTCTTCGCGATCCCGCATCACGATCTCGATCAAGGCTGCGTCCCAGCCGATGTCGATCGAATGTTCGGTCGGGCTGGTGTTGGCGTCGTAGGCAAACTCGGCGTAGCCCTAGCGCAGCATCTCAAAAATCGCATCGAGCCCGCGCGCCCGTTGCGTCTCGGCATGGCGCAGCTCGCCATTGCGCAGATAGACGACGCCCGCCTTCGACCCGGCGACGAGTTGCACGCCGCCGCCCTTCCCGCTCAGACAACACATCTGGAGGAGATCGATATGGTGAAAAAGGTCCGCCGCCCCCGGCGAAGCGGACGTGCGTTCGATCGCCTGGAGAAGGCGCTCGCCGTCGATTGGTTCAGGAAAAATTTTGGTGTTGGCGACCTCGAGCCGCTGGGCGCCAAGCGGATAGGGGGGCAAAAAAAGGCCTGGAGGCTGGGAAAACGTTCGCCTAACGAGCCCGCCACGGTCAGGCCATCGGCTCCTTCGCTTTCCAGCTGTGTCAGGAGCAGATCGCACCCCGTGTTCTGCCCCGCCCACGCGATGGCGGCGTCGTCGGTCGCGACAAAATCCGCGGTGTGAGCGGTGTATTCCCTGACCATCCCCTGAAGAGCGCGGCCGATCTCTTCCTCGTGGTGGACGATGAGGAGGCGCATCACTGGGGCGGCGCGGTGAAGGGCGGCGGGAAAAGGTTGAGCAGACGGGTCGGCTCGGATCGGACGGCCTGGAGCTGGTCCTTGTAATAAACGCGCACGATGTAGCCGAGATACTGGCGCGGCCCGCTCTCGCTTGTCGGCAACATTTCGGCCGCGGTCTGCGGTTTGCGAGCGGCCAGCTTTGCTTTTTCCACCGAGTCAGGCACGTCTATCGGCTGGTTGCCGATCGCGCCACCGGGCGCGTGCTCGCTGTGTTTGGGGCGAAGATAAGTCACGTCGAGCACCTCGGTCCCCGTCTCGGCCCAGTCGTGGCCGGGCGTGACCCATTCGTAGCTGACCTCGGCGTTGGTCAGCGCGACCTGGTCGTTGTTCACCATGTCGTAAAAGAAAACCTGAATTTTCACCTTCGTGTGGTCGATCGGCGTGTCGGGCCGCACTTTCACGCCGACCCGCAAGAGGAGCCGCGTCTCCGCCTCGGGATCGGGTTCATTTTTCAAGGCCACCTCCGAGATACCGAAGGTCGAGCCGTCGGGAATGCCGGCGGCATCGCCTGCCTGCTCAGTGCCAGCAGCGGGCGAACCGTTCGCAGCCCCCGGGTTACCTTGCGGGGCAACGCCGACCTGCAACTTGAGGTCGGCCAGGACAAGGAGCGGGCCGGCTGCCGGGCCTAACGATTGCAAGCGGCGCCAGACTTCATTCGAGCGGTCAAAGAGTTGCATTGATTCGTAGGTCAAGGCCAGCTCGGCCAAGATCTCCGCGTTGCCGGGATCAAGTGCGGTCGCCTGCTGGAGCTTTGCGATCGCGTTCGTCGTGTCGCCCCGCTCGCGGAAATCCTTCGCGACATGGAGCAGGGTGTCGGCCACCCCGGTCGGCGCAGGCGTCGCGCGTGTCACCGTCGCTGAAGGCACACCCACCATCGCCGGCACTTTGACCGGCGCTGTGGACTCCGTCGTCCGCAATTTCGGCGGACGGAAAAGCCGCGCCTCGACCGCGGACTTCTTCGCCGGCGTGAGCGCCTCTGCTGTCGGCTGGCGGGTGTAAAGGTAGAGCCCCGTCACGAGCTGCACGAGGGCCATCGTGCCGAGGACCGCGAGCGCGACAGCAAACGTTTTTTGCGCCCGGCTGACATCTGGAAAGCTGAGCGCGCTCATCGAAAGATCGTCTCTATCGGAGTGGCTCGCGGCTGTCAAATCCCACCGCCCCCATCGAAGATGAAGGAATTTGACCGCAAGGGACGCAGAGGGGAGGAGGAAAACGGAATTCCAATAATACCCTCGTAACTTTTGCGTCCTCTGCGGTTGATCAGATTCCCCTAACGAGAAATATCCGCCTGGCTCAGCATCTTGAAGCCTTCCCCCTGAAGAACGGAGCAGGCACACTCGGTGTCGTCGACATGCATGGCGAGCGCGGCGCGGCCGTGCGGACGGGTCAGGAGCGGGTAGCTAAAGTGCAGGTTCACCTCCGCCATGAGGAGCGCGGCGAGCAGCTTGGCCAGCTCCGTCGCGACCTCCTGCAGCTCGACCACCACCATTTCGCTGATTCCGAAAGCAACGTCATGTTCGTGAAAAATATTCTCCACCGTCTCGGGATCGCTCACCACGATGCGGGCGATGGCGGAGTCGGTCTGCTCCGCAATGCTAAGCGCGACGACGTGGGTGTTGCGGGTGCTGAGCAGCTTCACGATGTCGAGCATCGCGCCCACCTTGTTTGGCATGAAGATGGAGAACTGCTTGACCAATGGCCCACCGATCTTGGAAGTGGTTTCAGGTAGATCTAGAGACATACAAAATAGATGCGGGGGATGGACAATATGCCGGACCCCTGGAGCGCAAGGCAAATGAATAGTTGACGGCCCGGACGCCAACCATACTCCGCGCGACAGATACCGCTGGCTCCGACAGGTCATGCTTTCGCTTGCTTCGCCGCGTCGCCCTTTCTCTTTCCCTAAATTCGCTTCCTCTCTTCCTTTCTTTCCGGCTGTTTCGGGCGCAGGGTTCGCGCCATGGATTCAACACTCAAAGGCAAGCGAGCGCTGGTCACCGGGGGCAGTCGCGGGATCGGGGCGGCAATCGTGAGGCGGCTGGCCAAGGAAGGAGCGGATGTAGCTTTTACCTATGCCAGTTCGCCCAAGCCGGCGGAGGAAAATGTAAAGGCGGCCGAGGCGCTCGGGGTGCGCGCGCTCGCGATCAAGGCCGACAGCGCGAATGCCGCCGCCGTGGTCGGCGCGGTCGAGCAGACGGTGAAGGAGTTGGGCGGGATCGACATTTTGGTAAATAACGCCGGCGTGGCGGTGCTGGGTCCGGTAACGGAACTCAAGCTGGAGGATTTTGACCGGATGATGGCGATCAATGTGCGGGCGGTGTTTGTCGCCGCTCAAGCGGCGGCGCGCCGCATGCCGGAGGGCGGGCGGATCATCAATATCGGGAGCACGAACGCGGAGCGAATGCCGTTCCCAGGCGGGGCGGTCTATGCTATGACGAAGTCGGCTCTGCAAGGATTGGTGCAGGGGATGGCGCGCGATCTCGGGCCGCGCGGAATCACGATCAACAATGTACAGCCGGGGCCGATCGATACGGAGCTGAACCCGGCCGACGGGGATTTCGCCGATACGATGCGGTCGTTCATGGCGGTGACACGCTACGGGACGGTGGACGACGTGGCGGGGATGGTGGCGTACCTGGCGGGGCCGGAGGCGGGCTTTGTGACGGGAGCGAACCTGATGATCGACGGCGGTTTTAGCGCTTGAGTTTCTTCCCGGCTGGGGATCGGAGGCGGGCGGTGCGGGTGATCCTAGGCTGTGTTCTGGCCGCGGTTGGGTATGGGGTCGTGCACGATGAAATCACGGCGCATCTTTGCGTCGAGTATTTCACGCTGGCGCATCCGCCCCTCTTTCATACCGCCTCACCGTTCCTGCTCGGGATCTGCTGGGGGATCGCGGCGACGATTGGGCTGGGGTTCGTCTTCGGTTTTCTTCTCGCGGCGGTGTCGTTAGGCGGCGAAGAGCCAGTGGTTGCGGAAGGGACGCTGGCACGGAGGATCGGGATCTTGTTCGGCGTGATGGCAGCGAGCGCACTGCTCTCCGGAATGGTGGGACACCTGCTTTCGCGCTTTTCGTTAATCGCGTTGCCGAACCGGCTGGGTAGCGTCATCCCGTTTGCCCGACACGATCGCCTTTTCGCAGTCTGGTTCGCACATATGGCGAGTTACGCGGTTGGCATCGCTGGAAGTGCATGGGTGATCTTCCAAATCTGGCGCGAACGCGGACGGCCCCGGGTGTTGACAATCTGGCCGCGGGCGGCCGGCGGAGTGGTCCGCCTCGTGGCCCTGCTGGCAATCGTGTCGCTGGTGATCTGGTGGCGTCGCCGCGGCTAGGCGGGGCGGAAAGCGAAGGGATATGCGGGGGCTTGCGGATTTGCGGTGGATAGGAAAAGCGGCTGACGCAGAACGCCAGGGTGACGGTTCTAGCTGAGACTATTGCTCCCTTAGCCTCGCATCTCGGCGCGCCAGGTGAGGAGCGTCCAGAGCCAGGTGCAGAAGTCTTCCAAAGCGAAGAGAAGAGCGAAGCTGCCAGGCATGATGTCGAGATACCAAAGCAATCCGGCGATCGGCGGGACGAGCGGGCGGTCGATCAGACTGGCAAAGACGAAGCCGTCAGCGTTCAGGCGTCCGCTGATCGTGTAGAGGAAGCCGACTCCGGCCGCGAGGAGGCCGACGAGGCGGAGGAAATTCTCCGCCTGCGGGTGCAAGGGAGCGAAACGCAGGAGCGTAGCGATTGCTTCTGGGAAAAGAACGATCGCGGCACCCTCGAGCAGGAGGAACCAGCCATAGAGTTCAACCGTTCTGGCCGCCCGGCTCTGAGCCGGCACCGCCCAGAGGCGATGGAACATCTCGGCGAGGGAGGGCACGTTATTTCGGGGCAACGGCGGGATGAAAGCGCCGTACGGCGAAAATTCCGCCTAACAAGAAGAGGAGAAGGACAATTCCCTGCGTGATAGCAAAGGGCGGCTCGCTGCCTTTCGGCGCCAGGACATGCAGCGCTGGAATGTGAAGGAACGATTGCACGACCAGGACGAAGCAATTGAAGTACAGCGCCACGATCGCGCTCACGACGTAAATCCACCGCCACGCGCCGGAGAGCTGGAAGCTGTAACGCGCCACAATCGCGATCGCGAGCATGATCAGAGAGAGGATTCCCAGGAAGATCGCGGGGGTGACGCCCTTGAAGGGAAAGAAGAATCCCGTCACCGAAGCGAGAACGGTGGTGATGAGAAACCACGCGGTCCAGCCGCTCATCCGCTGCGAGCGAAGGAGCCCGGCGAGGACGATGAGGCCGGTGAAGGTGCCGACCAGACTTAATGCGACATGAACCTGGGTAAAGGTGTCCATGGCTGCATCCTAGCTCCGCCGTCAAGCGACGACTCGCTAGTCGCGCTTCGGCCGAAGGAGCGGAAAAAGGATGACGTCGCGGATCGATTCCGCGCCGGTCAAGAGCATCGTTAGGCGATCGACTCCGAGGCCGAATCCGCCGGCCGGCGGCATCCCGTGCTCGAGCGCGAGGAGGAAATCTTCATCCAGCTTCTGCGTTTCTTCGCCCGCCTGCTCGAGAAGCCGCTGCCGCTGGACGAGCGGGTCGTTTAATTCGGAATAACCGGGCGCGATTTCCTGGCCGTTGATGATCAGCTCGAAGACATCGACGAGCGAGTCGTCTTCCGGGTTTTGCTTGGCCAGCGGGACGAGTTCCTTCGGGCAATGGGTCACGAAAACGGGATCAAAGGTTTTTTCTTCGACCAGTTTTTCGAAAACATGCTGCGTCACTTCGAAGTCGGCCATCTGCGGCTGGAGTTCGACTCCGAGTTCGCGCCCTTTCGCGCGCCGCTCCTCACTCGTTAGGCTAAACCAGTCCACGCCGGCCGCTTCGCAGACGAGGTCCCGATAGCGCGCTCGCCGCCAGGGCCGCGTCAAGTTGAGCGTGCGAGTGACGTTCCCCTCGGCGTCACGGTGTTCGACCTGGAGGGAGTCGACCAGCGTGGTCGCGAGGTGACAGATCAAATCCTCGACCAGGTCCGCGATTTGTTCGAAATCCGCATAGGCCCAATAACCCTCAAGCATGGTGAACTCGGGATTATGCCGGCGCGAGATGCCCTCGTTGCGGAAGTTGCGGTTCACTTCGAAGACTTTGTTGAATCCGCCGACGAGCAACCGCTTCAGATAAAGCTCCGGCGCGATCCGCAGATAGAGATCGATCCCGAGCGCCTTGTGATGGGTGCGGAAAGGTTCCGCCGCCGCGCCCCCCGCGACCGTTTGCAGCATTGGCGTTTCCACTTCGAGGAAACCGCGCCCCTGCATGAAAGTGCGAATCTCGCGCAGGATCGTGATCCGCTGGGCGAAGATTTCGCGCGAACGTTCGTTCGTCACCAGGTCGAGATAACGCTGCCGGTAGCGCGCCTCGACGTCCGTCAGGCCGTGCCATTTCTCGGGCAGCGGCCGCAGCGTTTTCGCAAGCACTTCGAACCGCGACACCTTCAGGGTTGGTTCGCCTGTTTTGGTCACGAAACAATTGCCCTCGACTCCGATGAAATCACCGAGATCGAGCAACCCGAAGATTTCCATCACCTCCGGTCCGAGTTCCTTTGCCTGCACGTAAATCTGGATGCGTCCGGTCGCGTCGCGCAGATCGAGGAAGTGACTTTTTCCCATGTCGCGATGCGCCGTGATCCGGCCCGCGACGCAAAACGCGGCGCCTTCGGCAAATTTTTCGCACACCTCGACAATGGATCCGCTCGTCTCAAAGCTGCGACCAAACGGGTTCACGCCCCGAGCGCGCAGCGCGTCGATCTTTTGGCGTCGGAGTGCGATCAATTCATTTTCTTCGTCCATGTGTAAAGGCGGCTATCTCAGCCGCAGGAATCCGCCGCAATCAGCCGCAAACGGAAAACGACTCTACCCGCAATCCGCCGTCTGCCCAGATTTTCTCCACCCGCGGCGCAGTGGAATGAATCAGATAATAAAACGATCATGCCTCTATTTTCTTTTCGTCGAAAAAGCGCGGCCACACCTGAACAAAAAGTGGCGGCCCGGCGTTGAGCAAGACGCGGGAGTGGTTATCGTCGCAGACCCAAATCATGCGCCAGCCCCATTCTATCCAGCCCGCGACTTTTCTTGGCTTGATTGCCTTGATCGTCCTTGGCGCTGCGGCCCCCGCCGTGCAGGCGGACGATACCAAATCGATCAACAGATTCCGGGAGGCGATCATCAAAATGTCGCCCACGATCGACCCGGCCGAGGCACAACTGGTTTCGGAGACGTCGCATCACACCGCGCGGAGATTGCAAAAAGAATGGCGGGTGGTGCCGCCGGCTAACTTTCAGAATTTCCTCATCCATATCGGGGCGCGGGATCGAGGATTTTGTTTCGATTGGGCGCATGCGATTGGGGCGCAACTCCGAACGTTGCCACTCAAGACGCTCGAGCTGAAGTGGGCGGAGGCCTATCCCAATACCCGTCTCGAGCACAACGTGGTCGTGGTGACGGCGCTTGGTCAGCCAATCAGGACGGGGTACATCATCGATGGTTGGCGCGCAACTGGGCGGCTCCTCTGGTGGCCGGTCTTGAAAGACGAGTATCCGTGGAAGGAAAATCTGGCTGAGACGGCCTGGATCCAGAATCGCGGACCGGACCCGTTGCGGATAACGGATAAGCCGCTGACGCAGGAGGCGCAGCGGGAGAAGAAGGTGCTGGAAGCCGCCGGGGCGCTCTAATCCCGTCCGACCGGAAGACGTTTACCGCGGAGCGCGCTAGGCCCCGCCCGCCGCCGGTTCGCTCGAATAGCTTGCCGGGTCCTGCTGGAAAAAGCGCCTCATTTCTTCATAGAGGCGCGGGTGCTGTTGCTGCAGCGCGCACGGTCGCTCGAAGAAGGCTTCGGTCGCGACAGCGAAAAACTCGGCCGGATTGCTTGCGCCGTAGGTGTCGAGGAGCGTCGGAATGCCCGTCGCGTCCGCGGCGCGGAGGGCCGCGAACTCTACCTTCATCACTTCTGCCCAGGAAAGGATCTCGCCACGCGAACCGAGAACCGGCACGCCATCGGCGACTTGATCCTCGAAATCGAGCTGATGCGCGAACTCGTGCAGGACGAGATTTTTTCCATCGGATGGATCGTACGCGCCCGACTTAATTGCATCCCAGGCCAGAACCATGGAGCCCATCGAGCGCCCGGTCTCGCCGAGCCGCCCTTGCTCACCTTGCTCCCAAATATGACCTTCGACGTGCCGGTCTCCATTGACTAAAAAACCCGAGGGATAAACCAGAATCGTCAGGAGCCGCGGGAAATAATCGGTCTTGCGATGGAGAAGGAGGAGGCAGGCCTGGGTCGCGATCGTGACCCGGATCTCGTCTGTCACCTCCAGGCCGGCGCAGCCCTCAAAGCGTTTCTCGGCCAGGAAAACCTGGACGTGGCCGAGGAGCTCTTTTTGGTCGTCAGGCGAGAGACGATCGAAGAATGGGAGGTTGCGCGAAATGATCGCGCGCCAGGCCTCCGGCACCGGCTCGGCCCGCAGGCGCCGGCGCTGCCGGCCCTTGAAGATTCCAAACATGACGCCCGTACACTAAGGACGGACTCGACCAGACCTCCAGTTCTTTTACTGACGGTGGCCGCTTGCCTTAGGCGTCCGCTAAAACAAGTCAGCGTTGCTCGGAGACGTAAATCGCGATCCCTTGCGCGGCGTTGCTCACGATTGGCGCCCCACCGCTAACGGCTCCCCCGCCCGCGACTGCGCTACGCCGACCACCCGAAATGCCTCCGCCGCTCACCCCGACTCCGAGGTTGCCGTTGGGGCGATCGCCTAACAACGTGATGAGAACGCCGTTCGCGCCGACTTTGGCGGCTTCCGCTTGCAGGCGCGCGATGGCTTCTGCCTCGCCTTCCGGGCTGCCGTGAAAAAGGCGGCCGCCGCTCGTCGCATCAAGGACTGCGATTTCCTGGTAGTGAAGTGGCGGCGTCCGGTAAACGCGCACTTCCGCCGGAGCAAGGGGCGGCCGGGCTGGCCCGACGAGGCGGGACGAACTGCTGGCGCAACCTGCCAGGAAACAAAGCGAAAGGAGCGCAAGAAGGGAAAGCGATTTCATGACTAAGGAAAGATCGCGCCAGCCCGGGCCGACTGTCGACCGGAATTCAAAACGGAGATGACGCGACCGGCTTCCGCAGGTAATGGGTGCGATGGCAGAAGCAGTGGCGGTGATCGGCGCCGGAGTTTCCGGTTTGACCTGTGCGACCTTGTTCGCGGAGCGCGGATATCGCACCACGATTTTCGCCGAGGAAACCGGCACGCAGACCACCTCCGCGGTGGCGGGCGCAATCTGGTTTCCGTACGACGCCGCACCGCATGACGCGGTCATCGCCTGGGCACTCGAAACCTACGAAGTCCTGCGTCCGCTCTGCGCCGATCCGGAGAGCGGCGTTTCCATGATCGAGCAGCGCGCCTTTTCACGGGCCGGTGAAATCGAGATTCCGGATTGGGCGCTCTCGTTAGGCGCACGCCGCCTCCCAGCCGCGGACCTTCCGCGCGTTTTCACAAGCGGCTACACACTCGATGTCCCGTTGACCGACACGACGCGCTATCTCCCTTACCTAACGAATCGTTTCCGCAGCGCGGGCGGCCAAATCGAAGGCGGAATCCATTTCGAGAATCTCGAGCAAGTGTCAGCAGAAGGCGGGTTGATGGTGAATTGCAGCGGCGTCGGCGCGCGCACCCTCCTGCCCGATCCGGACGTCGAGCCGCATCGCGGTCAGGTCGTGCTCGTGCCGGGGATTCCGCAGTCGCATGCGGTCGTCTGCGATGATCCGCCGCTCATGTACGCCATCCCGCGCGCAGGCGATTGCGTTTTTGGAGGAAGCAATGACCTGAGCGCCGATCGCAATCCCGATCCAGCGACAAGCGCGCGAATCCTGGCGGAATGCAGTCGCGCCCTGGAAATCGAGCCACCGCCGATTCTGAGCGAGCGTGTCGGACTGCGCCCTTTCCGCCGCAGCGGAGTCTGCCTGCGGGCCGATCGCGTGCGCGACGGACGCCGCCTGATCCATAACTACGGCCACGGCGGAAGCGGCTTCACCTTGTCCTGGGGCTGCGCGCGCGCGGTCCTGACTTTGGCCTAACGATTCGCTTTTTCGCCTGTCCGGATCGAATTGCGCGGTCTGGCAACGGCTCCCGCGCTGGCAGCACCAGCGACGATATTTCATTGAGATAAGATCGCTAGCCCGTCACTATGAGCGCCCGATGAAGCACTCCATCGCCTTAAAGATCTTCGGCCTGGCCGTGGGCATTCTCGCCCTCACCGTGGCGATCGCGATCTTCACCAATTTCGAGGTGGTCGGGCTCGGCAAGGATGTCTCGATCGTGGCAAAGCAAACCCTCCCATTGGCCACGAAAGCCTCGGAGCTCGACGAGTGTTGCCTGGAGCGGCGGATCGCCTACCAAAGCCTCTATCGTCAGTACGCGGACCCGAAACCGGACGGGAAGGCGATCGAGAACAGGCAGAAGGCGTTTGAGGACTCGACCGACTGTGTAGCGGGGGCCATTGCTGACTTGCGAAAAATTCTCGCGGACCTTCCCGACGACCCGCAGGAGAGGAATCTCTATGCCAGCGCGCGCGAGCTGGTCGGCCAGATGGAGACTGCTTTCGCTTCGGAAACCGGGATGGCAAGGGTGATTCTAAAGCATCGCCAGGAGAGGAACCTGGAGAAAGCAGAGGAACTGAAGGTTTTCGACAACCAATCCGAGGCGCTGCTCGACGCCCAGGGAGACAAACTCCGCCAGATCACGATGGACTTGGCGGAGATTTCCGCTCAGCGCGCCAAGAGCCGGGAAATCTGGGTCCTTTGGAGCAGCATTGCCACGACCGTATTCGCGGTCCTGACCGGCCTGGCGGTGGCCTGGCTAATCTCCCACAACCTGGCCCGACCGATCGCGCAACTTTTGCAGACGACGCGAGCCGTGCAGGCGGGGGACCTTTCCGCCCATCTCGGAGAGCTGCCCGAGGATGAAATCGGTCAGCTGGGCGAAAGCTTTAATTCGATGGTGCACGAGTTGCGCCGGAAACAGGAGATGCAGAAAGCGATCGGCTCCTACATCGATCCTCGGATCGTCGAAAAGGTGATTCTGGCAGGCCGAAAAGAGGATATGGCCGGCCAAAAACGGGTCATGACGATCCTCTTCACCGATTTAGTCGGCTTCACCACCCTCGGAGAACATCTCACTCCCGGCGGTCTGGTTAACGTGCTCAACCGGTACTTCACCCTCATGTCGGAGTGCGTGCAGGCGGAGAATGGCATCATCGATAAATTCATTGGGGACGCGATCATGGCCTACTGGGGTCCGCCGTTTGTTGGTGAAGACGAGGAAGCCGCGGCGGGATGCCGGGCGGCACTGCGCCAGTTGGAGGCGCTCACCCAGTTTCAGGCCGAGCTGCCGGACCTGATGGGGCTGCGCAAGAATCTGCCGGAAGTAAGAATCCGCATTGGCCTCGCCACCGGAGAGGTCGTTGTGGGAAATATCGGCAGCGAGACGGCGCGCAATTACACCGTCATGGGCGACGTTGTCAACGTTGCCTCTCGGATGGAGTCGGCCAACAATGTTTACGGGACGCGGATCCTGATCTCGGAGGAGACGCGGCGGATGGCAGACCGGATCGTTCAGACACGAGAGATCGATCTGGTCGCGGTCAAAGGAAAGTCCGAACCCGTGCAGATATATGAGTTGATCTCAATCGACGAAGAACTTTCACCGGAGTGGGAGGCAAGGCGGAGCCGATTTGGCGAGGGACTGGAGGCTTACCGAAGACAAGATTGGTCGGCGGCGGAAATAATTTTCCACGAGCTGGCAGAAAAATTTCAGGACCGTCCGGCGCGCGCTTTCTTGGAGAGGGTAAAGATTCTGCGTCAAGATCCTCCGGGAGCGGATTGGGACGGAGTTTGGCGAATGACCACCAAATAATCTGCGCCGAACCTTCGTTCGAAGGACCACAATCCAAAGTCGAAATCGGTGGCTGAAAATTTCTCCGGTGTTATTTTGGGCAAATGGAAAAGCCAGAAATCACAGCCTACCTCAAAACGCATTGCGGCTGGAGCGGCGGCGTGCGCGCCGTCCTCGCCAAATATGATCTCCTCTACACCGAAAAAGATATTATCCAGAATCCCGCTTTTCGCTGGGAAATGGAGACCAAGAGCGGCCAGCCCCTCTCGCCCTGCGTCGAGATCAACGGCAAAATGGTGGCCGACGTGAGCGGCGAAGAAGTCGAGCGTTACCTGATCGAACACCAACTGGTTCAGCCTAACCAAAATGACGCCGGCGTCCCGATCAACGCTCCGTGCGCAAACGAGCAGCACGGCGAGCCGGTCAAGATGAAGTTCTAGAAGACGTTTATCGCTTTCGAAAAGACCTTCCCCGTCGCCCGGGAGAAGGTCTTTTTCTTTCGGCGGATCGCGCTTTCCTCCGTCGGGAGGTGTGATTTAGTTCTGTCGCAAAGCGCCCCGTAGCTTTGTCGTCCAGATTTTCATGAAAATATTCGCGCGCACCAGCAGCCGCTCGAAAAGTGCCCGGCCCAGAAAAAAGCGCCGCCGCACCTGGCGTTGGGTGGCAGTTTTTTTCCTCCTCGCCCTCCCGGTCGCAGCTATCGTCGCGATCCTTTCCTTTTACGCGGTCTGGGCCCAGACTTTCGACCTGAAACGCCTGGGCACCATGCCGGAGCGCAACACTGTCTTCGACGTCGACGGCAAGATCTACAGCCGCCTCGCCGGCGCCAATCGCCTTAGGGTGCCGCTCAAGCAAGTCTCGCCCTATTTTATCAAAGCCCTCCTCGCGCGCGAAGACACCCGCTTCTACGAGCACGGCGGAATCGACTGGCGCGGTGTGGCGCGCGCCCTCTATCGCGATATCACGAGCGGCTCAGCCAAGGAAGGCGCGAGCAGCATTACCCAGCAATTGGCACGCAACAGCCTCCCGTTAGGCGGGCGCACCATTAGCCGTAAGTTGCTCGAGGCGATGGTCGCGTTGCGAATGGAGCGCGAGCTGAGCAAAGACCAGATCCTCGAGCTTTACGTGAACCGGATCTATTTCGGCTCCGGTTGTTACGGCGTCGAGACCGCCTCGCAATCTTATTTCGGGAAAAGCGCCGCGAAAATCGATCTCTCGGAGTCGGCTCTCCTCGCTGGGTTGATCCGGAGCCCGAACCGCTTTTCGCCGTTGAAAAATCCGGAAGGCGCCCGGGTCCAGCGTGACACGGTGCTCAACCGGCTGCAGGACTTGAAGGAAATTACAGCGAGCGAAGCGCAGCGGGCGAAGCAGGAGAAAATCAATTCGCATCGGCGTCGCCTCACCCTCATCCAGGAAAACTACGCGATGGATGCGGTCCAGAGGGACCTCAATCTCCTCCTCACGGCCGATCAGATCGACAATGGCGGCCTCTTCATTTACACCACGCTCGATCCGGTAGCGCAGAAAGTGGCCACCGACGCGATCGAGCAACAGCTCAGCAAGATCGAGCGCCAGCCCGGCTTCAAGCACCCGCTCAAGTCGCAATATCACGCCCCGGCGGACGGTGAAGACAGCGCCATGCCCTACCTGGAAGGCGCGCTGGTCGCGATCGATAACGCGAGCGGCGGCATCCGGGCCCTCGTCGGCGGGCGCGATTACGCGCAGAGCAAATTCAATCGCGCCCTCGCGCCGGCCAATCGTCAGATCGGCTCCTCCTTCAAGCCGTTTGTTTACACCCTCGCCTTCATGCACGGCTTGTTGCCGGGCGCGGCGGTCAGCGACGGGCCGATCCAGCCGGGCGAAATCCAGGGGGCTGGGAACTGGTCGCCGGGAAATTCCGACGGACGTTACGTCGGAATCAAACCCGTTTCGTATGGGCTCATCCAATCGCGCAACACAATGAGCGTACGGGTTGGCGAATTTGCCGGGCTCGACGACACCCAGAAGGTGGCGATGACGTTAGGCCTCGGGACCGATATTCCGCACGGCGCGGCCATCTACATCGGCTCGTTCGAGACCGACCTGAAAGACCTGACTTCGGCTTACACCGTTTTCCCCAACGCCGGAATCCGCAAGCAGTCCTACATCATCGAGCGAATCGATGACCCGGAGCACAAGCCGATTTATCGCGCCGCCCACGTCACGCTGCCGGTACTCGACCCAGGCGCGACCTGGATGACGACACAACTGATGGAAGAAGTCATGACCCGTGGGACGGCCGCGAGCGCGCGGTCGTTAGGTTTCAAACTGCCCGCCGCCGGCAAGACCGGGACGACGAACGATTTCAAGGATGCGTGGTTTGTTGGTTTCACCAGTTCGCTCACCTGTGGCGTCTGGGTCGGATTCGATCAACCGACCACCATCATCCCGCACGGCTACGGCTCGGCGCTCGCTCTGCCGGTTTGGACGCAGGTCATGAACAAAACGTCCGAACGTTACCCGGCCGAGACGTTTCGCGCGCCAGTGGCAACACAGCAGGCAACCGTCTGCTCGATTTCAAACGCGATCGCGACCAGTGGCTGCGTCGCAGCCGGCACCGCTTATGAAATCGATCTCCCGGTCGATAAAATCCCGCGTGGAACCTGCAAAGTGCACGGTGGGAATCCGACTCTCCTCGGACGCCGGATGGAGCAAATCCAGGAGAAAGTAAAGGAAGCGCCGCGCAGCATTTTCCGATCGTTCAAACGCTTCTTCGGCGGCGGGAACTGATTCCGCCGGCCGCAGTGATTCGTAGGGCCTAACGACTAACTTCCCGATCCGACGTATTCCGCCGAATAGGTGTCGAACTTCGCGGTCGAGCCGACGGCCGGCGGGCTCTTCACGTCGTAAACGTTGTTCCCCACCACTTCCTGCGATTGCGTGTCCCAGATCATGACGCTCTTTTTAGCTTGCGGCGACGTCTGGTTGTTCTTTTCCGTATCGACTGCGATGTAGCGCGTCTTGCGCGCCTTCATCTGGCTCTTGCGCTGGGCGTAAGCGCGCTGCGCACGCTCTTCCGCGATCTGGCGCTGGCGCTCCGTGGCCTGATGTTGTGCGATAATATAGGTGACCGCCGCCACGACCGCTCCGGTGGCAGCGCCGATCGCGACTGATTCGCCGACACTCGCACCCGAGGCCCGGGCGATTCCGCCGGCCGTCGCGCCGCCCGCGGCGCCAAAGACGCCGGCGTTTTGCAAAGGAGATAGGTCCGCACAGCCGGTCCCGAGAATCGAGAGAGCCGCCAACAGTGAAGAAGTTCTGAGCATCGGAATTTTCATGAGGGGCTGAGTCTGAGGGCGCTGCTCGGTCTCTGACAAGATTTTATTTTGCCCCCGGCAACGACGGTAGCCCTATTGTGCGACAAAGCTGATCTCGTGCTGCCGGCACCAATCCTGGGCCGGTCGATTTCCCGCCTCCGCCGCGCGCCGATACCACTCGATCGCTTCGCTTGGGCTTGCGCTCACCCCCGTCCCAAGCTCAAAACAGCGTGCATAAAGAAACATGCAAAAAGCGTTATCCTGCTTCGCGCCCTCCCGGAAAAGGTCAACCGCTTTTTCTGTCCGGGCGGTTTGATTTTTTCCCAGGTCGGTATCTTCACTCGTTAAGTAAAGGACTCCAAGGTTGCCGGCCGAATCGAGGTAGCCCAGTTTCGCGGCCTTACTGTAGAGGCGAAAGGCCTCGCGATCGTCACGCTTCACCCCGATCCCCTTGTGATAGCAGGTCCCGAGCTGGTCCATCGCCCGCGGATCGTTAGCCGCTACCGCGTCCTGGAGGAGCGCGATCGCTTTGTTTTCATTTTTGGTCACGCCTTTGCCGAAGAGGTAACACTCCGCCAGGAGGGTGCGCGCGCTGATGTCGCCCGCGGTCCGCGCTTTTTCAAACCACTCCGCCGCCTTCACCAAATCACGCTCCACTCCGGCGCCGTTAGAGTAACGCAGACCGACCTCCGCCATCGCGTGGGCTCGTCCGTGGGTGGCCGCCTTGCTCAGCCATTCGAAAGAGGCTTTCGGGTCGCGTTTGCGCAGGAATTCGCCCAGGATCTCCATCGCGCTTACCACCTCGAGTTTGGCCGCTTCGGTCAACGGTTCGCGAAGCGTGTCGAAGTTCTCCTCCTGCAGGGCGCCTTTTTCCGAATTCAATTTGCTCAACATCAACTCGAGCCTCACCCGCCCGACTTCGTTCTCCGGAAATTTCTTCTGCAACTCAACGTAGGCCATGATCGCGTGCGGCCAGTCCTGGGCCGCTTCAAACTTCTCCGCTTCTGCGATCGATTCTCTGGTTAGGCCAGGTGATTCGGTAGAGGACGCGGCCGGTGATGGCGAAACTGCGACCGGAGTGGACTGGACGATTGCCGCCGGCGGCGTGGAGGCGACCGAGGCGGCGGGCGAAGGACTCGCTGTGCTCTTGACGACCGCCGGCGGGCGAATCTTCCAGAAAAGAAACGCACCAGCTCCGACGAGCACGATCGCCACCAGCGCCCAGACGATCCCACGCGACGATCCAGTCTGCGGCGGCGGCGGGACCGGCGGCGGCTGAAGTTCGGCGGCCGCAATTGGCGCCTCGACCATGGTTGGGAAATCCTGTTCGTTAGCCGCGGGCGCGGACGTAATGCGCGCGATGCAGTCATCCAACTCCGCGCGCAATGCGGACGGCGTTTGCGGCCGTTGCGCCGGATCCTTCTCGATCATGTGCCCGACCGCGGCGCGCACGCACTCGGGAAGATTTTGCAGCTTCTCGAGCGGCGGCGGTTTGTGGAGATGCTGGCTCATGACCTGAGCAAGCGAACCGCCGAAAGGCGCCTCCCCCGCGAGCATGTACCAAAGCGTCACCCCTAACGAATAGATATCGGAGCGAACATCGATCTCCTTTTCCTCGAGCTGCTCCGGGCTGGCGAAATGCGCCGTCCCGACAAACCCGCCCATCGAAAGCGTTGCCAGATCGTCGTCCTCCTCGTGCTTAATCGATTTCGCGAGACCGAAATCGATTACCTTGACGAGGAAATCGTCATCTTCCCTAACGAGCATGAGATTGGCCGGCTTGATGTCGCGGTGGACGAGATGCACTTTCTCCGCCGCGGCCAGCGCGCGCGCCACCTGCAGCGTGATGCGCAACGCGACCACCGGATCGACCGATCCCTGACGCTTGATGAAAGACTCGACCGTTTCCCCGTCGACGAACTCCATCGCGTAGAAAAACGCATCCGTGCTCGTCCCAAGATGGTAGACCGAGGCGACATTCGGATGCCGTAATTGCGCCGCCGCCCGAGCCTCGCGCAGGAAACGCTGCTGCGCGATTTCGCTCTCGAGAAATTTTGCGTTGATCACCTTGAGCGCGACGTTGACCCGCAGGTTGGTATCGAAGGCCTTGTAGGTGATGCCCATCGCGCCCCGGCCCAGTTCAAAAGGCGAGCCGTCTTCGCGGGTCAGCACTTCGTAGTGATCGAACGTCAATTTCTCGGCCATCGGGAAAGCGCGAATTATATCGCCTGATTTCCGCCTCGCGCCATCGGATTAAGACGATCTTGTCGCACGCCGCCTGCTATTAGATACTCTCAACCGTGCCTGCCAAGCTCCGGATCACGCCTCTCGCTGGCGAACCATTCGAACTCACGATCGGCAACACCGCCACGATCGGACGGACGGCCGACAACACGGTTTGCCTGAGCGGCAGCCCGCTCGTTTCGCGCCAGCACGCCCTCATTCGCTGCCACGACGGCTACCAATATCAAATCATCGATCTCGGAAGTCGGAACGGGACCTTGGTCAACGGCCAGCGCGTCGTCATGCCGATGACCCTCGCGCCCGGCGCGCGGGTCGAAGTGGCCAAGAACGAAATTATCTTCGATCTGATTCAGGATGACTTCTCTTCCGCGCATCTCGAAGTCACCATGGCCGGCTCGATGGCCGGTGTCGCCTCGGCGATCCGGCCGGTGGCATTGCTCGTCTGCGACATTCGCGGCTTCAGCACGATGGCAGAGAAAATTTCCAGCTCGCACCTCGCGCAACAGCTCGGCGTCTGGTTTCGCGAAACCGGCAACCTCGTCACCAAGAGCGGCGGCACCGTCGATAAATTCATTGGCGACGCCATCCTCGCCTATTGGAGCGAATGCGAGGGCGCTGGTGTCGACTGCGCCGCCACGCTCCAGATCGCGTGCGAGATGCTTGCTCTCGCGGGGAAAACGAAATGGGCCAATGGCGATCCATTCCAAATCGGCATCGCGCTCCATTATGGGTCAGTCACCTGCGGCAACGTCGGGATCGACGCTCAGCGCGACGCCACCATCATCGGCGACCCGGTCAACACCGTTTTCCGACTCGAAGGCGTGATGAAGGAACTTAACCAGCAGGTCCTGCTCTCCGCCGATTTCCGCGAGCATTTGCCGGAGAGCGAAACGCTCATCGATCTCGGCGAACGGAAGCTGAAAGGGAAACAGCAGCTCGTTCGGATCTTTGGGTTGGCCTAAGTGAAAGACTACCGGCTCCTCTTCGGCCCGCTCGGGGCCGCCATCCTGGCGCTTGGCATCGTCGGTCTGGCCTTGCTGCTTCCCGGTTACAGCCACGTCCACCAGACCGTGAGCGAGATCGGCGAGATCGGCTCGCCTGCGAGAGGTCCCTTTGCCGTCATGCTGTGCGTCGTAGCGGGATGCATCCTGGTTTTCTCCCTCGCCGTCCGCGCCCGATCCGTCGCAGTCGGGCGCTCCCAATGGGCTGCTTGCCTCGTCGCGTGCATGGCCTTGTCCGCCGCGGGAGTCGGAGTCTTTGCCTATCCGCGCCCGCTGCACACCGTCTTTGGCCTCTCGGAGCTGATCGGTTACCAGGCGCCGCTCGCCTTCGCGCTGACCTGGCGACGCGACTCTGGGGCAAGAAACGTCGTCAAAGTCTCATGGATCTTCTACGGATTGGCCTGCCTCGCCATTGCCGTGAACCTGAGCGCGATCTTTCGAGATGGAATCGTGTGGACCTACGTGAAGCCGATCAATGGCCTGACGCAAAGAGCCCTCTTCGCCGCTTGGTTCGGCTGGTGCGCGGCGCTGGGCTGGTTACTCTTTCGGGAGTCACTCTTTCTGCAAGATTCACTGACTGACCACAAAATCCCTAGCCCGTAACTCCCTACCGCCAAGACAAGCGCTCAGTCGTCGATCGGCTCTTTGCCCGCGATCCCGTCCTTCCATGGCCGGCGTCGCCTCGGCGATCCGGTCGATGGCATTGTTAGTCTGCGACATTCGCGGCTTCAGCACGATGGCAGAGAAAATCTCCAGCTCGCATCTAGCGCAGCAACTCGGCGTTTGGTTTCGCGAAGCAGGGAACCTAGTCACCAAAAGCGGCGGCACCGTCGATAAATTCATCGGCGACGCTGTCCTTGCCTACTGGGGCGAATGCGACGGCGCGACGGTCGATTGCGCCGCCACCCTCCGGATCGCGCGCGACATGCTCGCGCTCGCGAGCAAAACGAAATGGGCCAACGGCGATCCGTTCCAGATCGGGATCGCGCTCCATTTTGGGAGCGTCACCTGCGGTAATGTCGGGATCGATGCCCAGCGCGACGCCACCATCATCGGCGAACCGGTGAACACCGTCTTTCGGCTCGAGGGCGTGATGAAGGAACTCAACCAGCAAGTCCTGCTCTCGGCCGATTTCCGCGAACACCTGCGGGAGAGCGAGCCGCTGGTCGATCTCGGCGAACGGAAGCTGAAAGGGAAACAGCAGCTCGTTAGGATTTTTGGTCTCTAGTGAGCCAGCCGGCTGAACCGAAACCGATCGGACCGGGTCTGGTTAGAACCTGGCGAGCAATTCGGGACTAGCGGTAGACCTGCTGCGGCGCATTCCGCAACCAGATGTCTTGCGCATCGGTTAGGGGAAACAGCCATCGTCACGGGCCTCCCTTTTTGTTCTTGTGCTCGACCTGTCGTTACCCTCAGATTCCTGGACAAATCTGTGCCCCCCGGGGTTTTCCCGGAGGTGTTCACATTGGAGAAAATCATGCAACCCAGGACTACTGGCGGTCGTTTCTTGAAGGGCTTAACTGGGGGACGTCTCCCGAAGCAAAAACGGCTCGCCTTTCCGCCTGAATCACAAAACCAACCGGACGGCGAAGGCTTTTCTTTTCGGCGGTGGGTGGTTCTCCTAAGAGTTTTTTCGGTGGCGGGCGCTTTCTGCTTTCACGGCGTGCCGGCCTCGGCCGCGCCAGGCGACCTCGATACCAGCTTTGCCGGCTCCGGCTTCATTCGGGTCGGTTTTGGTTTGGGTTCGGATCGGGCGAACGGCGTCGCGCGGCAGGCCGACGGCAAGATCGTCGTGGTGGGCGGAAGTGATTTCTCCGTCGTTCGCTATAACACCGATGGCTCGCTCGATCCCTCCTTTAGCGGTGACGGGAAGGTGACGACGACTGTCGGCGCGGGCCGGAGCACCGCGACCGCGGTCCGGATCCAGGGCGATGGCAGGATTGTCGTCGCGGGTTACACGGAATTTGATTTCCCTGTTCCGGCTTCAGTGGCAGTGGTCCGCTACAACGTGGACGGCTCGCTCGATTCTTCTTTCGGCGCCGGCGGGAAGGTGACCTACGGCTTCGATGCAGTTGTGTTTCGGGGGAACGCGCTCGTCATTCAGAGCGACAATAAGGTGGTGGTGGCAGGTTCAATCACTTCCTTCGGAGGCAAGGTTGACTTCGCGCTCTTTCGCTTCAACTCGGATGGTTCTGTCGACACTTCGTTTGGCACCGGGGGCCCCGGCGGCTTCCCTGGTGTCGCCAAAACGGCCGTGGGCTCGGCGACGGACGTCGCGAACGCGGTCACGATCCTGAACGACAAAATCATCGCCGCCGGTTCCACCATCAATGCTGACGGGAACGCGGATTTCGCGGTCCTGCGTTACGATTCAACCGGCGCACTCGACTCTTCCTTCGACCTCGACGGGATTGTCACGACGCCGGTTCAGTTCGGCACGAGCGAGGATGTCGCCACAGCGATCGCGATCCAGTTTGGGAACAACACGATCTTTCAACCGGACAGGATAGTAGTCGTGGGATCGAGCAGCGGAGTGACGAATAATGATTTCGCACTGGTGCGCTATAACCTGGATGGCTCGCTCGACACGACTTTCGACATGGACGGCAAAGTCACGACCCCGATCGGCGCGGCCAGCGACATCGCCAAGGCAGTGATTATTCAAGACGGCGGCCTGGGGAACCCGCTCAAGATCATGGTTGCAGGATCGAGTGACGCGGCCCTTTTCAAAACCAACTTTGCCCTCGCGCGCTACAATGCCGATGGCTCGATCGACACGACTTTCGATCAAGATGGCATCCTGACCACGGTGGTCGATTCCAACATTAATCCCGTCGCCGGGATGATCGCGCAGGCCGACGGCAAGCTGGTCGTAGCCGGATCCAGTATCAGTCTCTCGAGTAACTCTCTGGATGACTTCGCGGTCGCCCGCTACAACCAGGACGGTTCGCTCGACTCTTCCTTTGACGAGGACGGAAAAAGAATCGACAACGTGGGCGACCAAGGCGGAACGGGAGAAGCGGTCGCAGTGCAGGAGGACGGCAAAATTGTCGTCGCCGGGACCAGTCTCAACGGTTTTGCCGTTTTCCGCTGCGACCCAGATGGGTCGGCGGACACGACTTTCTCCGGCGATGGGAAAGTGACGACGGTGATCGAGTCTTTTGATTTCGGAAAGGCGGTCGCCCTCCAGGCCGACAATAAAATTGTCGTGGCGGGCCTTAGTTACTCATCCGTGACGGCCGCCTATTCCATCGCGGTCGCGCGCTATAATCCGAACGGCTCGCTCGATCTTTCTTTTAACGGGACCGGAATTGTCACGACACCCTTCAGCCTGAGCAACAGTTTTGCGATCGCGGTAGCGATCCAGACTGACGGCAAAATTGTCGTTGCCGCCACGAGTGGGAGTGACTCGGACATAACGATCTTTCGTTACCTTCCAAATGGCTCGCTCGATCCGTCATTCGACGGTGATGGGATGGTCGTCATTCCGATATCAGGCGTGCAAGAGGCCCGGGCGGTCGCGGTGCAGAGCGACGGAAAAATCGTCGTGGCGGGGAGCGACCGGGGTGGGTTCTCGCTCGTGCGCTGCAATCCCGATGGCTCGCTCGATCTCTCCTTTGACGGCGACGGAATCGTGACGACCGCGATCGACTCCGGGAATAGCGGTGGCCGAGCCCTGGCGTTGCAGAGTGACGGCAAGATGATTGTCTGCGGTTTTGCCAGTACGGGGGCTTTGGCTCTGGCCCGCTACAATCCCAACGGCACGCTCGACGACTCCTTTAACAGCGTCGGGAAACTGATCGATCCGGAGGTCCAAACTGGCACGGCGCTGGCGGTGCAGCGGAACGGTAAAATCCTCGTCACCAGTGGTTCTGTCAGCGGCGGGCCCACGTTTGATTTTCTCGTGGTGCGCTACAAGAGCGACGGCACGCGCGACGATTCGTATGGCGACAACGGCGTCGCGGCCGTGGATCTGAGTGGCGGCGGCTGGGATATCCCGGCTGCGATCACGCTCGACGCAAGCGGTCGAGCCGTGACCGCCGGACTTTCCGTTCGGTCGTTCGGGATCATGAGACTGGAGGGTGATCCGCCTCCGACTATCCTGGGCAATATCTCCACCCGGCTGCGGGTCGAGACGGGCGATAACGTTCTCATTGGTGGTTTCATTGTCACCGGCACGCAACCGAAAAAAGTGATCATCCGCGCCCTCGGACCGTCGCTGCCGCTCCCGGGGTTGTTGGCCGACCCGACCCTCGAATTGCATGACGGCTCAGGAACATTAATCGCCAGCAACGACAACTGGATGGATGCGTCAAACAAGCAGGAGATAATCGACAGCACCATCCCGCCGAGCAACGATTTCGAGTCGGCCATTCTCCAGAGTCTGGATCCCGGTCTCTATACCGCGATTGTGCGCGGGGTAAACAGCACCACCGGCATCGGGTTGGTCGAGGCCTATGATCTGGATAGCGAGGCCGACTCCGAATTGGCCAACATCTCCACCCGCGGACTGGTCGAGACGGGCGACGACGTGATGATCGGCGGTTTTATCCTGCTCGGACCTTCTCCAGAGGAGGTGCTGGTGCGAGCGATCGGTCCCTCGCTCCCGCTGGCGGGAAAACTGGCCGACCCAACTTTGGACTTGTTTGACGGCAACGGCACGCTCCTGGCCTCAAACGACGATTGGCGCGATACCCAGGAAGCCGAAATCATAGCCACCATGATCGCGCCTGCCGACGACGCCGAGTCGGCCATCCTGCAAACGCTCCTGCCCGCTCCTTACACCGCCATTGTGCGGGGCAAGAACGAAACGACCGGTATCGCTTTGGTCGAAGTTTACAATCTCGGGTCGGGCACTACGACAACGGCGCAAACCGACGGGGAGAGAACAAACTAGGGTTCGGCAAACGCTTTGGTTTTTGCCGGGATCTGCTTTCCCGTCGCGAATCCGCCCTGCAGAAATTCAACCAGCAGGTCCTGCTCACCGCCGATTTCCGCGAACACTTGCCGCGGAGCGAAACGCTCATCGATCTCGGCGAACGAAAGCTGAAGGGCAAGCAGCAGCTCGTTCGGATCTTTGGTTTGGGCTAAATGACTTGGTCGGCCGGAAGACCCCGGGGCTGGGCTTATTCGTCGCCATCGTCGGCGCCGCTGTCATCTCCACCACCATCGTCGGCGTCGCCACCGTCATCGTCGCCGCCACCGTCGTCCATGTTTCCCCCGCTGTCGTCGCCGCCGTCGTCCACGTCGCCACTGTTGTCGTCGTCGGCGTCGCCATCATTCATATCGCCGTCACTGTCGTCATCTGCGTCGTCCATGCTCGCGGGTTCCCCGCCGTCATCTGCAACGGCCTGGGCATTGTCGGCTGCGTCGCCAGCATCTGCTTGCGCGTCGTCATCCGCGTCATCCGCGGCTACATCCGCCGCTTCGGCCGGGGACATATCGAAGTCGCCGTTATCGACGAAGTCTTCCTGGGCATCGACTTCGGCAGGTGAAAGCGGGTCGTCCACGTAAACGTTGTCATCCACGTAGATGTCGACCGGCGTCGTGACGTAGTCCCAATCGTAGCCGTAGTCGGTCCAGACATTGGCATAAATGGGGGTGTAGTAGCCGACGTAGGTATCGACCACGATCCAATCGCGGCGCCAGGCCGGGTCGATGTAGTAATCGTAGCCGTAGAGCTGGCCTTCGAGCTCATCGAGGAGATAGAGGGCGGCGAGATAATCGGCCAGATCCATTTTGGCGTTGGCGATCCGCCGGGACTCCTTTTCCATTTTCGCGAGGCCGCGCTGGAGCGCCTTGTCTTTGGTCGATTTGGCTTGCAACGTTTTGATCTTGGCTAGCAGCTCTTTTTGGTGGGCCTGGATCTTGCCGAATTCCGCTTTTTCCTTGGCGGTGAGTTCGCCACCTTTCTTTTTGCGCGCGGCTTCCTTCGAATAATCGCGGCGCAGCAGGTCGAGGGCATTCCCCAGCGCCCGCGCATCGGCGGCCACTTTCGCGTTCTTGGAATCGGTCAACCCCCATGCCACCTTCAATTGCTCCTGGGCTGAGCGGGCGCCGCTGACGGCGTCGAAGAAATCGTTGTTCCTGGCCGCGAGTCCCTTTTCGGCGCGATCAAGCTGGGTGGAGACTTTTTTTGCCGCGGTGTAAAACGGTTTGTTCTTCGCCACTTTCGGATCGAGCCCCTTGTCGACCCGAGCGTTCTTAATCATCGCGGCGTTAGCTTTTTTTGCGGCAGCGACCAGGTCGGCGGCGGTCGCTTTTTTACCGGTAGTCTTTTTGGCTTGGGCCTTCGGTTTCGCTGCAATGGCAGGTTTGGTCTTAGAGGCTGCTGGTTTTGCCGCGGCGGCGAGACTGGATAATGGACTGTTAACAAGGGCAAGGAGGGAAAGGCAGGCAAGGTAGTGGGCGAGGTTTTTCATAAGTATTTCGGAAACGATTATTGGGCCCTTTGTCGGCGGGCCCAGGTGGAAGTCAATCTTATTATCACGGGCGAGCGAATCGATTGTGGCAGACCGAAAAAATTGCCGGTCAATGCGCACGATCCAAAGCCGCCACGATCGCGCGCACTTGATTGCGCCGTCGGTCTCCGCCTCGCCGATGATCTGGAGTCCGCCATTTTGCAGACGCTGGCGCCGGCCGCTGACACGACAAAACGGGGGTGGCTTTGAAGACGGCGCCAGCGTTGCGCCCGTCGACTTTTACGCTCTCGCGGCCGCTCCCTAACCGATCCGGAGAAGTCAATCGCCCAGCGACCGGAGATCCTCAGGCATGTCGACGTCGAGCGCTCCTTCTGGGAACGCAACCGACGCGACCTCGCCGGGCCGAGTTCGGAGAAGCGCTTTCGCCCCGGCGTCGTCGCCTAACGAAAGTAGCTGTTTGAAGCAGGAACACGCAAAGAGCGCCGGGACGCCGAGCGTGCCCGCATAGGCGGACGCGACCATTGGTTGCCCGCTGCTGAGGTGGGTGTCAATCAGGCGCCGGAGAAGCGCCGCGTCCGTCTGCGGTTGGTCGCAGAGCAGGATGACCAGCGCGTCACAATCTTCCGCGGCTCTTACCCCCGCGCGGAGGGAGTTACCCTGGCCGCGTGCCCAGTTCTCATTGATCAAGATCGTGACCGGCAGGTCGCGCAGTTCGTCCGCGATTCGGTCGCTTTCCGCACCGAGGACGATCACGACCGGCGCGCAACCGGCGTTGAGCGCTGCCTGCGCGCTTCGCCTAACGAGAGACTGACCGCGATAAACCAGAAGTTGCTTCGACTGTCCAAGTCGCGAGGAGGAACCGGCGGCGAGAACGATGGCGCCGATCTTCACACCGGCGCGACGAGCGGGGCGCCGACCGGCGGATGGATGGGGTGCTTCCATTGGCGCAACGACTCGGCGCTCGCTTCCGCAAAGATGGTCTGGATTTCCGCGACGATGGCGAGCGCGATTTCTTCGGGCGATTCCGCGCCGAGATCGAGGCCGGCGGGCGAAAATAATTGCGAGCGAACTTCGAGACCGCTCTCGAGCAGAGTGTGGAGGAGTTGATCGCGCCGGAGACGCGGACCGAGCAAGGCGACGTAGCGCAAGCCGAGCGGGAGCAGCTTCTCGAGCGCCGCATAGTCGCGCCCGTAGTTGTGCGTTTTCACCACCACCGCGGTCCATTCATCGAGATCGTTAGGCAAAGCCGACGCTTCATTCGTCTCGAGCGTTTCCCAACCGAGGACCCCGGCCAGGTCGCGCAGCGCGGGGCTGTCGCGCCCTTCTCCGATCAGGATGAGGCGGAGCGGCGGCGGGATCGTTTGCAAAAAAGCACCCGCCGGCGCTTCTTCAGGGTGCAAAATAAGACGGCTGCCTAACGACGCGCTGTTTTCAAAAATCGTCGCGACCAGGGATTCGCGCCGGCTGGCTTGAGCGGCCGCCAATTGCTCGAGCAAGGCGGCCTCCGCCTTTTCGATCAGCACCTCGATTGCGCCGTTGCAGCCGTAACGCAGCCGGGTGTCGAAATTGAGCAGGAGCGGCCGGCCAGTGGCGAAAACTTCCTGCGCGCGAACCGCTATTTCTTCTTCCAGGCAGCCCCCGCTCAAGGCGCCGACAGTCCGGCCGTCCCTCGTAATAAGCAGGCGCGCCCCTGGACGGCGATAACTGGAGCCGCGCGCCCTAACAAGTGTGGCGAGAACGAGCGGCTCGCCGCGTCGGCGCTCGAACGTCGTGATGATCTCGCTAATCTCTTTCATTATCGCGCGCCTGGTCTGGGGAGCGCACGCGCCTTGCGTGCTGGCGATGGCGCCTCGCCATCGCGAACTTTCAAAACATTCGATGCTCGGGGGGAACTTCGTTTCGGCGAGGGCGCCGAAACCAGCACGCGAGGCGCGTGCGCTCCCCGGATAGATTCAGCCGCATCCATCGTCCCTTAGATCAGCTTGTCCGGCGTGATCGGCAACTCACGAATCCGTTTCCCGGTCGCGTGATAGACCGCGTTTGCGATCGCGGCTGCCATCCCGGTGATCCCGATCTCGCCCATCCCGCGGGCCCCGATCGGGTTAAAATCAAAATCCGGTTCGCCGACAAAATGCACGTCAATCTGCGGAATATCCGCGTTTGTCGGGACGTGATACTCGGCCAGATTCGCGTTCACCGGCATGCCTGTCTTCGGATCGTAAACGGTCTCTTCGAGCAACGCCATCCCGATGCCCATCACGACCCCGCCGAGAATCTGGCTCCGGGCCGTTTTGGAGGTCACGATCCGTCCGCAATTCATCACGCTCACCACCCGCGTCACCTGGACCCGCGGAAGAAGGGGATCGATTTTGACTTCGCAGAAGTGGGCGCCCCAGGATTGAAAAGCGAGCTCCTCGTTTTCCTTCAATTCCTTCATCTCGCTCTCCACTTCGAGCGAATTTTTTCCCGCGCGTTTCAGGATCTCGGTATAGCTGTCGGATTTGGCCGGATCCTTTCTCAATCCAATCCGGCCCGGGACGACCATCGTGATCTCCTTCACGTCGGCCCCATGGAGCGGCGATTTGGCGTCCTTGACCGCAAGCTCGGCGAGCGCTTTGTGCAGGCGACGAGCGACCCGGTGAATCGCTGTCCCGACCGTAGCGGTGGAATTGGAACCGCCCGCCACCGGGCCAAATGGATAATCCGATTTGCCGAGCTCAAACTTTACTTTTTCGAACGGCACACCGAGCTCTTCGGACGAGATCTGGGTGAAAGTGGTGTAGGCGCCGGTGCCGAGATCGTGGGTCGCGCATTGCATCGTCACGCTCCCGTCACCGTGCAGGATCGCCTTGGCCGCCGCCTCCATGCTGTGCGCCGGATAGGTGGCGGTCGCCATCCCCCAGCCGACAAGCAGATCTCCGTCGCGCATTTGTCCGGCCTGATAATTGCGTTTTGACCAGCCGAATTTCTCCGCGCCGAGCTGGTAGGCTTCCTTCAGATGTTTGGCGCTGAAGGGGACGTCTTTAATCGGATGATTGGCTGCGTAATTGGCCAGCCGCAGTTCGACCGGATCCATTTGCAGGAGGTAGGACAGTTCGTCGAGGGCGCACTCCAGGGCGTAGGTGCCGGGACATTCACCGGGCCCGCGCATGAAAGTCGGCGTGGCGACGTTGACCGGAAAAATTGTCTCTTCCACCTGGATTGTTTCGCTCGCGTACATGACGCCGGTCGAACGCGCGCCGCAGGCTTCCACGTAATCGCCAACCGGCGAAGTGAGGGTGTTGGTCACGTGCTTGATCGCCTGCAGCTTCCCGTTCGAGGTGGCGGCGAGTGAAATCGTCTGGTAGGTGGGCGTTCGATGTCCCGTCCCGGTGAACATCGCCTTGCGCGGGAGGCTGAACTGGACCGGCACCCGCGCCACTTTGGCCGCCATCGTGGCGAGAAGGACGTGCGGCCAAAGGGCGCCTTTGCAGCCGAAGGCGCCACCGACGAACGGACAAATGACACGCACGTTTTCGATCGGCAACTCGTAGCTGAGGGCGAGGATGCTCTGCACGCCTTTAACGAATTGGGTCGCGTCCCAGACGATCAGTTTATCTTCAGCTTCCCAGGCCGCGATCGTGCCGGAGGGCTCGATCGGGTTGTGCGTCTCAGTTGGGGTGACATACGTCTCGCGGACCCGCTTGAGATTCCGATTCCCGAGCGCGGGCTCAACGTCGCCCTTGCGCAATTGGATGCTTTCGTCCTGCTTCTTCTTCGGTTTTTTCGCCTGGCTCGCTTCCTGCACCGTGAGCATGGGCGTCTCCTGCGCATAGCTGACCCGGACTAACGACGCGGCGTAAGTCGCCTGCGGAAGCGTCTCCGCTACGACCAGGGCGACATACTGGCCGGCGTAGTAAACCTGATCGTCCGAAAGCGGCACGCGATCTTCGTTGCGGATGCCATAGCTCATGACATCCTCGTCGCGGCCCTCCTTGCCGAGTTGCAACTTCGGAGCGTTCTGATGCGTCAGGATGGTGAGGACGCCGGGCGCGGAGCGGGCCGCCTTCTCGTCGATCGCAGTGATTTTTCCGGCGGCGATATTGCTCATGACCGGCCAGGCGTAGGCACACTTGGCGAGCCGGAACTCGACCGCATACTTGGCGCCGCCGGAAACCTTGAGCGGTCCGTCGACGCGGCTGCGGGCTGGTCCGAGAATATTTGCGCTAGCCATCTTAAGGAAATGACGAATGACAAACGACTAATGACGAAGGATTGACCAAATGACCAAGGACCAATGGGACGCGCTCTTTTCGGGCTTCGGACTTCGTCAATGAGTCGGCCTTCGTCATTCGAAATTTAGTCATTGCGTAGCGTGCCATTCGGTTCACGCCATCTTTGCTACGGTAGTAAGCGCCTGGCTGATGGCGCGTTTCGCCAGCTCGATTTTAAAGCTGTTGTATTTGTAGCCTTTGGCAGCGGCGAGCTCCGCTTCGGCCGCGGCGCGAAAGGTGTCGGCGTTCGCCTTCTTCCCGACCAGGATCTGTTCCGCCTTCCTCGCCCGCCATGGCGTGTGCGCCACGCCGCCCAGAGCGAGCCGGACGGATTTGATCATTCCGTTCTCGAGCTCGAGGGCGGCGCCGACGCTAACGAGAGCGAAGGCGTACTGGGCGCGGTCACGCACTTTCAGATAGTGCGAGCGGACCGCGAACGGGAGCGTCGGGAGATCGACCGAGGTGATGAGTTCGTTAGGCTGGAGAGTGGTCTCGATCTGCGGGGTATCCCCCGGCAACCGATGGAAGTCGCCGATCGGTATGGTGCGCTCGCCGTTCGGCCCCTGCACCCGCACAACGGCCTCGAGCGCGGCCAGCGCGACGCACATGTCGCTCGGATGGGTCGCGATGCACTTGTCGCTTTGGCCGAGGATGGCATGAACGCGGTTGTAGCCCTCGAGGGCGCCGCAACCGCTCCCGGGCACGCGCTTGTTGCACATCGGGAAGGCCGGATCGTAGAAATAATAGCAGCGGGTGCGCTGCATCAGGTTGCCGGCAGTGGTCGCGAGGTTGCGCAGTTGCGGGCTGGCGCCGGAAAGGAGCGCCTCGCTCAACATCGGGTAACGCGAGGTGACGAGCGCATGCTCCGCCAGGTCGGAGTTCCGCACGAGGGCGCCGATGCGAATCCCGGCGTCGTCAGGCAATTCCTCCACTCGGGCAAGCGGGAGACGGTTGATGTCGATCAGACGGTCCGGTTTTTCGACGCCCATCTTCATGAGGTCGACCAGGTTCGTCCCGCCCCCGAGAAACTTGGCCTGCGGGGCGGCCGCGATGTCGTGGACGGCGCTCTGCCAATCCCTCGCCCGCGAGTAGCTGAAAGGATTCACGCCGCGCCTCCCATCTTGTCGCGGGCCTCCCTGATCGCGTCGACGATGTTGGGATAGGCGCCGCAGCGGCAGAGATTGCCACTCATCCAGACTCGGATCTGGTCGTCATCTTTCGCGTGCCCTTCATGCACGCAGGCGACAGCCGAGCAAATCTGGCCGGAGGTGCAATAACCGCATTGAAAACCGTCGTGCTCGACAAAGGCGGCCTGCATCGGATGGAGCTGCCCAGAGCCGGCCAGCCCTTCGATCGTCGTGACCTCATCGCCTTCCAGAGTAACCGCGAGGGTGAGACAGGAATTGACCCGCCGCCCATTGATCAAAACCGTGCAGGCGCCGCATTGCCCGTGATCGCACCCTTTTTTCGAACCTGTGAGCTGCAGATTCTCGCGGAGCAAATCGAGCAGGGTGGTGCGCGGATCGAGACGCAGTTTGTGAAGCGCGCCGTTTATCTTGAGCTGGACGTCTACCATCCTGTTTGGATCGTTTGCGGTGGCCGGGGTTGCCGCCTCCAAATCGGACAAGCCGAGGAGGTGTGGGCCAAGAGTAAGCGCAGCACTGGTGCCCGCGACTTTCTTTAAAAATCTCCGGCGCGTTTCCACGCTTCCAAAGATGTGGCTCTGATCGAGAGGATCGCCCAAGGGATCCCGAGCCGTCTGATCGAGTTCGTCGGACATCTACATATGGATACGAAAATTGGACGCCGGAAGGCCTTCTCAAAGAAAACTGGCGAAGAGAGATCGGTCCGCCGCCGGTTCAGAAAGCATCTGCATCGAAGGACGGGCGAGCGGGTGAAGGGAATCGAACCCTCGTATGCAGATTGGGAACCTGCCGTTCTACCATTGAACTACACCCGCGTGGGAGAGAAAGAAATGGTGGTCGGGGACGAGAGAATAGTCAAAAACAAAGAAGACGTCACTGCCAAGAGATCACGTCGTCGGAGTCTTTGAATTTTGAGTCCCCGTTGTTTCCAAATTTGGTGTCCTTTCCCCAACTCGACGCCGTAGCGGTCGCTTGCACCGCCGGCCAGTCACCTGCTCCGCCGGTCTTGGTCGTGTAGCTCAGGTCGGTATAGGAAAAAAATTGCTGCGTCCAGTTATCGTAATCGCTATCGACGCTCACTAAATACTCACCGCCCCAAGGATCGAGCAAAGCGCTCTTCTTGATTGCAATCCCATTCACCGTCACATCCTGGGTCGCGAACCCCGAACGCGGAGTGGTCGCACTTTTCGCATCCGCACCGTTGAAAAAGTTAACCTGCTTCGGGTTGTACTTATTGCCTATGTTCCAATTCATGTCGTCGATCGCACGCAGGATGTTGAAGACAAAAGCATTGTCATAAGTGCCGCCGGGGTCGCCGACAAGGGTATCGACTCCCTGCCTGGTATCATCTACCGGCATCTTCCCATACTCGGTGTAATAGGCGTTCACCGCCGTCACAATCTGGGTCACATCGTTCTTCGCTTGCGTTCGTTTCGCCTGGTCCTGCATGCCTTTGAAGGCGGGAAAAAGAAGCGCCATCAGAATCGCGATGACGGTGATGACGACCAGCAACTCAATCAGCGTAAAGGCCTCGCGCGCTGCCGGCTGTTTCGTCAGGTCCATTTTTGCATCTGCTCGGGGAAGGGACATTGCGCGCAGTCGGACTCGTCTTGCAAGCAGAAGTCTTCGTAGATTTGCAGCAGCCCCTGCTGCTGCGCCACCGTCCGCAAAAAGCTCGGCCGGCGCGGGTCGTCCCCAAAGAGCCGGGCCGCCCCCGTCTCGACTCGCCGGTTCGTTAGGCGAGCAGGCAATCGAGCGAAATCCGGCCAGACCGCCCGCTCCTCCAACTGCCGCCAGGGCAGGATGACGTTGGCCAGGATTTCCGTAATCCGAGTCTCGCCCACGAGCGCCAACTCCGCCGCTGCCGCGTCCGAGGTGAGGGTGTAGTGGAAATTCCAAAAGGGATGAGCCAGCTCGAGAAAAAACTGTCGCGCCGGGAGAAGATCCTCCTTGCCTAACGATCGGATAAATTTCGGCCAACCGGCCACGATTCCGGCAAGCGCGGCGAGGCGGCGCTGCGGGTGATTGAGCGGACGCGTCCCGCTCAAGCGCCAGGTGCGCGGCGGAAGAATGAGCCGCTCCAGCTCCGCTCGCCGCGGCCACCACTGCTCCCAAAGCAGGCGCAGGTATTGCCGGGCCCCGCGCGCATATTTCGCCAGATCAGGCGCGGCCAGGAAACCGGCCAGACCGAAGAGGACCGCTTCGATCTCGTTAGGCCGCTGCCGCAGGATTTTCTCCGGCATCCGTTGCGCGAGGAGAGTGAAAGGCAGTTTATTTTGCTTGTAGCCGAGAGTCGCGGCCAGCTCCTGGTAAAGCGCTTCATCGCTCCCGTGCAGCTCTCTCAGCCGCTGCAGTCGCTGCGTTTTGCGCTGGAGGCGAAACTGCGCCGCCGCTTCCAGAATGTTTCGGATTTTTTCCTCCGGCTGACCGCGCAGCGGCGCATGACATCGCCCCGGACGCGCGAGCGGAAGATTGAGCGAGTGCGCAGTTGGCAGCGTCGTCGGATCGACCCGCACCTGCGGCACCTCCCGATGGCCGGTCGTGCGAGTGAAAAAGTCACGTCCGCCCGACTCCACGAAAACATGCAAAACGGTGTCATCAAATGCCGGATTAGTCGCGTGCCCGTGCGCTTCCCAGCTCTGATCAGTGAGATCACACTCGATGCTGCCGCGCAAAATCCCTCTGCCCTTGAGCCGGATCGCGGCATCGGAAAAATCCGGACCGGCCTCGCGGTTCCAAGTTCCGAATTGCACAATCTCGATCGCCTCTCCCGCTGTGCCGGTGACGATTTTCCCGAAGTCGCCCGCGAACCAGCGCGCCTGCAATTCCAATTCACTGAAAGTACGCGGGTGGGTGAAAAGCGGGCGCTCGCGAATCTTCGCCGTCGTGCGGAGCTGGGCGTAGCGTTCCGGGTCGGACATCGCGCGGCAAGCTAAAGCGCGCCGGGCCGCCGCGGCAAGATCGAAAACAGCTCTGCGATTTGGATTGCATAACGAACCGGGCCCGGCTAACCGCTGCCTGAATCGCAGGCCACCCCTGTCGAAAATCGCGCGGACCGATCTGCCCCAACCAAAAAATCATCATGAAAGCAAGAATCCCATTCATCACTGCCGCCTGCCTCGCGGCCTGCGCCCTGTGCGTTTCCCCAGCGTTCGCCAAGGGCAAGAAATCTCCCGCCCCGGAAGCGAGCGCTTCGCCCGCGGCCAGCGCCGCGGCGAGCGATAAACCTGCCCGGCCCACCTCCTATCGCGGCAAGATCACGTCGGTCGATGCCAGCGCCAAAACCTTCACCGTCGGCAAGCACACGATCAAAGTGACCGATGAAATCAAGATTACGAAGAACGACGCGGCAGCGACCATGGCGGATATCGCGGCCGACGAGCAGGTGCGCGGTTCCTATTGGAAAAAAGAGGGCGGCTCGCTCGAAGCCAAAAGCGTGAAGCTCGGTCCCAAGACAGCCACGCCAGCCCGAACGAAACCAATGCCCAACGCGCAGAAATAAGAGAGCCCGGACGTCGCCGTCCCCAGCGCCTCGCCCAAATAAACAACTCGTTAGCCACGGTCGGACTCCCTTTTCGGCAGAGGCCTGAAGCGATGTCCCCAGATTGTTGACGAGAAGCGCGTTCTCGCGGCGGCACGATTCCTCAGTTGGGCTGCCGAAGGAGGGGGGGGCACCGTCATGACAAGGCGCGATTGCCTGACTTCGGAATCGGAATCGTCACTCGCGCGCAGATATTGTTTCTGCTAAATCCGTTCTGTTCTTCAGATGGATGCCGTAATCCAGACTCCGCGCCTCGTCTTGCGTCATTTCGAAAGCGGCGATCTCGATCTGCTCTCCGAGCTGATGGCAAATCCGGATTTCATGCGCTTTTCGAGCGGTGTTTTCACGCGGGAACAAACCGCCAGTTTCCTCTTCGATCGCGTGATCGCGCCCGCCCAGGAAGGATTGCCGAGCCAGTTTGCGGTCGTACTCAGGGAGGAAAATCGCCTCATTGGATATTGCGGATTTTTCCGCCAGGTGGTCGATGACGTGGATGAAATCGAGATCGGGTATCGACTTCATCCCGATTATTGGAATCTCGGTCTGGCGACGGAAGCGGCCCGGGCGGTGCGCGCCTATGCCTTCGATGTTCTAAAGCTGGAGCGAGTCATCTCGCTTATCCATCCCGATAATCGCGCCTCCCGCCGGGTGACGGAAAAAAACGGGATGCGGCTCGAAAAGGAAACCGTTTTCCGCGGCTTCCCGGCTCAGGTGTTTTCCTGCACCCGGGGCGGTTCGTGACGGCGAAGGAATTCAGCCGCCAGCGCGCGGTAGGCTTTCGCGCCGTTGCCGTTCGCATCGTGCTCGAGGATGCACTTTCCGAAGCTCGGGGCTTCGCTCAAACGCACCGTGCGCGGGATAACCGTCTCGTAAACCCGCGAGCCAAAATGTTCCCGCACCTCCGCCACGACTTGTGCGCTCAGGTTGGTCCGGCCATCGAACATCGTCATCAGGATGCCGCCCAGTTCGAGCCTGTTGTTGGCCCCGGAGTTGCGCACCTGCTCGATCAACCTGACGATCTTGACCAGGCCTTCGAGGGCAAAATATTCGCACTGGATCGGGGTTAGGAGTTCGTCCGCGGCGGCGAGCGCGTTGCTCATGAGAATGCCTAACGACGGCGGACAATCGAGCAGCACAAAATCGAAGGTCTCGTCCTCGCGCAGGATCTTGAGCGCTTGCGCGAGCCGCGTGAGATGGTCGTCCATCCGCGCGATCTCGATTTCCGCGCCGGCCAGGTCGAGATCCGCCGGAATGATGAAAAGCTGCTCGAGCCGGGTCGGCAAAACTTTTTCCGTGACCGGATCGTCGCCTAACAATGCCCCGTAAAGGCTTTGCCCCTCCAGACTCTGGAGACCGAAGGAACTGGTCGCGTTGCCCTGCGGATCGAGGTCGATCAACAGAATGCGCTCTTTCTTTTCCGCGAGCGCGGCCGCGAGATTGACGGCGGTGGTCGTCTTTCCCACTCCGCCTTTCTGGTTGGCGATCGCGATGACTTTCATCGCGGGATGATCTGGGTCCGAAGCTCAAAGGTGCGTCGGCCGTCGGGCTCACGCCAAAGTAATTGATCGGGTGCGGGCAGCATTTCTGTGACTTCGAGTTCGCCGGCTTTCGTTAGCCAGCGATGCAAAATCTCAAGAAACAAATAGCTCTCCAAGTCGAGAAAGACAGGCTTCGTATCCTTGTCGCGCCCCTCGACCCCACTCCGTCGTAACGCTTGTTCGGTCGGTCGGATGAAAACGTAACGCGGCAGCTCCCGCACAGCCCGGAGGCGCTCGACCGCCAGGATGAGATCGCGGGAGATGCCGGTGAAATTGCCTGTACCCAATTCCTCGAGACTGATCGTCCAGGAGCGACGCTGCACGACGACTTTCCCGCAGCGCAAACGCGGGGTATGCTCGCCTAACGAAAAGCTGAAGGGATGGAAACCGAGCGGAATCGTCCAGGCACGCGCGAAGGAGCCGAGATATTCGTGTGAACCGCGCCGGCGCAGACCGACATCGCCATTTTCTGGCTGGATGAAAACGTCGCATTCCGCGGGCGCGACCGTCCGCCACCCGGCGTGACCGCGTTGGGACGCGACGAAGTAGGTGAGATCCGGCAGGGCGTCGAAAAAGCGCACCGCGGTAGTGGCGGTAAAGTCGACCGCGAAGTAGCCGAAGTGAAAATTGGGGCGGCCGAAAACCGAACGGCGCAGGGCATCGCTCAATTTTTCCTTGTCCGGGCAGGACCAATAAAAACCGTGGTGCAGCAACGCGACCGAGGGATGCAATTCAGCCAGGACCCATTGGTAGTCACCGGCTTCGACGGCTTCGATCGAAGCCGAGCCCAGTTGGAGATCGGCTGAAGGATAAGTGTATTCGTCGAAGCGCTCGTACTCAAACTCGTGCCTAACGAAATGACAATCCTCGGCCGTTAATTCGTATTCCGCCTTCCCAGCGTGGGGCTCGAGCCGCTCGGCAAAAGCGGCTCTGACCTCGTGAAAGGCAATGTGCGCAAAACTGATCATGCCCGGACCGGTGATCGGCATCTGCAGTTGAGCGCAATGGCGGAGGAAGGCGGGGAGCGCAATCGCGCCATCCTGGAGTGGCGCCTGTTGGAGCAGATTGCGCAGGCCAGCGGAAACACGACTCGCGACATAAGCATAGTTATCACGCCAGAGGTCGATCCAGAGAGCGGCTTCGTCCGCCACTTCGTTGATCAGATTTTCACTGATCACAAAACCGGTTTCGCGAAAACATTCTTCGCCAATCGGGTTGGTTGCGGAATAAAGGAAGCGGTTGGCGGTTTTGTGCGCTCCGAGCGTCTCGAGCCGCGTGGCTGCTTCCTCAATAAGCGCGAGTCGGGAAGCGGGCTCGGGTACCCGGGCAAATTCCGCAGCTGCCTCGGTGAGCGGCTGGAGAGCAGCGAGCCAGCGCTCGCGGACAGGCCCAACACGCCAGCCGGTGATCTCAGCGAACAGGATTTCAAAAGCATGGGGTTCGATCGCTGGAACTTCCATTTCCCAGCGAATCAGATTCTGACTGGCAAATCCGGCGAGAGTATCTGGATCCATCCCTAACGAATAAGCCGGCGTTGTTCCGTCACAGCGTTCGAGAAGCGCACGCTCCTCCAGATCAAGCGGAATCTTTTCTCCGGTCTCGGTGTTGATAAATCCGTCGCTCTCCAGCCGACCGGCCGGATGGAGTCGAGGGGCCAGCTCCTCTTTCGTTAGGGGATCGGAGTTGATCGCGGCCGCGACGCCATGCGCGGTCCAGCGTTCGAGAAAGACCTCGCGTCGTGCGATCCCAGCCTGGGGCAGAAGCTGGATCGACTTCAGTCCGGCCTCGATCCTGCCCCAGCCGTGGGGTCCAAATTCGCTTAAGGTATCGTTCTTTACGCAGATCCGTTGCAGATAAAGAAGGAGATGCCGTTCTCTCGCGCGCAGGCTTTTGTTTCGCGGAGGGAGCGGATCGTTCGATTCCTCGCCGAGAAGATCGCGGATGCCGGAGGCGGCAAAAACGAGATAGCGCGGGAGACAGCGTCGCGCGGCTTCCATCAAGGCTTCGCGAGCGGTCTCCAGTTCGTGGGCGAGCGATTCACCTAACGACGCCTCCGTTTGCGCAAAATCGGCCGCGCTTTGCCAGCAATCGACAAACGCGCTCGTCGGCGGGTCTGCAGCCGCCGGCATGATCCCGAGCCGAACCGCTTTACGCCAGGCGCGGAACTGCTCCTTGGAGAGATTGTGTTTGCGCGAGCCGAGCAGCTCTTCCACTCGCGCTTTCGTGCGCGAAAATTCATCCTCGCCGGCGATCATTTCGCGGGCAGCCTGAGCAGTCTCGACGGTCGCCAGTTTTTCCATACTTTCGAATGGCACCCCGGCCATGCGGATCAAAAAAATGGGCGCGATGCGATAACCGGAGCGGGGCACGCCTGAAGAAAACAGATGCGCGGCGGGTGGCAATAATTAATGCCGGCAAGAACAGCCCGAAAGAATCGCCTAACGATCCGGCGAGAACGCGCCTAACTGCCGGCTAACGGCAGCCGGATCGTGATCGTTGTTCCGACTCCCGGCATGCTGTCGACTTTGATCGAGCCGCTGTGATCTTCGACAACTTTTTTGGTAATATAAAGGCCGAGCCCGGTGCCGCTCTTGCCCTGCTTGGTCGTGAAGTAGGGATCGAAAATTTTAGAGATTTGCTCTGAGCTGATGCCGTGACCGGTGTCGGCGACGCGCACGTCGACGTAGAAATCCCTGCGGATACAACTGACTTCGACCGTCCCTTTGCTTTCGCCTGACGCCTGGATAGCGTTGATAATGACGTTTTGTATCGCGCGTGTGATCTGAACCGCGTCGCCCTTCAAGGAACAGGGATCGTCGGTCACGTCGGCTTTTAGTTCGACCGGGGTCTCTTTGGCCATGGCGCCGACGCTTGCGACCACTTCGCGCACAATTTCCGCGACGGAGATTGGCTTGTGCGGGGCCGCTTCGACGCTGCCGTAACTCTGCCACATGGTGAGCAGATCGCGGCAAAGGCGGACGTTTTGCTCGATGATCTCCAGTTCCTTGTTGTTGCTGGTCGCATTCGGATCGTCGGTTTTCTCGGAGTCCTCGAGTTTTTTGGCCAGGAGCTGGACGTAACCCCAAACGATCGTGAGGGGATTGCCAATGTCGTGCACAAACTCCGCCGAGGCCTGGCCGAGAGAAGCGAGCCGTTCCTTCTGGGCCAATTCCTGAAGGAGCCGGTTATTCAATTCCTTGATCTCGTCGGCTGCGTTTTCACTCGTGCGATGGAGCCGAGTGCGCTCGACGTTACGCCCGATCACTTCGCGCATTTCGCGGGCATCAAAAGGCTTGCTGATATAGTCGTTCGCGCCAAGTCGAAGCGCCTCTTTGGCGGTCTCGAGAGCGCCGAACCCGGTCAGCATGATGACGGAAAGATGCGGATCGATCTGGCGGATCAGGCGGAGTCCATCAATGCCGGTCATGCCCGGCATCCGGATGTCCATGACGATCGCGTCTGGCTTCTTCTCGTGCAGAAGCTTGATTCCTTTTTCGACGGACTCGGCCGTATGCACTTGATAGCTCGGCTTCAAGAGCATGCGCAAACTCTCACGAGGCCCCATTTCGTCATCGATGACGAGAACTTGCGGGAGTTCGGTATTGGCTATCATCGCGTCCATCGCTAGAAGCTAGGGACGTACCTTCGGGCGAAAAATTCTGCAGAATGACGCAAATGGCTCACTTCTGAGGGCGATGTTTCTGTAATTCGCATGGGAACGCAAGGGATAAATTGTGAATAACTTGCACTTTGTCGACAAACCGCAACAATGGGCACAGTTCCCATGAGAAGATCCAAAGGCAGACTGGAAACTGTCACAGATGGACGAGTGTGGAGATGGCTAAAAATAATCGGGTAGTCGTAACTGGGATGGGCGTTATCGCCCCGAACGGCACTGGACTGCGGGAATTTTGGCGGACGCTGGCGGCAGGCGAAAGCGGCATCGGCCCGATCACACTTTTCGACGCGGAAGGTTTCAAGAGCCGCATCGCCGGGGAGGTAAAGGGCTTCGATCCGCTCGACCACATGCCGGCGCAATGGAAGCCAAAGCGGATGGGGCGGCACACCCAGTTCGCCTACGCCGCCACGCAGATGGCTTTACGAGACGCGCATTTCGACCCACGCCTCGACCGGATAAACTCGGTCCTGCCAGTCTGCATCGGGGTCAGCTCGAGCGCTTTTGACGTGATCGAGAACGGCGCGCGTGAGCTGCAGGGACGCGGCTCGCACCGGATCAACTCTGGCATGGTACGCAATTGCCAGCCGCAGGCCGCGGCTCTTCTCATCGCGCAAAAGCTCGGAGTGCAAACGCAAGCCTCCACCATCTCGTCCGCCTGCAATTCGGGAATCGACGCGGTCGCCTCGGCGGCCACCATGATCCGCTCGACGGACGTCGAAATTGCGATCGCCGGAGGCGCGGATGCACCGGTCACCCCGCTGGCGATGGCAAGCCTCGCTTCCGCGGGCCTCAGTTCTTTCGCCAACGCCAACCCGAGCGCGGCCAGCAGGCCCTATGACGCGAGTAGTGACTCGGGAGTGATCTCCGAGGGAGCGGGCGTTTTGATTTTGGAAAATCTCGATCATGCACTGGCGCGAGGCGCGAAATTGTATCTCGAAATCACCGGTTTCGCGGCGCAGATGGATAGCGAACCGGACGATCCTTTCGACGGACTGGAAGCGACGATGCGATTGGCGATGGCAAATGCCGGCCGCGATGTGCGGGAGATCGACTACATCTGTTCCTATGGCCCGGGGCATCCCGTGCTGGATGCGTCCGAGGTGCGCATGATCCGGCGCGTTTTTTCCTCGCATGCCACTCAGGTGCCGGTCAGTTCGATCAAAGGTGTGACGGGAAATCCACTGTCCGCGGCCGGTCCCATGCAGTTGATTTCCTGTGCTCTTGCGTTTCAGGCTGGGCTGATCCCGCCGACCGCAAATCACGACGTACCATTGCCGGGATGCGAGTTAGATTTTGTCGCGCGAAAGGCGCGAAAGGCGCTACTGAATTGCGCATTAATCAATGTACGCGGATTGGGAGGCGGAAACAGTTCCATGGTTGTGGAAAAAGTACGGTTGGACTAGACGCCCGACTCGACCGGTTCTAAAAGCGATCAGATGTTACCTTGCCTAGCGGCATTATGACACCCGCCACCATCTCCACTCTCGCGGCCATGCTCCTCCAGTTCTCGCTGGGGCTCGCCGTTTTTCAGGCCAATCGTCATCGCCTGGCCAATCAATGCTTTCTGCTTCTTTCCCTAACAATCGATGCCTGGCTCGGCAGCCTTTTCCTGGCCTTCACCGCTTCTACTCCGGCTGCTGCCGAGTTCGCCATCCGGCAGGCTTCGGCGGCCGGCGCCGTTTACCTGGCTGTCCTGAATCTTCTGCGCATTTCGGTCCGGCAACGGCAGCTCGGCTGGAAGGGAATTTTCGCGCACTCCAAGACCTGGCTGCTTCTGACTCTGGGGATTACCGTCCTTTGCCAAACGAAGTGGTTTCTGAAGGGAGCCGTGCTCTCGGCGCACCCGCAAATCGCACCCAGCCCAGACTACGGGCCGGCGATCCATGTCTACGCGGCTTACATCGCTCTCGCTTTCGGTGCGCTCATCATCAGTTATGGGCGCGACATTCGGAATACGAAGGGGGGCGAACATGCAGAGCTTTCCTTTATCTTCATGGGGGCAGTCGCAGCGGTCGTATTTGCTCTCCTCCTGGCCTTCATCCTCGATTATTTCCTCGGGCCGGCGCGAGCGCTTTGGTTCGCGCCTTTCCGTTTCATCATCCTGAGCCTCGTAATCGCCTACGGGATCGCGACGCGAAAAATCCTCGAGGTCGGATACTTCATGAGACGCGCGATTTCATACGCCGTCCTCGCGATCTATCTGATCGGTCTTTATGCCCTCATCTGGTGGCTCAGCTATTCTGTTTTCACTCCTATGTTCGGCCCCGAAGGACGCTCCGTCGCTCATGTCCTCGCTGCCCTCGTGGTCGCTTTCGCGATGGCGCCGGCGCGGGGTGTTTCCCAAACCCTGGCCGACCGTCTCTTTGTCGGGACGCGCCGGCTCGATTTCCAGGCGACGATGAACCAGGCGGCCGCGATTCTGCGGTCGGTCACGACTCTGGCCGATCTCTTGGAACGCTTTGGCCTAACGATCGGCCAGGCGGTCGATACGGAACGCGTTTTTCTCCTCCTGCCGGAGCAGGAATTTTACGCGCAACGTTTTCCTACCGTCCAACCCAGTTCGCGCACGACTCGGATGGAACTGCACCGCGACCAGGCAATCATCGCCCACCTCGAGCGTACACAGGAGCCGATCATCCTCGACGAATTGCACCGCGTCAGATCCACCCCGGAACTGGAGCGTGTCCGCCGCCAGATGAAGTCGCTCCACGTCGCAGTCGCGATGGGAATTTTCTCCCGCGAACAGCTCGCCGGCGTCATGCTCCTGGGCCCGCGCCGTTCCGGCAGCATTTACGGGACGGTCGAGCAAAGCGCGCTCCAGGTTCTCTGCGGGCAGCTCGCGGTAGCAATCGAGAACGCCCAGCTTTTCACCGAGGTGCAAAACGCGAAAATTTACAACGAGACGCTGCTGCAAAACCTCACCACCGGCGTGGTCGCGGCCGACCGCAACGGGTTAATCACGGTTTTTAACCGCGAGGTCGAGGAGATCACCAGTTTGCCTGCTTCCGAGCTGCTCGCGCGCAAGATCAGCAATCTTCCGGAGGCTTTACGCGATATTTTGAACGAGACGCTGACGAGCGGCGAGCGCCAGCAAGATCGTGAAATCTCCCTCCGCGCGGGGGACAAAAATACGATCCTGCGCGCCAGTAGTTCCATCTTCCATGGTCAGGATGGCGAGCCGCTCGGAGCGCTCATGGTCTTGACCGACATCACCACGCTCAAACGCCTCGAGATGCAGATCCGGCGAAGCGATCGCCTCGCCAGCCTCGGCACTCTCTCCGCCGGGATGGCTCACGAAATCAAAAATCCGCTCGTCTCGATCAAGACCTTTGCCCAGCTCCTGCCGGAGCGTTATCAGGAATCCGACTTCCGCGAGACCTTCTTCTCGCTCATCGGCCACGAAGTGGATCGGATCGATTCGTTAGTCAATCAACTCCTCCGCTTTGCCCGGCCGGCTAAACCAGTCCTCAAGCCGATGCACGTGCACGAGGTTTTGGAAAAAGCGCTTCTCCTTGTCGGTCATCGGCTTTATCAAAAAGATATTAAATTGACTCGTTCCTGGCAGGCCGAAGTGGATACGATCCGTGCCGATGCGGACCAGATTGAACAGGTTTTCCTCAACTTTTTCATTAACGCGCTCGATGCAATGAAACCTGGGGGCTCTTTGACGGTGGCGACGGAAATCGGGACGACCGAGACCTGGCCAACCGCTCTGCCCGATGACTCAAATGGGGTTCGCGAGATCCTGCGCGTGAGCGTGGAAGACGACGGCAGCGGAATTAAACCTGAGGATGTGGCCCACGTCTTCGATCCCTTCTTTACGACCAAGGACTACGGGACAGGTCTCGGACTCTCTGTCGTGCACGGCATCGTGCAGGAACACGGGGGTCAGATCGAGGTCGAGAGCGAACTGGCCCGCGGGACGAGTTTCCACATTCTGCTACCCTTGGTTCGCTTCCAAGAAGAAGTGGCCGCAGCATGATCCTACCCGCGGCGTGTATTCTTTACGCACAGGATTCCGATTTCGTTAGGCGCGCGCACGCCTATCTCCGCAGCCTGACCCGGATTCGCCACGTGGCGCGGCCCGATCGGCTCGAGGCCGTCCTTCAGCAAAGTAGGCCCGCCCTGCTCCTGCTCGATCTGCGCGGGAAGAAAAGCGCCCATCTGCTCGCCCAGGTGCAGGCGCAGTGGCCGGATGTCTTGATCATCGCTTTCGGAACTTTGCGTTCTGAACCATTGCGCGAAGCGGCCCAATCCGGTATCTACGCGGCGGAGGATGTGAACCTGGAGCACCGACATTTTCAATCGCTGGTCGGGCGGGCGCTCGATCATCTTCATCTCCTGGAGGAAAACCGCGCGTTCCGGGCCGATGCCGTGCGGGCGCCAGCACTGACCAGCCAGCACGCTCTGCCGGTCAGGCCCGAATCTCGACCGGTGCCCCTGACGCTGGTGGCGGCTCAGCCGGGTCTCCGGCGCCCGGACGATTCCCAGCTTCTCGTTAGGCGAGTGGTCGAGGATCTGGCTCGGAGAGCGCGCGTCTCGCGAGTGGGCATCTTTGGCCGGGACCGACCGGGCGAAACATTCCGGATGCGCGCCGGCCTCCGTTGTTTGCCCGAGACCTGCGAGCTGGAGTACGACGAGAGCGATCCGCTGCTCCGTTGGTTTGAGGTGCACGCTCACCTTGTCTATCGCGCCCATCTCGAGCAGAAAGATTATGCGCAGCGCGAACTGCTCCGGCGCGCGCTCGACGTCGTCGGCGCGGAAGTCATCGTGCCGCTCCATGCCCGGGGTGGGATTAGTGGCTGGCTTTTTTTCGGACATCACCTGACCGGCCAGCCGTTTGATGAACAGACCCTCGAGATGCTCATGCAACTCGCCGACGAGGTTTCCGGTGTCCTGGAAAACGACCGTCTCAACCACGAGACGGCGTTGCAGAAAACGCTCGCCGAAACGCTCCTGACCGACATCCCGCCCGGAATCATCGCGTGCGACGACGACGGGCTCGTCTGCTGGTGCAACCCAACTGCCGAATCGATCCTCGGCATCGCCACCGCCAACGTTCTGGGCCGACCGATCGAAAACGCCGGAAGCCGGATTGCTTCACTCCTCCGCGAGACACTCGAGAACAATGGCCCGATCTCCGCCCAGCAATGGGTCGACAGCCATTCCCGACGCTCGCTTTCTGTCCAAACACGCCGCCTCACTTACGAGCAACATTCGTTAGGCGCGGTCGCCGTCATCCAGGATCTGACCCCGGAGGAATCGCTCCGCCAAAAACAGGAATTGATGGATCGGGCCGCATTTTGGACCGATCTGGCCGCAAGTATGTCGCACGAAGTGCGCAATCCGCTGGTCGCGATCAAGACCTTCGCCCAACTCCTGCCGGAACGTTTCGACGACCCCGATTTCCGGCGCGACTTTAACGAAATCGTGGTCCAGGAAATCGACCGCCTCGATCTCATCATCACCCAGATCAATAATTTTGCCCATCCGCCCGAGCTGCACTTCAAGCCCCTCGATCTGCGCGCCCCGATGAAGAAGGCGATCGAAATAGTGCGGGCCCGCTCGGTGCATAACGGCTTCTCGATTGAAACCACCTTGTCGGACGACTTGCCCCGCATCGTCGGTGACGAAACCGCGCTCGCCGAAGCCTTCGCCCATCTCGTAGCTAACGCCGCCGAGGCGACCCATGGCCGGCTCAAGCCCAGGATTACTCTCACCGCAAAGCCGGTTCGCGACGGTGGTCATACCAGTGGCGTTGTGGTGACAGTCCACGACAATGGCCGCGGGATTGCCGCCGATTTGCGCGACAAAATTTTCTCCCCCTTCTGCACGACCAAGGCGCGTGGGATGGGCCTCGGCCTCCCGATCGTGAAACGGACCGTTTTTGACCATAACGGGCGCGTCGATGTGGATTCCAATCCTCAAGGGACATCGGTCAGCGTTCTCCTCCCGGTGATCGAAAGCGGCGCCTGAAAGCTGCGCACCTTGCAGTTGAGAGTTGGCGCGCGCCAGTCCAGAGTGCGGACTCAACCTTCGGACTCCTATGATCGTTACCACCAAACAACTCTACAAGGTCGCCTACGGAAAATTTGCCGTCGGCGCATACAACGTAAACAACATGGAGCAGATCCTCGGGCTCTTCCGAGGCAATGTGCAGAGCCAGGCGCCCTTCATCATCCAGCTCTCGAAAGGGGCGCGGAAATACGCCGACAAACGGATGCTCGAAGCTCTCATCCGGACGGCGGAAAAGATGTTCACGGACGCAATTTTCGCCGTCCACCTCGACCATGGCGACGAAGAGACCTGCTACGACTGCATCGATTCCGGCTTCTACAGCTCGGTCATGATCGACGCCAGCCACGAGAATTTTGAGGAAAATATCGCGATCACCAAACGCGTCGTGGATCGCGCCCACCAAAAGGGAATCAGCGTCGAGGCCGAGCTAGGCCAACTCGGCGGCGTCGAGGAGGACATCCAGATCGACGAAGGGCACGCCTCTCTCACGAATCCAGAAGAAGCTGTCGAATTCGTGAGCCGGTCGGGCTGTGATTCACTCGCGGCCGCGATTGGAACGAGCCATGGCGCCTATAAATTCAAAGGCAAACAAGGTCTTCATTTCAATGTCATCGAGGAAATCCAGAAGCGGATTCCCGGCACGCCGATCGTCATGCACGGCAGCTCCAGCGTCCCGATTGAGGAAGTCGAACGCATCAACGCGGCCGGCGGAAAACTCGATCCCTCCGCGCGGGGCGTGAACGAAAACGAATACCTCCCAGCAGCGAAACTCGGCGTTACCAAGGTCAACATCGACACCGATGGCCGGCTCGTCTGGACGCGGGTCCATCGCGAATTTTTCCGCGATCATCCCGAGCAATTCGACTTCCGGCCGCCGGGCAAGATCTTCGTCGAGGAATACGCGAACTTCATCGCGCACAAGAACGAGAAGCTCGGCTCGGCCAATCAGCTCGACGCGATCCGCGCCAGCTTGTAACGGCGCGCCCGATTGCCGGCCGTTTTCCCGCCGGTTGTCCCGGGCACCTTCACTTCAAAATTCAGGCGCACGTAATTCGCCTCCACGCCAACGAGTGAGATGGTGAAGAGCCTTTTCTTCCGGAATCGGATCGTGCCCTCAACAGTCCTCCATTGCGGACTGTCGGCCGCGAGGGGCAGCTGGGCGACAGCGATTGACAACTCTCCCTCCGCCGCCGCGTTTTCATTCACGAAAACGAAGCTGCGCTCCTCCGGTTTGTCTTTTAACCGGATGACAAACGAAGTCGCGCCTCGCGGCAGAGCGTAGCTGGTCTCGGTTCCATTGATCAACAAGACCCGGCGGAAGCCAGGCGAATCATTGCGTGCCAAAGTGATTCCAGCAAGGAGGAGAAAGGCAAGCGTGGCCGAAAACAAGCGCATGACAATTCCAGACGAAGCTTGAATCGGGCCAGAAGATCGATCCCAACCCATTCTCGACTTGACCCGCGCCTCGCCAAAATCGCTGGCGCTGCACGTTTGCGATTTATCTTGCCGTTCTACTCTGTGGCGTCTAAGAAAGCCCGTTACAAACGGCAAAAGCCACAATGGACAAAGGACCTTCTGGAGGAGGGCCCGCGGATGGATTGTCCCCAGAGGTCAATCGCTGCGCCTTAGCCGCCCGGCAAATGGCACTCCTCCGTTTGGTACTGCATCTGCTAACCAGAGCGCGCTTGACTTGATCATAAGCATGGATTCCGGACTCAACATCGCTGCGGCCACCCTCGCAGCCTTCGTCCTGCTCCTGTCGCTGCTGCTCCTGGCACCTGCGCTCCAAGCCCAGGACGCGGTCCGACCCTCCCTCGCCGGCGAGGCAGCGGCCGAAACGCGTCGCCAATCGATCGACCAGATCCCTTACAATCTCCTCCTCGGTCCGGTCCGCTTCCGCTTCAGCATCACGACCGGGATCGAATACAACGACAACATCAACCTCTCGGAAACTAACAAGCAGTCGGACTTCATCATCCGGCCGCAGTTCAACATCGACGCCATCTGGCCGGTCACTCAGTTGAATACCCTCAGGCTCGATCTTGGCCTCGGCTACAGCTTCTACCTCGAACATCCCAACTCCAACACCAATGGCGTCCTCATTCAGCCCGGGTCGCAACTCGCCTTCGATATTTTCATCCAGGATTTTCGGATCAATCTGCATGACCGCTTCTTGCTCCAGCAGGATCCAGTAACGCAACTGCAGCTCAGTAACGTGTCCGACTACGGACGCTTCGAAAACACTGCCGGCATCTCTGTGCTCTGGGACTTAAACAAGGCGGTCCTGACTTTCGGCTACGATCACTACAACTTCGTTTCGACGACCGATACCTTCTCCTACCTCGACAGCAATGCCGAGGAACTAAACTTCAGCGCCTATTTCGCCCTCACTTCCACCACCGGCGCCGGCCTCGAAACTTCTGCGGTCTATACTTATTATTCCCAGGATTTTCTCAACAATGCGGTCGCCTTCAGCATCGGCCCGTTTGTTGAGACACAAGTTACGAATTATCTCAAACTGCGGGCTGCGATCGGCTATCAGCTTATCAACTTCGATAGCGGCGGTGCGGTTATTGATTCGAGCGATGACAATGACTTCTACGCGAATATCCTTATCTCACATCGCATCAATGCTGCGATCACCCAGACCATCTCCGCTGGCCACGAGGCACAGCTCGGGGTCAACTCCAACTTTGTTGAGCTCAACTACGTTCGGCACACCGCGACCTGGAATATTATCAATGGAGTCTTGATTGGAACGGAGTTCTTCTACGAATCCGGCGATGACTCGGGCGGCATTTATTCAGAAAACATTCAGCGTTACGGCGGTGCAGCTACTCTGGGTTACCAATTGACACCCCACATTACGCTCGGTCTTCGGTATCAGTACATTCAGAAGCAATCGGATCAGCCGGGTCGCGACTACAAACAAAACAGCGTCTCACTTGACGGCACCTACAGTTTCTAAAGCCAATCGCATAACTTTATGAAGCGTTTCCTTGTCTTATGCAGTCTTTTCGCCTTCGTTCCTTTTCAGGGACAAAAGGGATTTGCGCAAGATAACAGCCCGCTTCCCTTTGCTCCGAGAGCTTCCGCGGTAGAATCTTCTGCCCCCGGCACGTCCAGTAATACGGTCATGCGCACCAACTCCATGGCGGTGCTCGATGACAAAAAGCGCCTCGGGAGCGACGACTTTGTCAGCTTCCGAGTGGTCGAGGACCGCGATAACGAATCGCAGCGCCTGCGGGTGAATGATAATGGGGAACTCGAGGTGCCTTACATTGGCCTCGTCCCGGCCGCCGGCAAAACCTGCCGGGAACTCGCTTATAACATCAAATCGGCTCTCGAGAAGGAATACTACTACCACGCCACCGTCATTCTCGCCGTCGACCGGGTCAGCGAAAAATCCCGCGGCAAGGTTTACGTCTACGGTGCGGTCAAGGGACAGGGCCCGCAGGAAATCCCGCCTGATGAGACATACACGGTCAGCAAAGCGGTGATTCGCGCCGGTGGCTTCGGCGACTTCGCTGACAAACGAAAGGTGAAGGTGACCCGGAAGAATGGCCAGGATTTTGTGGTGGACCTCAAACGGGTAATCGAACAAGGTCACTCCGAGGATGATGTCGTTCTGCGGCCCGACGACCAAATCTACGTCCCGCAACGGCTGGTCAATTTTTAGTTATGCAGAACAAGGCCTTCGAACGCTCCTCGCCCGCTTCGATCACGACCTCGATCGTGACTCGTCTCCATCGTTACAAAGCGCTCCTGCTGCGCCGCTGGTGGATTCCGCTGCTCACGATCTGCCTCGGGCTTTTTGTCGGGGCATGGATGATTTATCAGGCGCCAAACGCCTTTCTCTCCACCAGCAAGATGATGCTGGCAGGAAAACTTAACCTGGCCCAGAACGCCGTCTATAGCGAAGACAGCAATAACTTTTACGGCACCCAAATTCAACTTATGCAAAGCGACGAGGTGCGCACTGGGGCTGAGTCGCTGGTTCGCGCAACTCATCCCGAGATGGCACCGGTCAAAGTCACTCTCTCAGTCACGCAGCGGCCCCGCACTTCCATCTTCGAATTGGAAGCAATCGGGACCGCTCCCGATTACACCCAGGCCTATCTCAACGCCGTGATGCAAAAGTATCTCGATGTGAAGAAGACCATGCGAGTTGACCAGGGGAGCCATGTGACGACTGCGATCACGGAGCAGTTGATCCAGGTCGAAAAGGATTTGCGCAACGGCGAGGACGAGATGCTGGAGTTCCAAAAGGAGCACAACATTGGTTTCATCCAGGAAGAGGGCAACAGCGCCGCCGCCTACCTGGTCAAACTCAACCAGGAGTATGCCCGACTTAAAACCGAGTACGATCTCCTCAGTTTGCTTGATCTCGACCAAAATCTCGATCGCCAGCAGATCACAACCAAACCTTCCGAGACCGCAACCGCCTCCCAGCCCGATGAAGGCATGCCTTTCGCCGATGTTGGACCGGAAGGCGAATACCTCAAGGCGAAGCAATCTGTCCAGCTACTCAAAGCCGAACGCGACACCCTCTCCAAAGACTTGCGGCCGAAGCATCCCAAGATAATTCGGCTGAACGACGAAATCGATAAACAGGAAAAGCTTATCGGGCTCTATCGGCAGGATGCCGTCGAAAAACTCGAAACCCGCCGGAAGTCGATCGGCAAGCAGATGGAGAATCTCAAATCCAACATTAAGGAATGGGAAAAAAAAGCGCTCGATCTCAGTCAGCAGCTTGCGCAGTTCAATCGCCTAAAAGGCAAAGTCGAGCGGCAGAAAACTCTTTATGATCGCCTCACCAATAATCTAAAAGACGTCGATGTCTCGCAGGTAGTCGACGCCGGAGATCAGGTTGGCATCATGGAAAACGCGACTACGCCAGTTTCGGTTCGGCCCGGCTTGATCAGGAGCTTGCTTGTCGGACTCGGCTTCGGCGCCTTCGCCGGCCTTGTCATTCTTATCCTGCTCGATCGAATCGATGACCGGATGGCCTCGTTCACCGAGTTTCAGCACTACTTCAACGAAAATATTCTCGGTCAGATTCCAAAGGAGAAAGCAAAAGGCGCCGTCAGCCTCCTTCAGCCCGAGGATGCGCGGCATATCTTCGCGGAATCCTATCGCAACGTCCGCTCTTCCATCTTCTTCATGCCCTATGAAGGCCCGCGGCCCAAGACCTTACTTGTCACGAGCGCTGTTCCTAACGAAGGCAAGTCGACCGTTTCTTCCAACCTCGCCATCACGATGGCCCTTTCCGGCGCCAAGACCCTCCTGATCGACGGCGATCTTCGCCGGGGCGCCCTCCGCGAAGCGTTCGATATCCATTCCAAAATCGGTTTTTCCGAGGTTTTGAAACAGGAGGTGAACTGGCGCGAAGTCGTGGTTCCGACGACCTTGCCGAGTCTTTTTGTCCTGCCGCGCGGTAACATCCTGTCCCAGCCGAGTGAGCACCTCTTGCGGGAATCGACCGATGTTTTCCTGAAGGATATCTACAATCACTACGACTATATTATCATCGATAGCTCGCCTGTTCTCGCGGCCGACGATACCACCAGTCTGGCGCCGAAAATCGACGCTACCCTGTTTGTCGTTCGCCTCTCCTATACTTCAGCGCGCCTGACTAGAAAAGCCTTGGAGCTTCTTTATAACCGGCAGGTAAACGTCCCGGGCGTCATCTTGAACTACGTTGATACTTCACTGCCGGAGTACTATTACTACCAATACGCGGAGTACGATAACACCCCGACTCCGAACGCGCCGGAAGAGTCCCTCCCGTCGGCGGCGGAGAAACAAGGTCATCGCGTTTAGCGCTCGACGCGCCGGAGCCGGTTGGCTGGCCACCCGTTGCGTCGTTCACCTGCTCTTCGCGTCATGATCTTTTCGTCGTCCGTGCCTCCGGTCGATAGTGCACAGCCCCCGGGCGGAGATCGCGCTCTTTTTCTTGCCCGTCGGGTCGGTCAGTTCGCCTCTGTTCAGGCGCTTGTCCAGCTGATCGGCTTCGCCGCCGGTATCTTACTCGTTAGGCAATTGGACCAGCGTGAATATGCTTTCTTTACCATTGCCAACACCATGCAGGGCACGATCAATGTCCTGGCCGATATCGGTATCAGCATTGGCCTGGTCTCGATCGGCGGGCGCGTCTGGCAGGATGGTCATCGCTTTGGCGAACTGATCTGCACGGGATTGAAGCTCCGCCGCAAGCTTGGTGCCGCCGCGGTTTTGGGAGTGACGCCTCTGCTCTATTACATGCTGGTAAAAAACGGAGCTTCTGTTTTCTACGCGGCCACTCTGATCGTCGCCGTCCTCGGCGGGTTGTATGTGCAGTTATCACTTGGCGTGCTCGATGTCGTCCCGCGCCTGCGCTCCGATATTCGGCAGATTCAGAAAATCGATTTTACCGGAGCGATCGCGCGTCTGGCCGTTCTGATCGCCCTCGCCTTTGTTTTTCTTAATGCCGGCGTCGCAGCCTTTGTCGGTTCCAGCGCACTGCTGCTGCAATATCTTCTGCTGCGGCGCTACGCTCGCGGCGTAGTCGACCTCAAAGCAGCGGAAAATCCCGCTGATCGAAAGGCGATGATCGGTTTCATACGCAACCAGGCGCCGAACGCGATTTTCTTTTGTCTCCAGGGGCAGATCACGATCCTTCTGATTACGATCTTTGGTCATCGGGCCGGCGCCGTGGCCGAAGTCGGAGCGCTCGGCCGGCTTGCCATGATTTTCGCTCTCCTCGGCAATCTCATTACCAACATCTTTGCGCCGGCTTTCGCCCGCTGCCAGAACACCCGTAAACTGGGTTGGCTCTACGCGGGCATCGCCGGTGCGGTGGTAGTTTTCAGCCTGCTCGTCCTGGGCGGCGCGGCTTTCTTGCCTAACCAATTTCTTTTCGTTCTGGGGAACAGATATTCTCACCTCCAATATGAGCTTCTCCTGATGGTGGGCGGTGCGACTCTAAACATGATCGCGAGCACTCTCTGGACGCTGAACGCCTCGCGCGCCTGGATCGTCGGTTCATGGCTCTACATCCCACTTACACTCGGGACCCAGTTACTGCTCATTCCGTTCATTGATTTCTCAACCGTAACCGGGGTGCTTACCTTTAACCTCTTCTCCGTTGCTCCGAGCCTGCTTCTCAATATCGGGCTGAGTTATCGCGGCTTTCGCCAGCCTCTCCCGGAATGAAAATACCAAATTTCGGCTATCACTTCGCGCGCTGGGAAGGCGGCCTGCGCCGCAAGAGCTACCGCGCCCTCCTGCCAGAAATCGTGCAACGGACGATTCAACCGGCGCACGACATTTCGCTGGATGTTTACTCCTATTCCGGCGAGGCCATGCTGCCCGAGCAGGTTCGATCGATTCGTTCCTTCCTTCATCACGTCGGTCGACCAAAGAGCTTTACCGTGATCAGCGACGGCTCGCATTCTCCTGGCAGTGTCAAACTCCTTAAAAAAATCGACCCGGTGGTTTCCATTCGGCCTACCGGCGAACATTTGCCGCCCGACCTGCCCGAAAAATTTCGTCACTACGTCACTACCTACCCGATGGGGAAGCAGCTTGGCCTGATCATGTCGCTTCCGCGCAACGGCCCGGCCTTTTATGTCGATTCCGATGTTCTCTTCTTTCACGGAGCGGAGAATCTCATGCAGGACGTGGCGGCCACTGCTGCCCCGGCACTTTACCTGCCGGACTGTCAGGATTGTTCCGCCGATCCGCGCGTCTTACGCGGGCCTAACGAGGCCCATAGTCCGGTGAACTCTGGCCTAGTCCTGCTTCTTCGGCCGCTTGACTGGTCCCTCGGCATCCGCCGCTTTCTCGAACTGGAAGGCGAGCCAAATTTCTTCACCAACCAAACGCTTGTGCATCTCGTCATGCATGCCAATGGCGCTCAGCCTCTCGATCCGAAGCGATATGTTTTGCAGTTGGACGACCAGTTCATCTATCCCGATCAGTATGCGGGCCCACATCTCGTCCTGCGCCATTACGTGAATCCGGTTCGCCACAAGTTTTGGACGACGCTCTAACTGCAATGCAACAATCGGTGCAACCGCTACGGATTTTGGCGATCGTCAATTTGCCGTGGGATTCGCGCCTCGGCGCCTCGCGCGTCTGGATCGAACTGACCAAGGAATGGACCCGCGCCGGGATTACGGTGGAAAAGTATTGCCTAACCGATGCTTTCCCCGATCCGCCTGCCTCTCGCGCTGGGTCCGCTTTGCGCCAGGTCCTATTCCCGCACAAAGCCGCTGCTTTCGTCCGACAAAACGGACAGCGCTTCGACGTGATTGATTGCCTGATTGGTGTCCTTCCATTTGCCAAGAGCTCGCTCGGTTTTCACGGTTTGCTCGTTGCCCGTTCCGTTGGTCTTTTTCGGATCTACAATCGATTTCTCCGCGAGTCGGCCAGGCTCTGGGCAGGCCAGCGCGAAGGGCGCTGGTTCGGACACGTCTTCCACCGCCTGATCGAATGGCGGGCCCGTATCGATTCCGAAAAATCGCTGCGTGTCTCTGATCTCCTGAACTTGCCTAACGAAGACGAATGCCGCGAAATCAGGGCCGACCCTGCACTACGCGTCCCGACTATCGTCGAGCCATACGGCTTGAATGACGAATTTCTCGACGCCCTCGCCGCGACAGCGGCTCCGGCCGAACGACGGCTCCAAGCGAAAAAGGTTTGTTTCATCGGGATGTGGGGGCCGCGAAAAGGCTCACGCGAATGGCCTCAGATAATGGCGGCCATCTGGGCACGTCATCCCGCGGCGCAGTTTATTTTCCTCGGTACCATGTTTGAGGAAGCGACTGTGCGGGCGGACTTAGGCTTCGGCGACGATCACAGGATTTCATGTCATCCGACTTTTCCCGAGCAGGATCTGCCGTCGCTCCTGGCCGACTGCACGATCGGGATCTTTCCCAGTCATATCGAAGGCTTCGGCCTTGCCGTCCTCGAGCAGCTGGCCGCTGGTCTTCCTACCATTGCCTATGATGTGCCGGGACCCCGACAGATTTTGGAGACGCGAAAATCCCGGCTTCTCACTCCAGTCGGCAACCCGGCCGCGATCGCTGCTCGTGGCGTGGAGTTGCTTTCCTCCCCTCCGGAAGAATATGAATCGCTTTCGATCGGATGCACCGAAATCGCACGCCGTTATCGCTGGCCGGCGATCGCCGACAACACGATCAGACGCTACCGGACGGCACTTTCATCATTGGGCAAAATCGAGAATGAGCGGAGGCAGCGGTGAAACGCAGCTTGCTGCAAATCGTGCCCCGCGCTCCAGACGATTGCGGAGGAGTAGGCGACTATGCCCGGCAACTGGCGCGTCGTTTACAAGAGTTGCACGGCATCAATACCACCTTCGTTTCCGCAGCTCCAGCCGGTTCATTGAGCACTGTGGATGGATTTGAAGTCCTATCACCCCTGAGAGCTGTCTCGAGGACGATTGAGCCTCCCAAAGCGCTCCTCTTGCACTACGTAAATTACGGCTACAATCCACGAGGCGTTCCGACGCGGCTGCCCGCGCAGCTGCGCCGATTGAAGAACGTTCGAGACGCGCGGCTTGTGACCATCTTTCATGAGTTGTATGCCGCGCGCTCATGGCGACGAAGCGCCTTTTGGCTCAGCCCGCTGCAGAAGCAGCTCGCCCGCTCCATCGCAGATCTCTCGCACGCTGCGATTGTGAGCAATGAGGTCCAAGGCGCGCAACTCCGGCGACTCGCGCCCAAAACTCAGATTTTCTTGCAACCGGTGATGTCGAATTTTGGCGAACCCTCTGTCACCCGAATCGAGCTGGCCGAGCGTGACCCACATCGTTGGTTAATTGGCGGAGGCACAGAGTTATTGGAACGCTCCCTAAGTGCGTTCATTCAAAGCGCAGCGCGCATTCCAGCGCCCTATGCTCCACAGGCGCTCTTCGTCATCGGCGGAACGGAGAGTTCAGAGATTCGCAGTCTGCTCGACCGGATACCGGACATTGTAACTCACTACCATCCCAGGATCGACAGCGGCGCGGCGGCTGAAATCCTATCGAGCTGCGCCTTTGGCTGGATCGATTATTTTCACCAACCGGGTGTTACAACGGCAACAATCTTAAAATCGACTATTTTCGCTGCCTTCTGCGCGCACGGAGTCATCCCGGTATTTCCCAACGCGGGCTCGCCTCTTTCGCTCGAGGGAGACAGATTGCCCGGGCCATTTTTTGTCGCTGAGTCGGAGCAGGACCTTCCTCCGGAAGGAGACCGCATTCAAATCGCGCAATCACTTCATGAGTGGTATCGACGCAACGCATCATCTGAACACCTTGCTCATACCGTGGCTAACGCCCTCGGCTTAGCGGCGTAGCTTCGAGATCCATGTCGGAAGTCGATCTATTTGTTGTTCACTGGAATCAACCGGACGCCTGCCTGGCCACGGTGAGGGCGCTTTCCACCCAGGGCATTCCGCTGCGAATCACCGTCGTCGACAACGACTCCGCCGGGGAGGCTTACGCGCGGCTGCAGGCGGAACTGGATCCGGCTGTTGCGATCGTTAGGCTGGATGACAACAAGGGCTGGGGTGGAGCGCTGAATGTCATTTTGCGGCAGTGGCTCCGGAACGATGGAAGTACCTATTGTTTCATCAGCGCCCACGACGCGATGCCAGAGCCGGATTGCCTCCGCCTCCTCGTGGCTGCGGCGGATGCCGACCCGCGAGTCGGGATCGCTTGTCCCCAATATCCAGAGCCCTTCGTCGCCCGGCTCTCACGCTGGCGTGGAGTCTATCCCGAAACGGTCCGGCCGCAGGCGAAAGGAATCGCCCAGAATGTTGATGTCCCGCACGGCACGCTCATGCTCGTGCGCCGGCAATGCCTCGACGAGATCGGCATTTTCGATCAGCGATACTTCGCCTATGGCGACGAACATGATCTGGGCGCTCGCGCCGTTCGCCGTGGCTGGAAAGTCGTGCTCGTCTGGGGTTCCATTGTGACCAATCCAGCGACCTGGACCAAGAGTTCGTGGCGCAGTTATCTCTTTGCGCGCAACTCTCTCTATCTCGTTCGCGCCTATTTTGGCCGGACCGCAGCTGCGATCCGCGCGATTCTGATCCTTGCCAACACTCTGAGACTGAGCGCTCGCCGCGAAGATGGATTCGTTTTTTCAGCTCGAGCGCGCTGGAAAGCGGTGCGCGATTATTTTCACGGCTGCACCGGCCGTCCGTTTTTTCCTTGAAGATTCTGATCTCATCACACGCCTTCGCTCCCAGCATCGGCGGGATTGAAACAGTCAGCGCCTTACTCGCGGCTGAGTTTGTCCGGTTAGGTCATCCGGTCACCGTCGTGACGCAAACTCCAGCGGATCGTGCGGACAAATTTCCCTATCCAGTTGTGCGTCGACCGTCTCTGGGAGAGTTGAGCAAAGCGATCCAGTGGTCTGACATTTATTGGCAAAACAACCTCAGCCTGCGGACGCTCTGGCCCGCGTTGCTTGTTTCGAAGCCGATCGTGATCACGCACCAGGGATCCTACTGTCGCGCGCCACGCGGGTTCGACTTCGTGCAACGACTCAAACACACCATTGTTCGGCACACGACAAGCGTCGCGATCAGCCAGGCAGTCGCGGCCTGTTTTGCGACAAAGTCGACGATCATTCATAATCCATATGACGCACGAAATTTTTCCCTGGAGCCGTCGGGCCGGGCGAAAACCCGTGAGCTGATCTTTCTCGGTCGTCTGGTTTCGGAAAAAGGCGTCGATCTTCCTCTCGAGGCGCTCAGCCTCCTCCAAACGCGCAACTTGTTTCCCAGCCTAACGATCGTTGGCAGTGGTCCGGAGCTTTCGGCCATGAAGCAATTGGCGGCGAGGTTGAAATTGGACGCGCAGATCACTTTTAAAGGCCCGAAACGTGGCGGGGAATTGCAGGCGATCCTGCGCGAGCACCAGATCCTCGTCGTTCCTTCCCGCTACAATGAACCGTTCGGAGTCGTGGCCTTGGAGGGAATCGCCTCCGGCTGTGTCGTGGTTGGCTCCCAGGGCGGCGGACTCCCGGAGGCAATCGGACCTTGCGGCCTGACTTTTCCCAATGGCGACGTCCCCGCGCTGGCTGATACGCTCACTTCGCTCCTGCAATCGCCTAACGAACAAAGACGCTTTCTTGCGTCAGCCCAGCAGCATCTGGCAAGATTTCATCCCGCGACGATCGCCGACTCCTATCTCGCGCTTTTTCGCGCCACGCTCTCGTGATCCTTCTTTCTCATCCTACCGCCAACCAAAATGTGCGGCAAACCGCCCTCGCTTTCGCGGAGGCGCACCTCCTCCGGGAATTCTGGACGGGCATAAACTGGAAGCGAAACAGCTTCCTCGACCGGGTGGCCGGCATTTCTCCGCGGGTTCGCAACGAGCTGCGCCGCCGGTCCTTTCTCCCGGAACTGGCTCCTTTCGTCCGCACTGATCCCGCCCGGGAATGGCTTCGGCTGACCGCGGAACAACTAGGCTGGAAACGCCTGACCCGGAACGAGCGCGGCTCCTTCAGCATCGACACGATTTATCGCTTTCTCGATCGCCGGGTAGCGGATCGGATCGCGTCCGGCCTAACGATCGCAGCCATTTATGCCTATGAAGACGGGGCGCTCGCCAGCTTTCGTGTTGCCCGGGAGCGCGGGATCAAGTGCATCTACGAGCATCCCGTCGTCTCGTGGCGTGTCGTCCGCGAGTTGCAGCGCGAGGAAGCAGAACTTCATCCGGAATGGGCCTCTACTTTGGGCGCCTTGCGGGACAGCAAGGAAAAGCTGGCCCGAAAAGATGAGGAACTGGCGCTGGCCGACGTGGTGGTGACAGCCAGCTCTTTCGCCCGGGAAAGCGTCATGCGCGTCCCAAAGCTAACCGCGCCCGTCGTTGTCATTCCGTATGGGACGAACGCCGCACGCCGTTCCACAGCCCGCCGGGAGGCGATCGGGAAGTTGCGTGTCCTGTTTGTCGGAGCACTCAGCCAGGCGAAAGGTCTCGGCTATTTGCTCGAGGCGGTCGCAAGACTGGAAGACGAGATCGAGTTTACTCTGATCGGCCGGCGAGTGAGCCCCACTATTCCAGCGGCTGCATTGCTAGAGAATTACCGCTGGATTCCCTCCCTGCCGCACGACGAGCTCGTGCGCGAGATGGGCCGTCACGATGTTCTTGTCCTTCCTTCCTTGCACGAAGGCTTTGGTCTGGTCATGAGCGAAGCGATGTCTCAAGGCCTGGTTGTCATTACCACGCCTCACACGGCCGGGCCGGACCTGCTCACCGACGGCGTCGATGGATTCGTCGTGCCGATTCGCTCCGCGGCTGCAATCGAGGAGAAGCTCGCGCTGCTCGTGCGCGAACCCAACCGCCTCCGGGCGATGCAGGCTGCTGCGCAGGAAAAAGCGCGCCTTTGTACTTGGGAAAATTATCGCCAGCGCCTCGTTCATCTGGCACGAGAAGTGGTGGATACACGCGCCGACTCATGAACGCCATTGCCGATCGGCGAACCGATTCCGCTTCAAAGAACCTGCCCAGGATCTTTGACCCATCGCGGACGATACATCACATCCGGCAACTGATTTTTCTCTATCTCCTGTTGCTCGTCTTCGAGGGCGCCTTCCGGAAATGGATTGTTCCTCAACTTTCCGCGCCGCTTTTGCTCATCCGCGATCCAGTTGTCCTGCTGATCTGTCTGCTGGCTTTTCGCGCCCGGATTTTCCCGCAAAACGTCTGGGTCATCACCCTCGAAATCCTCGCCGTCCTCTCCTGGGCGACCGGCATCATCGTTCTTCTGCCTTACTTCCCGATCTCGACCATCATTCTCGTAACGGGATATGGAGTGCGCTCTGATTTTCTGCATCTCCCGCTCATCTTCATCATTCCGGCCGTCTTCGATCTCGAGGATGTGAAACGAATTGGGCGCTGGACGATCGTCGGCATGATTCCGATGGCGGCTTTGATGGTCGCGCAGTTCGCCGCCAGGCCGGACGCCTTTATTAACCGCGCCGCGGGCCTCGGCGAAGGCACCCAAATCGCCGCCGGAGGCGGCAAAATTCGGCCGCCCGGGGTCTTCTCGTTCGTCACCGGAGCAATCTATTATTCGAGCGCGGCGGCGGCTTTTCTCCTTCACAGCGTGCTTGCAAAACTTCCCTTCCCCACCTGGCTGCTCTACGCCTCCGGCACGGGATTGATCGTTTCGTTAGGCGTCTCCGGCAGTCGTTCCGCGGTCCTTGCAGTTTTGGTGGTGGTGGCGTCGCTCTGCCTGATCTTGGTCGTGCGCCCGAGTTTGGTCGATAAATTCGGACGCCATTTGCTGCTCGCAGCGGTCGTGCTTTGGGCGGTGAGTTACCTGGCGATCTTTCAGGAAGGCATCGGGGTTCTGTCCAACCGTTTCACCGAATCGGCCGGCGAAACTTCGATCGTCGGCGGCCTGGTGGAACGAACGCTCGGTGGATTTACGGAGGGACTACTGGTCCTGGATCGGGTCCCATTGGGCGGTTACGGCCTCGGCGTCGGGACCAGCGGCGGCGCGAATTTTCTCACCGGAGAAGCTTCCTTTCTCCTCGCGGAGAACGAATGGTCCCGCATCCTCCTCGAGAGCGGGCCGATCCTCGGGCTCGCCTTCCTCATCTGGCGGACGGCGCTTGCCTGGAAGCTCGGTTATTTCGCCATCCGCCAGATCAGGGCGGGAAACACTCTCCCGATATTTCTTTTCAGCGCGGGAATCTTCGTCGTCCTGCAGGGTCCGTTCGGGCAACCGACTAGTCTGGGTTTCGCGGTTGTTTTTGCCGGTTTATGTCTGGCCGCACGTCCGCTCGAACTGAAAACCGAAACGGTACCATCTGACGAACCTGCAGCGCCCCGGCCGATGCGGCGCTCCAAATATGCGGAGCGACTTCACGGCTCAAGCAGTCGCTCCCATCCCGGCCATGGTCCTTTTGATCAGTAACTACCCGGCCGATCAGCAGGAAAGCATGCAGCGGTTCGCCAACATGATGGTGCGCGGACTCGCCGCCGCCGGAGTGCCGGCCGAGCTGATCCAGCCACAACCAGTTCTCGGGCGCTTCACTTTGGCGGGTAGATTCGCTGCGAAATGGCTCGGTTATCTCGACAAGTTTTTCTTCTTCCCACGCCAGTTGCAGCGTCGGCTCGAGGCGGGCATCGACCTCGTGCACATCTGCGATCACTCCAACGCCATGTATGCCGCGCACGTCCGGGAAACCCCAGTCGTGATCACCTGCCATGACCTGCTCGCGGTCCGAGGCGCGCTTGGAGAGGAGACCGATTGCCCGGCTTCCGCGACCGGGAAATATCTCCAGCGTTGGATCGTTTCCGGCTTGCGCAAGGCGACCGTGGTCGTCTGCGCCTCTCCCGCGACTCTGCGGGATGCGGAGCGAATCGTTAGGTCGAGTGTCGACCGACCGCAGCTCCTTCTTATTCATCACGGCATTAATTACCCCTACCGGCGCCAGGCGCCGGATCGCGCGCGGGCTTTGCTTTCGCGGATCGAGGGCCTCGACCTCGATCGTCCGTTTGCGCTTCACGTCGGCTCCAATCTGCGGACGAAGAATCGCGAAGGCGTGCTCCGGATTTTCGCCCTAACGAAGAACGAATGGGATGGCCAGATGGTATTTGCCGGCCAAAAACTGAGTACTGAATTGCGTTCATTAGGCAAAGAGCTTGGCGTCCTCGAGCGCGTCGTCGATGTCGCAGGACCGGAGAACGAATTGCTCGAGGCGCTCTACTCTTCCGCCATGGTGCTGCTTTATCCGTCGCGTTTCGAAGGATTCGGGTGGCCGATCATCGAGGCTCAGGCTTGCGGCTGCCCGGTCATCTGCAGCAATCGCGAACCGATGTCGGAGGTCGGCGGCGAGGCCGCCTTGACCGCCGAGGTCGACAACGAACCGGCCATGGCGAGTGCGCTTTTGCAACTGACCGAGCCCGCGGAACGGGCCCGATGGAGCGAAAAAAGTTTGCGCAACGCGGAGCGGTTCCGCGCCGAAGACATGATCGCGCGCTACATCAAACTCTACCGCACGCTGGGCGCGCGGGTGTAGGATGCTGCCATGTGCGGGATCGCGGCTCACCTAAGTTTCGCCGGCCCGGCCCGACCGCTCGATCTGCAATTGATCGCGCACCGCGGCCCCGACGCGGCGGGCGAATGGACCTCGCGCGACGAGCGCCTTTGGCTAGGCAACCGGCGTCTCGCGATCCTCGATCTTTCTCCGACAGGCGAGCAACCGATGATCGATCCCGCGACCGGCAACGTCATCGTGGTGAACGGCGAGATTTACAATCATCGCGCGCTGCGAGAGGAGCTGGGCGACGACAACTGGCGCGGCACGAGCGACACCGAGACCCTCCTCCGCGGCTACGCGCGCTGGGGACATGAACTTCTCGAGCGGCTCAAAGGCATGTTTGCCTTTGTTATTTACGATCATACGCGGCAGGAGCTTTTCGTGGCGCGGGACCGGTTGGGTATTAAGCCGCTTTATTACACGCGCGATGCCGGCGGCTTTCGTTTCGCGTCGGAGGTAAAGCTCCTGACCGACGGGGCCTCCGACATCACGCCAGCGGCTATCGGCGGCTATCTGCGATGGGGCGCTTGTCCGGAAGACAACATTCTTTATTCCAACGTCCACGCCTTGCCCGCCGGCCACGCCATGACTATCCAAGGCAGAGGCAAGCCGGAGATGTGGCGCTACTGGCCGGGGCGCGAGAAATTTGTCTCCTCTTCGGAGAACGCGCCGCAGAAAATCCGTGCTCTCCTCGAGACCGCGGTCGAGGAACATCTTCTTTCCGACGTGCCGGTCGCCAGTTTCCTGAGCGGCGGCGTCGATTCTTCGATCGTGACCGCGCTGGCCGCGCAAAAATTGGGCCGGAAACTGGAAACCTTCTCGGTTGGTTTCGAGATCGCGGAGCTCGACGAAAGCGCGATCGCGCTCGAAGTAGCGCAGCGCTTCAAAACTCAGCACGAACGGATTCAACTCAGCGAGGAGGAAGTCATCCAGTCGGTCACGGAGGCGGTCGACCATCTCGACCTGCCCTCGGTCGATGCGATCAACACCTACATCGTCTCGCGCGCAGTCGCGCAACGCGGAGTTAAGGTCGCTCTCTCCGGCCTCGGCGGGGACGAGCTTTTCGGCGGCTATCCCACCTTCCGCGATGTGCCCCGGCTGCAACGGCTTGGGCTCCTCCCACGCGCCTTGCGCAGAGCGCTCGGTCCGCGTCTGGCCGATCTGCCTAACGACGCCGGCGTTGTGGAGCTGGCGCAATGGCGGCGGCGCCTATTCACCGACGTGATGTTACGCCAGACAGGTTTGCCTAACGAATCCACACTGCTGGAATGTCCGGTCGAACTGCCGGACGATTTTGCCCGGATCAGCTGGGCCGAGCTGACCGGCTATATGCGGCGCATGCTCCTGCGCGATGCCGACCAGATGAGCATGGCCGTTTCGCTCGAACTGCGCGTCCCGTTTCTTGATCACGAGCTGGTCGAATATTCGTTAGGTCTACCCGCCGCGGAAAAGAAGCGCTACGGCGGCACGAAGGGCCTCCTCGTCGAGGCCTGTCGCGACCTTCTCCCGCCGGCCGTCTATCAACGGCCCAAGGCGGGCTTTGTCCTCCCGATGCAGAAGTGGATGGAAGGACCACTCGTGCCTTTCGTCGAAAACGGACTGCGGGAAGTCATCTCGCGCCTCCTGTTACCGGAGGAGTTCGTGGCCGACGCGCAGGATCGTTTCCGCGCTGGTCGCCTCCATTGGACCCGCCTTTGGAGCATGGTCGTCCTGGGCCATTTCGTTAGGCGAACGGAATCAGTTCGCCGTCCGGATGAAAATATTGCGCTGCATTCATTCGCTTGATCCGGCGATCGGCGGGCCGCTCGAATCGCTCCTGCAGTCGACGCGCGTCCTCGCCTGCAACGGTCACGATGTGGAGGTTGTCTCGCTCGATGACCCGGCCGCGCCGTGGTTGCAGAATTTTCCCGTGACCGTCCATGCGCTTGGACCGGGTAGCGGAAATTACGGTTACGCGCCGCGTTTCGTGCCGTGGCTGAAGGAGCGTCACGTCAATTATGACGCGGTCGTCGTACACGGCATCTGGCAATACACCAGCTTCGGAGTCTGGCGCGCGGTTCACAAAACCAACACGCCGTATTTTGTTTTTCCGCACGGGATGCTCGATCCCTGGTTCAAACGTACTTATCCGCTCAAACATCTCAAGAAGCTTCTCTACTGGCCGTGGGCGGAATATCGCGTTCTGCGCGATGCGAAAGCCGTCCTCTTCACCTCCGAAGAAGAACGACGTCTGGCGCGACAATCATTTGCGCATTATCGCTGTCGCGAAGTGGTGGTGAACTACGGAACGGCTGCACCGGATATCGATCTGCTCGCTGCGCGGGACGAATTCCTGAAAGCCTTTCCAGCGCTCGAGGAGAAAAAATTCCTCCTTTTCCTCGGTCGTCTTCACGAAAAGAAGGGCTGCGAGGAGCTGATTCGCGCCTTTGCCGGCCTGGAAACGTTCCCGGTCCAGCTCGTCATCGCCGGGCCCTGCGCGGATGAAGAATATCTGCAGCGTCTCCGCCGCCTAACGACTGAACTCGGCTGCCTGAACCGCGTTACCTTCACTGGTATGTTGCGCGGGAACCTGAAGTGGGGCGCCTTTGCCGCGGCGGAAGCCTTCATTCTCCCCTCGCACCAGGAAAACTTCGGGATCGCAGTAGTGGAAGCGCTTGCCTGCGGAAAGTCGGTGCTCATTTCGGACCAGATAAATATCTGGCGCGAGATTGTGCGGGATGGTGCCGGCCTGGCGGACCGAGACGATATCGATGGGACGCGCCGGCTCCTCGAGCGCTGGCAGGCTATGACACCGGAGCAGCGAGCCGAAATGTCGGCCAATGGCCGGCGCAGTTTTGCGATCCGCTTTGAGATCAACCAGGCGGTCGATTCCTTCCTCGAGGTCCTGCAAAATGAAACGGGAGCGAAATGAAGATCGCGATCTGCCTGGTTTTTATTGAACCTGAACCAAGCTGATGACTGAGCCTCTAAAAAGCGTCAATCCCGCACAGGAATCGCAGTTTGGCTCGCCCTGGCCGCTAAGCGAACGATTGCGGCGGCAACTGTGGGAATTTTGCTGGCTGGTTTTTTGCGCATGGACTCCAAAACCGGCCAATGCGTGGCGCCTTTTTTGGTTAGGCATCTTTGAAGCCAAAATCGAGGGAACACCTTTCGTCCATCCACGAGCGCGGATCGCCGTTCCGTGGAACCTGACGCTCCACGATCGGGCCTGCCTCGGCGATCGCGCAAACGCCAATAGTCTCGGCGAAATCGAAATTGGCGCGCGCGCCGTAGTTGCACAGGAGGTCTATTTGAGCACCGGAAGTCACGATTTCTCCCACGCATCACTGCCGCTGGTGGTGGCGAAAATCACGATCGGCGAAGACGCTTTTGTCGGAGCGCGCGCATTCGTCATGCCCGGAATAAGAATCGGCGCGCGCGCGATCATCGGGGCCTGTTCGGTCGTGACCAAAGACGTACCCGAGAACATGATCGCGGCGGGCAACCCGTGCCGCGTCCTGCGCCCGCGCAAACCGGGCACAGCCTAATCGCTGGAGCGTCGCCTGGTTTCGTTAGGGCAGTTCGTAGGCTTCGACGAGAGCGTTGCCGGTCGTGTCGTTCTTACCCCGCACAATCGCGGTGTAATTGCCTGGCATAAGGTGAATATCGATGGCTGATTCCCGATCGTCGCCCGGCGCCAGCAGTGTGTCGGTAATCGATTGCTCCTGTGTGTCTCGCCAGTTGTCGTTGCTCGCCAAGACCACCCCCATCGAGTCCGCGACATCGAGCGTCGGATCTTGCAACGTGTCCGGAACGCCGAAGGCGGCCAGGCTGGGACCAATCGCACGCAGCAGAAGACGCTTCTCAGCTGCACCCTGGATGATGACGCCACCGATCATGACATTGTCGCCGCTCTGGACGAAGCCGCGGGTCGAAATATTGGCGAGGCGGGTATCAAGCTCGGTCGCCGGCGTCAGATCGTAGACCTCGACGAGGCCATTGCCGGTCGTGCTGCCGTTGCCCCGCAAAATCGCGGTGTAATTGCCCGGGTCGAGAGTGGCAAGGATGGCTGACTCAAGGTTGTTTGTCGGCTGGAGGCCGGTCGCGGCAATCTCCGTCTCCTGTGTGTCGCGCCAGTTATCGTTCAAGCCGAGCGAGACGGCGCCGCTAAAAAGCTCGAGCGTCGGGTCCGCCAAGACGTTGGGTACGCCAAAAGTGGAAAGAGACGGGCCGATTCCGCGCAGGAGGACGGTCTTCGGTGAAGTGCCGCTAATAATTAGGCCGCCGATCAGGACGTTGTCGCCGGTGCCGACACTGAGCCGAGTCGAGATGTTAGCGAGTCGATTCATCACCCGGCCAGCGACAAAAATGCCGCTGCCGCCGACGTTGGTACTAGTATTGAGAAAATCGGCACGGAAAGCGACCTGATGTTCGCCGACCGAATTGGGCAGGAAGGGCGGCTGCGAGAAGCCCGTAATGAGCAACCCGTTCACCGTGTCGTCAGCAGCTACGATTTTGGTGATCGTGCCGCCGCCGACCGGCACCGCATAGAGGCCCGCGCGATTATCGGCATCGGTCCCGAGAAAGACGACTTCGCCGTCGCTCAAGCCAAACGTATCGGGGCTGCCGGAAATGGTGAAACCACTGAATTTCCCATTGCCGCCCGGGACGTTAGTGTTTGTGTCGACGAGTTTCACGGCCGGTCCGCGGCCGGTAATACTGTAGATACCCCTGATGGTGGCACCCGCTCCGCTAAAGGCACGGAAGACAACCGTTTCGCCCTCCACTTGCGCGCCGGCAAAACTGTTTTGGTTGCTGAAAACAAAGTTGTCGCCCGGCGTACTGGGCGACTCGATCGTGATATCGGCGACCGCTGAAAAGCGATGTTCGTCCAGGTAGGATTCAAGGATCGCATCCCCGCCGCCGGTTGCCTCCCAGACGACGCGAGTCCCGCTGATCGCCGGTGCAGTGGAAAAGACGGTGCCGATATTTCCGGCGGTGGGGATGTTCGAGCCGGGATAAACCACCACGCGACCTGGGCCACCGCCCGCGACCGGATAAGCATAGAGGCCTTGCTGGGCGATGGCGAAAGTCATCTCCCCGTCGCCGAGATATCCATAGGAAAAGCCTTGGATGAAATCCTGGTAAGCGAAATTCGTGCCTGGCGCCTCAGGCCGCGCAGATCCGGAAGCGACCACCGCCTTCACCGTCCCGCCTGTCACGGGAACGGTGTAAATACCGTCGTGCAAGAGGTCGGCGCCGAAGCCGAGGAAGACGACGTTCCCATTCCTCAAGAGCACGCTCCTCAGGTAGCCAAACTTCTCGCCAGCTCCGCCCGGGACACTCGTGTCGGCATCGACCAGACGCTGGAAACCTCCGCTGCCATCGGCATTCACGCTCCAGACGGACGGCCCCGAATCGCTTGTCGCGATAAAGACGACCTTGTTGCCATCGAGCGCCGGCAGCGGATCGAGCCCGCCGTAGGTGAAGAAGAAGGTGCCAGGACGATCCGGCACCGGCGTAACATTATTGGTAAGAATATTGCGAATAACCCAGTTGCCAGTGGAGGCAAAAACCGAGTCAGTCGTGGCCAGAGCGTGATTGTTAGGCCGATCGGAATCAGGCGTGACCGAGTTTGCATAGACACTCGCTGTTAACGGTCCCGACTGGTTCACCGTCGCGATGACGGAATATGATTTTTTCGCGCCGGAAGCGAGTGAAGCGATCGAGAAGGTAACTGTCCGCGCAGTAGAATCGTAGGTCCCGTTGGCCGCGCTCTCGAAGTCCAGCCCGACCGGCAAGGTGACGACCACACTCATGGTCTGAGCGGCGGCCGGGCCGTTGTTCATCACATCGACAGCCACGGTGGCGTCAGACCCGACACTGGTGTTGCTGGGCGTCATCGTCGCTGTCGCCTGGATGTCGGCACTCGCCGTCATCGGCGTCGCGAGATAAATTCCTCTCGCGGAAAAGCGCACGTCGACGTAGAAAACGATCGACCCATCGGAGACCGCCTCGCTCCCGATGCTCGGCGCATAAGCCGTCGCGTGCAGATCGGCAAACGGTCCGTTATCACCCGTCGCGATGACTTTACCGATCGTCGAACCGACATGGGTGTAGAGCCCGAAATTATCCGAGTCATCGAGCGCGGTGAAGGCCAGAGTCCCACTGTTCGCCGCGTAGGCCGTGAAGCTGTTGATATTTGTGTTCGTTAGGCCGGGAAGCGGATCATTCCCGTCGACCAGGTTGCTGAAAGCGCCGCCGCCTTTCGCGACCGAGAAGAGCCCGAAAAAATTCGGGTTGTTCGTGAACGAATCGTCCGCACGGAAATAGATCGTGTCGCCGTCGAGGCGCGGGCTGCCGAAGCGGGTGTGGAACGTGCCGGTCGGATCGCCCGGGAGCGCTTCGAGGCTGGTGGCCGGCTCGGCATAAGCGAAGCCGCCGCCGGTGGGAGAGGTGTAGAGCGCGTTGTAACCGGTGCTCGGGTCGAAGGTGCCGTTGCCATAAAACGCCACCGTCGTTCCGCTGACTGACGGGAAAGCAAAGTTCCCAATTGGAAAAGTGAATTCCGGATGCGCCGGATGGGCCGAGTCCGCCACCGCGACGAGCGAAGTGCCGTTGGTGTTTGCCGAATAAATACCGGCGAAACCAGCGGTGTCGACGCCATTGAATGCGACCTTGCCGCTATCGATGGCGAAGTTTTGCAGTCCGCCAATGAAGTTCCCCGTCCCGCCGGGAACCGCGATATTGCGGTTGGCGATGCGGCTGACCGCGCCTCCCGCCGCCGGCACCGAATAAAGTCCGCCGGTATAGCCGCTCGAGGCCGAGTCACGCCCCGCGAAAACGACCGTCCCATTGCTCAGCACCGGATACCCCGGCCCGGAGAAATCGATAATGAACGCGCTGAAATTCCCCGTTCCGCCCGGCACCGCCGTGCTGAGATCGACCAGCTTGGTGAAGGCCCCGCCGGCATTTGTCATCGACCAAATGGAAACAGGCGCGAGCAAGCTCGGTCCGTTGCGAAATACGACGGTTCCACCATCAAGCGCCGGCTGCTGGTCCCAGACGCTGAAGAGCGCCCCGCCTCCATTCGGGATCGGATCGTTAGTGTCCACAATCTTGGTGAAGACATATTCCTGCGCGGAGGCAGACGACAAGACAGCTGTAAAGCTGAGAACCAACAAAGAAACGACCAGCACGGGCCGGTAAGAGCCGAACGATTTCACGTTCAATGGTGGGCAGCTTGGCTGCGGAAAAGCAAGCCGAAAAGCACACAGGTTCGCCCGGGGTCCTCAGTCCTTATTCGCTCGCTCCGAGGAAGAAACGGAGGAGCGCTCCGCGACACTCGACGCCTCTGGGCACCCGCCCAAATACAAGCAGCAACGCCAAAAATATTTGTCCGCCTATCGGTCCCGGCGTAGGTCCGTCTTCGAATACTCAGGATGATCAAACACAAAGACCTCGGCAATCAGCAGTGGCGGGAAGCTATCATTATCGGCGGCGGCATAGCAGGTCTTTCCGCTGCGATTTACCTTGGGCGCGCCGAACGCGACACGCTGGTGATTGATTCCGGCCATTCGATGGCGAAATGGGAACCGGAGGTGCGAAATTATCTCGGCTTTCCCGAAGGCATCGGCGGCGAGGAACTGCTCAAGCACGGACGGCGGCAGGCGAAGTGGCACAAGGTCGAGTTTGCGAACGATGAGATCAAAAGCGTGGCGCCGCGCAAAGAAGGGTTCTTCCTGCGCGGTCGTCGCACCACTTACCGGACGAATCGGCTCCTGCTTGCGACCGGAATTTTTCATATCCCGCCGAAGATCCCGGGCGTGAAGGAGTGCCTTGGGGAGAGCATGTTTTTCTGCAAGGACTGCGATGGCTATCGGGTGCGCGGGAAGCGGATCGCGATCTGCGGGGCGAATAACGACGCGGTCGAGTACGCGCTCGGGATGCTGCATTACTCGCCTTGCGTGGTGATCGCGACCAATGGGGAGAAACCGTGCTGGAGCCGGAAGCACGCGGCGCTGCTTAAAGAGTACGAAATCCCGGTCGAGCCCGAAAAGATCACCGGGGTGATACATAAGAGTTGCCAGGTGCAGGCGTTACGTTTCAAGGGAGCGGTGGAGGTGAAGATCGACTGCATCTTCACCACCCGGGGCGATATTTTTCACACCAAGCTGGCCAAGTCGTTAGGCGCGCGACTCGATTCCGATGGGCAGATCAAGGTCGATCACTGCATGCGCACGAGCGTGCCGCGCCTCTACGCCGCGGGCTGCGTAACGCCGGCGAATTGCCAGATGATCATCGCGGCGGGACAGGGCGCGGCCGCGGCGCAGGCGATGAATCGCGATCTGTTTGAGGAGAGCATCGCGAATCATTCGCTGCGGCGTTTTCGTGAGGTGCAACTGGAGGAGGAGAAGACGGTGCCGGAAATGATCTAGGAATGTCTTGACCTTCCGTTCATAAGATCGCCCTTTTCAAGATCGATCCTCCAGCACGATTGCGGATTGCGCGCACGGCACTCGCATTCTCGCCTAACGGCACTGCCTGATGCCGGTGCGCCCGGTAGGCTGCTTCGATGGCATGCGAATCGGAGGCTCTCATATCGATTGGCGCGGCCTCTGGAGAGGGGCGAGTTTGCGCGAAATCCCGGTTGATTTCCAGAGCCCTCCAGGCGGCGATCGAAAGGCACAACGCCAAGACGAGCAGGGCCGCGGAGAAAGGCGGAAGGTTTCTGGCAGAGTTTGAGGTTTGAATGTCTTTCATGATTTTCTTTCCTTACCTGCTAATGCGCGAATCCCGCCCGAAACCCGCCACGAAAAAATCACTTTTTCGGGTCTCCAACGGTCCTGTAAAAATTTTACCGCCGTGATAAGGTCATCAGGCTTTGCCACCCCTATGACTCCGTCTTCGATTTCGCGACAAGAGGTCACCCAATTGCTCGGCGATTGGAGCCGTGGGGACGCGAGCGCATTCGATCGATTGATCCCGCTGGTGCAACCGGAATTGCATCGCCTGGCGCACCATTACATGAGCCGCGAGCGCGCCGGGCATACCCTGCAAACGACCGTGCTGATCAACGAGGCGTATCTGCGTCTGGCTGATAACTCGAAGGCGCCCTGGCAAAATCGGAACCACTTTGTCGCCGCAGCGGCGCAATTGATGCGGCGGATCATGGTGGACCACGCGCGCGAGCGGTTGGCGCTCAAGCGCGGCGGGGGCGCCGTGCGCGTGACGCTGGACGAATCCGCGTTTGTCACGGATACGCGATCGGAGGAATTGCTCGCCCTCGACGAGGCGCTCGAAGCTCTGGCGGAGCTCGATCCGCGCAAGAGTCAGATCGTGGAGTTGCGCTACTTCGGCGGCCTGACCGCGGCGGAAACCGCCGACTTCCTCCAAATCTCCCTGCGCACCGTGGAACGGGAATGGAATATGGCCAAGGCGTGGCTTTACCGGGCGCTGAGCGAGAAGCAACCGGATGAAGGCTGAGCGCTGGCAGAAGATCAACGAGCTCTTCCAAACCGCTTCCGAGCGTCCACCCGAGGAGCGGACCGCCTTTCTCGATACGGCGTGCGGAGACGATCAGGAATTGCGCCGCGAAGTGATCTCGTTGATCACTTCCTACACCGAAGCGGAAAACTTCATCGAAGCGCCTGCCTTCGCCGTCGCGCCGGAGCTGTTGGATAACGACACGACCGGCGCCCTGGCCGGAAAGGCGTTTGGCCATTATCAGGTCGAATCACTCATCGGAATCGGCGGCATGGGCGAGGTCTACCTGGCCCGCGACGAAGTGCTCGGGCGCAAAGTCGCGCTCAAATTGCTGCCCGCACATCTGACCGCCGATGAAACGCAACTAAGCCGTTTCAAAACCGAAGCGCGGACAGCTTCGGCCTTGAACCATCCGAATATCCTGACCGTTTACGAGATCGGCGCGGTGGATGGGCGGCAGTTTATCGCGACCGAATTCATCGAAGGGGTGACGGTGCGCACGGCGCTGGCGAGCGGACGGATCGACCTGCTCGACGCGCTCGACATCGCCGTCCAGGTCGCTTCGGCGCTCGCCGCTGCGCACGAAAGCGGCGTGGTGCATCGCGACATCAAGCCGGAAAACATCATGTGGCGACCCGATGGTTACGTGAAAGTACTCGACTTCGGCATCGCGAAGCTGACCGAGCAATCTTTAGCGGACCCGACTGGCACTGGAATAAACGCGACCCTAAAAACGGAACCGGGTATTTTCCTGGGCACGGCTTCCTACACATCCCCCGAACAAGCGCGCGGCCAGGAAGCGGACGCGCGTTCGGATATCTGGAGCCTCGGCGTGGTGCTTTACGAAATGGTGAGCGGGAAAGCGCCTTTTGCAGGGGAGACACCCAGTGATTCGATCGCGGAGATTCTGAAAACGGAGCCGCCGGTGCTCGGCAGCGTCGTGCCCGAAGTTCCTCTCGAGCTGCAAAACATTGTGCAAAAGGCGCTGCGCAAAGACGCCGCGGAACGTTATCAGACGACCGGGGAAATGCTTTCCGATCTGCGCGATCTGAAGGGAGATCTGGAAGCGGGAAACCACCCGGCACGCACCGCGGATTTCGTTAGGGAGAGAAAAGTTCGACGCCGCCTTGCCTATGCCGCTTCGTTAGGCGCAATCCTCCTCGCGGCGGCGTTCATCTACTTTCTTTACTTCAACGATCCCGGCCCGGCGCCGGACAAAAAATCAATCGCCGTGCTCCCGTTCGTCGATCTCAGCCAGGCACACGACCAGGAATCTTTCTGCGACGGGATTCAGCAGGAGATCATCACGAATCTGGCCAAGATCGCCGATCTCAAGGTCATCTCGCGCAACTCGACCCAGCGCTACAAGGGTGCGCCCCCGCAGTTGCGCGAGATCGCAAGGCAACTCGAGGTGGCGAATGTTCTCCAGGGAACGGTGCAGAAGGAGGGCGGCCAGGTGCGCGTGAGCGCACAGCTGATCAACGCCAAGAGTGATTCCCATCTCTGGGCGGAGAAGTACGATCGCAAAATGACGGACGTCTTCCGGGTGGAAAGCGAGATCGCGCAGGCCATCGCCGAAACACTGCGCGCGAAGCTCACCGGCTCCGAGCAACGCGCGATTGCCACCCAGCCCACGACGAATCCTGACGCGTATGTGCTCTATCTGCGCGCGCTGCCTTACGAACAAGGCCCCGACACCCTGCTCGAGGATTACCAGCGAGCGGTTGCACTTTACGAGCAGGCCATCCAGCTCGACCCGAATTTCGCCCTCGCCCGCGCCCATCTTGCCTCCACCTGCGCAGAGATTTTCCATTTCCACGAGCCCCTCGACACTTGGAAAGACCGCGCCCGGCAGGAAGCCAGTGCCGCCCTTCGCCTGCAGCCCGATCTGGGCGAAGCGCATTTCGCCGAGGGCCAATGCGCCTACTGGTTTGATCAGGATTACGAGCGCGCCCTCTCTCAATTCGCCCTCGCGCAGCGCGTTTTGCCCAACGACAGCAACATCGGCGCGTATGTGGCGGCAATTCGCCGGCGCCAGGGTCGCTGGGAAGAATCGCTCTCCGTTTATCAGCGGATGGAAAAGCTCGACCCGCAGAATCCAAACATCATCCGCAACGTCCTCTTCACCAACACCGCGATGCGGCGCTGGCCGCAGGCAGCGCTGGCGGCAGCGCGCTTTCGAGCCGTCGCGCCCGACTCGATCGTGGCAAAAATCCAATCTGGCTACGTCGATTTCCAGTGGAAAGGCGATCCGAGCGCGCTCGATCGCTGGCTCGCCGAAATCCCAGCCGGAGAAGATCCTGACGGGATCGTGACCTGTGTCCGCTGGGAAAGCGCGATGCTGCGGCGCGATTTTGCCGGCGCCACGGCGTTACTCGCACAATCGCCCGCCTCCGAGTTCTCGTATCTCAACGGCGGCTTGCAACCCAAGAGTTTCCTCGCCGGAATCACGGCGGTGGCCAGCGGCGATCACGCGGCCGCGGCAGAAAACTTTGCGAAGGCAGCGCCCGTTTTCGAAGAAGCCGTTCGGGAAGCCGCCGACGCGGCCGAGCGCCACGCCAATCTCGCCCTGCTCTACGCCTTCATGGGGAAACGGGAGGACGCAATCCGCGAAGGCCGGCTGGCGGTCGAACTCAAGCCGCTCGCAAAAGACGCGACCGACGGCGCGATCATGCTCTGCTATCTCGCGCTGATCTACGCGCGCGTGGGTGAAAACGATCAGGCGATCAACTTGATCAAGCGCCTCTTGAAAACACCGGGCGCAGTCGACAGCGTCGCCTACAGCATCACGCCTAACGATCTAAAATTTCGTTGGGAATGGGATCCTCTGCGAAGCGATCCGCGTTTTCAAGAGCTGCTCGCTCAGCCCTAGGTGTAGAGGCAGGCCAGCGCTCAAAATAAATTTTCAAAGAAAATGGCGCGTTTGAGCGGCGGTTTTCGCTTTAACGAGGTGAAGGAGACAAACCAACCTTGCACGCAATCGCTCTGGAAACACCTCGACCGATCAATCTTGCCCAACCCGCACTCAGTCCTCTCGAAAACTTCCCGAGCTACCTCGGGATGCGTTGTTGGCAGCGGGCCTTGCTGGCCCTTGCTGCTTTGCAGCTCACGCTTCCCAAAAGGGCGTTCGCCACCCCCGTGATCGCGCACTGGAACGAGCAGACACTCCGGTCCATCCTCGACGCGTATCTGGCGCCTCAAAGCGCGGCGCGCATCATCGCCGTCGTCCAGGTCTGCGGCTACGACGCATTGTCCGCCTACGATGCGGTCGCTCTCAGCACGCAACTAGGGGGCTCTCTGCGCCGACCGCCAGAGGAGTGGACGGAGGAAAACAAAGCGAAAGCATTCAGCTACGGCGCCTACCGCGCCTTGCTCGACTTCTTTCCGAAATTCGAGCAGGAAACGCGGCTCCGAAACTTCATGAGCCGCCTCGGATACGATCCAGACGACAATTCGACCGATCCAACCACCCCGGCGGGCATCGGCAACGTAGCCGCGGCAGCCGTTTTAGAATCGGCCGTCAGAACAGCTCCAGTTCGCTGGGTCATCTAACTCCGGTTCCAACCGCAATGGCGGGTTTCAGACGCAGTTTCCGCTTTAACGAGATAAAGGGAATCAAGCCAATCAACCGAAATATCAACTCAACTAACCAATCCAACTCGTTTCCAGCCAACCCTGGTGGCGAGCTTGCATCGGCTGCCGGCGTTCCAATTCAACCCATTGCATGAAGAAGTACCGAAAATAGGCCTTTCTGGGCCTGGCTGTCCTCCTCCTGTAGCTGCCCGAAAGGGCGTTCCCACCCTCCGTCATCATGCAATGGGACGATCCGGCTGTCGCGCACCAGAGATGAAGAAAGACGCGGCAGGCAGCACGATCCCTCCAGATTGAAGCGTTAAACGTTGGACGTTGAGCGTTGAGCGTTGAGCGTTTCCTCCTTCAGTTCTCACTGCACCCCATACGCCTCAATCAATCCCACCCCACTCGTCCCGCCGCTCCCCCTAACGACCACGGTATACGCGCCCGTCGTCAGCCAGCCGAGCGTCGCCGCCTCTCGCGCATCCCCCGGGGCGAGCGCGACCGCTTCCAAATCGAGCGCCTGGGTTTCCTCCCAACTGTCGTTCGCCGTCACGAGCGCGCCGTTGGCATCGTGCAACTCCAGCATCGGGTCAGCCAGCGCGCCACCCACGCCGAGCGCGCCTAACGAAGGCCCGAGTGCTCGCGCCACCACTTTCGCGCAGCCGGTCGTGCCCCCGACAATAAACCCGCCGATCATGACGCCGTCCTCCGTGCCAACAAGGCCGCGAGTGCTGAGGTTGGCCAGCTTCGAGTCCGGACCCGGGTTCAGGTCATATACTTCGACTAGGCCCACCCCCGCGCCGCCCGCTTCTCCCGACATGACAGCCGTGTAGGCACCCGGCGGAAGGGTTAGCCTGACGGCCGCTTCAAGATCATTCCCCGGCGCAAGACCACTTGCCGCGATCGCTTCCGGTTGCGTGCTTTGCCAGTCGTTGTTCGACGCGATCAGCGCGCCCGCTTGATCGTAAATCTCGAGGGCCGGATTCGCGAGCACGTCCGGGATGCCGAAAGGCGCGAGCGATGGACCGAGCGCGCGCAGAAGCAGATCCTTCGAGGCGCTGCCCGAAATAATAAACCCAGCGATCGCCTGGTTTTCGCCCGATCCGACCGTCATCCGCGTTGAAATATTCACCAGCCCATCCGAGAAGATAATCGCGTGCGGCGCCGCCAGCACGACGGCGTCGTTCTCGCCTAACGTTCCGGTCGGATCGCGCGGAAATTTCGCATAAGGCAGACGCGCGCCTTCGAAAATCGTCGTGTCCGCTCCGATCGCGAGCGGGGTCAGAAAATCAACCGTTCCGGAGGCGGCCACCAAATCGTCCTGGTCGACTCCGTCGCCGCTCACGCCGATCGCACCGATCATCTGGCCATTGCGATAAAGCGGGAAGCCGCCGGGAAAAATCGTGATGCCGTTAGGCAGGCTTGGATTGACGGCGAAGCCCGGATTGAGGCTGACGTTCGACAACGTGCCTAACAATCCCGAGACGGCTTCCTGTTGCCCAAAATAGGGGCCGGCATGGTTGGCGTCGATGCCCGGAGCGTAATGGCTTTGTGCGAGGAAGCCGACCGTGCGCGCCGACATCGCGACCGTATTACCATTGTTGGAATAAGCGATCGCCGTGCGCGCTTTTTGCACGGCCACATCCCAGCTGAACATGGTCGCTTCGCCGGTCCGGAACGTTCCGAGCACCGTCGGTGCGATCCCATCCTGATTCGGAAAATTCACCACGCTGATAAACGCTTCCATCTGGATCCCGATCGGGAGCCGGATGCCAGCCCGCGTCGTCCGTACCCGGTCCGCGGCCGCGGCCAGAATACTGGTCACTTCCGCGGCAGTGAGGCGCGCCTCTCCGTTGATCGTCCCGGGGATTGGATCGCCCATGATCGGCTGGCGAATCTCGCCCTGCACGCCGCCGAGAGTCGCGACCGGATAGGGAAACGGCGTCGGCGCCGCGATGATCGGATATTTCGCCGAGACATTCCCGGGCAAAGCCAGCTGGCTGGAAAGATGCGTTGTGCTCTCGGTGTATTCCAGGCTGATGCCGTTGATGAAAACGTTGCTCGCATGAATGTCGGCGGACGGTTTGAACCCAATCTGTCCCGCGAGCGCGATGTCTTCGTCCTTGTCGTAGCCGCCGATGAAGACGAACGGATTTTCGTCGCGAAAACCCGGGAGCGGCGCCGGAATGCCGTCGCCTGTGATCCCAACGCCACCGACGAGGTGGCCACCTTTGTAAAGCGGCATCCCACCCGGCGATCCATCGAGCGACGTAAAGGTCACCGGCACGATGGCAGTTCCAGGAGCTGGGCCAAAAATGGTGACACTCCCCGGCGCCTTGAACTTGTTGATGTCGGAGAAGAAAAGGCTCGATAAGCCGACGCCAACGAGCGGACCGGTCGGCGTGTTTTGCACGCCCGGCGGGAAATGCTGCTGGATGATAAACCCTGCGGTGCGGGTGGTGAACGCGTTCTGGTCGCTGCTCAGAAAGGCGGCGCTGCCCGCCTTTGAAACGCAGGTTGCGACTTGCTGTTCGGTCGGTTCGCCGCCGCCAACATTCCAGACCCCGAGGACGAAACCCTCGCGATCGACTACCGCGATCACGCTCGTGGGAGAAATTTCCGCCGCGCGCGTGGCGGCCTGCGTGATGACCAACTGCACGTCAGTCGCCGTCAGTTGGGCGGAGGCGGAGGCGGCGCAGAGCATCCCCGTGAGCAGGAACGGGAGATGCCGGCCGCGCATGAGGACTCTTGGTAGCAAATCGGAACGGGAGCTGCAAAGGGGAAAGAAACGTTCAACGCCCAACGCCCAACGCTCAACGTTCAACACTTCAAGAGCAGAAGGGAATGCGGCGCGTCGAGGCTTGCCAAGCTAATGGAATTTTTGTCATGTTCGGCAGCGTGCCTCGCTTTTCGAGAGCCCTCCCGGCCTGTGCTGGAAAATCGCGCACGCCAACAAACCCCGCTCCGCAGACAAAAGGTGGAACGAGCCGGCAACCTCTTAAGTTGGACGTTGAACGTTGGCCGTTGAGCGTTGGACGTTTTCTTCTTCCCCTTTTCTGCGGTCTGCAGCTCTCCGCCGTGACGTGTGCGCAGGAACTCCCGAATCCGGAAACAAGCCAAACGCCAAACGTCCAACGCCCAACGCCCAACGTCGCAAGCGAAGAGCAGGCTCTGGTGGCCAAGTTGCAGCGTCTCGCCAAAGGGGACGTAACCCTCGCGCAGGTCCCGATGCCCTCACCGACCGGGCCCGAGCAGTTCAACCCCGATCCGGGCGCGCCTAACGAACCTCAATCGGTCGAACCGCCGAGTCTCTTCCCGCCGGTCATTCCGCCTCTGCCGAAGTTTCGCGAGGAAGCGCTGCCGCGTTCGCTCGAGCTGCCGCGACGCGATATGCAGGAGGTCGTGCCCGCTCGGTCCAATCTTGATTATCCCGAATATCCCGAGGCGGAAGCGGGCGAAGGACTACTGCCCGGCTCCCAGGCCCTGCCGAATCGTTGGTTCATCGGATTTGGCCGTTGGAAACGTTACGCCGATCCCTCTGCCGAAACACCCTACCAATCAGGCGGCCTCAAGCGCTGGCATCCCTACCTCCAAAGCACGCTCAAAGGCGACGCGCCGATTATCGGCGAGGACATCTTTCTCAATCTAACTCTGAGCAACTTTTTCCAGTTCGAAGGGCGCCGTCTGCCCACCCCGAGCGGCGTGAGCAGCGCCCGGCCCAATAGCTCGGAGTTTTTCGGTCGAAGCGAACAGATTTTTCTCTTCAACGATTTCTCGATCGGGGTCGATCTTTTCAAAGGAGAGACCGCCTTCAAGCCGGTGGAATGGGCTCTCCGTTTCCTCGGGGTCTACAACAACAACTTCACAGAGGTTCAGGAGACGACCGTTCTCAATCCCGATCCGCGTCTCGAAAACACGACTCGCTATAAGAACTTCTACGCGCTCCAGGAAGCGTTTGCCGAGATTCACCTGCGCGATCTCTCTGATAACTATGACTTTATCTCCTCGCGTTTCGGGATTCAGCCGTTTGTGAGCGACTTCCGTGGTTTTATCTTCAACGATGCCAACCTCGGCGCCCGCATCTTCGGTGACTACGACAACAATCGCTGGCAATACAATCTGGCCGCTTTCAAGATGCTTGAGAAAGACACTTACTCGGATCTCAACAGCTTTGAATCGCGCGACCAATGGGTCTTAATCGCGAATGTCTTTCGCCAGGATTTTTTCACCAAAGGCTATACCGCGCAGCTCAACTTCGCGGCCGATTTCGAAGGATCGGAACGCCATTACGACAAGAACGGCTTCGTCACCCGGCCGGCGCCGATCGGCAAAGTGCAGGATCACTCGCTCAGTGCCTACTACCTCGGTTGGACGGGCGACGGCCACATCGGCTGGCTCAATATCACCCACGCTTTTTATCAAGTCCTGGGCCAGGATAACTTGAACGGGATCGCCGGGCGCCGGGTTTCGATCAACGCCCAGATGGCCGCGCTCGAACTCTCGATTGATCGCGATTGGCTCCGGCAAAAGCTCTCGATCTTCTACGCCAGCGGCGACAACGACCCGAAGGATGGTGAAGCGAACGGTTTCGACACGATTCTCGATCGGCCGTTCCTTTTTGGCGGGCCCTTCAGCTACTATGTCCACCAGGGCTTCAATCTCGCTGGCACGGCGGTGAACTTTAAGCAGCGCGACAGCCTTGTGCCCGATTTCCGCAGCAGTAAAACCGAAGGACAGCCGAACTTTGTCAATCCCGGCGTCTTTATTGTCGGCTACGGACTGGATGCGGAGTTGACACCGAAATTAAAGGCCTTCGTGAACGTAAATCACATTCAAACGATTCACACCGAGGTCACGCAGCAGGTGCTCTTCACGAACAACGCCAACAACGACATTGGCTGGGATTATAGCATTGGTTTTCAATGGCGGCCGCTGCTGACGGATAATGTGATTGTGACCGGCGGCATCGGGTTTCTCGTGCCGGGACAGGGATACAAGGAAATCTATCGGGCGAACACGAGGCCGGTGCCGGGGTTTAGGAATCCGCCCGGTGGGGAAGTGGATCCGTTTTTATATAGCGGACTCTTTACTCTGACGCTGACCTACTGAGCATGAAAAAGAAGAAGTCATTCAAGGTCGAGGCGGCGGATGATCGCGGTGTGAAGGAAGATTCCCCACTTTATGGAGCTTTGGGGGAAAGGGCTTCAACGCTCAAAGCCCAACGCCCAACGCCCAACGCCCAACTGGCGAGGAATCCACGCTTTGATTTAGAAGAACGCTTGCTTGAATTCAGCTCGCGCATCATTCGATTGGTCGATTCGCTGCCCAATACCCGGGCAGCGAATCATCTTGCCGGCCAACTATTGCGCTGCGGGACCTCATCGTATGGCAACCATGGTGAAGTCGAAGCTGCCGAATCACGTCGGGACTTCATTCACAAACTAAAGATTTGTCTCAAGGAGCTCAAAGAAACGCGCCGCTGGTTACGGCTGGCGGGCAAGGCCGCCATGATCCCACTTCCGAAATTGGCCGCGATCCTTTCTGAGGCCAAAGAACTGATCAAAATCTTCTTCACCAGCATTCGAACCGCAGAAAGAAACGCGAAATGAGATCGCGCCCTCCTCCATTCGGCGTTGGGCGTTGGGCGTTGGGCGTTCGGCGTTGCATCCTCCCCTTCCTCCTTCTTCTCCTCACCTCACCCGCCTTCGCCCAATCCCCAACCGGCTATGGCCCACCCACCTCAGTCTCCCCTAACGCATCCATCACCCGCGCCGCCGCTCGTCCTCCCCGCAACTGGATCGACCAGACCCAGGCCGAAGCCGACGCCAAAAGCGACGGCTGTCTCCAATGCCACCGCGGGGTCGAGCCGATGCATTCCGCGCCGCATGTCGTTCTCGGCTGCACCAATTGCCACGGCGGCAATCCGTCTCGTGGCCTAACGAAAGAAGAAGCGCACATCCTCCCGCGCCATCCGGAGTTCTGGCGCACCTCCGCCAACCCGCCCCGCTCAAATGTCTGGCTCAACCACGAATCGCCGGAATTCATTCGGTTCATCAACCCGGGCGATCTGCGGGTGGCGGACAAAGCCTGCGGTCTTTGTCACGGCGAAATCGTCCGCAACGTCGACCACAGCATGATGAACCACGGCGCCATGCTCTGGGGCGCCGCCATGTATAACAACGGCGCCGTCCCCTACAAAAATTACCGCTACGGACAGGCCTACGGCGCGGACGGTGTCCCCCTCCGTCTCGTCAACTACACTCCGGTTACGCCTAACGACACTAAAGTCCACGGCATCCTGCCCTATCTTGAACCGCTCCCGCGTTTCAATCTTAGCCAGCCGGGCAACATCCTGCGCATCTTTGAAAAGGGCGGCGAAAAGCCGTCGCAGCTCGGCATCCCGACAGTCACCGAACCGCCGGGCAAGCCGCTTCGTCGGCTTTCCGAGCGCGGCCTCGGCACCTTGAACCGGACCGACCCGGTCCTGCTCGGCCTGCAGAAAACACGCCTGCACGATCCGCTTCTCGGTTTTCTCGGCTCGAACGATCACCCGGGCGATTACCGTTCGAGCGGGTGTTCCGCCTGCCACGTCGTTTACGCGAACGATCGCTCGCCGACCAACTCAGGCTACTGGAGCAAGTATGGCCACCGCGGACTGAGCTTCACCGCTGACCCGACGATCCCGAAAAATGAACTCGGTCACGCGGTCATGCACCAGTTCACGCGCTCGATTCCCTCCAGCCAGTGCATGAATTGCCATATGCACCAGGGCAACCTCTTTGTGAATCCTTATCTTGGTTACACCTGGTGGGACCAGGAAACCGATGGCGAGTTCATGTATCCCAAGGTTCAGCACAACCCGACCGATGTTGAACTCGTTAGGTCAACCAAGGTCAACCCCGAGGCGGCTGCGGCCCGCGGACTCTGGGGCGATCCCGATTTCCTCGCTCACTCCGCCGAACTCAATCCGCAACTGAAAAACACTCAGTTTGCCGATTACCACGGCCACGGCTGGATCTTTCGCGCCGTCTTCAAGCACGATCGCAAGGGCGTTTTGCGCGATCTCGACGATCGCCCGATCGGGCATGACGATCCGCAGAAATTCGCCAAGGCGGTGCACCTTAACGACATTCATCTCACACGCGGAATGCAGTGCGGGGATTGTCATTTTCTCCTCGACGTGCACGGCAATGGCCAGCTTTACGGCGAACCGCGCAACGCCACCACCATCACGTGCGTCGATTGCCACGGCACGGTCGCCGATCGGCCGACGCTCATTACGTCTGGGAACGCCGGCCAGGTCGATTTGCACAAAAGCAACACGCCTTTCGGGCCGCGTTTTGTCTGGGAGGGAAATGCGCTTTACCAGCAGTCTTCAATGTCGCCCGATGTGCGCTGGGAAATTCCGCAGACGATCGACACGGTTGATCCAGCTTCCTCGCACTACAATGCGAAGGCAGCCTACGCGAAAACCCTTTCCCGCGACGGGGTCGCCTGGGGATCGATTCCATCCAATGCCAAGGATCGCTGCCGGCGACTCGCGCACGACAACAGCAAGATGGATTGCCAGATCTGCCACAGCTCGTGGGCGACGAGTTGTTTCGGTTGTCACCTTCCGATGAAGGCGAACCAGCGCGTCGCGCAAAACAAATTCGAGGGCGTGACCGATCGCAATTTCACGACCTACAACCCGCAGGTCGTGCGCGACGACGTTTACATGCTCGGGCTCGATGGCGCGGTAAAAAAGAACCGGATGGCGGTCATCCGTTCCTCGAGCGCGGTCGTGGTCAGCTCGCAAAACCAGAATCGCGAGTGGGTCTATTCGCAGCAGCAGACCGTCTCCGCCGAGGGTTACAGCGGTCAGGCCTTCAACCCCCATTTCCCCCATACCACGAGCAGTGTCGGGACGACGAAGAATTGCGAGGATTGCCACCTCTCGAAGAGGAACGACAACAACGCCTGGATCGCGTCATTGTTAGGCTTCGGCACCGGGACGGTGAACTTTTTCGGCCGCTACGCCTACGTTGGAGCCGGCCGGGAAGGATTTCATGCCGTCGTCTGGACCGAGCCGGACGAACCGCAGGCCGCGATCGGTAGTCATCTGCAAAAAATTGCCTACCCGGCCGATTATCAAAAGCACCTCGCGGGCGGCGCGATCCTGAAGGAAGCCCACGAACATCGTGGACACGACATCCAGGATCTCGTCTTGCGCGGCGAGTATCTCTACACCGCCAATGGTCCTGGCGGTTTCGAGGTCTTCGACGTCGCGAATATCGATCAGAAAGGGTTTTCCGAGCGGATCGTGAGCGCGCCGGTGTCGCCGCTCGGTCAGCGGACGCGTATCCGCACCAAATACGCGACCAGTATCGCCCTGCCGAGCACCCTCGCGCTCGATCCGGGGCGCATTCGCCGGCCGGAAAACGAGGAACAGGAAATCCCCTTGTTCTACGCCTATGTCTACATTTCCGATCGCGAAGAAGGCCTTGTCATTTCACAGGTCGCCACGCTCGTCGACGGCAATCCCGATAACAATTTTCTGAAGGAGAGCGATACAATTCGATTCAATCCGAACGGCGCGCTCACGGGCGCGAGTTTTGTCGCGGCAGCCGGGCATCGGCTTTACATGACCACCCCGCGCGGCTTGTTCGTCGTCGAAGTCGGCAAGGACGGCTCGCACCCCCGCATCACCGGCCAGGTGACGAACGGTTTTCTGCGCAATCCGAAGTGCGTCGCGATTCAATTCCGCTACGCCTTCGTCACCGATGACGATGGTCTGAAAATTCTCGACATCACCAACCCCGACCAGCCGATTCCGGTTCGTACTGGATTCGTTAGGCTGAAAAATGCCGGCCGGCTCTACGTCGCCCGGACTTATGCTTACGTGGCGAACGGCCCGGAAGGGCTCGCGATTGTCGACGTCGAGAATCCGGAGCGGCCGCGACTCGACCAGATGTTCAACGCGGGCGGCGCCCTCAACGACACCCGCGCGGTGCAGATCGGCAGCGTCAGCGCCTCGCAGTTCGCGCTCGTCGCCGATGGGAAAAACGGATTGCGTATTCTCCAGTTGATCTCGCCCGACACGGTCCCCGGCGCGGCTGGTTTCAGTCCGCGCCCCAATCCGCGGTTGATCGCGACCTATCCAATGAAGGGCGAAGCGATCTGCGTTTCGCGCGGACTGGATCGCGACCGCGTGGTGGATGAGACTGGTGGACAGACCGTCGTCTTCGGCCGGCGCGGCTCGCGGCCGTTTCATCTCGATGAGATGCTGCCGTTTCTTCGTCACTTCGACGGCATCTATCCGCGCGATCCGAGTGCGGAACACACCGGACCGTTTTACCGGGTGGAAAATGTTGCGCGTCAGGGGGAGAAACTCTTTACCGCGAGCGGGCGTGAACTGCTACCGCTCGCGCGTCCTTCGCCTCCCCCGGGAGAGAGCAGCGCGCAGAAAGAAAACGTCCAACGCTCAACGTCCAAAATTCAACGTTGAACGCTTGCTTCTCTGATTCCGGCGCGTGCGCGCGAGAAATCGGCTACCCGCCGCGCTCATGGGTTGGCGGCGGCTTTCGGCATGACCCCGACCTTTTGCGCGAAGGCGATGAAGCGGGGGTCGTCCTTGTAGGCGCGCTGGAATGGATCCTCAAGCAACTCAGTCACGCCCCCATCGTGCGTGCTCCAAGCGTGCTCCAGCCACTCGAACATCTTCTCCGGCTCCTTGCGCAGGGCATAGACCTGCGCGATCTGGCTGCCGGCAGCATCCGCATTTTCGTCGATCATTTTTTTTAGCGCCGCGTCGGCCTCGGCCCAGTCGCCGTGGGCAAAATACGCCAGCGCCAGGGCATAGGTGCGCCAGAAAGAATCGGTTTCCTGTTTCGCCAACTTTACGGCGGCTTCGGGCTGGCCCCGCAGAATCTGAATGATAGCCAGTTGCTTGTAGTTCTGGGAGGACTCCGGTTCGAGCGCGATGGACTTGCGCAGCGCCGCCTCGGCGTCGTCGTAGCGGCCCAGCGCGGTGAGATAGTGCGCGAGATTGAAGTGCGCTCCGCTGCGTAACGGATCGAGCACAATCGCCGCTTGCGTGAGCGCGACGCCTTCGTCGAGGCGGCCAAGGTTAGATAACAGGGTGGCGAGAGCCTGTGTCACCCGTGGATCCTGCGGCGCGAGCTCAAGGGCGCGGCGGTATTCCGTTTCGGCACCGGCAAAATCAAAATCGACCTGGGCCAGGATCACGCCTTTTGCCAAATGCGCCTCGGCGAGATTCGGGTCCAGGCGGAGCGCGCTCTCCGCCGCCGCCCGGGCTTTTACGATTGCGTCTTGTCCTTCTTTCGTCGCTGTGCTGCCGTAGTTGTTGGCCAGCCCCTGCGACGTGAGCGAGAGCCTGACATAGGCGAGCGCGTAACGCGGATCGAGCCGGGTTGCCTCCTCGTAGTAGGCGATCGCTTTGCGCGTGTCCTCGGCGGTGCGGCGCTGAAAATAGAAATTCCCTTTTAAGAGGGCGTTGTAAGCCTCGACATTCTGGTTCGAAGGCGTCGCGGTCAGTGACAACTGCGCGGTCTGCCCGTTGTCGCCGAGGAGCGCCACCTTGAGCTGTTTCGCCACCGCGCCGGCGATCTCCGATTGCACCGCGAAGATGTCCTTCATTTCCCGGTCGTAGGTCTCCGACCAGACATTGGCGCCGTCATTGGAATTGATTAGCGCCACCGCGATGCGGACCCGCTCGGCCGACTTTCGAACACTGCCTTCCAGCAGATAACGCACGCCGAGTTTTTCGCCGATCGTTTTGCTACTATCCTTTGTGTCTTTGAACTGAAACGACGAGGTGCGCCCGATCACCTTCAGTTCGCTCAAGCGCGAGAGCGAGGAGATGAATTCCTCCGACATGCCGTCGGAGAAATACTCGTTCGCCAGATCGCCGGTGGAATTGACCAGCGGCAGCACGGCGATCGATTTCTCAGGAACGGCGGGATCCGTCGTCGCTGGGCGATGGGAGATGAAATAATAGCCCGCCCCGGTCACGAGGATCGCGACGAGCGCGAATGCGGCGATTAAGCCGCCGCTGCTCCGGCTTCGCGCCGGCTTTTCGACCGCGGGCCTTGCGGCGGCGGCAGCCTGCTGGAATTTCTGAGGCGCTGCCAGGTTGCCCAGTGGGTCCGCGTAAAGATTGACCAAATGGAGACGAACCCCATGCTTGACCTCGCATTCGCCGAGGTCGTGCAACCGTGGCGCCCACTGCCGGTATTGCACCAGATCATCGGCAACGTGCTGTGAAAGCAGGATGTGGCCGGCATCGCCGCAATCCATCACCCGCTGCGCCAGGTTGATGCCGGCTCCGGCAATGTTGCTGCGCCCGCTCACGTCGGTCACTTCGCTCACCGGGCCGCTGTGGATTCCCATCCGCACCGGAATCTCCGGATGCTTGCGCAGCGCTTCGGCGATCTCGAGCGCGCACCGGGCCGGTTCCTCCGCGCTCTGGTGAAAGACCAGCGCCATCCCATCGCCGGTCGGCAGCCTAACGAGTTGTTCGTCGGTCGAAGCGCGCACCTGCGGCGTCCCGAGCACGATCGCGGTCAGCTGGTGCAAGCGCTCCTTCTGATCCTCGATCAGGAGCCTGGAGTAACCGACGATATCGATGAAGAGAACGTGCCCGATCTCGAGCTGTAGATTGTCATCGGGTTCGGGCGGCACTCGGCTGTTTTCTAACCTGCTGGCAGACCGTTGGCTATCCATTTCCGCGACTCGTGATCTTTCGGGACGAGGGACCGATTCGCGAGGGGGATGCGATCAAGCAGCCTTCGCCTCAAAAAGAAAACGTTCAACGTTAAACGTTTAACGTTGAACGTTTGCTTCTCTGACCGGTATTACGGCCAGCGAAGCCGGCGCGTGGTAGCTGTGGCAAGTGATGCATTCGGCCGCAACTTTTCCCTGCGGGCTGTGGCAGGTAACGCAACTGGCAATGCCCGGCATTAGCACGTCGCTCGTCAGGCGACTTTGAGTCGCGCGATGGCAGTCGTTGCAACCCACACTGCGGTGCTTTTTGTGATCGAAGTCGGAGCGCAGCATCCAGCGATCGATGAACACCGGCTTCGCAATAAATGGCGCCGTGTTCGCCACCGGCTGGACCTCGTGGCAAAGCGCGCAGCCGTAAAACGAAGCGCGCACCCGTGGCCCGCTCCCGGGCGGCGGCTTGTAGGGATTGGTGGCAAAGAAAACCTCGTGCTCGAAATCTTCGCCTGAACGGACCCGGTCCCGCAGTTGCAGCATCTGCCGAGTGACGAAACTCTTGATCTCGTTAGGCGATCTGATTCCCTTTTTTACCGCCAGATCGGCGTATTGCGTCGGCAGGGTGCGGAGAAAGCCGCGGACGGCAGTCGTGTTGCCATGCGGCAGAGTCAGCTCGGGATTTTTGGGATCAAACTGGAGCGAGTGACAGGCCTGGCATTGTCCGGCGAAGGTGATGCGCCGGTTATTGAATCGCCCTTCCGTGTCGGGCTGGTGGCAGTAACTGCATTCGAGTTTTTTCCCGGCGATGAGCGGGATGTCGGCGGCGAAGTGCCGTTCGTGATTGAATTTCAACCGATCGGGATCGCGGACTGCCTCGCGCTTAAATTGAAACTCCGGGTGGCCTTTCCAGAAGGAGGAAAAGGTCGCGGTGAATCCGTTCGGCGGCCGTGACAGTTCGAGAACAACCTGCTGCGGCGGATGCGGGTGGCGCTCGAAATTTTTCCAATCAAGCTCGCGGCCTTTCCGGGCGGCCGCGGCCATCGTCAGGGGGTTATCGTGGCAGAAGGTGCACTGCGCGCTTGCGACCACTTTCATCGAGTTCGCCCCACGATGTTCCTGATGGCAAACCGAACAGGAACGATCCTCGACCACGTTCGGCTCGTGAAAGGCGAAGTTCCGCTTGTCCCGCTTCAAGTGACAGGCCGCGCAGTTCTGGTCGATCGAATCAAAAGCGACTCCACGCTGGATGCGATCCTGCAGCATTTTCTCAAACTCGACCTCAGTCAGGCGCTGCTCGGAGAGCGATTTCTTGTCGTGGCAGCTCGCACAATTCCCGACCAGGGCAGCGTGACTCTTCGAAAGCTCTCCCGGATTGAAGAACCTTTCGTCCCCTCGCCTTTGATAGGCGATGATCGCGGCGAGGCCGAGCGAGATGGCGAAAAAGCTGACCAGAAACCGGGCGAGGCGCCACGGTAGGATCCGCTTGTAAAGATCGAGGTTGCCCCGGTATTTCGCGGCGATCTGCTTTTGCGTTCCTCGGCGCTCGTCCATCGGCTCAGTAATAATAAAGAGTGATCAAGGCGTGCCAGGCTGTGAGGAGGAGAAGGAGAAAAGAAAAAGGCACGTGGACGAAGAGCCAGCCGTGCAGCCAATGATGCAGCCGGATTTGCAAATCGAGCAACCGGCGCTGATCGCACCAGGCCTGGATTTCTTCCACCCGGTCGCGATACCCTTCCGCAACGCTTAGCCTGACGAAACGAAAAGTGTCGTCGCAATATGCGCTGTCGCCGAGCCGATACCGCCTCCCGCGCCGTGCCCGGAGATAGGGCAGGACCTGATCCTGGAGAAAAATGACAAGCGCGGCTTCCGACTCCGGGTCGACCGCACGCGCGCCCGGATCTGCTGTCCGCCCCGTCCCCGGCTGGAGAGAGTTGCGCATCTTCTCCGCAGCGAGGACGAGCTGCGATCGGATGTGCGGAATTTGTTCGTAAATGGTCTCCGCTGGCATTCGCTCCTGCATGATCGTTGGCATGCGGTGTTGCAGGTACAACCCATAGAGGCCGCTCAGCATGACGACGGCGTAAAGGGCCATGAGCAGAGTCGTCATCGGCCCGCCAAGCCGGAATCCACAATGGAAAAGAACGAGCGGAACGGTGAGGAGAGTGAGCCAAATGTGGGCCCGCATCCAGCTTTGCACGCTCCCGATTGGCCAAAGTACGACTCGTTTGCGGAGGCTGAGAAGGGCGCCAAAAATAAAGATGGCAAAGGAAGCGATCCCAAAAATCAGACCGACCGGTGTACCGCCGATGCTGCGATGTTCCGAGACCGTCTGGACGAGGGCCGGCGGCAGGACGAGCCCGGCGGGCAGACGCGCCGGATGGAAATTCCCGACGTAGATCCAGCCGGCGGCGACTGTCGCGAGGACGACGAAAAGAAACCAGGGAATGTGCGAGCGGTTAAAGATTCGCATGGGCCACGCCTGCTTCCTCGAGGAGTGGCCGCCAGCATACGCTTTCGCTGTTTTCTGGGAAGAAATTTGAAATCGTTAGGCGTGATACCGCTGTTATTGTCTGGCCCTGCCGGGCCGTCCTTCGCTAGCTTCGGCCTGTGGCTGGTCGCGCATTTCACCGGTTCCATGCCTTCGCGGCGGGTGCCCTTTATCTGGCCGGGAGCCTGCTCGCTGCGGTGGACGCTGCCCCGCTCGAGACCGGGCAATTTGTCGGCGCGACCGGTTGCAAATCGTCCAGTTGCCACGGCGGAGCCGGCGAAAAACGCAGCCAGTATCTCACCTGGGTAAAGCAGGATTTTCATTCTCGCGCCTATGCCGTTCTGGTCACGGCGCGCTCCGCGCGGATGGCCGAGACGCTCGCGCTCCCGGCCGCTGAAGCGAGCGCCCGCTGCACGGTCTGCCATTCTCCATTCCAAGCCGTGGCGCCTTCTCGCCTAACGAAAAGTGCGCAGGTCGACGAAGGCGTTTCCTGCGAAAATTGTCACGGAGCCGCCGGCGCGTGGCTGCGCGGGCATACCCGCACGGATTGGACCTACGCCACCAGGGTTGGCGCCGGAATGCATGACCTGCGCAATTATTATGTGCGAGCCAATGCCTGCGTCGCCTGTCATCAAAACCTCGATGCCGACCTGCTCACAGCGGGTCACCCCGAGCTGACCTTTGAACTCGACGGGCAATCGGTCGCGGAACCGAAGCACTGGCGCGATGACGACCCCTGGAGCGGACCGCGCGCCTGGCTCGTCGGGCAGGCGGTCGCTTTGCGCGAGATGAGCTGGGCGCTGGCGAACAGCAAAACGCCCGAGGCGGACGCGATCGCGCGCTGGAATGCTCTTGTGTGGCTGCTGGCGAAGACGACGACGAACCAAACGCAGCTCCAGGCGATCGATCCGCCTAACGACACCGCGAGTAGCGCCGGTTTTGCGATTACGCAGGAACAAGCGGACCTGCTCGGCCCGACAGGCGGCGGCTGTTCCCTGGGCAGACAATCGCGCGGCGACGATCTTGCGCGCGCTGCTCTCGACCGAATCGGAGTTTGCCGCCTCGCCGGCGCCTCACCGGACCTGCTCGATCGTCGGGCCGCAAGATTGGTGCTGGCCCTCGATCGCCTTTCCCGAGCGGTCGCCCCCGCGTCGAATCCCGCTCTTGCTCCGCTCGTCGAAGACGTTCAGGCGCGCCAGAATTTTCAGCCCGCGAAGTTTGCCGCCGACCTGGCCACTTTTCGCACGACTTTGGAACGCACTCCGTAATAGGATGACTCCAGAAATGCCTAACGAACCGCAGACTTCCGCGCGGATGGGCGATTCATCGGGTAAGGAATATGGCGACTGAACGGCTGACTTCATACTCTCCAGTGCTGGTGCCGGCCTTGCGCCGCATTCAGGAGCAATTCGGCTATCTGAAACCGGAAGCGCTCGCCGATTACTCGAGAGAATCCGGAGTGCCGCTCTATCGGCTCCAGGCAGTGGCCAGTTTCTTCCCGCATTTCCTTCTTACCCCGCCGAAGAAAATTGTCCTGCAAGTCTGTCGCGATCTGTCGTGTCACCTCGCCGGTGCCGGCAAAATGCTGAAGGAACTGGACGCGCTAACAAGCGACCAGGTCGCAGTCCAGGGAACGTCGTGTCTCGGCCGCTGCGACCGCGCGCCCGCTGCCTGTCTGGCCGTGCAGGGCTCCGAGCATGCGCGCTATTATCTCGGGCGATCGAGCGAGGAATTAAAGGCGATCACCGAGGCCACGCTCCAGGGCGAGACGCCTGCTCCCGACCATGATCTCGACCGGAATCACTTCGGCGAAGACTCCATGATCGATCCCTACAAAGGAGAGTCGCCCGATTATCGCGCGGTCCGAGCCGCCATCGCCGCGCGGGACGCTTCGTTAGGAACGACGCAGAAATTCTTGGTGGCGAAACCCGAGTGGAACGTCGGAATGCTGGAAAAGTTTCGGATGGCAGCGATCCGCCAGTTGCGGGTCGATTTCGAAATGGAACCGGCCATCCGCGACGCGGTCCGTGTCTGGCAGACAGAAGACGACTGGGCAAAAGGTCCGGAGCTGGGCGGTTGGTCCGATCTCCTGCTCGAAGAAATCCGGCAAGCCGACTTGCGCGGCCTCGGCGGGGCGGGAATTCCCGCGGTTCAAAAATGGCGGGACGTGCGCGACGCGGTCCGCAAGGCCCGGAACCGCGAATCAGACGATCGAGCGTTTATCGTGGTCAACGGCGACGAAAGCGAACCGGGCACGTTTAAGGATCGCGAGCTTCTTCTCCGCGCGCCGCACCTTATTGTTGAAGCGGTCATCCTGGCCTGCCTCATCACCGAGGCGACGCAAGGGTTCGTCTACATTCGTCACGAATACGCCGAACAAATCGAGGCCTGCCGGCGCGAAATAGATCGCGCCGAGCAACTCGGGCTCTGTGGCGAAGATGCCATGCTCCTCGGCCGATCTTTACCTATTTCTGTGTTCGTTAGTCCCGGCGGTTACATTTGCGGCGAACAAAGCGCGCTGATCGAAGCGATGTCGGATCAGGCGCGGCGAGCCGCGGAACATGCCGCCGAAACTGGAGACGAATGGTTTGGATGATCTTCCTACCCTGGTTAGCAATGTTGAGACCTTTGCATGGGTTCCATTCATCTGTCTTGAGGGAGGTAAAGCCTACGCTGAGCAAGGCATGAACGGCTGGACCGGTCGACGTATTTTTTCCGTCTCGGGCGACGTCAAACGTCCCGGTGTCTATGAAGTTCCGATGGGACTCACGCTACGCGAACTCGTTTACGGGGAAAAATATTGCCGCGGAATAGCGGGCGATAAGAAACTCAAAGGCTTCGCTCCTTCGGGCCCATCCGGTGGTTTTCTACCCGCCAAGCTAACTGCCGATAATGGCCTCCCGCGCGACCATACCACGAACAAGAACTGGCAGGCCCTGGCCAGCCGGCGCGGATTTGATCCGGCGTCATCGGAACTGGATATCCTTGATCTCGAGTTAGAATTGAATCTTTTCCGCGCGCTCAGTCCGACGCAGGCGCTGGGCGGAGGGTTAACCGTTTACGGAGAAGGCCGCGATATGGCTGAGCAGGCGGTTAACTCGGTGGAGTTTTTCCGGAACGAGTCGTGCGGCAAGTGTGTCCCGTGCCGGCTCGGAGCGCAGAAGATGGCCTCGCTCGGAGCGCACTTGCTCAAGGGTGAGATCCAGGCCGCCAGTTGGAAGGATGAAATCCTGCCGCTGCTCAAGGAGATGGGCACGGCGATTGAGCTGGCATCTATTTGCGGCCTGGGAAGGTCGGTTCCGGTTCCTCTTAAGACGGCCGCCGCTTTCTTTCCGCAAGACGTAGCCAGCCATTTGGCGGGAAATGGCGCGACCACCAGCGTGAAGCCCGGATAATTCATGGCTCAGGACTCAGATTTTGTTGCCGGTTTATTCGTTCGGGACGACGACGAAGGTCTGTTCAGTCGCGACATTGATGGTCAACTTGTCCGGCTCGATTCTCCGACTGAGTCCGACTACGAAAAAAACGTCACCCTTCAGATCGATGGTCTCTCCGGTGACAGTACCTTTGGCAGAACCGCTGACTGATGCCAACGGTAACATCATCGTAGACCTGGAAGGACGCACGACGCCGCGTTACACGACGATTTACGATGCCGCGCGCAAACTCTATGTCGAGGAGATTGGCGACGAAAACAAAATCCCGATTCCGGTCTTGTGTCATCAACCGCACATGACCCCGGTGGCGGTCTGCCGTCTTTGCCTGGTGCAAATTTACGGCCAGAAACGGGGCCGCCGAGCGGCCGAGCGCAAACTGCTGCCCGCCTGTCAGCACCAAGTCAAGGAAGGGATGGAAGTGTTCACGATGAACGCGCTCGGGCCCTGACGGCGAACGCGTCCGAAATACAGTGAAGGTAGTGACTGAGTTATTAGCGGCGGACCACCTAAGGCCGGCGAGTCCTCCCGAGCTGGAGAAGGAGTTCGCACAATTCAACGAGCTCGGCCAGATGGCGGAACGGTGCGGCGCGGATTCGGCGCGCTTCCAGCGTAGGATCATGTCCGATCCGCCAACTCCTGCGCGGGCACTTGCCGGCCGCCGCGAGTTAGACTCATCGTCGCCCGTTTTCCTCATTGACCACAGCGCCTGCATTCTCTGCGATCGCTGCGTTCGCGCCTGTGATGATGTGAGGGAGAACCATGTCATCGGCCGGACAGGGAAAGGAGCGACCGCCGGGATCGGATTCGATCTTAACGTTCCGATGGGTCAATCGACCTGTGTGCAGTGCGGCGAATGCATGGTCTCATGTCCGACGAGCGCTATTACCTTTAAGCCCGTCGCTCAGGTAAACATTCTCGCGAAGGGCAGATCCTCGAAGGCTTTGACCGCGCGGGAACTGACTTCCGATCCTATCTTCGCTGGTATACCACCGAAGTTCCTGCTTTGGCAGCGAGGCCTGGTCATTCGTCGCAAAGTCAGGGCCGGGCAAGTCCTGTGTCGCCAGGGTGATCCTGGGAACACTGCCTTCATTATCCGAGAAGGCCGTTTCAGAGTGAAAATCTTTCCGAAGTCTCCGCGCGCCGGACATCGCCTGCCGTGGTTCGGGCGCCAGAAGCCGATCAAACGGATACGGACCCCGGATGATATGATCATCGGTGAAATGGCCTGTCTGAATGGAACGCCGCGTACCGCCAACGTCACGGCCTTGGAAGCCGGCGAGGTTTGGGAGATTCGCCGCAATGTCCTCGATCGGCTGATGCGACTACCGAGTCAGCGCCAAAGGTTCGAAAGTGAATACCGCAAGAGCTCTTTGGATCTGGCGTTGCAAAACACCGATTTGTTTAGTGACATCGAACCGCAGGAATACGCCGACGTCGTGGATTATCTCCGGCAGCGGCTTACCTTCGTCCGCGTTCAAGCAGGGCAGGTTCTCTTCCGGGAAGGCGAAATCGCGAACCACTTTTATCTCGTGCGTCTGGGGCACGTCCGCGTCGGAGTGCAACAACACGGCAAAGAAGCCAAGATTGTCACCAAAGGTCCCGGCACGATTCTTGGCGAAATCGGGTTACTCGCCCTGTCTCTGGATGATGAGCGCAGGACGGTTGATGAAATCGACCGGAACTTAAGGGAAAAACTCGATCTGGCTGGTGCCGATCTCGCGGCTGCTCTTCCACCCGGGATGCGCAGCGCGACTTGTTCCGCTTTGAGCCAGCTAGAGTTGGCGCAACTTAGCCGAAGCGATTTCCTCGAGATGCTGCGCAAATCCAGCGTTCTGCGACGAAGAATCGTTGAACAATCGGTCGCTCGTCTTTACAGCTCGACGGTTGGTCACCGGGTCCTGAATGAATATGTCGAGCAAGGTCTTTATGAAGGTCAGAGCATCCTTGTTCTCGACTTGGATAACTGCACTCGGTGCGATGCCTGCACGAAGGGCTGTGTTGAGCAGCATGGAACGGCGACTCACGGAATCCCTATTCCGAGGCTGCTCCGCGCGGGACGGCGCCTGGATAATTTTCTGGTCGCCACCTCCTGCCGTTCGTGCACAGATCCACATTGCATGGTTGGATGCCCGGTTGACTCCATCCACCGGGGCAAGCACCTCCAGATCGTCATTCAAGACCACTGTATCGGATGCGGTTTGTGCGCTGAGAATTGCCCCTACGGAAGCATTTTCATGATTCCGAACGAACGTCATCAAATCGCAATCGCGGACCCGGACCACGTCGGGCGAACTCGCTTCGAAGGTCATTTGAAAGCCGCCAACTGCGACCTTTGCGACGCGAGCGGCGATCTCTCCTCACCGCGGCCAGCCTGCGTCGCGGCCTGTCCGCACGATGCTGCTTTTCGAATGACTGGTCCGCAACTACTCGAGCGTGTGATGGGAGCCCACTCCGCCGACCTCGCCGCCGCCGGCCTGCGTGGTCGCATGACCGCTTAGTCCTATTTCTCTGATAACTCGATGACCCCGTTCCAATCGGCCGGCTTCTCTTCCTTGGAAAGCTTCGCGATCCTGCGCAGATAGAACTCGGCGGGACCGTCCGCGCCGCCGCGTAATTCGCAGGTCCGCTTCATTGCTTCAGCGGCCTCGCCAAATTCCCCTTTCCGAAAGTCAGCCAGTCCCGCTTCGAAAGCGTTTAATCCAGACGCCTTCTCCATTCTCCGCTCCGCGCCGGCAAAGGAGTTCGTGAATAACGACACTATGGGTCTTACCAGCGACCTGAAACTCTCCCAGGCGCCGGGTAATAAACCGGTCGCCGAGTTGGGCGCGCACCGCATCAGAAATCAAGACCTGGGTCCCAAGATACTTGTTCAGAGACTCGAGGCGCGAGGCGAAGTTAGTCGTGTCTCCGATCATCGTGTAATCGAAGCGGAAGGAAGAACCGAGATTCCCGGCCAACACCTTGCCGCTATGCACCCCGACCCGGGTTCGTAGTTTCTTTCCGCGGACTTCTATCTCCGACAGGCAACGGAGATCGCAGGCCGCTTCCGTCGCACGCCCAGCATGATCCGGCTCATCAATCGGGGCTCCCCATGCCGCCATGACCGCGTCGCCGACATATTTGATGATTGTGCCCTTGTTTTCCAAGATGCAGCGGGTCGTTTGTTCGAAATAGGAGATCAAAAGCGCTGAGACTTCGGCTGGGTCGAGGTCTTCGGAGATGGTTGTGAAGCTTTCCAGATCGGTAAAGATGACCGTCGCCTCGACCACCTTTCCGCCGGGGTGCAGATCGAAATCAGAATCGGCGATCAGGTCGGCCATCTGCGGCGAGAGATAGAAGCCGAAAGCCTTGCGCAACTCCTTGCGCCGGCGCGATTCGATCAGGTATTGCGAGCTAACACTCCAAGCCAGGCCAAAAGGAATTTGCACGGCCGCTGGAATCAGCCAGTTAAACCAAACTTGCTCGTGCCAGACCAACAAGCAGGCCGCGCAACCGATGACAACGGAGATGATAACCGCTGCCAGTGCGGCTTGCCAGGGTCGGAACCAATAGAAAGACAGGGCCCCGGCAAGCAGGCCAATAAAGATGATTAGAGCTGTCTCTCGACCAACGGCCATTCGAGTAAGCCATTCACCGCGCAGGAGGTTCAGAAGGATGTTGGCGTGAATCTCCACCCCGGGAGTAAAGGCGTCGCTTAATCGTGAATAAGGCGTGGCGAATTCGTCCCTTCCGACTTTCAGACCGCCGAGTGCGAACTGCCCGCCGATGAGAACGATCTTGTCCTTAAAGTAATTCGGTGGCACTCCGTCGGGTCGGAGTGCCTGCTCGATGCTCTTAGCCGCGAAAGTATTCCTCGGGCCGTGCGGACCATAGTAGTTCACCCAGTGCGGCCTGAGGGTTTCACGCGGCTGCCGGGTTATCTTCGCGCCCAGGACTTTGGCGGCTTCCCAGGTGGCTGACGCTCGCACGCTATTTCCGAAATAGATGCGCCGCACTCCGTAGTCTGGATCGACGGGGCTAAAGACCAAGAGACCCCAACTGGCGGCAGCTTTGCGCAGAGGCCGTATCGGTGGCGAGATACTTTGCGATCTTACCCCCTGCCGCTCTTTGAGATCGAGCGCCGCACCCAGGATGACTTTTCCATTCCGGCGAATCGCATCTGCGAAAGCCAGATCAGCCGCCGGATCTCGCGCCGGTTGGTCAAAGACAACATCGTAGAAGACGAGCCGCGCTTTGTCCCTCGTCAGTCGATCGAGGAGCGGCGCGTGCAGGGCACGGTTCCAAACGTCGTCGAGCGGCTGATTCAGTTGCTTTGCGGAAGCCTCGTCGATGTAGATCAGGACAATTTCGTGCGTGTCGAGCGGAGCTCGCCAAAGAAAAGGCAGGTCATAGCTCAGCCTCAAGAGCGAATCGGCAAAGGAATAGCGCTCACAGGCCAGTCCGAGCAGGATGGCCAGCAAGGCACCGCCCGCCACTGTCAGCCCGCGGGTCAACTGTCTGATCTGACGAATCTGCATCGACTGAGTGTTCCTCTGCTTCTAGAAATTCAGTCGCACCCGTGCGACGAAAGTCCGCTCCCGGGGTAACTCATTGTAATAGGTGAGCGGATTCAGTTTGTAATCCTGATCGTTGATGTCGAGAAGTCCGACGGTGATGTCCCCATAATTCCGCCGGAAGCGAAAACCGGCATAAGCGTTTAATTGGAAGATCTCGTCGCCCGGAATATCCGGTGTGTAACCGACGTTACTCTGGCGCGCCCAATAGCCTTCCAAACGTCCGAACCAACCGGAAGGATGATTGTAAACCGCGAAGAGCTGAGCCTGATGCAGGGTTGCTTTTTGACGACTGTCCCCGAGGGGAGAAAGCGAAGTCGGAATTTCGGGAAAGACCGTTTGGAGATCGGAAAAGATGAGCTGATAGCTCGCGCCCAGAGACCAGCGATCGCCGACGAGTTGGTTTAGGGTGAAAAGAAGATCCTGCTCTTCGTAACAGAGACGCTGGGGCGTGGCGGAGGGCAGAATGGGCGGATCGATACGGCCACTTTCGACAAGGGCGTCAAAGGTTCCAAACTGCCGTGACACATCGGTACGTCGCAATGCGGCCCGGAGAGCCACGTAAGTCCCGGATCCAAACTTATCTTCAATCAAGAGCCCGGCGGTTTCGTACTTGGGCGCGGCCACCGCGCCGACGACGGATTCGGAAATGATGCTTCTGAAGACTTGGTTGAAGCCCGCGACCTGGTTGGGCTCGAGCTGGACACTTTCATCAAAACTGACTCCGCCTAACGATTGGGTATAGGCACCACGCAAGACAAGATTTCCCATCGGGTTCCAGATCACGCCTGCCTTCGGCGAGAAACGAGAGCGCGAGCTTTCCTCGCTGGTGATCGGCGGATTGCGATAGTCCGATGGATAGCCCAGGTGATCATAGCTAAGGCCACCTGTAAGCGAAAGGCCTCGAATTGGTCGCCAGATGTCGTAAACATAAACACTTTGGCGCTCGAAACTGGTGTTGAAGTCCTGCGCGGCCGCTGGATCGTTGAAAAACGCAACCGCGAACGGCGGCGGATCGTCCAACCGATCGCTGGTGTGGAACTCACCGGCTTGAAAACGCGCTCCGGCGATCAGCGTATTGTTCTCCGTCTCCCAAATTTGATTCAGCTCACCGGTGTAAGTCGTGAAGGTGCTGTGATAATCAAGATCGAGCGGGAGCAGGAAAGGAGCTAGCGTGACTGCGCCACCTGCGTCTCGTGGGATGATCAGGGACCGACTCACATTCGGACGCAATCCGGTTTGCACAAACTCGGCCGAATCGGCCGGTCGATTGACGTCGGAAAACGAGATTTCATCAGCCAGTCGCCCGGCCAGCAAGAGGGTGTCCATCCCGGGCGCCCAGCGGTGGTGGTAGCCGACAAGGATGATCCCGGGCTGCTGCAATTCGCGGAAGTCAACTCCGATCGCGGCCTGGGTCTGATCGTAGCGCTGAAGGAGATCCTGCTGGCGCGTGTCCTGATACTTCGTCTGGAAAAAAATACTGTTCTGAGGCGTCAGTTGGATCTTGGCCTGGGCGTAGGATTCGGAGCGAGTGATCTCATTGTTCGGTCGATGTACCATTGTTGTATTGAAACTCGGTGTCGAACGCGTAACTCACATTGTCAAAGATCCCGTATTGCGAAGCAGTCTCTCGCAGTTCGCCAGTACTGAAGTATGTGGTCGTCGAAGTGATTCCAAGGCGATTTGCTTCAAACATTTTCGAGTATTCCTCCTCGGAAACGAACTGGGAAAGCGGCCCACCGCCGACCGGCGCCAGAAGGTTGGCCAGCAGCAGTTCGTTAAACCAGGGCGTCTCATATCTCAGATTAATCCGCGTCGGGTCGCGTAGGGCGTTGTAACTGTTGGCGAGAAAGAGATGCGACGACGCATTGGAATAATCCGCGTCCACCCCTCTGCTGGCCTCGCGCACGCTCAGGTCGTCCATCCCATTATCCTGATAGATGGCGGCAAGATTGGCGCTCCGCACCGCCAGATCCTGGTCGAGCAGAAAGCGCGACCGGTAAACCATGCGGTTATCATTCAGTTCGATGGACTTCTCCAGGTCGCGGACGGCCTCGTTGATGCGGTTATCCTGGCGATTTTCGATCGCGGAATAAATCCACGGCGTCGGGTCGAGCGTGTCCAATTCTTTGGCCCGACCGAGTTCTTTCCGCGATCTTCGCTCGTCGCCGACGTTACTGAAGGCTTTGCCGAGATAGCTGTGGAAAATTGAACGGTTCGGTTCCAGCGCCGCCGCGGCCTGCAGATCGCGGCGTCCCTCCTCGGGATACCCTTGCCGGATCAAACAAAGGCCACGACCGAGCCAGGCGTTGCCGAGCGCGCTGTCGAGCGCGATCGCCTTCTCGAAGGAATCCTTCGCCTCCTTAATCCTATTTTCTGCGCTCAAGAGGAATCCGCGCAAGGCGTACGCAGCAGGATTGCGCGGCGCGAGGCTGAGACCTCTGTTGAGCGCCTTTTTCGCCTCCGGCACGCGGCCGAAACTGAATTCCAGCTCAGCCACATGCGTCCAGGCGAAACCAAACTCCGGATCCACCACGGTAGCGCGCTTTGCCGCTTTCAAGGCACCCGCTAGATCGTTTTTTGACTGACGGTAGTAGGATTCAGCGATCCAATCACTCGCGGTGTCCGGTTGGCTGGGACTGGCCTTTGTCTGCAAGGTCACCGCGGCAATCAAGGTGGAGAGCGCCTTATGTCCGGGCGCGTCCTCATTCACCCCGTGCAACAAACGCTTTGCTTTCTCGACTTGACCGACCACGAGATAGAGGCCCGCGCGATACACTCTCTCCCAAGGAGATGAGGGCGAGCGGTGGCGAGGATAAGCCTTAAGAGCGCCAAGCAGGTCGCCTCCACTGTAGGCCGTGAGCGATCCTCGCAGCGCACGATGGCTTTCAGATGAAAGTTGCAGGTCGCTCAAGTCCAGGACGCCGGGATAATAGAGACACCATTGGACGAGTTTAACGGTCATAATCACCGCCGTCTTCGTCGGCTTACGGCCCGGGTCAGCGTCGGCGCGTTCGCCGCTCCGCACGACTACCGAACCTTGCGCATTGGAAACCTCGACTTCACCATCCAGCATCGTGAAAGTGCTATGACCGTTCGCAGCCACGGTTACGACAAACTCGGTCCCGCGGATCGCCCCGTTGGCGGCCGGGGTTTTGACGTTGATCTCGCGTGATTTCTCGCGGCTGAAAAAATAGCCGGCACCTTGCTGGAGATCGACCGTGGGCTTCGCGCTTGCCGTGACCGGCGGCAAGATTTCCGTTTCGGTCAGTTCGTCGATCCGCAAAATGCTCGCATCGCTCATCCGCACTGCCGCGCGGCTGTCTTCCCCAGTCCGCAGCCGCTCATGCCAGATGAGCTTCTGTCCGACCGCCGCCGGCCGCCACGCGACCGATGATCTGGCGGTATCGACCGAGTTTTCCTTCGAAATGATCTCCGCGGCATTCGGATCGCCCGCTCCTTGGCCAACGGCATGACGGGAAAACGACGCGCACAAGAAGACCGCGACAACTGTCGCCAGGTAGCGGGCGCTGACGCCATTCCAAATTGTGCGTCTTTGCGCGGTGGTTGGCGGCATGTCGTTCAGGGCTCGAAATCCTTCCGAGCGGTTATCATGCCGGAGATCGAGCAGGAGCGTCGATTCTTATTCGTCGATTCGCCTGCGCGCGATCATCTCAGTTGGGAGCGGGCGACTGGCTGACCGCTCGCCGCTTCTTTTTATCCCTGGTTTTCCCCGGACGCGGAGTCTTATCCGTTTGCGTTCGTCCCGGGGTTGCAGTTGGCCTGGGACGGGGAGTGCGGCGCGGATAATTTAGCTGGGGATTGACGCGTATCCCGGAAGGAACGACGCGACCGGTGTATACCGGTTCAGGGGTCGCACCCCTATCCGGACGCCGGACAGTTCCGGAGGTGGGTGGCTTGGACTTCTCGGTTTTCGCGGGGCGCGAGCGACTATTCCGGGTCGGCGAACTGCGTTCCACGGGGCGGAGAGCTTTCTCCAGGGTACTTGCGGAAAACCGCACGATTTGGCTCCAGCGCCGCGGCCGTGAAGAGGTCGCGCTGGCCCTCTTTCAGATGTCCCTGGCGAATCAGACACAAACCGCGCCCGGCCCAGGCATCGCCCAGTGCGCTGTCGAGAGCCGTCGCCTTTTCGAAAGAATCTTTGGCTTCATCAAGCTGGCCTTCCGTACTCAAGATGAATCCGCGCAAGGCGTGTGCGGCAGGATTGCGCGGCGCGAGGCGAAGACTCTTCTCGAGCGCCTTTTTTGCCGACCGAATTCGGTCCCGGCTAAATTCCAACTCGGCTACCCGCGTCCAACCGAAGCCAAAGTCCGGAGCAAGGGCCGTCGCTCGTTCGGCCGCCTGCCGGGCACCTGTGAGATGATCCTTCGATTGAAGATAGTAGGATTGCGCGAGCCACTCACTCGCCGTGTGCGGTGACTTATTACTCTCACTGTCCTTTTGGGTCACGGCGGCGATAAGACTGACGATCGCCTGCTGGTTAGGAACGTCCTCGCCAAGCTCTTCCAGCAAACCTTCCGTCTTTCCCACCTGACCGGTAATGAGGAACAAGGCCGCACGGTAGACCTTTTCTTCGGAAGCGGTGGGTATGCGGTCACGCGGGTATTGTTGGACTGCATTAAGGAGGTCTCCTTCGCTATAAGCGGCTAGCGAAGCGCTCATCTCGTCGCGTCCCGTGAAGGAAGCCATCAGCTCCTTCGGATCGAGGACGGCCGGGTAATAAAAACACCACTGGGCGAAATCGATCGCATTACTGACTGAGTTCTTCTTCGGTTTCTCGCCAGGTCTTATCTCCGCCTGTTCGCCGCTCCTGATAACAAGTGAGCCGCCTTCGTTGGAAGTCTCGACTTCGCCGTCGATCATCGTAAAGCTGGTCGATCCATCGGAGGTCACGGTTACGACAAACTCCGTTCCACGAATCCCGCCGTTTGCGGCCGGAGTGCGCACGTTGATCTCCCGCGATTTTTCGCGACTGAAAAAATAGGCGGTGCCTTGTTTCAGGTCGAGCGTGGGCTTGGCGGTCGCAGCAAGTGGCGGCAAAATCTCTGCCTCCGTCAGTTCGTCGAGGCGCAGGATGCTGAGATCACTCAATCGCACCGCCGCCCGGCTGTCCTCGCCGGTCCGGATACGGTCATGGAAGGCCAGTTTTTGGCCGACGGTTGCCGGGCGCCATTCCTCCGAAGAGCGGATTGATTCGACCGAGTTTTCGACGGAGAAAACCTCGGCTTCATCCCGGTTGTCCGTGTCTGGCGCGGCAGCACCCAGTAAAAGAAAGCCGAATGGCAGGGCGAGAAGAGCTGTCCATCTCGGGTGAATTCCTTTTCCGCGGGCCATGATTTCTTTCCGCGGTTCTTCGCGGAGTCGTCAGCATGCCGACAATCGGCTTCGAGGTCGATCCTATTTCCAACTCCGCCGTGGCCCGACGTCGATCACGGGCATGAAGTGCCGAGGCATGGGTCGCCAAAATAGGCTTCGACCAAGCCGACCCCGCTCGTGCCATTAGCTCCGCTTACGATCGCGGTGTATGCGCCTTCGCCGACGGGAAGAGTGAGGAGGATCGCCGACTCCAGAGCTTTCGCCGGCGCGAGGCCGGTCGCGGTAATTTCTGCTTCCTGGGTTGCCTTCCAATTGTCATTAGTGACTACACTTCCGTCCGGTTTGTGGAGTTCGAGAACTGGGTCGGCCAGCGCGCCGTTTACTCCCGCATCCGCGAGAGCCGGACCGATCCCGCGCACAAGGACTTTGATCGGGACCGAGCCCTGGTTGATGAAACCTCCAATCATGACGTTGTCGCCGGTTTGCACTTTGCCGCGAGTAGAGATGTTAGCCAGGTGGGCCTCGCTAGAAATATCCATGCTGGCCGCGCCCAGGTTATAGACTTCGACCAATCCGACTCCGATCCCATTGTTCACGCCGTGCATGATCGCGGTGTAGGCTCCCGCGTCTAAAACACCGAGGATCGCTGACTCCAGATCATTGCTCGGCGCCAGGCCGGTGTTTTGGATCGCCAGCTCCTGGCTGCCGCCCGCGATGTTATCTTTCCAGTTGTCGTTACTCGCGATCGTGTCGGGGCCGTTATGAAGTTCGAGAAATGGATCAGCCAAAAATCCGGTCACGGGAAGCGAGGCGCCAATTCCACGAACGACCAATTTCATCGGCGCGTTGCCCTGAGTGATAAAGCCCCCGATAAGCACGTCATCGCCTGTGCCTACACTGAGCCGGGTCGAGATATTTGCTGCCCCGGTCGGGAAGAGGAAGAAAAGACCCTGCGCCGCGCAACCGCTCGAATTGCAGGCGAAAATCTGCACGTTCGTGACCACACCACCCGCCAGAAGCGGCCCGGGCAGCGGAGACTTGAGGCCCAAATTCGGAGTACCCGAAATGATGCCAGTGTTCTGATCCAGACCTACTCCCGCGGGCAGCGGGCCGATCTTGGCATAGGTAACCGAGTCCGGCGGACCTGAGGCCGGCGCCTCAATCGTGTAACTAAAAGGCAGCCCCGGAAAGAGAGGGGCGCTGTTCGGGCTCACGATCACCGGCACTGCGAGGTCCGAGGTAAAGGTCAATTGCAGCGTTGCGGAATTGGTTATGCCTACGTCGGTCGCGAAAAGGGTGACAAGGAAGCTTCCATCCGTGGTTGCGGTTCCTGAGATTTCGCCCGTGACTGAATCAATGCTCAGGCCCGGCGGTAAGCCCGTCGCAGTCACTCGAGTTGCGGCCGTGCCCCCGCTCGTAATCACTTGGAATTTGAAAGGACTCCCGGTTCTGCCGGTCGCGCTGGTGACACTGATAATCACCGGACCTGCAGTCGGGAACGGCTGGAGTGTGAGAACGAGGGTGGCATTCGTAGTCCCGGCGCCATTTGAAGCGCTTAGGTTCACTTGGAAAGTTCCCTCCAGCAGCGGAGTGCCGACAATCGCGCGCAGCGTAGAATCAAACCTCAAACCATCGGGCAAGGCTTGTTCGTCGACTCCTATGGAGGTCGCGCCGGTTGCTTCGAACTGGTAGCTAAACGGGAGATCGACGGTGGCCGTTGCTTCTAACGGGCTAATGATGGACGGCGAGGCCGAAGCGTACAGTTCCGCGCTCGCGGAGACAACGCCACCGCTCTCAATTCCCCCTGCGACCAACACCATGCCGTTGGGCAGCAAGGTCGCCGTGTGACGATAGCGTGCGGTGTTGAGGCCGCCGGTGGCACTCCAGCTCCCGAGCGCCGGGTCATACAGTTCCGCGCTCGCGGAGGCAACGGCACCGCTCAGAAATCCTCCTGCGACCAGCACCATGCCGTTGGGCAGCAAGGTCGCCGTGTGAACAAAGCGTGCGGTGTTGAGGCTGCCGGTGGCAGTCCAGGTCCCGAGCGCCGGATCGTAGAGTTCCGCGCTCGCGGACACGGTACCACTACCATCCGGTCCCCCTGCGACCAACACCATGCCGTTGGGCAGCAAGGTCGCCGTGTGAGAATAGCGTGCGGTGTTGAGGCTGCCGGTGGCAGTCCAGGTCCCGAGCGCCGGGTCATACAGTTCCGCGGAAATGATGCTACCGCTCGCAAATCCCCCTGCGACCAGCACCATGCCGTTGGGCAGCAAGGTCGCCGTGTGAGCGTCGCGCCCCGTGTCAAGGCTCCCGGTGGCCGTCCAGGTCCCAAGCGCCGGGTCATACAGTTCCGCGCTCGCGGAATTGCCGCTAATACTATCAATTCCCCCTGCGACCAACACCATGCCGTTGGGCAGCAAGGTCGCCGTGTGAGAATAGCGTGCGGTGTTGAGGCTGCCGGTGGCACTCCAGGTTCCGAGCGCCGGGTCATACAGTTCCGCGGAAATGATGCTACCGCTCGCAAATCCCCCTGCGACCAGCACCATGCCGTTGGGCAGCAAGGTCGCCGTGTGAAGATAACGTGCGGTGTTGAGGCTGCCGGTGGCAGTCCAGGTCCCGAGCGCCGGATCGTAGAGTTCCGCGCTCGCAGACACGGCGCCACTACCATCCGATCCCCCTGCGACCAGCACCATGCCGTTGGGCAGCAAGGTCGCCGTGTGAAACCCGCGTGCTGTGTCGAGGCTGCCGGTAGCCTCAAAACCACCGGAAGCGACCGCGCACGGCTGCACGAGCACCAGCCCCGCGCCCAGAAAAATGAGGGCGCAGGGAAAACGCAACTTTGTTGGAACTTTCATGGTGATTCGGTCGAGCTTCGCAGATCGGGCCAACTGATCCCGCTGCAGCATAACCCTGGCCGCGAATTGGCAACAGTGCGCTTCTGCGCCTCCACAGTCGTAAGGAAAATGGCGAAACCGCACTCGAGCACCCTGCGCCGATCAAGACCGCAATAATCACGACGACGTAGAGAAGCCATTTCATCGTCTCGGGATGACAAAAGTCCGCGCGGGAGGCGAGCGCAAAAGGCGGCCGCGCGAGGCGAGCGGAACGAATTTTCTCTCTTTCCACTTGAAAACTTTCGCCCGATACTGACTGTCAGTTTCTCATTTATGGATGCTTCTTCTTCCGTCTCGCACGCAGGTCACGATCCGCAGCACCATCCCCACGACGAGCACGAGCACCACGAACTAAGTTTTTGGCGAAAGTACGTTTTCTCGACCGACCACAAGGTGATCGGCCTGCAATACCTGATCACCGGGATGATTTTTCTCTTCCTCGGCTTTTGCCTGATCATGCTGATGCGCTGGCAGCTCGCCTACCCGGGCAAAGCGCTGCCGGTGATTGGCAACATCATCGAGCGCATGCTCGGCCCCGGGAGCATGACGAATGGCGTGATGACGCCGGAATTTTACAACTCGTTAGGCGCGATGCACGGCACGATCATGATCTTCCTCGGGATTGTGCCAATCGCCTTCGCGGCCTTCGGCAATTTCGTCGTTCCGCTTCAGATAGGCGCGCCGGACATGACCTTTCCGAAGATCAACATGGCAAGTTACCAGGCGTTTTTTGTCGGTGGAGTGGTCATGTTGATCAGTTTCTTCGTCCCCGGCGGCGCGGCCAAAGGCGGCTGGACTTCCTACACGCCGTTGGCCGATATCGCGGACAAAGGGCCGACCTACGATGTGATTTTCAACGGCCAAACACTCTGGCTGATCGGGTTTATCCTCCTCATTACTTCGTCATTGTTAGGCGCGGTCAACTTCATCGCGACGATCATCCAACTCCGGGCCAAAGGGATGACCTGGATGCGGCTGCCGTTCTTCGTCTGGGCGCAGTTTGTGACGGCGTTTCTCCTTCTGCTCGCTTTCCCGCCGCTCGAGTCGGCGATCGTGATGCAGTTGATGGATCGAGTGGCCGGGACGAGTTTTTTCCTCCCGAGCGGGTTGGTGGTGAATGGCGCCGCGGTCTCGATCAGCGGCGGGGGCAGCCCGCTGCTTTGGCAGCATCTCTTTTGGTTCCTCGGCCATCCCGAGGTCTATGTGCTGATTTTGCCGGGCATGGGCATTGTGGCGGAGATCATCGCAAACAACACGCGCAAGCCGCTCTGGGGTTACAAATCGCTCGTCCTCGCGGCCCTCGTCCTTGGCTTCCTCTCTTTCATCGTCTGGGCGCACCACATGTGGCTGACCGGCATGGGCACCGTGGTGAGCGCGTTTTTCCAGACCACGACAATGATCATTTCGATCCCGTCGGTCATCATTTTGAGCGCGTTTTTTATCTCGCTCTGGGGCGGATCGATTCGATTTACGGTCCCGATGCTTTTTGCGACGGCATTCCTGCCGATGTTTGGAATCGGGGGCCTGACCGGTATCCCGCTGGCCTTTAACAGCGCCGATCTTTACCTGCATGACACCTATTACGTGATCGCGCATTTCCATTACATCGTCGCGCCGGGCACGATCTTCGCGGTCTTTGCGGGGATCTATTATTGGTTCCCGAAAGCGACCGGGAGAAAGATGAGCGACTTCTGGGGGAAGGTGCATTTCTGGCCGTCGCTCATCTGCATGAACGCGATCTTTCTGCCGATGTTTTTGCAGGGCATGATCGGGATGCATCGCCGCTGGTACGACGGCGGGGAAGGCTGGAACCTGGCCGCGGAGAAGGTGTGGGGCCTAAGCGGTTTCCACTGGAACGTGCCGATCTCGATCGCGGCCTGGACGATGGGCCTGGCTCAGATTCCGTTCATCATCAATTTCTTCTGGAGCATGCGGCACGGCGAAAAAGTGGACGACAATCCGTGGAAAGCGACCACCCTCGAGTGGACCGCGCCGTCGCCACCGCCACACGGTAATTTCACGACCGCGCCAGTCGCCTATCGCGGGCCCTACGAATACAGCCTGCCGGGCCGGGAAAAGGATTATACGATGCAGACCGAACCGGTCCAGCCTGACGAGCGGGCGCCGCACGAGCCGACGATGTCGCTCAGCCATTAACGGGATTTTTTTGAGAGATGGAAATTCCGTATACAGTCACGGCCCGACCGGATACCGGCCTTTGGAACGCCAAGGTCGGCATCTGGCTCTTCCTCGCTTCCGAAGTGATGCTCTTCGGCGGATTGTTTTCCGCCTATATCTTCCTCCGGCTCGACGCCGAACCCGGCTACTGGCCGCACGGCCTGCTCAATGTGCCGGTGGGGACGTTAAACACGGCGATCCTGATCGCGTCGTCGGTCACGGTCGTGCTGGCGTGGGCGTCGCTCAAGATGCGGCAGTTCACACGCTACAAGATTTACATGGCGATCACGATCCTCTGCGGCATCATCTTCCTCGTGGTCAAGCTGGCTTACGAGTGGCCGCAAAAGTTTGATCACTTTGGCGCCTACATTAAGCCGAGTGCGATGGAGAAATACGAAAAGTATCTCGGGAACAAGCACCTCCTTTCCGAAGGGCTGCCGCCCCGGGTTGAGATCACCGGTCATCTGCACAATCACGAGGCACTCAACAACCCCAACATCAAGGAGTACGAGATCGGGCTCGACCCTGTCTACACTGAGCCGACGAACCCGGAGATGGATCGACCGCACTTCCTCTACGTGCCGCCGACGGAGAAAATCGGTGTGATCGAGAAGGCCGACGTGGAACGCGCGACAATGTTCGTTCCCTCGCACAACACTTATTTCGCGACCTATTTCACCATCACCGGTCTCCATGGGTTGCACGTCCTCGGCGGGGTGATCGTCTTCATTTATTTGTGGCTGCCGGTGGGCTCGAAATTATACCGGCAGAATCCGGAGCATCTCGCAAATCGAGTTGAGGTGGCAGGGTTATTCTGGCACTTTGTCGATCTGGTCTGGATCTTTGTTTTCCCGCTCTTTTATCTGCTCTAACCGATGAATAATCCGCCAACGACCGAGCCGGTTGATCACGAGACGGAAGCCTACGCGCCGAACACGCACGACGTCAGCAAACATGTCCGCGGCTATCTCCTGGTCGGGGCGACGCTGCTTGTTTTTACCGGGCTCACCGTCTTCCTTTCCTACGTCAATTTCGGTTCGCAGAAGGCGAACGTGGCGGTGGCGATGTTGGTCGCGACCTTCAAAGCGGGTCTGGTCGCCTACATTTTCATGCACCTCTCGGCGGAGAAAAAATTGATTTATCGGATCCTGATTTTTACCGCCATTTTCGTCTTGGGCCTTTTCTGGCTGACCTACCTCGCCTGGTACGATCCGGTTTCGCACTAAATGTCACTCAAAGCTTTTCATATCATCTTCATCACCTTTTCGACGCTGCTCGCATTTGGCGTCGGCATCTGGTGTCTGTGGGTAAACCAGACCAGCGGCACCTCCGCCTACACGAAGGGCGCGGTCATTGCATTCGCCGCCGCGGTGGCGCTGATCGTTTATGGCTGCTGGTTCTGGCGTAAAATGAAGCGGCTCCGCCTCATCTGATGAAAGCCAGGCTCACTCTCTTACTGACGCTGCTCCTTGTTTCGCCGACGGTCCAGGCGCTGGCCTGCGCCACCTGCATGGGCGCGAAGGATTCCAAGACAACCGCTCATATGGCAGTTGCGATCTGGGTCATGATCGGCGCCGTCATGTCGGTGCTCGCTGGAGTGAGCGCCTTTGGCATTCATCTCTGGCGCCATGCCAGCGTGCCGCTCGAACCGCACGAACAATTGATCGACGAGGACCTCGAGAAATATGACTAGTCTGGCTCTTATCAACCAATTCCTCGGGCAGCAGCCAAACGCCTCCGAGCATGGCTACCAGATCGATCATATCATCGAGTTCTGTCACTGGTTCATGGGCGCCCTTTTTGTCGGGTGGTCGGCTTTTTTCGTCTTCGTTCTCTGGCGTTTTCGGAAAAGCCGCAATCCGGTCGCGAACCATGAAGGCGTCACGAGCGGCATCTCGACTCACTTGGAATTTGCTGTCGTCCTGATCGAGGCGGTCTTGCTCATTGGTTTCGCCATTCCGCTCTGGGCGAACCGGGTCAACGCCTTCCCGGAGAACAAAGACGCGATCCTGGTCCACGCGATCGGGCAGCAGTTTAATTGGAACTTTCATCTTCCGGGCCCGGATGGTGTTTTCGGCCGACGTGAACTTGCCCTCGTCAGCAACTCAAACGCGATCGGGCTGGACAGCTCCGATCCTGCGGCCAAGGACGACCTGGTGGTGCTCGGCGAGCTCCACGTTCCGGTCGATAGCAACGTGATTATCGATCTCTCCTCCAAGGATGTGATCCACAACTTTTGCCTGCCGGGCATGCGGATCGCGCAGGATGCCATTCCGGGGCAGGTCATCCCGATGTGGTTTAAGCCGATCAAGACCGGCACCTTCGAAGTAGTCTGCGGACAGCTCTGCGGGCTGGGTCATTATGCGATGAAAGGGACGCTGGTGGTCGACACGCCCGACGAATATCAAGCGTGGTTAAAGGAACGGGTCGAACTTTCCGGGAACCAGAGTGCGCCACCGGCCTCGCAACCTTCGCCCGGCGAACCACCAGTCGGGTCCACGCCCGATATTGTGCCGCCGCCGGGCGCACCGAAGACTGCCAACCCGGGCGGCGGATAAGAAAGGCGGCCGGCTCCGTGCCGGATTCAGCCCACGAACCGATGCGCACGCCCGCCGCTGAAACAAATCCCTACCTCCATCGCTTTGCCTGGCTCCTGGCCGGGGCAACGCTTCTGCTCATTTGCAGCGGGGGAATGGTGACGAGCAAAGGTGTCGGCCTCGCGGTCCCGGATTGGCCGACGACATTCGGCTACAACATGTTTTTCTTTCCCGTCTCGAAATGGGTCGGCGGGATTTTCTTCGAACACACCCACCGTTTGATCGCCTCGGCGATCGGTTTCCTGAGCATCATTCTCGCCTTCTGGCTCGCCTTTTCCAAAGCGGAACGCTGGATCAAGACCCTCGGCTGGGTGTCGTTAGGCGCGGTCGTCCTCCAGGGCGTTCTCGGCGGATTGCGCGTTACGCTGCTCAAGGATCAGATCGGGGTTTTTCATGCTTGCCTGGCCCAGGCGTTTCTTGGACTCCTCGTCGTCATTGCCCTCGCGACGTCGCCGGTCTGGCGCCGACTCTCTCACGCCGAGGCGGCAATTCCTCGGCAATGGCTGGCGATTTTGGCCGTCATGATTTCCGTCCTGATCTACGGGCAGCTCGCGCTCGGCGCGACGATGCGACATCAGCATCGCGATCTTGCAATTCTCGATTTTCCGCTCGCTTACGGGCAGTTCATCCCAGCGACCGATCCGACGACGATCGCCCAAATCAACCGGACCCGCGACGCCCGGGCGCTTTCCGATGTTTCGGCCGGGCAGATCTGGCTGCAAATGGTGCACCGTTTCATGGCCGCGATCATTGGCCTGACGATTGCGGCCTTCTGGTTTTTCGTTAGGCGAGAGGAAAGCGTTTCATCTTTCCTCGGCAAGCTTGCGAACCTCTGGTTCGGCCTCGTCATTCTGCAAATTACACTCGGCGCCTGGACCATTTGGAGTAATAAGGCGGCCGATATCGCAACCGCGCATGTAGCAGTCGGAGCACTGACTTTCGCCACTGCGATCGCAGTTTCCGCCACCGTCCTGCGTCTCCGGCAGGCGGCGGTTGTAGCCCCGCCATCCATTCGGAGTGCGACCTTCATGGAGGCCAGCGCAAGGTGAAGGCCGCAATCATCGAACCACCCGCCGTCCCGCTCGAAAGAGGCTGGACGATGGCCGACCTCGCTCAATTGGTGAAAGCGCGGCTCACGTTCCTCGTCCTTGTCACGACCACGGTTGGTTTTTATGTCGGCTGGCGTGGCCCGATGGATTTCGTAGCGCTATTACACGCGGTTTTTGGGACGGCGCTCGCGGCTGGCGGCGCCGCCGCGCTCAACCAATGGTGGGAACACAAATTCGATGCCATCATGATCCGGACCCAGATGCGCCCGATCCCTTCGGGCCGGATGCTGCCGCGCGAGGGTCTGATCGTTGGCACCGGGCTCGGCGTGGGCGGCGTGCTTTACCTCGCGCTCGCAGTCAACCTAATCAGTGCGGCGCTGGCCGCCGCCACGATCGGCATCTATCTCTTTGCCTACACGCCGCTGAAGCGGATCAGCACTGCGAATACCCTGGTCGGCGCCATTCCCGGTGCAATCCCGCCGCTGATCGGCTGGGCCGCAGCCCGCAATGATTTGGCGCCGCCGGCATGGACACTCTTCGCGATCCTCTTTTTCTGGCAACTGCCGCACTTTTTCGCGATCGGCTGGATGTACCGGGAAGATTACGTGCGGGCCGGATTCGTAATGCTTTCCGGTCGCGATTTGGAAGGCGCGCGGACCGGACGCCAGAGCGTTTCCTTCACGGTGCTCCTGCTTATCGCGAGCGTGACCCCGGTCTGGTTCGAAATGGTCTCGCTGCTTTATCTTCCGATTGCACTCTCGTTAGGCGCACTTTTCCTTGGCCTCGCTTTCCGTTTCCAAACTCATCGGACTTCGCCGACCGCGCGGCAATTGTTTTTCGCTTCCATCATTTACCTTCCACTTCTTCTTGGCGCGCTCGTCTTAACCAAACAATGAGCCACGCCTCCACTCTTTCACCCACCCGCCCGGCTCTGTCCTGGCGCGCCCTTGCCTGGAAAGCGACGCTCATTCTCATCCCTCTCCTGACTGCTGCCGGTCTCTTCTTCCTGCGCCAGGCACAGGTCGCAAGGCTCGCCAGACACGAACTTCCGAAGGATGGAATCGTGCCGGCATTTCAACTCATCGATCAAAACGGCGCGTCCTACGGTTCTCACGAATTGTTGGGCCAAATCTGGATCGCGGACTTCGTCTACAGCACCTGTCCCGGCCCTTGTCCCATGATCAGTAGCCGAATGGGCGAGTTACAAAAACCGCTTCGAGACACCGATGTGAAGCTGGTTTCCTTCAGTGTCGATCCGCAACATGACACGCCGGCTGTGTTGCGTGAGTATGCCGCCAAACTTAACGCCGAGCCTGCTCGATGGCACTTTCTGACCGGAGACAAGAACACCATCTACCGGCTCTCCCGAGATGGCTTCAAGCTCGCTACCGCAGAGGGCGGCGCAGCAGGTCCGATTCACAGTACGAGGATGGTGCTCGTCGATCGGAGCGGCATGATTCGTGGCTACTACGACGCGACTGATGCGGACGCGGTCACCCGTTTGCTGGCAGATACGAATCATCTTCTTCGGGAACAGCCTGTGCCGGCTGGGCAGGGCAAAGATTCGTAACCGGTTTCGACCCGACCGATCGCTTCCGGCATTTGAGCCAGCTCGGGAGCGGATGCAGATCCAAGGCGGAAGCTCGGCGTTACAAATTGTACCAGGTGAAGTGGCTGGCGAGAAAAGCTCGCTGGAGGTCCTTGAAATCCGCGGCGCGGCTGGCGAACTGAAAACGAATTTGCTCGGATCCGCGATTCATGAACATCACGGAACGTTCATAATCCTCGCCATAAAAGGTGTAAGAAACGATGACAAGAAAGGTTTCCTTACCTCCGATTTTGACTGGATTCATCTCCTGGGAAACGAGCGCGAGATTGGTGCTGCCTTCCGGGACGCCACCCAGCGTTTCCTCAGTCAATTTTCTTCGACTCTCCTCATCGAACGTCCCTGGTCCCCCAAGGGGGACCTTGGTGATCGCCCCTGTTGCCTGCGTTTGCTTTTGAGGATATAACGTAAGCTTTTTTGCGTCCCCGGAGTACTGCCAACCGTCAGGCTGTTGGTAGGTTATCTCCTTGCCGCTCCCGTCCGAGAAGACAAGGTGATGCAATGTAACGCCGTCCCCGTCGAAAGCGGCCAGCTTGGGGGACAGATCCAAGTCTGCCCGTGCGGACACGACAAGAATCAGGCCCAAGAAGGCGGAAGTTAAGGAACGAGAGACCATCTGCCTTTGCTGTAGGTGAAAGTCATCAGCGTCCCCGGAGGAGATTTGAGCCGGAAGGTCGTATCAAAATACCATTTCCGCTCGGGAGCGTTGTAGATGGGCGATCCGTATTTCCAAAGCCCGATGGCTTGCTGGCTGTTGTAGAGCTCGACCATCGAGCCGTAATAGGTCAGGGACTTGTTGCTCCAATTCTCGAGGAACCGTGGAAAGTTCTCCGCGCCGCCGCTGTAACTGCCGTTGGCCGTCCCGCTTGGGACAATGCCGGACAAGATCGCTGTATTATAGGTCGTATTGGAGGCGGTGCCAAAAGAAGTGGCGTCATTCCAGGAATTGGAAAGGAGGTTGACGGCGTCGGCAATCACCGAGCAGGGCTGGCGAGTATAACCGGCGGCCGTCGGCTTCGTCGGATCGCCGCTGTTCGACGGCGGGTTGGTTCCGGTGTTGAAGTCTCCTTGAATATAAACGGGGTTGGCGCTCGCGACGGTCAATCCATTGGTTGGAATCAAAGTGCCATTTTTTATGCGAAAGCCGCGCTTCGCGCCAATTCCATTGGGCGCGGCGCTTGGATCGTAGAGATAAACAATCCCATTAAAGGGTGTTCCCGTCTTGTTCCATTGCGTGCCAGAGCTCTTTGTGAGCTTGCTGATATCCAGAGTGGTCACACGAACGGAGGCCTGCTCCCGATTGTCCTGGAAAGATTGATTGGTTGTAATCACTCCAGCCGCCTTAAACATGTTGTAGAGGAGGAGATTTTCTCCAGTGCTCGCGGCTGTCAACGTGGTGGTTGTGCCGTTGCCATTCGGCTTCAGGAGCGTTACAGTATCGGAGCTGCCATTGTCAGTGACTTTGATGATGACTCCCGCCTGGTTAAAGTATCGAGAATCGTTCAACGGATCGGGGTAAGAGCTTAGAGGGAGAACGGGTGGCTCAATCAATTCATGATAGCCAGTATTGTTTGGGTTCGAAGCATCGAACGTTAACGGGTCCAGATTGACCGGTTGATGAGTATAATCGAAGTCCGGCCTGATCTCCGGGTTCATCGGCCAGGTCGGTGAGCCGTCATTTGAGTCAGCCGCGGTGTGGCTCTGATCGGCGGGCATAAATCCTCCCTTCAGATCCGTTGCGGAGGAAGTATGCCACTCTCCTGCAAAAGACGTCTTGGCCCTGAGGTCGAGGGACTGATGTCCGGTGTAGAGGTTGGCATTGGTATGAACCCACCCGTCTATGTAAAAAGCCGGGCCAGGGTGAATTTCGAGCGGATCATTGTAAAAGATGGCGAAGTTCCAGGGCGAAATTTGTTGTTCCTGGAAGATACGCTGAACCTTCGCCACGACGTTGCCTCGTATCGCGGGAAGAGTAACATAGGCGGTGGCAAGATAACTGAACGTGGTGTCGCCGTTTTGCGACTGCCCGACGGCCGCGGTCGGAATCGCGTTCGCGGCCATGGGGTTTTCCTGGGGATCAACCGCCACGACTCTGCATTGCTGCACGGTCGAAGTATTGTTTGGGTCGTAATTGGCTCGCGTTGCCGTGAAGTTTGGAATGTTTGGGAATTGCGCTTGTGTCGGCAGGGTCAAACCGGCTAAACTGTTGGTGGTCGGCAGGTTTTGGCCCGGCGTTTTGCAGAGCTGGCGCCAGTAGGCGAAGTTATTTTCGAGGCAACCGTCTGCGACGGCGACTGCGTTCTCCAGCGTGGTGGAACGCTGCACATTACGACTAATGCTCGAGGTGTATTCGGCAGCAATGCCGACAATGACCAACAGAGTCGTGAGGATTGAGATGACGAGGATGATCGCCGTCCCGGCTTCTTGCTTACGTATTGTTTGTTTCATGCTAAGGGGATGGAAATGGAACTGGAAGCGGGAGTGCTGTCGCAGCTATCGTTAGTTTGGCTTTGATCGGGACAGTCCCGTTGAGGAGAATGTTGGCGGATTTGAATCCGCGATTGCTGGTATGAGAGTCGGCAGTCGAAAGACCGATCGCTGCCACCACCCGCGGGCTTCCTACTCCGCCGGTGTTCGGCGTCTGGAAGGGTTTGTCTTCGGTAATGCCGGTGGTCAAGACAACGAACGTGGGCTGGGCGGTGAGGCTGTGCCATTCAAGGGCTCCGTTATTCACGGCGTAAGCACACACGTCGGTGGTGAAGCAGGGGATGTTGAAGCCGGCGGTCCCGGTAATTTCCACCGGCAACGCGGTTTGGAGCGTCAAGGTGATTGTCCCGGGCGCGCTCCCGCTTACCGCCGTGATATCCGAGTCAATGTCGTGCGTCGGAATGATCAAACGTTGGTGAACTTTAGGCTTCACTGTTCCCGGCACGTTGATCTTGACCGTATTCTGGCCCGCGTTCGCATCCGCTGCGATCCGAAAAGGGCCTCCCGCCCAAAGCTGGAAAAGGATTCCTGGAGCCAAACCGTCGGCTGGAGCCGGCGTGTTTGGGGTCGCGGGATCGTAGAGAACGAGCGGTGAGACCGCGGAGTGCAGGTTTTTGGTCATTTGAAGCATCGCGATCCGGGCCTCCTGGTGTGCCGTATTTACAGCAGTGTTCTTTGCCCCAAGGATGGTGCCGGTGTTCAAGAGGGAAAAAATGATCAAGCCGAGAACACCGATCAACACGGTCGTTACCATGAGTTCGACGATCGTCAGGCCGGAGCGCGCGTGAGAACTAGGCATCATTAGTCGGGTGCGCGAAGTGTCTGCATTGAGTACGAATAGGGCCGCCCAAGATAGGTATAGTTGACCGTCACAGTCGCGCGGTAGAGCGTAACTCCACCTGCGCTGACGTCCGCGATCGTGGTTGTCCGCGAGCCCGGGACGATCGTGTTGCTGTTGGCGTCCTGATAAATCGTCACCGCCTCCGCCGGATGGACACCTACGGTGAGGACACTGGGAATCTGTCCGGGTGGATTAAATGGTGTCGCCGATTGGATGGCATCGATCTGATTCGTGGCCGCGGCGTAGGCGCCGGTCGCATTTCGGCTTTGACTCGCGTAGGCATTGAACTTTGTCAGTGCACCGATTGTCGTGCTGAGGCCGATGCCAATCAGGGCGATCGCGACAACCGTTTCGACCATCGTAAACGCGGGACAACCCCTGAATTGGACAGAATTCCGGAGATGGAATTTATGGAACATTCTGGTTATTATAGAGCAACGATCGTACCAAACGTTGGGCCGCCCAGTGAAAAAACACCCGGCTTAGTCGTTTTACGCGCAGTTCCTGGATCGCGATACTCCGGCGGTGCTCCGCCTGAGGCGCAGTCCCAGCGCCAGCATTTCCCGACCGGTGAAAAGAGCACGAACTAATGCCTCGCTCGCCGAGGCTTCAAACTCGCGACGTTCGGGGACAGCGAGGCCGGTCCATTTCACAGCACCCGGATGGTCCTGGTAGGCCGCAGCGGCGTCGTCCGCTGGGCCTTATTGACGATACCACCGGCGCAAACGCTTTGACACGCCTGCTGGCGGACATTAGCCACCTGTTGGGCGAACAGCCTGGGTAGGGCCAGACGAGGGACGTTTCCGAACGAGCCGAACATGACTGCTGCGCGTGCTGGTAATGTTCCGCTCAGGCGCGCGCGTCGATTGCTTGCTTTCAGCGATGAGCAAGGCGGAGCGCGGGGGAATCAATCGTTTGATTAGCGGGTATCTTCTACGTAGCTGGTGATTTCGTAATCAGCGGGAACTCCCCCAGCATTATTGAGCGTGTTGAGCGCGAGATCGTAATGCCACGTTATACCTCCATTCATGCGAAGGGTGTTGCAAACCATTGACCCGATAAAGTCAGGATTTCCAGCTATGTCGACGTCAGCGCTCGGCGCGTAGAACGTCATCGCGACCGTGGTATTCTTGTCGGAACCCAAATTAACTTCTTGTTTGTGTGTGGGGGCTCCATTCGCGTCACGCGGTGGGCTAATTCCGTAAAATTGCAAATTCCCGGCGATCGGGACCGTGATGGTGTTGTTTTTAAGGTTCGCGGCTTTGACGTCAATTTTGCTCTCAAAGTATACCTGAAGATGCACGTCCGGATTCACCGTAATGCCTCCCTTGTTCCCTTGAAAGTCGCCTGTAACGCGGAGGGCAATGTAGGTGGGAAGGGTTGGGGTTGCGAGCGGGTCTGTCGGGTATTTCGGATTCTTCATCGCATTCACCGTCAACACGGCATTGTCTATCTCTGTAACGCGATAGTAGACCGGGGTGTCGGGAGTTCCTGCCTTCGATGGCGTAAGAATTTTATCCGTTGTCACAGAGCCACTCGAGGGGAGCTGGGCATCACCGTTACCTGCCATTTCAGGCATCCTCGCTGAGAGAGCTTCAGGCAAGTGGTAATCTTCCAGGGTGAAAGGGACAGTATTATCTATACCTTCGGTTACTAAGGTGGTTTTTTTAGTGGCCGTTCCTCCGTTCGTCGACAGAGACCCATATATATCGCCCATGATCGTCGCTACCCCACTGTTAATTTGAACCGAGCCCTGGTGGGAATTTTGATAAATTGGATCGTCCTTTTTATCGACTCCGGGAGCGGGAATATGATCTTTAGCCGTGGGGTTGTATGGGCCATTGCGTGAATCGTAGCTGTCGAGATAGCCACCTGCGCCAGGTCCATAAAATGATGTGGCGGTTTTTATTGCCGCCGTCGCCGTATCGGAAGACCCTACCGGCGCGACGATCTGCTCGATTCGCCGCGAGATTGACGGGGCATCGGTCGCGGGCACCTGCTTCTTGTTAAGGCCATCGCCCTTGGGTCCGTAGGTCGCAACAAAATGATCATATCGAAAATCGATCTTGCGCAATAGACTATCCCCTTTACCTCGAGCCGTGACGTCCTGCATCTCTGTCGAACCCAACGCCGCGAAGTGCTTTTGGCCATCCGCCACGAGAGCGTCATCCATTCCGGTTCGACTAAAACCCGAGAGGGGCGCCGTCCCCTTGCTTCGAATCCGATACCAGGTGTCTCCGTTTGGGTTTGTTCCAAGCGTAAATACTCCGGCGTTGAAATAGCATTCGTCCACCACCACCATCGCCTGAAGGTTATTGCTGCCGAGCGGTACTGGGGTACTGGTGGTATATGTCGTTCCGGATTTGGTCCACCCGACCGATGTTAAGTTACCCCTTCTAATTGCAGCGAAGGCGAAATCACCGCCTGATTCGGCGGCGGAGAGCGCATCTGACCAGCCGCGCACCTGGCTGGATGACGTGTTCGAGCGCGTGGTGGAGTTGATCAAGACGGTCGCGCCAATAGCGGACAAGATCAAAATCGTGCCCAAGACAAAGAGCAACACGCTACCCTTGTCTCTACTGTTTCTTTGAGTTTTCATGGTTTTCTTGAGTTTAGCGTCTCCTATTCCTTAGATAAGCCGTCGAGTAAACGACGGTCCCGTTCTTATCCGCCATGGAAATCGGTTTGAATGTAATGGCGGTGGTGGTGAATTCAGTGTTGGCTAATTCGATGTCAATCGTCTCCGGAACGAGGTTATCAGTGCTTGAAGCGATAGTTGTTACGACCCCATTTTCCGTTCGCAGAATGGACGAACCGATGACCTTGTACACGACTTCGTTGGTTGAGGCGCCATAGTTGATTTTTTTATCTGTGAGCGACAAGGTAGGGTCACGGGGCGTGCCGATGCGCGAAGGATTTTCCGGATCTCCAGCTTGAATGATATACTTCGGAATTTGTATGACGATTGTTTGGTGATCGACTGAGGATGTAACGCTCAACCCGCGCTTCACATCTCGAGCGATGTAGCCCACAATGCGGATCTGTTGCATGTGCGTTGCAAAGTACTTGTCAACCGCGCTAAAACTTTTTTGCAAGGCAACCGAGGCGGTTACGGTGGCGGCAACAATGATTGTGGTTATCGCCATCGCGATCATCATTTCTGAGAGAGTGAACGCGTCCGTTTTTTTCGAAACTACGGCTTTCATTTCTTTGTTCCGTTCGAGATAAGACAACTTGTCTGTTCAACTCGGGCGCGACCGCCTACGCCCGTAGTCCAAGAAACCAGAAGACTTACTTTCACCAACTCTGATCCCAAATCCGTCGCTATAGAATTCACGGTGACGATGCCGTTAGGAGAGCGCGTGAATTGGGTCGTTCCGTTGGACACTGGAGGATATTTGCTGATTGTAACAACTTCAGTAGCCTTCTGCGAGAAGGGCGACGCGTTGGCAGGCGCCTTCATGAGATTCTGAACGAATGAAGTCGTGGTCAGATCGGAGAACGCGAGGTTGCGCAAGAGCTCGTTGCGGTCCCGAACACTTTGCAGCGCACCCAGCGACTCCTTAGCGCTGTTTATAGATCGGAGGGACAGCGAATTGAGTTGCAAAATCGAAGCAAAAGAGAGCGCGACGAGCGCCGTCGCCACCATCACCTCGACGAGCGTGAAACCGGTCTGCTTCGATCGGACTGAGCCAGTTTCAGCGGGAGGAGAACGAGGTTTCAAGCGCACTTGCACAACTGGCAAGGGAGCATGCGACATGCCAATTTTCCAGAATTCCCATAAAATCTCGACCGAGTATTGCTGCTACAGGGCTACCCGCTTTCGCGGCTTGCTTCGAGATGAACCGGAGAGGAACCTTCTTCCGCCACGAGGCGGAGGTAATCCCGGTACTCGCCCTTGGGCAGGCGATCGATCAGCCGCCCCATTTGGGCGTGATCGATAAAGCCTGCCCGCAATGCGACCTCCTCGAGGCAGGCCACTTTGAGTCCCTGCCGATGCTCGATCGTCGCGATGTAGTTCGCGGCCTCGAGAAGACTCGTTTGGGTCCCGGTATCAAGCCAGGCCATTCCGCGGCCGAGCAGGCGTACGTGGAGGGAGTTCTGGCGCAGGTAGATCAGATTCAGATCGGTGATTTCCAATTCTCCACGCGCGGAAGGGCGCAGGCTGCGGCATAAATCGACGACCTGATTGTCGTAAACGTAGAGACCCGGGACCGCATATTGGCTCCTGGGCTGCTTTGGTTTTTCCTCCAGGCTGATCACCCGTCCGTCCGGGCCGAATTCGACTACCCCGTAACGTTCCGGATCGCGCACCTGGTAACCAAAAATGCAGGCGCCGCGTTCGATCTCGAGCGCGTCCCGGAAAAAATCGAGCTTCCCGTAAAAGATGTTATCGCCTAAGAGGAGGGCGGCGCCGTGGTCGCCGATGAAATCGGCGCCGATGAGGAAAGCCTGCGCGATCCCCTGCGGCTCGGGCTGTTCCGCATACTCCAGGTGGAGACCGAGATGAGAGCCATCGCCGAGGAAGTCGCGCAGCATCGGCACGTCTTTAGGCGTCGAAATGATGAGAGTCTCGCGCAAGCCGCCCAGCATGAGCGTGGCGAGCGGGTAACAAATCATTGGCTTGTCGTAAACCGGGAGCAGTTGTTTGCAGACAATCCTGGTCAGCGGGTAAAGCCGGGTGCCGGCGCCGCCCGCGAGAACGATGGCTTTCTTGTTCATGAGGCCCGCGTCCAGCCGATGAGCAGCTCCGACCATTCCTGCCAGAAAGGCCGCGCCCCGGTCCATTCGATCTTCGCTTTTCGCGACAGCCAGGGGCCGATGTCGTTCACGGATGGCTTGTCGAGAGTCTGATCAAAAAGGAAACCGCTCCCGCGCCGGGCAAGCAGCTCGCGGTCGTTGCTCCGCCCGCCGACGCATTGATTGAGCGCTTCCCGCAGAACCGGCTCGGAGAGAATCGGCTTTTCTTCAATCGCCGCGCTGATCGTTAGGCCGAGGAGCTTGTTTAACATCAATGCGGCTAACAAAGTCCGGGAACTGGTGGCATGCATGTGACCGATGTTGTGCTGACGGAATTGTCTCCGCAAGATCAGAGCGCAACGGGCTTGCTCGAGGAAGAGCTCGGAGGGCGGCCGATGTGGCTGATTCGCGCGCAGTGCCTCCAACTCCAGCAAGGAAGCGTTGCTGGCTTGCCATTCCGCTTCGATCACCATCGCATCGGGCAGATATTCAAACTGCGTGACGAGATCGTTCGTCTTGGCGCCGAGCTCGGATGCGACCGGAGGATGCATGATGAAGGCGACGTGCGGCACATTGTTCCGCTGCAACGCCCGCAACTCCATTTCCAAAAAAGGAAGACTCGGATCGGGCCAGCGATCGATCAGGTAAGCAGTCTGTCTTGCTTCCGAGACCGAAATCGCGGTGGAGGAACGAACCGGCGACCGTGCCAGGCAGTCCGAAAAGAGTGCGTGTAAAGGTTCGACTGTCTTCGAGACTTGGAATTCGTTCGTCATGCGCGCCCTGCCGGCATCGCCGAGACGACTGCGCAACGCCGAATCGCGGACCAGTTTGTCCAAGGCGTTGGCCAGTGCCTCCCAATCGCCAGGCGGCACGAGCAACCCCGTCGCGCCGTCGGCGACCGACTCCGGGATGCCGGCCAGCGTGGTCGAGACCACCGGCTTCGCGCAGGCCATCGCCTCCATAATCACGGTCGGAAAAACATCGCTCGCGCCTTCCGCGTCGATCACGGAGGCGAGGGCGAAAATGTCGCAGTTGCGCAATTTGGCATAAACCTCGCCTTGCGAGAGCGAGCCGCAGAGTTCCACTCGCCCGCCGAGTCTCAGACCTGCGATCGTATTCTCCAACGTCTCGCGCAGCGGACCGTCGCCCACGATCTGGCAACGAAAATCAAAATTTCGCCGGTCCAGTTCCGCACAGGCTTCGAGCAGAATCTCGAATCCCTTGAACGGAACCAGCCGTCCGACACTGAGAATGGTCGTCGGCCCGGGGGGGCGCTCTTCTTCTAATGGCGTTGGCAGGTTTGCCAGGTCGAGCCCGTTATAGACGCGATGAATTTTCCCGGCCGCGTCCGGACAACGCCCCTGAAGCAGACCGCGGCTGTAGCCAGTCTCGACCGCGACAAATTCCGCCGCGTTGCAGATCTCACGGAGCAGGTCGTCCTGCCCGAGGTCCGACATAAAATCCTGCCCGTGAGCCGTAATGCTGAAGGGGATGCCCGAAATTTCCTTCACGAAAAGCGCGGTGTGCGCGGCGCGGTTCGCGAAATGGACGTGAAAATGGCGGATCCCTTTGCGCGTGAAGAGATCGGCAAAATAGGAGGCGTTCCGGGCCCGCAGTGAGGCCTTATAAGCCGGTCCGTATTTTCGTTCGTGTTGCTCGATCATACCCTGCGGCCAGTGTTCCGCGGCGCGCGTCGCTTTTTCCCAGAGAGCCATAACCGGCGCGGGCGGCGCGTAATACACCGGCGAGCGAAACCTTCCGATATGTTCGTGACGCAAAGTGGTGAGCGGCGGGTGAACGGCACCGATCACCAAATCGTAACCGCGCCGCTCCAGCTCCAACATCTCCATGTCGCAAAAAGTCTGGGAGAGAACCGGATAGCGCGAATAGAGATAGCCAAGTTGCATGTGGGAATCCGGAATGGTCGAAACCTGACCCTAAATCAGAAGCAAGAAGGAAGCCGTCCGTTCCGAGCCGGAGAGCCTCTCAAACCCTTCGCGGTACCTTCTTAGGAAAGGTTAACGTCCTTGCCCGGGTCCATCTCATAATCCAAGGCGAGATACTCCGACGTCTTGGGTTTGATCACTTCCTCGACAAACTTGATGTAGATCGGGTCCTCTCGAAAAATCGCCTGCTTGTCCATCGACTCAAAATCGATCGCGATGAAAAACGGCCAGGGAATTTTGGGATCGACCCGTTTCCCGCATTTAATGCTTAAGACCTCGTCGATCTTGAGGAGCTGCATCCGCGCGTTCATCATCATCTCCTCGGTCTCCTCCGGCGTAATGCCGGGCTTGAGTTTATAGAGGCCAATGTGATGAACCATGAGCGGATAGCTAATTAGGCGTTGCCCGATGGCGGCGCAAGCGAGAATCGCCGCTCCCCAGAGCGCGCACCGTCCATTCGCGCCGGAGCCTTAGCCACATGCTACTTTTTCCAGTCGAGCGCACCTTTTTTCAGCGCATAGATGTACCCGACCATGAGGATCGAGACAAAGCTGAGCATGCTCCAGAAAATGAGGTGGCTCTGCGCGATCGCTTCGCGATAAACCACTGCCCACGGATACATAAACACGATCTCCAAGTCGAAAAGAATGAAGAGCATCGCGACGAGGTAGAACTTGACGCTGAAGCGCGGCTGGGCTTCGCCCTCGGGCACCATCCCGCATTCGTAGGCGGAATCCTTCGTCCGAGTGCGCCGGCCCGATTTTCCGAGCAACACGCTCACGATCAGCGCCCCGGCGGCAAAGCCGATGGCCACGATCGCTTGCAGAAGAACCGGGATGTATTCGCGGATCATTTTACTGAGTGCGCCAAAGCGCGGCGCGGATAAAGGACTAGCGGCTGGCCGTGGTCGGGATATGCCCGTTCGGAGGGAGCAAAGCTTTGGCCAGGGCGGAAGGCAGGCCCTTGTATTTCTTGCCCGTCTTTTTCACCATCCCCCGCGCCACCAGATTCTGCAGTTTTTCATATGCGCGCAGGCGCAGCATCTCCTCGCCACCGCTGGCCGCATTCCGCGCCCGGAGGTTTTCATGCAGGATCTCAAAGAGCTGTTTAAACTCGAACGAACTCCGGCGGGAAAGCACGGCAACCAGTTCTTCCGTAACGAGATCCGGCACTCGGCGTGAAAAAGTGTTCTTTTTTAGGATGGCCATAGGGCGCCAAGCCTAACATATCTTTCAAAGTCCGCAGCAAGATTCGTCATTTACGCGAAAAATAAGTCGCGTTTCACCCACCCTTCGGGGTGCGCCGGAATGTCGCGCACCAACCTGGATTTTTCCGGTTCACCTCCCCTTCAAAAAGGGCTCGGGGTTGGCGAAACGGTGGCCGAATCGGCCGGCGACGGCGTCGGATCTGCCGCGCTCCTTTGCCACGGGCCACCCGCTTTCAGTCTCTCGCTGAAATAAATGAACAAGGCGCCCACTGCGCCTGCCACCCCGATAGTTGCCTGCCGAAACGTCACCGGACCGACTGACTCCGTGACGTAGCCATCCTCTTCGTAGCGTTGCGACATGATAATTGGGGAAAGATGTTTTCCGATCACTTCGGATGGCGGTATTTTCGAGAGATCGACTGTCTTGCCGAGAGCAGGATAAAAGGTCGCGCCCATCAGGAGGAGCGGGCGGGCCACGGCATCGACTCGTTCGTAGAGCAGGCGGGTGTCGACATAGTTAAATGCTGAATCAGCCGTCCGCACGAGCAGGGCCGCCTCGTGAAAAGTGGCGCTCTTTTCCAATTCACGCGCCGGCTGCTCCACTTGCGCGAGCGCCTTTTCCACCTGCGCGACATCTGACCCTGCACACATGAACTTGTCCGAAACCGCGATCACCGGATGGATCGCCACGAATCCGCCAAAGGGCTGCGCGCTGTAGAAGGTCGTGCCATTTTGCTCGCTCCGCGTCCAGGCAGCCCCGCCAATCTCGACCGAGGTAAGCGCGTCCGCGATTTTTCGCGCCCGCGCTGCGTCTTTCACCGGAAGGGTCACGATCAGTGCCGGCCAGTGCGCATCGGGCGCCCAATCGCCCGCGATCTCCAGTTCCTCCCCGAGGGCCTGGCGCAAATCCTCCATTGAAATCCCCCGCGCCTTCATGGCCACGGTAAATTGCTGCACCAGCGCAGGCAACCCGACCGCCGCGGGCGCCGAAGAGGCGAGCAGATTGTCGAACCAATGGACCCGCGAATCAGAATAGAGAAAGGTGTTCGTTCCCGCGACTCCGAGCATCGGACGCTCCAGTTTCTTCTCCGCGCTCCCCTGCGGCATGGCGACAAAATCAGTCTCGCGCATTTTTCCGTCCTCGAACCCGACGGCCGCCGCCACGCTCTCCACCTGGCGCAGCCGCCGCAACTGATCCATGGGGAGCGATTGCCCGGTCATCGCGACAAAAGGCAGAAGCTTTTCCACAAACGGCCGGGGATCGAGGAAGATCATCCCGGCGTAGGCGCGCGGCAGATGTTTTGCAGCCGCGGCGAAAGCGGGCTTTTCCTGGAGCGACCCGCTCACTTTCTCGCTCCGATGATCGGCCCGATCGAGCAGCGCCTGGAGCGCGGCGACGTCGTTCGAGGCGAAATACCATTGGTGGTCGTAGACACTCGCGAACACAAATTGCGAAACCGCCACCGTCTCGATCTTGTGTTGCTGGTAGACAATCGTTTTGCGTTTCGCGTCCTTCGACAACAACTCCGCTTCCCGCTGGCTGATAAATTCGCGCGCTTTTTCGGGCGAGGCGTCGAAATGAAAACCGCCAATCAGCTTCGGTTCATTTTTCTCGAGTGAAGTCAGGGCGAGAAAACTGTTTTTCGGTCCGAGGGCAAGAAATTCCGCCAGCTTCTGGCGACCACCTCGATCTTCCGGCAGGCGTTCGAGCGGTTTTTGCAGAAATTCCTGCACCGCTGGCTCGCGCCAGATTTTGTAGAGATCGCTTTCGCGCCACTCGACCCGCGTTTGTTCAAGATCAGGCAGCTCCACCAGGATCAGCGTGGTCTGCGGCAGGAGAGCCGGGACAGCAACGAGGCGTTTCGCGAGTTGCACCCGCATCGCTATCCAGACTGCCGCCGCCACCACGAGCGCGATCACGAGCACTGCGACCAGCTTCTTCATGGGCGCAGTCTCGCACTAAATCGTCTCGCCGCGAGCTTCCCTCCGTTCTCGACTTTTGTCCCTGCATCGACGATCTCCTTGCATGGAAACGTGCGCTGGTTCCCGCCTCATCCTGGGTGAATTCCAGGAAAGCGCCGTCATTAACGCGGCCAGGGAAGCGCTCGAGGAATGCGGCGGCCAGCCGACCTGCGGCTTCCTTTTTCTTTCCGCCAGCTGGCTGCCCCAGATCAACGAGGTGCTCGATCTCGTCCGGTTGCACGGCCGCATCCCGCTGCTGATCGGATCGCTCGGCGCGGGCCTCATCGGCCGTAGCCGGGAAGCAGAAGGCGTCGCCGGAATGTCGCTGCTCCTTCTCAGTCTGCCCGAGACGAAACTGACGCCGGTCCTTATTTCCAACGAGCAAATCGAGGAATCGACCGGCCCAGCCTACTGGCAAATGGAGAGCGGCCTCAGTCCGGAGGAGGTCGATTCCTGGATCGTCCTCGCAAATCCCCACGCGCCCAATCTCGAGCGTTGGCTGACCGAATGGAACGTCGCCTTTCCCGACGCCTCGAGTATCGGCGGGCTGGCCAGCGGCAGCACCGAAAATGGAGAAAAAGCGCTCATCCTCGACGGCAAAGTGATCGACGCCGCCGTCCTCGCGCTCGCGATCAAGGGCGGAAAGATTCGCACCATCGTCAGCCAGGGCTGCAAACCGGTTGGGGAACCGTTCACCATTACCCAGGCCGAAGAGAATTTGGTTTACGCGCTCGGATCGCGCCCTGCCTATCAGGTCCTGAGCGAAACTTTCAACGGACTTTCCGATGACGAAAAAGAGCGCGCCCGCGGCAATCTCTTCGCCGGCCTCGCCGCCTCCGAGTATGTGGCTGATTTGAAGCGCGGCGATTTCCTGGTCCGCAATTTGTTAGGCGCAGATCCTCAGACCGGCGCGGTTGCAATCGGCGCGCGCGCCCGGACCGGGCAAACTTTGCAGTACCAACTGCGCGACAAAATCACGGCCCACGCCGATCTCGTTGAGCTGTCCAAGATCAACGAGTTACGGGGCTGCCAGCCATTCGCCTCGCTCGTCTTTTCCTGCAACGGACGCGGCCATCGCTTCTTCGGAGTTCCTGATCACGACGCCGCGACTTTGGCGGAGATTTTCGGCCCCGTCCCGAGCGCCGGTTTTTTCTGCAATGGCGAGATCGGGCCGATCGGGAACGCGAGCTACCTGCACGGCTACACCGCCTCGATCGCGCTCTTCTGCAAATAACAGCCTGACGACCCTCACGCGCGCGGGTGAAACTTGTGATGCACCGCCTTCAGGCGCTGCTGGTCGACGTGCGTGTAAACCTGCGTTGTCGAAATATCCGCATGCCCGAGCATCTCCTGGATGATCCGCAGATCGGCCCCGTTGCCTAACAAATGGGTGGCAAAACTGTGTCGGAGCAGATGCGGATATATATTCACTTCCAGCCCGGAGCGCCGCGCCACCGCTTTCACAATCTGCCAGATCCGCACCGTCGTTAGACGAGCACCACGGACGGAAAGAAAAACCTCGCTCCCAGTCCTCCGCTTCACGAGCCGCGGTCGCTCCTGCTCGAGGTAAGCCGCGATCGCGGCGCAGGCCTTTCGCCCGACCGGCACCAGCCGCGTCTTGTTTCCCTTGCCCGTCACGCGCACGACCCCTTCCTCCAGATTCAGATTTTCCAGTTTTGCGCCGGCCAGTTCGGAAATGCGCAGCCCGCTCGCGTAAAGAAGCTCGAGCATCGCCCGGTCGCGCAACCCGAGCGGAGCCTTGCCATCGACGCTATCCAGCAGTTGTTCGACCTGCATTTCGTTCAAGGTCTCCGGCAGATAGCGCTCGATCCTCGGCAGCGTCAACGCGTCCGTCGGATCCCTGGCGACGAATCCCTGCGCGCTTCCGAATCGGAAAAAAATCTTGAGCGCAACCACGATTAACTTGATCGACGAAGCCGAGAGCCCGCCGCGTTTTCGTTCCGCCAGGTACTCACTGATCAAGGGCAGGCCCACCTCCCGCGCCCGCGTGATCTGTTTCCGCGCTGCGCACCAGGCGGCAAATTCACCTAACGATCGCTGGGTGGAGAGCTGATAATTTTCGGAGAGACCGCGCTCGACTGCGAGGAAGCGAATAAACGCGTCAATCTCGTTTTCCATCGCCTTCATTCTCTGCGCAGGCCCCCGCAGTGGCAATCCCGCCTCGCGTTGACAAAGCAAACCCGGACTCGATTGTTTCTGCGATGAGCCTCGACTTGAACAGCCTCCTGAAGGAATGGCCGCACGAATCTGGCGCGATCAAAGTCCGGAAAGTGCCGGGCCTCGATGGCCGCGAAAAATTGCAGCTCCGGATCGATCTCGGCCTTCTCCAGATGGAGATGGACGGCCGCCCCGACGGCCAGCGTCCGCACAACTGCGAGTCGTACCTCGTTTATCACCAGCGGCGCGCCGTCCGCGCGGCGGAACGGGGCGAAGAATACGAGCTCACGCCCGAGCAATGCGGCGAGTTGCAACAGGAAGGGATCCAGTATTACCACCGCTACCTGAGCCTTTTTCAGATCGAGGAATTCGAGGGCGTGATCCGAGACACGCAACGCAATCTCGACCTTTTTACGTTTGTCGATGAACACAGCGAGCGGGAGGACCTGGTCTGGAGCTTCCAGCAATTTCGGCCCTACGTCCTGATGATGAATACTCGCGCGCGCGTCTCAATCCTGCTCGCCGATGGTCAGTTTGGCGACGCCATCCGCGAAATCGAAAAAGGGCGCGACCGGATCGGCGAATTCTTCCAACAATCGGCTTTTCCCGAGCTGGAAGCGAAAAGCTCGGAGATCGCGTTTCTCGACGAATGGATCGAGGAAGTGCGCGCCAAGCGTCCGCTCACAAAGCTGGAAGTGATGGAGCGCGAGATGGAACGCGCCATCCAGGGCGAGCGCTACGAACGCGCCGCGGAGCTGCGCGACGCAATCCGGCAGATCAAAGCACAGACACTGTAGCCGGGATCGCTGATCTCGGCTCTTTGGCTTAACGATTTCCATGGCCTCCAATTCCAGCCTGACCGAGCGCAAGGAACGCTGGGCCCGCAAAATGAGCGGGAAGGCGAAGCCGGCGGTCCGCTCCGAAAGCCGGCTCCCGCCCGGGCAGCATCTCACGCCCGGTTTCCCGGTCCTCGACCTCGGTGTGCGACCCGAGATTTCGTTAGGCGACTGGCGACTCGAAATTGGCGGCCTGGTCGAGAATCCGCAGACTTTCACCTGGGACGAGTTCAACGCTCTCCCGCAATTCGAGGACGTAAGCGATTTCCACTGCGTCACGACCTGGAGCAAGTTCGACTGCCGCTGGACCGGAGTCGCTTTTTTCACCCTCGTCGATCTCGTTAGGCCAAAGCCCGAGGTGCAGCATGTTCTCTTCACCAGCTACGACGGCTATTCAACCAATGTCCGCCTCTCCGATTGTCTCGACGACGACGTCCTGATCGCGACGAAGTTCGACGGCAAACCGGTCACGCGCGAGCACGGCGGACCGGCCCGGATCATCATTCCGAAGCTCTACGCCTGGAAAGGCGCGAAATTCGTCAAGACGATCGAGTTTTCCGCTGAAGACAAACTCGGTTTCTGGGAAGTGCGCGGCTACAGCAATACGGCTGATCCCTGGACGGAAGACCGCTTCTCGTGAGCGGCTCGGCGCCGCCGCCCCGCAAACTCCTCGTCATCGCTGCCTTTGCGGCGCTCTATATCATCTGGGGTTCGACCTACCTCGGCATCCTGCTCGCGATCAAATCGATCCCGCCGCTTTTGATGGCGGGCGTTCGCTTCTTTCTTGCCGGCGTCGTCATGTATGGGATCGCGCTCTGGCGGGGCGCGCCGAAGTCATCGCTCACGGAATGGCGAAACGCGCTCATCGTCGGCGCCTGTCTCCTCTTTTTTGGAAATGGCAGCGTGACCGTGGCTGAGCAATGGGTTCCCTCCGGCCTCGCTTCTCTGCTTGTCGCAACGGTCCCAATCTACATCGCGATCCTGGCCTGGCTGACCGGCTCGGCGCCTCGGCCGCGGCCGTTAGTCATGCTCGGCCTTGCCGGTGGATTCGCCGGCGTCGGGATCCTGGTTGGTCCCGCCATCACTGCGCCGCCGGCGACCGCTTCGCATTATGCCGGCCTTGGAATGATGATCCTGCTGTTTGGTTCTCTCCTTTGGTCGGTTGGCTCGCTCTATTCGCGCTGGGCGCGCAACTCCGGCTCGCCCTTTCTCTCTTCCGCCCAAACCATGCTCTGCGGCGGCGGGCTCATGATCATCGCCGGACTCGGCCATGGCGAAGCGCGTAACTTCCACTTTAACCAGGTGACCGCAGTGTCGTCAGGCGCCTTTATTTACCTGGTCCTGATCGGCGCGGTCGTCGGTTATACCGCTTACATCTGGCTCTTGCGCCATTGCGATCCTTCCAAGGTCGCAACCTATGCTTACGTCAACCCGGTCGTGGCCGTACTCCTCGGCGCTTTTTTCGCCGGTGAAACTTTGTCGCTCCGCACTGCGATCGCGGCCGCCGTCATCGTTGGCTCCGTCGCCCTCGTTATCACCGCCCAGCAGACAAAAGAAAAAATTCCGCTTCTCTCGCGGCCGTAGTTGCCAAAACAAAGCGGAGCCCGCTAATAGAGCGGACGGAATGAAGCCCGAAGACGCCAAAACGGTCTCCGCCCTCCAGGCTAACTGGCGCGCGGAACGAGAAACAGCACTAGTTTATCGCGACCTGGCGGCGAACGAGCAGGATGAGAAACGCCGCGGCATCCTGCTCCGGATGGCGGAAGCCGAAGAGCGCCACGCGCAACGCTGGGAAGCGAAATTGCAGGAGCTGGGCGCGGCCTCGCCGGTTTTGAAAAACGACTGGCGACGCAAACTCAACCGCTGGTGGAACCGCGCCGCCGGCGCCGACGTCGCCATTCGCCGGATGGAAGCGGCCGAAGATCGCGACAAGGAACGCTACGAAGCGCAGCGCGCCGCCGGACTAGGGGCGAATGACGAAGAGCAGGAGTTTCTGCGCCAGACCGCGCTCGAAGAAAAAGCCCACTCCCGCGTCCTGAACACGATGGGCAGTCCGGCGCCGCTCTCGTTAGGCCGGAAAGGTCTGCTCGACTCGATCTTGAAACGCGAACGCTGGCACGGGCGCGGCGGCGGCTGGGTGGGCGACGCGATTTATGGCGTGAACGATGGTCTCGGCGCGGTCTTCGGCATCGTCTCGGGCGTGGCCGGCGCGACCAACAACCAGCAGCATTACATCCTCATCGCCGGTCTGGCCGGGATGATGGCCTCCGCACTTTCGATGGGCGCGGGCGCCTATCTGGCCAACAAAAGCGAGCGCGAAATCTACGAAGCCGAAATCGCGCGCGAGAAAGCGGAGGTGGAAGAAAATCCCGAGGAAGAAATCGAGGAGATGGCACTTTTCTACCAGCTGCAGGGTTTCTCGCCGGAAGAATCGCAGCGCATGGCCGAGCGGCTGGCCGAATCGCCCGAGCAAATGGTGCAGGCGATGGCACAAAGCGAGCTTGGACTTTCCCATCACCATTTCCCTAACCAATGGACCTCAGCTTTTTCCGCCGCTCTCTCGACCGCGATTGGCGCTTTCATCCCGATCATTCCCTTCTTTTTCATGAGCGGCTTCCCGGCCGTGATTGCGGCTTTCATCGTCAGCATCCTGGCTCACTTCGCGGTCGGCGCGGTCAAGTCGCTGATTACGATTCGTTCCTGGTGGGCGTCGGGAATGGAAATGACAATCGTAGGTATTATCGAGGCGGTCGTCACCTACGGCCTCGGCCTGGCCTTCGGCGCACTTGGCTAGGCACTCGCTAGACATGAAACGTCCACCGCTCGCTCTCATCATCCCGGCTTACAATGAAGCCCGGCGCCTGGCTGATAACCTGCGCGCCCTGCTCAAATACCTTGAGGAATACCGCCCGACCGCGCAGTTGATCGTGGTCGACGACGGCTCGAGCGACGGGACGGCGCGGGTCGCGGAAGAATTCTTCGCCTACCACCCCGACGTGTCGGCGCGTGTTTTGCGCTTCGCCGAGAACCGCGGCAAGGGTCACGCCGTCCGTGCCGGTTTGCTCGCGGCCGAAGCGCCGATCGCGCTTTTTTCCGATGCCGACCTCTCGACCCCGATGACAGAGTTGCCGAAAATCGTCGAGCCGATCGAGACGGGAAACTATGACATCGTCTTCGGCTCACGCGCGCTCGATCGGAGCCTGATCGGCAGTCGGCAACCGTGGCGGCGCGAACAAGGCGGGAAGATTTTTAACGGCATCGTGCGTCTGCTTACCGGCCTGCCGTTTTCCGACACGCAATGCGGTTTCAAAGCCTTCCGGATGGAAGCGGCGCGTCCGATCCTCGAGCGGGCCGAGATCGACGGGTTTGGTTTTGACGTGGAACTGCTTTTGCTCGCGCAACGAGGCGGGCTGCGGATGCTGGAGGTGCCGGTGCGCTGGGACCATCATGAGGGGAGCAAACTGCATATTGTACGCGACAGCTTGCGCATGTTTGGGGAGGTCGTGAATTTGCGCCGGCGGATTGCGTCGCGCTGACCAGCCGCGGCGCCCGATCCGATTACCAATAGACATGCACTTTCATGGAACCCACTTCGTCAGGCTGATCCTCCTCGCGTGCTGCCTTGGCGCGACGAGCGCGGACGGGCAGGAGATCCGCCGCGCCCTTCCCGTCGAACCGGAACAAACGCCTGCGCCGCAGGTCGTGCCAAATGCCCCTCCGCCAGCCCCGATCCCCGGGACACAGGCACCGGGTGTTCCGGCGCCAGCCAGCGCCTCGAGCGTGCCGGCCGGTCCCGCCTCGGTTAATGATACCGCGCGTTTTCTAGCCGGGTTGCCAGTCTCGGAAGGCTCGCCGCTCGCCGCCCTCACCCTCGACCCGGCCTGGCAGCAGCACGCCGCTTTTTTTGACGAGGCCTGGGCGAAATTGGCGACGCGGCAGTTCGTCGGCATCCGCAACTGGGAGGTCAATTATTTGCCCGACGCGACCCAGCCGATCCCGGTTGTCTTCTACATGTTTAGCGGCCCCGATTTTCTCTACGCCAACCAGTTTTTCCCGAACGCCGGCACTTACATCCTCGCCGGCACGGAACCGATCGGATCGCTCCCCGAAGTCCTGCACTTTGGCGGTCCGGCGCTCGCGCCCGTCCTGCAAAATCTCCAGAAATCGCTCAACAGCGTGCTCAGTTTTTCCTTCTTCATCACCAAGGACATGAAAACCGATCTGCAAAACGAGCAGCTCAAGGGTACACTCCCGATCTTCTACGTCTTCCTCGCCCGGGCTGGGAAAACGATCACCGATATCAGCTTCATCACGCTCGATACAAGCGGGCAGCCACAGTCCGCGTCGCTTAACGAAAAGTCGAAGAGCCTCACGCCGGGAGTCAAAATCACTTTTTCGAGCGCGCCTGGCGGAGCGGAGCAGACTCTCTATTACTTCACGACTGACCTTTCGAACGAAGGGATTCGCAGTCAGCCTGGTTTCCTGAAATTTTGCGAGGCCCAGGGGACCGGGGGGAGCCTGCTTAAGTCGGCCTCTTACCTGATGTTTGAAAACGGCTTCAGCCGGGTGCGAGATTTTCTGCTTAACCAGAGCAACGCGATCGTGCAGGACGACTCGGGTATCCCGATCTCGGCCTTCGATCCGAGCAAGTGGCTGCTCCGTTATTTTGGGAGCTACGCCGGGCCGATCGATCTCTTTAAGCAATACTACCAGCCGCAACTCCAGGGCCTTTATCAGCAGAGCAACCCGGCGCCGCTCGGGTTTGGCATCGGCTACCGCTGGAGCCCGCGGCAATCCACCCTCATCGTCGCCACCCGGCGAGGTACCGAAGTGTCGCCCTTGCGCACAGAGCAACCGCAGCCGCCGTCACCGCCGCCAACTGCCACGCCTTTGCCAAGTGCTTCTCCGCGGCGGCCGCGGATGTAGGTTTCACCCCTCGATTCGCACCAGTTTCATTCGACCGGACCTCCCGCTCTTGATCGTGATCGCCGCCTTCGGGCATCCGAACCGCGCCGCGATCAGCGAGACCAATTCCGCGTTCGCCCGGCCATCTACAGGCGGCGACTTCAGCCGTGCCTCCCAGACGCCATCCCGCTCCTCGAACGAGCTCGCGCGTGAGTTCGGTTTCACTTTCACCTGGATGGTTCGACCCTTGCTCATACGGAAACCACGGTCCGCCCGTCGGCGTATCGCCGCCAGGGAACATTGCGATTCCTTTACGCGGACTTCCCGTTAACATAGCGAGCCATGAGCACGCGCATTTTCCTGATCCGGCATGGGGCAACGGTTTTGACGGCAGAAGATCGCTTTGCCGGGGCGACCGATGTCGAGCTTTCCGATGAAGGCCGCGAGCAGGCACGGCTCCTCGGCGAGCGGTTGAAGACCGAGAAGGTGGCGGCGGTTTACGCCTCACCGCTCGGCCGCACGGTGGAGACCGCGAGCATTATCGCCAAGCCGCACGGACTCGAAGTGCAACGGCGCGATGGCTTGCGTGAGATTTCGCACGGGCGCTGGGAGCAGATGACTCGTCGCGAGGTAGACGAAAAATATCCCGAAGAAGCGGCCGCCTGGGAGGAAGATCCTTATACCTTCGCACCAGATGGCGGCGAGAGCGGCCTGGCAGTGACGGCCCGCGCCCTTCCGGTCCTGCTCGAGATCGTGCGCTCGCATTCAGACGAATCGGCAATCATCGTTTCGCACAAAGCGACGATCCGCCTCCTGCTCAGCTCACTTCTCGGGTTCGATCCGCGGCGTTATCGCGACAATCTCGATCAAAGCCCGGCGGCCTTGAACATCGTCGACTTCAAGGACGCGGCGCATGCCCGCCTGACGCTCTTCAATTGCACCTCGCACTACAGCCCGGCGGATCACCCGGTCCCATCCATGCCGACTGCACGGCTCTCGAAGTGGTGGGATATTGCCGAGAAATAACGATCGCTAAACCGGCAAAGCTCGCGTCATGAGTCCAACCGGCGCTGCGCCTAACGAGAGGGGTAATCTCGCTCGCCAGCTCGGCCTTTTCGGCACCACCATGGCGGTGATGGGCGGCATCATCGGTGCCGGCATTTTCATCAACCCCTACATCGTGGCGGAGCGAGTTCATACCGGGCCGCTCATCCTCGGGGCCTGGATCGCGGGTGGCCTGATCGCGCTTGCCGGCGGATTCATTTACGCCGAACTGGCTGCGCGGATGCCGGTTGTCGGCGGGCAATACGCCTACCTGCGCGAGGCGCTCCACCCCGCGGTGGCATTCACCTATGGCTGGGTGCTGCTGCTGGTCATTCAAACTGGCGGAATGGCGGCGGTCGCGGTCACTTTTGCCCGCTATTTTCTTGAGCTGACGCAGTGGCCGGTGAGCGATTCGTTAGTCGCCGCCAGTGCGCTCGGGTTGCTGACCGCGATCAATTGCCTCGGAGTGCGCGCCGGCAGCCGAGTGCAATCGCTTCTGACGCTGACCGCAATAGGCGCGATCGCACTTCTTGAATCGGCCAGCTTCTGGCGCGGCGGCGATTCGCAGATCGCGTGGCGTCCGCTGCTCGATCGCCCGGCATCGATGAATCTCCTGCTCGCGTTCGGCGCGGCCATGACCCCGGTTCTTTTTGCTTACGGCGGCTGGCAGACAGCGAGTTTTCTCGGCGGCGAAGTGCGCGATCCGCGCCGGACGCTGCCGCGCGGCTTGATCCTTGGCGTCCTGGGCGTGATCGCGGTTTACGTGTCGGTTAATTTCGTTTACCTGCGCGTGCTCGGGGCGCCCGGGCTGGCGCAGGCGACCACCCCGGCGTCATCCGTCATGCGGCAGTTGCTCGGAGCGCGCGGCGGACAATTAATTGCCGCCGGCATTGCGATCTCGGCCTTTGGATTTCTCGCGCAATCGATGCTCACTGCGCCGCGAGTTTATTTCGCGATGGCGCAGGACGGCGTCTTTTTCCGGGGCGTGGCCTGGGTCCATCCGCGCACCCGTGTGCCGGTGGTGGCGATCATTCTGCAAGGCGTGTGGGCGATCGTGATCGCCCTGGCCGGGACATATGCGCAGGTCGTGAACTACGTCGTGGCGATGGATTGCATCTTTTTCGGCCTAACGGCGGTCTGTCTCTTCGTCTTGCGCCGAAGAGAGAGCAGCCCGGCCAGTTTCCGCGTGCCGGGACATCCTTGGACGACGCTTGTTTTCATCGCCGCGCAATGGCTCATCGTACTCAGCACTTTTGCGCACGATCCAAAGCGCGCCTTCATCGGGCTCGGGATCGCGCTCGCCGGTTTGCCCGTCTACTTTCTCTGGCGATGAACCTGGAGAAAAAGCGCTCGCGCTACATGGAGTGGGCCAAGACCCGTTCCACCGCGCCCTTCAATCTCGCGACCAGCGGCCTAACGAGCGTGATGCGGGCCGATTTTCCACTAGAGGTCGAGGAGCTAGAGATCACTGGCGGCGGCTATGGCTACGGGCCGCTCCTGGAGCGGATCGCGCGGCATACCGGCGCGCCCGTGGAATGCATCGTCACCGCGGAGGGGACTTCGATGGCGAATCACCTTGCAATGGCTGCGCTCCTCGAACCCGGCGATGAGGTCGTGGTCGAAGAACCGACTTACGGGCTTCTCCTCGATGCTCTGCATTATCTGGAGGCGCGGGTGCAGCGCGTTGCGCGCCGGTCTGAAAACAATTTCGATTTTGTGCTCGCCGAGATGGAGCGAGCGATCAGGCCCGCGACCCGGTTGGTCGTACTGAGCAATCTGCACAACCCGACCAGCGCCATGATTCCAACCGAGACGCTGCACGCGATCGGCGAAATGGCCCAACGCGCCGGGGCCCGCGTCCTGGTGGACGAAGTTTATCTCGAGATGCTCTTCGCGGAGGCGCAGCCCTCTGCTTTCTCGTTAGGCGAAAGCTTCCTCGTGACGAGCAGCCTGACGAAAGCCTACGGCTTGAGCGGCCTGCGCTGCGGCTGGATCCTGGCCGCGCCGGACTTGGCCCGACGAATTTGGCTCTTGAACGACCTCTTCGCGGCCACTCCCGCGCATCCGGCCGAGCGGATGTCGGTGATGGCGTTCGATCACCTGGCGCAGTTTCGCGAACGCGCCCGCGTCGTCCTCGAGACCAATCGCCCGATCCTCGAGGCTTTTCTCGATTCGCGCGCCGACTTGGAATGTTTTCGTCCCGCTGCGGGTTCGGTCTATTTTCCGCGTTTGTCTGAGGGCGACCCGGAAGCGTTTTTCAAACTGCTGCGCGAGAGATACGAGACCTCGGTTGTGCCCGGAGCATTCTTCGAATCGCCCCGCCATTTCCGACTTGGAATCGGCGGCGAGACAGCGGCCTTGCGAGCCGGTCTGGAAAGATTGAGCGCCGCCCTCGATGAATTTGGAAAACGTTAGGCGGTTCGGGAAAGGAAGATGCTCAAGGAGTCGAGAAAACCGCGCGACCCGCGTAATTTCCCGGTGCCGAGGCGAATCGATTTCTGCACGACTTTCACCGCCGCCACCCAATGCTCGGTCGGGAAAAGTATTTCAACCTCGGTTCCGTCAGGACCGATTTTCTTTTCGAAGATTGAAGCACGTAACAAGCCAAGTTGTTCGCCCAAGGCGGTCAGAATTTGATCTCGCGGAACCCGCGGCGGATCGATCTTTACCGTCTTCCCCCGGGCTCTGGCTGCGACCTTGGTCAGCAACGAAATGACCTGGGCGTCGGTCAGTTGAATATCGTTCGCGTGCGCGATCCGATCGCCTTCCCCGACTTTCTTTTCGATGGCGGCGACAACCGCAACGAAAAACGGGGAGTCGGTCAGGGCAGCTTTCGGCATGACCAAAAAGTGCCAGAGGCGTCAGGCTAGTAGCCCAGTTCCGCTTTTCTGGCCTCCGCGGTCGGCAAAGGATCTTTTTTCGTCTCGATCGCGCCCTGCCCGGACTCCTGCACTTTATGGGCTTCGGTGGCGTTGAGTTCAATGTCCGATTGAAACTCCGATGGAACATCCTCCTCCGCGTAGATGGCATGGACCGGGCACTCGTCCACGCAGGCCATGCAATCGATGCATTCCTCCGGGTGAATGACAAGCTGTCCCTCAATCTCGTAGAAGCAGGCGACGGGACAGACCACGACACAGTCGGTGAATTTGCACCCGACACATTTATTGGTCACGATATGTGGCATAAATTATTCCTGTTTTGATTCGTTAGGCGAACCGGATGCGGGGCCGAGAAGTTCTCCTCCTGCGGTCACGATCTCGGCGGGTCCTCCTGCATTGATACCACCGTCGAGTTCGATCTCGCAAGTGGCGTCTTGGCCCGAAGTCATTTCTTTCTCCGCCGAAGTCCGGGTGCACGATCGTTTGCTCAGGAGCAAAAAGACGGCCGCGCGGGAGGTCGAGCTTGATCGGCTAACCTAACGAATCGTCCGCGGGCCCAAGTGTTACTCCACGATTGCCACGCGCTCCGATAAGCCGTAAGTAATTTCGTGCGCTCAAGGGACGCGCAGGGAGACGGCACAGCGCGATGAGTTAAGAGAAACCATGGAAAATGCCAGCACCCAGGAGTTCCAAAAACGGCTTGGCCGCGTGGAGGAATTAATTGCGGCGCTGGAAAGCACGCCCGACGAAGGCGTGCGCAAACAGGTTCGGGAACTGATCCAGGCTCTGCTCGAACTCCATGGCACCGGTCTCGAACGAGTCCTGAACGTCGTCTACGACTCTGGCATCGGGGGCTCGACCGTGATTGATGAGCTGGGTCGTGATCAACTCGTCTCTGGTCTGCTCTTGTTGCATGGGCTTCACCCGCTCGACCTCGAGACCCGGGTCCGCAATGCGCTCGAGGAAGTGAAACCACGACTCGGTCTCCACGGCGGCAGTGTCGATCTGCTCGGTGTGACGCCGGATGGTCGGGTGCAGATAAAGCTGCAAGGCAATTGTCATGAATGTCCCTCCTCCCGGCTCACCCTGCGTTTTTCGATTGAGGAGGCTCTTTATGCCGCGGCTCCCGATTTGACCGGGCTCGACGTGGAGGGGCTCCCGGAAGAAAAACCGGCCGGCGCGAGCAATGGCGCCGCTCCCGTCCCAAAATTTACTGATTGCCCGCTCCCGAATGGCAACGGGCAAACCGCGGTAACAGGAGAAAAGATATGAACAAACCACCACAACCAGTGCACATCCCCGGGACCGTGAAAGGCGAAGAGCTCGCTCTCGACAACAAGGAAGCGGGACGCGGCGAAGGCGGGAAGAGCTACACCACGGCGCGTGACGCGACCGGCATTAACCCGGAAGCCCGGGCGCCGATTCATCCCGATATGCCGAACCTGCAACCGTCCTAAGACGCGGAAGATTAGCACGAAGCAGAGCGCGACGTCCACGCCCCTGCCGTCTAAAGGGCCGGGCGCTCCGTCGTTCTTTTGACCGAGTGAGAACAACCTCATTTGCAACATTGCGCCGTTTTGCCGGCGCGCCGAAAAGCGCCAATCCGAATGCCGCCGCGCGGGAGGTGGAGCACTGCGAACTTTGCAGCATCCGTCTCGCGCCAACGCATCGGCACCTTCTCGAGATGGCGACCAGGCGGATCGTTTGCTCGTGCGATCCGTGCGCGCTGCGTTTTGAAAATGTGCTCGAGGGAAAATTCAAGCTCATCCCGCGCGATGCGCGGCCGCTGCCGGATTTCCAGATGACCGAGATGGAATGGGAAGGACTTTCGCTGCCGATTAGTCTCGCTTTCTTTTTCTACGACACGCCTCACAAAAAGATGGCGGCTTATTATCCGAGCCCGGCGGGCGCGACGGAATCGCTCCTGCCATTGACCGCCTGGGAAGCGCTGCTCGCGGCCAATCCTGTTCTGAGCAAGTTGCAGCCGGATGTCGAAACGCTGCTCGTCAATCGCACCCACGAGGCGCGGGAATATTTCATCGCCCCGATCGATGTCTGCTTTGAGCTGGTCGGGCTGATCCGCGTCCATTGGCGCGGTTTCTCCGGCGGGGAGGAAGTGTGGACGGCGATCAACGGATTTTTTGACCGGTTGAAAGGGCGCTGATGCCTGATCTCGATTTCAAAATTCTCGGGGCGGAAGCAGCCAATTACGGCATCGTGCCGCTGCTCCACTTCAAACTCGAGATTACAAATCAGTCGCCCGAGCAGACGGTCCAAAGCGTCATGCTCCAGGCGCAGATCCAGATTCATCCCACGCTGCGTTCCTACGAACCGGAGGAGAAGGAAAAGCTGGGCGAACTTTTTGGGACGCCGGATCGCTGGGGGCAAACGCTGCGGGCGCGCTTGTGGACTCACGCGAGCGTCAATGTGCGATCATTCGCCGAGCGGACAGAGGAGAATTTGGCGGTGCCGTGCACCTTTGATTTGAACGTCTCGGCGACGAAATATTTCTACGCGCTCGAAGGCGGCGAGGTCCCGCTCCTCTTTCTTTTCAGCGGCACGATTTTTTACGAGGGCGAAGATGGCCGCCTGCAAATCCAGCGGGTTTCATGGGATAAAGAGTGCACCTACCGCCTGCCGATCGAGGTCTGGAAAGCGATGATGGATCAGCATTATCCGAACACCGCCTGGCTCTCGCTTGGTCGCGATTTATTCGAGCGGCTTTATGCCTTCCGGCGACGCGAAGGATTGGCGGACTGGGACAAGACGATCGCCAGGCTATTGCCCGCACCTAACGAATCTGAAAACGGCAACAGTAATCACGCCGACGAGCCCGCCCTGCAGCCATGAACAGCGCACTCGTCGAGAAGGTGGTGAACGCAGTTCTCTATGAGGGCTACATTCTTTATCCCTATCGGGCCTCTTCGAAGAAAAACCGCGAGCGCTTCACCTTCGGTCGCGTTTACCCGGAGGATTACAGCATCGCACAACACGGCGCCGAGCCCTGCACGATGCAGACCGAATGTTTGGTCCGCAACGAGTCGAAAGATGTGGTCGTCGCGGTTAGTGTCCGCTTTCTGCACCCGATGGCGCGCGAAGTCGGGATGCTAAAGGCGCCGCTCGACGAAATGCCCGCGGAAGGCGGACCGGATTTTGAAGTGGTGCCGGATTTCGCGGTCGGCGAGCAACTTTACCAAACCTGGCAGGAAGTGGTCGAACAGAAGGTCGAGGTGCCTTCTTTTCCATTGCGCGAAGCGTCCCAGACGACGCATGAATTCAAATTTCCCTCCTCGCGCGCGGTCGAACCGATTCGCGGTGATGGTGGCAAGATCAACGCGGTTCTCGTCCGCCGGCAGGACGCAGTCCGGGGCTCGATCGAAGTCGCCGCCGAACCAATCGACGACACGGTTTTCAAAATCAGAGTGCGGATTTCGAATCTGTCGCCGGTTCCGCCTAACGAGTTGGAAAATCAAAGCGCGATCATCATGCGCACCTTTACTTCCACCCATACCATTTTGCATGCGCAGGGTGGCGAGTGGCTTTCCCTGACCGATTCGCCGCCCGCCTACGCGGAAGCGACCGCGGCCTGCAAAAACATCGGCGCCTGGCCGGTGCTGGTTGGCGAGCAAAGCAAAAACGAACGCGACGCGATGCTCTCGTCTCCCATCATTCTTTATGATTACCCGCAGATCGCGCCGGAGAGCCCGGGCGATTTGTTCGACGGGCTGGAGATCGACGAGATTCTGACGCTGCGCGTGATGGCAATGAGCGATGCGGAGAAGATTGAGATGCGTCAAGTCGATGAACAGGCGCGACGAATTCTCGAGCGCACCGAAAACATGTCGAGCGATCACCTCCTCAAAATGCACGGCGTGATGCGCAGTGTGCGTTCATCGAACGAAGATTTTTTTAACCCGAGCAATCCACTGGAGAGCGCCACGGTTGGCGACGTGCAGGTGAGAGCGGGCGATCGCGTTCGGATTCGTCCGAAGAAGCGGGCCGATGTTTTTGACATGGCGCTCGATGGGAAAATCGCTGTGATCGAAGCCGTCGAACAAGACCTGGAAGGCGGCGTCCAACTGGCCTTGGTGCTCGATGAAGATCCTGGCCGTGATCTCGGAATGATGCGCCAGCCTGGGCACCGATTTTTCTACGGAACGGACGAAGTGGAACCGGTGAAAGAGGACGCGTGAAAAAAATCCTAGTGGCTGGAATCGGAAATATTTTCTTCGGCGACGACGCCTTTGGCTGTGAAGTAGCGAGCCAGTTGGCGCGCCGTCCGCTGCCGGAGGGAGTCCGCGTAACTGATTTCGGTATTAGGAGTTATGATTTGGCTTATGCGATCATGGATGACTACGACGCCGTTATCCTGGTCGATGCCACCCCGCAAGGCGCGGCGCCGGGGACGCTCTGTTTGATCGAGCCTGATCTAAAAAAACTGGACGAACTCCCGGAGGAGGCCGTTAATGCTCATAGCATGAATCCGGTTCGCGTTCTGCAACTGGTCCGCTCATTGGGCGGTAATGCGGGATGGTTACGCGTGGTGGGCTGCGAACCGGCCATGCTCGAGAGTGAAGAGGGCGCGATGGGTCTTAGCGAAAAGGTGCAAGACACCCTCGGGCCGGCAATTGAGATGATTGAAGCGCTGATTCGTGATCTTCTCCGGGAGCCGGAAACTGCTCCACAAACAATCCGCCAGCCGGAAACGATTTCTTGAATAAACGAATGAAAGAACAAGACATGAACACAGCAGAAATTTGTTGGCTGGCATTGTTAGGCGGAATCGTCCTCGTCGCCGTCATTTCCTTCCTTTCCATGATTCCGGAGATGCGGCGCTACCGTCGGTTGCGCAGCATGTAAACGGGTTCCGTTTTCTAAATTTTGATCGCGATAATCGGTATGTAGTCAGTCGAACCAATAATAACGGCGCGGCTTCGGGACCTGCCTGAGATGCGTCGGGCCAGGAGTAAAAACCTATGGTAACAGCAAACGCACCCTTCAAGCATCGGGAGTCGGCAGTGAAAGACATCCACGTTATCTGGATGACGACGGGATTAGGTTGTGACGGCGATTCTGTTTCCATTACCGCTGCGACCCAGCCGAGCATCGAGGACTTGGTCATGGGAAATATCCCTGGCTTACCGAAAGTGCACGTGCACAACCCGGTCATTGCCTACGAAGTGGGCGATGAATTCATGAAACACTGGTTCGACGCTGCGGAAGGCAAGCTCGACCCGTTCGTCCTGGTGATGGAAGGCTCCGTCCCGAACGAGAAAATAAAGAAGGAGGGTTACTGGGCCGCCATGGGAACCGACCCGGATACGGGCCAGCCGATCACGACTAACGAGTGGATCGATCGGCTCGCTCCCAAAGCCCTCGGGATCGTCGCCTGCGGCACCTGCGCCACCTACGGGGGCATTCACGCGATGGAAGGCAATCCAACCGGTGCGATGGGTCTGGCTGACTACCTCGGCTGGGGCTGGCGTTCCAAAGCTGGTCTCCCGATCGTCAACGTCCCGGGTTGCCCGGTTCAGCCGGACAACATGATGGAGACGCTGCTCTATCTCCTTTATCAGGTGGCAGGTCTCGCCCCGCTTATTCCTCTCGACGAACAACTGCGGCCGACCTGGCTCTTCGGTAAAACCGTCCACGAAGGCTGCGACCGCGCCGGTTACTATGAGCAGGGCGATTTCGCCCACGAATACGGCTCACCGAAATGCCTCGTGAAAATCGGTTGCTGGGGTCCGGTTGTGAACTGCAATGTAACGAAGCGCGGCTGGATGGCCGGGATTGGCGGCTGCCCTAACGTCGGTGGCATCTGCATCGGCTGCACCATGCCGGGCTTCCCCGACAAATTCATGCCCTTCATGGATGCGCCTCCCGGTTCTGCCCTCTCGACCAAGATGGTCGGGATGTGGGGCGGCGTGCTCCGCAAATTGCGCGGCCTCACCAACACGGCGGTGAACAAGGAACCGAAATGGCGTCATCCGCGCGCCGAACTCACGACGGGTTACGAGCCAAGAAACTACGCGCGCAATTAAATGGGATCTTCGAAATTACTAACTCAACTGGAACACTAACATGCCTGACATCCTAACCGCACCAGCCACCAAGACCTCCGCGCCATCTGGGAACATCGTCGAGATGTCGTGGGACCCGATCACCCGCATCGTCGGCAGCCTCGGCATCTATACCAAGATCGACTTCGACTCAAAGAAAGTCGTCGAGTGCTACAGCACTTCCTCGATCTTCCGCGGCTACAGCATCTTTATGCAGAACAAGGATCCGCGTGATGCGCACTTCATCACCAGCCGGATCTGCGGCATCTGCGGAGATAACCATGCCACCTGTTCGGTCTACGCGCAGAACATGGCCTACGGCGTCAAACCGCCCGCCCTCGCAGAGTGGATCGTAAACCTCGGCGAAGCGGCCGAGTACATGTTCGATCACAACATCTTTCAGGATAACCTGGTCGGCGTCGACTTCTGCGAGATGATGGTGAAGGAGACCAACCCAAGTGTCTGGCAAAAGGCGCAGAATACGCCCGCTCCTCACTCCGCCGATCACGGTTACAAGACGATCGCCGACATCATGACGGCGTTGAATCCATTCTCCGGCGAGTTCTATCGCGAGACGCTGCATGTCAGCCGCTACACCCGCGAGATGTTCTGCCTGATGGAAGGACGCCACGTTCATCCGTCCACGCTCTATCCAGGCGGCGTCGGCACGGTGCCTTCGATCCAGATCTTCACCGACTACACCGTGAGGCTGATGCGCTACATCGAGTTCATGAAAAGGTGCCTGCCGCTGCACGACGATCTCTTCGATTTCTTCTACGAGGCGCTGCCTGGCTACGAAGAAGTCGGGCGCCGGCGCATCCTGCTCGCCTGCTGGGGCTCGTTCCAGGATCCGGACGTCTGCGATTACAACTACAAGACGATGGAGCAGTGGGGTAATGCCATGTTCGTTACGCCCGGCATGGTGATCGACGGCGAGCTGGTCACGACCAACCTCGTCGACATCAACCTCGGCATCCGCATCCTGCTCGGTTCGTCCTACTACGACGATTGGGATAACTCCGAGACTTTTGTGAAGAACGATCCGCTCGGTAACCCGGTCGACAAGAAACATCCGTGGAACCAGACCACCATTCCGAAACCGCAACGGCGCGATTTCGGCGGGAATTATACCTGGGTCATGTCACCGCGTTGGCTCGACAAACGGACCGGCGATCACTTGGCGATGGATACCGGCGGCGGCCCGATCGCCCGCCTCTGGGCAACCGCGCTGGCCAAGCTGGTCAACATCGGCTACGTCGAATCCACTGGTCACAGTGTGAAAATGCGGCTCCCGAAAACGGCCCTCAAAGGCGAAGTGGAGTTCGAATGGAAAGTCCCGAAATGGAGCAATGCTATCGAACGGGACCGCGCCCGCACCTACTTCCAGGTCTACGCCGCCTGCTGCGCGCTCCACTTCCTCGAGAAAGCCATGGCGGAAGTCCACGCCGGCCGGACCGCGACCTTCACTCCGTTCAAAGTTCCGGATGAAGCGATCGGCTGCGGATTCCATGAAGCGGTGCGCGGCGTGCTCTCGCATCACCTCGTCATACGCAACGGCAAGATCGCGAATTATCATCCGTATCCGCCGACGCCGTGGAACGCCAACCCGCGCGACATCTATGGCACGCCTGGACCCTACGAAGACGCGGTCCAAAACACCCCGATCTTCGAGGAGAACGGTCCGGACGAATTCAAGGGAATCGATATCATGCGCGCCGTGCGCAGCTTCGATCCTTGTCTCCCGTGCGGAGTGCACATGTATCTCGGCGGCGGCAAGCTGCTGAAGCAGATGCATACTCCAACCGCATTGGCAGGATTGGCACACTAACCATGGCCAACCAAGGTACAGCACAGGTGACGCTCGAAGCGTCACCCGACGAGATCTACGACATCGAACTGGAGCACAGCCTGCTCGAGGCAAACGCCAAGCTGGCGAAGGAAAATCGCGCCCTGCTCGATGAGAACGGCATCACCGCGATCGACTTCATGGGCGCGATCGGCTCAGGCAAGACCACCCTGATTACCAAGCTGGTCGGAATGCTGAAGGACAAAATCGGCGTCGCAGTCTTCAACGGCGACGCCACCACAAGCAACGACGCCGACGCGATCTCAAGCCAGAACGTGCCGGTGGTGCAGATCGCGACGATCAATGGCTGTCATCTCGACGCCAATCTTGTCGGCAAGGGCCTGCGCAAAATCGACCTCGGCGATCTCAAGATAATCTTCATCGAGAACATCGGGAATCTGATTTGCCCGGCCGAGTTTCCGCTCGGCTCGAAGGCCCGCGTCGTGGTCGTGAGCGTGACCGAAGGCCCGTGGATGGTGCGAAAACATCCCCACATGTTCCTCGGCGCGCAGGTCGTTGTGATCAACAAGATCGATCTCGCCGAAGCGATGGAAGTGAGCGTCGACCAGTTGATCAAGGACGTGCACGCTCTCAAACCGGATATCAAAGTTTTCCCGACCAGTTGCAAAAAAGGCACTGGACTGGAGGAAGTCGCGCAGACTCTGCTCGCCATTTAGTTCGCCGACCATGCACGAGTTTTCGATCGCGTCCGGGCTGGTCGAAAAGCTGCTCGATTTCGCGGAGAAAAATCCGGACAAGAAGATTGTCGAAGTCCGGGTTGCGATCGGCGAATTCACCCAGATCGAAGAGGAACAATTGCGGTTCTGCTACGAATCGATCATCACCGAGATGCCGATCGCCGGTTCCCGCCTGACAATCGAGCCGGTCCTTGCCCAGGTCGCCTGCCCGCATTGTTCCTACAGCGGCCCGCCGAAATATTGGGACGGGGCCCTGCACGGCGTGCCGGTTGCCACGCTTGAATGTCCGACCTGTGGAAAAGCCGCCTGCGTCATCGAGGGTGAGGAATGCGCCATCCGCTCCGTCCGATTTATGCCTAACGAACTTGCCGAGGCCACTTCATGAGCGCGCTCTTTCCCATTTTGCTCTTCGGTTTCTTCCTTGGGATGCGGCACGCGACCGATCCCGATCATGTGGTGGCCGTTAGCACCATTGTCAGTCGACAACGTAACATTGGGAGTGCGGCTTGGACCGGAATTTTCTGGGGGATCGGGCATAGCCTGACCCTGCTCGCGATCGGCGGCGCGATTATTCTCTTCGGCATCGTCGTTCCGGAACGGCTCGGGATGAGCCTGGAATTTGGAGTCGCGCTGATGTTAATCCTGCTCGGGGGGATGAACCTGAAGGCCACCTTTCGCGCGGTCGAAGAGGTGAGCGCGGAGTGCGGGCCGAACAACGTTCATCAGCACGCCCACCTGCACGGCGACTACGTGCACAGCCACAACCACGGGCACGAGCACGCGAGCCATGGACATCCTGAGGAATCTGTCCCACCCGCGAAACTCGACCGCTGGTTTGGCCGTTCCAGATTTTACCAGGCGTTCCGTCCGTTGATTATCGGAATTGTGCATGGCCTCGCCGGGTCGGCCGCGATCGCACTCCTCGTCCTGCCGATCATTCACGATCCGTTCTGGGCGGTGGCTTATTTGCTCGTCTTCGGAGTCGGCACGATCGCCGGCATGATGCTGATCACGGCCGCGATCGCGGTGCCAGTTTCCTATTCCACTCGGTTCCGGTTTTTGCACCGTCACCTCGGAACGGCAGCGGGCGTCCTCAGTCTCGGTTTCGGATTGTTCCTCGTCTACCAGATCGGCTTCGTCGACGGCCTTTTCACACGGTGAAACCCGGCCTCGCCTCCGCTCGAAGGCGAATGAAATTCATCGTGCGCGGCGCCGTGCAGGGCGTCGGATTCCGGCCTTTCGTCTATCGGCTGGCGACCGAACTGGCGCTCGACGGCTGGGTGATCAATTCCGCACAGGGCGTTTTCATTGAGATCGAAGGCGCGCCGGAAAGGCTTTCCGATTTCGCGCGGCGTCTGCGCACGGAAAAGCCGCCGCGCGCCATCATCCAGACTTGCGAGTCTTCGCTGCTCGACCCGCTCGGTTATGAGAAATTCGCGATTCGGGAAAGCACAGATCAAGGCGGGAAGAGCGCGCTGATAATGCCGGATATCGCGACCTGCAACGACTGTCTGCGCGAGATCTTCGACCCGGCCGATCGCCGCTTCCGCTATCCCTTTACCAACTGCACAAATTGCGGACCTCGTTTCTCAATCATCGAGGCGCTCCCCTACGATCGGGCCAACACTTCGATGAAGAAGTTCGCGATGTGCGAGGACTGCGAGCGCGAATATCACGATCCGGGCGATCGCCGTTTCCACGCCGAGCCGACCGCCTGCCCGCGCTGCGGGCCGCAACTGCAATTTTGGGATTCGTTAGGCAAAACGGTCGCCGGCGCGGACGACGTCCTTTGGCGGGCCGCGGAAGAAATTCGCGCCGGTCGCATTGTTGCGCTCAAGGGGATCGGCGGTTTCCAATTGCTCGTCGATGCCCGCAATAACGAAGCCGTCCTCCGTCTCCGCGAGCGCAAGCACCGCGAAGAGAAACCTTTCGCGCTCATGTTTCCGTCCATCAAATCTGTCCGCGATTGTTGCGAAGTTTCCGAATTAGAAGAATGGCTGCTCACCTCCCCGGAATCTCCGATTGTTCTTCTCCGACAATCAGCGTTCCGCGATGGACTATCCGCAATTGCTCCCGGCAATCCGAATCTCGGCATCATGTTCCCCCATTCGCCGCTGCATCATCTGCTCCTGCGCGAACTGGATTTCCCGCTCGTCGCGACCAGCGGCAACCTGAGCGACGAACCGATCTGCGTCGACGAAGACGAAGCAGTCGAACGCCTGGCCGGCGTGGCCGATTTCTTTCTCGTGCACGATCGCCCGATCGTCAGGCACGTCGATGACTCGATTGTCCGGGTAATAGCCGGGCGCGAAATGATGCTCCGCCGAGCCCGCGGTTACGCCCCGCTTCCGATTACCCTGCGCGATGCGCAACCGACGGTGCTCGCAGTCGGCGCGCATTTAAAAAACGCGGTCGCGCTCTGCGTGGAAAAAAACGTTTTTGTCAGTCAGCACATCGGCGATCTCGCGACGAATCAGGCGCACGACGCCTTCAGTCGCTCGGTGGTGGATTTGCCGCGGCTCTACGAGGCGCAGCCGAAGATTATCGCGCACGATCTGCATCCGGAATATCTCTCGACCAAATACGCCCAGCAGCAGCCGGGGCGGAAAGTGGGCGTGCAACATCATTGGGCCCACATCGCTTCCTGTATGGCGGAAAATGAACTCGAACCGCCGCTTCTCGGCGTGGCATGGGACGGGACCGGTTATGGAACGGATAGAACCGTCTGGGGCGGAGAGTTTTTCCTCGTCGAACAGCAATCCTGCCGGCGCGTCGCGCACCTGCGCACTTTTCGCCTGGCCGGCGGCGATGCGGCAATCAAAGAACCGCGCCGGAGCGCCCTCGGCATGCTCCAGGAAAGTTTTGGGGAAGACCTGTGGGAACGCGAAGATCTCCTCGATCAATTCACCGTCGCGGAGCGGAAAACTTTGCGCGGCATGCTCAACCGCCAGGTCAATTCTCCGCTCACCTCGAGTGCGGGTCGGCTCTTCGACGGCGTTGCAGCGCTTGCGGGATTGCGCGCGCGCTCGACCTTTGAAGGTCAGGCCGCGATGGAACTGGAATTCGCGATCAATTCTGCGACTTCCGGCAGTTACCCTTTCGCCCTCGGCGAAACGGAACCGGCGGTGATCGATTGGGAGCCAGCTATCCGCGCGTTGCTCGACGACCGAGCGCAAAAGGTCGACCCCGGGGTGATCGCAGCCCGTTTCCACAACATGCTCTCGGACGTGATCGTCGCGGTCGCTCGCCGTTTTGAGAAATCCAACGTCGCTCTCAGCGGCGGATGTTTTCAGAATCGCTTTTTGACCGAGCGCACGATCGATCGACTGAGAGCCGCGGGCTTTGCCCCCTACTGGCAGCAACGCGTCCCGCCTAACGACGGTGGGATCGCGCTCGGACAAGTCTGGCTGGCCAACCGCCCCATCCGAGGGCCGACATGAACCTGGTTTACGGCGAAATCATCGAGATTACCTCGGAAGAGGGCGTCCCGATGGGCAGGATCCGGGTTCATGGCGCGACCAAGAAAATCCCGCTCGGACTCCTGACGGATGCCGTGCGAGGTGATAGAGTCTTAATCTGTGACGGTGTGGCGATAAGCAGGGTCGCCGGGCCGCCCCCAAAGGAGACAAAACATGTGTCTGGCGATTCCCGGGAAACTCATTGAAATCAGCACCGACGCGAACGGCGTCCGGATGGGAAAAGCGAACTTCGGCGGGATCGTCAAACAGGTTTGCCTCGAGTACACGCCCGAGGTCGGGATGGGCGATTACGTGCTGGTCCACGTCGGCTTTGCGCTCAGCAAAGTAGACGAAGCGGAGGCGGCCCGGACCTACCAGGCGCTGGAGCGGATGGAGCAACTGACCGAACTGGACGTCCCGGATGTGCCGGATGAGCCTGGGCCGATCTCAAAGGTCGCATGAAATACCTCGACGAATATCGCGACGAAGCCCTCGCTGGAAAAGTCGTCGAAGAAATTCGACGCGTTGTGACCAAGCCCTGGGTCCTGATGGAAGTGTGCGGCGGACAGACCCATTCAATCGTCAAATACGGGATCGACCGCCTTTTGCCTAACGAGATCGAACTGGTCCACGGCCCGGGTTGCCCGGTCTGCGTGACCTCGCTTGAGATGATCGACAAGGCGCTCGAGATCGCGCGCCGGACGGAAGTCATTTTCTGCTCCTTTGGCGACATGCTGCGCGTGCCCGGCTCGCAGGACGATCTCTTGATCCTAAAATCGCGCGGTGCCGACGTGCGGGTGGTCTATTCCCCGATCGACTGCTTGAAGATCGCGCGCGCCAACCCCGAGAAAAAAGTTGTCTTCTTCGCCATCGGCTTCGAAACGACCGCGCCGGGCAACGCGATGGCCGTCTGGCAGGCACACCAGCAAGGGATCAAGAATTTCTCCGTTCTCGTCTCGCATGTCCTCGTCCCGCCCGCGATCGCTTCGATCCTCCAGTCGCCTCTTAACCGGGTGCAGGGATTTCTCGGGCCCGGCCACGTCTGCACCGTTATGGGCTATCGCGAATACGAGCCGATCGCGTCGCGCTATAAGGTGCCGATTGTCATTACCGGCTTCGAACCGATCGATATTCTCGAGGGCACTCTCATGACCGTTCGCCAGCTCGAAGCGGGCAAATCGGAAGTGGAAAACCAATATCCGCGGGTCGTTAGTCGCGACGGCAACAAGGTCGCGCAGGATTTGGTCAACAAGGTCTTCGAGGTCGGCGACCGGAAATGGCGCGGCGTCGGGTCGATTCCAAAAAGCGGCTACAAACTGCGCTACGAATTTCACGAACATGACGCCGAGCGACTCTTCGATGTGCGGGAGATCGACACCAAGGAACCGGAGATCTGCATCAGCGGACTCGTCCTCCGCGGGGTCAAAAAGCCACACGATTGCCCGGCCTTCGGCACGCTTTGCAATCCGGAGCACCCGTTAGGCGCGACCATGGTCTCGGCCGAGGGCGCCTGTGCGGCCTACTACGCTTACGGCCGCCATCTCGAGCGGTCGGGGATTCAGCCTAACGACCGAGCAGCGCTCGCCAGCGCGGACTGATTATGAGTGCCACGCTCGAGACGGCCACCGATCGGCTGACGGAGCCGTTCCGCGAAAAAGTCCTGCGCAAATGCGCCGAGAGCATGGAGACGAAGGAGAAGTTCTTCGCCAGCTATGCCGATTCGCTCGACGAAATGTCGCGTGCGCTCGCGGAACGATTCGAGAAAGGCGGCCGGCTTTTTGTCATGGGCAACGGCGGCAGCCTCTGCGACGCCCTCCACATTGCGGTTGAATTCAATCACCCGATCATAGAGAAGCGGCTCGCCTTCCCCGCCATCCCGCTCATGACCGATATCGCGACCATGACCGCGATTAGTAACGACATCGATTTCACCCGGGTCTACGTCAATCAAATCCGGCTCCAGGCCACCCCAAACGATGTCGCGATGGTTTTCAGCAGCAGCGGGAAGTCCCCCAACCTGATCTACGCGCTCGAGGAAGCGCGCAGCAAAAAAATGCTCAGCATTGCCTTTTCTGGGAAAGATGGCGGACGTTTTCCCGAGGTGGCCGATTACTGTTACATCGTACCCTCCTTCAGCATTCACCGCATCCAGGAAGCGCATGCGACCGCGGTCCATATCATTTGGGATTTGGTGCACATCGCGTTAGGGGCAGAGGATGTCACCTAGCGAACCGGCCTCGCCCGAAAACGAAAATCTGCTGACGGCCAGCTGTCCGCTTCCGATCACTGACTACAAGGAGATTGTCCTCGCTCACGGAAGCGGCGGGAAACTGAGTCACCGGCTGATTTCGCAGATCATTGCGCCGCAGTTTAGCAACGAACTGCTCGCACCGCTCCACGACGGAGCCATCTTCTCGTTAGGGGAAGGGCGAGTCGCCTTCAGCACCGATTCCTATGTCGTTAGTCCGATCTTTTTCCCCGGCGGCAACATCGGGAGCCTTGCGGTCCACGGGACGGTGAACGACCTCGCGATGTGCGGCGCCAGGCCGCTTTATCTCTCGGTCGGTTTCATTCTCGAAGAAGGCCTGCCGATGGAGGATTTCTGGCGCATCGTGCAATCGATGCGAGCCGCGGCCGACGAGGCCGGCGTGCAGCTCGTGACTGGTGACACCAAGGTGGTTGACCGGGGAAAGGCGGACAAGATTTTCATCAACACGGCGGGCATCGGCATCGTCCCGACGGGCGTCGATATCCAGCCAACGCGCGCCCGGGTTGGTGATCAGATCATTATTAGTGGTGAGATTGCGGTCCACGGCATCGCCATCATGTCGGTACGCGAGGGTTTGGAGTTTGAAACGGAGATCGCGAGCGATACCGCCGCGCTCAATGGCCTGGTCCAGAACATCCTGGCAGCGTGCCACAACGTTCACGTGCTGCGTGACCCGACCCGGGGCGGAGTGACGAGTGTGATGACCGAGATCGCGCAATCGGCCGGGGTCGGCGTTCTCCTGCAGGAAGCGGCGGTCCCGATCAGCGAGGAAGTAAAGGGTGCCTGCGAAATTCTCGGGCTCGACCCGCTGTATGTCGCCAATGAAGGGAAATTGATCGCAGTCGTTCCCCCGGACGAAGCGGACGCGGCCCTCGCGGCGATGCACAACCATCCGTTAGGCAAAAACGCCGCCGTCATCGGCCGGGTAGTGAGCGATCACGCCGGCTTTGTCACGATGAAGACGCGGGTCGGCGGCACGCGGGTGGTCGACATGCTCTCGGGTGAGCAGTTGCCGCGGATTTGTTAGGCGACCCAGTGGTTGCCCCGCGCAAGATTAGCGGGCACGGCTTGTGTATGTTATGCGGCGATGAGGCGCGTCTTTGGGCTGGAAACGGAGTACGGGATCACGGTCGATGGGGCGGAATCGGTCGACGTGGTCGCAGAATCGATCGAGCTGGTGCGCGGTTACACTGAGCATGGCGCCCACATGAAATGGGATTACGATCTCGAGGATCCGCATTGCGATGCGCGCGGGTTCCGGGCCGCGGAATTGCTCCAGGATACCGATGAGTCGGCTTATTTCGAGATCGACCGCCGGCGACCGCTTAGCTTTGAGGAAATCAAGAGCGACCTCGTCCTGAGTAACGGGGCACGTTTCTACAACGACCATGCCCATCCCGAATACTCGACTCCGGAGTGCACTACCTTGCGCGACCTGGTCGCGCAGGACAAAGCCGGGGAGCGGATCCTGGCGGAATGCGCCCGGCGCCGGAACTTGAAACTGCCTAATGAGCAAGCGGTCCGACTCTACAAGAACAACACGGACTTCTCGGGCCATAGTTACGGTTGCCACGACAACTACCTGATGCGGCGCGATGTGACCTGGGACCGGATCGTTGCGGGTGTGCTTCCTTTTCTCGTCACCCGCCAGATCTTCGCGGGTGCGGGCAAGATGGGGATTGAGGCGGAAAGCGGGGCCGGGCAGCCTGGAATTTACCAGATTTCGCAACGGGCCGACTTTTTTGCCGTGCTCGTGAGTATCGACACGATGAATCGGCGGCCTCTCGTCAATACGCGTGACGAGCCCCATGCCGACGCCAGTCAGTACCGGCGTTTCCATGTCATCCTGGGCGATGCCAACATGAGTGAGTGGGCGACTGCCCTCAAGATCGGGACGACCGCCCTCGTCCTTGACTTGATTGAGCGCGGGGTCGTTCCGCAGCTCGAAATCGCACAACCGATCGACGCCACGAAATCGATCAGCCGCGATCAGACTTATGATTGGATCATAGAACTAACCGACGGTCGCAAGATCTCTGCGATTGACGTGCAACGGATCTACCTTGCGGCTGCGATCAAGGCAGCCGCGCCAGAACCGGACTTGGAAGTCAGATGGCTTTTACAGGAATGGGAAGCTGTCCTGAACGATCTGGAGCGAGACATCGGGCTTTGCCGCGACCGGGTTGATTGGGTGGCCAAGAAAGAGCTCCTCGAAGCGCTCCGTGCAGAGGAGCAATTATCCTGGAGCGATCCCTGGCTGCAATCAGTCGACTTGGAGTATCACAACATCGCGCCGGAAACGGGCCTCTTTTATGAATTGCTTCGTCAAGGCACGATGCGCCGCTTCGTGACAGAATCCGAGATCAAACACGCCATCTTTTCTCCGCCGGAAGATACACGGGCTTATTTCCGCGGGCGATCCGTGGCGCGCTTTAACGACCAGATCAATTCCATCCAGTGGGATGAGATTGTTTTTGCCGACGGAACGAGCCCGCAGCGGATCTACCTGGCCGAGCCAAATGACAATCCGCGGCTCGCGGCGCTGAACGAGGCAGCGCGCGCGGCCGCGGATTATCGAGAATTTATTCGCGTTGTCGCCGCGCTCTGAAACACGGATCGATGCGCGCGAAATCTAAGTTTGGCGACTAGCCCTGGCCTCTGCGACGAGCGGCCCAACGGGCCTTCATCATCTGCGAGAGTTTCTTGCGGCCGGCGGCGCTGATGCCACCCTTTTTCTTGCCGCCTGATTTCTTGCTGCTCGACTTCTTGCTGCTCGACTTGGAAGCCGACGATTGACCGGCGGCAGCCTTCTGCCGCGCCCAGCGTGCGCGGGCCGCCGCAGCGATACGTTCGCGACCAGCGGCGGACAGTCCGCCCCGGCGCCGTTTGCGTGTTCCACCGCCTCCGCCGCCGCTACTGCTGCTGGTGGAGGCTGCGCTGGCGGTGCTAGCCCCGGCACTCGGTGAGCTTGATCCGCGCAGGACAGCGTTAAGTCGATTCTGCAGTTGGTTGATTTGCTTTTTAAGATCAACTGCTTCTTCCAGTTGTTTGAGAGATACGTCCATGGCGCAGTTATAAGCCACAGTGAGGATTGAGCAAGTAATGTTTTAGCTAACTTTAGAATAAGGCGGATCTTGTTTTTGACGCTCTCCGCCGAAATTAGAGAGTGAGCTTACCTAACGGGCGAAAGAAAAACAGCGCGCTACGCCCAGGTAATAAGCCGCAACTCGTGTGCTTGAACAAGATGTGGATAAGTCGGAATCACCCTCACGTTGAAACCGTAGGTCCCGCTCTCCGAAGTCGGAATGGAACCTTCATAAAGGTAATCACCGTCTCTTCCTACCTGACGCCCTTCTCCCAGGACGGTGACGGTGGGATTGCGGACGGAGTCATTTTCCGCTTCACCATGGTAAGCCTCGACCCGCACATGTTTCGGATCCAACGCACCAAGATGGACGCGGGCCGCGACTTCGAGCGAATCTCCAACGTGAATGCTTTGTCGATCCTTATTCCCAATCTGAACGTCACTGATCCGAACCTGCGGCCAGTCCTTTCTCATTTGCGCCTTCCATTGACTTAACTCGGTCGCAGCGCGCCAGCCGTCGCGGGCGAATTCCTGATGAGCCTTCGCGGCCGGCAGATAAAGGCGTTCGGTGTATTCCTCAACCATGCGGTGAGTGTTGAAAACCGGGGTCACGCTGCGGATTGAGTCACGCATCAATTGCAGCCAGGCAAGCGGGAGTCTGCCATCCGGCTTGGCGTAATAGAGCGGAATGATCTGGTTTTCGAGAAGCTGGTAGAGACTGGCGGCGTCGACTTCGTTTTGGAATTCGCCGTCCCCATTCTCGATCTCGGCGCCGATCGCCCAGCCATTCTTGCCATTGTAGCCTTCACACCACCAGCCATCGAGGACGCTGAGATTGAGGCCGCCGTTCGGCGGGAGTTTCATCCCGCTGGTGCCGCTGGCTTCGAGCGGACGGAGCGGATTGTTCAACCACAGGTCAACTCCCTGCACGAGCCGGCGCGCAATATAAGTGTCATAGTCTTCGACAAAGACGATCCGATTATGAAAACCGGTTTCGCGGGTCAGCTTGTAGACCTGTTGGATAAGCGCCTTGCCTCCCTCGTCGCGCGGATGCGATTTGCCGGCGAAGATAAACTGCACCGGCCGGGCCAGATCGTTCAACATCCGCAGCAGGCGGTCGGGATCGCTGAAAAGCAGCGCGCCGCGCTTGTAGGTGGCAAAGCGCCGAGCAAAACCAATCGTGAGGATCTCGGGATCGAGGATCGCATTGACCGAACGGATAGCCTCCGGCGATTCGCCGATCCGTACGCGCCGTGCGCGCACGCGATCGCGGACAAAATTGACCAGACGGAGCTTTAGCTTCTGATGAGTTTCCCATAGCTCCGAGTCGGGGATCTCGATCACCCCGCGCCAGAAATCCGGTTTTGTCAGGTTGTCTTCCCAGGGCCCGAGATACTTGGTGTAAAGGGCGGAGAACTCCGGAGCCATCCAGGTCTTGGTATGAATGCCGTTCGTAATGCTGGTGATCGGCACTTCATGGGTCGGCACACCGGCCCAGACATCCTTCCAGAGAGACTGACTCACTTCGCCGTGCAGCTTGCTCACTCCGTTGGCGTGCCGGCTCATGCGCAGCGCCAGGATCGTCATGCTAAAGCTCGCCACCGGATCAGTCGTCGTCTGGCCGAAGCGAAAGAGTTCGTCGAAAGGAATCCGAAGTTGAGACGCGAAATCGGTGAAATACCGCACCATCATCTCGCGTGGGAAAGAGTCATTTCCGGCCGGAACAGGCGTGTGCGTCGTGAAGACATTGGCCGCGGCCACGACTTGGAGTGCGGAATAGAAATCGAGATTTTGCTGGGTGACATGCAAACGGATGCGTTCCAGCGAAAGAAAGGCCGAGTGCCCTTCATTCATGTGAAAGACTTCCGCCTCATAGCCGAGCGCGCTGAGTGCCTTGACGCCGCCGATCCCGAGCACGATCTCCTGCCGCATCCTCATTTCGAGATCGCCGCCGTATAACTCCGCCGTGATGAGTCGATCTTCTGCCCGGTTCTCCGCGATATCGGTATCGAGGAGGTAGAGTTTGACCCGGCCGACGCGCAACTCCCAAATCTTGGCGAAGACTTCGCGCCCCAAAAGATGGACCGAGACGCGCAGGACCTGGTCGTTGCGCATCATTTCGCGAATCGGAAGATGATGAAAGTTCTGGTTCAGGCTGATCGCTTCCTGCCAGCCTTCCTTGTTGATCTGCTGTTTGAAATAGCCGTGGCGATAGAGCAATCCGACTGCGATGAAATTCAGATCGAGGTCGCTCGCCGACTTGCAATGATCGCCGGAGAGAATGCCGAGGCCGCCAGAGTAATTCGGGATCGATTCATGAAAACCAAACTCGGCCGAGAAATAAGCGATCGGTTTCTTGATCTCGCGACCGGCGCCTTTTTTCCCGTAGGTATCTTTCCGGCTGAGATACTTCTGATAGGTCCCGTAGACTTCAGCGAGATCGCGAAGGAAAAGTTCGTCCTTTGCGACCTCCTCCAGCCGCGCCTGCCGCGAAAGCTGGAGCATCCGGAGCGGGTTATGATTGGTCCGGTCCCAAAGCTCGGGATCAAGATGCCGAAAAAGCCGGCGTGCAGACGGTTCCCATGTCCACCAGAGATTAAAAACCATCTCGCGCAGCGGTTCGAGCTGCGCCGGAAGATTTGGAATGACGTTATAGGTCTGAATATTCGGCATGGCGAAAAGAGAGCGTACCCTTAGTCGAGAGGCGAAATTCTGGCAGCAAAATGACTAGCAGCAAGCGTTCCGTTTGTTCAGCCGTTTACAATATCACGGTGGCGGCCGGGATTTAAGCGAGGGCCGCGAGGCCAGGATGATCCCAAGCGCGAGGCCGCTGACGAACCCGGAGAGGTGCGCGGCGAGACTCACCTGAGGGCTCCAGAGATCAAAAGCCGTCTGGATGGCAACGATCGCAATGATGTTCTGCAGCTGGCGGCCGGCGAGCGGAGATTGGCGATGGCGCAGGAGCAACCCGGCCGACACGCCGATTACCCCCATGATGCAGCCCGAAGCGCCAACCAGGAGATTGGATTGGGTTAGCCCCAGCCGCCAAAGAAGGACCACGCCGGCACTAGAGCCAATGCCGCTGAGAAGGTAGCTGAGCGTGAATTTCGTTGCGCCGATGATGCGTTCCAAGGAGGGACCAAGGATATAGAGAGCGAGCAGGTTGATCCCAAGATGGAGCAATCCGTAATGGAGAAAGACAGCGGTGAAGAGACGCCAATATTCGTGCCTGACGACTACGGCCACGGGCTCGAGACCTCCGAGATTTTGTAAAGTGAGCGAATTAGTCGAGCCGCCGAGGAGCACCTCGACGCCGAACATCGCCGCGTTCAGAAGAATCAAGGCCCAGACCGCCGGCGTGCCCGACATTCGCCGCCGCGGCGTCGCCTTACGCGTGCCGCTCTGGTCAGCCAGCACCTGCTGGAGGAGTCTTGCACCGGCCGGAGAGAGCGGTTCAGCCGGCAACTGAGTGAGGCGCCGTTCGATCGAACGGCGGAGGAGAGCGTCGCGAGTCTGGAGGCGCAAACGCTCGAGCCGCTCGCGACCCGCGGCGGACCGCCCTTCGCCCAGCTCCGCGGTCGCGAGCCAGAATTCCTTTTCCTCGGGCGGCGTCTGACGAAGATCTTCGTCAAAAAGCCTCACGAGCGCGCCGGTCTTTCCGCAAAACGCGAAGACCAGGGCGAGATTCCAAACCCAAGGCAAGTCGATCGTCAGACGCGGCTCCCGGGTTTCCGCACGAGAGGTCAGGAGGAGAACGAGATCATCTAGGTCGCCGGTTTCGCCGAGAGCGCGAAAGTAGAGTGCGAGGACGGCAGGATTGGCGGTCACGGAGAGATCGCGCCGGCACCATTGCACGAGACCGGGCCAGTTCTCGGTCAAGGCAAAAGTGAGCGCGGCCGCGAACCGGGCGGCCGGGGTGATTGCCTCGCGTTCGACCGCCAATCGATCGAGTGCAAGGTCAAACCGGCCCGCGCTCGCCTGCTCGAGAATGCGGAAAAGGGAGGGACGAAAGGGCGAATCCTTCCAAGGATGCAGCGACTGCCTAACGACCGCAAGACGACGCGCGTCGGCGAAGCGCCCGGTTAGGAAAAGTTCCTCGATCCTACGGTCCGAGAGCGAGGGTATGAGAAGCAGGAAAGCCCAGAGAATTCCGCCCACATAACCGGCGATCGCCGGCACGACGAACCAGGCCAGAGCGCAACCGGCCAGGACGATAATCGCGGCAATTCGCCAGCCATGATTCCGCGGATTGCGCAGGCGCGCAATGCGGACGAGCAGGATCAACGGAGAAACGACTGCGATGAAAAGGAGGATGTGGTTGAGGTCGATCAAGATTCTCGGCGATGGTTCCTATGAGACTTTCCGGTCCCGTGCGACCTATATGTTCTATGCGACTCCTCATCACAAACTACCTCGACGTTATTTCTTCCTGGTGCCATTGGGCCATCCCGGCCTGGCAGGAACTGCGCGGCCGCTACGGCGACCGGGTCGACTTTCAGTGGAAGATCGCGCTCATGGACAAGGCCGCTCTCCCGCCGACCCGCGAGCACACGGAATGGTACTACCGACGCAGCGGCATGCTGATGCGTTCGCCGGTCATGTTGGACGCCAGTTGGGTCGAACCCGGCCGGGCCGAATATCCCGAGCCGAATTGTGTGGCGGAAGCGGCCCGTTCGTTAGGCGTGGTAGACGACCGCGCCTGGATCGCCTTGAGCCAGGCCGAACTGCGCGAAGGCAAAAAGATTGCCGATTGGGAAATCGCGGCGCAGATCGTAGCGGAAGCAACCGGCCTCGATCGAGCACAGCTGCTGGAGCGCGCGAAATCGCCCGAGACCGAAGCGCGCGTCCGCCAGAGCACGGCGGAATTTCACGCCATGCAAGTGACGCAGCGCCCAACTTTCGTGATCGATACGCCGATCGGCGATCGCGCAGTTTTTTCTGGCTTCGCGAAGGCCGCGCCACTGGCGGCGGCGATCGAAGCGATGCTCGACGACATTGCCGGTTACGAGGCGCACGCCGCGCAATATGGGGCACCGCCAAAGTAGGGGAAAATCGAATTTTTCCCTCGAAACACCTTGCGAGTTTTCCGTTGTCGGATACAACTTCCCCTCGGTTCGGGCGATGCCGCGGACCGGTCGACGCGCTCCCTCGCAGGCGCGGAGATTTCCGAGTGCGGCGCGCGGCCAGTGCGGCGCGACGTGAGATTGCGATTATAAGAATGACGGCGTCAGTCTCACTCCCTCGTCGCCGGCCCGGAGATAATAAATTCTGCAACAACAAATTCGTGTAAACGGCCGGATTCGCGCGCGCGAAGTCCGCGTCATCATGGGCTCGACGAGCGAGCAACTCGGAGTGATGAAATTGTCCGAGGCGATCAAGCGGGCCCAGGGCATGGGTCTTGATCTGGTCGAAGTGGCCCCGACCGCTAACCCGCCGGTCTGCAAGATCGTCGATTTCGGAAAATTCCGTTACGACATTTCGAAACAGGAAAAGGACAAGAAGGCGTCCGGGACGAAGCTGAAGGAAATCAAATTCCGGGTCAACATCGACGACCACGATTACCTAACGAAAATTCGCCACGGCGAACAATTCCTCGACAAGGGAAACAAGGTGCGAGTGCAGTTGCAATTCCGCGGCCGGGAGATGGCGCACCAGGAGTTTGGGATGCAATTGATGTACAAAGTGCGCGACGACCTCGCAACCATGGCGCAGGTGGAGATGGAACCGAAAGCCGCCGGGCGCAACATCACGATGACGCTCTCGCCATTGCCGGCAAACAAACGCAAACGCCGCTTCTCACTCGAGAACGAGGAGATCGAACCGGATACCGACGCCGAAGACGAAGTGTAGAGGCGGGCCTGTCGCCCGCTGGAGGAAATCCACCGCGGCGGTACTGCGCCCTTCCGCCGACGCGGCCGGGGACGGCCGTTAGATTTTGCGCCGCAGCGGCCGGACGCAGTTGGTCAGTTTGCGCAGCCCGAGTTCGAGGCGGGTCTTGACTGTGCCTAATGGCGTTTTCGTGAGGTGCGAAATCTCGCGGTGGCTCCGACCCTCGAAGAAGGAAAGCTCGATCACCTGGCGCTGATAGGACGGTAGCCCGCCGAGTTGACGCTTGAGAAACCGCCGCAGATCGGAGCGAATCAAATCATCGGTTATCTGGCTGCTGCTCTGTGAGCCCGGTTCCTGGATCTGCGATTCGAACCGATCCTTGGCCCGACAATACGCCTGGCGACGACGCAGGCGATCGATCGCCCGCCGTCGCGCCAGGGTCACCACCCAGCCCAGTGGTCTGCCCGCCTTGGGGGAATAGTTTCCAGCCTCTTTCCAAATCTGGAGAAGAATTTCCTGCAACACATCGTCCGCTTCCGTCTCTTCGTGAACGACGCGCGCGATGACGGACTTGAGAGTTTTTCCATAGCGTTGGTAGAACTCGCGCAAGGCGGTGTGATGCCGGTCGGTAATCGCCTTCATCAGGGTCTCATCCGAAGCTTCAGCCAAACCCGAGGAATCGATCAGTGGTTGAATCATGGAAGCGACAGTTGGAGTTCTCCTCGTCTGCCCGCGAGCGTTCGAGCGCTTCAACATTGCGACCAATCGATGGCCTCACAATGAGAGGCGGAGTGCGTCCTTGTGTAGGACTTATCCCTAGTCCCTTCGCGCGCGGAGGAGTTGGCCTCTAGCCTTTCGCTGCCGCGCTCTTTTCTCCAGCCGGCCCGATCAGTTTCGCAAGCCAGTCTGGAATCGAGCGACCGAGATGGTTCGCCATGATGTGGCCGGTCAATTCCGGAAAATCCCCGCAGGCTCCGCCGCAGAGCCGCTCCATCGTGTGCAACCCCAGCATGCGATAGCTCTCAAATTGCGACTCGGTGAAAAACTGGTCGGCCGTGCTCTCGTGCGGAAAGGTCTGGTTGCTCTTGAAATATTCGTAGATGTCGCGCGGCTCGTCGCCGTAACAGGCCGGTTTGATGTAAAGCAACAAGCCGTCTTCTGCTCCCGGGCCATCCACTTCGGAATAACAAATCCGACCGATCGCGCAATTGCGCCCTTTGCTGTTGCGCGATTCCTCGTCGCTCCGCGGATAGATCGCGATGTCGTCGAATTCGATCGAGATCCCGAAATCGATCCGAATCTTGCGTACCGCGCCGCCGAGATCGGCAAAGGAACAGCACGGATCTTCGCCCGCGTCGCTCACGACGATGTAATGACAGCGCCGCAGGATCATTTCGTAAAGGCCGAGATTCTCGAAATGGCCGCCATCGGAAAGGTAGACGTAGGGACTGCAATTGTTCGTCAGGCCAAAGGCTTCCGCGATCATCGGTCCGACGCTGAATCTTGGATAGCCGAGTTGGAAAGTGCCGTTACCCGGCGACCCAGGATTCCCGAGCCAGGCGCCGAGCCGGACGTTGAGGAGAGTGAGAATAAAAGTGACCATGGACGACGAGTGATAACCCATGTTCGGGCTCGCGGCCGCGCCGGAGATCGTGACGGCCGTGCCAAGCGAGATGCCGTTCTCCCCCCCGTAGCGCTGACCCTCCGCGCCGCCAGTGCGCCGATAGCCGACGCCTGCCGCTCCACAGTGCAACGGGGTGACGGTAAAGCTTTCCGCCTTGCGCTCCTGCCATGCGAGCTTGCTCCCGGAGACGAGATTGAGCGCCATGTTGATCACGGGCAGCAGTTTCCCGCCGAAGTGATCGCGCCGCCAGAGATCCGCCATCGCCAGATTATCGCGCTCGTCAAAACCGGTGAAGGGATTCGGGTCGCGCTCCGGATTGGAGGCGCCTAGATACGCCCGGATGAGCCGGTCGCGATACATCGCGTGGAGTGAAAACTTGTTGGGGTTGATAACCAACGCCATCCCAAGGCCACTCGCAGCCAGCGCGGCGGCAAGGAGGAGGACCATCGGCCACGGCGCGTAAAGGATGACGTTGAGATATTTGACCGGCTCGTTCAGGACATGCGAAACGCTGTCGAGCTTCCAGGCAAATCTCCGGTGATCGCCGATGAATTCCATCACTCCAGTCGTGGTCCGCGCGATCAGGATGAGCAGGACCGCGATAAAAATAACGGCGGCGAAGCTGGCGGCCTTGGATAAAAATTTGGCGAGCGGGCCGGCCTTATCTCCCTGTTTGGAAGTCGCCGGGATCGTCCCGCTCCGTCCGGCTAGCACCGCGAGCGCGCCCGCCGTGCCGCCTGTCACGAGTGTGGCGATCGCGGAAACCGACTTCGAGAGCAGGTAGGGCCCGAATACAACCAGACCGCTGATCGCCGCCCAACCGACCGCGACCGCGATCAGCCAGCCGGTCGCGCGTCCCCACCATTCGCGGTCCTGGTCATCCGTCCAGCGGCTCGAGATTCCCGCGAAGACCATGATCGCGAGAAAAAAGAGAGCCATGAAAAGCGGCACACCGCAGCAAGTGAAGAGTTCGGCATTCCAAAGCGGCTGGGGAAATAACTGCGTCGCCGCCAACCAAAGGAGCAGGCCACCGACCGCGCCCGACACGATCACGCCGATGAATTCCATCACGCGGAAGCCGTGCGACGGGAGGAGCGAGGTCAGATAGGAAGCGAGATGAATGACGATCCCGAGATAAAGAAACGGGACCCAGCTGTGAGGCGCGCCGAAACCGAAGAACGGCCATTCGATCAGCTGCCGCCCGTAATAACTGAACCAGGCCCAGAAAATCGTCATCAACACCGAAGCCAGGAGGAGAGGCAGGAGACAGAAAATGACAAATCGTTTCTGGCTCCAGCGCAAATTCTGTCCGCAAGGGAGGTTAAGACCCATGTAGGCGACGCCGATCGATATGCAGGCCGCGCCAATCCAGAGCGGGAGGAAGGAATAAGGCGGCGGATTCATCATCAGAACCGCGGTGTAGATCCAGGGGATCGTGAGAGCGGAAGCCAGGAGAGGAATCATGACCAACCAATTAAGGAGGAGATTGCGCAGATAAGTTCCGACCAACGTCCAGCTATCAGCCGAGAGGAGACCGAGGCGCGGGCTCAGGTAATTGCTGTAACTCCGCAGATTTTGGATCTCTTCCGGCTCCGGATTGGGACGGGCCTCGCCGCACGGCCGGGCCAGCTCAGCGTTCACCCCGGCCAAACCATTTTTGCAATGATGGATCCAGGCCGTTAGCCAGCCGCCGATATAGCCGCCCCCGGAAACAGTCGAGAGATAATGAAACCGCTCCAGCAACCCGCAGCGCGCCAGCCCGTGGAGGATACCGAGCGCAAAGGTCGCGCTCCGAATGCCGCCGCCCGAGATACAGAGCGCGGCCCGTTTGTGTTCGAGCCGATGGATGGCGCTCCAGATTGCCTTTAACCGCTCCTCCGGGTCGAGCGATGCGTCGGCCTCAAGAGCGGGCCGGCCATGCAACTGGGCAAACTCCGCCTCCAGAACCTCGTGCAATTGCAACGAGGGATTCGCGGTAGAAGCCTTTGCTCTCATCGCCGACGATTTGAAACGCGACCGAGCAATAGCAAATGAGCGCTTCGCTGGACAAGTCCAAACCACTCGGACTGTCTAACGATGTCGAAAAAAATGACCTAACGAGTTGTGATGCCTTCGGCGATCTGCACCTGAAAGGTTTGCTTCATCTTTTCCTTCCCGTAGCTCAGCTCGGCCGTGTATTCGCCGCTCGGGACAAATTTTTTCGGATCGTCCCCGCCGTACTTGATCCGTACATCCTCGGTTGGCCGCAGATCCCAGTTCACCCGATTCAGGCCGGGCGCGCCCGAGGCTTTGAGATTGGCAACCGGCTGTCCGGCCGTGTTGCTGATCGCGATCTTCACTTCATCACCGGTGAATTCCTTTACCCAAAAGGATAGAAGCGCTCCTTCGGGCGGATTTTCGCCGCGGTAAACCCCCTTCCCGTTCCAATCGACGAAGCCCGAGAGGAGATAAAAACCGCGGGCCGGCGCGATCGTGAAAAGATGAGCCGGTTTCGCCATCACTTCCGGCGTCAGTTCGCGGAAAGCGCGGGTATCGTCAATAATCTCGATGCTCCGACCGTGGGTGGCGATGACCAGGTCGGCCGTCCGCGGATGAATCTGGAGATCGTCCACCCGCACGTTGGGCAAATCGCCGATCCGCATCCAGTGCCCGCCGCCATCGAAGGAAGCGAACAAACCAAAGTGCGTCCCGGCATAGAGGAGCTTGGAATTGACCGGATCTTCCCGCACCACCTCTACCGGATCGTTAGGCGGAAGGCCCTGCCCGATGACGCTCTGCCAGGTCTGGCCGAGGTCGGCCGTGCGCAGAATGGAGGGTCGATCGTCTCCGCTGCGGTAGGCGTTCGTCACGACGTAGGCAACCTTCGGATCTTTCGCTCCGGGCTCGATCCGCACAATCCACTGGCCGCGCGCTGGTTCCGGTAGCTTCTCTGTTAGTTCGGTCCAGTTCCCGCCATCGTTCTGCGTTACCCAGAGCCGCCCGTCGTCCGTCCCCGCCCAGAGGAGGCCGGCTTTGAGGGGCGATTCGGCTAACGAATAAATAACGCCGTAATTTTCCGCGCCGCTTCCGGCCGCATTGACTTTGTCTGGTTCGTTCCGGGTCAGATCGGGGCTGATAACCTGGAAGTGTTCCGCCTTGTCCGTTAGGCGGAAGACCCGGTTGCCCGCCAGATAAACAACGCCCGGTTGGTGTCGGCTGCCGATAAGCGGCGCGTTCCAATGAAACCGATAGCGTTCCTGGCCTTCGGCCGCTTCCGGTCGCAGATCGCGCTTCTCACCAGTCCGGAGATTGATCCGGTGAATGTAACCCTCCTGGCTCTCGGCATAGAAAACGTCGCGATCGGCCGGATCGAAGGCGACATAAAATCCGTCGCCGCCCTCGAGCGGGGTCCAGTCGCAATTGAGAATGCCTTCCTTGCTCGCCACCTGGCTCGGACCGACAAAGCTCTCGTTATCCTGCAGGCCGCCCGCGATCCGGTAGAAAGGCTGCGAATCATCGACCGAGATCCGGTAAAACTGGCCGCCCGGGAAGCGATTGAGGTGATCCCACGCCTTACCGGCCGCGTAGCTCTGGTAAAGACCGCCGTCGGTCCCGAGCAAAAGCCGCTGACAAACGGCCGGTTTCGGTGGCTTGGTTTTGTCTTCGGGTTTGGACGCTTTCGAGGCCGGAGTGGTCCCCGGTTGAATGACGAGCGTGTGACAATCGGGATGCACTTTATCGGAGAGATCCTCCCGGAAATTTTTTCCCCCTTCGTCCGAAGCCAGGACCGCCATTCCGAGGACGTAGACGCGCTGATCGTTGGCCGGATCGATCCGGATCTGGCTGAAGTAAAACGGGCGCGGATTGATGTCGCTCATCCGGGTCCATTTCTCGCCGCCGTCCTCGGAGCGAAATACACCGCCGCGCCGGCTATGGATGTCGCGGATATCGCTCGCGCCGCCTTCATCACTCTGCACGATCGCCATGACCAGTTTTGGTTTGCTCGGCGAAACCGCGAGCCCAATGCGACCCGTCAGGCCAGGTAACCCGCCGCCGCATTTCTTCCAGGTCGAGCCGCCATCGCTACTCTTGAAAATGCCACCGACATCCTGGCCGTTGGTCGCAGTCGCGCCGTAGGCAAACGACCAGGGAGTGCGCTGCCGCGCGTAGAGTGCCGCGTAAACGATCTCGGGATTCGACGGATCGAGCGCGACGTCGCCGCAGCCGGTCCGGGCGTCGTTAGGCGAGGGCGCTTTCAGGACGAGCTTCCAGGTTTTGCCGGCATCAGTCGTTTTGAACAGGCCTCGTTCGCCGCCGTCCTTCCAGAGGTTTCCCATCGCCGCCACGTAGGCGACTTCCGGTTTGGTTGGATGCACTACGATCCGCGCAATCGATCGACTTTCCTTCAAGCCGACGTTTGACCAGGTGCTGCCGCCGTCGGTCGAGCGATAAACGCCGTCGCCCCATTCCGATGAATTGCGATCGTTCGCTTCCCCGGTCCCAACCCAGACGACATCGGAATCGGACGGCGCAAGGGCTACCGCGCCGACCGAGAGGACCGGTTGCTTGTCAAAAACCGGATCGAAGGTGACGCCATTGTTTCCGGTTTTGAAAACGCCGCCGGTCCCGAGCCCGACGTAGAAGACAGCCGGGTTGCGTGGGTCGAGCGCGATATCCGAGACACGGCCACCCATCACGGCCGGCCCGATCGCGCGCGCCTTTAGATTTTTTAAGAGGACCTCGGTCAATTGGACAGGCGTCGGGGAAGGCGATGGTTGCGGCGCGCCCGGTGGAGTGGTCGCGGCCGGCGTGGCGGAGGGAATAGATGAAGGCGAGGCGAGGGCGGGAGGTGGCGAAACGATCGGGGCCAGCTCTTGCTCCTGCGCGCGCGCCGGCATCGCGAAGACCGCGAAAGAACAAATCGTGACCAATCCGAACCGCCAACCCGGGAATTTCGACATGACAAGTTCTAACGCCATTTCCACGCCTGCGCGACTGGGAGGCGCATCGCAACGTTAAGCGGGTTTGTCTGCGCACAGGAAACCGCACCGACGTGATCGGCCGGCGAAGGCGCGATGCTATCTACCGGCGCGACCTCGAGCGTACGCGGGGGCGCATGGCTCGCCTTCAGTAGCGCGCGGTCCGGTGCAATCACTCGCGCGCGAGCTCTGGCCGCAGGGCATGTAGGTCACCCACGTGGTGGTGGATGGAATTATTGGCCCAGCCAGCGAAGCCGTCATCGCGGGCGAACCAAAACTCGATCCCGATCACATGGCAGAGGCGTACTGGCATCTCGCCGAGCAACATCGGACGGCCTGAACGCTGGAATTGGACCAGCGTCCGGCCGGAGAAAAAAGTTTTCGAGTAACGGCCGCGCGCCGGAGATGCAGTTCGGCTTATTTGGTCGCCAGAGTCATTGCGCAACAGGAAGTATCCACTTTCGAGGCGGCGATCTTGGCGCCGGTGGCGGCATCAGCCGGCGGCAGGATTGCACCGCCGGCGACCTTCTTGACTTCGACCGTTTGGATCCATTCGTCGGTCACGCCGTCGAGATGGGCAAAGGCACGCTTGACCAAATCTGCCACGTTGGTGGTAGGCGCGAGCATCCCGGCCGCGATCATTTCGTCGGCGGCGGTTTTGACCGAGTCTTCCGCGCGGTTAACAGCCGGCATGTAGTTCAGTTTCGAGAGAGCAAGCGCATTCAATTTCGGATTGGAAGCGAGATACTTCTTATCGACCGACATCTGGGCCGCAGCCGCCGGATTGGCTTGCACGTATTTGGCTCCACGGAGCAGGGCGCGGGTGGCCGCAGCCGCAGTTTTGGGATTGGCAGCGAGCCATTTTCCGTTCGCGATAACCTCGCAGCAATATTCATCCTTGTAACCCTCGTCGATGGCCTGGTCGGCGACGTTGATGACTTTGCCGCTCTCCAAGAGCATGCTTCCGATTGGTTCGGAGTCGGTCACGGCATCGACTTCTCCCTTGTCGATCGCCAGGCCGAGCTCGCCGACGGGGAAGACCTTCCACTCGATTTCCTTGCTTCCGTCAATCCCATGGCGTTTCAGGACGCGGTTGGTGTAAACGAAGGGCGGAGTGCCCATTCCCGGGACACCGATCCGCTTGCCGCGCAGTTGTTCCACCGTCGTGATGCCAGTGTTTGCTCCGGCTTGGAGGCGAAGGCATCCGCTGTGGATGCCGCCAGTGAACTTGATATCGAGTCCCTGCTCGATCGGTTTGAGAAAATACATCACGAGATGCTGAGTGATGTCGTAACCGCCAAGGGCGAGAGTGTCCTTGAAAGTTTTCCAGTCGCATTTGATGAGCTCGACATCGAGTCCTTCATCCTTGAAATAGCCGTTCTCGACGGCGCTGAAGATCGAGGCCTCGCAGGTGAGCCCGATCCAGCCCACCCGAACTTTGTTCGATTCCTTCTTGGCGGTTTCTTTTTTGCTGCAGCCGGTGAGGATCAGCGCGATGAGCGCTGCGCCGGTGATGAGTTGTTTCGGGTTCATGGACTTGTTCTCCTATTGTTTTTTGTTTTTCAGGTCTAGAAATTTTCAGAAATCATATTTAACCGAGACGGCGACGGATCGGCCCGCACTGGGAAGCCTTGCGCCTACCGGCACATCGCTGTCCAAGACGCGATTGACGCCTGCGAGGTGGTTTGCGTAGCGCTTGTCGACAAGGTTCTCCAACGACAGCTCTACGTTCAGATGCTCGCGGAAGGTGTAGCCGGCGCGGAGATTCAGCAGGGCATAGCCGGGGCTAGGCGTCTCGCCATTGTAGGCCGAGACTTTGTCCTGCCGGGCCGCCAGGACGCCTTCCACCGCACCGTGCCAAGCGCCATTGTCGTATTCGAGGCTCACGATTCCGTGGAGCGGCGGGATCTGGTAAAGATTGTCGCCGTTATCACGATCGATCCCGCGGACGTAGCTGAGTTGCGCGTGGAGGCTAAATTCGTTGGTCAGATCGTAGTGTGCCTCGGCATCCACGCCGTAGAGATCGGCGCGGTTCACATTCTCGTATTGCAGGACTGGCAGGCCGTTGACGAACCGGTTGATCGGCGTGCCTTGAATGTAATCGCTGACGAAATTGTAGTAGGGCGTCACTTTCATTTCCCAACCGTCGCCATGCCAGTCGCCGGTCAGCGCCACCTGGTGCGAAACCTCAGGGTCAAGACCAAGATTGCCCAAATAGGTGCGCCCGTCGGACGCTCCGGCGCTGGCGGCAAACGGTGTATACAGGTAAAGCTCGAGCAAGCTTGGCGCGCGAGTCTTGCGGGCAAACGCCAGTTCATAATTGCTGTGTTCGCCGGGTTTGTAGCGGACCGAGACCATGGCGTCGAAATCGGGGAAGATTCGGTAATGCGACTGGGCATTGAACGCGGCGGCATCGGCGGCGGCGGGCGGGAAAAACGTCTCGATGTTATCGGTGTCGCTCCAGACAGTGTCGTTGCGCACACCAACGAGGCTCGTCCATTGGTCGCTCCAATTCGTTTGCCATTCCAGATAACTCCCGATCCGGGTACGGTTGGCGTCGTTCAGGGTGTTCTGTTGTCTGCCGTTATCGGCGTTTTGCACGAAGGCGTCGAAAGCGTTCCAGTGGAAGTCCACCCCGGCTCGAAACGTGTTCTTGTCGCGAGGAAAAACCGCCGCCAACTGACCACTTAAGTCGTCGCTCGTAGCGGGGGAAAACAAACGAGGCGCTCCGGGCGCGAGAGGTCGGAGCGAATAGTTGTTCATCAAATGATCGATGCTGTGGAAGGCTATGCGGCTGTCGAGTTCGGCGAACTCGTATTCACCGGTCTGGCGCAGGCCGACCCGCCAGCTATCGTCAGTTATCATGTCCATCGGCACGGCCGGCGTGCCGGCGTTGCGCGTGCGGCTGATGCCGCCGTAGGCCTCCAGGAGGCCGCCGAGCAACTTCCCCGCGATGCGTCCCTCCTGCTCCACGAATTCATCAAAGGCAGTGTCACGGGCCCGACCACCGGGGAAGCGCAAGTCATCGCCCGTCTCCCAGGAACCGCTGTAAGCGGCGCCCAGGTCCTTATTGGCCAGAGCGAATTCGCCGTTGAATCCATAGCCATCGTTACTGCTGCGATAGAAAGAACCCAGGTCAGACGACCAAAGCGGGTGGTCGTCGGTAGCAAAGCGTGGCGGAGCCGGTTCGGCCAGCACAGTCCCCCCGATACTGTCGCCGCCCAGGCTGACCGGAGTAATTCCAGGCAGCACCGTGAGCTTATGCAAGGAGGAGGGCGCAGAGTAATGCAGCGGCGGGTCCATGTAGAACGGGCAAGCCGGAGTAATCGCCATCCCATCCACCAACGTCTTGACGCGGTCGCCGCTCAGGCCGCGCAATTGCGCGATGCCGGTGAGCGCGCCATTGCGGACCACAGCGGCACCGGGGATCTGGTTCAGAAGCGACGCAGTATCCGGGTCGCGGAGCTGAAGTTCCGGCGTCGGGACGACTACCGTCGCTCCGGGGATTCGCTGGCCGATGATCACTATGGTTGACACATTGGTTGGTGTTGCGGAAGGCGATGCATCAGGGGCTTGAGCTCGGGCTGAGAGTGCGGCAGTCGCAAAAACCAGCGCGGGCAGGACGAGAGTTTTGTAACTGGTAAAGAGGTGTTTCATTGAACTGCAAATTGGGTTGGGTGGTGCCCTGAAAACTCCGAGCAAGCCAACGCGCGCAGCGTAGTCGCGCGGAAGGTCCAGGATTAGTGTCAGATCTCCGAGTGTTCATGACACAATGACCGGTAGTTCATGGCACGCGGAGGGTGGTCTGTTTGAGAGAATCAAACCACCCTCGGCGGCGGTTTCGGAGGAGCAGTGGAAAAATTGGTGCAAGCTGACCTAACGAATGGGATGTCCAGCCCGCGCGCGAGAGTGAAGAGGAGAACGCCGCTGGATTGACCGACGAACTCTGGCAAACGCTCTCCGGTCACCGTTCCCGGCGTTTTCCGTTGTTTGTTATAGCCGTCGCGAATTTTCGGGCAGAGCGAGCATGAATGCTTTCCGTCGAACGCCTTGCTTACCGCCGTGCCCAGCGGGTCCATCTGTGCGAACTCGACCAGCATGCGCGTATAGGCGACCGATTGCAGAACCGCCCAGTGCCCGCCCGAGGAGAGAAAGATAGCCAGCACACATACGGCTGCGCCCAGCGCCCGGAAAGTGTTTCGCCCGTTATCCGGCCAAACTTGAATGGTATAAGGTCCCGCCGAGAGTCGTGGCCAACGGCGGGAAATTCTCATCGAGGTATAGTCCGGCCTAGAAGTAAAACTGAGTCTGGAAATAGAAAAAATTGATCGGGCTGTCCGGCCCAGTCTGTGCGATGAATTTCCCCGGGAAAAAATGGCTGTAACCGGCCTCGACATCGAGATGGCGGTTAAAGCGGTAGTTCGCGACGAAATCCAGTTCCGTTCCCACATCCAGGGATGTGCCAGGAGCGCCGCGGCGCACGACCCCGCCACCGGCGTTGTAGAGGGCATCCGCCGCCTGGGCCCGCCAGAAAAAGTGCGCTTCGGTTCTCAAGTTCAACTTGTCGGCCGCGCACTTCACCCCAACGCCAGGATGAATATCGATAATATTCTGCCGGCCGATTTCGTCGATGTAGCCGAAATAGGCGTGCCCGAGCGGGAAAAGCTGGTTGAAGGTGCCTACATTTCCGCCGGCGGACGAGTCGCCACTGGCATAGTCGAACCCAAGCCCGAGGCGCGGTTTCCCACAAGCTTCTTTGAAGGTATAGCCACTGTCAGCAGCGAGCATCCAGGCACCGACGCTGCCCGAACCGACCTCGCCGAATTGGTAGGCGCTTTCCAAGTCGTAATCAAAAGCCTGCAAGGTGCCGAAAATGCGACCGCCGAGCGTGTAGCGTTCTTCGTCGCCAGTCGTCCCGTTAAAGGTTACCGGATCATCCCTGTCGAGCGCGAGAAAGTAGAGATCGCACCCGAACGGGTCAGTCGGCTTGCCATGAGTGGCATAGAGACCAGAGAACTGGGTCTGCGCGTCCGCTTCGTCGAACAGATATTTGTTTACCGGCACGAACTGGGTCCAAAAACCCTGAACATTCCAGCCGTGCGTTTCCACGATGGCGGTAAAACCGTCCCAGTGGCGGTAAGCGTTCCCCCACGGCAGCGGGCTGACGAGGCGTTGTTTGCCATAGGCAAATTCCTGCCGACCGCCGCGTAGCGTCAGGGTGCCGCCGGTGAACGGGAAATTAAGGTCGAGAAAGGCCTGCTGCAGGTCGAGCGCATTGACGTCGATTGTTCGTGTGCCGCCGGGCAGGTCGCGCGGGGTGCTTTCGGCATCAATTCCTTCGATGTAAACCCGGACGAACTTGGTGATATGAAGATCGCCGTGCAGCAGGAGGTGGTAGAGGAAATAGGTATCATCGGCTTCGGGAACGAAGTTAAAATTTCCGAAGCTCTCCAACCGGCCCCGCACCCCACCGCCGAAGCTCACCCAAATGGATCCGTCGGCATTGAGGGGAATGAACTTGACTGGATCAAAGAGGTCGCCCGTTTTCGAGCGATCGCGCCCGCGCAGGCCAGACCAATCTTCCTTCCAGCGCAAGACCGGATTGTAGGGAGGGCGCTTAAAAGGTGGGGTTGCGGCCGGCTTGACTTCCTTGGGATCGGAGCTTTTTGCCTGCGGAGAGGCGGTCGCATCGGCCGCGGCGCCGGGCGCGGTCGAAAGGCCGAAAACCAGCGCCAGGAGAACGAGAAAACAGGACGATTTAGAGGCAGTCATAAGAATGTTATTAACTGGCGATTTTCAAAATAGAACAGTAAGCGTATCTTATGGAAGCACTTTTTGTCATTTTTTTGTCATCCTCTGGGAAGGTTGTTCGACGTAGAAAGGCTCGAATTCGTCGCCATGGTTGAACCGTTTGAAATCCGCCAACTCCATTACTTCCTCGAGGTAGCCGACGCGGGGAACTTCAGCCGGGCCGCCAAACGCCTCGGTGTCTCACAACCGGCGGTCTCGCAGCAGATGCGCAATCTGGAAGCTGGTTTGCGCGCGGTTCTCTTTCAGCGCCGGGGGAAGAGGATTTCGCTCACTTCAGCCGGCCTCAATTTTCAAAAGCACGCCCGCAACATCCTGCATCAGGTGGAAAAATCGCTTCAGGAAATCGGCAGCGACCCGGGAGAGCTGCATGGGACGTTGCGGGTCGGCATTATTCCCTACTTGAGCCTGGCACTACTCCCCAAACTGCTCGCTCTTTTCTCGGAGCAGAATCACGGGGTCGACCTAAGCATCGCGGAGATTTCCTCGACCGACATCGAAACCTTCCTCGAGGAAGGGACACTGGATGTCGGGCTCGGCTGGGTGACGCGGCACTCGCCCAACCTGCGCTATGAGCACCTAGGCGACGATGAATTCACGGTCGTAGTGGCGGAAACCCATCCCTGGGCCAGGCGGCAGGTAGTCGAGCTCTCCGAGTTGCACCGGCAGCGTCTCGTGCAATTGCCCGATACCTACGTCATGCGCCGGATGACCGACGAAATCTGTCGCAACCACCGGATTCGTCCCCGCACCGTCGCGGAAATCAATTCGATCGAGATGGTGCTCCGTTCCCTCGGACCGTTGCACGCCGTCGCCCTTATGCCGAGGGTTACTTTGGGCGAGGGCGGCATGCTGAAGCTGCGGGCTATTCGCCTGTCCGGCAAAAGCCTTGGCTTGGAAATCGGGCTTCTGCGGCTGATCGATTCCGGCACGAATACGGCTGTGGCCGCTTTCAGCAAACTTGTCGAGGCGATCGTTCCGAAAATAATCGAAGCGAACGGAAAGAAAGCAGTCCGCGGCTAGGGTAGCCGGAAACCAACGCGATTTGGCTCGCGATAACGCAAAAGAGAATCCGCAGGTAAGAAAGCGGCGCCGGACCTACGAAGGCGCGTCCGCTCCCTGAGTCTTCTTTTCGATCAGTGCTCCCAAGCTGCGCAGGGTAGCGAAATTTTCGGCGACGAGTTCCTCATCTTCCACCCGGATGCCGCAATCGCTTTCCATGAAGGAGACCAGGCGAATGAGACCGAGCGAGTCGATCTGGAGTGGTTCCTCAGGATCCGAAACCGGAGGCAGCGGGGCCCGGCTGGTGTTGATGTAGTCGATGAGTTTCTGTGGTATTTCCATGTTCGTTAGCTGATTGAGAATCTATCGTGCGTTCACGAAATCTTCCGCGGCGACATTTGCGGAATTCGTTTCCCCGCTGTCTTCCTCTTCCTTGATGCGTCGAAGCCATTCTTCCGTGCCTTCGACCGGTGAATCGGGCGCCCACAAAGGCGCGCGCTCTGGGTGATAGCGCGAGCCGATGGGAATCGAATAATCGTCCGCGTGCGAGTAATCGCGCTCGCGTTTGAGCAGTTTGCGGAATTGCATGATCGCGTGAGAAGGCTGGTGCTCGGTTTCGTAAACCCGCCCGGCAAACGCGTCGGTAAGCTCTTGGCGGTAACGATGATGCACGAAGGTGGCGAAGGCGAATGGCTGCTCCCAAAAAAGGTCCACCATGTCTTCCAAATTATCGCTCCCCTTTTCGCAGAAGCGTTGAAACTCATCGAACGGATTCGCTTCCTCGCGCCGTTCCCCCTTCAGGTAGGACATGATGTGGGGAATCGCGAATTCCGCTTCCCGCACCGCCGCGGAGATGCCGAATGAAAAGATCGGATCAATGAAGCGGTGCGCGTCCCCGAGGCAGATGTAACCCTTCCCGCAGAAGCCGCGCACTTGGAACGAATAATTAGGAATGACGTGAACCTTCTCGAGGTATTCGACCTTTTCAGTTCGCCGAGTCAGGTCGGGATTGATCTGCGGCAGGTAGTGGCGGAAAAATTCTTCGCGGTCCATCTTGTGCCTCTGGAATTCCGCCGTCGGCACGACAATTCCGATGCTCATCACTTCGTCATCCAAGGGGATCATCCAGGCCCAATGATACTTCTTTTTGTAGAAGATATGGGTGTTGTCCTTCGCCATCTCGCCCTCTGTCTCTCTGTCGCGGATGGCGCCTTTGATATGGGTAAAGAAAGCGATCTGCTTGTCATAGCTGCCTAGATACTTTGGCCCGGTCGCTTTTTGATTCGCGAGAAAGGTCGCCATCCCTGAGCAATCGATCACCAGCTGAGCCTCGATATCCTCTTCGCTTCCGTCCGGTCGCACCATCGTCGCGCCGCGCACCCCGCCGTCTTCCGTCCGGAGCGGGGTTTTTGCCCGGCCGCGAATCAGAGTCGCGCCGCGCTCCTGTGCCTCCTCCAGCATCATGGCGTCGAAATCACTGCGCCGCACCTGCCAGGTCGTCGCCGGTTGCAGATCCCAGTTTTCGTCCCGCCGCGCGACCGGTATGAACCAACTGCTCGTGCCATAAACTCGCACCCCATGCTTCACCGGGTATTTCCGTTCGAGCATCTTCTTTTCGAGGCCGAGCCGGCGCAAAAGCGCTCCCGCTTCACCGGTCATCGATTCGCCGATGTGAAAGCGGGGAAATTCTTCCTGCTCGAGAATGATCGGCTTAACGCCTTCTTTCGCGAGCAACATTGCCGCTGCACACCCAGCCGGGCCACCGCCGATAATCAAAACATCAGTTTTCATTTATTAGAAATTTCGCTCCCGGAACGTGAGCAATGTAACCGTTCTTCAAGCAATTTATGCACCATCGTCCATGGGGCTGAGGAACGACCATCCTTCCGAAGCACAAGAGCTGCTTCCAGCAATTGGACTCCTTCTAGTGGGAAAGAGAGTGTGAAAGTTTATTACCGGTTTGTAAAGTAAATTCCCTGCGACGGTGCGATCCGATTCCACTTCCTTCAATTTTTGGGAATCCCTCCGGCCGCCAATCCGCTCTTCGAGATGGTGCGCGATACAGGGTTCGAACCTGTGACCCCTACCGTGTCAAGGTAGTGCTCTACCACTGAGCTAACCGCGCCGGGTGCAGGCGTGATAAGTGAATAGTGATCGGTGATCCGTCAAGGGCCGAGCGCAGAAACATCGGCTCGCCCGGGCGGCGAACCTGCACGGTTCACCGATCACTTTTCTGCAATCCGCTCAGGCCGCCAGCTTGGTCGCTTCCTTATGCCCGAGGATCCGCACCGTCTGTTTCAGTTGTTCCACCTTCAGCGGCTTCTTCAGAACAGTAACCGGGCCCTTCGCCAGAATGCGGTTGAGCATGTTGCTGTCGGGATATCCCGTGATCACGACAATGGGAAGGTCCGGATCGACTTCTTTCGCCGCCTCATAAACATCGTCGGCCGGACCATCGGGGAGTTTCAAATCGAGAAAGAGGAGATCGAAATGCTGCTTTTCGAGCGCAGCGATCGCCTCTTTCACGGTCCCCACAACCACCCGGCTGAAGCCGATCTTTTTCAGAAAAACCTTGAACAGGTTTTGCAGACTCACATCGTCATCGACCACCAACACGGTTGGCTGACCGGAACGATCCTCTTTTAGGACATCTCTATCGAGAGAGTCCTTTTTTATCCGCCACCGGCCACCGATCTGAATGGCCGGAAGCTGCCCCCGCTGAACCAAATAATAGACGGTCGGGAGGGGAATGCGGAGATATTTCGCTGTCTCCTTGACCGTCAGTAAGTTGTGCATAGTGGGGAGGTTCAGAAATTTTTGCATCGGTGGCAATATTTATCGCCGGGACGAGCATTATAAATTTTAGAAAAAGTGTCAATCCTCGAATTACCTCGGTCGCCCCGGGGTTTCCAGCCCGGCAGACGGGCCCGATTGACCGACCAGCCCGAAGCACGCCCGGGGAGCGCGATATCCGAAAATTTATCACCCTGCCCGTGTCCTCCAACGAGATCGTTGCTGGACAATGGAGGGCCCGGGGTTCACTGTTCGCAACTTTATGAGCGCATTGTTTTTCAAACGGTTTTTGCAAAAGCCGTTTCAAATCGCTTCCATCATCCCCAGTTCCAAGGCGCTCGTGGAGCGGGTGGCGGGCAAAATCGATTTCACCCAGGCCCGCACGATCGCCGAATACGGCCCCGGCGAAGGGGTTCATTCCCGCGAACTAGCCAACCGCATGAGCGCCGACTCGCAGCTCTTCCTCTTCGAATTGGATCCCGCTTTTTCGCGCGATCTCGAGCGGCAATTCGCCGACGACCCGCGCGTCCACGTCATCAATCGCGACGCCGCCAGTCTCTCCGACGAACTCGCGCGCCGCGAGATTCCGCAGTGCGATTACATTCTTTCCGGCATTCCGTTCAGTATTCTCGAGATCAAAAAGAAACGCGCTCTTCTCCAGGACACCTACGATGCCCTTCGGCCCGGCGGCGCTTTCATCATCTACCAGGTGACGAACGAACTTCGCCAGCACGCCACTTTCTTCGACCGCGCTGAATCGGAGTATTGCCTGCAGAATATCCCGCCCATGTTCATCACCGTCTTCCAGAAAGCACAGACGCGAAACGGCCACGCCCGGCCGTCGACCGCACGGATTCCTGTTCAACGCACGGCATGAGCGCCTGCCAGACTCGCGTGGAAAAAGATTCCATGGGCGAGATGTCCGTCCCGGAGTCTGCTCTTTACGGCGCCTCGACCCAGCGCGCAGTGTTGAATTTTCCTGTTAGCGGCTGGCGTTTTTCGCGCCCGTTTATACGCGCCTTGGGTTTGTTGAAATGGGCCGCCGCGCAGGCCAATCACGATCTCGGTTTGCTCGATGCGGAACGCAGCGCGCTCATCGTCCAGGCCGCGGAAGAGGTTGCGGAAGGCAAACTCGACGAACATTTCCCACTCGATATTTTCCAGACCGGTTCCGGCACAAGCACGAACACGAACGCGAACGAGGTCATCTCCAATCGTTGCTGCCAACTGGCCGGCAAACCAATTGGCGCGCGCGAGCCGGTTCACCCCAACGATCACGTCAACATGGGACAGTCGAGCAACGACGTCATCCCGTCCGCCATCCACATCAGCGCGGCCGAGCAACTCATGCAATGTCTCATTCCGGCGCTCGAAAAATTGGGCGACGCGCTGACCGCAAAGGCAAGCGAGTTCCACGACGTGATCAAGATCGGCCGCACCCATCTGATGGACGCGACGCCAGTCCGACTCGGCCAGGAATTCGGCGGCTACGCGCAACAGGTGCGTTTCGGGAAACGTCGCGCCGAGCAGGCCATAGCTGCGCTCCAGGAACTGGCGCTCGGCGGCACGGCTGTCGGTACCGGGCTTAATCGCCATCTCGATTTTCCCGGCAAAGTCATGCGCCATCTTGAACACCGTACCGGGATCGCGTTTCGCGAGGCGGAAGATCATTTCGAAGCCCAGGGCGCAAAGGACGGCGTGGTCGAAGCGAGCGGTCATCTCAAAACGATCGCAGTCAGCCTCTTCAAAATCGCGAACGACATCCGCCTCCTGAGCAGCGGTCCGCGCTGCGGCCTGGGCGAGATTCAACTGCCCGCCACCCAGCCCGGTAGCTCGATCATGCCGGGCAAAGTGAACCCGGTGATCTGCGAGTCAGTCATGATGGTCTGCACGCAGGTGATCGGCGCTGACACGACCATCACCTGGGCGGGCGCGAACGGGAATCTCGATCTCAACGTCATGATGCCCGTCATGGCGCACAACCTTCTATGCAGCATCCGGCTGCTCGGCAACGCCGCCGAAATCTTTGCCGACAAATGCGTCAGCGGGATCGTGGCCAACCGCGAGCGCTGCCAGGAATTGGTCGAACTTTCGATGGCGATGGTGACGAGTCTGGCCCCGAAGATCGGCTATGATCGGGCGGCCGAGATCGCCAAGGAAAGCGTCAAAACGGGCAAGACCGTGCGCCAGCTCAGCCGCGAGCAAAAGGTCCTGCCGGAAGCGGAACTAAACGCCGCGCTCGATCCGGTCGCGATGACCGAGCCGGGCGGCGAAGGATCGGGCGGCGGCTAGCCTAACGAGTGGCAATCGTTGCCACCTCGGGCAGATTCTCTCATGGTCGCCAACGTCCAGAGTCCGAATTTTTCGGGCGGCGCAAACATCGCCATCAAATGCCCGTATCACACCTACGAGCAAACGATCGCCTTTTACCGCGACACCCTCGGCCTCCCCGTGATTGAGGAGGAAGCGGAAGGCTGCATCTTTCAGTTCGGACCCGTTAGGCTCTGGATCGATCGGGTGCCAAACATCAGCCATCCCGATATCTGGCTCGAGCTGGAGACAAACGACACCGAAAGTGCCGCCGCCTACCTGAAAAATCACGGAGTCGCGCGACGCGACGAAGTCGAACAGCTTCGGGAAGATTTTGACGGCTTCTGGATTTCCGATCCGGCCGGCATCATTCACCTCGTCGTCGGCGACGAGGATTGATTCGTTAGGCGATCTCGAAGAGAAGATTGTCGAAGGTCGGCTGAAAGGCGCCGCCCCGGGTCGCCCCGATCGCAAAACGCGGACTGATCTCGCCCTGGGCCGCGCAAAAAATCTCGATGTCGCGCCGCCCCATTTTCTCCAGCTCCGCCCGGACCGTGCCGGCGGCCAGTTCCGGCGAGTTGCAATCGCGGCTCAGATGTCCGAGCACGACACGCGCGATCCTTCCGCCTAACAATTGTCCGATCACGTTCGCGGCCGCGGCGTTCGAAAGATGGCCGTGCCGCGATTGAATCCGCTGCTTCACCGGCCAGGGCCGGTGGGGATCATTCTGCAAAAGTTTTTCATCGTGATTTGTCTCGATCACGAGAGTTTGGACCTGGCGCAGGCGCTCGATCGTCAGGCGGGTGGCGTGCCCGAGATCGGTGATGTAGCCGAGTGCGCTCGGCCCCGCGTGAAACGTGTATCCAACCGGCTCGACTGCGTCGTGCGGGACCGGGAAACTTTCGACCGTGATGTCGCAGATGGAAAAACTCGCTCCCGTCCGAAAAATTCGCCAGTTGCGATGCTCGCCTAACGAACCGTAACGGATCGCTTCTGCGGTCAGCGCGTTGCAAAAAATCGGGATCTGAAATTTCCGGCAAAGCACCTCCAGGCCGCAGACATGGTCGCCGTGCTCATGGGTCAGCAGGACGCCGTCCAATTCGTTAGGCGACACTCCGCAGAGCTCCAACCGAAGAATGAGCTGGCGCGCGCTCAGACCGCCGTCGACCAGCAGCCGGCAATGATCGGTCGCGATCAGCGCACTGTTCCCGGCGCTGCCGCTCCCGAGCATGGTGAGGCTAAACATTCCGGATTATTAACGAAGCACGACGAAGGGCACAAACGGAAACCGGCCGGAATCGTCGCGCCCGCCGAACAATTTTCGACAGCACCGGCCGACTCGAATACCTTTCAGGAAGATGGACGCAATCGATCTCGCCGGATTACGCCGCGAATACGAGACCCAGGGTCTACGCCGTGCCGAGCTGCACCCCGATCCGATCGAGCAGTTTGAAACCTGGTTTTCGACCGCAGTCAATTCCGGGCTGCCGGATGCGAACGCGATCGCGCTCGCCACCGCCACACCCGACGGCAAGCCATCGGCCCGAATCGTCCTGCTCAAGGGAGTCGATCAACGCGGGTTCGTTTTTTTTACCAACTACGAGAGCAGCAAAGGACACGAACTGGCGGAGAATCCGCAGGCGGCCTTCACCGTTTACTGGATGCAACTGGAGCGGCAGATTCGGGTTACTGGCAGGGTCGAGAAAACTTCGCGCAAGGAATCTGAAATCTATTTTCAAGACCGGCCGCGCGGCAGTCAGCTCGGCGCCTGGGTCTCACGCCAGAGCGAAGTGATCGATGCCCGACGCATTCTCGATGCGCGCCTCGCGGAAATGACCCAGCGCTTCGCCGGCCACGAAAAAATCAAACTGCCCCCGCACTGGGGTGGTTACCGGATTATTCCCGCGACGATCGAATTCTGGCAGGGGCGAACCAATCGATTGCACGACCGCTTTCGCTACACCCGCGAAAACGATGGCTCCTGGATAATCGACCGGCTCGCGCCCTGATCGCTTCTCGTCAGACGTCAGAAACCAAAGACCGAATGAGTCTGATCGTTTCGGCCTAGCGATTTCGTGTCGAGGCGGGCCCTTCCGCTTCGTGTTCACCGCCGCCACCGAAGATGTAGGAAAAGATGGCAAACACCTGGACGGAAGGTGACTCCTTGGTTACGCCAAAGAGAGGTTCGAGATCAAAACGCATCCGAGGCGATGGTTTGAAAGAAACACTCGGACCAATGTTAAAACGGTTAATCGGTGAACCGCGCGTGTCCTTGACCGTGAAATTTTTGTAGATCATGTCCACGCCAACTTTCAAGCGCTCGTGCGCGGCCAGGATCGGCGTCTGAATGCTCTGGGAAAATCCCCATTCGCGCCCGCGATCGCCTGTGTTTTCCCTCTCGAAAAAAACATTGGCCGCCCACTCGAACCGGCTGCCAAACTCTTGCGCCAGCATCAGGCGGAATTCGTATGCGTTGGGAACCGGCGGCGGGCCGTCACCTTCTTCCTCTTCTCCGGGGGGCGGCGGCGGGCCTTCTTCGTGCAGGATGTCGCCGGTGCCGAATTTGTACTCCGCGAAAAGGGTCGGGTTGAGCGGGATCTTGTTCCAGTCGGCCAGGGCCCAACGAGCTTCGACGCTGATGAAGGAATTCTGTGTCTCGCCGTTGAAGTGTTCGACTCTATTTTCCATGGCCAGCCCGAAGCGATAAGGCAAACCCACCTCAATCTCCTGGGAGAAGAGATTGTCCGGCAGACTGTCGTTGAAGGAATCGCCCTCATAAATCAGGGCCGAGTAGACTTCCCATGGCGGGAGAACGTAGGCCGTGGTCACACCCGAAAAGCGGCTGCGCGAAAATGCGCCCGGAGCGCCATAGGCGCTCGGCAACTCGTCGCCCTTGATGATCATTTGCGGCTCCGTCAGAGTCACCACGTTCTCACTGCTCGCGTCGGTCGCGCCGGTTGAGGTTGTGTCAGCGGCCGCAACCGTGCGAGTTGGCGGAGCGGTGTTTGGAGGAGCCGAGCTTGTGGTAGAGTTCGACGAAGCAGCCACTTGGCCTGGCAGACTTTGAGCGCTCGCCAACGCGGCGATGCAAGAAACGGCAACAATGCCGGCACTCATCAGACGGGTGCGGTGGCGGAGGCCGTTGCAGGCGAGAATTCGATGAAGCATGGGCGCCGTTTATCGCAAGGTTAATGCCACGACAAGAAAATAATGATAATTTCGTCATGTTTCTCGCCTGGGCAGCACCAAAGCGGGTGCGAATCCCTATTTCTCGGGGCGCGACGGATCCGGAAAAAGCAGCGTGACACGGGTTCCTGTGCCCACCTCGCTCGCTACCGCGATCGTCCCGCCATGCAAATCGGCGATCGACTTTACCAATGGCAAACCCAGGCCGGTGCCCTCGGAGCTGCGCGAGGGATCGACCCGATAAAAACGGTCGAAAATCCGCGGAATATGCTCCGTCTCGATCCCGCAGCCGCTGTCTTCTACCACGATCTCGGCCCCCTCCCCAGTTGTCGTGATAGAGATGGCGATCCGGCCCCCGTCCGGGGTGTAGTGAACGGCGTTATCGACCAGATTGCTCACCGCTCGTCCGAAAAGGACGGGGTCGGCATAGACTTCGCCTTCTCCGCCACAGACAATCTCGAGCCGGCGCTCGTCGGCGATCGCTTCGTTGTAGGCGGCAATCCGCTCGAGCGCAGCCCGGCCGTCGAAGCGCGCGTAGTTGACCTTGCTCTCAGCCGCTTCCGCACGAGCGAGAAAGAGCAGGTTATCGATGATCCCCGAGAGCCGCTCGCACTCCGTCACGCTCGATTCAATGACAGACACATATTCGTTAGGCACGCGCGGGCGAGTGAGCGCGACCTCCGCTTCGCCGCGAATGTTTGCCAGCGGCGTGCGCAACTCATGAGCGAGATCGGCCGAAAATTGCGAGAGCCGATTAAACGAATCCTCCAGCCGATCCATCATGTCGTCGAAGGCGACCGCGACCGGCTGCAACTCGCGCGGCCACTCCGCTACCGGGACCCGTTCGCTGAAGCGAGTCGGTCCGACTCGCTTCAGCGAACGGGTCATGGCGTTGAGCGGCCGGAGCCCACGCCGGGTCACCGTCACGGCGATCATGGCGGAAGCAAGAATTCCGCAGACGAGCACCACGACCACGAGGAGACCGAACTCCTTTTCGAATTGTTCATCGACCGATCGATCTTGAGCCACCTGGATGACGTAGGCCCGCCCGTTTTCGGTCGCTTCGATCGAGACCAATGAGAAAAGCTTGCCTGCTGTCTGGTAGTCTTTGATCGACATTTCTGCCGGCGTCGCGCCTGCGATCGGAGAAAAAAGTTCGCTCGGCAGCAGCTTCCTCATCCCCGGAGTCTCGGCCACCACCTGCCCGTCCCCCGCGAGCAGTCGCACCCAGTAGGAAGTTCGTTCGCCCCCTTGGAGCCCTTTCAGTTCGCGCCGAATTAACCGTGGTCCGTCAGCCGAACGCAAGTCGGACCGGATCGCCATCACCTTGTCCACCAGCACGGCCCGGTCTTCCGCAAGTCCATGCCTAACGACGATCCAGTAGAGCACCCCGAGCCCGCAGCCGAGCAAAAGCGCCGCCGCTGGGGTAAAGAGAAAAACCAACTGTGACGCGATCGAACGCGGTTCAGTCGGCTTTGAGGACATAACCGGCGCCGCGAACGGTGTGGATGAGCTTTTTTGGATAAGGGTCGTCCACTTTCGATCGCAAACGCCGCACCATTACGTCGAGCACGTTGGTTCCGGTTTGAAAATCGATTCCCCAGACGTGGCTCTCAATCTCCTTGCGCGAGACCACCTCTCCCGCCGAGCGCACGAGGTGAGCGAGGAGAAGAAACTCCTTGGCCGTGAGGTGGAGCGGCTGCCCCGCTCGGACCGCGCGGTGACGGTGGGTGTCCAATTCCAGGTCTTCGATCCGCAGTTGGTCGTCCTGCTGAGCCGGACCGCGTCGGAGTAGAGAACGGACGCGGGCGATCAGCTCCGAAAAAGCAAACGGCTTAACCAGATAATCGTCTCCGCCCAGCTCGAGGCCCTTGACCCGATCCGGCACGCTGTCCCGCGCGGTCAGGAAAAGAATCGGGGTCAGCACACCCTGGCCGCGCAATTCTTCGACTACCGTCCAGCCATCGATTTTCGGGAGCATGACATCAAGCAATAGGAGATCGAAACGGCTGGTCAGCGCCAGGTCGAGGCCGGCCCGGCCATCGCGCGCGACTTCAACCGTGTAGTCCGCTTCCTCCAGGCCCTTGGCGATAAATGCAGCGGTTTTCTTTTCGTCTTCGATCAAGAGAATGCGCATTGCAGAAAAGTTATAAAGGTGCCGGCGATCGCCTTCAAGCTTTCGCTACGGGTTTCGTGAGTTATCTCCCCGCGGGCCCAAGGGCGCGCGATCTGAGGGCTGCGACCGCCGGGCCGCTTATCGATCGAACGACACCAATTGCATTTTTTCCTTGTCCCGAAGATGACAATAATGTAATTCTGCGCCGCAATGTTTGAAAAAAACCGTCAGTTTAAGAAATATCGGCGCCAATTCATTTACAGCGTATTGGCTGGCTTGGGAATTATCGGCTCGGTCGCGACGCCATTCATCCACGCCCAAACCGCCGACACGCCTCAGCTCATCGTGCGCGGCGAAGCCGTCCCCAGTCCGACCCCTCACGATGACTGGAAGGCAAAGCTCAATCACATCATGAGCGAAGTCTCCGGCACAGAAATCACCGTCACGAAGAAGGCGACTGTGATTAAGCTCGACCGACAACCGCCGGTCGTGAACAACAACCTGCAGGAACTCTTCACCAAGGCTCCCGGCCTGCTCATCACCGAGCAGAACACGCCCGGCCAGTTCAATTTCTCATATCGCGGCATCGGCAATCCCCAGGAATCGGAATTCATTACCGTCCTGTTCGACGGGATCCCGTTGGCGAGCGATTGGATCGGTTTTCCCACTCTTTATTACCTGCCGGTGCCGCAGAGTGTGAGCGAGATCCAGGAAATCCGTGGCGGCAGCAGCCTGCTCTACGGGCCGGAGCCCGCGCCCGCGATCAATTTCGTTTCCCGGCGCCCCAAGGCTGGTGGGCCGTTCAGTTTCACCACCGAACAGATCGGCGGTTCAGACGGTCTTTACCAGACGTACAACGTGCTTTCGGGATCGATCGGAGCGTTCGATTTTCGGCTCGATGGATTTTACGCCCGGTCCGATGGCCAGCGCGACAACAACCAGTATAACCAATGGCAATCCAACCTCGCTCTCGTTTATCACATTAACGAAGACCACCTCATCGGCCTCGATTTCCATGGCGGCCAATTTGACGGGGGCGATCCCGGTCGTCTCACCATCGAGCAGTTCAACCGGAACCCCGATTTCTCCCCCGCGCCCTTCGACCACGCCTGGGTTGACCGTTACTCCGTCGTCCTGCGCGATGAATGGACCTTCGCCGAGGGCTGGCTCCTCCAGGCCAAGGGTTGGTACACCCATCAGGACATCGATAACCGCAACCAAAGCTTTCGCGGCGCTCCTCCCTTCCCCACCACGCTGCAGACGGATCTGTTTAATAACGGCGGCATCGATATCCGCCTGCGCAACAACTGGGGCGAAGGTACCGTTCTCAAAGGCAGCACCCTCACCTTTGGGACCACGATCTATCACGGTAACGCGCCACTCAATCGTTACAGCACCTTCGACCTCAACGCCGATCGCTTCGACACCTCCGGGGTCCACACACTCGATCAGGCGCGAAATTCCAATTATCAGGCCTTCTTCGTCGAGAACATCTTTCGTTTCGGCAAATTCCACATCGTGCCTTCGTTCCGCCTCGATCACGAATCGGTCGAGGTCGACACCAATATCGGGCCGACCCCTGGCTCGCGCACGGCGGATCATACCGTGCCGCTTTGGGGCATTGGCCTTGGCAACGACTTCGGTCACTTGAACGAGACTTATTTTAGCGCGTCGTCCGGTTGGCGGCCGACCCGCTTCTTCGACGTCGCCTCGCCGTTCCAACCGCTGAATGCCGCCAACGCGCCTGATCCTTTCAAATCGCTCGACTTCGAGCTCGGCGTCCACGGCACCCCGATCAAGGGTCTGTGGTACGACCTCGGCCTCTTCTGGGTCGATTTTGATAATCGCACTGAGACCCAGAGTTTCACGCCGACCGACTTCATCATTGTCAACAGCGGCAACAGCCGTCATCGCGGTTTCGAAGGCGAAGTCTCATATGACTTCATGGAACTCTTCCGCGATAACGGCCTGCCGGAGGCAACCGAAGTGGAGGGCAAAGATGCCAAGGACGAGCAAGGTCCCATCACCCGGTCCATGCAACACTCCTTCGTCGGCTGGCACTTGAACGTGTTCGGCAATCTCCAGCTTCTCGACGCCAAATTTACCCAGAGTGAAATCCCGGGGCTGGTGGGTAATACACCCGCTTATGCGCCGAGCGTCCTCTTTAAGGGCGGCATCCAACTCATTCACGATAACGTCTTCGACCTCGCCTTCACCGCCGTCTACGTCTCCGATGAATTTTGGTCCGACGCCAACCTCGGCACCCCCACCATTCCGGCGAAGATTCCGGCCTATGTCGTCTTCAACTTCGCGGGCGACTACAAGATCACCAAGAACCTCAAAATCATCGCCGGCGTCTCAAACATCGGCGACGAGAAGTATTACTCGCGCGTTTTCTTCAACGGCTCGATCGAGCCTGCCCCCGGCCGCTCCGCCTACGGCGGTCTCTCGTTCACCTTCTAATTTCGCAGGCGACCTTCCAGGAGCCGCAGAACTTCGCGTGAGTTCTGCGGCTTTCTTGCTTCTGGCGAGCATGCACCTAGTCATCTCTGCCTGCGCAATTCGTTCCCGGGAGTGGTCTGAAACGAGCGGGCGATCATTCGCATAAAATATGGTTGTTAGGTAGCGATTAGCTGGGTCTCGATTCCGAGACCGCGAAACTCGTTCTCGCGCGCGCCAACCGTCCGGTGCGGTTCGGGCGTGACGTCGGAAATCACGTGATAATTTCTTCCTTTAGCCTTCGAGGAGCTGTAATCACATCGGCGATTGCGGGAATCCCGCGCTGGCATAAACTGCGGCCGATGATTGATCGACCGGTCGCGATCTTTCGCTGCGGCGCTTTCCGTCCCAAATCATGCTAGGAAATCGGTTGCAGCCAAGGGAAGCGGCGGTTCGTTCGTGAATGTCCGCAGCCAGGGTGGCGAAATTGGCAGACGCGCCAGACTTAGGATCTGGTGGAGCAATCCTTAGGGGTTCGAGTCCCCTCCCTGGTACCCCGCCGTCATGAAAGACCCACACCTCGAAATCGAACGGAAATTTCTGATCGACAGGCTTCCGCGCAACCTTGGGCGCTACCCGCACAAGGAGATCGCACAGGGTTATCTGTCGGTCGGGCGGGACAAGTCGCATGTGCGCCTGCGCCGCGCCGGACGGGTTTGCACGCTCACTTTTAAACGCGGCCCGGCCCGGGCCCGCGAAGAACGCGAAATCCATCTTAATCCCGCCCAGTTCGCGATCCTCTGGCCGGCGTCAAAGGGCGCTCGCCTAACGAAAACGCGTTACTACGTTCCCTGGAAAAAATTGACGATCGAGATCGACATTTATCGCGGCTCGAATGAGGGACTGATGGTGGCGGAAGTGGAATTCCCGGACGTCGCCACCTACCATTCCTTTCGCCCGCCCGACTGGCTGGGCGATGAAGTGACCGGCGCGAGCGGTTACAGCAATGTTAAATTAGCTCGCGATTAAGCCCTCGGCTCGATTCGCAAATTGTCAGCCGGCTCCGTTTCAGCTTAATCTGGTTTTCCCGCCGCCGCATGAGTCTTTCGCCTAACAAAAAGATCCTGATCGTGGAGGACGAGCCCGACGTCGTCGATCTGCTCACCCTGCAATTGCGGAAGGCGGGCGGGTTCACTGTGATCAGCGCGCAGGACGGCGCGGAGGGCCTGAAAAGAGCGCGCGCTGAAGCTCCCGCGTTGATCGTCCTCGACCTCATGTTGCCGCGCATGCCGGGTCTCGAAGTTTGCAAAGTGCTCAAGACCGATTCACTCACTTCGCATATCCCGATCATCATGCTGACGGCGAAGGCGGAGGAAGTGGATCGGATCGTCGGTTTGGAGTTTGGCGCCGACGATTATGTGACAAAGCCTTTTAGTCCGCGCGAAATGCTTTTGCGGATCAAAGCCATCCTTCGCCGCGGCCCGGGTGAGCTGGCGGAGGAAAAATTGACGCGCGGCTCGATCACGATCGATTCCGCGCGCCATCGCGTCCTCGTGGGAGGCAAGCCGGTCGTGCTGACCGCGGTCGAGTTCAAGTTGCTCAGCATGCTGATGCATCGGCCGGGCCGGGTGCAGGCGCGCGACCGTTTGTTAAACGAGGTCTGGGGCTACGAAAGCGCGATCGACACTCGCACGGTAGATACCCATGTGCGGCGACTGCGCGAGAAACTCGGGAAGGCGGCGAGCGCGATCGAAACGGTGCGCGGCTTTGGCTACCGGCTGCGGGAGTAGGTGAAAGAAAATGGGCTGGATCGCTTTTGCCCTCGTTCTCGCCCTTCTCCTCTACACCTGGTGGTGGCTTTGGAGCGGCTGGATGGAACCAGCCCGCGAGCTGGAGCAACTGGTCGAGGAAGTGACGGCCGAAAAGATTCCGAAAACGTTCCTCATCGGCGGGAGCGAACGGATGCGCGGTATCGCACTGGCGCTCGAGCAACTCGCCTTGCGCGAAGGCGCACTCCGCGCGCGAGTCCAGGAAGGCGAGTTTGGCGTGCAGGCGATCGTCGGCGCGCTCGCCGACGGCCTCGTCGTGGCCGACGGACAACGGCGCATTCGCCTCATGAACCAGGCCTTTCGTGAAGCCTTCCGGGCCGAGCCGGAGCGCGCCGGCGGCACGCTGCTTGAGACGGTGCGCGACGCGTCGGTCGAGCGATTGTTAGGTGAAGCGCTCACCAGCGGCGAGAGGCGCCGTGGCGCGCTCACGTTGCGCCGGAGCGCGGACGAGGAGCGCCATTTCGAGGTCGTCGCCGAACCGATCAAGAATATGCCAGGAAAAGTGAGCGGCGCGGTCATCCTCTTTCGCGACATAACCGAGTTGCGGCAGACGGAAGCGCTCCGACGGGATTTTGTCGCGAATGTTTCGCACGAGTTGCGCACCCCGCTTTCGATCCTGCGCGGCTATCTCGAGACGTTGCTCGAAAATCCGAAGCAGCCGCCGGCTGAGTTGCTCCGTATTTTTGAAGTGATGGAGCGCCATTCCAATCGGCTCAATCTCCTCGTCGACGACGTCCTCAGCCTGGCGCGTCTCGAAGGGCCGGGCGTTGCCCTCGACCTAACGAATGTGCGGCCGGCGACTTTTCTACACGGGATTATGCGCGATTGGGAAAGAAAATTTGCCACAAAAAATCTGCGCACCGAGCTCGAGGCGGCGGACGATCTTCCGCCGCTGCGGGTCGATGAAGGGCGCATCCAAGAAGTGATCTACAACCTGCTCGACAACGCGGTGAAATACTCTCGACCGGATGGCCGCATTACGGTCCGTGCGACGCATAACGGGGACAAAATCACGATGAGCGTTTCCGACGAAGGAGTGGGGATTCCGGCGCGTGATGTGCCGCGAATATTCGAGCGTTTTTATCGGGCCGACAAAGCGCGCCACCGCGAGATGGGAGGCACCGGTCTCGGTCTCTCAATCGTGAAGCACATCGCGCAACTGCACGGCGGAAGCGTCGAGGCGGAGAGCGAAGTTGGGCGTGGCACGACGGTGCGGGTGCATTTGCCGCTCCACGTCACGCAATCGTAACACGAAAATCTTTGCCCGGCGGAGCCTTCGTTTGCATGCTCAACCGGTGGAGATCGCCACACCGATTTTGCCTTCCGCCGCCGCCGAGAACGCGCGGCGCCGCTCGCGTCAGATGACCGAGCGCGCGATCAAATATTTCTTCGGCGGCAACGCCATCGTCGCGGTCATCGTCCTCGCTCTGATCACGATTTTTCTCTTCCGCGAAGGTTTCAGTTTCTTCGGCCAAAACCTGCACAACCTGCGGGTTTATCGAACCGCCGGGCTCGAGTATGTCGACATTATCCGGGCCCAGGCCAAGGAGCACGCCGAGCTCAATCGCGCGCTCAACCGGATCCGCTTGCGCGAGTTCAAGGCGCTCACGCAACGCGGCCTGAGCAACGAGCAGGCGCAGGCGGCGCTGGCGCCCTTCGATCAATTTGCGACCGCCTTCAGCGACGCCGGCGACGAGTTGAATGGCCTCGTTTCCGATTTGAACGACGATGCGATGGGCTTGAAGGAAGCGATCGCAAAACGCGATGAGATGATCGCGGAAAAAGAACGGCTGGAGCGCGCCGGCCAGGCGCAGGCCGCCGCTCAGGTGGTTATTCCCTCCGTCGATCAGGCCGCCACCATCGCCCGCCTGCGGGCAAGCGTGCCGATCTTTCGCCAGACGAGTTCGACGGTCGCGGCCAAACTGGCCGGCCTGCTCAACAACGTGCCTAGCCTAACGAACGCAGCGGTGAGCAAACAATTCCGCAGTTGGAAGAACGACGTCCACAGTTTCGTCGCCACCTTGCCGGGTGTTTATCAGCAACTGGAGAGTTGGGATCCGAACCGGCCCGTTCCCTGGTATCGCGGAATCACCGCTTTCCTTTTCGGCCACGATTGGATCACGGCCAGTTTTTGGCAGGATTGGTACGGCATCCGGCCTTTGTTAGTCGGCTCCATCATGGTCTCGTTTGTCGCTCTCCTGATCGCCGTCCCGGTGGGCGTCGCGGCCGCGATTTATGTGAGCGAAATCGCCAGCCGGGGCGAAAAAAGCCTGATCAAACCCTACATCGAATTTATCGCTGCGATTCCGTCGGTCGTGCTCGGATTTTTCGGAATCGCGGTCGTGGGCGAGGCGGTGAGGACGCTCTCGCAAGCGCATTGGTTGAGCTGGGTTTCGTTCTTTCCGATCGCAGAACGCTTGAACGCGTTCACTGCCGGCTGCCTCCTCGCGCTGATGGCGATCCCGACCATTTTCACCCTCTCGGAAGACGCGCTCCGTAATGTCCCGCGCGGTTTCAAGGAAGCTTCCTACGCCCTCGGAGCGAACCGCCTCCAGACGATCGCGCGCATCCTCGTGCCGGCTTCCCTGTCCGGCATTATCTCCGCCATTCTGCTCGGATTCGGCCGCGTCATCGGCGAGACGATGGTGGTGCTGCTCTGCGCGGGGAACCGGATCGAGATTCCCGATTTCAGCGAAGGGATCGGCGCGTTTTTCCAACCGGTCCACACCATGACGGGCATCATCGCGCAGGAGATGGGCGAAGTGGTGCGGGGCAGCATTCATTATCGCGCCCTCTTCATGGTCGGCCTTGTTCTTTTCACGATCACGCTCGTGATCAATTACGCCGCACAGAAAATCGTGCAGCGCTACCGGATGAGCATCGGTTAGGCAATATGGCGATGGACGAGAACGATAAGTTGATGGACGAAGCGACGCTCGCCGCCTCCGGCTTCAATCTCGCCTCCAATCTCGACGATCGCGGCGCCTCGCCCGCCTTCCGGACCCGCTCCCGCTGGACGGAGAAAATTGCCTTCTGGATCTTCCGGCTCGCGACTTATTTCATCATCGCCTGCACGAGCTACATCTTCATCGACATCGGCTGGAAAGGCTCCCAGACCGTTTTCACGACCACCCCCCCCTTCGTCAACGTCACCTTCCTGACCCAGAAACCGGAGACGCTTTTCGTTTTCGATTACGAGGGAAAAAAGATGTCGTTAGGCGACACCGACTTTCGCGCCTGGCAGGCGCAGCATCCAAACGCCAAGGTGGACCCGACGACAGTTGCCTACTCTGCCGGCGGCATCTGGCCCTGCATCGTCGGCACCGCGCTGCTCGTTATCGGCTCGATGGTGCTGGCACTTTTCATCGGGATCAGCGCCGCGATTTACCTCAGCGAATACAGCCGTAATAACCGCTTTATCCGCCTCATCCGCATCGCAATCCTGAATCTCGCCGGAGTGCCCTCGATCGTTTTCGGCCTCTTCGGTTTCGGGCTCTTCGTGATTTTTTTCCGCTGGAACGTTTCGCTTTTGGCCGGGTGGTTTACGCTTGGATTGATGGTTCTTCCGGCGATCATCACGGCAAGCGAGGAATCGCTCCGCGCCGTGCCGCAGGGTCTGCGCGAAGGCTCGCTCGCGCTCGGAGCGACGAAGTGGCAGACAATCCGCAAAAATGTTTTGCCCTACGCCATGCCCGGCGTGCTGACCGCTTCGATTCTGGGCATCGCGCGCGTTGCGGGCGAGACCGCGCCGATCATGTTCACCGCCGCCTACGCCTTGCGCGACGAGATGCCGTGGCAGGTGCAGCGCTGGACCGACTTCTTTTTCCAGGGCGTCATGGCCCTGCCGTATCACATTTACGTCGTCAGCTCTAAGATCCCGCAGAACGAGTACACTGAACGCGTGCAATACGGCGCCGCTTTTGTTTTTCTTCTTCTCGTGATGTTGATCGCGCTCACCTCCGTCGTCCTGCGCGAGCGCCACCGCAGCCGCTTATCATGGTAAACTTGCTCGACATGCCCGAAGTCACCTCAACGAAAATTGGCAGCCGGGTCGACCCAACGACTCGATCGCCAAACGGCGAGGTCAAACCCACGATCGACGTGCGCGATCTCACTTTTGCCTACGGCAACCACGAGGTCTTGCACGAGGTCAGCCTGCAAATTCCGCCGCGCGCCGTGACCGCTTTTATCGGACCGTCCGGCTGCGGCAAGACGACTTTGCTCCGTTGTTTTAACCGGATGAACGACCTTGTCGATTCGGCGCGCATCACGCGCGGTTCGATCGTGATCGAGGGGCGCAACATTAATGATCCGGCAGTGGACGTAGTCGATCTGCGGCGGCGGATTGGGATGGTTTTCCAAAAATCGAATCCGTTCCCGAAATCGATTTACGACAACATCGCCTACGGCCTGCGCATCGCGGGCGTGACGAAGCGCTCGCGCATCAATGAAGCAGTCGAGAAAAGTCTCCGCTCGGCCGCACTCTGGGACGAAGTAAAAGATCGCCTCGATCGGAGCGCTTACGGACTTTCCGGTGGCCAACAGCAACGGCTTTGCATCGCGCGCGCGCTCGCAGTCGAGCCCGAGATTGTGCTGATGGATGAACCGTGCTCGGCCCTCGATCCGATCGCGACCGCGAAAGTGGAAGAGCTCATCCGCCAGTTGAAGACCGATTACACGATTGTGATCGTGACCCACAACATGCAACAAGCCGGTCGCTGCTCCGATAACACCGCCTTCTTTTATCTCGGGCGACTGATCGAATTCGGCGATACCGCCAAGATATTTTCGCAACCGGTACAGCGGCAGACGGAGGATTATATTACCGGTCGCTTCGGTTGATACGGGAACTGGGATGATTTCAAAACATATTCTTGGCACGTTCGACGAAGCGCTCGGCACGCTGCGAAACAACGTGCTGATGATGGCGAGCCTGACCGAGCGCAGTCTCGAGAACGCGCTTCGCGGATTGCTCGAGCGCGACGACGATCTTTGCGCGACCGCGATCGCCGACGACGAAGAGATCGATCAACTCGAGAAGCAAATCGACAAGGATGGGATCGAGTTGCTCCTCCGTTTCCAGCCCGTGGCGTCGGATCTGCGGCGGGTCGTTTCGGCGATGAAGCTTTGCTCCAACCTCGAGCGGATGGCCGATCAGGCGGTGAACACGGCGCGCAAAGCGCGGAAGCTGAATCGGCATCCCGTATTGCCGGAAATCGAGTTGATCGTCCCCATGCGCGATCACGCCATGCAGATGTTCAAGGACAGTGTCGATGCCTATATGCGCGAAGATGTTGAACTGGCTCGCGGATTGAAGGCGCGGGATAAAGCGCTCGATGAGCTGAACGCGGTTGCGAGCCGGCGCCTGATCGAACGGATGGCGCAGGATCCGGAGCAGCTCCGCGGTTATTTGAATCTCATGTTCGTCGCCCGGCACCTCGAGCGGGTGGGAGACCATGCGACCAACATTGCCGAGGACGCGGTCTACGCGGCAGCGGCGGAAGACATCCGACACCAGGGGCCGCAGGCGGCATAAATGCGCCTCTACTTTCTGCGCCACGGAGCCGCCGATTGGCCGGATTGGAAAAACCCGGACGACGAGCGGCCCCTCACGAAGGCTGGACGCAAGGAAATGCATGAAGTGGGCGATTTTCTCGCCGCGCTCAAGGCGCAGCCGGATCTTGTCCTAACGAGTCCGCTGCCACGGGCCGCACAAACCGCCGATATAGCCGCGGAACATTTGAAGGTGCGGGCGCGCGAAGAGAAATTGCTCGAGCCTGGATTCGCGATCGAAGATTTGCTGCGGCTCTTGAAAAAATATCCGCAGCAGATCCTGATGCTGGTCGGTCACGAACCCGATTTCACTTCCGTAATCGCCGCGTTGACGGGCGCCAATCTGAAGCTCTCAAAAGCGGGCGTCGCGCTTCTGGAGATCAACACGACCAAAGGCAGGCTGCTCTGGCTTTTCCCGCCCAAGATCGCCAAAGCCTGAACAACTCGCCGCCCTTAACCGTAGGAGAACGCGTTATTCGGGTGCCGGATGTCTTCTGCTTCCGCGTTGTAGACCGTGTCCTCGGCGATGTTCTTGGCGTGATCGCCGACGCGCTCGAGATGCCGGGCAATGAAAAGCAAATTCAGGTAATCGGGAATCCGATCCGGTTGATCCGCCATCTTGGCCGTCAGATCGTCGGCGATGTCATGATTCATCTGGTCGATCTCCCGGTCGCGCGCGAGCAGAGAGCGGGCGAGTGAAACCTCACCGTCGGCATAAGCGCGGATGCTGTCGCGGAAAATCGCGATCGCTTCGATGAAGAGCGGACCCAGCGCGATCGCTTCGTCCAGGGCCGGCTCCATCGTCAGCTTGCGCGAGCGGCGCGCGATCTTGACTGCCTGGTCAGCGATCCGCTCGAGGTTGCTCCCAAGTTTCATGGTCGAAACCACCTGACGCAGATCCGAGGCGACGGGCTGGAAACGGAGCAGGATCTCGACGCCGTCGCCATCGACTTTCTTCTCAAGGGCGTCAACCTCCTTTTCATCCTGCACCGTAACGGCGCAGAGCTCGGGATTGCGATCGAGCAGGCAGGACATGGCATTCTGCAAATTGCGATCGGTTAGACTGGCCATCATCAGCGCGTCGGCCCGCAGGCTGTCGAGCGCGGTATCAAAGGCCCGTAGGATATGTCGGGAGTAAAGCATGCGCTTAGCCAAATCGGCCGGTGATGTAATCCTCCGTCTGCGGCTGGCTGGGTCGATTGAAAAGCTGGGGGGTGTCGCCGAATTCGACCAGTTCGCCGACGTAGAAGAAGGCGGTCTTGTCGGAAACCCGGCTCGCCTGTTGCATGTTGTGGGTCACGATCACGATCGTGTATTTGTCGCGCAGTTCGCGAATCAGTTCCTCGATTTTGGCGGTCGCGATCGGGTCGAGCGCGGAGCACGGCTCATCCATCAAGAGCACTTCCGGCTCGACTGCGAGAGCGCGTGCGATACAGAGCCGCTGCTGTTGGCCGCCCGAGATGCTCATCCCGGGTTTCCTCAGGTCGTTTTTCACTTCGTCCCAGAGCGCGGCCATGCGGAGCGATTTTTCGAGGCGCTCGTTCAGCACCTGGCGGTCGCGCACGCCGTTGAGGCGCAAACCGACGAGAACGTTTTCCTCGATCGACATGGTGGGAAAGGGATTCGATTTTTGGAAAACCATTCCGACCCGGCGCCGCACCATCGCGGGATCGATCCCGGAAGCATAAAGATCCTCGCCGTAGAAAAGAATCTTGCCTTCCACCCGGGTCCGCGGGACGAGCTCGTGCATGCGGTTGAGGCAACGCAGGAAAGTCGATTTGCCGCAGCCGCTCGGGCCGATGATGGCGGTGATTGACTTCGCCGGGATCGCAATCGTCACATCCTTGATCGCCTGTTTTTCCCCATACCAAATGGAGAGGTTCTGCACATCGAACGAGGGGGCTTCGACAGACGCGGCAACTGCTGGTGCGGATGCGGCCGAGCTGGGAGCTGCGTCGCTGGACGAACTTTGTTGCGGTGAAGACATTTTGGTCGGCGACATTACTTATACAATCCGTGATCCGCGCTCGCGAGTGAGGAAGCGCACGAGCAGGTTGATGATGAAGATTCCCACTACCAGAACGAGCGCGCCAGCCCAGGCCTGGCGGTGCCAGTCGTCGTAGGGTGAGATGGCGTAGGAGAAAATTTGCAGCGGCAAGGCGGCAATCGGTTCCGCCAGGCTGCGATTCCAGAAACGATTGCCGAAGGCGGTGAAAAGGAGCGGCGCGGTCTCACCGGCGATACGGGCGAGAGCGAGGAGAATCCCGGTTATAATGCCCTTCGACGCGGTCTTCATCACGATATGGACGATCGTTTTCCAGCGGCTGATCCCGAGGGCGAGGGAGGCTTCACGATATCCGTTAGGCACGAGGAGGAGCACTTCCTCGGTCGTGCGCATAATGAGGGGGATCATCATGAATCCGAGCGCGAGCCCGCCCGCATAGGCGGAAAAGCTCTTAAAAGTGAGCACGACCATTCCGTAGACCACTACACCCCAGGTGATCGACGGGACGCCGTTCAAAACATCGGCCACGAAACGCAACCACCAGTTGCCGGCCGCGGTCCCGTATTCGGAGAGAAAAACTCCGCCAAGCACGCCGATCGGGATCCCGATACAGGAAGCGATGCCGAGCAGCTCGAGGGTGCCGACAATCGCGTTCGCCATACCGCCACCGGGTTCGCCGACCGGTTTCGGCAACTGGGTGAAGAAATCCCAGTTCACCGCGCCCGCACCCTTCTGCAGGAGATAGAAGAAAACGAGCCCGAGGGGAGCGATAACAAGAATCGCTGCCACCGTCGAAAGCGTGGAAGCGAGGCCGCTTTTGAACTTGCGCCAACCGTGGTAATCGTTCCGCTTCGTGTCCATTCGTTAGGCTGCGCGTGTCGCGTTCGAGGTTCGCAAAGTTCGGAGTAGAAGTTGCCCGATGAGGTTGGCAAAAATGGTGAGACCAAAAAGAACGAGGCCGATCTCAAAGAGCGTCGAGAGATAGAGATCGGTTGTGGCCTCGGTAAATTCATTTGCGATCACGCTCGCCAGGGTGTAGCCGGGTTGCAGGAGCGAGGCCGCGATTTGCGGAGTGTTGCCGATCACCATTGTGACCGCCATCGTTTCGCCGAGCGCGCGCCCGAGGCCGAGGATGACCGCGCCGAAAAGGCCGCGCCGGGCATAGCTGAGGACGGCAATTTTCGTCACCTCCCAGCGCGTGGCGCCGAGCGCGTAAGCCGCTTCGCGTTGCAGGTCGGGCACGCTGCGCAGGATCTCGCGCGAAACCGAAGTGATAATCGGCAGAATCATAACCGCGATGATGATTCCGCCCGCCAGCATGCTGACGCCGTAGATCGGTCCGGTGAAAAGACCGGTCCAGGCGAAGTATTCTTTCAGGAAGGGAAACGGATGATCGCGCAGGAACGGGATCATGACGAAGATGCCCCAGAGCCCGAGAATCACGCTCGGGATCGCGGCCAGCATCTCGATCAGCGAAGTGACTGGCTGCCGAATCCAGAGCGGCGCCAGCTCCGTTAAATAAACCGCGGTCGCAATGCTCAACGGCACCGCGATAATGAGCGCGATGAGTGACGAAACAATCGTCCCGTAAATAAACGGCAGCGCGCCGAATTGCTCCGCTACCGGATCCCAGGTCGAGGTGACAAGAAAGTGGAATCCAAACTGGCGGATCGATAAAATCGAGCCGCGCGAGAGTTCCCAGCCGACGAGAAAGACGAGCGCGACGACCGCGAGCGACATCCCGAGCGTGAGCCATTCGAACGCGCGATCTCCTAACCGGGAAGGCGGCGCTCATACGCTCTGGCGATCGCTTCTTCAGCGGCGCCGGGCAATGGAGCGACTAGTCGGCATAAACTTAATTCTGGCTGAGCGAGGATTGCCCGTCGAGCAAACTCGCTCCGCCCGGCGAGCGAACGCCTATGGTCGCCTTTTAATATTTGATCTCGTCGATCCGCTTCATTGCACGCGTTCTTGCAAATTTTCCGGCAAGGGCGCGTATTCGAGATCCTTCGCCATTTTCTCGCCATCGCTTTCCGCCCATTTCAGGAACTCGACCATCTTCTTGCCCTTGGCCGCGTCTTTCTGCTGCTGGTAGACGAGCAGCCAAGTCGCACCGCGATTGGGTAGGCGTCCTTGCCCGGAGCATTCGTCATCGAAAAACGGAAATCATCCGGAATTTCGGCGGTGGCGAAGGCGGCGGTGATCGATTCGAGCGTCGGCTTGACAAAGCGCTCCGGCCGCATTTTTGACCTCCGCATAAGGCATCTTGTTCTGGATGGCGTAAATCAGCTCCACGTAGCCAACGCACTTCGGGCGTCTGTTTGATCTGACCCGGACCCCTTCGTTGCCCTTGCCACCAAGACCAATCGGGCCAGTTGACGGAAGTGTTTGTTGCCCACTTTCTCTTTCCATTCCGGGCTTACCTTGCCCAGGTAATCAGTGAAGATGTAAGTCGTGCCGCTGCCGTCGGAGCGATGCACGACGACGATGTCGTGGTCCGGCAAGTACGCCCTGCCATTGGCGCGGCGATCTTCGGATCGTTCCACTTTGTGATCTTGCCGAGGAAAATGCCTGCGATCGTTCGGCCATCGAGCTTCAGGTCGGCTCACCCGGGCAGGTTGTAAGCCATCGACACCGCGCCCGCCACCGTCGGGATGTGGAGCAATTTGCCCGGCGCCTTGGCGAGATTTTCATCGCTCATCGGGCCGTCCGAGGCGCCGAAGTCCACCGTCTGCGCCAGGATCTGCTTCTGCCCGCCGCCCGAGCCGATCGACTGATAATTGAAACGAACCGACGGGTCGACCTTCGCATAAGCATCGAACCACTTCGAGTAGATCGGATACGGGAAGGTGGCGCCGGCGCCGTTGATCGTCATCTGCGCCGAGGCGGTTGCAGCGATGCCGCTCAAGAGAACGCCAGCGAGAAGCTTGCGAGTGAAGGAATGGGATTTCATCATCCTTCACCGTGCCGCAGTGCGCGCGGAAGGGTCAAAATCTTTAATGTGACAATTGGGCGACAGCGTGGTCTTCGCCCTGAGAACTATATCGCCCGGAGGCGGAGGACAGGATCACAAGTGCACGATGACCACGAGTCGCTCACCGGCTCGTCCAAGCGGTTCGCATGATTCACGCGAAATTCACTCTCTCGCCACTCGGTTGTCACTTCGAGGGTGAATGGTTCGGCGTAGTTCAAAAATCTATCACTTATCGACACTCATTATGAAAAAACTTATCTCACTCATTATCTTCTCCTGCCTAAGCCCGGCCGTCAGCTGGGCGGCGCCGCAGGTTGCCATTAGACTGCCGGAACGTTTCCGGCTCCTCGCTCAACAGCAATTCGACCTTCGGGTTGAAGCCACAAACCTGTCCGCGACCGATGCCACGGTTACAGTCACGGTCGATGGTCATCCGGTCACATTACCGGAGCCGGAGATCACAACCGATAATGACAGCGACACAGGTGATCTCGACAAGGCCTGGACCTATCGAGAGGTCAGCTTCCCGTCGCGTGGAGTGCGGACGCTCCTCGTGACCGTGAATGACGCCGGCGGCGAAGGCCAGGCTACCCAACGCATCGGGGTGCAGGACTTCCAACTCGCGGGCGGTTCGAAGAATATCGTTCTCTTCATCGGCGATGCTATGGGCACAACCTATCGAGACGCGGGAAGAATCGTGGCCAAGAGCACGGACAACCGGTTCCGAGAAGGTTTCTTCGATCAACTGCAAAACATGGATACGATGACGGTCAGCGGCATGGTCATGACTTATGCGGAAGATCGCGTCGTGCCGGACTCGGCCAATACTGCGACCGCCTGGGCGAGCGGCAATAAGACGATCGATGGCGCCCTCAACGTCCAACCGGACAACAACGACTATAAGTATGACTCGACAGACATTCAGAACACGAAGCAGTACGCGCTGGATAACCCGCGTATGGAGACGCTCTGGGAATATCTGAAGCGCGTCTACGGCTACAAGACGGGTATCGTCTCGACCGCCGATATCACGGATGCTACTCCGGCTGGAGAAGGCGGTCACTCCATCACCCGCAGCCTCCTTTATGATATCGCGCGCCAATACGTGGACGGCATCTTTACCAGAGGCCCGACCTTTGATGTCATCATGGGCGGCGGAAAAGAGAAGTTCGACGCGCGAACTGTTCCCAACAGCGGCGACACTCGCAACCTGGTGGAAGAGCTACAAGCAGCCGGATATAGCTACGTCTCGAACCGGACCGACCTGAATGCTCTCGGTGGCGTCTCGAAAGTGCTCGGGCTCTTCCGCACCAGCAACATGAATGTAGCCTATGATAAGCTCGGGCTGGTGCGCGACCCGGATGAGCCGTTGCCCGACTTCGGAGGCTTCACCGATCAACCGTTCCTCGACGAAATGACCGACAAGGCGATCGCCGCGCTGAGCAACGGCGGCACACCTTTCATCCTGATGGTGGAAGGCGCCTCGATCGACAAGCAGTCGCATCCAAACCATGCCGACGGCGTAATTTGGGACACGATCGAGTTTGATAAGTCGGTCGGTGTCGGACGCACCTTCGCCGGTGGCAATGGCGACGGCCCGCTCTCGACGCTTGTCCTGGTTACGGCCGATCACGACCAATCGATGCATATCGTCGGGACCGGCGATGCGTCGGTCACCGGCTCGGTCTTGAACACGAGGAGCAACTCGGTCTATCCAGCGACGCTCGCTCCGTTCACGCCGGCCATGGGACCGTTCTTTCCTTTCGGTGACCCGCCCCGGGTGGTCGCACCGGCTAACTTTGGCAACAATATCGGCGAGGTGATCGGTTTCCCCGATTACGCGGATGGCAATGGCGACGGTTACCCGGAAAATACCAATCAATTCCGGATCGCGGTCGGTTTCCGCACCGGCAACCACACCGGTTCCTCCGTCCCGATCACGGCGGACGGTCCGGGCGCGGTCCAGTTCACTGGCTACTTCGATCAGACGGACATCTTCTTCAAGATGGCTCGCTCGCTAAGCGTGGATACCAGCCAGGTGGATAATTTCCTCGTCCGCGCCGGTACACAGCTGCGGATTATCGGCCAAAACTACTAGGCCACGACTACCCAATGCGGGGCATCGCCTTCCTGGCGGTGCCCCGTCAAGGGTGGCGGCTGTTGTAATTCTTCCTATGTCTCGTTCTTCAGCCGCGTCCATCGCGGAGTCTCCGACGCTTCCTTCGACGCGACCTCGGCGTCCTTCGTGGTCCGCGAGGAAAATCGCGCTGGCCATTGGCCTCCTCCTTCTTTGCCCTCTGGCCGGCCTGACGAAATGGCCGCATTACGGTGGCAAGTCCGTCTGCCGAACCTGCGGCATCCGGCGGGATTACTACGATTGGGATCTTCGGATTTCACCTTCCACACTCCATCGGTTCACCCGGGAAACCCCGACGGCCGTGAGTCGCGCCCTCGCCAGCCAACATTCGCTCCCGCTGCACGTGCATGACTGGACCGCTCCCGCCGTCCCAACGACAGAGGGAACCGACGAGCCGCCTCTCAATCTCATCTACTCGGTCGAGGCGCCGCGCGTGTCGCAGTTCGCGGGCGATATCGCTGCCTACGCCAGCCCTGGCGTCCTTGCGAAATGGAAGTCGCTCATCCTTGATCCGCGTTATTCCATCGTCCTCGCTCCTTCGCTCCGCTACATGCGTTTTCCCGAGGACGGTTTCAGCGATTCCGCGCAGTTCGCTCGCTGGTGGCACGAGCCGCAGTTTCCTCTTTGGAACCGCCTCCGCGAAGTGACCGAGCCCGACTAAGGACCGGCGCTGCCGCAGTCGGCCCGATGATCGGCCCGAATGTTACGATCATGTGACGGCTGAATTTGCTCGTGCTCGCGACGACCTTTCATGAAGAATGGCCGCGTGAACCGGGTTTTAGCGCGTTGGCAGAATGCACTTTGCGCCCGGGCTGCTGTTTGAGGCATGTCGCTCGCGATCGTCTTCTCTGTCTGGCGTTCGTTATCGCCATCTACTTTTACAATAACCCCATTCGGCACGGCCAGCGGTTTCTCAGCCGGCGCTTCATCAACTGGTTCCAACTCGGGATGACCTAATCGTTCCTCTACATGGGCCGCTACAACCTCACCGTGGCCAAGAACGCACTCGGCTCCCCCTCATGACGAAAGAGGAATTCGGTCTGATCTTCGCCGCCGGCACCCTGACTTATGCCTTTTCGTTCCTCGTAAACGGCCCGCTGGTCGATAAGATCGGCGGCAAACGCGGCATCCTCATCGCCGCGCTCGGGGCCGCGCTTGCCAAAGTTACGATGGGTGTCATCACCTAGCTCGTCCTGACTAATCGGCTTCATATCCAGCTCCTCGGAATCTTCTCCGTCGTCTACGCACTCAACATGTATTTCCAGAGCTACGGCGCGGTCTCCATCATCAAGGTCAAAGCCCACTGGTTCCACGTCCGTGAGCGGGGCGTCTTCGGCGCCATCTTCGGCACCCTCATCTCGCTCGGCGTCTATTTCGCGTTCGATTGGGGCCAGGCGATCATCGACGTGACCAAAGCCCAGCCACCCGCCGCGATCAGCTCACTCGGTCTCTTTATCCGGCGCGTTTTCATGCTCCCGACCAAACGATCGACGCCACCTAGGCCGTCTTCTTGATTCCAGCAGTCATCCTCGTCGGCTGGGCCGTGCTCGACATCTGGCTGATCAAAGACACTCCGGAAGGCGCCGGTTTCCCCGAACTCGATACGCACGACGCCTCCTCCGGTTTCATGCATGAGACCTACAGCACGACCGACCTGCTCAAGAAGGTCTTCCTCAACCCGCTCATGCTCATGTTTGCCTTTATCGAGCTCACTTCTGGCGTCCTGCGCAACGGCATCATGCAGTGGTACACCATTTTCGGTCATGAAGTGAAACAGGCCGGCGCCGAAGCCATCATCGGCAACTGGGGCCTGCTCCTTTGCGTCTTCGGCATCGTCGGCGGCTTCGCCGGCGGGCTCGTCTCCGATAAGTTCTTCCAATCCCGCCGCGGCCCGCCGATGAATACCTTTGCCTGGCCCTTCCTCGTCGGCGTCTCCGCCTTGCTCATCGTCGCCGCTGTGACTGGCGTGCATTCCCTCATGTCCGGCACCGCCGCGGCAGACTTCGGAGGGCGCAAAGCGACCGCCACCTGCTCCGGCATCATCGAGGGCTTCGTCTACCTGGGAAGCGGCGTGCAATCGCTCGGCGTCGGCGATCTGGTGACTCATCATGACTGGCAATGGTGGCCCATCTTCCTCATCCCTTTCGCTTTGATCGGTTCCCTCATCGCCTGGCGCATCTGGCACGAGTTGCCGGCCGCGACGCGGACCTACATCGAGACAATGGAGGGGAAGAGACCTCCCTCCGCCGCACAGACTGGAGCCCACAAACCTTTGGCCGGGATACCAAAAGAGAGAAGCCCGCCGAGTTTCCCCGGAGGGCTGCCCAAACCTAACGAATGCAATGCTCCTACTTCATCGCCTTGATTGGAACAAAGCCCACCCGGTCGACAATCCTTTGTCCCTCAGGGCTGATAGTGAACTGGAGAAACTCTCTGGCAACACCACTCGGTTCGCCGTTCGTGTAGTAGAAAGTTGGGCGCGCGTAGGGCCAGTGCTTGGCGATCACCGCTTGTTGCGTCGGCATCGCTCCATCAATCGGCACAACCTTGATCCCGCCTGCTTTCATGTAGGCCAGACCAACATACCCAATGCCTTGTGGATTCTTTCCGACTTCAGCCGCAATTTGCTCGTGGCCGGCCATCTTTTGCGCACTGGGCGCGTAATCGCGTTTCTTCATCGCCAATTCCTTCCAGTCAGAATAGGTACCGGAAGAGGTGTTGCGCGTATAAACGGATATCTTGCCAGGGTTCCCGCCAACCGCGCTCCAATCGGTCACCTCGCCGGTGAAGATCTGCTCGACCTGCTTCTTGCTTCAGGCCTTTGATCGGATTGGAGGCGTTCACGATCACGCCCAGGCCGTCGTAAGCGACAATCGTCGGTCGCATGTTCACCCCTTTGCTCGAGGCTGCGCCAATTTCGGTGGGTTTCGCGCGCCGGCTGGACATCCCGATTTGGGCGGTGCCGTCGATGATGGCAGCAATGCCCGGTGGTCGACCCTTCGGCCGCGATGTCGAAGGTGGTGTCGGGATGCTGAGCCTTGAAGGCTTCCGCCAACTGAGGAACCAGTTTGGCACCGAGGGTGTCGGACCCCTTGATGACGAGTCGGTCGGCCTGGACTTGTGCTGCGGTTAGGCCGAGGGCTGCTGTGACAATAAGTAATGTTGTTTTCATAGTATTTGGTCCGTCCGAAGGGAGTAGTTAGAATTTGAAGCTGAGATCAGCTTGGAAGAGGTTGTAATCGTTTATCGGGTTGATCCCGATGTCGCCCACGCCGCCCGTCCCGAGCGAACTGTCAAGCTGCCAGCCATGGGCGTAGGTCAGGTTGGCCGTGACTGCGTCGGTCACAGAATAACCGAGTTGGAAATAAAGACCTTCGACATTTACGCGGCTGTCAAAGATATCTGAGTCGACCAGGTTGGGGTCGAGGGAATATTGTTCGGCGTGTTGCCAGAATGCTGTTACTGCCCAGTCGCCTTTCTTTTTGGTCTTTCCGATTCCGGCACCAATCTGATAAGCGAAGTTTTGATCGGTCTGGTCGGGATGGCCAGCCGCGCGGGCGCGATCGGCGCCGTCCAGATTAAGCGCGAAATCTCCGAAGATACGAGCGGGCAGCTCCCCGATCTTGAAACCGAACTCGACCGGAACCTCGAAAACGAGCAGGCTGTTGATGCCGGTTTGGTTAGGCGTGACCTTGACGCCGTCAGCATTAATGTAAGTAGGATCGCCGACAAAGTGAATATTGAAGGTGTCGCCGCTGCCAGTGTAGTTATAAAGCGTCGGCGCTATTTGGACATATTTATTGTTCCAAGTGTAACGCGCGCCGACCTGCCATCCGAGCATATAAGCGTCTACTTGCGGCACGCCATTCGGAGAGGGGCCGGCCGGGTTTTCCGGATTGGTGTCGTCATAAACGAACTGTCCGAAGTTGGCAAAGAGATCGAGGGAGGCTTTTGTCGGTTCCTGCGTCGTCGCCGCGGTTGTGACCGTTTTTCCGTCCGGACCTACTGATTCCACGCCCGGGGTCGAACCGCCGCCGAAGGTGAAGTTAAAGGTGTGCTTGAACTGCTCCACCAAGCCCTCAGGATTGATGTCGCCGTCCCATACCATCGAAGAGGTGACGAAGGGATTGGGTTGTTTGCCGACCGTCAGGGTCAGGTCGCGAAATCCCTTGTACCCCAGATAAGCCTGGCCCACGCTGATCGCATCGCTGTTCTTGGCGTACGGTCCCGGACCGGCGCTGGTATCGTCCCCGAAGGTGACGTTGGTGGAACGCGGATTTGTCGAGGTCTCCAGTCGAATCCCGAAGAACCAGTCGTCGACGAGGGTTCCACGCAAGCCGATGCGTAAACGGTAGCGGGCGCGGTTGCGCTGATAAGTATCACCCGGAGGATTGATCGTGTCTGGGAAAGCGGTTTTGGCGCTACGAACCTCGTAACGCACGCGCGTGTCTCCATAGAGTTCGAGTTCCGTCACCGAGGTGGACAGCTTTAGTTTGCCGGCCGGCGTTGACGCGTTTTCCCGCGTGAGATCCGCCCGGACTTCTTCGGCCTCCTGGTCGTTGATGAGGCCTTTTTTGACCAGCAGATCGAGCAGTGCGCCGTTATCCTGGGCTCGCGCCGCCGCGCCGCCGAGCAACAGGCTCGTGGCGACCGCAATAAACATCGTTTTTTTGAACATTTCTCTCTCCTTTGCTTTGCGGCCAGGGGCCGCGAGTTGGTTAAGCGCGCGCGATTTTTGAGACCGCGCGCGGTCCGGATTTCTCCGAACGCGGCAAGGCTAGAGAGCGATTGTTACAGTCGTGTGGCGACGAAGTAACAGTTCAGTGAATTTGGAGGCCCCTAGGCGGCCGGCGATCGATAGCCGAGCGGATCGATCAAAACGTCGTCATAACCAACCGCGCGGAGCGCTCCGCGAAGGCGCTCAACGGCAAGATCGAGTTTCGGCATCTCGTTAAGCGCAATCTCTACTCGGGCACACACCCCTGGCGCCTCCACCTGATGCCGGACGCGGAAGACGCGGAAGCCTAACGTGCGGACGGCCGTTTCGGCCCGTTCAATCATGGCGAGCGCGGCCGCCGTGACCGGTGTGCCGTGCGGAATGCGCGAACTGAGACAGGGCTGCGCCGGGACATCGGCCGTCGGCAACTCCATCGCACGCGAGAGTCGGCGGATTTCGCTTTTCGTTAGGCCAACATCCTTCAGAGGCGAGAGGACCCGGAACTCCGCTGCCGCCCGTCGTCCTGGACGGACCTGATGCGCATCATCCGCATTCTCGCCGTAAGCAATGGCGCGAAAACCGCGCATCTGGGCGAGCCCGTCAAGCTTTGTGAACAGCTCCGTTTTGCAAAAATAGCAACGATTGACCGGATTACTGGTGTAAGCCGGGTCGTCCATTTCCTCGGTTGCGATGACCTCGATCGGCGCCCCGATTTGGCGCGCCAACTCCAAGGCATCGGTCAACGCCTGTCGCGGCAAACTAGGGCTGTCCGCGATCACGCCGAGACACCGGCGCCCGGTCGTCTCCGCCGCCACCGCGAGCAGAAAGGCGCTGTCCACGCCGCCGGAGTAAGCAATCACAAGCGGCGCACTTTCACGGATCAGATGGCGCAGCGCCGTCTTCTTTGCCTCCGCTGTCACTGTTTCGCCCATCGGCGCGAAGAATAGCGCCGCCCCGAGGCGCAAACAAGTTAGCTGGTGGCCGAGTGCTCCGCGCCGCGATCCAGCTCAGCCATCTCGCCGGCCAGCTGTTTGTTGCGCTCGTTCAAAGTCTGGAGCCGGAGCTGCCACCGGTGCAACTGAATGCTCAGCTGATTAATATAGCCGTTGATTTCCGTCCGCTGCGATTCGTTCTCCTTCAGATGACGCTCCAACTCGGCCAGTTTCGTGGCCGTCGACTGCTCCGGTGATGGGGCCGCGACGCTGGTTGCGCTGCCTTTCGGCACCTGCGTTGGTTTTCCGCAGCGTTGGCAGTTTAGCGTCATGCCTGCAGCAGTCTGCTCCACCACCAAGGGAATTCCGCAATGCTCGCACTTAAAAAGGATATCGGTCTCCCCATTTTTCGTATCGGTCGAGCAGACGGAAGATTGCATGGCTGAAATTTAAGCACACCCCATACCAACTCCGATGGGAGACACGTTGTCGCCACAGGTCAATGCGAAAGGGATGAGTGAGCGCCAGTGTGTCACTATCTACCGTTTTCCAAAAATCTGATCGAAAATTTTTATATGCTGAACGATAGCTATTTACGTACGAAACTTCCCCTATGGAACGATCGCTGCTTGAGGGTGCGCGAAAGGATTTTATTACAAACAATGGCTAAAGTTTTAGGTATCGACTTGGGGACGACGAACTCCTGCATGGCAGTGATGGAGGGCGGCGACCCGGTAGTTTTGGAAAACAGCGAGGGCGCCCGGACGACGCCGTCGATTGTCGCATTCGCGAAAAATGGCGAGCGACTGGTCGGTCAGGCGGCGAAACGCCAGGCCGTGACGAATCCCGCTAACACGATTTTCTCGATCAAGCGTTTCATGGGTCGCAAATTCGACGAAGTCCGCGAGGAAGAACATCGCGTTCCCTATAAGATCGTGAAGGCGGCGAACGGCGACGCCCACGTGCAGGTGGAAGTGAACGGCGAGAAGAAGACATTCTCGCCGCCGGAAGTCTCGGCGATGATTCTCGCCAAGCTTAAATCCGACGCGGAAGCGAAGCTCGGCGAAAAGATCACGCAAGCCGTGATCACGGTGCCGGCCTACTTCAACGACTCCCAGCGCAATGCGACCAAGGACGCGGGTAAGATCGCCGGTCTCGAGGTTCTCCGTATCATCAACGAGCCAACCGCGGCCTCGCTCGCTTACGGTCTCGACAAGAAGAAGGACGAAAAGATTGCTGTCTATGACCTGGGCGGCGGCACCTTCGATATCTCCGTCTTGGAAATCGGCGACGGCGTCTTCGAAGTGAAGGCGACCAACGGTGACACTCACCTCGGCGGCGATGACTGGGATAACGTCCTGGTTGATTGGATCGTCGGTGAATTTAAGAAAGAAAGCGGTATCGATCTCTCGAAACAGCCCGACGCGATCCAGCGCATCAAGGAAGAAGCTGAGAAGGCTAAGATCGCGCTCTCATCCTCGCAAGAGTATGAGATCAACCTGCCGTTTATCACGGCTGACGCGAGCGGTCCGAAGCATATCCAAAAGAAGCTCACTCGCTCGAAACTCGAGCAACTGACTGACTCGCTCTTCCAGCGTACGGTTAAGCCGGTCAAGGATTGCCTCGGTGATGCCAAGCTCTCCGAGAAAGACATCAACGAACTCGTACTTGTCGGTGGTATGACTCGGATGCCGAAAGTTATCGAGACAGCCCGGGAACTGATTGGAAAAGAACCCCACAAGGGTGTAAACCCCGACGAAGTCGTGGCGGTTGGCGCAGCCATCCAAGGCGGCGTGCTTAAGGGCGACGTGAAAGACGTCCTCCTCCTCGATGTGACTCCGCTGACTCTCGCGATCGAGACGGCCGGTGGTGTTGCGACCGGGATGATCCCGCGTAACACGACGATCCCGACTCGAAAGTCGCAGATCTTCTCGACTTACAGCGACAATCAGCCAGGCGTGGAAATCAAGGTCCTGCAAGGGGAGCGGCCACTCTCTCGCGATAACAAGAATCTCGGCACGTTCCACCTCGACGGCATCCCGCCGGCCCCGCGTGGCGTACCCCAGATCGAGGTCACTTTCGACATCGACGCCAACGGCATCCTGCATGTCTCCGCCAAGGACCTTGGGTCAGGCAAGGAACAAAAGATCTCCATCACCGGCAGCTCAGGTTTGAGCAAGGACGAGGTGGAGAAAATGCAGCGCGACGCGGAAGCCCACGCCGAAGAGGATAAGAAGGCCAAGGAAGCGATTGAGATCAAGAATAACGCCGACACTCTGGCTTACCAGAGCGAGAAGCAGCTCAAAGATCTCGGCGACAAGGTTCCCGAAGAGAAGCGCAAGCAGATCGAGGAAGCTATCAAGGCCGTCCGCGATGCGATCGAGGCGAATGACACCGACGCGATGAAGCGCACTTACGAGGACTTGCAGAACAAGTTCCAGGAAGTCAGCGCCGACCTCTACAAGCAGGCCGCTGCCAGTGCCGGGCCTCCCCCCGGAGCCGAAGCTGGCGGCCGTCCCGGTCCGCAGGGCGAGCCTCAGACCGATGGCCCGCGGAAGGATCAAGGCGACGTGGTCGACGCGGAGTTCGAAGTCGTCGACGAAGACAAGAAGTAACTTTTAACTACAACAATTTGCCAGGCGGCGCGCTCGCACTCGAGCGCGCGCCAGGTAACAACCAACCTACTAGAAGGAGTAAGCAAGATAACCATATGGCAATTAACGTAAGACCGCTTGGAGACCGGGTGCTCGTGCAACCGCTCGAAGAGAAAGAAACCAAAAAGGGCGGCATCATCATCCCCGATACCGCCAAAGAGAAACCGCAGGAAGGCAACGTCGTCGCTCTCGGCACCGGCAAAGTCGATGACAACGGCAAGAAAGTCGATTTCACCGTGAAGAAGGGCGACAAAGTGCTCATCTCGAAATACGGCGGCACTGAAATCAAAGTGGACGGTGAGTCCTACCTGATTATGCGCGAGGACGATATCCTCGGCATCATCGGCTAATCCCGTCTCTCAACTCTCAACCAAAGACTAAGAACTAGAAATATATGGCAGCAAAACAACTACAATTTGACGAGAATGCGCGGCACGCGCTTCTCCGCGGCGTCGAGAAACTCTCGCGCGCCGTCAAAGCGACCCTCGGACCGAGCGGCCGCAACGTCATCCTCGACAAGAAATTCGGCAGCCCGACCATCACCAAAGACGGTGTGACTGTGGCCAAGGAAATCGAGCTCGAAGACCCTTATGAAAACATGGGCGCCCAGCTCGTGCGCGAAGTCGCCTCCAAGACTTCCGACATCGCTGGTGACGGCACCACGACCGCGACCGTCCTCGCTGAGTCCATCTACAAAGAAGGTCTCCGCAACGTAACTGCGGGCGCGAACCCGACCTCGCTTCAGCGCGGTATCAACAAGGCTGTCGAAGCCATTGTTGCCGAGCTCGCGAAGATCTCGAAGAAGGTCAGTGACCGGAACGAGATCGCCCAGGTCGCAACCGTTTCCGCTAACTGGGACAAGACGATCGGCGAGATCATCGCTGACGCGATGGACAAAGTCGGCAAAGACGGCACGATCACGGTCGAAGAAGCCAAGTCGATCGAAACCAGCCTCGACGTTGTCGAAGGCATGCAGTTCGACAAGGGCTATCTCTCTCCTTACTTCGTCACCAACGCCGAAGCGATGGAAGTCGTGCTCGACAACCCTTACATCCTCATTCACGAGAAGAAAATCTCGAGCTTGAAGGATATGCTTCCGCTCCTCGAGAAGGTAGCGAAAGCCGGTCGTCCGCTCCTCATCATTGCGGAAGACGTTGAAGGCGAAGCGCTCGCGACCCTCGTCGTGAACAAACTCCGCGGAACGTTGCAAGTCGCAGCGGTCAAAGCCCCGGGCTTCGGCGATCGTCGCAAGGCGATGCTGGAAGACCTCGCCGTCCTCACGGGCGGTCAATGCATCACCGAAGACCTCGGTATCAAACTCGAGAACGTGAAGCTCGAGGACTTAGGGCGTACCAAGCGCGTCACGATCGACAAGGAGAACACCACGATCGTGGAAGGCGAAGGCAAGCAGGTCGACATCAAGGGCCGCGTGAATCAGATCCGTCGCCAGATCGAGGAGACCACCTCCGATTACGACCGTGAGAAGCTCCAGGAGCGCCTCGCTAAACTCGCCGGTGGCGTAGCCGTCATTAACGTCGGCGCCGCGACTGAAACCGAGATGAAGGAAAAGAAGGCGCGCGTGGAAGACGCGTTGCATGCGACTCGCGCCGCGGTCGAAGAAGGCATCGTCGCCGGTGGCGGCGTGGCCCTCATCCGCGCCCAGAAAGCGCTCGACGGCCTCAAGCTGGAAGGCGACGAAGCGGTCGGGATGGCGATCATCCGCCGCGCGATCGAAGAGCCGCTCCGCACCCTGGCCAATAACGCTGGCCAGGAGGGCGCCCTCATCGTGCAGGAAGTGAAGAAGCGCAAAGGCAACGAAGGCTACGACGTCGCCAGCGGGGAATACACCGATCTCGTGAAAGCGGGCATCGTCGATCCGACCAAGGTGACGCGGAGCGCGCTGCAGAACGCCGCTTCCATCTCCGGCCTCCTCCTCACGACCGAAGCAGTCATCACCGAAGCTCCTGAGAAGGACAAGGGTGGTGCCGGCGGCGGTATGCCGGGCGGCGGCATGGGTGGAATGGGCGGCATGGGCGGTATGGACTACTAAGTCCAGCACACCCACGCTAACTTAAGCAATCAACCACAGCCGGGTCTCGTTTAGAGGCCCGGCTGTTTTGCTTTCTCGGCAAGAAGCGGCGCTATTTCGCTGTTGCCGTCTTATCTCGCACCACACCGCTGGAAATGAGGAAGACGCGCCCGGAATGGTAGCCTTTAATGCCACTCCAGCCCGAGGTGATCAGGAAATCTTCGCTCCGGTCGCGATCGATGTCGCCCATCCCGACGGCGTCGAAGCCGAAGGTATCGCCAGCGGTGCGACAGGTGTAGCTCTTCATCAGGGCGCCGTCCTTGCCGGAGAAGAGATAGGCTTTCCCGGCCGATGTCGCGGCTCCGGCATATTGCCAGGCGCCGACGATGAGATCGTCGTACCCATCGTGATCGACGTCGCCGGCCGGTGAGGGAGAGGTGCCGAGTCCATCGCCTTCGTTCTCGCCGGTGAGCGTGAGCAGACGGCGTCCATCCTTGCCCGAATAGACATAGACGCGGCCAGTCAAAGGCCCTTTCGCGCCGTCTTGCCAATCGGAGACGTAGATGTCGGGAGTGCCATCGCCGTCCGTGTCGCCAATGACGGAGAGAAACATGGCACCGAAGGCACCGGCGGTGGCGTCTCCTTCGAACGTGAATCTTGGTTTAGTCGTTAGGCCATCGTAAACGAAGACGCGGCCATGTTTTTCCGAGCCCGCTTTCGGGGCGCCCACTACGATGAACGTCTGCCTGGCATCGCTGTAGCCGGCGACGGCGTTCCCAAAGCGATCGCCTTCGCTCTCGCCGACCAGAGTGAGCAAACGTTTTCCATCTTTACCGGAGTAAACATAGGCGCGACCCGTCCCTTTCCCGGGTTTTCCCGGCGGCGGTGGCGCACCGATGATGACATCGGCGAAGCCGTCGTGATTCACGTCGCCCACACCCGCGACGTGCTGGCCGAAAGCTTCTGGCGCCTTGCTTTCCGACTTCAACGATTGCAACACGCTGCCGTCCTTTCCCGAGTAAATGTAGGCCACACCGTTAGGCGGAGCGCTAGCGATAACATCAGGAATTCCGTCGCCATTGGTATCGCCGGCGCATTCCACGCCGATCCCAAGGGTGTCCCCCGCTTTGCCGTCTGCTTTCCAAAGGAGCTTGCCGGTGCCGCTAGAGTAGACGTAAATCCGCCCCGCATCCTTCCCGCCGGCAGAGCGGTTAGGCGCGGAGGTCACGAAATCCATTGCGCCGTCTCCATCGATGTCGCCCAGCTTGCGCGCGATCCAGCCAAACTGATCGTTCGCCGCTTCCCCATCGAACTCGCGAATGACCTTGACCTGCTCGTCGAAGGGATGCGCGAAGTCATCCGCCTGTGGCAAATACCCGGCGAAACGCGAGTCTTTCCGGATCGCGGCGAAATCATCGTCCTGCGACAGGCCGGTCATATCCGCTTTGCCAGTGGCTTTCGCTTTGTCTAACCACTTGAACGCTTCATCCTTCTCAGCTTTCAAGGCATAAACGGCAGCGAGATTGTAGAGCGGGTTCACTAGCGTCGGGTCCGCTTTCAACGCCTGCCGGTAAGCCCCAGCGGCCTTGTCCCATTGCTTTTGGCTTTTATAAGCCGTGCCGAGAAGTCCCCAGGCGCGGGCGTTTTTCGGTTCACGCTCCGTGATCGCCTCCAGCATCTTCGCGGCGCCCGCCGCGTCGCCACTTTGAAATGCTCCAACGGCGTTCGCCAAAGTGGCGGGCGCCTCCGTGCCAGAGACCGATTGAACCAATCCAACGAACGCGAGCATAACAAAACCCACGACGAAACGTGCCAGGAAGAAACGAATCATATCGCTATCTTTGTGGTCTCGTTTCGTCTGGCAAGCACTCATCCGGCCGAGGCGGGAGAAAGTCCGAAATTGTCGGTTTTCAGGCATCCCGGTAATTTGGATGGATTGAGTCCATCTGAGGTGACTGTATCTCGAAGATGTCAATCGGATGCACTATGGGGTGAGCAAACCGACATACCAGCCAAGCAGGCGCGCTCCGAAGAACATCCAAATGAAGGCGCCGAGAGCGAGGTAAGGGCCGAAGGGGATCTTGGCGGACCAGGCACGATGACCCAATAACATGCTCGCCAGGCCGACGACTGAGCCGAGAAGCGAGCCGGCGAAGATGCTGCACAACACTGCCCGCCAGCCGAGGAAGGCGCCAATCGCGGCCAGGAATTTCAGATCGCCGCGTCCCATCGCTTCACGCGGGATTTGCAATTCGCGCACCACGCCAGCGATGCGATCGACATGATCGAGCTGAAACGTTTCCGACCCGATGGCGAGCCGGTTGTAGTGGAATTGCAGGACGCAAGTCTCGAAAACGCGGCCGTCCACTTCGGCCTGCCCGCAATGCAGGAGCATTTGGTCGGTTTCGCGGGCGAAATGCTCGCTCCACATTTCGCGTTCTTCGCCGACGACGAACTCGGCATCGTCTCCCTGGCGCACCCAGCTGAAGGGAGTAGGAGCGTCGAGCCGGACGCGTCTCTTGCCGAAAGCGAGCTTTCCGCCTTCGAGCACGAGCCAGAGCAAACCGTAACCAAGCGCGGCCGCGCCTAACGACCAACCGAATGCCCGGAGGCGCGACTCTTCACCCATGAGGGCGGGGAAGGCAAGGCTGGCGAGAACGCCGGCGACGGTCCCGCCGATCGTGATTTCATCGGGGATAATGAAGTGCTCGAAGTCAATGAAGGTGGCGGCGATGAGGAGCGAAACGAAGATCCAGTAAACGAGCGCGATTTGCCACGGAAAGACGAGCCAGACGGTGAGAAAGAGGAGCGCGGTTAGAAGCTCGACCGCGAAATAGCGAAAAGCGATCCGGCTCCCGCAGTTGGCGCATTTGCCGCGGAGCGCGAGCCAGCTGAAGAGGGGCACGTTCTGGTGCCACGGGATCGGCTTTTTGCAGGCCGGGCAGAAGGAGCGGCGCGGTTCGTTGACCGAGAGGTCGCGCGGCAAACGGTAGATGCAGACGTTCAGAAAAGAGCCGACGGCTGCGCCGAGAAGAAAGGCGAAGACGCGAAAAACCAGTTCGTAAGCGACCAGAATGTCCACTCGTTAGGCCGAAGTGTCGCGGGCTACTTTGCGCTGCATGAAAAACGCGATCCAGATGCAGCTCTCGTAAAGGAGGCACATCGGGAGACTCATCGCGATAAGGGTGAGAATGTCGGGCGTGGGCGAGATGATGGCGGCAAGGATGAAGATGAGGACGATGGCGTAGGGCCGGGTGCGAGCCATGAATTCGTAGGTGAGAAGGCCAAATTTGACGAGCGCGAGAACGACGACGGGCAATTCAAACGCGAGCCCGAAACCGAGGACGAAGCGGGTCACAAAGGAATAATATTGCTGCACCGTCCACATCGGCTCCCAGCCCAACGACTGGGTGTCGTGGAAGAAAAAGAGAATCGTTTTCGGGAGGAGCCAGTAGTAACAGGTAGCCACCCCGATAAGGAAAAGGGCGAAGCTGACGACGATGGCCGGGAAGAGAAAACGCTTCTCGACTGCGGTCAGCGCGGGGAGGACAAACTGGGCGAGGAAATAGAGGAGGAGCGGAAAGGAAAGGACGATCCCAGCGTAGAAGGCGAGGTGAAACGAGATTGTGATCGAGTCGGTGATGCCGAGCGCGCGCAAGGTGCCGACCTGGCTGCCGACTTCGCTTAAGGGTCGCTGCAAAACAAGCACCAGCCGTTGCCGGAAGGCAAAGCAGAGAAACATGGCGACAATCAGGACACCGGCCATTTTCACGATCGTCCAGCGCAGATCCTCGAGATGCTCGAGGAACGGTTTCGAGGTCTCGCTTTCCGGCGGATCACGGAAGGAAAAGATGTCGCGCAGGCCCATCGGGTCAGGGAAAAATCGTTCCGGTCGCGACCAGCCGGGCCCAGGTGCTGAGGGTGTTCGAGTCGCGGATTTCGCCGCTGGCGATCATCTGGCGCACGACATCCGCGCCAAACTCGCGGCAGTCAACAATCGCCTCGGTGTCGTCGTGCCGCGCGCCGGCGGCGGATTTGCGAACCGGCCGGGCGAGGAAAAGGTAGCAATGTTCGTCCGTCATCCCAGGCGAAGAAAAGAAATAGCCTAACGGGACCATCTCGGCGCCAGGCTCCAGTTCGTAGCCGGTCTCTTCGCGCAACTCGCGCCGGGCCACTTCGCGAACGGCGGCTTCATCCGGCTCGAGGGATTCATCGATCTGGCCAGCCGGCATGGCCCAGATGGCGGCCCGGATCGGGATGCGCTCCTCGCGAATGAGGACGAAGCGGCCCTCGGCGGTGAGCGGCGCGATCACGACGGCGGGTTTGCGGTGGACGACGGACCATTTGCGGGAGGATTGGGTGGGCGTGCGCACTTCGTCGGTCGCGACGCTCAGATGCGGAGTCTGGAAATGCGTTTCACTGCCGAGGGTTTCCCATCCCTTCCGGTCGTGCACGACGTTGGTTTTTTGCACGCGGGGAAGTTATGGATGGCGTCGCGAAAAGCGAATCGTTAACAAAGCGGCTAGCGCTTCTCGCGCACGATCCGCACCGCAACGAAGCGGGTCTCGGGCAGGATAAATTTGCGCAACTCGAGCTCGACCCGGCGCAAAGCGAACTTCGCGAGCAAATGTTCCGCCATCGTGCTGGCCAGCGTCTCGAGCAGCTTGTCTTGCCGGCTGGAAACGAAGGCCTGCAACTCGGCGCAGACCGCGGCGTAATCGATCGTCCTTGCCAAGTCGTCGGCCAGATCGCGGAAACCCTGACCGGCTTCCAGGACCAGGGAGACGGTCAGGCGTTGGGGCTCGGAGCGTTCCTCGTCCGGCACGCCGATGCGCCCGGTCAGCTCGAGTTCTTCGATCAGGATCTGGTCGTTAGGCATGGATGGCGGCAGCCGGCACGGCCACGCAACAAGATGGGACTTTCGACCGCGCAGGAAAGCCGACATTACAAGTAACCGGTCGCGTCCTTATATTTTTCGCAGATTTTTTTACAACTTCGAGCGCCAGATTACGTAGGACATTAGTGAGATCGAATTTTACTCACCCTAAAGAGAACCAGATTCCAATGTAAACAAACCCAAATACTCCAACCCCTATGAACCTCCCCCGCAGAACAGTCATCCTTGCCGGCGCCATTCAACTTCTCTTCGCCGCCGCACTCTCCGCTCAAATCCTTACCCAGGGCCCTGTCGTCGGCGGTGTCGCCGCCACGGAGGCGAAAGTCTTCGTCCGCACCGACCAGGCCGCAACGGTCGCCCTCCGTTACGGGACCAATCCCGAGCTCGTCGGCGCGATCGATACCGACACTTTGCTCAACCCTGAGGCGAGTGATTTCACCACCTTCATCCCGCTCACTGATCTGACCGCGGAGACGACCTATTACCTCAATGTTCTGGTCAATGGCGTGCCGCAGTTCGCGGCGGAACCGTTTCCCTTCTTCACCACCTTTGCGCCGGCTGGCGCGGCGACACGCGTGACTTCCAGTTTGTCGTCCTGGCCGACTTCGGCGCGGTCGCCAAATTGACCGCCGACGTTCAGACTTTCGCGAGCGTCGCCGCCAACCTCCCGGCCTTTGCTTTCATCGGAGGAGATTTCGACCATAGCAATCCGCAGACTCTCGCGGCCAAACGGCAGATGTTTAAAGACCTCTACAATCCAGCCACCCGCTTCATGAGCGGTTTCGTGCCCAACATCCTCCGGCGAATGGCCATCGCGCGGCAATGGGATGACCACGACACGGGCCTGAATAACCTGGACAAGAATTACCCCGATTGGAATCTGACCCAGCAAGCCTTCCAAGAGTATACCCCCACCTATCCGTTGCCTTCTGTCTCGCCCGGCATTTGGCAGAAGTTTGATTATGCGCAGCGGAATTTTTCGTTCTCGACTGCCGCAGCCAGCGAGACCCCGGATCCGACCACGATGACGCCGACAAGAGCATGCTCGATGGGAACAGTCTCGGAGCCACCGGCGAACTCGAGTGGCTCAAAAACGGTCTCCTGACTTCGAACGCTGTCTGGAAGGTCGTCTTCACTTCAGTCGTAACCAACCCGACGACCAAACAAAACGACGGCTGGGGTGCTTATCAGACGGAGTGGAACGCGCTCCGCACTTTCATCACCACGAACAACATCAAGAACGTCGTCTTCATCGCGGGCGACCTGCACTTGGGAGCAATCGACAACGGCACCAAGGCCGGGTTCCCCGAGATGTGCGTCGCGGCGGCGAACCAGACGAAAGGAGGATTTTGCGCGACCGCTGCCACCGGAACGTGGAGCGAGGGATACTTCGACGATACCTGCGCCGGCTACGGACTCGTCAGTGTTTTGCAGAATCCCGATCGGCTAGTCTTGCAAGTTGCCGACCAGGACGGCGTGATCCGAGTTGCCCACACCGTAGTGGCCGAGATGCCGACCCCGACCCCAACACCAACACCCACCCCGAGTCCGACTCCGACGGCGACGCCTACGCCCACACCCGAAGTCCCGGTAATTCTCAAGCAGCCGACGAACGCCTCGGTCGCAGCCGGAAAAACAGCCTACTTCAGCGTCAAAGCCGACGGCATGCCACCCATGAATTACCAGTGGAAAAAGAACGGGGTTGAGATCACGGGAGCGACGAGTCCTTCCTACACAACTCCGCCCACAACGATCGCCGACAACGGCGCCGTTTTCCAAGTGAGGGTCGGAAACGACGGTGGAACTGTATACAGCAACAATGTGACGCTGAGGGTTCGCTAGGAGCCAATTCCGCCTTGTTGCATCGACGAATTCCAGGCTTCTAGAGCGCCTCTCTCGCCTCTGCGCGAAAATAATTGAAAAATCCGAAAACTCCGCCCGACAATTTCCGTAGAACATTGCGGTGAGGATGGAACTCCGAGTGCAAGAAGAGCTCTCGCGCTTCGCACTGGAAGCCAGGCTCTCCTACGAGGGCTTTTGGAGCATCGGGGTCCATTCCTTACCGTTTCCTGCAAAACCAAAAATCCTCCCGGCCGATCTAGCACTGTGGTTTCTCCAAGAACAGGTACCGTCGGCGCTGTCGCCCCGGCGATGCTCTCCCCAGGACGGTTCCCCCCGAACCCCCCGTCTCCCGTTCATCAGTCGCTCGCTAGTGCGGGGCGCGACAATGCCTTGGCCGAATCCGGCCTGTCGACCTCAAATCGCCGCGCGGCCGAATGGCGTAGCGGGCGATCCCTGCCAACCGAGACCGCCCACCCGCTCCGTTTAGCTCCGCTCTTTCTGGTCTTCCTCGGTGACCAGTTGGGAAAGCGGCGCGGCCGCGTCGCGCGCCTCATCCAAGGTGGGGTTCCCGTCCTCGACTCTGAACATCCCGTGCATCTTGCGCGAGAGCGACCTCGAGCTGGCATGCAGGCCGGCAGTATCGGCGACGTAAGTCGCGGCATTGGCCGACGCGATATTCATCTGCGCCGCGGTCGCGATCGCATCCTGGTTCGCACCGAGGAATAGAAACGTCCACCGATACTGCTCGGTCTGCTGCTTGATGAGGCGGGCGACATCCCGCCACTTGTATTGCTGGGAGGAATTCTCCAAGCCATCAGTCAGGATGGCAACGACCACGCGACTCGGCCGATCCGGTTTCGGCAGAGCCGAGAATCGCGCACCCATCTCGTCCACCGTTCGCCCGATCGCGTCCAGCAACGCAGTGCTTCCGCGCGGCACGTAGCTCTCCTCATTCAGCGGAACGATTTCCGCCACCGGGAGACCCTTGATCGGCACCAAATATTCGTCATCAAAAAGCACGAGCGTGAGTTTGATCAGACCCTCAAACTTCTGTTGCTCGTGGAGGAAGAGATTGAAGCCATTCATCGCCGCCTCCCGGCAACCCTGCATGGAGCCGGAGCGATCGAGGACGACGGCGATTTCGGTATAGTTGTTGTTCATGCCCCCATTCTAACAACGAGGGTCAGACATCCGCTGTCCGATCGGCAAAGATTTTTGGCCGAAACCAGCTTTTATTTTCCGGAATATTCCGCTACAAACTTGCGCCCTACCTCCGCCAGACGCTGGCGCAACTTCGCCGGCTCGAGCACTTCGGCCTGATCTCCCCAGCTCAGGATCCAGCGCTCGATTTCCTCCAGGCTACCGAGCTGCAACTGCAACTCCAGCCCGCCGTCGCGCAATTCTTTGACCTTCTGCGAGTGGTGCCAGATCCGCTCTCGCACGAGTTGCGCGGCAAACGGCTGAAAGCGCACGCGGATCGTGGTGCGGCCGTCGCCTTGGAAAACTCCGAAACTGGAGTCGAGAAATTTCCCGATCGAAAAATTAGCCGGCCGCCGGAAACGCGCCCCGGTCCGGCGCGGCTTGAAGATTCGGGGCATGGCAAAGGTGCGCAGCTGCTGGCGATCGAGGTCGAAGGCGAAGAGATACCATTGGTTATCGACGCAGCCCAGATGGTAAGGGCGGACCCGTCGCGTTTCTTCCGACGTGCTGCGCAATTTGCGGTAGCGGAACTCGACTTCGACCGAATTCAAAACCGCGTGGCTGAGCACTTCGAAAACCTCCAGATCCGCCTGACTATGCCCGGCACTGCGAAACGAAATCGCTGCGTCCAAATCGCTCCACGTGAACGTGACCTTATCTTTCAAGCCGTGGCCAATTTTTTGAAAAGCCGCCTTCAGCGGCGCTTCAAAAGGCGTGTCGCGATATTGCTGAAGCGCTTTCTGGGCGATAAAAAGAGCGACGATTTCTCCTTCCGAAACCTGGATGCTGGGAAAACTCGTGACCGGTTCCGTGTAAACGAAACCGAAGTGCAATTGGTCATACTCAATCGGCAACCCGAGCTGGTAGCGCATGAACTCGATGTCGCGCTGGATGGTTTTCTCCGAGACTTCCAGCTCGCCCGCGAGCTTGCGGCAGTTGGGAAATTTGCGCGCCTGGAGCTGCGCGTGCAGCTGCATCATGCGCGCGAGCGGCGGGCGGGAAAAATGTTCGACTACAGGACGCCCGCGCGGACGGCTCGGGCGTGATTTAGCGACTATCGGACGTACCATGTCCAACCTGTAAGGCCGCGACTGCGCTGCCTTCAAGCGCAATCGTTTCGGGGCACAGAAAAAAAGTCATTTGGTCGGACAACCTTTGTCCCACTGCTTGTGATATGGTGCCCGCACGTGTCCCCGAAAGCCGGTCTCCATCTTCACACCAGCAATCGTCTCGAGGCTTTGTTTGCCGAGCTGGCGGATATTGTCGGCCAGCCAACCGGCTCGATTTTCCAACCGGAGATCGTGGTTGTGCAAAGCGTCGGGATGGGACGCTGGCTCTCGCTCCGTCTGGCCGAAGCGCACGGCATTTGCGCCAACGTGCAGTTCCCGTTTCCGCAAAAATTCATCGCGGATACTTTTAGTCAGGCGTTGCCCGAGGTGGACCGCAGCATCGCTTTCGAGCGCGAGTCTTTGCCTTGGCGGATCATGCAGGCTTTACCGGGCCTGCTCGAGCAGCCGGAATTCGAACCGGTCCGTCATTATCTGGCGGGCAAGCGGCCGGCTCTGAAACTTTATCAGCTCGCGAACAAGATCAGCGAGGTCTTCGATCGTTATCTCGCTTTCCGGCCCGCCATGATTCTCGACTGGGATGAGGGCAAAGAAGACGGCTGGCAGGCGATTCTCTGGCGGACACTGGCCGCGGCAACTCCCGGCCAGCATCCACCCGCGCTCGGAAAAAAACTCGCCGCCACCCTGCGGGCGGGCCGCCGGCTCGCCCAGGTACCGGCGCGCATTTCCATCTTCGGGCTTTCCAGTTTGCCGAAATTTTATCTCGATATCGTGGAGGCGATCGCAGCCCAGAGCGCGGTCCATCTATTCGTGATGGAGCCGACGCCGGAGTGGTGGCAACACATCGTCTCCCGGCGCGAAGAATCAAAATTACTCAAACTCCATCCCGGCTCGAGCGCGGCAGAATTGAATCTCGAGCGCGGGAACGATCTCCTCGCCTCGATGGGAAAACTCGGGCGCGATTTCCTCGGCATTGTGGGCGATCTCGAGCCGGTCGCGCACCACGAGAGTTTCGTCGAACCGGAAGGGGCAACGTTTCTCTCGCGCGTCCAGCGCGAGATTTTTCGCCTGCAGGAGCGACCCGCGCGCCTAACGAATTTGCCTGACGAGGGCTCGATTCAATTCCATTCCTGCCACAGCCCGATGCGCGAGTTGGAAGTGCTGCACGATCAGCTTCTGGCTGCCTTCGAGAACGATCCCGCGCTCGAACCACGGGACGTCGTTGTGATGATGCCGGACGTGGCCAGCTATGCCCCTTTCATCGAAGCCGTCTTCGCCACGCCCGAGAACGAAAAACTGCGCATTCCGTTCGCGATCGCAGATCGCACCGCGCGGGCGGAAAGCGGCGTGGTCGACACTTTCCTCGCCCTGCTCGAATTGAGTGAGAGCCGCTTCGGCGCGAGCAGCGTCCTGAGCATCCTCGAAGCGCCGTCCGTCCTGCGCCGTTTCGACCTGGCCGAGGCCGATCTCGAGACGATCCGGGTTTGGCTCGAAAAGTCCGCTGTCCGCTGGGGGATCGACGGTGCGCATCGGGCCGAATTCGATCTTCCGGCGTTTTCGCAAAACAGTTGGCGTGAAGGGCTCGATCGCCTGCTTCTCGGCTACGCCATGCCAGCGCGCGCTGAAAGGCTCTTCCATGGCCTCCTGCCGGTCGACGAAATCGAAGGCAGCCTGGCGGAAGCGCTCGGCAACTTCGTCGAATTTGCCGACGCACTTTTCCAGACCGCGGCGGAGCTGAAGACGGCGCGCCCGCTGTCTGAGTGGCAGGGGATTCTGCGCAGAGTATTGGAGCGTTTCTTCGCGGCCGGAGATGAATTTGCCCGCGAGCTGCTGCAAATCCGGCGCGCGCTCGATTCGTTAGGCACGATCAGCGCCGAGACAGGCTTCGATGGCCTGGTGCCGTTCGATGTTCTCCTCGCTCATCTTCACCGCACGGTGGGCGAGGCGGATTCAGGGGCGGGTTTTCTGGTCGGGCGCGTGACCTTCTGCGCGCTTAAGCCGATGCGGAGCATTCCGTTCAAGGTGATTTGCCTGGTGGGGATGAATGACACCGCTTATCCGCGCAAGTCGGCCGCACTCGGTTTTGATTTGATGACGCTGAAGCCTCTCCCGGGCGATCGCTCGACGCGCGATGACGACCGGTATCTTTTTCTCGAGGCGCTGCTCTCGGCCCGCGAACTTTTCTACGTCAGCTTTGTCGGGCAGTCGTTGAAGGATGGGAGCGCGTTACCGCCGTCGGTGTTAGTAAGTGAGCTACTCGACTACCTTGGCGACGAAGAGGCCCGCGCCGCGCTTGTCACAGCGCATCCGCTCCAGCCTTTCAATTCCGCCTACTTCACGGCGGGTTCGCCGCTCTTCAGTTTTTCGGCGGAGAACTGCCGGGCCAGCACCGCGGCGGAAGAGGAGCGCACGGAACCGCCACTTTTTTTCTCGGGGCTGATCGCACCGCGGGAAGAAAATGAGCAGCACACGGTCACACTCGACGACCTCATTCGTTTCTATCGAAATCCCGCGGAATTTCTGCTCAAGAACCGGCTTGGGATTCGTTTGCCTAACGAGGAAGCGTTGCTGGAGGAACGGGAACCGTTCGCACTCGGCAATCTGGTCCGCTACCAGATCGATCAGGATCTCCTCGCGAAATCCCTGGTCGGGGCCGACCTCAGTCAGGAAGAGGCGCTGGTGCGCGCGGGCGGCCAGTTCCCGCCCGGAGAGTCGGGCACAGCCCAATACCGCGCGCTCATTCAGGAGGTGGCGCAGTTTGCCGAACTCGTTAGGCCGCACGCCGCCGGACGACTGGCGGAGCCCGCGCCGATCGATCTCTCGCTCCCGCCCTGGCGACTGACCGGCCAGATCCCGGGACTGACGAAGGCCGGCCTGCTGGCTTATCGCCTAACGAAAGCGAAGCCGCTCGACCTGTTGCGCAACTGGATTTTCCATCTTGCGCTCAACTGCACGGCGCCGAACACCACCCGTCTCATCATGGCGGACGAGGCCTGGCTTTTCCCAGCGATCGCGCCCGAGATTTGCCGCGCCCGCCTCCTCGATCTCCTCGAGATTTACGGGCGCGGAGTGTCAGAGCCGATTGCGTTTTTCCCCAAGGCGTCGCTCGCCTTTGCCACGCTGACCGTGAAGCGGCCAGCGCGCGGCGGCGACCCTCTGAGCAAGGCCCAGTCGATATGGGAAGGTAGCGGCCAGGGGAACGATTACCCCGAGAGCAAAAACCCGTATATCGCTCTCGCCTTCCGCAATGTGCCCGAGCCCCTGGATGAAGCCTGGGCGGAATTGGCGCTGCGAATTTTTCAGCCGTTGCTCGACGCCCGGGAGGAACTGGCATGACGGCACCCGCGAAGTTCGACCTCATTCATTCGCCGCTGGAAGCCGGGCGCACCCTGATCGAGGCGAGCGCGGGCACTGGCAAGACCTACACGATCGCCGGCATCGTCCTGCGTTTGATCCTGGAGCAGCACCTGGGGATCAGGGAAATTCTCGTCACGACCTACACGGAACTGGCCACGGCGGAATTGCGCGATCGCATCCGCCGCCTTCTGCACGAGGCGCTGCTGGGATTTCAAAACGGCGACTCGCCTAACGAGTTGGTGAAACCGCTGCTCAACCGCTTCGGCGCGGATGCGGACGCTATCGCGCGCCTGCGGGTCGCGCTCGAGAGCTTCGACGAAGCGCCGATCCATACCATCCATGGCTTCTGCCAGCGGATGCTGAAGGACCGCGCCTTCGAAAGCGGCGCACTCTTCGATGCGGAGATGATCACGGATCAAAGCCACGTCCTGCGCGAGATCGTGGATGATTTCTGGCGCGCTCATTTCTACGCTTGCAATCCGCTTCTGGCTGCGGCCGCCGTTCAGAACGGGATCACGCCAGAGACGCTTTTGCGCGACCTGGACGACCTGGTGAACAAGCCGACTCTCGAAGTCATTCCACCGCTCGGTGACCAGCTAGCTGCTGCTCGGACAGCCTTGACCACCGCGTGGGAGAAAGCGCGCGACCTCTGGATAAAACAGGGCGAGGAGGTGCGTGCGATCTTCGCAAATCCAAAATGGGCAATCCGCCCCTTCAATCTTCCCGATTTAGTCAGGCTTCATTTGGCCGAGTTGGACAGAATCTGGCCCGAAGCCAGCGGCGCGATGGAACGCGTGGAGAGCATCGGTTTCTTTGCTTCGAGTGCGATTGCGAAGGGAACCAGCAAAAGGGCGGGTGCGTCTCCAGCACACGAGTTTTTCGACCGCTGCGAGGAGTTCGGCGAAGCCGAGCAAAAACTGCTTCTTTGTCTGCAGGCTTCGTTTTTTTCCTGGGCGCGGGCAGAAATGAAGCGGCGCAAGATTCAGCGCAACGTCGTTTCCTTTGACGATCTGCTTACGCGCCTGCACGACTCGTTGGGCGAAGCGGGCGGACCGGCTCTCGCAGGAAGCATCCGGACGCGGTTTCGCGCCGCCTTGATCGACGAATTCCAGGACACCGATCCGATCCAGTACGCGATTTTCGAGCGCATCTACGAAGGCAGCGACGCGACCGTCTTTTTCATCGGCGATCCCAAGCAGGCGATTTACGGCTTTCGCGGAGCGGACGTCTTCACCTACATCGAGGCGGCGCGCGCGGCCACGCGGCGCTACACGCTGCCAAAAAACTGGCGCTCGGAGACGGGAATGGTGGCGGCGGTGAACGCGCTCTTCCGCCTGCGCGCGGATGCGTTTGTTCTCGATGGCATTTCGTTTCAACCCGTCGAAGCCGCGGGGCGGATGGATGACGAACCGCTCACGATCGAGGGCGCGGAGGAGCCGGCGCTCCAGCTTTGGCTGGCGCAGTCGGAGATCACGAGCAAGGACGCGCACCGTCTGCTGCCCGCGCTCGTGGCGGATGAGATCGCACGTCTCCTGAATGGCGAGACGAAGATCGGCGCGCGCCAGGTCATACCGCCGGATATTGCCGTGCTTGTTTCGACGAATGACGAGGCGCGGCAGGTGCAGGAGGAATTGCTCCGACGCAATGTGCCGGCTGTCATCTACAGCGCGGCGAATGTCTTCCAATCGCGGGAAGCGGAAGATTTAGCCACGATTCTAGCGGCCGTGGTCGAGCCCGCGCATGAGAAGCGCGTCCGCGCCGCGCTCGCGACCGAAATCATCGGCCTAACGAGTGACGCGCTTGATGCACTCGAGCGAGAGGAGCGCGCCTGGGAAGGGCATGTCCTGCAATTCCAGCGCTATCATCAAATCTGGCGCGACGGCGGTTTCATCCGGATGCTGCGTACGATTCTGCTCGAGCAGGATGTCCGGCGGCGTCTGCTTCGTTATCCCGACGGGGAGCGTCGCCTAACGAATGTGCTGCACCTGGCTGAGCTGCTCCATCGCATGTGCACAGAGTCGCGTCTCGGCATGACCGGTCTGCGCAAGCGCCTCGCGGAGATGATGCGAACAGAGTCGTTTCAAAACGAAGAATACGAAGTGCGTCTGGAACGGGACGAAGCGGCCGTCCGCATCGTGACCGTGCACAAAAGCAAAGGCCTCGAGTATGGCATCGTCTTTTGCCCGTTTGCCTGGAGCAATCCGTGGGTGAAAAAGGAGAGCAACGTCGTCGTGCACGCGGATGGCCGGCTGATTCTCGACCTCGAGCGGACGGAGAAAAACAAAGAACTCCAGCTCCGGGAAAAATTGGCCGACAAGGTTCGGTCGCTCTACGTCGCGCTGACCCGGGCGCGGCATCGCGCCTATCTCGTCTGGGGGAATTTCAAGTACGGGCAGGAGTCCGCCCCCGCGCATCTCCTCGGGAAATGGAGCGAAAGCGGAGTCGAAGCGCTCGCGCGCGAACCCTCGTTAGCCCGGGCCGACCTGCCTGTTCCCAGCCGCGAAATTTACCATCCGGAAAAGAGCGCGGCGGCCGATCTGGCGGCGCGCGTTTTCCATCGCCAATTAGACCGAAGCTACGGAATCTCCAGCTTCACCAAGCTGATCACGGGCCAGGAACTGGAACCGATCGCGCCAGAAGACGACACGCTCGAAACCATGCCGGCGGAAGAGGAAACGCCGGCAGTCGAGCAGGTGCTACAGGGCATGTTCGCTTTCCCGCGCGGAACGGGGCCGGGAACCTGCCTGCATCACATTTTCGAGGAATTGAATTTTTCTGATCTCACTAATCTCTCCGAAGTCGTTAGGCGAAAGTTGCGGGCCTTTAGCATTCCGGGCTTCGACGAGGTCGTGGAGACGATGGTGCGGAAGGTTGTGGCGGCACCGCTCCGCGCGGACGATCCGTCGTTGACCCTCGCCCGGGTAGAGACGACGGCGCGATTGCCGGAGCTGGAATTTTATTTCCCGATCGCGGATGTAACGAATGAGGACCTGGCGCGCCTGTTTCAGGACAAGCGTCTCAAATTCCAGCCGATGAGCGGCTTCATGAAAGGGTTCATCGACCTGGTCTTCGAGGCAGATGGCCGATATTACATCGTCGATTGGAAATCGAACTGGCTCGGCCCGGACCTGGAAAGCTACACCGAGGAAGCGATGGCGGCGGAAATGGCGCGCAAGTTCTACAACCTGCAACTGCACATCTACGTCGGCGCCCTGCACCGTTTCCTGAGTGCGCGGCTGCCGGGCTATGCCTATGAAAAAAACTTTGGCGGCGCCTGTTATGTTTTTCTCCGGGGCGTCGAGCCGGGCCGGCCTGAGCTCGGGGTCTACCGGGCCCGGCCGAGCGCAAAATTTGTGCAGTCACTGGGCGATCTTCTCGGACATGGCGCCTGATCAATCTCCCGGCGCGCTCGACCGGCATTTTGCGGACTTCATGAATCGGGTCGCGGCAAAACCCGATCCCGAACTAGAGCTCGCCGCGCTTCTCGTTAGTCAACACCAGGCGAGCGGGAATATTTGCTGGCCGCTCCGGGAAGTAGCCGGCCAGCCTTTCGCGGAGAAAATTCTTGGCTTCGAGCGCGCGCCGAGAGCGAGTGCGTGGGCGAAAAAATTGCGCGCCACGGGCGTGGTCGGCGCGCCGGGAGATTTCACGCCGCTGATTCTCGATCCGCAGGATCGGCTCTATCTGCGGCGCTACTGGGAATACGAAGATTTTCTCGCCCGGGCGATTCTCGACCGACTGCACGCGACTCCGCCCGCGATCGATCGCAAACGCCTCGACGCCGGCCTCGAGCGGCTTTTTCCAAAAACCGACGACGTGGACTGGCAAAGAATGGCGGCGGCCAATGCCCTAACGAGGAATTTCAGTGTCATCACCGGCGGACCGGGGACCGGTAAGACCAGAACCGTCATTGCCATTCTCGCGTTGCTCCTCGAACAAAGCGATACGCCGCTCCGCCTCGCCCTCGTCGCACCCAGCGGCAAGGCTGCAGCGCGGCTGAAAGAATCGATCGAGAACGCGAAGGAAAACATAAATTGTTCAGAGGAGATTCGCGCCCGGCTGCCGACTGACGCTTCGACCATTCATCGTCTTCTCGGCACGATCCCCGATTCGCCCTATTTCCGGCACGACGCGAATCGCCCCTTGGTCATCGATGCCGTGATCGTGGATGAAGCCTCCATGGTCGATCTCGCTACGATGGCAAAGCTCTTCGCGGCGATTCCGGCCGCCGCCCGCGTGGTTCTGCTCGGCGACAAGGATCAACTGGCGTCGGTCGACGCCGGTTACGTGCTTGGCGATATTTGCAATCAGCCGCCGGTCGTCGCGGTGCCTGACACCGGTTTGCAACTCGCCTTTTCTTTCGGTGGAGCGGCTCAGAAAAATCCAATCCAGGACGCAATTGTCGAGCTGCAGCGCAACTATCGGTTCCCGAGCAGGAGCGGCATTTATCAATTGGTCACGGCCATCAATCGCGGAGACGCGGACGAAGCCATTCGAGTCTTGCGGGACAAAACGCACCGCGACGTCACTTGGAAAGCTTTGCCGAGCGCGCCGGGATTGCCCGCCGCGATCCGCATGGCGGTCACGACCGGTTTTCAAGATTATCTGGCAACAGACGACCCGGTCCAGGCCCTCCAACTTTTCGCCGGGTTCCGGATCTTGTGCGCGGTTCGGCATGGATCCGCGGGAGTGGTGCAGTTGAACGCCCTGACCGAGGAAGCGCTCTTGGCCGCCGGGTCGCTCGACGAGGTTGGTATTTGGTACCGCGGCCGTCCGGTCATCGTGACCCGGAACGACTACAACACCAAACTCTTCAACGGCGACATCGGCATCAACTTGCCGGACGCGGAAGGACAAAACGAAAAGCGCGTCTTTTTTCCATCCGCGGACGGCACCATCCGCCGCGTGCTGCCCTCGCGTCTTCCGGTTCACGAAACCGCGTTCGCCATGACGGTGCACAAGAGCCAGGGCTCGGAGTTCGGAAAAGTGCTCCTGATTCTGCCGGAAAACGATTCGCCTATCCTGACGCGGGAACTTCTCTATACCGGATTGACGCGGGCAAGAGACGGCGTGGAAATATGGGCGTCGGAAACCGTCCTGCGAGCATCGATTGCCCGGCGAGTCGTGCGCACGTCGGGCTTGCGCGACGCGCTCCGAGGCGCGTCCTGCTGACGACAAACCGCTCGATTCGGATAAGATCTGCCGTCGAAAATTGCGACGGCGCTACGCAGTTTTTGTTTCGACTTTCAGCGGCCGCCACCTTACAAGAACAAAAGATTACATGAGTGTATTCAAACGGCTCGTCTGTGTCGTAGATGACGATCAATCGATTCGGCGAGGGCTCCGGCGCTTGTTTAAATCGGCCTGTTACGACGCGGAGATGTTTTCCTCGGCGGAGGATTACCTTTCGCGCGAACCGTTCGATGGGCCGATCTGCCTCGTCCTCGATGTGCGAATGCCCGGAGTGAACGGCCTGGATTTGCAAAAGGCTCTCGAAGCGCGCGGAAATTGCGAGCAGATCGTTTTCATCACCGGTCACGCCGATGTGCCGACCTGCAAAAGGGCGATGAAAAACGGCGCGATCGATTTTCTGACGAAGCCCTTCGACGACACCGAATTGATCGAAGCGGTCGAACGTTCGCTCGCCCGGGCCGGGGAAATCCTGCAAACCCGAATGGAGCGACGCGCAGCGCGCCGCAGGATCGAGAAATTGACGCCGCGCGAATTTGAAGTCCTGCGCTTTGTCATCATGGGTATGCTCAACAAGCAAATCGCCGGGGAACTCAGAACCGCCGAGAAGACCGTCAAAGTCCATCGCGGCCGAGTGATGCAAAAGCTCGGCCTCACTTCGGTTCCCGATCTCGTGCGCTTGTCACAAGCGGCGGGCGTATTACCTGCGCGCTCCGACATGGGACTAAGGTCCACTATCGGAAGGAACTAGAGAGACTAGGCTGCTATTTGCGCGTTGGAACCGCGGAAGAATGCGGGCCACGGGCAAAGCGCATGATGCCTAACGAATCGACGGTTCCGGAAGTGGTTTGTCTTGTCGACGACGACAAGTCCATGCTCACAGCGGTCGGCCGTTTGCTTGCCTCCGATGGCCTGGTAGTGCGCGCTTTCAACGAACCGGCGAGTTTTCTCGCGCACGTAGAAAACCACTCGGTGCCGGTCGCCATTCTCGACATCTGGATGCAGCAAATGACCGGTTTGGAAGTGCAAACGAAACTGGTGAAACTGTCGCCAGAGACCCGGGTGATCATCATGACGGGACGCAAAGATCCTGCCGTGGAACGTACCGCACGGGAATTTGGAGCGACAGCGTTCTTCACCAAGCCATTCGACGACGAGAAGTTCCTCGTCGCAGTCCGGGACGCCCTGTCGTCCCACGCCTCTACGCTCCCTCCATGCGAAGTTCCGGACACGCTCTAGCCATCAAAGCGTTACCAAGTAACGACAACCTCATGGCCGCGCTACTGAATCAAAGCGCCGTCTACGGATGGGGACGCGCCTGGGGCCCCGGTTTTTATGGCGGCTTCTACGGCTGAGGGCTGCGATAACCGGACTCCAGGCAGACCGAAAGATAGCCTTGTTTAGTCGTCAAGATTCCTTTGCCAACAATGTTGAGTTTGGGTAAACAACAAGATGCAAACCTGAAGGAACCAACCATGAAACCGATTATATTGAGCAGAAATCTATTAGCCTTGGCGTGCGCGTGCCTCGCTCTCGCGGCCTGTCAAACGAATCAATCGGGCGCAACGAACGCGCCGAGTAGCCAAAGCGGAGGTCGTCTCATTGTGCACCGCCAGGCCGACCTCGGCGTCGATCTCCTTCTCTCGATCGATGGGAAAAAGGCAGGAGTCGTCCGAGTCGCCGACACCTACAATGGATCCCTCACGGCTGGCCAGCACGTCATCAGTATCATGCCGGTACCTAATCTGGCGGATCAGGCAGCCTCAACTGCCACTCTGATGGTTGAAACTGGAAAAACATACTCTTTCATCGCAGTTCGAAAGGGCACACCCATTGTTCTGGTAAAAGAGTAATCACGACCAGTTTTCTCCGGGCGGAAAGCAGGAGCTCGATCAGGAGCATCCTGAATCCGGAGTTTTACGCGCCGCTTTTTCGCCGGAACTCTGTTTCTCGACACTCGCTCTGTATGTTCGAAAACAAAGTATTGTGTTCCGGTGATATTTGCGCCCAGATCAGGGTATTGGCCTAAAGTCTTATAGGCGTAGCCCGTAAAATTGACCAAGGTCCCTTCGATTCACATCCGCTCACGCGTTCGCTCGGTTGCGAGATGAAGACGCCATCAAAACAAACGCTCGTGGACGGTTCAAACCTCTCTACATTTCCTGAAAAGCCAGCCGCCGGGTAACCGGCGGCCTACGCTTTTCGCTAAAACAACCCGCAACATGAAAGAACCAATGATATGAAACAGTTATTGACCACACTGAAATTCCTCACCGTAATCGCGCTCGGCACGTTCGCGGTGAGCTGCGCCACGCAGACCCAGGAAAAGGAAAACCTGGCGATCGCCGCCGGCTTTAAGATTATTTCGCCGAAAAATGCGGAGCAACAGAACATCCTCAACACCCTGCCGGCCGGAAAAGTGACCCCGGTCACGTATCAAGGAAAGCAGTATTACGTCCTGCCCGATGCGGCGAACAATCAGGCCTACGTTGGCGGACTTGACCAGTATCAGGCCTACCAGCAGCTTCGGCTGGCCAAGCAAATCAGCAATGACAACCTGGAGGCAGCGCAAATGAACCAGATGTCGTCATTTAACTGGGGCGCATGGGGCGGCTGGTATGGATATCGCGGCTGGGGCTGGCGCTGAACCATCACCGGATAACGGCCTGACCTTTCCGGCAGGCAAACGATTCCTTCGACAATGAAATGCGCGGGCCGCCGACGAGGCGGCCCGCGACTTCACCAGCAGGAAGACTCCAAAAATCGAGGAGGTAACTTTGAAACTTCCGGATCATGTCTTTTTCCGCAAAGATCACTCGCTCATTCTTTGGAAGCCGCGCGGCATTCTGAGCGAAGCGATCGTGAACGAGATTGTCGTCTTCATCGGGACCGCCGAAGCGCGATCGACCAAGCCGTTCAATCGCTTCTCCGACTTGTCGGCGCTCGATGCGGTGGATTTGAACTTCCGGTTTGTTTTTGAAGTCGCCTTGCACCGGCGTCTCACCTACGCGCCGAATCCGCCGATAAAATCTGCCTTTTACGTCACGAGCCCGGCAACGGTTCATTACACCAGGCTGCACAAGCTGCTGACCGACCATTCGCCGCTGGGGGTTTCCCTATTTACGGAACGCGCCAAGGCAGCGGAATGGCTCGACGTTCCCGACGAGGTTCTGGCCATACCCTGACCAGGGTCGCACTTTTCTCATTCGCAGATTTTGCTGCGGTACTTGGATGCCGCGTGGCCCTTTTGGGATCGACTCCGCGCGGTCGCCGGTGCATTATCGCATCCCAACGAGAGCACGCCGCGTAAGATGCATTTGATGGAATCGTCCGCTTTCGACCCACGTTCATGAGCTGGGTCACGTTCACTTGGGCCCTGGTCTTCGGCGCGTGTGCGACCATGGCGCTGCCGCATCTGCTCATTGGCGTAAAGCGCCGGACCTGGGAAAATTTACTCTTCGCTCTCACTGCGTTCGGTGTCGCAGGCGTCGCCCTTGGCGAGTTGAGGGTCATGCACTCGCAGACGACCGGGGAGATCGGCCGGGCCGTCCAATGGACACATCTGCCGGTCTTCTTTGTCGTGGTCGGGATTGTCGGATTCGTTCGCGCTTATTTCGGCACCGGGCGCGTCTGGCTTGGAATCGCCGCCTGCGGAACGCGATTCGTCAGTCTCATTCTTAATTTTGCCTTTCCGCCGAATCTGAATTTCCGCGAGGTCACAGCTCTGCGTCACTTTCAGTTCTTCGGAGACACAATTACGATGCCGGAAGGGGTGATGAATCCCTGGATGCATCTGGGCGAATTAAGCTCGCTCCTGGTCCTCATTTTTGTGATCGACGCCTCACTCACGCTCTGGCGCCGAGGCAATACGGAAGCCCACCGACGCGCGGCTGTCGTGGGGGGAAGTATCACCCTTTTTATCGTGCTCGCAGCGGGCATTGCCGCGCTCATTCACGCCCAAGTGCTGCAATTGCCCTATCTGATCAGTTTCCCATTCCTCGGTGTGATTTTGGCGATGGGCTTTGAACTCGGCCAGGATATCCTGCGAGCCGGGCAAACCGCCCGCCAGTTGCGCATCAGCGAGGACGCGCTCCGGGAAAGTGAAGTGCGGATGAATCTCGCGGCCAGTGCCGGGAATCTTGGCCTTTGGATGTGGGATATCCGAAAGGATCACCTTTGGTTGAGCAAGAAGGGCCGGACGCTCTTCGGCTTACCGGATTCGAAGCCGCTTGCCCTTTCGACCCTACTGGAAGGTGTCCGCCCCGACGATCGCGAGCGGATTGAGCAAATTGTCCAGTCTGCGCTCGCATGCGAGGACGAGTATGAAAGCGAGTACCGCATCACACATCCGAGCGGTGAGACGCGCTGGATCTATGGCTATGGTCGGGTGGAATTTGATCCGCAAGGCCAGGCGACTGTGATGCGCGGCGTGGTTCGTGATATCACCAAGCGCAAACTGGCGGAGGAAGCGTTGCGGGAGAGTGAAGCGCGCTTTCGCACGGTCGCGGATGCCGCGCCGGTCATGATCTGGATGTCGGGTCCGGACAAGCTCTGTAATTTCTTTAACAAAGGCTGGTTTGAGTTTACGGGGCGCACCGCAGCGGAGGAATTCGGCAATGGCTGGGCGGAAGGCGTGCACCCGGAGGACCTCGAACATTGCCTCGATGGCTACGAAAGGGCGTTCGATGCGAGGGAGCCGTTTACGATGGAATACCGCTTGCGGCACAAGGATGGCGAATACCGATGGGTTCTGGATACCGGCACGCCGCGCTTCGATGCCGCCGGCGGGTTCGTTGGTTACATCGGTTCATGTCTCGATGTCGCGGACCGCAAGCAGGCGGAGTTGGATCACGAGCTTCAATCCATGGAGCTGGCGCGAGTCGGGCGTCTCGCCTTGATGGGCGAGCTGGCGGCCTCCCTCGCGCACGAGGTCAACAATCCACTCGGCGCGATGGTGACGAATGCCAACGCCGGCCAACGGATGCTGGCCCGAGGCCAACTGGGAACCGAGGAGCTGCAGGAATTACTCGCCGATATTATCTCGGACGGGCACCGCGCGCGCCAAGTGATCGAGGGAATCCGTAACATGGTGCGCAAGAGCGAATCGGTCCGTTCGCTCGTCAGCATGAACGAAATCGTCCGCGATTTGCTCCGTATCGTGCGGGCGGATGCGACGGCCAAACAGGTCACTCTCGTCGCGGAGATCAATGCGAATGCGGGAGTCGTACTGGGCGATCGCGTGCAACTGCTCCAAGTGTTGCTGAACCTGACGTTGAACGCCTTTGAAGCGCTCAGCGTCGTCCGCCCCGACGGCCGCCGGGTCGTCATTCGGGCCGAGCGTGTGGAGGACGGGCAAGTCTGCGTGAGTGTGCGCGACAGTGGGCACGGTTTTCCGCCGGGAATTATCGATCAACTTTTCGATCCGTTCTTCTCTACAAAGACGGACGGGACCGGAATGGGACTGGCGATCGCACGCACAATCATCGACTCGCACGACGGCACACTTTCCGGAAAGAATTGCGATGATGGCGGCGCGATCTTCACGATTTGCCTACCAGAAGTAGCGGAAGCGAAGTCGGCGGCGGCTTAGGCGCAGGCATCTGGCCGCTGGCCGCCCTTCGAATCAAAGGGAGCGACGCCGTATGTCGGGACCCCGCGGCTATGTGGGACCAAGGTCCCATGTCTATCCCCGCCCAGATATCCGAAACTGGCGCCGCCGCTTGCATGATAATGCCAACTGTAATTTATCCTCCAAAAGCCTTCGCCGAAGCGAACTTTAAGATGTGCGCCTTCGAGAAGGCCTCGATTTGCGTCCTCGATGACGATCTTTCGATGCTCAAGGCCCTGGATCGCCTGCTCAAATCGGAGGGCTTCGAGGTAGAAAAGTTCAGCCATCCCGCAGACTTTCTTTCCAACGTCGGGCGGGCGCCATGTCGGGTAGCTATTCTCGACGTTTGGATGCCCGACATGAATGGGCTGGAAGTGCAGGCGATTCTACGGAACAAGTCGCCGGAAACCCGCATCATCTTCATTAGCGGACGGGATGATCCCTCCGTTCGTCAGGCGGCATTCGAGGCGGGCGCGTTCGGTTTCCTCTCAAAACCGTTCGACGACGAGGCCTTCCTCCAGCTCGTCTGCAAGGCGGCAGCTGGCTAGACCGCCGCGACGGCCCTTGGGGCGAAATCCGCGCCAGCTTCCTTCGCATGGGACTAAGGTCCCATATTCGTTCGTTCTCGAATTCCTCAGATTAGCCTCGATGAAAACAGGACAGATTGCACGTCTGCTCGCGACAATTATTTTTCTGCCTCTTCAATTCGTCTCCGCCGCGGAATCCCCAAAGGTGAACGCAGACGGAATGGCAACCGGCGAACCCGCAGAAGCAGAGGCCGGTGGAGATCCAGCCGACCAACTCGCCAAGCAACTGGCGAATCCCATCTCTTCGCTGATTAGCGTTCCGTTTCAGGCAAATGAGGACTGGGGCTATGGACCGACCGGCGACGGCTATAAATTTACGCTTAACATCCAGCCTGTCATTCCCATCTCGCTGAGCAAGGATTGGAATGTCATCGTGCGGACGATTCTGCCGATCGTTTCGCAATATGATCTTTTCTATACCGCCAATCCACCGCCGGGAAGTCCACCCCAAAATCGCTTCCAATGGGGCCTGAGCGATACGACGCAGAGCTTCTTCTTCTCGCCAAAAAAACCGGGACCTTTCGGATTGGTTTGGGGCGTCGGGCCGGTCTTCCTCTATCCCACAGGAACGCATCCCTTCCTCGGCACTGGAACTTTCTCGATCGGACCGACCGCGGTCGTGTTGAAACAGGCGGGAGGCTGGACTGCGGGCGCGCTGGTCAACCAGCTCTGGTCGGTGGTCGAAGAGGAACATCGCAGTAATGTCAGCCAGATGTATCTCCAGCCTTTCGTTGCCTACACGACCAAAACTCATACCACCTTCACTGTGAGTTCGGAGATGACAGCCAACTGGGAGGCGGCCGAGGGCGAGCAATGGACAATTCCACTTATCGTGCAAATCAGCCAGATCCTGAAGCTCGGGAAACAACCGGTCAGCATCCAGATTGGGGGGAAATATTACGCCGACACTCCACGCTACGGCCCGACCTGGGGCGCACGCTTGAACTTCACTCTCCTTTATCCGACCGCCAAACCAAAGCCGGGACCAGTTCCCGGAACCTACGCCAAATAAGAGCAGGCTGTCACATCAGCCGATCCTGAGAAGAAACGAAAGAACGCAACATGACCACTAAATCAAAATTCGGGTTCGCCGCCCTCCTCCTTGCCGTCGCAGCGTCGCTCGCAATCTCGACTGCATCGGCCGACGAGTTGACCAGCGAATCGCGTGCTGCGCTGCGACGGCTGGTTGAGCACAACTCGGCCGCCCGCAGAGCCTCCGAAAAAGCCGTCGCGGTGCTTGTCTTTCCGGATGTCGTAAAGGCGGGGTTCATCTTTGGTGGACAGGGAGGCGATGGTGTCCTTTTTGTGAATGGTGAACGCACCGGACACTATCGCACCTTTGCCGCCTCCTACGGCCTGCAGGCCGGAGTCCAGAAATTTGGCTACGCACTCTTTTTCATGAATCGGAAGGCGGTCGATTGGATCAATCAGACCCGGGGATGGGAGATCGGCACCGGGCCCAGTGTCGTATTGGTTGATCAGGGGATGGCCAAAACCTTTTCCACCGACACCCTGCACAGCGGAATTTATGCGTTCACCTTCGATCAAAAAGGCCTGATGGCCGGGATGGGAATCCAAGGCTCCAAAATCATGAGACTTGATTGAGAACGTTAGGGAGACGAATACCCATCAGACAATGAAATCGATACTGACAGCACTCGTTAGCACATCCCTCTGTCTTTGCATTACCTCAGGCCATGCCGGACAGGATGAAAAGGAGATTCCCATCCAGCAGGAAACCAAACCGCTCAGTCAGGACGAATGGCAGGTTACCTTTACTCCCTATGTTTGGCTGCCGACGGTCAATGCCGACATTTCGTTGCCCAACGTGACGATCGGCAACCGGACGATCGGAGGCGACTTTTCCGTCGTCCAGCCGTGGTGGGACACGCTCGGCAACTTTAGCAGCGACTTCTACGTGCTTTCGATCGCCGGGCGCCTCGAGGCGATGAAAGGGCGCTGGGGTGGATTCCTTGATGGCTACTGGATTTTCGGCAAAGACACGGCCAACAACAGCGATTCCAGGCTCATCTTCCGCGACCGGGTCGACATCACCGCATCGTCCAGCGTGACCGATCGTTTTGGGACCGGGCAGGTCAGTTTCGGACCGCAGTTTGTCCTCGGAACCGCTCCCCTGGGCCCGACTTCCAATGTCTCTTTCGTGCTCTATGGCGGCGGTCGGGTCAACTGGTTGACCAATTCCATTGATGGCACAATCAGAATTCAGGCATCAGCCAACCCGGGTGAGATCGGGCAGGTGATCAATTTCAACACCAGCCGCGGCCGCGCTTTCATCGAGCCGATGATTGGCTTGAAGAGCAGTTGGACCTTGGGCCCGAAGCTTCATGCCATCCTCCGTGGCGACGTCGGCGGCTTTGGCTTTGTCGATTCGAATAACTGGGATTGCGAACTTGAGACCGCGATCGCCTGGCAAATCATGCGCAACACCTCTCTCGATTTTGGCTATCGCGCTCGCGGTCAGTGGCAGAATCTCGGCTCGAATAACAAGGGCAACATCCAAGGCTGGTACTATGGCCCGGAGCTTGGCCTGACCTTTAGCTTCTAACAGGTAGATACTCTCAGACCGTGACAACGTCTCGAGATTGCGCTGCTCGAGTTCGAATCCTGCGGCAGGTCGTCACGTGAGCGGAAGTCAACTTCGGAAAGACAACAATGACTTTGTCATCTAAGCACAGCGGGACATCGGCCGGCAATCTAACTCGCCACACCGCCAAAAATGAGTGATGCAACCGATACCGCTGCCGTAATCGCGCCTCTTCCGCCAAAAGGAGCCGCTTCCAAAAGCATGTTCCGGTTCGTCCTAGAACTGGTCCATCCGTACCGCAAATGGCTGATCGTGGTTTTCCTCGCCATGCTGATCGAGACGGCCATGAGCATCGCCGCACCCTGGCCGCTCAAGATCATCATCGACAATGCCGTCGGGAAACACAAGCTGCCCGAGTTTTTGACCTGGCTGCGCGACTTCTCCTCCGGAGAACACACCCTGGCCCTGGCGGGGGTGGCCGCACTTGCTGCGATCCTGATCGCCGCGATTGGCGCCGTCGCAAGTTACATCGACAACTATTTTACCGAGAGCGTCGCGCAATACGTCGCGAATGACCTTCGACAAAAGCTCTATCACCATCTCCAGCGGCTCTCGCTGAGTTATTACGACAACCATCAAATCGGCAACATGGTGAGCACGATCACTTCCGATGTGAGTACAATCCAAAGCTTCGCCTCGACCGCCCTCCTCAGCATTCTCGTCGATGCGCTCACCATCTTCGGGATGCTCGGGGTGATGCTTTACCTTAACTTCGACTTCGCACTCATCGTCGTCGTCGTCACCCCAGCGCTCCTCTTCTTTATCTCGCACTTCAAGAAGGCGGTAAAAAAGGCGACCCACGAAGTGCGCAAACAGCAGGCCGAAATCGTCAGCGTTGTCGAACAGGGCTTGCAATCCGAGCGCTCGGTCAAGGCCTACGGGCGTGAGGATTCGGAAGAGGATCGGCTTAAGGCCGTGAGCTTGCAGACCGTGCAAGCCTCGCTCCGGGCGCGGCGCGTCAAGTCGCTCCTCTCGCCTATCGTGTCGGTCACGGTCGCGTGCTGTGTTGCCTTCGTCCTCTGGCGCGGCGCGGGGCTGATCCTAAGCGACGCCATGACCATCGGTTCTCTAACTGTCTTCCTCTCTTACTTGAACAAGTTCTTCAAGCCGGTTCAGGACCTCGCGAAGATGACCAATGCCATCGCCCAGGCTGCGGTCGGGCTCGATCGTGTTCAGATGATCCTCGATGCCGATTCGATCATTCCGGAAAAGCCCGAGGCGCGTGATCCTGGCGAATTGAAGGGCGAAATCGCTTTCGAGCACGTCGCCTTTGCCTACGACCCTGCCGCGCCCGTTCTGCGCGATATCAACCTCACGATCAAACCCGGAATGCGCGTCGGCGTTTGCGGCCCGACTGGCGGCGGCAAATCGACGATCCTTTCGCTCATCCCACGCTTCTACGATCCCACACAAGGTCGTGTGCTGGTTGATGGCACAGATGTCGCGGAATACAAACTCCACGGTCTGCGCAACCAGGTCGGCTTCGTTCTCCAGGAAACCGTGCTATTCGTTGGCACCATTCGCGAGAATATCGCCTACGGCCGGACCGACGCGACGCCGGAGGAGATCATCGAAGCCGCGAAGATGGCTAATGCGCACGAATTCATTTCGCAAATGCCCCATGGTTACGATTCGCTCGTCGGCGAACGCGGTCTCACGCTCTCGGGAGGTCAGCGGCAACGCATTGGCATTGCGCGCGCTGTCGTCCGTAACTCTCCCATTCTTATCCTGGACGAGCCAACCGCCGCGCTCGACACTGAGTCGGAGAAGGTCGTCATGGAGGCCCTCGAGAGATTAATGGAAGGCCGTACTGTCATCACCATCGCACACCGCCTCAGCACGATTCGCGACGCGCACAAGATCGTCGTCCTCAAAGGCGGTTACGTCGCCGAAGAAGGGACTCATGACGAATTGATTGCCCGCAACGAAATCTACGCCGACCTTTACCGCATCCAGGCCGGCTCCACGCCCGCCGCCTAGCTCATCATCTAACTCGCCCACACCATGTCTCACCGCTCCATCATCGTTCTGCCCGACGATACCGGAAAGCCGATCATCGACGCAATTAACGCCGCAAAGAAATCCGTTCGAGTCAAGATGTTCATCTTCTCCGACCCCGATCTGATCAAGGCGATGAAGGACGCAAAAGACCGGGGACTTAAGGTCCGCGTCATGCTCAATCCCGCGCGCCGCAGCGGCGAAGAAGAAAACGCGGAAACGCGCAGTGCGCTCGAGAAGGCCGGGATCGAGGTCAAGGATAGCAATCCTGACTTCGGTATCACGCACGAGAAATCCCTCGTGCTCGACGATGAGACCGCCTTTGTAAAATCGCTCAACTGGGAAACAAAAAATCTCACCGTGACCCGCGACTATGCGATCGTCACCTCACACAAACATGAGGTCGACGAAGTCATCGCTGGCTTTGAGGCCGACTGGAATCGGGAGGAATTCAATCCCGAGAACGCCCACCTCATCTGGTGCCGCGGAAACGGCCGCGAACGCATCGCCCGCCTGATCGACGACGCCAAGCATACGCTCTTCGTGCAAAACGAGCGCTACCAGGATTCCGTCATCATTGAGCGTCTCGTCCGCGCTGCGGTACGCGGTGTGAAGGTTCACATCATGGCGCGTCCGCCGCATTCTCTGAAAAAGGAGAAGCTGGTCGAAGGCGTCGGCGGTCTTCGCATCATGGACGACGTCGGGATCAAGATTCACAAACTCAAAGGCCTTAAGCTCCACGGCAAGATGCTCCTGGCCGACGGCGTGCGGGCGATTATCGGCTCAATCAATCTCGCGCCGGGGAGTTTCGACGATCGGCGCGAGCTGGCGATCGAAGTTTACGACGACGAGATCGTCGAGCGTCTGCACAAAGTGGCTAAACACGACTGGGAAAACTCCCATCCCCTCGATCTTTCTGACGAGGGCCTTTTCGCCGACCTGGAAGACCGCGCCGAAGGCAGCTCTGAAAAGCTCGCGCTCGACGTGGACGAAAAAGCGGTCAAGCACAAGAAAAAGCATCGGCACGACAAGTAAGTCATCGGAGGTGGCGCGCCAAGGAGCGGTTCGAGTGTTCTCGACGGGTACGACCAAAGTCCAATATCCGCGCCTCGCGGTTTCGCTCAGGTTTCAAATATATCCAGAAGAAGATTATGAAAAAACCAAAAGCTGCTTTCGCCTTCGCGCTCGGCGCCAGTGCAACGTTATTGCTAACCGCATCGCCGCTCGTGGTAGCCGCGCCCAACCCGGAACGGGAAGCCTACTACGGCGAGACCCATCTCCACACGAGTTGGTCGTTTGACGCCTTCATTTTCGGCGACACCAAGAGCACGCCCGCCGAAGCCTACGAATACGCCAAGGGTAAGCCGCTCAAGCACGCGCTCGGCTTTGAAATGAAGATCAAACAGCCGCTCGATTGGATGGGCGTAACCGATCACTCCGAATATGTTGGCGTCATCCAGGTGGCGAACACCCCCGGCTCGCCGCTGAGCAAAACGGAGCTGGGCAAAAAGCTGGTTGTGCATGACAAGGCTGATGTTCAGCGAATCTACCTTTTCCTTAGCCAGACCATGATCACGAACAAGCCGATCCCCGAACTCGTCGCGCCCGCGCTCGCGGGATCGGTCTGGGACAAGAATAACGCCGCCGCCGATGCGGCCAACGAGCCTGGCAAGTTCACCGCCTTCAATTCCTACGAATGGACCTCGACGCCGAACAACGCGAATTTGCACCGGAACATCTTCTTCAAGGATTCCGCGCACCTGCCGAAGATGCCGTTCAGTTCCTTCGATTCGCAGGCGCCGGAAGATCTCTGGGCTTGGATGGACGAGCAGCGCAAGCAGGGCATCGAGCTCCTCGCCATCTCGCACAACGCCAACGTCTCCGACGGCCTGATGTATCCGACGGAAGTCGATTTTAAGGGTCGTCCAATCGATCAGGCGTGGGCCGAGTCGCGGATGCGCAACGAACCGCTGATCGAGATCAAGCAGATCAAGGGGCAATCGGAAACGCACCCGCTGCTTTCGCCCAATGACGAATTCGCCAACTACGAAATCATGTCTTACCTGTTGGGCGATCCGCAGGGGCGGTTCCCGAAAATCCCCGGTAGTTATCTTCGTGACGCTCTCAAGAATGGCCTCACGATGCAGGACACCAAGGGGTACAATCCCTACAAGACCGGCATCGTGGCTGGCTCGGACTCGCACAACGGCGCGGCACCGTATCGCCAGGACAATTACTTCGGTGGCCACGCACTGGAAGACGGCGGGCTGAAGGAACGCATGGCCGGTCATATCTTCGCCGGCGGCGACATTCGCCTCATGAATCCCGCGGGCCTTTCCGCGATTTGGGCGGAGGAAAACACGCGGGCTTCGCTCTTCGAGGGCATGAAACGCAAGGAGACTTTCGCGACCAGTGGCCCACGGATTAAGGTGCGGTTTTTCGGTGGCTTCGACTATGCGCCACAGGCTTTGGACGCAAAGGACTGGGTCAAGGATGCCTACTCCAAAGGCGTGCCGATGGGCGGCGATCTGCCCGCACCGAAGGCCGGCGCGGCGCCGAGTTTCCTGGTCTGGGCGGTGAAAGATCCAACCTCCGGAAATCTTGACCGCGTCCAGATCGTCAAAGGCTGGTCGAAGAGCGGCCAGAGCTTTGAAAAGATCTTTGACGTGGTTTGGGCAGGCGACCGCAAGCCGGATTTCATCACCGGCCGGGTCCCTGCAATCGGCTCGACTGTAGACCTGAAAAACGCCAGCTACACGAACAGCATCGGCTCGGTGGAATTGAAGACCGTCTGGACCGATCCTGAATTCGACCCGACCGTCGATGCCTTTTACTACGCGCGAGTTCTCGAAATCCCGACCCCGCGCTGGACGACCATTCAGGCCAAGGAAGTGGGCATCCTCCCACCGGAAAATGTGCCGGCCACGGTGGAGGAACGCGCCTGGAGTTCGCCCATCTGGTTCACCCCGACCGCCGAGGCGAAGAAAGCCGCGAAACCAGGTGGAGTCAGCATTGCCGACTTGAAAAAGAAGGGCGTCTCTCCGCTCGACGATGCCGCATTGACGGCCCTGATCGTGGAAAAAAACATCTGGCTGAAGAACAACGTCACCGGTTCGATCTTCCGCATCGTCTGGCAGAAGAACGGCCAGCGGACCTTCTGGAACATCAATCCGCGCGACAACCAACCGACACACTTCGGTTTCGCCAAACAGGATTCCTATCAGGGCTTGCCAGCGGCGTATGAGATCAAGGGCGGCAAGGTGGTCGAAGAATTCGGCAACGGCCCGCTCTCGTGGAGCGTTTACAAGTCTGGCGATAAGACGCTCTTTGCGCGGAGCGATGAGTTCGGCTTCGCGAACTACGAGGTCATCCCGGTGCCGGAAACCATCGTCAATCTCGAAGCGGTGAAGCGCTGAGCTGATTCGAACAGAAGGAAACGGAGGGAACGGAGAGAGGGGAAGAATCAGGTTTCCGGCGTCTTTGAATGGAGAAGCGCAAAGAGGCAATCCTTCCCAACCCTCCGTGACCTCTGTTAGCTCCTGTTCAATTCCATGCCGACACTTTCGACAAAGGAACCTATTGCTGTCGAGGTGAGACCTGTCCGAGCTTCGCGTTCGGTCTTAGGCCGCTGGTTGCGTGAACCGTTGCTGCATTTTTTGCTCATTGGAGCATTGCTGTTTGCATATAGTGCCTGGCGTAGCCGCGAACCGACGGCAGCCACCCAGAAGCAAATCGTCCTCACTGATGACGACCTGTTGCAGTTAGTCGTGACCTGGCGGGCGCAGGGCCGACCGGAACCAAACGCGACGCAGATGCAAACCTTGGTCGAGGCGAAGATTCGCGAGGAAGTTCTCTATCGCGAAGCGCTCGCAATGGGACTCGATAAGGACGACACCATCGTCAAACGGCGCATGGCGCAAAAGATGGATTTTCTCGCCGAAGATCTGTCCTCCCTGCGCGAACCGACCCGCGAAGAGCTGCAGGCGTGGTTGAAATCGCACCCCAAAGACTTTGCTTTTCCGCCGCGCATTACCTTCCGTCACCTCTACTTCTCATTCGACAAACACCACGAACAAACCCAGGAAGCCGCGGGCAATGCCCTAGCGAAAGCGAAAGACCTGGCGGTCAATGCGCCTGAAGCCGTCGCGCTCGGCGAGCGTTTCATGTACCAGGATTCGTATGCCGATCGCACGCCGGAGGAAGTCGGAAGCGTCTTCGGTGAGAAGTTCGCGCAGGCCCTCTTCGCGCAGAAGCCTGGCGCATGGTCCGGCCCGATCGAATCGGGCTTTGGGTGGCACCTGGTCTTCATCGACGCGTTGACGCCAGGTCGCGTGCCGGAGTTCGAGGAGGTCGAGGCCGAAGTAAAAGCGCAGTGGGTGGCGAACCAGCGCGCAGAGTTCAAAAAGGAAGCCTACCGAGTGATGCGGGCGAAGTACAAGGTCATCTTGCCTGCGAAGGCAGCGGAGGATGCGGCGGCCGACAAATCAGGAGCGAAAAAAGAAGCGCCATGAACGCCGCCATGTCCCGAAAGCGCCGCCGCCAGATCAACCTGCGTGCGCTTTTGCTGGGCCTCAGCCTTACCCTGGCCGGATTAGCCACCACTGCCTCCGCGCACGAGTCGCGGCCGGCCTATTTGGAGATCAAGGAAACCGCACCGAACCATTACAGTGTGCTTTGGCGGACGCCCGTTCTCTCCGGTATGAAGCTGCCGGTCGCTCTGAAGCTCCCGGATGGCGTACGCAACGTTGGGGAGCCCGTGACGCAGCAGCTATCCGATTCGCTCCTCGAACGCCGGACCATCCAAACCGGCCCCGGCGGCCTCGGCGGAAAGCGAATCGAGTTTGTCGGTTTACAAGCGACAATCACCGACGTACTCGCGCGGGTTCATCTGCTCGACGGAAGCGAGTCGACCACTTTGGTTCATCCGTCGAAGGCCTGGATGGAAGTGACCGGAGAGCGCGGTTTGACCTCTGTCGCGGCCAGTTACACCCTGCTCGGCATCGAGCACATCGGCTTCGGCATCGATCATCTTCTCTTTGTCCTCGCTCTCCTGATCATTACCAATGGCACCGTTCGCCTTCTCAAAACGGTAACTGCCTTCACCGTGGCCCATAGCATCACGCTGGCCCTCGCCACGCTTGGGTTCGTGCATGTCCCCTCCAAGCCAGTAGAAGCAACCATTGCACTTTCGATCGTTTTCGTGGCCTCCGAGATTCTTCATCGGCGGCAAGGACGAAGTGGAATCGCCGCGCAGGCACCGTGGATCGTTGCGTTTTGCTTCGGCCTGCTCCACGGGTTCGGCTTCGCCGGCGCGCTAAGCGAAGTGGGACTGCCGCAAAATCACATTCCCGCTGCCTTGTTCTTCTTTAATGTTGGAGTCGAGCTCGGACAGATTGCGTTTATTGCGGTGGTATTGAGCTGCATCGCACTCGTTAGGCGGATTCCACTGCGCCTGCCGCGCTGGGCGGAGCTGATTCCACCTTATGCCATCGGTTCAATTGCGATGTTCTGGGTGGTGCAGCGCGTTGCCGCATTCTAGACAAGATCACAGCAAATACAGTCCGACCTGTGCGAGTCGGGGAAGGCAGAGGAGCTTGCTTGTACGACCAAAGTCCAATAGACGAAGGGACGGCGCGGCTGACAATCTCGGGCAGCGTCCGGGCACTCCAAGAAGCAGATGAATGCAAAGCACCCTCCTGGACTTCCGACATTAACCGTATGAAAACCATAAAAAACCGTATCCTCGAAGGAATGTTGGTCGTCGCGATTGCGGCGGCTATGCCTTCCGCCACTGCCCAGCAAACCACAGGCGAGCTCGGCTCGCCCAGTGCCACGACCACTATTAGCGGAAAGCAACTCCCTCCGCCCGCTCCGAAATTCGGTGGCGTGATCAAGGAAGACGCGCTCCAATCGAAACCGTGGTGGCCGCCGCGTGTGGTACCGCCCAAAGACGCGCCCAACGTCCTGCTAATTATGACCGACGACGCCGGTTTTGGCGTGCCGAGCACATTCGGCGGCGTTATCCCGACCCCGACCATGGACCGTATTGCCAAGAACGGTCTGCGCTACAACCGGGTTTTCTCCACCGCGCTCTGCTCGCCGACGCGCGCCGCGCTCATCACCGGGCGCAACCATCACTCGGTTGGCTTCGGCGTGATTTCCGAGCAGGCCACCGGCTTCCCCGGCTACAACAGCGTCATTGGCACGGACAACGCGACCATCGGACGCATTCTGCGCGACAACGGCTACGCCACGAGCTGGTTTGGCAAGGACCACAACACGCCGACCTACCAGGCCAGCCAGGTGGGTCCGTTCACCCAGTGGCCGACCGGCATGGGCTTCGATTACTTCTACGGTTTCGTCGGCGGCGACGCGAACCAGTGGGAGCCGAACCTCTTCCGCAATACCACGCAGATTTACCCGTTTCTTGGTCACGAGGGCACCTTGAAGATGGATCGCTCGGATCCCAAGGCGGAAATCTGGCCAGTCACCGGCAAAGAGCCCTCCTGGAATCTGGTCACTGCGATGGCCGACGACGCCATCGACTGGATGTATCGGATTCACCAGACCGATCCCAGCCAGCCGGTTTTCATTTACTACGTGCCTGGCTCCTCACACGCGCCGCACCACCCGACGAAAGAGTGGGTGGACAAGATCCACGCCATGCATCTCTTCGACGACGGCTACGAGAAGTTGCGCGAGCGCATCTTCGCGAACCAGAAGAAGCTCGGCGTGATTCCGCAGGACGAACAGTTGACGCCGTGGCCGAGCGACATCCTCACGCCGTGGGACAAGCTCACCCCCGAGGCCAAGAAGCTTTACATTCGGCAGGTGGAGGTGTTCGCCGCCTATGTGGCTTACAACGACCATGAGATCGGCCGCGTGATTCAGGCGTTCGAGGACCTGGGCAGACTCGACAACACGCTCATCCTCTACCAAAACGGCGACAACGGCACCAGTGCTGAAGGCGGTCCGCTGGGCACGTTCAGCGAGGTCGCGTTCTTCAACGGCGTCACGGTTCCCGTGGATGTGCAGATGAAATATTACGATGCCTGGGGCACCGAATACGCCTACAACCACATGTCGGCGGGCTGGTCGTGGGCGTTTGACACGCCGTTCGACTGGTTCAAGCAGAATGCCTCCCGGTTCGGCGGCACCAACCAAAACATGGTCGTTTCATGGCCGGCGCGCATCAAGGACAAGGGAGCCCTGCGCGAGCAGTTCATCCACGACATTGACGTCGTGCCGACACTGCTCGAAGCCACCGGCATCTCCGCGCCCGAGATGGTGGACGGCATCAAGCAGAAGCCGATCGAGGGCACAAGCTTCTCCTACACGTTCGACGCCGCCAATGCCAAGGCGCCTTCGCGGCATCTCACCCAGTATTTTGAGATGATGGGCCAGTGGGCGCTCTATCACGACGGCTGGCTCTTGAGCACCAAGGTCGATCGCGCGCCGTGGGACGCCTTCGGTGCCGCCAATATTGATCCGCTCAACAACCAGGTGTTCCAGCTCTACGACCTGAGTAAGAGCTGGAATCAGTCCGTGGATATCGCCGCGCAGCATCCGGACAAGGTCAAGGAGATGCGCAAGATGTTCGTCGAGGAAGCGAAAAAGTATCAGGTCTTCCCGCTGGACGCGTCGGTCGGCGCGCGCGTCGCTGCCCAGCGGCCGAGCCTCACCGCCGGCCATAGCGAGTTGGTTTACACGCGATCGATGACCGGCGTTCCACAGGGCGATGCGCCCTATCTGCTCGACACCTCCTATACGCTCACGGCCGACATCACCGTGCCAGAAGGCGGCGCGGAGGGCATGATCGCTACTTCCGGCGGGCGTTTCGCCGGCTGGGGCTTCTATCTGCTCAAGGGCAAGCCGGTGTTCTGCTGGAACATGCTCAATCTCGAGTGGATCAAGTGGGAAGCTCCGGAGGCGCTCGCGCCTGGCCAGCATACTGTGGAGTTCGACTTCAAGTATGACGGCCTCGGCGTCGGCACGATGGCGTTCAACAACTTCTCCGGCATCGGCAAGGGCGGGACTGGTACGCTGAAGGTGGACGGCAAAGTGGTCGCTACGAAAAAGATGGAAAAAACGCTCCCAATCATCCTCCAGTGGGACGAGAGCTTCGACATCGGCTCGGACACGCTCACCGGCATCAACGATGCCGACTACAAGCCGCCGTTTCCGCTGACCGCCCAGTTCAACAAACTGACGATTAAGATCGACCGGCCGCAGTTATCACCCGAGGACGTCAAGAAGTTGGAAGAAGGCATGAAGAAAGCCGCCCTCGGCATCGAATGATGTCGTTTCGGTTCTAAACCACGCGGGCCGCTCGCCAGAGCGGCCCGCGACTTCCGGCCGCGAATGGCAATCCGTTTGACGGCGGAAAGAACTATAAGCTGCACCTGCCGCCGCACATTCCGGTGAAGGATTTCTGGTCCGTCATTGTTTATGACGACAAGACGCTTTCGATGCTGCAGACCGACCAAAAAGCGCCGAGTGTGAGCAGTTCGACCGCAATGCATGTCTGCCTCTCGGGCCGGTGAACCAAACGATCCCGATTCACTCGTGGAGTCAGCGCAACCGTACTGCAGGACCTTGGCACGGTTCTCGTTCTCGACGCGCCGGTCTCCACTCGCATCCGGTCAGCGTTGTCTTGTGGCCAGGAGTTCTCCTGCACGCTGTGATATGAAACCTGGAGCCGGGTACTATATTCGATCGCGGCGTCCCAACCCGGGGCCATCGGCTGGCGAGAAATTTTCATCGATCTCCTCTGATTTTATGGATATTATTGTGTTTGGTACGCGAAGCGGCGTCTAGACGCGCGCGTGGGACCAAAGTCACATTGTCGGAATTCCCGTTCTTTCAGAGCATCAACCAGCGTCATAAATCGATTGGCGTCTCCAGGACAAAAACAAACATCATTCTGGTCTCAATCAGCCTCGTGCTAAGGTAACGGAATCGATTATGGGACCAATCGTCGTTCAACTGCGATGTATACGAATCTAGATTTGTTCTTTCGGGCCGAATACTTGGCCTTGTGCAAGTCCAAATTCAGTGTTCGCCGCTGGGCCTACGTTATTTTCTTTACCGTAATCTACTGGTTGATGTGGGTTGTGATTGCTTTTGGCCGGTTGCTGGATCGCATTCTGTTCCGGGGCTTTCTTCGCCAGGAAGTGCGGGAGCCGGTCTTCATCGTCGCCCCTCCCAGAAGCGGCACCACTCTGATCCAGCGGCTGATGGCATTGGATGAGGAGCGCTTCGTCCATGCAAAGCTCTACCAGACCATCTTTCCCTCAGTCTTTTACCAGCGATGCTTCAATGTCCTCGCCCGCATCGACCGCCACACGGGACGCCCCTTGACGCAGCTCATGCGGTGGTTCGAAAAAAGATTCTTTGGCGGCTGGGACGACATGCACCGGCTTCGATTCGATCAGCCGGAGGAAGACGATGGTTTCTTTGTGTCGAGCTTTGTAACTGAGGCGATATATCTCCTCTTTCCACATGTCGACGAATTGTGGGAGGCTGGTTTCGCTGACGCGCTCAGCCCGACGGCACGCGGCAAACTGATGCGCTTTTATCGAAGCTGTCTCCAGCGTCAGCTCTACGCCAACGGCCCCGGCAAAACCATCCTCTCCAAGGCCACCCAGTCATCCGGATCGGTCGAGTCGCTGCTGGAGACTTTCCCGGATGCAAAATTCATCACCATCATCCGACATCCATACCAGTCTGTTCCGTCACACGTAAGTGTCTTTTACCCGGTCTGGCGGGCCCATTCTCCAGATATTGCGAAGGATGGGCCGGTTTCGAAGTCTTATGCCAGGTTGGCCGTCAAGTGGTATCAGCATCTGTTTGAGTTTCGCTCCAAGGTCGTTCCTGGTCAGTATTACTGTCTTAGTTACAGCGATCTGACCCAGGATCCGAAGGCCGCGGTAGAAAAACTTTACGAACACTTCGGCTGGAAGATGAGTGATGCCTTTCGGGCACGGCTGGCGGCGGCGTCAATTGGAGAGCGCGAGTATCAGAGCCAGCACCATTACACGCTGGAAGAATTTGGACTCTCGAAGGAATGGATCCAGGAGGAACTCGGCCCCTTGCTCGACCACTATTCGCTGGCCCGCTGATTTCGGAAGCGCCAGAAGGCCACGTGGAGAAGGCCAAGTAGAATCAGGAGTAGTCCGTTCGCGACCACCGCCGGCACCACGCGCGTTCCACCGAAAGACTGGAGTGCGATCAAGAGGGCAAGAGCAATATTACGGTTACTCGTGCCTAAGCCGATGACTTGCCGGGCACCGCGCTCTTTTCCACCCAGAGAGTAACCCAGGAACAGGCAAATCTCGGCTACGATCGCCATCACCAGCATTGGTCGCCAGCCGACTGTCAGGATGGTTTGCCATTCGGTTACTGTTACAAAGGCGAGCGATGCCGCTCCGGTCGCTTCGGAAAAAATCTCCACCGGGCGGAGGGTCAGCCGAGTGAAGGAGGGTAAGACGTGGCTCAGGGAGATACCGAGGCCAAGCGGCAGGACGATCGTCGCGAGCAAGACAAGTAAGGCATCGGTGGCGTCGAATCGCACGGCCGAATGTTCCAGAGCGGCGAGAGTGATCCGGCACGCGATGGGAGTCAGGAACACCGAGAGGAGCGGAAAGAGAGCGGTCAACCCGGCGGCCAGCGCCAGATCCGCCCGCGCCATCCGCGCAAACACCGGCACGACCGGTGCGAAGGGCGCCGCCGCCAGCAGGATCATCCCGATGGCAACCTCGGTCTCGAGGCCGCAAAGCTTTGTCGCCGCGAGGGCGACGGCCGGCACGATGACAAAGTTCACCGTCGCGATCAGCACCAGGCGGTGACTCCGCAGTGCGTTCACCACCTGCTCTACGGTCAGCCTCATTCCGACCGCCGTCAGCAAGCCGGCCAGGGAGCCGATGGTTAAGAGGCGGACGATGCTTTCAGGTTCCATGCTTGGTGTCGGCGACAGCAGCTTGCAGGAACATCTGCCGGTGTCGAGACCGCACCGTCTTCGCGCTCGTCCCTCGCCCCTCTTCCGATCCCCCTTGCCCCGCGCATGTGAGACCAAAGTCCCATAGCTCTTGCGCTTCTTTTCCGCATCGCGATGGTACAATCCAAACCACTCACGTTCCGACAAAAAGGAACAACCCCGCCCGCACCGCCTCCGGATGCCCAAAGGCGACGCAGTGAAATAAATCTACCATGAAAAACAAACTCCCTCTTTTCACGCTCGCCATGCTGGCGGTCACGTTCACCACCCGCGCGGCGGAGATCACCCCCGCCGAAGCCCGCGCCATCGCCAAGGAAGCCTACATCTACGGATACCCGATGGTGGACAGCTACCGCATCGAATACGGCTACTTCGTGGACAAGAAGGACCCCGAATACAAGGGGCCGTGGAACGAGATCCACAACACGCCGCGCGTTTACACCCCGGCGGACAAGGCGATCCAGACGCCCAACTCCGACACGCCGTATTCCTGGCTTTTTCTGGATCTGCGGACGGAGCCGATGGTCCTCACCATGCCGGTGATCGAGAAGAGCCGCTATTTCAGCGTCCAGCTCACCGATCTCTACACCTTTAATTGGGACTACCTCGGCAGCCGCACTTCGGGCAACGACGGCGGCAGCTTCCTCATCGCCGGTCCGGGCTGGAAAGGCGAGACACCCAAGGGAATCAAGAAGGTGCTCCACTGCGAAACGGAGATGACCCTCGCGGTCTATCGGACGCAGCTCTTCAATCCCGGCGATATCGACAACGTGAAGAAGGTGCAGGCGGGCTACAAGGTGCAGCCGTTGTCGTCCTTCCTGGGCACTGCCGCACCGAAGGCCGCTCCGGCCATCGACTACATCAAGCCGATCACGCACGACGAGGAAAAGACCTCACTCGAGGTGTTCAATATCCTGAACTTCCTCCTGCAATTCTGCCCGACCGATCCGACCGAAACGGAACTCATGGCACGCTTCGCCAAGGTTGGCATCGGCGCGGGAAAGACCTTCGATCCCGCCAAGCTTTCACCGGAAATGAAGAAGGCCTTCGAGGAAGGGATCGGCGACGCTTGGAAGGAATTCGGCGGGGGCGTGAAGCTTCTCGACGTAGGGAAGGTCACGTCGGGCGATCTCTTCGGCACCCGCGAGTCGATGAAGAACAATTATCTGTATCGCTGGCTCGCGACCATCGGCATCTGGGGCAACTCGAAGCAGGAGGCGATGTATCCGGTCTATCGCATTGATGCCGCCGGAGAAAGGCTGAGCGGCGCGAGCAGATACACGCTGACCTTCGCCGCGGGCAAACTGCCGCCCGTCCACGCGTTCTGGTCGCTGACGATGTATGAACTGCCGGGGAGCTGGCTCGTGGCCAATCCGATCAACCGCTACCTCATCAACTCGCCAATGCTGCCGGAGCTGAAAAAGAATGCCGACGGCGGACTCACGCTCTACATCCAGAATGAATCCCCGGGCAAGGAGCTGGAGTCCAACTGGCTGCCCGCGCCGAAAGGGCCGTTTGCCGCGTATATGCGCCTCTACTGGCCGGCGGAGGCCGCCCTCGACGGCTCATGGAAGGCGCCGGAACTTGAAAAGGTGAAGTAGCTAACACGCTCGTGAAACACGCGGGCCGTCTCTCACGAGGCGGCCCGCGACTTCATCTGTGGAATGAATCCAATACTGAAAGCAACCCACCCAACTTCATGAAAACAAAACCAACCAAGCACATCCTCGCCGCCGGGCTTTTCAGCGCGCTGGCGTTGGCTAACGCATCCGCCCAATCCAACTCCGCGATCCCGCCGTCGATCGTCACCCCCGACGTCGTCGAGACCGGTCTCGGCAAACTCACCTTCAAGGACGGCGCACCGACTCCGGAAACTGCCAAGACGGTTCAGGAAGTCCTCACCTTCACCAACGGCCTCAACGTCTATAACAACAGCTTCCGCGGTGCCTCGGCTTACGCGATCCAGAAAGGCTTCCAGAGCGTCGGTGTGGCAGACAACACGGTCGCGATTTTCTCGGAACTGATGGACTCGAGTTCACTCTTCCTGACCGCCAATGCTGACACTGTCTATTATCTATCGGTCGTCGATCTTTCTAAGGGGCCGATGGTGATCGAGCAGCCGCCCAAGAGCATGGGAACCATCAATGACATGTGGTTCTCATGGATCATCGATATCGGCTTCCCGGGACCGGACCGCGGGGAAGGCGGAAAATACCTGATCGTGCCTCCCGGCTACGACGGCGTGCTGCCGGACAGCGGATTCAGCGTCGCTCATTCGAAGACCAACCGCGTCCTCTACGCCGCGCGCGCCTATCTGGTGGACAACAGCCCGAAACCGGCCGTCGAGATGGTCAAAAAGACGATGAAGATCTATCCGTACACACCGGGTGGCTACGGCACCAGCATCGCCACCGCTCTGGAAGGCGGTGTGCGGCTCGAACAGAACCCGGCGGTTCCCGAAACCAAGTTCGTCGAGTGCAGCGGCAAGGCCTTCAACACCATCCCGCCGAGCGATTACTCGTTTTTTGAAATGATCAACGAGAACGTCCAGCAGGAACCTGCCACCAGCTACGATGTCGAACTCGCCGGCCAACTCGCCGCCATCGGCATCGTCAAGGGCAAGCCCTTCAAGCCGGACGCCGACACCAAGCGCGTCCTGACCGACGCCGCGAAGTTTGGCAACGCCACCGGCCGGGTCCTGAACTGGCGCTACAACGCCATGCACCCGGATTGGGCCTACTACGAGAAATCGATGTGGGGCAGCATGCTGTGGGAAGGTGGTGCCAATTTCGAAACGCCGCCGCCGGAGATCACCCGCGAAGGCACCTTCAAGCCCTTCCCGCCCACCGGTGCCCGTACTCTCGATTCGCGCACGGCCTTCTATTTCGGCTACACCCTGGACTCCCCCGGAATGATCATGCGCCTTCCCAAGGTCGGCTCGCAGTATCTGATGGGCTTCCTTGACTCCGAGGGTAATGCCTATGACGGCGCCAAAACCTACAAGGTCGTGCTGCCGAAGGATATCCCCGCCGCCGCGTTCTGGTCGGTCACCGTCTATGACAACCAGTCGCGCTCGATGCTCGCCACCCCGCAGAAATACCCGCGCGCCGGCAGCCAGACTTACCCGTCTCCCGCCGCCGTCGCCGCGGCTGATGGTTCCACCACCGTATATTTCAGCCCTGAGCAACCGAAAGGCGTGGAGCGCGGCAATTGGATCCAGACGATGCCCGGCAAAGGCTGGTTCACCATCCTGCGCCTCTACAGCCCGCTCGAGTCCTTCTTCACGAAGACCTGGCGCCCCAGCGAGATCGAGCTGGTGAAGTAGCTAACACGCTCGTGAAACGCGCGGGCCGTCTCTTCGCGAGGCGGCCCGCGACTTCACGAACGAGGCCAAGCCATTCCTTGATATTGATCGCGCCCTCACAATCCTAAAAACCAACCCACCAAACCGCATGAGAATACCCAACATCAGGACGCTCGTTGCCCTGACCGCCTCGCTCGCTTTCTCGCTTCACGGCAAAGCGGCCGACGTTACTCCCGAAGAAGCCCGCGCCATCGCCAAGGAAGCCTACACCTACGGCTACCCGCTGGTGGACAACTACCGCATCCAGTATGCCTACTAGGTGGACAAGGAAAATCCTGAGTTCATGGCACCTTGGAATCATATCAAGAACATCCACAAGGTCTATACGCCGGCCGATACTGCGGTGCAGACAGCCAATTCTGACACGCCCTATTCCTGGATGGGCCTGGATCTGCGCGCCGAGCCGATCGTGGTTTCCTTGCCGGCGATCGAGAAGAAGCGCTACTACTGGAGACCCAGCGAGATCGAGCTGGTGAAGTGAAACAAGCGAAGGCAGCCTATGAAAACAAAAACTATGAAAACCAAATCCATCCTCGCGGTCGCGCTCGGGAGCGCGATGGCTCTTACTACTATCCATGCCGCGGACCTCACTCCGGTCGAAACCAAAGCCATCGCCGAGGAGGGCTTCATCTACGGCCTGCCGATCGTGATGAACTACGCCGTGATGTACGAGTACGCCATTGATAAGGGCAACCCTGAATTCAAGGCGCCCTTTAACCAAATCAAGAACGAGGCCCGTGTCTTCACCTACAAAGACACTGCGATTGTCACACCGAACAGTGACACGCCTTATTCCTTTCTCTGGATGGATCTGCGCTCGGAACCAATGGTCATCTCCGTCCCAGAGGTGGAAAAAGGACGCTACTACGCAGTGCAGCTCGAAGACGGCAACACCTTCAACTACGGTTATATCGGCAGTCGCAGCACCGGCAACGAAGCCGGTCATTACATGGTCACCGGACCAGATTGGAAGGGGGAGACGCCCGCCGGGATCAAGAAGGCGTTTCATTCCACGACGCAGTTCTCGGTCGCGGGATTCCGCACTCAACTCTTCAATCCGGAAGACATGCCGAACGTCGAGAAGATCCAGGCCGGTTACAAAGTGCAGCCGCTCTCGGCCTTTCTCAAAAAGCCTGCGCCCTCCGCCGCACCGGAGATCGAATGGCCAAAGATCAACAAGGACATGGTAAAGACAGGCTTCTTCGACTATCTCGCCTTCGCTCTTCAATTTGCGCCCCCTGGTCCCGAAGAGAAAGAAATCCGCGCGAAGCTGGCTCGCCTCGGCGTCGAAGCAGGAAAGCCTTTCGACTTCAAGACGCTCTCGGCCGAGCAGAAAGCCGCAGCCGTCGAAGGTATGAAGACTGGCGAAGCGAAGGTCAAAAACTACCTCACCAAGGGTCAGAAGACAGTTAATGGCTGGAAAATCGGCTCGCTTTTCGGTGACCGCGCCTTCTTTAATGGCGACTGGCTCAAGCGCGCTGCCGGCGCTCAGGGCGGCATCTACGGCAACGATGCGATCGAAGCCACCTATCCCATGAGCCGCGTGGACGCTGACGGCGAGACGCTCGATGGGAGCAAGCACAACTACACCCTCACGTTCCCCGCCGGCCAGCTCCCGCCGGTGAGCGCCTTTTGGTCAGTCACGATGTATGACGGCAAGAGCCAGCTCCTGATCGAGAACCCGATCAATCGCTATCTCATCAACTCGCCGATGCTGCCGAACATGAAGAAGAACAAAGACGGCTCGCTCACCCTTTATATCCAGAAAGAGAGCCCCGGCGCCGACAAGGAAGCGAATTGGCTGCCCGCGCCTGACGACACCATTTATCTTGTCATGCGCCTCTACTGGCCGAAGACCGAGGATCCTTCCATCTTGCCACCCGGCGAGGGCACTTGGAAGCCGCCGGGCATCGTGCGGGTAAAATAGTTCGATCCTGAAACGCGTGGGCCGCCTCCAGACGAGACGGACCACGACTTCACCATCGAACCAACCAATTCGGAGAAGACTTCGGACAAAGTCCTCGGTTTTCTTCGGCAGCTTGGCTGCAAACCATAGAAGTAAAGCATCGGCGGATCACACTGCCGACCAATCCTTAACTCATCGAAAGGCGATCCTGTTATGAATAACGTTACCAAATCCCTCTCTTCCGTTCCGTGGTGGCTCGTCCTGATCCAGAGCATCCTGAGTATCTTTGTCGGCATCCTGGTGTTGGCCTCTCCCGGAAGCGCGATGATCCTGCTCGTGCGCCTGCTCGGTTGGTATTGGTTGATCAAGGGGATCTTTTCTCTGACCGCGATCTTTCACCCCGACACGAAAGCGCACCGCGGCTGGCTGATTTTCAACAGTGTGCTCGGCATTCTCGCCGGCCTCGCGGTGCTCGATCATCCCTTGTTTTCGGCGGTCTTTGTGCCGTCACTGTTGATTACCTTCATCGGCCTGGCTGGCGTATTGATCGGCCTCAACGATCTCCTCGCGGCGTTCCGTGGCGCTGGGGGAGGCATGGCCTTGCTCGGCGTCCTCAGCCTCGTGCTCGGTGGCCTCCTTCTCTGCAATACGCTGGTCGGCGTGGCCATGCTGCCTTGGATTATCGGCATCGTCGAGCTCGTCGGCGGAACATTTGCCTTCTTCTTCGCTTTCCGGCTCCTCTCGATTCAGGCGCGCGAGCGAAGGTAGTCCGATTGGGGATGTCTATGAACTATCATTCTTCCACTCTTCTACGTGCCGGGGGCCTTTCCACGCTCTGCCTGGTCCTTGCTCTCGCCGCGGGATGCGCGACTCCTGGCACAAGATTGGGAGGCACCGCCGGCGCCGATCCCGCCGCCCGCCTCCTGCAACAGGCGGACGCCGCCAAGGCGCCTCCCGAACGCCTCGGCCTCCTGGCGGCCGCGGCGGACCTGGCTTCGCAGACCTATCGCAAGGGCGGCGCCGAGACCGACCGGCTGACCTATAATCAGGCGAGCGCGCAATTTGCCGCCACCTGGAAATCGGCGGGTCTGTCGCTCCCGCTCACCCTTCAAAGTCCAAGAGGTGTCTACAAGATAGAGGTGGGAAGCACCCGCGGGAAAGACACCTGGAATCCCAATGCACTCACGGAAATTCTCCTTCCTTCGGCTTTGGCGAACCAGGCACTCGTCGCCAAGACGCCTCCGGCTGGGTTGGGCGGCGTGGTGGTGGGAGTGGATCGTCCTTCGGACCCGCGCGCGAAACTTTATCCGCAAAAGGGTGTTTCCCTGCCCGTGACGGCAGTTTTGAATTTCGAGTCGACCTCTACCGGAGCCACCGCCGGCAGCTTGATTCTTTACAATCCCGCTAATCGCCGAACCGCCAAAGTCGCGGGCAGGACGCGCGTGCTTGCGGCCGATCTCTCGTCTCCGTTTGGCTATTACCCGCCCCCCAGCCCAGAAGGATTTTTCGCCATGTTTCGACCCGGCCGATACGAGAGAACAGAGGGAATCTTCCTGCTCCAACCGTATGATCCGGACAAGATCCCGCTCGTTTTCATCCATGGTCTGATGTCGTCGCCCCAGATGTGGCTGACGGCGCTGGCACAGTTCGAAGCCGATCCGGAATTGAGAGGCCGGTTTCAGTTCTGGGTTTTCGCCTACCCGACCGGCGATCCGATCGCGTATCTGGCTTGGCAACTCCGACAGGCGCTTGCTCAAATGTATCAGGTCTACCCCGACATGAAGGACATGATGATCATCAACCACAGTCTCGGCGGGGTGATCACCCATTTGCAGGTGATTGATACGGGCGATGCCCTGGTGGATGCGATCTTCAAGGAAAAGGCAAACAGGATACTTGCCCTTCCGGATGACTCCCCCCTGAAGCGCGCGCTTATTTTCAAAGCGAATCCGCGGATCCGGGAGGTCGTTTATATTGCCACCCCGCATCTTGGTGCGCCGCTGGCCAGCGGTTTTCTCGGCAGAATGGGAGCCCGGCTCGTTACAGTCCCGACCGCACTTGTCGAGACGGTCGGCAAAGCCACGTTGGAGGAGGGGATGGCCCTGGCCGGGTTCGGGAAGAACGAAATTCCGAACGTGATCTATGGGCTCGATCCGCGTCAACCGCTCCTGGTCGCAATGTGCAATCAGAAAATGCAGGCACCCTGCCACTCCATCATCGGGGTGGCTGGGGAACCGAAGTCTCCCTTGGAAAAGACCAGCGACACGGTGGTGCCGTACTGGAGTGCCCATCTCTCGTATGCCCTCTCCGAAAAGATCGTGGACGCGAAGCACGAAACCATCTGCATGCATCCCGAGGCCATCGCCGAGATGAAGCGGATCGCAAAACTCTATCTGCAGGGCAAGCGCTTCGCGCACTGATCATCGACGAGAAAGCAAATAAAGGATGGGACCGGACAGTTAAAACTGCGACCGAGAAACTCGAGGTCGTCCTTGAAGGCGGATGTGGGACCAAGGTCCCATAGTCGACACGTGCGCCGCTTTGGATTATCAGGATTCACCGAGCCAATTAATCAAGACAGATCCAATGAAAAAGATGCTAAATCACGCCGTCATCCTGACCCTGCTTGCGACCGCTTCTCTAGTCGCGGGCTGCCAGACCATCAGCGAAAACAAAGCCGAAATCGCTACCTCACAAAAAGAAATGCTGCTCACAGACGCAGGTTTCCGCGCCAGAACCGTAACCACCCCGAAACAGCAAGAGCAAGTAAGCAAGCTGGCTGCGAGCAAAGTGTCGGCCGTGAAATACAAGGGGAAACTTTATTACGTTTATCCCACGACCAAGAAGGACCAAATCCTGGTTGGAAACCAGTCGCAGTTCAATGCCTACAAAGACGGGTTACAGTCGACCCGCTCCAGCCAGGGAACCAACCCGCAGGCTGGAGATCCGTTCTGGGTCGAAGAAACGGCCGGACCAGATCACGTTACAGTCGAGACCTTCGAAGCTTTGAGCCCGGACAATCCAGGACCGGGCTATTGATCGGAACCGTGTCCGCTGCACCATCCAGGTCAGCGAATTGCCGGCACACCGCCGCCGTCAAAAGGCTGTTTGACGAATCGGTTCGTAGTCGCACAGTGGTCGTACGATTTCAGCACCGTGGACTCGCAATGTCGGCGCACCCAAATTGAGGCTGGTAATCGGCCCGCATATAGGTCTAAGGTCCAATAGTCAGCCGCGGCCTCACCGCTTGAAATTGCTAACCATCCACCAATAATCCAGAGTATAAAACCGTCCGCATCTCGAAAGGAAAAATATGAAACAAGCTAAAATCGCCATCTTTGTGGTCTGCGCCGCTGCGCTGGCCGCTCTTCTCCCTGCGTGCAACACAACGGGAACAACCGGCGGGGGCACGAGCACCGCGGCCACGACAGGGACAGCGTCGCAAGTAGTGCCGATGCTGGTCGAAGCAGGTTTTACGACCTATCCCGCGAAGACCGCCGCGCAGAAAGCCCACATTCAAAGCCTGCCGGCAGGCAAGCTCACGAAGGTGAATCGGCAGGGAACCAACATGTGGGTTTATCCCGATGCCGCCAATAACCAAGTCTATGTCGGCAACCGCCAGGATTACAATATCTTTCGTAAGTTGCGCCAGTCGAAGACGGGGCTGAACTCCGACGAAGACATGGTCGAGAGCTTCGATCTGCGTGGCGGGACGCCGGTTAGCATTTACGATGGCTTTGTGCCGATGAATGCGCTGGACTGATCGGCTCCTGGCCGCCCCGACAACTCCTGGCCATTTCGCCGCGAAAATCGATGCCTCACCGCACCGAGGCTTCGGGTGCGGTGTCGTTCGTCATCTTCCCGACGAGTGCTTGAAAACGCGGCTCGCTGCGCAGCGGATCGAGTCTTCGGTCGATCTTCATGCGGCCGAAGACGCCGGTGTCGAAGGGTGCCTGATCCTCGTAGCTCTTTTCCAAGAGCCGCAGGGCTTCCTCTTTCTCACCTAACGACAGATGGATGAGAGCGAGTGCGTAGGCCGGGACATAAACCCGACGTGACTTGATCGTTAGGCTGTCGAGTATTTTGCGGGCCTCTTCTTTTTTTCCGGCCATGGCATAAGCCCGGGCAAGCGACGCCTGGATAGCCGGGTCGGGGCTGAGTTGCACCGCTTTCTCGTACTGCGGGATCGCTTCTGCCAGCTGGCCTTTCTCCTCATAGGCTTGCCCCAGAAACCAGTGCGCAAGATCGAAGGTGGGATCCATCTCGATCGTTTTGCGCAATTGCTCGATTGCTTCGTCATTCCGGCCTGCCACCGTCAGGCTCGAGCCGAGAACGCAATTGATGACGAGGGACAGTGGATCAAGGTCCTTCGCTCGCTTCAGTTCGGCGACGCCCTCGTCGAAACGCCCTTCATTCTGGAGGGCTTCTCCGTACCAATGATGCGCCGTGGCATAGTTGGGGTTGAGCTCGATCGCTCGTTCAAACTCCGGCAGAGATGCGGAATTCTGCAGGTTCAAGTCTAAGGCGTTGGCCAGGGAGGTGTGCGCTTCTGACAGGCTGCCATCGAGTTCCACCGCTTTGCGGGCAGCGATCAACGCTTCTTGAGCATCATCTTTCGGCGGAGTAGAGGCGTAGTACGGAAAAACCGCATGAGCGTCAGCGAGTCCGGAATACGCGAGCGCGTAAGCCGGATCCTTCCCGATCGCCTGCTCAAAATAATCGATCGCTTTCTTTAGATTTTCAGTCGTGCGCTTATTCCAGAAATGGCGCCCTTTCATGTAGAGCTCGTGCGCTTCCGGGTTTTCGGTCGGACGCGAGGCCAGCACATGGGCGGCAGAACCGGTCAGTTTGGCTTTTAGTGTCCCGGCGACGCTCTTGGCGATCTCGCTCTCGACCGCGAACACATCGGTCAATTTGCGGTCGTAAGTTTCGGCCCAAAGGTGAGTGTCGGAAGCAGCGTGAATAAGCTGCACATTGACGCGCACCTGGTCGCTCGGCTTCTGCACGCTGCCCTCGAGGATGTTTGCCACCCCGAGCTGCTTCGCGATCTGGGGCAGGTTGTCAGGTGAATTCTTGAAGCGCTCGGTCGAGGTGCGTGAGATGACCTTCAGGTCGGCAATCTTGGCCAGGCGGGTTAGGATTTCGTCCTGTATGCCCTCGCTGAAATAGGCGTTTTCGGGATCGTGGCTCAAGTTTTCGAAAGGCAGCACGGCGATCGATTTTGCAGATGGCTTGGGCGCTCCGGTCTGTCGAGAGTTCCCGTCCCATCTGGGACGGAAGTAAAAAAGTCCGGCGCCGAGCATGAGAAGGGCTGCGATCGCCAAGCCGATCTGCAAGCGCCGAGTCGCTTTGCGTCGTGCGACCACGGCAGCGAGTTTTCCCGGCGCAGCAGCGTTTCCAAAATCGTCTCCGAACAGGTTGGTAATGGAAAGTTTGAGTCCGTGCTTTACTTCGCACTCTCCCAGATTGTGCAGATGCGGTGACCATTGCCGGTATTGTTCGAGGTGGTCCGCCATATTCCGCGAAAGAAGGATGTGGCCGGCATCGCCACAATCCATCACCCGCTGCGCGAGGTTGATCCCCGCGCCGGCGATGTTGGTGCGTTCATTCAGGTCGGTGACTTTGCTCACCGGGCCGCTATGAATGCCCATGCGCACCTGGATTTCCGGATGCTCTCTTAATGTTTGCGCCATCTGCCGCGCACAACGAACCGGTTCCTCCAGACTGTTCCAAAAGACCAGAGCCATCCCATCACCGGTCGGGAGGCGGATGAGATCTTCGTTGGTCGTCTCGACCACCTGGGGTGTAGCCAGCACGATTTCGGTGAGCAGGCGCATCCGCTCCCTTTGCTCATCGATCAAAAGTTTGGAATAGCCCACCAGATCGACAAAGAGCACATGCCCAATCTCAAGCCGAAGATTCTCAGATTCAGACACCATTTTCCTCGAACCCGCAGTCAGCTACACGAGAATTGTAATTTCGTCGCGGCTTTTGAATGCCCTGCAAATCTGCCGCTGCCTGGCCGCCACACTAGAAGGGCGCCCTCGCCCCGAGTATGGGACCAAGGTCCCATTTCACGATTAGACGATTCTGCGACAGATTTCGGGAGGCGTCGGCGATAATTGATTCGCCTGCGCGCCTTTTGCCTGACAAAGTTGACGGGAGCAGCAGACGTTTTGCGTCGTTTCGCACAAAAATCTATGAAAATCACGATCTCTATTTTATTCGGAATCACCCTTCTGGCGATCGGCGAATTGGCCGCGCAAGAATCAAAGTCCGCGCCCGCCACCGATCCGGGCTGGCCGCGTCAACGGGCGAGCGAGCAAGGAACACTAATTTACTACCAGCCTCAGGTGGATGATTGGAAAGATTTCAAACAACTAAATTTTCGGATGGCTTTTTCTCTGACCCCGAAAGGCGGGAAGGAAGTCGTTGGCATTCTGGTCCTGCAAGCGCAGACGAACGTGGACGTGAACGATCACAGCGTTGTCCTGACCGATTTCAAGATAAACGAAGTTCATTTTCCCGCGCTCGACCCGGACAAGGTGAGCAAGATGGAGGAACTGGTGCGCAGCTTCCTGCCGCCCAACCATACGGTCGCCATGTCGCTGGATCGGTTGGTCGCGAGCGTGGAAAAATCGAAGGCCCCGTCGACCGTCAAGGTGCAAAACGATCCTCCGACCATCTTTGTCAGCTACTCACCGGCAATTCTTCTGTTCATCGACGGGGAAGCGAAGCGGGCCGACATTTCCGGGACCAATCTCGGTTTCGTGGTGAACTCGAACTTCCCTCTTTTCTTCGAGAAGGAGGGGAGCAACTACCTATACACGGGCGCACAGTGGCTGAAGGGGCCAGTTCTGGAGGGACCATGGGCTCCGGTGGCTAAGCTCCCCGCGGACATGACCAAGGTGGCAAACGACCCGAATTGGGAGCAGATGAAGAAGCCGATTCTGACTCCTTCAGCGAAAGGAAAACCTCCCACGATCTTCTACTCGAGCACGCCGGCCGAGGTCATTCTCTTTGAAGGCCAGCCCAATTACGAAAACATCCCGGAGACGCAGTTGTCGTTTGCGAGCAACACCGAAGCTGATCTCTTCGTCTATGCGCCAACGAAGGAATATTACTTTTTGGCGGCGGGCCGCTGGTTTAAATCGGCCGATCTGAAAGGTCCGTGGACTTACGCGACTCCGGATTTGCCCCCTGATTTCACGAACATTCCCGAAAATAGCCCTGCTGCTCGAGTGCTGGTATCGGTTCCCGGGACGCCGGAGGCAGAAGACGCCGTGCTTTTGGCACAGATTCCTACCACGGCGATCGTCAAGCCGGAGGCCGCAGAGGCGGTGAAAGTCAGCTACAATGGAAACCCGGAGTTCAAGCCGATCGAAGGGACATCGCTTGAATACGCCACCAACACCTCGGACAGGGTCATCAAGGTAGCGGACGTTTACTATCTTTGCTTGCAGGGGGTGTGGTTCATGTCTCCGAACGCAATGGGGCCCTGGACTGCAGCCAAGTCGGTCCCGAAGGAGATCTACACGATTCCGCCCAGCTCGCCTGTTTACAATGTCACCTATGTTACCCAGTCCACCACTCCCGAGGGGACTATCCAGTCGAGTTACACTGCGGGATATTTGGGAACGTTTATCGCAGGCGCCGCTCTCGGAGCGATCCTGGCCAACGGTACTGGCTATTACTATCCGCCCTACTACGGTTATCCCGTCGGCGGTTACCCGGTTTATCGCCCCTATCCCGTGACCTACGGCGCCGGTGCCTACTATAACCCATACAGCGGCGCCTATGGAGTGGCGCATGGGGTCTACGGTCCATATCGGGGGGCTGCCGCCGGCGCCGCCTATAATCCGTACACCGGGACGTACGCGCGCGGCGCGACGGCCTACGGTCCGTACGGGAGCCGGACTGTCGCCGGAGCATACAATCCCTACACTGGCAACTCTGCGGCTACTCGCCAGGGATCGAACGCCTACAGTTCCTGGGGCCAATCAGTCGTCTCGAATGGCAACCGATCGGCTTACACGCAGCATTACTCGAATGCGAACGGCACAGTCGGATCGGTCCAGGGTTCCCAAGGCGGAGCCGCCGTCGGGGCCTCGACCAAATATGGGAACACGGCCGCGGGCAAGACCTCGAGTGGCGACATGTACGCTGCCCACAACGGCAACGTGTATAAGAACACCGGAAACGGCTGGCAATCGTACGACAACGGCAATTGGAACTCAGTGAACAAGAATGCACAGCAGCAAAAGCAGAGCTACCAGAACTCCGGTGCCAATCAAGCTGCCGCCCAGCAGCGCGCCCAGGCCTCTCAACGCGCCCAGGCCTCTCAACGCGCCCAGGCCTCTCAACGCACTCAGGCCTCTCAGCGTTCGGCTCAGGCGTCGCGAAGCTGGAGTTCCGGAGCCGGTGACGTGGATCGGGATTTCCAGAACCGAAGCCGGGGTGCATCCCAGAGTCAGCGTTTTGATAATTTCCAGCGCGGAGGCGGCGGCTGGGGTGACCGTGGTGGTGGTGGCGGGAGACGCCGCCGCTAGATCTGACCAGGGTGCCGTAGAGGCGCGACGGTGATGAACTCGAGCTGGCTTTACGAGCAAAATTCCATCTGGATTGTCGTCGCCCTGCTCGGCGCGACGGTGCTCGCGGGGGAGATCGGTTGCTACGCCGGCCGCCGCCAGCACCCAACCTCCGACGAATCACGGCGCCGAACTGTAGGCTCGGTCGTGGGATCGTTGTTGGGGCTACTCGCCCTCCTCCTATCCTTTACCTTTGCCATGGCCGCGGATCGTTACGACACACGTCGGCAACTGGTCGTGAGCGATGCCAACGCGCTCGGAGGGCTTTACCAGGAAAGCAACCTTCTGCCCGACCCGCCGCGCAAGGCGTTCAAGCGGTTGCTACGCCAGTATGTGGACTTGCGCGCGCAAATCGCACTCCTCCACCACGACCTCACCAACAGCGAAACGGCGCAAACCACGGCCCAGTCCGAGAGGATTTTCGAGCAAATGTGGAATGTGATCCAGCCGGTTGCGGAGAGCCAGCCCCTCCCCTCGGTCGCTCATGACATGTTGAAAAGGTTGATCGAAGTCATGTCAATCTACCGTGAACGGCTATTTTCCTGGGAAGGCCGGGTTCCCGATCCGGTCATCTGGTTGCTCTTATCAGGTTCGGTGATCGCGGTAGCCGTGATCGGGTTTTACGGCGGACTGGCAAACCATAGCGGCCTGCCTCCGCGCATCGCGGTGACTCTCCTGCTTTGCGGGACGATCTACGTCATGCTGGATCTGGACAAGCCACATCAGGGAATCATGCCGGTCAGCCAGAGTCCGATGCTACATCTCGAGCGGGCCCTGGACCACGATCCGGATACGATGTCCCTGCAAGAGTGATGGGAGAAACATCAGCGGCGACAAATTTTAGGAGCAAGCGAGGTTGGCCGGTCCATCCCGGTGTGCCGCGAGTTTCCACCGTAAAGCTCCTCCTCGCGCTGATTCTGCTTTTCGCTCTGACACCGTTCATCGAGAGTTTTCCTAACGGTAATCTCGTTGAATCCGGGCTCGTAACCCTTGTCATGATCGCTTCTTTGATCGCGGTCGGACAGGACCGCCGAGTCCTCATAATCGCGGCTCTACTCCTGCTTCCCGCGATCATGGGCAAGTGGCTGAATCATTTTTTTCCTGGCCAGGTCTCACCCACATTTTTCTACATCTTCGGGACCCTGTTTTTTGGTTTCACCATTTACCGTATTCTCTGCTTCATTCTTCAAACGGCACACGTCGACGCCGAAGTGCTCAGCGCCGGTGTCGTCGTCTATCTACTCTTAGGCCTGCTCTGGGCGCTGAGCTACATGCTCCACTCGCATCTCGCACCCGGGAGTTTCCGTTATCCGGAAGGCTACAATTCCGGACAGGAGATGGGCGCCTTTGAGGCGTTCTATTTCAGTTTTAGCACCCTCACCACGGCCGGTTTCGGGGACATCACGCCCATCTCCAAGATTGCGCGGACATTGGCAGTAATGGAATCGGTCACGGGAACCCTTTACCTGGCGATTCTGATCTCGCGGCTTGTCGGTATGTATTCGCCCGCGGAGCGCCCCGTCCCCCCGGCACCTTCCGACAGGCCCTGACATTTCTTTCTCAAGCAAAGAAAGCACTCGAGGCTGCACTGGAGCCGGCAATCGGGCTCGAACCGATGACCTGCTGATTACAAATCAGCTGCTCTACCAACTGAGCTATGCCGGCTAAAAACGCGCCTTACACTAGTGCGTCGCCGCGACGAGACAAGCGAGCGGGCGAATCTGCGAAAGCCGATAGCGGCTCTGCCGTCTCGAGATTCTTGATGACGGTACTAAGGTAAACGGACTCGGGATAGAAAGCGCGGTATTTCGTGATCTCGGCCCGGTTCATGACGCGGAATCCGTAACGCTCAAACATCTTTTCGCCACGCCGGCTTTCGAAGGTCACGATCTGCCCGTAGACCTGCTTTTCTCCACAGCGATAGAGGTAACTCAGATACGCGCTCATGAGCGCGCGTGTGGTCGACATTTTGCGCGCCTCCGGGAGGAGGTTGATGTGGAAATGAGGGGTGCGGGCAGGCGAGGCCGGCACTTCCCGCCAGCCGTTCATGATCATCCAGCGGATAAACCGGCGTGAGGAAGCGTCATAACGCGGATAGCGCCAGAGCGAGCGGAGGAAGAGGACGATGTTTTGCTGGAATGAATAGAGTTGATTAAGCAGCGGCTTGCGCGATCCGAGAAGGTAGCCTTTCAACTCGCCGTCGACTTCGAGCACGAAAGACGATTCCGGCTCGTGATCCGTGTAATAGGTGGTGAGAAAATCGGCGAACAACTCGCGGTCTTCGTAAACCGGATCGATCGGTTCGCCGAGAAAGCCCGTCCGGCAACACAACTCTCGCACCGCAGCGCGATCGGAGGGCGCAAATCCACGAATTGTGTAGGCGCGTTCAGATTTCATGTCTTCGGAGGTTAACGAGGCAGCTTCTTCTCGCAAGGCCGCGCTCGGTCCGCAAGGTTTTTGGTGCACCTAGCCGGCGTGATATCCAATCCGCACCTCGTCGTAAAGGCGAAAGAGTTTTCCGAAGACCGCCGGCCAGCCGTAATTCTCCCGCACATCTTTCGCCGCGGCCTGACCAGCCGCGCGCAGATCGCCCCCCTCCGCAGCCGCCGCGACCGCGGCGGCCAGCGCTTCAGCAGAATTTTCCGCGGCCCAATGCTTCTGGTCGCCAAAAATAATCCGGTCCATGTAGCTGCCGCGAATCCCCACGACCGGCGTCGCACAAGCCTGGCTCTCCAGCGCGGTCAGGCCGAAGGTCTCCTGGACGCCGGGATGGACGAGGAGCTCGGCTGCGCGGTAGAAACGGGCGAGCTCTTCCGAGTCGGTCGAGTACGGCCGCCACGTGACCGATCCGGCGCGCTCTTGCATCGCGCGCAAGGCGCCACGCTGCAAACCATCCCCCACGATCAGGAGATGATATCGGCCCGGATCGCGCCTAACGAGCAACTCAAAGGCGGCAAACAAGGTCTGGGTATTTTTTTCCTGTGCCAACCGCCCGACGTAGAGCAAGAGACAGCAATCGGCCGCAATGTTTAACAATTTGCGGGTCGCCGCGGCGTCGTCCGGTTGCGGACGAAAAACTTCGGTATTTACGCCGAGATCAACCGCGTGAACGTTGCGCACTCCCCAATCGCTCAGCACCTGGCCGAGGCGCGCCGAGGGGACGAGGGTCGCTTCAAAGCGATTGTAGATCTGCCGCACATACCGGCGCGCCAGGTCCATCATGAACTCCGTCGCCGTTCGCCCGAGGTAACGCGAGGTTGTGCGCAGATAAGCCTCCGGAAAATGCGAATGATAAAACCCGACCACCGGGATGCGGAGAGCGGCGCCGGACGCGATCGCTTTCCACGCCACCTGATAAGGATCGCCAGATTCGATCAGGTGCGGTTTCTCGCGTTCCAGGATCTCTTCGATCGCGCGCAGATTGAGGAGCGCACGATAGCGCGACGTGCGCGAGAGCAACGGCGAACGGATCGAGTAAATCCGCGAGCGCTCCGCCTCCACCATCTCGGTCTTGGCGCCGGGAATGACGAGGACATGCTCGTCTTCCGTTTCCGCCTGGATGTAGCGGATTTTTTCGTGCACGTAGCGCTTCACTCCGCCACTCAGCGGCGAGTAGAACTGCGTCAGATCGCAAAGCTTCAAAGCATCGGCGCTGGCCCGCGCTCGTTAGGCGGCGTGCTCGCTTAAATAGCGCTCGGCTTCAATCGCAGCCGCACAACCGGAGCCCGCCGCGGTGATGGCCTGGCGATAAATGCGATCAGCCACGTCGCCCGCGATGAAAATTCCCGGGTGCTTGCTCTCCGCCAAATGCTTGGCGATCAGGTAGCCGTCGGGATCGGTCTCGAGTTTGCCGGCGAAGGCCTTGGTGTTCGGGTCGTGCCCGATGGCGACGAAGACGCAGGCCACGGGCAGGATCTTCTCTTCTTTGGTCACGACGTTGCGTAACGCGACCGCCGTCATCTCGCCCTTTTCGTCCGGGATGTATTTCGCCACCGCGGTATTCCAGATCGGCTCGATCTTTTCGCAGGCCAGAACGCGATCCGCCATGATCGGCGAGGCGCGGAGCTTGTCGCGCCGATGAATCAGATAAACTTTCGAGGCAAACCGAGTGAGGAAGAGCGCTTCTTCCGCCGCGGAATCGCCGCCTCCTACGACGCAAACCGGGACGTTACGATAAAAAGCGCCGTCGCAGGTCGCGCAACTCGTGAGGCCGTGGCCGATCAGTTTCTCCTCGTTTTCCAGCCCAAGCCAGCGAGCGGAAGCGCCGCTCGCGATGATGAGTGCCTGGGTCTCAAGCCATTCGTCGTCTGCTTGCAGCCGGATGTGTCCGTCGGCCAACTCCAAGCCAGTCGCTTCCGCATAGGAGAATCGCGCCCCAAAATTTTCCGCCTGCTTGTGCATGTTCATGATCAACTGCGGACCATCGATTCCCTCGGGAAATCCGGGGAAATTTTCCACCAAAGTGGTGGTCGAGAGCTGGCCGCCGGGCTGGCCGCCCTCGAGCACGAGCGGACTCAGGTTCGCGCGAGCGGCATAAATCGCGGCAGTCAGTCCCGCGCAACCACTTCCGACAATGATGACTTTCTCCATGCGCGCCAAGGGTAGCATGGAGCTAAGAGGCGATCTAATCTCCGCCCATGCCGGAATTGGCCGAGGTGGAATATTTTCGCAAACGCTGGGACGTCGGGCTCGGCCAGGAGATCGTCGGGCTGCAGGTGCATAGCGAAAAACGAATCTTCCGCGGGAGCGATGTTCGCGCGCTTCAACGTCAACTCGTTAGGCAGAAGCTGCTCCGTTCGGAAGCGCTGGGGAAACAGATGCTCTTTATCTTTTCCGGGCAGAACTGGCTCGGGATTCACCTCGGGATGAGCGGATATCTTCGCACCGAAGAGCCCGGCTTCCGCGCCGGCAAACACGATCATCTAATTCTCCAGCAGATGAAGCAGGTTCTCGTTTTCCGCGATGCGCGGCAGTTTGGCCGGGTCCGTTTTCATCACGGCAGGGAGGCGCCGGATTGGTGGACGATACTGGGTCCGGAGATTCACTCAGCGCAGTTCAGCCAGCAGGCGATGGGCGACTTCATTAGGCGACATCGACGAGCGCCGATCAAGGCCGTGCTTCTCTTGCAGAGCGGATTCCCCGGAATCGGAAACTGGATGGCGGACGAAATTCTTTGGCGCGCGGGGATCAATCCGCGGCGCAAGGGCGCGGCTCTCAACGCGGAAAAACTAGGCACTCTCTGGCGGAGCGTTCGCTTTGTCTCGCGCGCCTCGCTCCGCATCATCGGCCACGACAATTCCGATCCGCCGAAAACCTGGCTGCTACACGAACGTTGGAAACCAGGCGGAAAATGTCCACGCCATGGAACGACTTTGCGTCGGGCAACGATTGGTGGCCGGACCACGGCCTGGTGTCCACGCTGTCAAAGATAGCGACGCGACGCAGGTTGGTCGTCCACTTCGTGCAGAAACTGTCTCTTTAGATCCGTTCGCGGCCTTCACGCTCTACGATCGCGCGAAGAAAGGCTCGCGTCGCAGGCGCGACTTCCAGATCTGTTCGTTCGTTAGGGCCTAACAACTCGTGGCAGAGCTTCTGGAGCGTGCTCCGGTCGTCCACATCGTAGCACACAGGAAGCAAATGGGCTTCGAGACCAATCTCAGCCGCGCGTTCCTGCGTCTGGGCGAAGACTTGATCAGTGCTCCATGCGACGCCCTCAAAAAGACGCGGATAAAGCCTCTTCATTCCAATCAAATAGTAACCTCCGTCGTCCGATGGTCCCAGAACAAGCCGTTCGTTAGAAGAGGAAAGTATCCTGACCGCCTCGGCAAAGACGGCGGCCGGTGCCGTGGGACTATCAGAATTTATCAGGCAGACGGCGGCGAAGCCGACCGAAAGCAAATCTTCAACGGCGCCGGTGAGGCGTTGGCCCAACTCGCCACCGCGTTGCGCCATGAGTTGGAACTTCGCAGGTAAAATGTCGCAATATTCTTTTTCGGCTCCGGTCGGCGTGTAGCACGCGACCCCTTGGGCAGCGTGGCCGGCTTTGCTTATCGACACCGCCAGGTCACGCAGAAAACAAATGTTGAGCGCGGCTGCTTCTTCCGCACTGAGAGGCGGGGTGAGCCGTGTCTTTACCTGCCCGACGCGGGGTGCTTTCGTCATGATCGCAAGGGCACAGCAATTCGCGTTCACCGGGTCGGGTTTGTTGGGGCAGAGTACCTTGGGTCCGTCGCTCATGCTTCTTTGCAAAGTGTGTAATGATCTGAGAGAGCGATGTTATGCACAGCGTTAAAGATTAGTTTTCTAAAATATTTACCATTCCCTTAATCTTAAGCGTCTGAATAACCACGAACTGCTGCCCTTATTCCCTCTGAAACGCGAGTGAGACGCCTGTTGATAAGCGGGCAAGCCCGTCACTGGTAAGAGAAGAATGCACCTGGCGGGGCAGGTTATTGGAACTTATTGGAGGTTGTTGGCTTCGGTTTGCAAATTTCCTTCACAGAGAAATTAATCGTAGCTTGGTTGCGCGCCAAGATAGGGCGAGCTTTTTGGGCGCTGATGTGAGATGTTTGCTGCGTGATCAAGCGAATCTTGGTGAGATGTCCGGTAACAAAAAAACTCAATGTGACCGGGGTGGTAATTGAAGAAGATATCTTTGCCGCTGCCAAGGTGAAGCCCGGGACTGTGGCTTGCGTCCACTGCGGCGAGAAGCATTCCTGGGACAAAAAAGAAGTCATTCTCGCTCGTTAGGCTGAACTAACTTCAGACGAGCCGGGGCGCGTCACCGGCGTCTGTCGTAAGAGCAGATTGACGGGAGGACGCGGCGACGTTAAGCGCATAGACCAGTGGATCTTCTCGACGAACTTCAGAGTCGTGTCGTCTGCGGCGACGGCGCGATGGGAACGATGTTGCTTGATGAAGGCATCCCGTTGGAGCGATGCCTCGAGGAATTGAGCCTGAGCGAGCCTGAGCGAGTGCTCAAGGTCCATCTGGCCTACATCGATGCTGGGGCGAAAGTTATCGAAACCAACACGTTCGGCGCCAGCCGAGTACGGCTTGATCGGTTTGGTCATGGCGACCGAACGATGGAGATAAACGCCGCGGCCGCGCAGGTCGCGCGGCGAGCGGCAAAAGGGAAGGATATTTGCGTCGCCGGGAGTGTCGGTCCGCTCGGAATCGACGCCGATGAAGCGGAGACACGGGGCATTGACCGCGCAGCGGTGTTTCGAGAACAGATAACGGGATTACTGGACGGCGGAGCAGACGCGATCTTTTTTGAGACGTTTCTGGATTATCCGGAGCTCGAACTGGCGCTCCAGGCCAAGGTGGGTTTGTCAAAGGTGCCGACGATCTGTTCGCTGGCCTGCGAACAGGAGGGGCGGCTTCCCTCTGGACTCACGCTGGTCGAGGCGTTTCGTAAATTGACCGCTCTTGGCGCGGACATCGTGGGCGTGAACTGCCTCAATGGCCCGCAGGCGACGGTGCAACTGCTGGAGCGGATTCCGCTGGATTTTTTGCTCTCAGCTTATCCAAATGCCGGCTACCCGAAATATCACGACGGCCGCTTCATTTACTACACGTCGCCCGACTACTTCGCGAAAATGGCCCGCGAAATGGCGGCCCAGGGAGCGCGCCTGATAGGCGGATGCTGCGGAACCACACCGCGCACGATCGCGGCCATGGCTGCGGCCCTGGCCGGCTTGGAACCGACGCATGATAAAACGATCCGCACAGTGGTGGAGACGGTTCGACTGCCGGCAACCCGGAAGGTCGCGCCCACGGAAGAGAGCTTGCTCGACCGGATGGCGGCTGGTCATCGCGTGATCATCTGCGAATTGGATCCGCCAAAGACGCTCGCGTTGGAGAAATATTTCACCGGCGCCCAGGCCTTGGTTCAGGCTGGCTGCGACGCGATCACGCTGGCGGACAATTCGCTCGCTATCCTAAGGGTCAGTAATCTGGCAATCGGGGCGATGTTGAAGGAGCGATTTGGGATCACGCCCCTGCTCCATATGAGTTGCCGAGATCGAAATGTCCTCGGGCTGCAAAGCGAATTGCTTGGCATGGCGGCGCTCGGGATGCGCCATATCCTGCCGCTGACGGGTGACCCGGCGCGCGTGGGCGATCATCCCGGGGCAGCTTCCGTTTACGATGTGAATTCCGTCCAGTTGATAGGGATCATCAAACGGATGAATTCGGGCTTTAATCACGCTGGGAAATCGCTCAGTGCAGGAACGCAGTTTGTGATGGGGTGCACCTTCAATCCGAACTCGAAGAATCTCGACGCCCAGATCTCGCGGCTCGAGAGGAAGATCGCCGCGGGCGCAGAATACGTGATGACCCAGCCGGTCTTCGATCTGCGCGTGCTCGATGAAATGGTGCGGCGCACGCGAGAGTTCGGCGTGCCGATATTCACCGGAGTCTGGCCCCTGCTCAGCGGTCGGCAGGCGGAATTCTTGCACAACGAAGTGCCGGGGATCGTGGTGCCAGACGAAGTGCGCGAGAGGATGAGCGGAACGGACGGAGCCGAGGGTGGAGCGCGAGGGCTGGAGATCGCCCGCGAAATTTCCCAAGCGGCCTTGGAGCGCTTCCGGGGTGTATATCTCATCACGCCCTTCTTAAGATATTCGGCGACGGTTGAACTGGCGGCGTTTGCGCGCGGCCTTTGAAGTTGGCAAGTTGCGCTAATGTCCGAAGTGCGGCGCGCAGTTTACATTCAGGTGGGCGGCATAGTGCTCATGGGCACGGCGGTACTTGTTGCCGGCCGGTATTTTCCGCTCGCTGATTGGATCGCTCAGGTACAGCAAAAGGTCATGCACCTGGGTGCCTGGAGCGCCGTGTGCTACCCGATCCTCTATGCTTGCTGCAACGTGCTTCTCCTGCCGGGCGGTTTGCTGAGCATCGGAGGAGGATTCTTTTTCGGGCTCTGGTGGGGATTCCTGATCGTCTTGGTCGGGAACGTAACCGGGGCGGCGATTGCTTTTTACCTGAGCCGGAAGGTTGGGCGGAACTGGCTGCGCCGAAAACTGCTGCGTAATGCAACACTCGAGGCGCTTGAACCGGCAGTGGAGAGAGAAGGATGGAAAATCATATTGTTGAGTCAGTTGCATCCTTTATTTCCGACAAGTTTGCTGAATTATCTTTATGGTTTGACTACCATTCGTTTCAGGACCTGCATCCTCTGGGTGGCGATCGGACAGGCACCCGGCCTGTTTTTGTATACTTACATTGGAACACTGGGTCAACTCGGACTTAATTTGCTGCGGGGCAAAAGTCATCCACGGGCGATCGAATACTGGATTTGGGGAGGGGGCCTTCTATTTTCCGCCGTGATTTTGATTTGGCTGGGTCGAATCGCGCTCCGGCTGCTTCAGGATGCCGACAGGAACGCGTTTTCTGAACAGCAGGAGGCGCGACAACTTTCGGAAACTAAGGATGTAGCGGGCGTAAAGATATGGGCTCACAAATAGATTGGAGCATATTGGTAGCTCGCGCCTGGGCCGCCCGCCAGCAGGCATACGCTCCGTATTCTAAGTTTGCCGTGGGTGCTGCATTGGTCACTGAAACGGGTGAAATTTTCGCTGGATGCAATGTCGAGAATGCTTCCTTTGGGCTCACAATTTGTGCGGAACGGGTCGCGGTTTCAACTGCGGTGACGGCGGGCTTTCAGAAATTTGCCGGAATTGCGCTCGCAACGGATACCGAGCAACCGGTTCTTCCCTGCGGTGCGTGTCGACAATTTCTGTCCGAGTTCCATCCGGGAATGGAGATTTGCTGGAGTGGTCACGGCGGCAAGAACAGGGTTTTTGCGCTTTCTGATCTCCTTCCGTCACCGTTTTCCGGCTTCGAATAAGGAATTCCACGTGGAACATTTTTTCCTGGATAAGACTTACGACGTGATCGTAGTCGGTGCCGGACACGCCGGCATCGAGGCATCCCTCGCAGCCGCCAGGCTTGGAGCTGACACGATTCTGCTCAGCCAAAATCTCGATACCATTGGTCAGATGTCATGTAATCCGGCTATCGGCGGACTTGCGAAAGGACACATCGTTCGAGAAATCGATGCAATGGGAGGTGCCATGGGCGCCAATGCGGACGCGACGGGGCTCCAATTTCGTCTTCTGAATCGAACAAAAGGACCAAGTGTCCGCGCTCCGCGGGTCCAGTGCGACAAAAAGGCTTATCAGTTTAGAATGAAGGCTCTTTTGGAGCAGGAACCGGGTCTGGAGGTAAAACAAGGCGGGGTCACAGAGGTGATCGTGGAGAAAGGCCGGGCCGTAGGTGTGAGGTCGGATTTTGGGTTTTCTATCAGGGGTCGGACCGTGGTCATTACGGCAGGAACGTTCCTCCGGGGGTTGCTGCACGTCGGAGATCGGCGCCAGGCCGGCGGGCGTATGGCGGATAGCGCTTCGCCTTTGAGTGATAATCTCCGAGATCTCGGCTTCGTCACGGGGCGGTTTAAGACCGGAACGCCCTGCCGACTGAATGCCCGATCGATTGATTTCCAAGCCTGTACCGAGCAGATTGGAGACGATCCGCCAACGCGGTTCAGTTATCTCCCGGCGGCCGACGAATTCGCTGAAACGGAAGAATTCCTGACGCTAAACACAGTTAAGGACGGAGCGTTCCACGTGGAACAGGTGTCCTGCTGGCTAACTGCCACCACTCCCGAAACCCACGAAATTATTCGGAGCAATCTGCATCGATCGCCCCTTTATGGTGGCCGAATCGAGGGAACCGGACCGAGGTATTGTCCATCGATTGAGGACAAAGTAGTAAAGTTTCCCGAAAAGCCACATCACCAACTCTTCCTTGAGCCAGAAGGTCGCCACACGCAAGAATTCTACGTGAACGGGATCTCGACCAGTCTCCCTTACGACGTCCAGGTCAAATTTATCCATTCCATCCCGGGGCTCGAGAATGCGCAGATCATGCGTCCCGGCTACGCTGTCGAATACGATTATTTCCCACCCACCCAACTACAGCCGACCTTGGAGACAAAGCTTGTTTCCGGATTGTACTTCGCTGGGCAGATTAATGGAACTTCCGGCTACGAGGAAGCAGCTGCCCAAGGGTTGGTCGCCGGAGCAAACGCCGCGCTTGGAGTTGCTGGCCGGGAACATCTTATTCTCAATCGGAGTCAGGCTTACATTGGAGTTTTGATTGACGATTTGGTAACGCAGGGAACTCTGGAACCGTATCGAATGTTCACCAGCCGGTCGGAACACCGCCTTCTCCTTCGGCACGACAATGCCGACCAAAGACTAACCGGAATGGCGGCTTTATTTGGCTTGGTCGGGCAACGCCGGATCGGGTTGCTCGAGGAAAAGATGGGCCGGCTGCAAGAGGCTCGCGAGATTGCTTCCACCAGCCGTCGCAATGGACAAACCCTGTTGCAGGTGATGAAGAAACCCGAATTTTCCGTGCAAACGCTGTCCGAATCAGAGCGTCGAGACATCGACCTTGGAATATGGGAACTGGTGGAAACCGATGTAAAATACGAAGGATACATCCGCCGTCAGGCCGACCAACTGCGATCCATGCAGTCGGCAGAGGCATTACGGATCCCTCTGGAGTTAGACTACTCTGCGGTGCCGGGCTTGCGGAACGAGGCGCGCCAAAAACTCGGTGCTCTCCGCCCTGGTAACCTTGGACAGGCAGGTCGAGTCAGTGGGGTAACGCCGAGCGACCTTGGGGTGCTGAATATTTGGCTGCGCAAGAATAATCCAACCATTTTTAGATAAGCAGGTTAAGTATATTGAATCCCATTTTTTTATCCTACTTGATTGCAGCTGGGATTGGATACTTACTCGGTTCTTGTCCCAATGGGTATATTGTTTCTCGCGCCCGCGGAGTCGACATCCGCAAACATGGCAGTGGCAACATCGGCGCCACCAATGTCCTCCGGGTATTGGGAAAAAAATGGGGCTATTTGGTCTTTGCTCTCGATGCGTTTAAAGGATTCGCCGCTGTCCGGATCGCTTTTGCGATTGGCGGTGCCATCCTAGTCGGAGACACCCAGCGCGACTTGGTTGGCATCGTGGGCGGATTGGCGTGCATCCTTGGTCACACCTTTCCGGTCTGGCTCGGATTTAGGGGTGGAAAAGGTGTTGCAACGTCGGCGGGGGTTCTTCTGGGTCTCATGCCGGTTGCTATGTTCTCGGTGTTGGCAGTTTGGCTTCTCCTTTTTCAGTTCACCCGCTACGTTTCAGTCGCTTCGATCGGAGGGGCCGTAGCACTTCCAATTTTCGTGATTGTCTATCTGCGGCTCGGAATGCTGACGGGCGCGAGTTTACTTCCATTTTCGATTCTTATCGCCGGAGTCGTCGTTTGGCGGCACCGGTCTAATATGCAACGACTTCTCCAAGGCAAAGAACAACGCTTCGGCCAAAAATGACGGCGCGTCGAACAGCCATTCTCGGAACCGGCGGCTGGGGGACCGCGCTCGCTCTCCTTTGGGCGAAAGCCGGCCACGAAATCATTTTGTGGGGTCACACGCCTGAGCGGGTCGCGGAAATCAGCCGCAGCCGGCAAAACCCCGATTATCTCCCCGGCGTCGCATTACCGGGCAATGTTTGCCTAACGAGCAAGCTGGGCGATTGCGCGTCGGCGGATCTGATCGTCTTTGTCACTCCCTCGGTTGCGCTGCGCGAAGTGGCGGCGGCGCTCCAAAAGGAAATGACCAATCCCGCCGCCATCCTGATGAGTTGCACGAAAGGAATCGAGCACGGCAGCGGGATGCGAATGAGCGAAATTCTGCACGAAAAATTCCCAGCCAATCCGGTTGCAGTTCTTTCCGGACCCAATCTGGCGGTGGAAGTGGCGCGTGGTCTACCGAGCGCGACCGTTCTCGGCTGCCGCGACCGGAGCGTCGCCGAGGAACTTCAGGCCATGCTGGGAAGCTCGCGCTTTCGTGTTTACAGCAGCGACGAGATTGTCGGGATCGAGCTCGGGGGCGCCCTGAAGAATATTTTCGCAATCCCCGCCGGAGTGAGCGACGGCTTCGGCTTTGGCGACAACTCGAAGGCGGCGCTTGTGACGCGTTCGCTCGCCGAGCTCCTCAGGCTGGGAGTCGCGATGGGCGGCGACGCCCGTACCTTTCAAGGTCTGAGCGGAGCGGGAGATTTGATTGCAACCTGCTTCAGCCAGCATAGTCGCAACCGCCGCCTCGGCGAGCAGCTTGGACAGGGCAGGAGCCTGGAAGAAATTACTCGCGGGATGAAAACCGTGGCGGAAGGAATTCCGACCGCGCGCAGTGCCTTCGAATGCGCGCGCAAAGTTGGTGTCGAGACGCCGATCATCGACCAGGTCCACGCCGTCCTGCATGAGGGCAAGTCGCCCGCGCAGGCGATGCAGGAATTGTTAGGCCGCGATCAAAAATCCGAGCATGGCTAGGTCCTCGCCGCCGCCAGTTGGCCGATCACGGCCGGGAAAAGCTCGCGTTCGGCGAGTTGGATGCGCTCGTGCAGGCTCGCTGGCGTGTCGTTAGGCAAAACCGCGACCTCGCTTTGGGCGATGATCTCACCGCTGTCGATTCCGGCATCGACGTAATGAACACTGCAACCGGTGACAGTCTCGCCGGCCGCCAGCGCCTGCGCCCAGGCCTCGCGTCCCGGAAATTTTGGCAGAAGCGACGGATGTAGGTTAATGATCCGACGCGGAAAAGCCTCCAGCAGCGTCGCCTTCAGCACGCGCATGAATCCCGCCAGCACGACCAGTTCTACGCCCCCTTCGCGCAGCAGCCTAACGAGTTCTTCTTCTCGCTCCGGTTCGAGCCTGGTCCGGAATTTTCCCGGCGAAAAAAAAACCGCCGGCACGTCGGTACTCGCGCGCGATCTCGAGAATGCCGGCGTCGGCCACATCCGAGACAACCATTCGGCACTCCGCCGCCAATTTTCCGGCGCGGATCTGTTCGAGAATAGCGCGGCAGTTGGAGCCTTTGCCGGAGCCAAGAATACCAATCGCGAACCGCTCCATCCGCTCAGGGCCGCATCCGCTCAATTAGATCGGTGGTCGATTTTCCGGGAACCAGCGGCAAGGTCTTGATCTCGACTCCCACTTTTTTCAGCGCAGCGACTTCTTCGGGATCCAGGCTATCGATGGTGTAATCGCCCCCTTTCACATAAATCGCCGGGCGCACGGCTTCGATCACTGCCGTCGCACGCACCGCCGGGAAAATCGTGACGAAATCCACGCACCCCAACGCGGCCAGGACTTCCGCACGATCATCGGCGCCATTCAGCGGGCGGCCCGGTCCCTTCAGCGCCCGCACCGACTCGTCGCCGTTCACCGCGACCGCGAGACGATCGCCGAGTTCCGCCGCCTGCTCCAGGTAACGCACGTGCCCGACGTGCAACAAATCAAAGCAGCCGTTGGTGAGCACGAGCTGCTCGCCAGCCGCCCGGATCGCCGCGGCGTGCGCTGCCAGTTCCGGCAAGGTAAGGATCTTCGAATTCATTTCGCGGAGGGATTCGCTCCATTCTCGCCGGCTCGCCCGGCCGGTCAATCAACGTCCTTTCGTCAAGCGCAGGATTCGCACTTCCGGCTCCGCAAACGCCGGTCCGTCATCCCCCCCAAAGCGCGCTTCGTTGCTCGAGAGCACAAGCTGCCACGAGCCCATATTTTCCAGCGTTGGCATGCAATGGCCTCCAACCAAATCCGCAAGGATGAACCATTTCTCGGAGCCCTCTTTTCCAAAGCCCAGCTGCAGGACGCCGCCGTCTGGCGGTAATACGCGAAAGTTTTCCCGGGCACGATTCCGTAAAACCGGCGCCTCACGCCGCAGGCGCAGAAGCTCCCGATACAGCAGCAGCACCGCCGCATGCCGCTCCTCCTCGACCTCCCGCCAGTCGAGTTTCGAACGCAGGAATGTCTCCTCCGCCTGCGGATCGGGAATTCCCGCTCGTGTCTCTGGATCCTGAAAAGCCGTGAAACTGCGGAATTCCTCGCGTCGTCCCTCAGTCACTTTTTGGCCGAGCTGAGGATTATGATCGGTGAAAAAAAGGAAAGGCGTTGAAGCGGACCATTCCTGTCCCATCAGAAGGAGCGGCGTGTAGGGAACAAGACAGAGCAGAGCCGAAGCGGCCCGGAAAGCCGCCGGTGAAACGAGGTGATTCAATCGCTGACCAAAAGCCTGGTTTCCGACCTGATCATGATTCGCGATGCAGAAGACAAATTGTTCCGGACGCAATGCCGTCGCCGGTCCCGGCTGCCCGGCGACCTGCGGTGTCCGTTCCTCCCCCTCCAGAAGCCAGCCGTGATCGAGGGTCGCAGCCAGTTCGTCGACCGTTCCGCGATACGATTTGAAATAACCTTCGCGTGAGCCCGTCAGCATCACGCGCACGACGTGATGAAAATCGTCCGACCAGATGGCGTCCAGGCCGAGCCCGCCATCCTCCCGCGGGCTGAGGAGCGCCGCTTCATTACGTTCGTCCTCCGCGATGACGAATCCTCCTAACGAATGGACGCGCTCCGCTATCTCGGTCAGAACATGCTTTTCGGAGGCGTCGGCTATGGCGTGCGTGGCATCGAGCCGGAAGCCATCGATATGAAATTCCCGCCGCCAATAGAGTGCGTTCTCGACGAAAAAGTCTCGCACCGGCTGGAGCTCGAAATTGAATCCGTCGCCCCAGGGTGTTTTGTGCGTCGGGTTAAAATAATCGCGACTGTAGCTGCCGAGATAATTGCCGTCGGGCCCGAGGTGGTTGTAAACGACGTCGAGAATCACAGCCAGACCGCGTGAATGCGCCGCGTCGACCAGCTTTCGCAATTCGTTAGGCGAGCCATAGACTCGCGCCGGCGCGTAGAGCAAGACTCCGTCGTAGCCCCAGTTATGTCCCCCGGGGAAATCCGCCACCGGCATGATCTCGATCGCGTTCACCCCGAGCGCCACGAGATGGTCCAGCTTCTCGATCGCGCCGGGAAAGGTTCCGGCCGGTGTGAAAGTGCCGGTATGCAGCTCGTAGATAACCAACTCGGAAAGCGGCGGCGCGTTCCAGCCGACATCGCCCCAGGTGTATTCACCCGGATCGACCACCTCCGCTTCACCGTGAACCCCATCCGGATTGAAACGCGAGGCGGGATCAGGCCAGTCGTTCCCGTCGAACCGGTATTTGTAGCGATCCCCCGCGCGCCCCAGCGGATCGAGTACGCTTCGGTAACCGCCCGATTCCTTGCCTAAAGAAACTTCGCGCACCTCTCTACCGGCCGCGCTAGAAACCACTACCGCGACATTTTTCCCTGGTGCCCAGGTGCGATACCGCACTCCGCCCTCGGAGAGAATATCGGCGCCTTGGGAGCGCGAAGAGAGATTCATTTGCTTTGTCACACGAAACGCGATGTCATACGGGAAACGCTTGGTCCACGACCCTCGCTCAGACGCGACCTCCCAGCCAACAGATCCGAATCGATTTGACCATCTGTTGCAGAGAAAATTTGCGTTCTTGGACCGCCTCTTTCATCCGTTGGCAGCGAAGAGCAAACGGTCAGACTGGCAGTTTTGGCGAGGGCCAGAATTGCGGGTTCAGCTTTCTTTTTCGCTGAAGAAAGCGGTCAGCGGGCTGGTCGGGGAGGCGGTTGTGCGCGTCTCGACCAGCCCAATCTCCCTCGCGTCGCGACCGGCTTCGACCGCTTTGCGGAAGGCGGCGGCCATCCGGACCGGGTCGGAGGCGATGGCGATGGCGGTGTTGACGAGGACGGCGTCAGCGCCCATCTCGAGGGCTTCGGCGGCCTGGCTGGGCGCGCCGAGGCCGGCATCGACCACAACAGGAACGGTCGCCTGTTCGATGATGATCTCAATCTGGGCGCGGGTCTCGATTCCGCGATTGCTCCCGATTGGAGAGCCAAGTGGCATAACAGTCGCGGTGCCGATGTCCTGGAGGCGCTTCGCTAAAACAGGGTCGGCGTTGATGTAGGGGAGGACGGTGAAGCCTTCTTTCACCAGGATCTCGGCCGCGGCCAGGGTCTCGACTGGATCGGGGAGCAAGTAGCGCGGGTCAGGGTGGATCTCGAGTTTGATCCAACTCGGCAGCCCGGCGCTGACCGCGAGACGGGCGAGACGGACGGCTTCCTCGGCGTTGCGCGCGCCGCTCGTGTTAGGGAGGAGGAGGTAGCGCTTGGGATCGATGAAATCGAGGATGTTGGCGAACGGGTCGCTCTTGCCGGAGAGGTCGGCCCGGCGCAATGCGACGGTCACTAGCTCGGTGCCGCTGGCGGCGAGGGCGTCGCGCATCAGCTCGTTGGAAGCAAACTTGCCGGTGCCAACGAGGAGCCGCGAGGTGAATTCGCGATCGGCGATTTTCAGTTTGGAAGGCTTATCCGACATCGGGATAACCTACAACGTTGTACTCTGCGGCCAACTCGATTAAGCTTCGGCGGTGACTCAATTTGATCTGCGGCTGGGCGATTGTGTGACGGGGATGGCGGAGCTGCCGGCGGCTTCGATCGATCTGGTGGTGACGTCGCCGCCCTACAATCTGGGGATTCGCTACGGGAAATTTGCCGACGACGCGGAGCGCGGATCGTATCTCGACTGGTGCGAGGCGTGGGCGGCGCAGGTGAGGCGGTTGCTCCGGCCTAACGGATCGCTTTTTCTCAATGTCGGGGCGGCGCCGTCGAACCCGATGCTGCCACACGAGCTGGTCTTGCGGCTGCGGAAGTTCTTCGTGCTCCAGAATACGATTCACTGGGTGAAGTCGATAGCGCTCCCTAACGAACATGGAGAGGAAATCTCGCGCGGGCATTTCAAACCGATCAATTCGCCGCGGTTCCTGAATGATTGTCACGAGTATGTCTTCCACCTCACGTCTGACGGGAAGACGCCGCTCGATCGGCTCGCTCTCGGAGTGCCGTATCAGGATAAGTCGAACATCGCGCGCTGGGGGCATACCGGCGGGCGGGATCGGCGCTGTCGCGGGAATACATGGTTTGTGCCGTATGAAACAATCCAGCGGCGGGCGAAGGAACGGCCGCATCCGGCGACGTTTCCGGTGCAGTTGGCGACGAACTGCATCCTGCTCCATGGCCTAACGAGAGTGGAGCGGATACTGGATCCATTTCTCGGGATCGGGAATTCCGCTGTCGCGGCGAAACAGGCGGGCCTAAAGAGTTTTGTTGGATTTGAGATCGACGAGGATTATCTGCGCGAGGCGCGGCGACGGCTGGGGTAGCGCCCGCATTCTGCGGGCTCTATCCGGCGAGTGTCTGGCGTGCGCGAACGCTTTCCTTACCCGGAGAATTTGTCTAATGGCTTGACCAGATTTCCCGGGAGCGGGCGCACTCGCTCGAAGACCCGGTTGGCGAGGGGTTTCGCGATCGGGTAACCGGCAAAGATCATCTCAAGCCGCGCGTCGAGGTTATCGACATAATTGAGGGCGAGCGCTTCGGGGGTTTTCGGATAGACGGGAGAACCGAACTGCGGTTCGCCGTGATGCGAAGCAATGAGATGGAGCAAATGCAACCGGCAATCCTCCATCAACGGCAAGAGCTTTCTCCACTCCGCGGCGCGCTCGTCAGACTCGAGTTTGCGCCAGAGCGAGTTGACCAATTCCATCCCGATCCCGATGTGCCCGACCATCTCGCCCAACTCGTCGAACGGCATGCTGAAGCCGGTTTCGGGCAGATGATTTTCCCAGAGCTTGCCGGCGTCGTGGAAGAGGACGCCGGCGACCAAAAGGTCGAGGTTTAGGTTAGGATAGAGCGGCGCGATCTGAGTCGCGACCCGCATCATCTGCGCGGTGTGCTCGACGAGGCCACCGCGCCGGGCGTGATGATAGGTGCGGGCCCCGGCGGTGTTGCGAAACCGCGCGCCATATTGGGAAATAAACTCGGCACAAAGTGCGTAAAGTCGCGGATCGCGAATCGCGGCGGTGGTCGCGACGATGTATTCCCAATCGGCCGCCTGTCGCGCGCGCAACTCCGCCGGCCCCTGGAGGAGATTGGCCTGTTCATCTTTCGCCAGGCGACGGCTGGTCCAGCGCTTAACGTCGAGGCCATATTGCTGATGCTGGTAAAACTCGCCCGTGATTTCGACGAAATCCCCGCTCTCCATCGAGTCGCAGGCTTTGTAATTTGGATGATCGCTCCAGACGCGGAGGGTCATGCGATCGGCGGCGTCGGCGAGGGTGAGTTCGCAATATGGTTTTTGTTCCCGGGTAAACCTGGCCGTAACCGTCTCGAGCTGCACGTGCACGCGCGCCTCGAGCGGGCTCTGCGTGACCGCCTGGCGGATCTCCTTGAGCGTCATCAAATCCATCGCGGAGTGAAATTGGCACAGACCGCCGGTGCTTGGACAGACGAAAACCGTCCAAGGACCAGCGCAGGAGGCTGCGCCTTCGAAATTACGGCTTGGCGATACCGATCACCCCGCAGGCGAAGCGTCCGCCGGCGTCACCCGTCGGCTGAGACTTTAGGTCGTCGGCTTTCTCGTGCACGATGATGCCCCGACCGATGATCGAGTTCTCGCCGGTCATCATCATCATCTTGTCCGTAAGATCGAGGTGAGCTCTGCCCGAGCTGTCGGCTTCGATGTTGCCCATGTCGCCTTCGTGGCGTTGCGCAACATCATGGCCGGCGTGGGGATTATTCGTGGGATTGAAATGGCCGCCGGCGGATTTCCCATCGGGCGAGGAGCAATCGCCGAATTCATGGATGTGAAATCCATGTTTGCCGGGGGTGAGACCGGTGACGTCAGCGACGACTTTCATTTCATCACCTGATTTGGTGAAGGTAACGATGCCTTCGACGTTGCTCCCTTTGGTCGGATGCAGGACGGCGATAGCCTTGGTGGGTTCTTGGGCGAGAGCCGAGGCGTTGATGAATGCGATGGTCCCGGCCGCAATGAGACCGAGTCCAGTTCGGTGGAATGCGTGTTTGTTCATCCGTCACGCTACGCGCGAGATCAGCGGAGAAAAGTTCTTCTCCGCTTTAATCGAGAAGTCGCTGCTCGATTCCTCCGTAGGCGTCGATCCGGCGGTCGCGCAGGAAAGGCCAATGGGTGCGGTGTTCGGTGACCCGCTTCCATTCCACGTCGGCGAAGATAATTTCTTCGCGTTCGACGCTCGCCTTGGCCAGAATCTCGCCGCTCGGCGCGACGATGAAGCTCTGGCCCCAGAACTCGATCCCGTCGCCGCCGACGGGCGCTTCGTGGCCGACGCGATTGACGGCCGCGACGAAGCAGCCGTTTGCGATCGCGTGACTGCGTTGCATCGTTTCCCAGGCGGAATGCTGGGCGTAACCATACTTCGCTTTCTCGGATGGATGCCAGCCGATCGCGGTCGGATAAAAAAGAATCTCCGCCCCGCGCAAACTCGTTAGGCGAGCGGCTTCCGGGTACCATTGGTCCCAGCAGACGCAGACGCCGATGTTGCCGTGCTTCGTCGGCCAGGCTTTGAAACCAAGATCGCCGGGGGTAAAATAAAACTTTTCGTAATACGAAGGGTCATCCGGGATGTGCATCTTGCGATACTTCCCCGTCAACTCGCCGTCGGGGCCGATGATGGCGGCGGTGTTGTGGTAGAGACCGGCGGTCCGCTTCTCAAAGAGAGACGCGATCACGACCGCGCCCGTTTCGCGCGCCACCTTGCTCAGGGCCTCGGTCGAGGGCCCGGGAATTTCTTCCGCGAGGTCGAAATTGGCATGGTCTTCCGACTGGCAGAAATATTGGGAACGGAAAAGCTCGGGGAGGCAGATGATCTGCCCGCCCTGCTCGGCCGCTTCGCGAACACGGGCGACGGCTTTCTCGAGATTGGCCTCCGGCTCGGGGCCGCACTGCATCTGAATCAGTGCGACCCGCGAGCTGTCGTTAGGCATGGCTACTTGACGGAATCGGCCGGCACGATCTTCACGCTCTCGAGCGTGACGCGCGTGGTCGGCTTGCTCATCTCACCGCCGTTACCGCGGCCGACAGGCGTGGCCCCGATCTTGTCGAGGACGTCCATGCCTTTGATCACTTTGCCGAAGGCGGTGTATTGATGATCGAGCGAACTGGCGGTGCCGAGGCAGATGAAAAACTGGCTGCCGGCGGAATTCGGATCGGCCGAGCGGGCCATCGAGAGGACACCGCGGATATGTGGGCGGTCATTAAATTCGGCCGGGATTTTGTAACCCGGACCGCCGGTGCCGTAGCTGCTTTCCTTTGACGGATCTTTCGTATTGGGATCGCCGCCCTGGATCATGAAGCCGCGAATGATGCGATGGAAGGCGGTCCCATCGTAAAAGCCTTCACGGGCCAGCTTTTCGAAATTCGCGACCGTTTTCGGGGCGACCTCGGGCCAAAATTCCACCACCATCTCTCCGTCTGTCGTCTTGAGGACGGCCACTTGCTTTTGATTTGTTTCCATTGGTTTCTTTTCTTCGGGTTTGTTGACGCTCTGGCCGCGAACATTCGCCAGGCCAAGGGAGCAGACGAGCAGGCAGCAGAACAAGATTGGTTTCATGTCCAGACCAGTGACATGAATGCGGCGCGGTTGCATTCGATTTTTCGTTGGCGAACGAAGCGGTGGAGGTTTTAGACAGGATTAACAGGACTTTGTTGGGATTGGGAAGGGAGCGGTGGGATCTCAAGTTCAGTCCTCCCCAACCCTGAGAATCCCGCTAATCCTGTCTCAAAGTTTCAAAGAAAGCGTGCGATTTCCGAAATCGATGATCGCGTTATTGCGGCGGAGAAATTCCGATCCTAATAATCCCGCAACCGGCGGCTTGCCCTCCAACAAATCGCCGTGGATCAAGCCATCGAGATTCATAACGCCGACCTCCTTGCCCTTCACGAGGTAGGGTCCGACGGCGAAACGCCGGATGACCGCGAGCTGCAGGCCGCGTTGGTCGAGATTAACAGCACCGGACATGTAAGGAGTGTCACGCGTTTTGAGCCGCATCTCGCGCACGAAAGGCCGATGGATCAGGGTGGTGAAAGCGCCCGTGTCGATCATGAGCTGGGCCGGTTTTCCGTTCAGCTTGCTGTCGACGTAGAGATTCCAGCCTTTCGTGACTCGGATCGGCATGTTTTTCCACCCTCGGCGATCAATCCCCGGCATCGCGCCGGTCGCGTCGGGATCGATTTTCATGAAGAGGACCTGCTTTTTGCAATCGATCACGGCCTCGGTCGGGAAAAGAATGTCCGCTCCGATAATGCCATCGAGTTCCTGTTCGTTGAAATCGCGCGCGGCCCGGGCCGGCCGGCTCAAGTCGATCGCGACCATCGGCTCATCGATGAGAGTGAGGGCGCCGAGCCGCAGGCGATGCGCGATCGTGACGCGATTGAAGCCGCCATTGATCCGCAGGCGCGGTGGAAGTTTCGAGGAACCAGGAATGCCCGACATCTTGAAATGTTTGCGCCGCTTTTCGGAGATCGCACTAACCGGCGCGCCCGTATCGACCCCGAGGAGCGCCGCTTTGCCGTTGATCTCCGCCCGCACCAGGAAGTGATTTTGTTTCGAACGCTCGAGCGGCAAGGCCTGGAATTGCCCGCTCTCCAGGGCCGGCTGCGGTCGTTTCGCGCTCGCTCCGAAAACCGGAGCGAGGGTGAGCAGCGCGAGCCAAATCGAGAGCGCGGCAAAATTTGCGGTGCGGCGTCGGCGCGCAAGTCTGGTCACGCGGCCAGAGTAGCATGTTCGCGTGGAGGCGGGAAATGAGACTGAAAACTTAGTGCGTCGCGTGTACCGGCGCGGCATCTTCTTTGTGCGGCGCGTCAGGATGCCAGGGCCAAACTGAGAGCATGATGAAAAACGCGATCACGTAGGCGACGATGATCATCCACCCATGGCGTAGCCAGAGCCCGACGGAGCGGGCTTCGGGATAGAGGTTCGTGAGGGCGACGCCTGCGGAAGAGCCGAACCAGACCATCGAACCGCCGAAACCGACCGTGTAGGCGAGGAAACCCCAGTCGTAACCGCCTTGTTTCAGAGCGAGGGCGGTGAGGGGAATATTATCGAAAACGGATGAGAGAAAACCGAGCCCGAGCGCGCTATGCCACGAGGCTGGGGGCAATTTTTCGACCGGCATCATGGAAGCGCAGACTACGAGCGAGAGGAGAAAGACGGAGCCCTTGATTGTTTCCGGAAGTACCTCCCAGTCGGGCCGGCGCACCGCCACGGAAACCAGAATCGCGACCCAGACGGACACGCCGATAAACGGAAAATGATCGGCCATTTGCGGGAACTTCAGATTCACCGTGACGTTTGTGCCGATCGCGAGCACCAGGATCAGAAGAACGATCCAGACGCGAGCCCCATCAATCCGAGTGTGTTCGTGTGAGCTCTTCAGGATGGGAGAATATTTCTGCTGCATGATCGCGGCCGGGATTCCGAAAATGAAGAGCGCGACGGAAGACGCAATGATCGCTTCGAAGACCACGAGCGGCGAAATGCCGTCGATCCACATCATGGTCGTGGTGGTGTCGCCGACCACGCTGTGCGCCCCGCCGGCGTTGGAGGCGGCGACGATCGCCGCGAGATAGCCGATGTGCACCTTGGCCCGGAAAAGCTGGTGCGCCATCGCGCCGCCGATCAAGGCTGCGGCGATGTTGTCGAGGAAGCCGGACAAGAACCAGACCATCGCGAGGAGAAGGAAAGCGCCCTTCCAGTCGCTCGGCATGAACTTCGGGAGCACGACCGGGACGTGGCTCTTCTCGAAGTGACGCGACAAGATCGCAAAGCCCGTCAGGAGGCAAAAAAGGTTGAGCAGGATGACCCACTCGTGGCCGAGATGAAAGAGGAAGCCGCTCGGTCCGGGTCCGGTTTTGAAACCAGTGAAGAGAATCTTATAGAGCGCGATCGTGACCAGCCCGCTTAAGGCTACCCGCAGGGTGTGATGATGAAAAATGGCGACTCCCAGTAGGGTGAGCCCGAAGAGAATGAAATCGATCGGGATTCCGAGAAAGAGCGGAACGTCAGGCATGGCAGCAAGGGCTGAGGCAATCATCGCGAAGAAGCGAACTTCAATTCATCGCGGAAACGCGCACGTGTGCGCTCTCCCCGAGGCGACTCGGTCAGGATTTGTCGGACCGGTCTTCGCGCGGAGCGGTTAACAAACGGTGATAGGCCCAGATCGTCGTGCCCCAGACGAGCCCGAGCGATAACAACATGAATATCCAGCCACCGGTGGTCATTACAGTATCTTCCTTTGCTTATTGCTTGCCGTCGAGATCCAAACCCGCCGCGCGCCAGCGTCGCTCGCCGATCGCGACCATCGCCAGGAGCAAAACGATGACCACGCCGATCACGCCCACGGTCCATAAGGCGACGGGATTCCCCTTCAATCCAGCGGCCTCCTGCCGGCCATTAAAGTAGATGAATCCGGCCAACACCACCAAAAGGTAGGCAGGTGCGACGTATTTCATGATGAAGAAGAACGGTCGCGGAATCTTCATCAACGCGCCCTGATCCAGCTCCGCCGCACCCCTTTCCACTCCCCAAACCCAGCCGAAACAAATGATCTGCACCGTCGCGAGGAGGAAAATGCAGAAGGTGCCGACCCAGAAATCCATCGTGTTAAGCGCCACCATGTCTTTGCTGAACCACATCACCCAAAAAGAACCGAGACCGCAGACGATCGAGACCATCGTGATCGCTTTGCCGGAGGAAACGCCGAGAGCTTCCTCGAAAAATGTTTTCACCGGTTGCAGCATCGAGATCGAGCTCGTGATCGCGGCGAGAAAGAGGAGGAAGAACCAGGCAAAGCCGACCCAGCGTCCGATCACGCCCATTTGCTGGAAGACGACCGGCAACGTCTGGAAGCCAAGCCCGAAGCCGCCACCAACGCCGCTCGCGCCGAGAAAAACGAACGCCGCCGTGATCGTGATGAGGCCGCCGAAACCGACCTCGAAGAGTTCGTTCGTCGCGCTCGCAGTAAAACCGGAGAGAGCGATGTCGTCTTTTTTCTTCAGGTAGGAGGCGTAGTTGAGGATCACGCCGAAACCAACTGAGAGACTGAAAAAGACCTGCCCGGCCGCCGCCAGCCACGTTTCGAAATCAGTGAGCTTCGAGAAATCCGGGTTCCATAAAAACCCAAGCCCATTCAAGACATTCTGGTTCGGATGATCCGGGTGCGGCGTGCCTAACGTTAGGACGCGGATGAGCACGACAACCGCCAGGATGGCCATCGCCGGGAGCGCGAACTGGCAGAATTTCTCGATCCCGCCGCTCAAACCGCGATAGACCAAAAAGATGTTAATCGTGACCACGATAAGCCAGAAGACGGCGCTCATGTTCAGGACGCCGTCGGTGTTTGTGCCGGTGGCGTGGCCGAAAAAGACGGCTGCGTTCTGGACCTGTTGATCGATCGGCCCGCTGAGCTGAATCCCGCCGATCAAATATTCCCAGGCGTAACGCAGGCACCACGCCTCGATGTAGACGTAATACATGTAAACCACCATCGGGACGAGAACGGCGATGATGCCGAAATAGCGCGCAACCCGGCCGCGCCCGACCATCCCGAGAATCGCCGGTCCGCTATGAAAGCCCTTTTCCCCGCCGTGGCGCGCCATGGCCCATTCCGCCCAACCAATCGGCAAAGCGAGGAGGAGAAGCGCACAGATGTAGGGGATCATGAATGCGCCGCCGCCATGCGCCGCCGCCTGCCCGGGAAATCGGAGAAAATTTCCCAGCCCGACGGCTGATCCCGAAACCGCGAGGATCACTCCCACGCGCGTGCCCCATTCCATCTGCTTCTTTTCTTTGCTCATGTTTCGGATCCCTGCGGTCGTTACGCTTGCGTCGAATTTCTACAAACAAGGATGCGACCTGCTCGCATCCGTCTCCTCTTTAGCGGCAATCGCCTTCGCCTGGCAACGAGTTTTATTTGCGGGCTCAATTCGTTAGGCGGGACTGCTCCCGCCAAACCCGCTCCCGCTCGCGCCGCCCCAGCTCGTGCCCCCGAGTTCTTCCCCGATTCTTTTCCATTGCGCGATCTCCTCCGCGGTCGGTGGCCGGGCGGCGCGCGCCGCCTGCAGGAGGACGCTCAGATCGGGCGATGACTCTCCGTTTGAGCCGATTGCAAAACCGACCGTGCCCGACCTCATTTGTGCCTTCTTCTGCAACTCGGCGACGGAATTCGCCAGGGTCGCACCCTCGGCCTGGGTGATGCGCAAAATGTCGAGCGTGCGCTGAAAGCTGAGGTGCAGCGGCAGGGTGGCAAACTGTGCGGAAAAGTCGTCCGACATCTGGTCGTCCGGCGTGGCGGCTTTCCCGGAACGGACGAGACTCGTCCACTCGTCGCCGGCTAAACAACCGAGCTCGCAAAAATAACCGGTGCCGGAGGCACCGACCTCGGCATAACAATGGCCGCGAAATGGATTAATCTCGCGCGTTCCCTCGATCGAACCATCCTCCCGATAGATGCGCAGGTGGACCTGGCATGGTGAGCGGCCGGCCTGGATAAAAAGCCGCTTCCAGTTCAGATCCCAGTAGATAAAAAGCGACTTCGGGTCGCGCGCAATGACGTAAAGCAAATCCGTCTCGGAGGGATTCGGCCATCCCGGGGCGGGAGCGCTGTTTCGCGCAGAGGGGCTGCCATTGGCACGCACGATCGGCTGGTCCGAAATGCGAAACCCTTCGGTGGGTGGCGGGTTGGAAGATGAGGAAGTTGTTGGATCGTTCACGGCGGCGGCGCTGGGGCGGCGGCTCATTAATAGCAATCAGGGCGGCCGCGACAAGCGGAAATCGGAGAGCGGTCGTGACCGGCAGGAAATCGGTCCGGTTCAACTCGTTAGTCGCGCTTCAACTGGCGCGTTTGCGTTCCGTGGCTAAGTTCGGGCGATGCCTTCCGAGACTATCGAGCTGCGCGGCCACATCATCGACTCACTGATTCTTCCGAAGGTGCTGGACGAGATCATCGCCAGCGGAGGCAGCTTCAAAATCGGCGAAATCCGGATCGGTGAGCAGCGCACGGATCAAAGTTTTGCCCGGATCGAAGTCAACTCTGAGAGTGCGGACGAGCTCGATCAGCTTGTTCTTCGACTCCGCCAGCACGGCGCGGAAGTGACGGAACGGAAAAGCGCGCAGCTGGCTGCCGCACCGGCCGACGGCGTTTATCCGAAGGGCTTTTACGTCACGACCAACCAGCAGACATTTGTCCAGCTCGACGATGGCGAAGTGGAAGTGAAACCGGCCCTGATGGACAGCGCGATTGTGGTCGATTCGGTCGCGAAAACGGCCGAGCCGATCAAGTTTTACGGCGTGAAAAAGGGAATGGAGATCGTTGTCGGTCACCAGGGAATCCGAATCGTTCCGTTGCAACGCTCGACCGCGCGGGCCGACGTTTTTGAATTCATGTCGAGCAACGTCTCGGTCGAAAAGCCAAAGAGCGCGGTGATTCGCGAGATGGCCCGTGAGTTCAAACGTTCGCGGGAAGAAAATGGGCGCATCCTCGTCGTCGGCGGTCCCGCCATCGTCCACACCGGCGCGGCGGAGCACTTCGAGAAACTGATCGAGTGGGGCTTCGTCCACCTCCTCTTTGCCGGAAATGCGCTCGCCGCCCATGACATCGAGAACGCGCTCTTTGAGACTTCGTTAGGCGTGAATCTCGAGCACGGCGCCCTCACTCATCAGGGCACGCAAAATCACATGCGCGCGATCAACGCGGTTCGCGGCGCGGGCGGGATCAGGCAGGCAGTCGAGAGCGGCCTGCTCAAGCGCGGGATCATGTATACCTGTGTGAAAAACGGGGTCGATTTTGTCCTCGCTGGCTCAATCCGGGACGACGGGCCTTTGCCCGATGTCATCACCGATGCAGTCGAAGCGCAGAAGGCGATGCGGGCCAAGCTCGAAGGCATCACGATAGCGGTCATGATGGGCACAATGCTGCATTCCATCGCGGTCGGCAATTTGCTCCCCGCGACCGTGAAAACCCTTTGCGTCGACATCAATCCCGGGGTGGTTACGAAGCTGACCGACCGCGGCAGCTTCCAGGCGGTCGGTCTCGTGACCGACATCGAGCCGTTCCTGCGCGAATTGACCGATTTCATCGCCGCGGATTAGGCAGGAATTCGTATGCGCGATCTTTTGCTTTGTCCGCCGGATCACTACGGCATCGAATACGAAATCAATCCCTGGATGAGCCGCGCCCGCGGCACCGACACCCCGCTCGTCCAGGCGCAATGGCGCGGGTTGCATGACAAACTCGTTAGTCTCGGTTGCCACGTCCATCTCGTCCCGCCGAAGCCGAAGCTGCCCGACATGGTTTTCACGGCGAACGCCGGCCTCGCGATCGGAAAGAAGTTCGTCCCGAGTAATTTTCGACATAAGGAACGTGCCGGCGAGGCGCCACTCTTTGCCAATTGGATGGAGGAGCACGGTTACGAAATCATCTGGCTGCCGGAGGATCAGTTTTTTGAGGGCGAAGGCGACGCCCTCTTCGCCGGTGACACTCTCTTTTGCGGCTACAAATTCCGGACCGACGTGAGCGCCCATCGAAGCGTCGGCGAGATTTTCAACTGCCGTGTCATCTCGGTCGAGCTGGTAGATCCGCGTTTCTATCACATCGACACCTGCTTTTGCCCGCTGACCGACGGTGGCGCCGCCTGGTTCCCGGCTGCCTTCGACGAATACGGCCAGCGCGCGATTCGCAATCACGTCCCGAATTTGATCAATGTCGTGGAAGAAGAAGCGGCGCATTTTTCCTGCAACGCCGTCGTCCTCGATCACGAGATCGTTCTTCCGGAAGGAGCTCCCAAGCTCATGAAGGCGTTAGGCGAGCGCGGCTTTCACTGTCATCCGCTCCCGATGAGCGAGTTCCTCAAGGCGGGCGGGGCCTGCAAGTGCCTGACGATGCTGATGCCACAGCGGGAATCGATCTAACTGACGCAGCGGCGCCTCGCGGAAATCCGACGACGGCGGACCCGCGGCAACCCCAAAGCCACCCGTGGTCAAGATAAGGAGGCTCAGCGTTGTCGGTTCAGGCACACTCATGAGTGTGCCCGTAGGAGAGATTGTGATTCGGTAGCTCGAGGCTCCGAAATTGTGGGAGGCAAAGTTCGTGTCTGACAGTTCCGAGGCGCGCGGAGAAAGGGTCGTCGACTTCAACTGGTAAATGCCGGGCGCTGCTCCTGTGAGCGTGAACTGGACGCTGGCAACCAGGTATCTGCCCGGAGAAATGCTTGAATCCGTGGCGCCCAGGTCACGTGTTTCATTCATGTAACCACTATGAGCGCCGCTCGTGGAATTGAATAAGGCTGGGTTCGGCCCGGTTTGGTTTGGATCGAGAAACGTGAAGTAAGTCACGTTCGTAATGCTGATGTTCGGAGCCAGGGCATTCTGCACTTCGAACCAAAAAGAAAGTCCAATTGAATCATAGCCGCGGAATCTGATTGAGATGTCGAGGCTGAAGTGTCGTTAGAGTTATAGGTCCCGGAGTTAGGAGTTCCATCGTTGTCGTTGAAAGAGAGTTTTTGACCCGTTTGGCCGAAAGCCCCAGTGGCGCTCAGGACGATGGCAAACATGATTAATAAGGCTCTCTTCATTCGATCTTACTCTCTTTCTGATTCTAAACGTGGGCCGGTCTCTTATCAGAACCCGCCTTATTCCGTCAAGACAATAAGCCGAGTGAAACGAAATCGGAGCCCAGCCGAACCGCAAATGAAACGGGATGCCGCGCCTTCGGCCTTTAGCTAACGATCGCGCTTGCGGTGCAGTTCGCGCTCGATTTTGCCTAACGATAGGGTGTTCACGACATCGTCTTTCGTGAGCCAACCTTTGCGGGCGACGCCAACACCAAACCAAAGCTCCTGTAATTTCTCGACCCCGTGTGCGTCCGGGTTGATGACGCATTTCACCCCTTTTTCTTTCGCCAACGGCCACCAGCGCCAGTCGAGATCGAGGCGCTTGGGCGCAGCATTGATTTCGATCCAGGTGCCGGTCTCTGCCGCCGCCTCGATGATCGCCGGAATATCGATCGCATAGGCCTCGCGGCTCAAGAGAAGCCGGCCGGTGGGATGCGCGAGGAAGGTAACGTGCGGGTTGCTGATTGCGCGGATGATGCGTTGCGTCATCTCCGCTTCCGGCAATTGAAAAGCGGAATGGACCGAGGCGACGACGTAGTCGAGTTCGCCTAACGTCTCGTCATCGAAATCGAGCGAGCCGTCGCGCAGGATGTCGCACTCGACTCCGGCGAAAAGATGGAATCCTTCGAAGCTTTTGTTCAACTGCCGAATCGCGGCGACCTGCGTGCGGAGGCGGACTTGATCGAGCCCGCCGGCCTGGATCGAGCTGCGGCTGTGATCGGCGATCCCAAGATATTGCAGGCCCAGTTCCTGCGCCGCCGCTGCCATTTCATCGAGCGAATTGCGTCCGTCGCTCGCCTCCGTGTGACAGTGAAAGGTGCCGCGCAGGTTTTCCGGCTCGAGCAATCGTGGCAGGCGCCCTTCCGCGGCCGCTTCAATTTCGCCGCAGTTCTCGCGCAATTCCGGCGGGATGAAATCGAGATCGAGTGCGCGATAGAGTTCCGCCTCGTCACGCACGATTGGAATTTGCAAGACGGGCTTTTTCTTTTTCGATTCGCTCTCCGCCGGCGCGAGACGGTATTCGTTCAGGGTCCAGCCGCGCTGCAGCGCGCGGTTCCGCAGGACGATATTGTGCTCCTTGCTTCCGGTGAAATAACCGAGGGCAAAGGGATATTCGGCGCTGCTCACGACGCGCAGATCGGCCTGAATGCCACTGCGCAACTGCACGCTCGTCTTAGTCGCGCCGCGCGCGATGACGCTCTCGACGAGCGGATGCCTAACGAAATACTCCGTTACCTCTTCCGGCGCCTTTGTTGCGACAATGAAGTCGAGATCGCGTACGATTTCTTTCCGGCGCCGATAACTTCCCGCGCCGCTGACCCGCACCGCTGCCGGATGCCGGCGTAAATCGTCGAGTAACTGTTCTGCCTCGGCCGCGACCGCGCCGAGCCGGAAACTGCCGACATGTTTGGCCCGGTTCGCGATCGTGAGAGCAAGTTTCTCCTGAGTGGTTTTGCCAAAGCCCGGCAGCTCCGCCACCCGGCCTTCGGCGCAGGCCTTCTGCAATTCCGCGATCGAACCAACCTGCAATTTCTCATAAAGCGCTTTGATTTTTTTTGCACCAAGCCCCGGCAGACCGAAAAGCTCGAGAAGGCCGGGAGGAAATTGGGCGCGCAGTTCTTCGAAAAATTTCGATTCGCCTGTCAGGGCGAGCTCTGAGATTTTTTCGGCGATGGCTTTGCCGACACCAGGAATTTCCTGAAGCCGATTTTCCTCGGCCAGCTCGCGCAGATTCCCGCCCCAAGTCTCGATCGAGCGCGCCGCGTTGGTGTAGGCGCGGGTCTTAAACGGGTTCTCTTCCTTCAATTCCAGGAGAGTCGCGATCGTCTCCAGGACGCCGACGATCTGTTCCTTCTTCATTTCCGGCACGGGAAAGTCTTGCGCGGAAAATTCGACTCGTCGATATCGATAGTGCGACCTCGGACCGGTTACGCTTTCGCCAGGATTGTCGGGTTGCGTTTCGATGCCACGTATAGCCGGAGCGATCGCGAGGTGCCGCGCTGGCAGCTTACCTTTCGCTCCCCCCGCTCGGATCTCGAGCCACGACATCCGAGCGGCTTATCAACTGGCCCGTAGGGAAGCCGGTCATGTCTGACCGGGCTCCCTTTCTGTTGGGGGAACCTGTTGCATCCAGGGCTCGACCGGCTCGTCGCCTAACGAGCCCCTGGGGCCGCCAGACCGGGATTGGACCGGAGGGCGGCTTGTATCGGATCGACCTGATTAGTTCAGCTGCTTGGTGCCCCCTTGCATCCGTGTGCTGCCGTCTGTGTTCCGGCTGCCCCCTTGGGTCCGGCTGCGGGAACCCTGCATCTGGCGCGCCCCGCCGCCCTTGGCGTCTTTGGAGGGCTTGAGGTCTTTCACTTTGATGTTTTTCTTGGTAGCCATACTACTTCTGTCTCCTTGTTTTGTTTGTGGTTTGGTTGGTGTCAGTCGCGCCGAAGAGCAATTGACGGCCGCCCGAGACGTTTCCTTTCGGAATGAGGTCATCGAGCTTGATCAACTTTTTTATCTGACGTGACCGCTTTTGAATTCTAGGTTCGCCAGCGGGCGCATTTTTTTTCGGCGTACTCACGTTTGCATCCTATTAACATCATTCATGCCATGGCCAGTCTGGAGTGCCGGTACGGCCACGAACAGCTCGAACAGCTGCGCCTGTTTTCCCTCGTAAGAGTGGTTTTTCTCGCGCTCGAAAATTTCCCTAACGAGCAAGATCCCGGCTCCGATCGCGGGCGCCGGCGCGGCCTTGATGTGAGGCAAAAAAGGCCGGCTTACCCCAGAAACGCTTCATTTTTGGACCATGTTCTTGAGGTGGCGCGCGAGGGTCGCGCGCGAGATGCCGAGCATCCGTGCGGTCCGGCGCTGGTTGTGTCCCGCTTGGTCGTAAACGAACTGCACGTGTCGGGCGACGGCACTGGCCATTGATAGATCGCGGACTCCGTCCAGCTTTCCGTTAGGCATGTGCGCCGAGACCGATTCTTTCTGCGGCGCACTGGAGTGAGATTTCAGGTCAGGCGGAAAGGTCACATGTTCTGGCAGAATGACGCGCCCCTCGCAGAAGAGAGTCATTGTGCGGACGGTGTGATTGAGTTCACGGAGGTTTCCGGGCCAGGGGTAAGCGAGCAACTTGTCCATCGCTTCAGGATGAATCGCGTTGATCGATTTGCCTTCGCTCGCGGCGGAAGCCTTGAGCTCGGCGGCGATCAGAGCCGGGAGCTCCTCCATCCGTTCGCGCAGGGGCGGGATGAGGAGAGTCAGACCATTGAGGCGATGGTACAGATCCTCACGGAATTTTCCCTGCCGCACCCGCTCGAGGAGCGAGCAGTTGGTGGCGCAGATGATGCGCGCGTCGGCGTGCAGCATTTGTTCGGAACCAAGCCGCTCGAATTCCCCATTCTCGAGTACGCGCAAGATTTTCACCTGCGCGAGCGGGCTCATGTCGGCGATTTCGTCGAGGAAAAGGGTGCCTTGATTAGCCAGCTCGAATTTTCCCTTCACCGTCTGCTGCGCGCCGGTAAATGCGCCGCGTTCGTGTCCGAAAAGCTGGCTCTCGATTAGCGTATCGCTCATGGCGGAAGCGTTGAAAGCGACGAAGGCGCGTTCGGCACGTTCCGAAGAGTTGTGGATTGCGTGCGCGAGGAGGGTTTTCCCGGTGCCGGTTTCGCCGAGCAAGACGACCGGGACATCCGTCGTGGCGGCGAGCGCGGCCAGCCGGAGACAACGCTTCATCGCAACGTTTGCGGTCGTCAGGTCTTCGACTTTGAGGCGGGAGAGGGCGCGTTGCATCACGAATTAGTTGCGCATGTTTTCGCGCAGTTGCCGGATCGGTTCGAAGGCGTATTCGATCATTGTGCGCCGTCCGACGACGATCCGCGCCTCGCCGCCCATTCCGACGCGCAGGGCGAGATGATTTTTCTTCGTCAGCTCCGTTTCATCAATCGCCGCCAGTCCGGCAAAATGCTGCCCCTGAGGGGTCGAGACCGCCGAAGGGCTGACCCAATCGAGTTTTGCATTCACCGTGCCGTAGCGCTGATAAGGAAAGGCCTCGAAGAACAGCCGAACGCGTTGTCCGGCGGCCAGTTTTGGGACGCTGGCTTCGCCAAGCGTCAGTTGTGCGCGGGGTTTCGCGTCGGTCCGCGCAAGTTGGCAAAGCTCCTGCCCGTTCTGCACAACGCTGCCGGCGTTTTGTTGCGCCTGTGAGATCACCACGCCCGCGTAGGGCGCGTGGATAACAAGAAGGTTCTGTTGCGAATTCTCGAGATCACCGTGGAGCGCGGCTAAACGCATCTTGAGTTTTTCGATCTCGGCGACGTTCTCTGCCCGGGTCCGCGCGTATTCCGTTTCCATTTGCTGGCGCTCAAGCTTCACCTGTTCGAGGGTGCGCTGCGCGACGCTGAGATCTTTCTCCGATTCCGCGGCGTCCAGTCGATGTTGCAGGACTTCGACGAGCGAGATGCCGCCGCTCTTCGTTAATTTTTCGAGTCGGGTAAGCAGCTCGCGACTGCTCGCGACGTGCTTTTCGCGAAAGGCGACCTCGCTCTCCGCTTGCGCGATCTCGGCGACCTTGATTTCGAGTGCCGACTTGTAAGCCGCGTCTGCCTTCGCCAAGCCCTGTTCGTGCGTCTGCAGATCCTGGCCTAACGTTTGCTGCGCGGTCCCCCAGTCGCGGATTTCGTCGGAGCGCAGAATGTAAAGTGGATCACCCGCCTTGACGCTTTGCCCCACGCTCACGCTAACCTGGCTCAGGACTGCGAGGCGCGGCGATTGGATCGGGTCGGCACCGCCTGCCGGGACGAGGATGAACGGACAGGCCACTGTCTCCGGGAGCTTGACCAAAATGGCGGCGAGAAGGGCGACGCCGAACATCGCGATCAGCAACCAGGCGGTCGAGCGGACGAACCAGGGCGGCGGGTCCTGCGGCAACATCTCCGACTCGCTGTCGGCTGCGCCACGCTGCATCACTTCGGTAGGCATCGTTAGGGTAAAATCAGATTCCGAGTTGTTGACTGGAGAGGTAAAAATAAAGACCGCGCTGCTCCATCAGTTGATCGTGGTTCCCGACCTCGGCGACCATCCCTTTTTCCAGGACAACGATCGAGTCGGCCTCGCGGATCGTACTCAGGCGATGCGCAATCACGATCGTGGTCCGGCCGGCGGTCAGGCGGCCGAGATTGTCCTGGATGGCCCGCTCCGATTCGGTGTCGAGCGCGCTCGTTGCTTCGTCGAAAATGAGGACCGGAGGGTTGTTGTAGACGGCGCGCGCGATCGCGATCCGCTGCTTTTGTCCGCCGGAAAGAGAAAGACCCGATTCGCCGATCTTGGTTTCGTAGCCTAACGGGAGCCGCATGATGAAATCATGCGCCGCGGCGGTCTGGGCGGCGGCGAGGACGCGATCGAGGTCGGGTTCGGCGTCGCCGAAAGCGATGTTGCGCGCGATCGATTCGTTAAAGGTGTGGTTCTCCTGCAGGACGATTCCGATGTGCCGCCTGACGTCGCGGTAGTTGAGAGTTTTCAGGTCGGTGTTGTCGAAAAGGATCGTCCCCTCAGTCGGTTCGAGGAGGCCGGCGATGAGTTTGATCAGAGTTGTTTTTCCGCAGCCGCTCCGGCCGACAAACGCGACCATCCGCCCCGGCGCGATATCGAGCTTGATGTCGGACAGAATGTTGGGCGCTTCCGGCCCACCGTATCTAAAGCTAACGCCCTTCAACTCGATTCGGCCCTCGAGACTATGGACTGGCGAGAGGCGCGAGCGATCGCGGCCCTGCTCCGGTTCCTGCTCGAAGATGTCGTTTAGCCGATTGAGCAGGACAGTCGCGAACTGCATGTTGTCCCACACGCCTAACGTTCGCATAATCCCGCCGTACGCCATCGCCGTGAGAGAGCTGAAAGCGACAAAGCCGCCGATGCTGAGATTGCCCGCCATCACCTGGTTGGCGCCGACCCAGAGGAAGATCGCAGTCGAGAGCATGCCGATGGTTTGCAGCACACTGTCGTAAGTCATGACGATAAAACTGCTCCGGAAAATCTTGCGCGAGACGGAGAGGAACTCATTCAGCATCATGTCGCGAAAAACGTTTTCCGCGGAGGCAGCCTTGACCGCTTCGATGCCTTTGATGGCGTCGATCTGGTGCGAGCTGTATTTCCCCTGGCTCTCCTCGACATCGGCGAAAAGCGGCCGCAGCACTTTCTGCGAGAAATACATCAGCCCGCCGTAGAGCGGCGTGGTGGCGAGAAAGGCGAACATGAGCGTCGGGCTGTAGAGCGCCATCAGGGAAAGCGCGCCGATCAACTGGACGAGGGCAAGAAGCGCGCCGATCCCGTGGTGGACGGCAAATTCCCGCACCTGCCGCGCGCCATCGAGCCGGCGCTGGATGTCGCCCGTGCGCCGGCTCGTGAAATAACTCATCGGGAGCGACAACATCTGCCGGCTCAGAAAATCGAGGATCGCCGTGTCCAGCCTGACGGCGGCAAAGGAGAGCAGATATTCCTGCGCGAGCGACGATGCCTGGACGAAAAAGAGCGCGGCGCCCATCCCGAGCAGGATGGTTTTGAGTAGGCTGACGTCTTTCTCGACGATCACCTTGTCGACCACCATTTCTGTGAAGACCGGGAAGAGCAGCTCAAGGAAAGTGATCGCGACCGCTAGGAGCATGACCTGGAGGAAAATGGTCCGGAACTTGAGCATGAACGGGACGATCCAGGCGAGCCCCGGCTTGCTTTCCGGCGCATTATCGAAAGCCGTCGTGTAATCGAAGAGCGCGGCGTAACCGGACCAGTTCCGCTCAAATTCTCTGCGCGAAATCTTGCGCAAACCGCGCGCGGGGTCAGCCACCTTTACGTAGGTCTCGGCGACGTCGTAAAGCACCATCCAATGATTGCCTTCCCAGTGCACGATCGCGGGTAGCGGCATCAGTGGGAGATTGCGCAGCGACACCTTGAGCGCGCGCGCCGCGAGCCCGAGCTCGGTTGCCGCGCGGCAAATGGCTTTCAGGCTCGTCCCATCAGTCGAAGTGTGACAGAGCTGGCGAATCCGGGCCAGGCTCACCTTGCGCCCAAAGTGCCGGCAGATCATGCCGAGGCTCGCCGCGCCGCAATCCATCTCGTCGATCTGCTCGATGTACTCGATCTTGCGGATGCGTTTTTTGCCTTTGCGAAACAGTCCGCTCTCGTCCGCGAACGGATCTTCCGTGCCCTCTTTTGCGGGCGGGGCTTTCTTATCGAGGTCGAGCTTGTCGTGCGCGGCGACTTCCGCGGGCAGCATCTCGGTTGTGAAATCGAGCGGGACGCGCGCTTCTGTTTTCACTTCGTATTGCGCGAGCCGCTCTTCCATCAACTTCCCGAATTCCGGGTAGCGCCGTTTCAGATCGCGGACCGCTTCCGGTTCGAGTGCGAGCAGCCGGCAGTCGTTGTAAGCCTCGACCGAGGCGGCGCGCGGCGAGCCGTTCAGGATCGAGAGTTCGCCGAAGAAATCGCCGTCGCGATAGAAGGCGAGATTTTGTTGGGTGCCGTTGTTGGAATGGAAAGCGCGCGCCCGGCCTTTTTCGAGAATGAACATCGCGCCGGGTGGATCGCCTTCGCGAATGATCGCTTCGCCTTTCAGCACTTCGACCGGAGTCAGTTTCTCGACCAGGCTGCGCAACGCGGGCACCGGCAGACGTCCAAAATTACTGAACTCGTAAAGGAAACCGTGCAGCGCCCGATGCCGCGCCGTCATCTCGATGTGATGCCTGAGATCGGGCGTTTCCTCGGCCAGTTGCAGGAAGTCCGCGCGATCCAGGCGCAAGGTTTCGACCGCCGTACTGCAGCGCACGGTTGCGGTTCGCGTCCCGCCTTCGGAAAGAGCGGCTTCGCCAAAGCTGTCGCCCGGTTTCAAGGTCGCGAGAACGATTTCGTTCCCGTTGTGGTCGGCCTTCACGACTCGGGCGCGCCCCGAGAGGAGGACGTAAAAGGCGTCAGCCGGTTCGCCTTGCCTAACGAGAAGGTCGCCAAACTCGTAGTTTTCCTCCTGGAGGAGCGGGCGGAGCTGCTCGAAATGCTTGTCGGGCAGAAATTGAAAAAGCGACGAACGGCGCAGGAGGTCTTCGGCGTTCGCTTTCATTTCGTTAGGCAAGCAGAAGCCGCCACTGGATGTGGCGGGTCGTGAGGTCGGAAAAATGCCGGTCGAGAATGCATTGGTCGGCCCGCTCTTTCACGACCGGGTCGTCCAGATTCGGTTCTTCCTTCCCGATGATGCGGCAAACGTGAAAGCCGTCGCCGCGCGCGATCGGCTCGAGGATATCACCCGGGTGCCCGCTGAGAAATTTCTGCTGCAAATCCTCCGGCAATTCCTCGAGCAGGACCTCCGGACGCCGGTACGGATAACGCCCTTCCGCCGCCACTTCCTCCATCGACATCCCGTCTTCACGCGCGCAGAGTAACGCCTCGCGGGCGGCATCAAGCGAGTCGAGTTCGATCGTTTCGACTTCAAAACGAGTCAGCGGCAATCGAAGTGCGGCGATCTGGCGCTCGCGCGCCTGGCGAGAAAGGAGCGAGCCCAGGCTGCGTCGATAAATTGCTTCCATCGCCAGCGTCTCGCGCAACCATTCCTCATTGCGACCGAGACGCTCCAACCACGCGAGCACTTCCTCGCCGCTGATCCCTTGTCGTTCGAGGAAGCGGGCTCGTTGCTCTTCAATTGCCGCTGGCTCGAGGTCCGTCTCGCCTGCCGCGCATTTCGAAGAGATCCGGCGGCCGAAGCGCTCCGCCATCCAATCCAGCTCTCCGGAAAGAATCAGCTCATCCAGGAGGAGTTTGCGCGTCTCCTTGGGCGCACTGAAATAGTCGAGCTCTTCTCCTTCGACATCGTCCCATTTTTTCTCCCAATAATGCCGAACGAAATAGCCGCTGAAGTCGCTCAGGGTGAGACCCCGGCCGGTCAGCCACTGCTCGGTTTCTTCCGCCGTGATCAGATCGCGCTGGTAGCGGAACTGCTCGGCCGCTGCGTCGATCGCGTCGTCATCGAACTCGAGGTTTTGTTCGTCGGCCCGGCGCTCGGCAGCCAGGAAGCGGAGGAGGTTTTTCCATTCCCCTTCCAGTTCACCGCGAAAATGCGCGGCATCGATCACGTCGCGTCCGGTAATAGAGCGATCTTCGCAAGCGAAAATGACCCTCCTGTCGATCAGGACAATCTCGGAATCGGTATCTGGCATCGGGACTTGTTCTGCCGATTACCTAATAAATTTCCGGGCATGTCGAGCGAAACCAATGAACGGAGAGGTTTGGCCCATACCCTGTCAAAGCGCGAAGCGCGGCCAAAAGGGGACAGAATTTCAGGGGAACCCGCGGACCGTCACTAGAGAGCCGACCAATCGAGCACGATTTTGCCCGAGTTGCCCGACTTCATCAGCTCGATCGCTTCCTTAAAGGCGGTGAAAGGGAAACGGTGGGTAATGACGGGCGAAATATCGAGCCCGCTCTGGATCATGGCCGTCATCTTGTACCAAGTCTCGTACATTTCCCGGCCGTAGATTCCTTTGATCGTGAGGCCGTTGAAGACGACGACGTTCCAGTCGATCGCGGCCGAGTCGGGCATGATGCCTAACAATGCGATCTTGCCCCCGTGAAACATCGCCGGGAGCAGGTCGGCCATCGCCTTCGCGCTGCCCGACATTTCCATCGCGACATCGAATCCTTCCTTCATCCCGAGCTCCTTCATCGCGTCGGCCAGGGTGGCTTCGCGCACGTTGAGCGCGAAAACATTCGAAGCCATTTTTTTCGCCAGCTCGAGCCGGTAGGGGTTGATGTCGGTGATGACGATATTGCGCGCCCCGGCATGCCGGGCAATCGCGGCCGCCATGCAGCCGATCGGGCCGGCCCCCGTGATCAGCACATCCTCTCCGATCAGATCGAAAGAAAGCGCGGTGTGAGTGGCGTTGCCTAACGGATCGAAGCAGGAAAGAACGTCGAGCGGGATGTTCGGATCGGCATGCCAGACGTTGGAAGTCGGAATAGAAAGAAACTCCGCAAATGCGCCCTGACGATTGACGCCCACGCCCTTAGTGTTGGGGCAAAGATGGCGTCGTCCGGCGAGACAATTCCGGCAATGACCGCAGACGATGTGACCCTCGCCGGTCACAAGATCACCCGGAGCAAAACCTTTCACCCGATCCCCGACCCGCTCGACCACGCCGACGAATTCATGGCCGACTACCATCGGCACCGGGATGGTTTTTTGCGACCACGCGTCCCAGTTGTAAATATGGACATCGGTGCCGCAGATGGAGGTTTTGCGGATCCTGATCAGGACATCGTCGCCGCCCGCTTCCGGCACCGGCACTTCCTCGAGCCAAAGACCGGGCTCGGCCTTGCGTTTGACCAGCGCTTTCATCGTTTTCTGCACGCTACCAAAATAGCTGGATGGTTTCGGCAGAGCCACCGAAAAAGAACGAACTCTCGAGCCGGTCCCGCCGACCTCTCTCGTCGCTTGATAAAACCGGTTGTCGCGGCGGCCGCGATGGCGGACAAGCGGAAGGAAAGTCATCGAGGATGAAACATCTCGCTTGGATTGTCGCTGCGCTGACGGCCGTTTTCTCGGTCAGCTCAGCGCTTGCTTTCGAAACTTCCTACTGGGCCTGGCAGCGAAGTGAGCCTCCCTCAGAGAGCGATCTGGCGGAGCTTTCCGCGCAGCAAGTCCGCACGCTTTATTGGCAGGTCGGTCAATTGGAGAACAGCGGGAACTCCTGGAAATGGAAGGCGCGGTTCTCTCTTCCTTCCATTCCGAAGATTGAGGTCGTTCCGGTCTTGCGTCTGGAATCCCACGAGCGCGCCCCATTCACACCCGAAGCCACGCGTTCGTTACTAACCCTGATTGCTGGAGCGACGCGTGGCCGCGGTCAGTTACAGATCGACTATGATTGCCCGGATCGACTTCTGCCCGAATACGCGGCGGTGCTGAAGGAGATCCGGAAACTCGTTCCGGCGTTGAGCATCACCGCGCTGCCAGGTTGGATACGCCAGCCGGCACTCGCAGACTTGGGCAGCAGCGTCGTGGAAATGTTGCCGATGCTCTACGATTTCGCATCCGATCCGGTCGTGCCCGGCGCGTCGCCGGTGCCCGTGATTGTCCCGGAAAAAACCAAGGCGTGGCTCGCAGAATGGAATCACTGTCGAACCCCATGGCGGGTTGGTCTTCCCAACTTTGCGCGCCTCACGGTCTATGATCCGAATGGAAAATCGCGCGGACATATCCGGGAATGGAATTGGGATTCGGTCTGCTTCAATGACGCGCTCGTTCTTGATCGAGAGATCAAGCTTGGTCTGACCGTGTTTCGGGCCCGCGCCGACACCCGGATCGGCAATACGCTTGTGCGCGAGAAACAAATTCTCGCAGCGAGATGGCCGGACCGAACGGCGCTGGCCCTGTTGATGACGGCGGCACAAAAGACTTCCGCGCGCGGGATGGTCATCTTTCGACTTCCGGATTCAACCGCCGCGAGCGGCTGGTCGTTGCGCCAGTTGCAGCATCTCGATGCCACTCCACGACTGACTTTGAAAAAGGCGCGCGATTCCGATCAACTCGAACTAACAAATGAAGGTAATGGTGATCTGGCGCCGCTTTTTCGGACCGGCTCGGTCCCTCGCGGCTACGCTCTGCAGATCGAAAGCGAAACGCCGATTTTTCGCGAGGCCGAAGAAGGCGATTTTTGGCGGGTTCGCGGAGAGATCGAACGGGACGGGCGTTCCAGCACCGTGATGATTCCTCTCGCCACGCGCCTGACTTTCTTCTTCAGTCAGTTGCGGGCCGGGCAGTCGTTGAAGAGCGGTTTCATTCGGCTCGCTCCGGGCGCTGACTTTTCTCAGACTCGGTTTCGAATCGTGAACAGTTCCCAATCAGAATGGAAACCAAGCCAAGAATAACGTTACGCGCAGGAATCCTGATCGCGGCCCTGGCGGCGTTCTCCTTCTCGCCGGCCTATGCGACCGGCGGCGACGAGCTGGATACGCCGGCGATTACGGTCGGAGAGTCGCTTGATTTCCTCCCCGGCAAATCGCTGGGGGAAATCTTTCTCGAGACGGGTGCCAAGCCATCGGATAACGACTCGCCAGATTTCACGGGCGAAATTCTGAAAATCTCCGAGCGGTTGCGGACGGAGTCTCCGGCGCAACTTCTGCCAGTGGTTGATGACTTGCTGGCGCGCGCGCGTCAGCATTACTCGAGCAGGGGCGATTGGTGCAATCTGCTGCACGACGTGCGCGACGTCCTGTCTGGTTCCGCCGGTGATACGAATGCAGCGGCCGATTACATCAAATGGCGAGCGGAGAATAAAGATCTGTTTTTCGTGACTTCGAGCGGCGAGGGAACCGCGACGGATAACGCTCCGGTGGCCGAGGAAGTTGACCTGGAGAAACGCGCCAACGAAACCTCCGGTCCACTCAAAGCACACTGGATGTATCTGTGCGGCGCGCAGACCTACCGGACCGGCGATCGCGAAAATTGCCGGAAATGGTTTCAAAAAGTCGTGAGGGAATTTCCGCGGCATCCGCGCGCGGAGATCGCACTTTTCATGGATGCGCGCTGTGCCTTTTCCGCAACGCGCAAGAATGTGAATGATGGTGAAGAATCGCCGCCGGATGCAGAGACGATTAGCGCCCGAAAACGCGCGACGGAGCTCTTCGAACGTTATCGAAAGCAATATCCGCAGGGCCGCTTTGTCGCCGACGCGCTCGGCTGGCTGGGGGCGCTCGCCTTTGATGCCGGAAGTTATTTGGACGCGCTCGACTGCTACATTGCCCAGGCCGAAACGCCGGGACATCCCGAGACTCTCAAATCGGCCATCTTCATGTGCGAGCGTTCGCTCGCGGCGGTGGCGGCGACGCCGGACGGTGATGCGGCCTTCGCTCTGATCGCGCGTCATCCCCGGATCGCGATGGGATTCACCTATCTGGTTTTGAGCGCGCGGGAGGCGGATAACTATGACGGGAAATTCGACCAACCGGCCGACGTCAAGAAATGGCGACGAGCCATCCTGCCGCGGATCGCAGCGGCCGTCGCGAAACAGAAGCAACTCTACAAAGCAGGCGATTGGCAGCCACGCTATCTGGCGCTCCTCGCCCAGGCCGCGAGCGCAAATGGAAATCAAGAGCAAGCGCTCCAACTGACCAACCTCGCTCCCGCGGAGTTGGAACAAAGCGACGATCTCCTGCTGGTGCGCGCGATTGCCTTGCAACGCGCCGGCAAAGCCGCGGATGCGATCGCCACCCATCGCAAACTGCTCGCCCGGTTTCCGAACACGCCGATCACACCGGGAGTCCGCATACGTCTCGCTTTTGCCTTGCAGGACAACCATGACGCCGGCGGGGCGCTGGTGGAACTCGTGCACCTGCTGCCGAATCGCGATGAAAACGCCGGGGAGGAAACCAGCGCGCAGGCCGCTTTCGAAAATTCGCCTTACACCGGCGCGCACGAGTTTCCGGCGAGCGAAGCCGATTGGAGTGTTAAGGAAAGCGCGGTCTATCCAAACATCACCGGCGCCAATCTCAATCAAGTGCAGGAGGCGATCGATACCCTGTTGAATTTCGCGCCCCTGACAGAACTCGTGACGGCGTTAGGCAGCGCTGACTTCGACGATGCGGGCAAAACGGAGCTTCGGGCGGTGATCGCAGAACGTTACCTGGCGCAAGAGAACTTCGCCGAAGCGAAAAAATTCATGCCGCCGGAACAGTTCAAACTCGTGGCCGAAAACCTCGAGAGACTAACCGCGGCCGCGAATGGACCAGCGCCGGACAAAGCGGCCGCGCTGGCCAAGCTGGGCGACGCGTGGTCGGACGCCCGCGGCAAACTGCTGCGGGCGCCGCTCGATGCGCGACTTGATCTGCTGCAAGGATCGGTGCTGGACGCCACGGAGCGCCGCTTGAATGGCCGGTCGCTCGGACTCAAAGATGTCGATAGCGAGTTAGAGCAGCGCGACGAGCTGCGACATGCCGCGCGCTGGTGGATGGCGGCGGCGCGCGCCCACCCCGGCACCCCTTTGGCCGCGCAGACACGCTGGAAAGCGTTAGAAACAATGCCGGAAATCGCCCGCGTCTCCGACTACACGGAAGAGCGCGCACGCGAGATAAAAGGGGAAGCGGTCTCGCGCGAGATTTACGCAAAACTGCGGCGCGAATGTCCCGATTCCGTGGAAGCGAAACGACTGGCCGCGTATTGGAATTTTCCGCCGCCGCCAACGCCAGAATGGGACTATTTCTCTGAGTTCCGCCTCCGTGATGCCCACATCATGGGGTATCCGTTCGACGATTTTGGAGGCTTTGGACTAAAAGACGATGAACAAGACTGGGATGACGCGCGCCTCGACCGCGATCTTCTCGAGCGTGTCGCGCTCCTGCCGGAATTGGCCAGCGTGGCGGAACCGTCCCGATTTGCGAACGAGGTGCGGCAACTCGACGCCATGGTCAGGAGCGAAATCACTTCGATTCGTGACGCGACGCTGATAAATTTTCTCGACGATCTCATGCCGTTTTCCTCCGAGCCAAATCTGATTCGGGAGATGCAGCAGATTTACGTCCCGATCCGCTTCATGGTCCTGCAGAGTAACGGCTGGGATCACCCTGGCCCGTTCGAAGAATCCCCGGCCAACAAGGACGACGAAATCCGCGCGCGGATCGATAGCGCCCTGCAAAATCCCGCGATGCAACCGGTGGCCGATTATCTCGAATTCAGCCGGATCGGACTGATTTCGGGAGACCGAATCGAACTCGAAACGGACATCATCGATCCGAAAGGCGATGGCGCGAAGGTCACGCTAAAATCGCGCAACTACGCGGCGATGGAAAAGATGACGCGGGAGTTTCTCAAGAAATATCCGCGCAGCCGCAAACGCGAAGCGGCCTTGTTTGTCCTCGCCCGCTCGGTGCAGGGACTCTCCCGGCCCTACATTTGCGACGTAGGCGTTCCGCCGCCTTGGGCAACGCGAGAGGACAGAGTATTTGAGATCGTTCAAAAATCCTATCAGCCGGAGCCGTTCAACCCGAAGCGTGTCCTGGGCGCGCTGGACGACTACGATCGGCAATATCCCAATGGTCGCTACGCCGCCGATGTGCGCAATCTGCGAGGGATGACTCTCTGGCGCACCCATGACTGGGGAAAAGCGCTCGATCTTACGATTGCGCAGTTGCAAGATGACTCGAACCGGGATTTGCAGCCCGAAGCTTCCGTCCGATTGGCGAACATTTTCGCTGACCTGGAGCAGGCGGAATATCGCGCCGATTTGCTGGCGGCCATGCGCACTCGTCCTCTCGCGATCAAGTATCTCAAATCATTCCTGGAGCGTGCGTCGAAAGACCGGAGACATCCGCTGCGCTACCTGCAGGCCTATCTCAGCGACCAGCTCAATCTAAAAGCCGTCGCTCAAAACATCTCGCGGGTTGGTTTGTGACCCAAACGTTCAAATCTGAGACTCTCTCTGGTTCAACTGCAGCACGTAGGATGGGCCGCGTATTTCAAGGCGGGACCGTCTTTTTTCTCCTCACGCTGACCGCATTCGCCGCGAAGAGAGCGGAGGAACCCAGACCAGAAAAGCTGCTGATGAGCGCGATGAAGAAAATGAGCACGGGCACCTGGGAAGTCAAAGGGACGGCCACTTTCAAGAAGACGATCAAGCTGCATGGTCTGCTCGCGGGAAAGGATTTTGACCTAACGATGGACCCCGGCGTGAAACCGGGCGTGCCGATGCGCGGGATAGTGATCGGGAACAAGGCCTGGGTTTGTTCCGATGGCGAGACCTGGCACGCCGGAAGCCCGGAAGATCGCGACCTCTATAACCTGACGCATACTCCAATTTCATCCCGAGGGGTTGAGCCACCGTTCGAAGAAGTAGGCAGCGAACAACACGGCGGTGCCACCTGGCTTCACATTCAGCTCAAGGTTCCTGAGGGCAACGTCGATCCGAAAGCACTGCCGCAATATTGGCTCGTTCTGGATTCTCAAGGGCAGGCCCTTTACATCGGTCATGCTGAGATGCCGGTAGTCGCACCAGGCGGTAGGAACGCGGTGCAGGTCTCCTTCGACTATGCGCCGGCCAGGGAAAAAATCACGCGGCCACCACGGGCAGAGACAAAGAGCGATACCCTCGGCCCGCCCGTGGACGACAAGATTCATGGCTTCAACGAAATCGAGGCGCACAAATTTGATTGGGCGGGGAAGGTGGTCCGCGTCGAGACCAACCCCAAGGTTCTGCAATCCGAGCAGATCGGCGGCGATACTTATCGGGTAATGTTAAAGGACACGGCCACTCCGTTGCCCGCTTATGGATTCGTTGAATTTCCTGGTGACGCCCTGGTCAAGCTGGGCTTTCTCAAGAAGACCGCGAGCGGAGCCCATAATTGGGCGGAACTGGAAAGATGGGTGCTTTTACGCCAGCACCGTCGTCGAGCGACTCGGCCAGGCGCGCGATGGTCTGGTCCGCGCGGGCTGCGTTTGTTATACCACCGTTGTGGAAGTCGAGCGGCTGATCTAGGGAGTAGAGACCATTGTCAATGCTGTCTAATCACAACCAGCGAAGGTCGAGAGGAATTGCACCATTTTTGGGCGCGTTGCTTTTGCCGTTTCTGGCGTTCGCGGAAACCGATCCTCCCGAACGGCCGGGCTTAAAAGATCTGCGCGGCGTGGCGCAGGCCGAATTCAATCACGACGCCTCGCGTGTGCTGACCCGGCTGCGGACAGGCGAGATCGGGCTCTGGGATACGGCTGCCGGCACGGCTGTGGCCAACGATCTCGGCGCGGCGAAGGCGACGTGTTGCCTCATGAGCCCGGACCGGAAACGAGTGCTGCTTGGTTTCGAAAGCAACGCTCGCATTTTCGACGCGACCACCGGCTCAGCCGTATCGCCCGTCCTGCCGATCAAGGTTGACCAGCATCAACCAACGCCAGCCCTCTTTTCGCCCGACGGCGAGACTTTGGTCATCCTGCGTGAGGAGGAGGCATCGATCTGGCGGGTCAAGACCGGCGAAAAAATCAAGGCCATCCCATTGGCCGCGGGTCCGCAGGAAGAAGCGCCGCCGGGGGCGATTTTCATCGCGGCAGGCGCGCATTGTTTGATCATGGATCCAAGCGGAACCGTGACCCGCTTCGAGACGAAAACCTGGGAGCCTGCCGGCAAAGTGATGCGTCACCCGCACACGGATTTCAGCTACGAATTCGGTTTCAGCGCGAGCACGGGTGGAAAATGGGTCGCCACACACGATGGCGCGGGCGAGAACGGGTCCAAGGCCAGTTTGCAGGTTTGGGACGCGCGCACGGGCAAGCCGCTCGGCCCGCCTCTCGTCGGGATCAACGGCTTTGCCGGCTATTTTTTACCGAACCGGGATCGTATTGTCATTAGCCCCGACCGCGGCCAGGGCCAGGTGCGCGAGCTGCCTTCGATGAAAATTGCTTACCGCATTCGCGGCTTCGATGACTTGAGCGGTCCGCCTGTCGCCCTCTCGCCGGACGGGAGATGGATCCTTTCCTGGAATTCGCGGGACGCGTTGGATGCGATCAATGCCAAAACGGGTGCGACCATCAAGACCGCCTCGGGCAGCGGGAGCGTATCGCAAGTCTCCTTCGCGCCGGATTCGTCTGCGGCCTATGTCTTCCGGGACAATCCGGGCGATTCGAAGGAGCAATACTCCGAGAACGAGATCACCAAGGTGACGTTGCCGGATTTGAAACCGGCCGGCTCGATCCGCGGGCTCGAAACCACTCAGGATTTCTCGTTGTCGGCGGACGGGCGTCTTCTCCTCTTCCGCTGCGGTGAACCCGACCAGGAAAGCGTCCGCGTCATTGAAACCGCGACCATGAAACCGTTGGGCGAACGATAGCGAGTAGGTCGATCTTGGAACCGACTCGATGGGGATGGCGGATTCGCTGACAGGCGTCACCCAGAATAACGCGCCGCCCGCCACTTGAATCAGACCTCACGTGTAGCGTCAATCACGGCACCAGGAAGCGGCGCTCTCCAGGCCACCGCGCTTCAATCGGGGATGGGGCGGACGGGAGGGGGCGAACGTTCGCACCAGCAGGGCGGGTCTTCGCGAGGGGGTCGAATTCCAGCGACATTTCTGCGAGAAAAGTCGTGACCCTGACGGTGGAACCGCCACGATGAGCGAGCCGCCATGACCGCAAGATCATCTGCGAAAGAATGGATCCCCAAGAAGATTGGCACCGTGCTTGCGTGTCTGTTGAACGCAACGGCCGTGGTCCACGGTCAGACGGATGTTCCCTTGCACGTCAGGGACGGAACGTCACCCAATGGCAAATACATCGTCGAGGTGGTTGCCGCGACCGGCCGCATCGAGGTCAAGACTTTGCCGGACCGAAAGGTGGCGGGCAAAACTCCTGAAAGCGATTACGAAGCTAAAGAGGTCGACGGTATGGACGCGGTTTGGAACACAGATTCCACCGCTTTCGCGCTCAATGTTTCCGAAGGACGGAATTTTACGTCTTGCCGCGTTTTCGTGAAAATTGGCGGCGCTTGGAAAGAAGCTGCGTTGCCGGAAAAGGCGATCGAGGGCGTCCGCGCGAAAGCGACTAGGGAGGGCAGAAAGTATCAGGATTACCTCTCAGTCCACGAGTGGACTTCGTCCAGAAAATTGACCCTCCACTATACGGGAAACACCAGCGAGGTCTACCAATTGAATTGCCGCCTCACCGGCGGCGACAAACCGCGGGTGGCGTTCATGGAAACCATTGCCCCGGAAGCGGAGGAATCTGAGGAGGTTGAGTCGAAGGGCGCTTACGAAGATTATGTTTTCACCGTCCTCGCAGGACGAAGTAGCGGCTACAAAGATGGTGTGGGCGCAGCCGCCCAGTTCAAAGCGCCGACGGGCCTCGCAGTGGACTCGGCCGGGAATGTTTTCGTCGCCGACAGCGGGAATCATCTCATTCGAAAAATCACCGCCGCTGGGAAGGTTAGCACGCTGGCGGGGTCGGCAGAGAACTCTGGGATGGTGGATGGAGTCGGTGCGGCCGCGCGGTTTTCGTCTCCACTGGGCCTGACCGTGGACGCCGCGGGCAATGTCTACGTGGCCGATTCCGACAACCGGAGCGTTCGAAAGGTGACACCGGGCGGCGCCGTCAGCACCCTGGTCGATTCCCACGATTTAGCTGCGCGCGCTTCCGGTCCGGGCGATCCTCCGGCGAAACCTCGCGCGATCGCGGTCGATAGGAACGGAATCCTCTACCTGGTTCTAGCGGGCGATCCCATCATCCGAAAAATCACGCCCGACGGCGTGGTTACCACGCTCATGGGACAGGCGGGCACTTCTGGGATGAACGACGGTCCAGAGAAGTCCCGGGGTTCTTTCGCGCCTTGTGGGATCGCCGTCGATGGGAAGGGGAATCTGTTTGTCGCCGACTCAACGGCCGTTCTCAAGATCGATCCCACCGGCGCTGTGACCACCCTGGCGGGATCGCCCGACGGCACGGGAGCAGCCGCTCAGCTTGGCAATCTTCTAGGTGTCGCAGTCGATTCCGCTGGAAACATCTATGCGGCGGACAACGGCAACCGGAATGTGCGCAAGATTACGCCTGCCGGAATGCTGAAAACGCTGCGCAACGTTCGCAAAGAACCTCCCCTTCGTTCGCCTATGGCGATCGCAGTGGACGATAAAGGCTGGATATACGTGTCAAATCTTGACGGCTCCACTATTGTGGTGTGCAAGCCCGCGAAATAGGATGGGCGCCAATTCGAAGCACGAAATCTCGCGCTCCCGGCGCACCACGGCGGGCATGATTATGAACCCACAGCGCGCCGCGGGAATGATTCTTGGGCTGACACTCTGCCTCTGTTTGTCCGGGTGCGAATCCAGCAAAGCGCGGGCCGCCGCGGTCCAGTTTGCGTTCTCTTGGGAACAGACGGTCTGGGACGGCTTCATCTGGTTGTCGGATGTGGAGAAGCTGGAGGAGTTATCCCGCAAACACGATCCGGTCCGCGAGGTGATGAAGGAGGAAGGTCCGCCGGCCATGTGGCGCGAAGCCCAGCAACTCGACACGCTCTTTTTTTACGTGGCGCGATGCCTCGATGCGAACATCGCGGCCAACATTGGCCGGCGCGAGGAAGCTGCGGCCCGCCCGCCCATTCCGGTGGAGTTCCCCGACGCCGCGCTCAACCGCCTCCTTGGCCTCGATGCGAGCGCGGGCGAAAATCCGAAGAAGGCGCTTTTGGCCCTGGAGCAAGCGATCACGCGTTTCGCCGATGCCGTCGGGGTGGGTCAACAATTTCAGGACGAAATAGACAAGGCGAAGGAAATTGTGGAGAAAGATTCGCCCGCTGCCAAGCGCCTCGCGGGACTCAGTTGGCCGGAAATAATGGAAGGCCGCATAATAATGGCGCGAGCCAGAAAAGCCGCCCGCGAGCGAATCGAGGAAGCGGCGCGCGACGCGGATGCGACTTCGTTGTCATCGAGTGTCGCTCCCTCACCGTCGGCTGGACCAGAGTCGATCGCTGATCGAAAGGCCTTGGACGAAGTTAAGGCCAGGGCCCAAGCGGGCGATCCAGACTCCGAGCTTGAACTCGGTCTTCGCTACGAGCATGGCGAAGGCGTGCCGCGGGATCTGGCCGAAGCGCTGAAGTGGTATCGCAAAGCCGCCGAACAGAATTACGCCCCGGGCCAATACTATTTAGGCGTCTGCTATGCGAATGGCGTCGGCGTGGCGAAGGATCCCGTGGAGGCGGCAAAGTGGTATCGCAAAGCTGTCGAGCAGAATGACGTCAAGGCTCAAGACACCTTGGCCAGCTGCCACAGCAAGGGCGAAGGGGTGAAAAAGGATTACGCGGAAGCCTACAAGTGGTTGTCGCTCGCGGCTGGCCAGGGTATGAGAACGCAAAGCTTCATCTAGCCAGTCTAAAGAACGACATGAATCCTCAGCAGCTCGCGGAAGGAGAAAGACGCGCGCGCGCATTTAAGCCGCAAGAGGATGGCCTCTGGAAGGAGCGGCAGTTTGGAGACGAGTGAAGACCTGCCCGAAATGTGGGGCCGAAGCTCCGGACGATTCTGACCTGTGCGCTTGCGGCAACCGCTTCCCAGCCGCGGAAAATCCGATTTCCCCCACGAAAGCCGACACAAATCCTCCGGCAGGAAAACAAGAGCGTGTCTTGCTCGTGATGGCGTCGCTCTATCTCTTCGGCACGTTCGTGCGCCGTCTTTTCCCGATTAACGAGATGCCGAGCTCAGGGCTGAACTCGCTCTCGATAATCCTCGAGTTGGCCATGGCTTTTGCCGTCGTGGGACTCGGCGTCCGCGTCCTCAAGTCGATTCCGCCGCAGAGCAGCGCGCGAGGCGGCTGGGTCGCTCTCATGGTAGCGGGAATGATCGGCGCGCTGGGTATTTTTGGGATTCGCTTGAGCGGTGGGCCTCGCGTGGAATTGCCGCCACGTCCCGTTCAAGTGGAAACCAAAGCCGCCACGTTGCCGCCTGACCTCGAGAAGTTGGCGACGCGGGCGGGTGCCGTGACGACTACTTATCAGAAGGCGGAAACCGCCGCGGTTAACTCGCGCTGGGCCAATACCGAGCCGCGTGAATATCGAACGCTTCCCCGATCGGCCCTCACCGAGCAAATCGGTCTGGAGCGGGATCTGGTTGAGGCCACCGATCGAGTGATCGAGCTGCTGGAAGAGCCGGGATTCGAAACTGAGATGACTCGCCTCGCGAGCCTCGCGCGGACGCAAGGCCGGCGCGTTCCGGAACTCGATCTTAAGCCGGATGGCTGGCGCCTTCTCCGGCGCATCTACGCCGGAAGTCGCAGGATGTTGATCTTGGTCGACGAAAACTGGGACGAATGGCGCGCGACTCCCACAATCACCGAGGATGGAAAGCCGTGGCAGAAAGAGATTCTCGCGCTCGTGAAAGAGATCGAGATCGCCGACAAAGAGCACGATGCGCTCATCGAAGCGCGGGCCGTCGCGGCAGGCGCAGCAAAACCGACCCCTGGAGCGGAGGAAATAATAGCCGCCAAATTAAAAGCGCGGATCAAAGACCTGCAGGTTTCCTGCGATAACCTGCAAGCCAAATTGGCTAAGACTCGATGGGCGCAAACCGGAAAAGGAGATCCGAGCGACGGTCAGGGGGCCTATCTCTTCGCGGCCGCTCCGGTCCACGCCATTTCTGCACTTCAAAAGCTTAGCCTTGAAGACCTGAGCGCATTCCGCGAGGCAGAGGAGAAATTGCTCGGCCCCGTCAACGACATGGTCCGCCGTTTTCAGGAAGCGGAATCGTTGCGGATGGATCTCTTCGCGGGCGAGAACGCTCTCGCGCTCGAGTTTTCCCCGGTCGCGGGCAAAGCAGACGCGAGGGCGCAGAACTGGCGTGTCGCGCACCGGCTCTATGCCATCGCTTACGAGCAGAGCGGACTCATCGAGCAGAATTGGGAGGATTGGCGCCGGTCTGGTTCCAAGTCGAAGGGAAAACAAAAACCGTGGCAAGAGAAAGCCCAGCAACTCCAGAACGAATTCGATTCCGCTTTCAAAGAATGGGAGGGGTTGCGATGACGAGCCGCTGCCGAGGGAACAGCCCGCTACTTCTGCGAGATTGCATGATCAAAGGAGAAACAATATGTCCATGGTTCTGAAAACATTCGGTTTTGTTTTATTTGCGATCACCTTGAGTGCCTTCGCGGCGGAACCATCCAAGGATAGTGAGGAGGACGCCGACGGGCCGCGATTCCCTTCTCCCGACGGACGCTACGCCTTGCTCGTGACGGACGACCCCGGCGATAACTCGGAAAAGGACCGGGTGGAATTGATCGAATTGGCGACGAAGCGCGTCCTGGTGCCGCTAAGAGAGGCCGGCGACGAGTATAATGTTTCGACAAAGGCGAAACTCGACTGGTCGGCGGATTCACAACGTGTCGCTGCCTACGCTGGTTGGAAACGAGGCGGCACGACTCGACTTTTCATGCGCGAGGGCGATGGCTTTTCGGAAGTGAAGCTGCCTGACTTACCCACCCTGCCCGACCAACCGAGCCCGGCCATTGCGAAGAAGAATAAGGAAGGGTTTCCCAGGGCGATCACGATCGGTGATCTCTCGTTTGTCCGCTGGCTGAAATCAGGTGGTGTGGTTTTGCAATTAAACAATTGCTGGGGCGGCGCGAGCGGCACGTGGGGTTGGCACATCACGATCACCATCGAGATCGATGCGCACCGTCAGGCGAAGATTAAGAACGTGGTCAGAAAGGAGACATTCGAGAAGGGCTGAGCCAGTCGGCTTGCGAAACAAATGAAAACCGAAAAAATCCTGCTCGTCCTCGTCCCGATCATTCTGCTTTATGATTTTGCGAAACGCCTTTTCTTTCCGGCGACCGAATGGCTCTCACCCGGCGTTCGGCTCCTTACTCTCGTGTTCGAAGCCGCGATGGTAATTGGCATTGTTGGGCTCACCTTTCGGCGATTGAAATCAACCACCCGGCCGATTAAGGCCGCGGGACCGTGGCTGGCGCTGCCAGGCCTCGGCCTGCTCGCGGGCCTGGGCCTTTTCGTGATGCGCCTCGGCGGCGGAGACGAAGCCGCGTTGCCGCCGCACGCGCCGCACTCCGCCTCGCGAGGAAAGAGCGTTCCGGATGATCTCCGAAAATGGGGAGAGCGAATGGAGACGCTGGTCGCTTCTTACCATTACGCGATGGCAAAATATAAAGCCTCGGTCTGGTTCCAGGTCGAGGGGGCCGATCTGCAAAAGCTTCCGCGGAAGGACCTGCGGGATTTTCTGGCCCGATACGATGAACTGATAGCTTCGTACGACCGGATGATAGAGTTTCTGGAAGAACCGGGATTGCAAGATAAAGCCGATGCACTCGTTAGGTTCGCCAAAGCGCAAGGTGTGTCCCCGCCGCAGCTTGAACTAAAACCGGACGGATGGCGCAAACGTCGCTTTATTGACGCCACCAATAGAAAGATCTGGAGGATTGTCGACGCTCACTGGGAGGAATGGCGCACGAATTCCTGGCCTCCAGAAGGCGATCCAAAGCCGTGGGAAAAGGAAGCGCTCGCGCTGACGAGTGAGATTGAGAACGCGGAGAAGAAGCCTTAGGCAAGCACCTTCAAGAAAGTGATGCACTCATCCAGAGCATATGCAGACGCAATCACGAGAAATATCTCTGGCGCGCGTTCGGCTGTTTTGGAGTTTGATTCTGTGACGTAACAACGTTGCTGCGACTGGTTTCGATTTGTTGCGTGTCCAGTTGAAAGAGAGCGGCGCTCGCAGGCAACAGAAGCGTGAACACCAATCAATTCGGCTTTCATATCGGATATTGTTTTGCCCCACTCGAAGAAAAGAGAATTATCGGTTAGGCCGAAGAGGGTGACGCAAAACGAATTGACGCTTACCGCGGCTTAAAGTCGCGCGCCCGTTTTTGTCCCTCCGCAATTTGCTCTGGCGTCATCTCGTTTTGCAGCCTGGTGATATTTTTCCTGGCCTCTTCGTTGCCTTGCCTCGCCGCCAGCAGCAGCCACTTGTCTGCCTCCACATAATCCTCGGCCACGCCTTCGCCATGAGAGTAGCAGAATCCGAGATTGTATTGAGCCCTCGGCCATATTCTGTTCGGCGGCTTTGCGATACCATTTCGCCGCTTCCGCCTGATCCTTCGCCACGGCTTGGCCATTGTCGTAGCAGACTCCGAGATTGTATTGAGCCTTGGCGTAATTCTGTTCGGCGGATTTACGAAACCATTTCGCGGCCTCCACCAGATCCTTGGCCACGCCCCCTTCGCCCTGATCGTAGCGAAGACCGAGTTGAACCTGCGATTCAGCGTCGCCTGCTTTTGCCTTGGCTTTTACTTCCTGAAGCGGCCTTTGATCGATTTTGGCTGGTTGCGCAGCCAGTTGAAAGAGAGAGGCACTCGAGAGCAACAGAATCATGAACACCAATCGATTCGCATTCATATCAAGAAGATTAGTTGGTTCGAAGTGTCTGTCGATACGGACCTGTGCGCATGCTGGTGCGCTCCGGGCTTGCGCGGCGGCCGCATCGTTATCGTAGAAGGCGTCTCCGCCGTGAAGGCGCGCTCCTCGACCTTTTCATTGAGCGATGTGATACGGATCATCGAGCGTAAAGCGGTCCAGACAGGTCCCGAGGTGAGAACGAAAATGGCGAACGCCACCAGTGCCGCCAGGAGCAGCAGGCTCGTCATTGCTTCGCGCCGGGTGCGCGAATGGTGAGCACCTTTGCCTTCGTCGCCTTATTCGAAGGAGTGAGAGTGAATTCTATATCTGCTCCGTTGCCCGCCCACTTCTTGCCTAGGCCCGTCTCTGCATGGACCGAGAACTTGGTGTCGCTGTTTTGCTTCAGATCGGAAAAAGAGACATTCAAGTCGCTCTTGGAATCCGAGAGATCCGGCGATGATTTCACCACAAAGGTCCGCACGGCGTCGCCCAGTTGTTTGTTCAAGTCCAGTTCGCGTCCAGGCCGGCCGTCAATCATCGGAACCGCGCAAAACATCACGCAATCCCAGCGATAGGTGTGATTCACCAGAACCAGATCACCGGCCTTTGACCAGACGACCTCGAGGCCGTGGCGGTTTGGGCGAATTTCGGCCGCGACATAGTAGTCCGGCTCGAGACTTCGATCCAGCACACCGGGAGTTCGCCGTCTGGCGAGCATGTGTATGATTTTCCCCTCGCGCAGATCCACCAGGTAGTTCTCAACGTCCTCGGCGACACTGGCCACTTTTTCAAAAACGTCCTTGGCCTGCTTCGAGTCATCTTCGGCTCCTTCCTTGCTGGGCGGATGGTCCCGTTCCCAGTGACGCACTTCCGCCCAAATCTCAGGATGCTTGGGCAAGCCCCAGGCCACCGCGTAGTGGCCGTCAGGCGAGGTCGTGTCCGGCAAAACCAGAAACGGTCCGGTCTGATCCGGCGCTTCGATCTCGGAATGGCTGGTTGTGGCCGCGAAAATGAAGAGCGCGGAAACAATCCGCGTTGCCTTGGAAATCCTGTTCACAAAAAGAAGAATCGAAACCAGGCGCTTTGCTTGATACCGAAAATTGGTTGGGGGGAGGCCATCCATGCTGACCTGTCACCACTCAAGGGGATGGCGCCAGGCGATGCTTGAACTCGCGCGCCCGCTTTTCTCCCTCCGCTTTTTGCTCCGGCGTCATCTTCCCGGCCAAAGTGGGCAAGTCCTTCTTTGAGTCTTCAATGCCTTGCCCCGCCGCCAGGGACCGCCACTTGTAGGCCTCCGGTAGATCCTCCGCCGAACCCCAGCTTTTCTCGTAGTAGATGCTCAAAATGCCTTGAGCCCCGGCTAAGTTCTGCTCCGCCGCCTTGCGGAACCATTTCACCGCCTCGACAGCATCCTGCGCAACGCCGGCTCCTGTGGCGTAGCAGAGCCCGAGGTAGTATTGACCCCTGGCGTCATTTTGATCTGCGGCTTTGCGGTACCACTTCACCGCCTCCGCTTCATCCTTCGGCACGCCAATGCCGTTCTCGTAGGCGGCACCCAAAGTGCTTTGCGCTCTGGCGATATTCTGGTCCGCGGCTTTCCGATACCACTTCGCTGCCTCCGCATTGTCCTGCGCCACACCTTCGCCGTCGGCATAGCAAACGCCGAGGTTGTATTGAGCCTTGCCGTGATTTTGCTCGGCGGCTTTGCGATACCATTTCACCGCTGCGGCCGAATCCCGGGGCACACCTTCGCCTCTGTCATAACGGCGTCCGAGCTGAAACTGCGATTCGGCCTCACCCTTTTCCGCCTTAGCCTTGATTTCCGCGATCGGTCTTTGTGCGGTTTCAATCTGTTCCGCCAACAAAGGCAAGACAGCGGTGCCGCAGAGCAAGAAAAGCATGCACACCAATCGGTTCGCTTTCATGCCGGGAGGGTAACTGGTGCGAGGCGAGATTGTCGATAAGGATTGCTTAGTCACAGTCATGACCGCGAGGCGCTACCGGCGCAATCTGGGGCCCCTTCGGAAGAGTCCAGGCGACGGCGTATTGCTCGTTCGGAGAAGTGGTTTCTGGAATAACGAGATAGCGTCGCTCCGGTTCCGGCGCCGAGGGAGCGGAAAGAGCGGCTGCCAGCGGCCAGGCGACGAGCAACGCGATGGACGCGCGAATCATCGGGGGTGGTGCTCCGCTCGAACGTCGGCCGTGGCCGCGACGAGGTGACTGCACCGGAAAAACTTCATGGCGCTGTATATCGCGACCGGCCGCAAGCCATCGAGCAAAATCGGAAGGCTGCGAGATCCTCATGGTCCGCTCGGAGCCGCAAGCGATCGAGGCCCGTTAATACTTCGTTCAGTCCGTCAACCGGCGAATCGTTACCGGATCGCGCTCGCCTTGGAAATAATTGTCGAGGAGCCGGTGGAAGACCGAACCCGAAAGCGACGCCGCTGCGAAAAGAGTCGCGCAGGAGCGCAGTTTCCGGTCGTCGGGGAATCCGAAGATCTGTTCCGCGGACCGATCCTCGAGACGGAGCAGTGCATCGACACAAGCGACCAGCCGTGGACCGAGCAGAGCGTGATCGAGGTAGGCTTTGGCCTCTGCCAGGCTCTTGAGCGCATAGTGTTGCGACATCGCGCTGAATCCGAGCCCTTCGATCTGAGGAAAAATGTACCACATCCAGTGCGACCGTTTCCGGCCATCCCTGATCTCAGCGAGCGCTTGCTCATAATCGCCCTTCTGCGCGCGCACAAAGCGCTCCAGATCATATGGATCGTTCACGTAATTGGAATCTAACACCCGACCCCGCCTTGTCTCGTTCAGCACGTCAGCGTAGACCTTCCGCTATGCATCCACAGGCTGAGACCGCGTCCCATGATTCGCGTCTGCTCAGCGGCGGTGTGGCCAACATGCTCCTTGCCACGCTCGCCTTCGCGACGATGAACGTCTTCGTGAAGCAGCTCGATCGCATTCCGGCGATGGAGATCGTCTTCTTCCGTTGCCTCGTCTCGGGACTGATCTGCGGGGTCGAGATCGCGCGCCGACAGCTCGATTGGAAAGGGAACAATCACGCGCTTCTGATTGCGCGCGGAACCTTCGGCACGCTCGCTCTCTTCGCCTTCTTTGTGACCCTCCAGCACATGCACCTCGCCACCGCGGTCACGATCCAATATCTCTCTCCCATTTTCACCGCCCTCATCGGCGTCTTTGTTTTGCGAGAAATAGTGCCGGCGAGGCAATGGTTCTTCTACGGCATCGCCTTCGTGGGCGTCTTTGTGCTCAAGGGCTTCGACTCGCGCGTTTCGATGTTTTACCTGCTCATAGGGATAGGCTCCGCCCTCTGCTCGGGCATGGCCTACAATCTCGTGCGCCGCCTCCGCGAACGCGAAGCGCCCATCGTCGTCGTGCTCCATTTCCAGCTCGTCGGCATCGCAGCCGGGCTCGTCTTTATTTTGTTCAGTTGGCGCACGCCGACGCCGTGGGAATGGATCTCTCTTCTCATGTGCGGCATCCTTACCCAGGTCGGCCAGATCTGCCTGACCAAAGCCCTCCAGTCCGAGCGGATCGCGAAGGTCGCGGTGCTGAATTACATCGGCCTGGTCTACGCGGTGATCTTCAGTGTCACAATTTTCGGTGAACGCTACACGACGCAGTCCGTACTCGGTATCTCGTTAGTGGTAGCCGGCGTCCTCCTCGCCGTCCTCTACGGAAAACCGAAGCAGCCCGAAGTCATCGAAGAGTCGGAAACGGCAGTCGTGTAACTGTTGAGGATGCACTCACGTCGGAGCTGCGGTGTGATCTTACGGGCAGAAAATCAGGAGGAGGAAGACGAAGAAGAGCAGGAGGTGAATGCAGCCTTGCAGGATGCTGGTCCGGCCGCTGCCGAAGGTCACGACACTCACCCCCAGGGTGAGGAGGAGAAGAGGAAGGTTTCCGCCCTCCAAGCCTAACGAGATTCTTCGATTTGTTAGCAGGCTGATGGTAAGGACCGCGGGAATGGTGAGTCCGATCGAAGCAAGGACCGACCCATGCAGGATGTTGACTGAACGTTGCAGGTGATTCTTGATCGCGGCCTGGATGGCGCTCAAGGCTTCGGGCGCGAGAACCAGTGCGGCCACGATCGCGCCGCCCAGGGCCTGTGGCATTCCGAATCGCTCGATGCCGTCATCGAGGGGAATGGCGAACTTTTCCGCCAATAGGATAACGGCGATGAGATAGAGAAAGAGGAGCGTGGTGTGATAGAGACCGGAGCGCATCCCGGTCACCTCATGCACCGAATGATTGTCAGCTGCGATGGCGCCGGATTCCATAAAGTATTGGCTGTGCCGCATAGTCTGAATGAGAAGGAAGATGCCGTAGAGACTGACGGCCGAGACTCCGAGAAAGATTTCCTGAACTCTGCTCAAGTTCGGTCCGGACATCGAGGTGGTGAAGTCCGGCAGGACCAGGCCGAGGACCGAGAGGACCATGATGACGTTGAGGTAGGCGCTGGCGCCCTGGAGGTTGTAGGTCTGTTCACGATGCCGCAGTCCTCCCAGAAGCAGAGATAGGCCGACGAGGCCGTTGAGCGCAATCATCAGAACCGCAAACATCATGTCGCGCGCCAGAGTCGGATTGTTTGCGCCGTGCAGCATGGTGGCGGAGATCATCATGACCTCGATCGAAATCGCCGCCAGGGTAAGGATCAGGGTGCCGTAGGGCTCGCCGCACTTGATCGCGAGATAGTCCGCATGACGGACGACGGAGATGGCGCACCAAAGAATGGTGCCGAAGAGCCAGATGAAGATCACTCCGAGCGAGAACGGATTGGCGAGGCGTTCCACGAGGGTACCGCCGGTGGCGAGGAAAATGGCAGCCGTGCCCAGCCCGATAAGGAGCGGATACTCCGACCGCACTAAGGCGACGAATCTTTTGTTGCCGAGCTTGACGCGTTTAGCGGATGGCGGCGTGGACATCGCCCGGAGGCTATAGACTGTGGCGGCGCGATGCAATCGTTCGCGCCAACTTGTTCTCGCTGCCCCCGTTCGGACTCGAAACAGCGAAGGCTTTGAGCTTGTCTTTCGTTAGGCTCGTGTCAACCTCGTGCGGATGACGGCACCGGTTCGAATTAGCTGGCGCGCGAGCTACCTCTTCCTTTGCGCACTTCCATTTCTGGCGATCGCGCTCGCGGCGATTCGGCCATTGCGTGTCGCGGGAGTGCACCAGGTGATTGGCGCGGTCGTTTTCGCCATCTTCGCGGTCGCCCTCTGGACGCTGGCGGAGCGCGCGATTCGCGCGGAGCGGCCGGAGGAAACGCGATTGGCCGCGATCGCGGGGAGCTTTCTAATTCTGCCCTTTGCGCTCATTGCAACCTTTTGGGTGGGACTGGGCCCGCCCTGGCTGGCGAACGCGGCGGAGAATCAGATGCGCTACGTGGTGCTGGTGACAGCGGCGGCAGCGGTCGTCATCGGTTTTGTCGCTTTGAACGCGGCTCTCGCCGCCGGCGAACGATTCTTTTCCACGCTCGGCTTCGCCGGGATCGTTCTGGCTGGCCCGCTTTACCTGGTCGGCGAGATCATCCTGCTCGCGGCATGCGCGGCCGCAGTGCGGACCGGACGGGTCCCGGCAGTATTCCGTGAGTTGAGCGAAATGCAGGATATCCTGCTTTTCTTCGGCGGCACACTCACATACGCCGCGACTGCCTTTTTCGCGGTGTCGCTCTGCCGCGCCGGCTGGCTCGGGCGCTCCGCGAGCCGTGCGTTTGTTGTCGTTAGTCTGGTCGCCATGATCTGCCTCGTGGCGAGAGGTCTGGCGTTCCCTGATCCGGCGGCGCTCTCCATGCCTTGGTATCTGACGCCCGGTTTGATCGCGGGAATTCCAGCGGTGCCCTTCATTATTCCTTCGCTCTTCGGCGCAATCGCATTGCGGCGGGCCAGCCTGGAATAGCTCGGAGAGAGCGGCACACTGACGTGTCACAACCGTCGGTTACCAGGAGTCGTGGAAAAAGAGCGGGCTTCCGCATCCCCAAATACTTTCCGATTTGTTGCCCCATCTGGCGCCGGTTCTGGTATTGGACCGAAATGAAAAACTTAATTGTCTGTTTGACTTTCCTCTGTGGCTTGACCGTCGTCTCCCTCCCGGCCGCCCCGCCGACTGATCAATCGATCGAACAACTGCTGCGCGTCATGCAGGTCGAAAAGATGTTCGACCAGATGATGAGCCAGATGAACAGCGCGATGCGCACCGGCATGGAGCAGGGCCTTCAGGAATCCCTCAAGGGCAAGGCTCCCACTCCTGGCCAACAGGCTCAGATCGACGCGTTCCAGAAGAAGTTCTCAGCCGTGATCAAGGACGAACTCTCCTACCCGAAGCTCAAAGACGTCTATGTGCAGGTCTACCGCGAAACCTTCACCCAGGACGAGATTAACAGCATCGTCGCTTTCTACGGTTCGCCGGCCGGCCAGGCGATGGTGCAAAAGACGCCGGTCGCGATGCAAAAAGCCGGCGCCCTTATGCAAGATCGCATCGGCCCGATGACGCAAAAGCTCCAGGGAATGATGCAGGAATTCCAGAAGGACGTGGAAAAGACAAAATAGGCGGCCATCCGCCGGGCAGAGATTCCAGCCACAGCGAACCAGCTTTCTTGGGGAATGGATGAGCGGAAAGTGATCTTCCGTTGTCTATGACACTATGAAATTAGCAAACGCATTGCTCGTGGCGGTCCTCGCCGTCGGATTCGCGGTCAGCCCGGCCTGGGCGGGAGCTGGTGCGTCTTCAAAGGATGTATCCTATTCCAGGCCCGGCGTGCCTCTCATCGTCAAACGCTCGCCAAACATTGGCAACTACCAGCATTTCAATCTCTTTATTGACGGCGTTCGTGTCGCCAGCCTCGGGTACGGAATGAAATACCAAGGCGTCATCGCGCCGGGGCTGCATTGGGTGACGGTCAAGCAGATGCCGCATTTGAACGATGCCTGGCCATATTCACAACAGTGGATCAGAGTGCAGCCCGGCCGGTCGAATGTTTTCACGGCGACTTGGATTGACAGCGGGACGACAATCCAACTGCAAGAAGGCTAAGGGAAGTTAGAAGTCAGAATTAAGAAGGAAGAAGTTCCTTTAGGAGAGATTCGCGCTCCCAGCGCGATCCTTCGTTGCTCCGGTTGATCGCGATTCGCTTTGCCCTCTAGTTTCCCCGTGAATTTCACCCCTTTGACTGATCTTGATCAGACTCTCGTCGCCGTGCAGCGCGCGAGCGCGGAGTAGGTGGCGAGCCGCGAAGCGAATACAGCGCCAAGTAGACAAATGCCAGACTTGGCGGCGTTTATTCTCAGATGAACCGAAGGAAGTTTCTTGCTGGGACGGCCGCGTTTGGGGCAATGGTCGGCTGGCCGGCGCGCTCGCGGGCGGAGCAGGGAAATATGAGCAACGCTAAGGGAGTTGTCGTCTCAACGAGCGAATTAATCGCGCCGGCAAAAGGAACTATTCCGGTTGCCGTGGCTGTGTCGGAAGATGCAACCGTGATCGATTTCGCGGGGCCGTGGGACGTTTTTGTAAGTGTGATGATGCCTGAACGCGGTCCGGCGATGACCGATCAGATGCCGTTCGAGCTCTTTATGGTGTCGGATAAACTTGATCCGGTAACGGTCGAGGGAGGGATGAAGCTGGTGCCGCACTACACCTTTGAGAATGCGCCCGCGTGCAAGGTGGCCGTGATCGGCGCACAGCGTGGGTCGGATAAAATGCGGGAATGGCTGAGCAAGATCGCGCCGACGGCGGACGTGACGATGTCAGTTTGCACGGGTGTCAGGCACCTGGCGAAGGCCGGACTGTTGACTGGGAAATCAGCGACGATTCATCACGACTTTTACGACAGCTTCGCGAAAGATTTTCCGGACATCGATGTCAGGCGGGGAGTTCGATTCGTCGAGAACGAGAAAGTCTCCACCTCCGGAGGAGAGTGCTGCGGGATCGATCTGGCCTTGCGCGTGGTGGAGCGCTATTTCGGCCGCAAAGTGGCCGAGCGGACCGCTATCTATATCGAGCACCAAGGTAAAGGCTGGATCGTTTAGAACTTCGGCGCGAAGGAGGAGTCGCGGGGTTTAACCGCGTAACTTCCCGGTGCAGGAATTGGCAGGATCTGCTCGAAAGCGCACGGCGCGGCCTGACTCCGGAGTGGACATTTTTTCTACGACGGGGATGATGCAGGCTGCATGCCCGCAACCATGGAACGACCTTCGGCTTCGCCCCCGACCGCTCGCCTGACGTTCGTTTTTCGATTCGCGAGCACGATCGTCCTCTGGACTGTCGCGCTGCTCATTATCTTCTCGGGCTATGAGCTGGCTTTTTTTGCGCTCATCGGGACGGTCGGAATGATCGCGCTCTGGGAATTTTACGGGATGCTCGATCAGAAGGGCCTCCCGAATTTCAAGATCACGGCAATGATCTGTGGAGCTGCCATGCTGATCGGCAGCTTCTATTACTTCTCCGTCTACGGGCCGGCGCGTTCTTACGATTATGAAATGGCGGTGCTCCTGTTTTTTCTGCTGACGGTTTTTGCGCGGCAAATGTTTAGCGGACTGCGCGACGATGCGCCGCTCCGGACGATGGCTTACACGCTCTTCGGTCTGCTTTACGTCCTCTGGCTCTATAATTTCATTACCAAGATTGTTTATGTGACGCCGCGCACGCCGAGCGGGGCCGTGACCGGGCAGTTTTATGTTTTCTATTGCATCGCGATTACGAAATTCAGCGACATGGGAGCGTATCTCACGGGGAGCGCGATCGGGCGGCATCCGCTCGTGCCGCATATCAGCCCGAAGAAGACGTGGGAAGGATTTGTCGGTGCGCTGGTTTTTTCGTTGCTCGCGAGTGTGGGGCTGTTTGCTCTCATGCCGGGACATCTCTCGGTCCTGACCTGGTCGCACGCAGTGGTGCTCGGGTTGCTGCTGGGATTTGCGGCGGTCATTGGCGATCTGGCCGAGTCGATCATCAAACGCAGCACCGGCGTGAAAGATTCCGGCAATATGCTCCCGGGGATCGGGGGCGCGCTCGATCTGGTCGACAGTCTGCTCTTCACGGCGCCGCTTTTGTTTTTTTATCTGCGGCTGGTGATTCGCGTTCCGTAGAAAAGAGAGACAGGATTAACAGGATTTGGGATTGGGAGATTCTGGAATCCGCCTAGTCCTGTAAATCCTGTCCTTTGATGAAACGCAAACGCATAGTCGTTCTCGGCGCGACCGGCTCGATCGGGGAAAGCGCGCTGAAAGTGGCGCAAGATATCCCCGAGCGGATGGAGATCGTCGGGTTGGCGGCGAAGACGAACGCGAAGAAGCTGGCAACCCAGGCTAACCTCGTTAGGCCAGAAGCGATCTGCCTGGTCGACGAATCGAAACTCGGCGAGCTCTGCGCCAACCTCGAATACAAGCCGAAGATTTTTGCCGGCGAAGAAGGGCTCGAAGAAATCGCTTGCCTAACGAATGCGGAAATGGTGTTGGTCGCGGTCGTCGGGACGGGCGGGTTGCGCCCCGCGCTGGCGGCGATCGAGGCGGGGAAGGATCTGGCGGTGGCGAGCAAGGAGATTCTTGTCATGGCGGGGGAAGCAGTGATGGAAGGCGCGGCGCGGAAAGGGGCGCAGGTGTTGCCGGTGGATTCCGAACACAACGCAATCTTCCAGTGTTTGGAGGGAAAACGTTCAACGTCCAACGCTCAACGTCCAACATCCAAGTCGGGGAGTTCAACGTTGAACGTTGAGCGTTGGACGTTGGACGTTTCTGATTTGCGCCGCATCATCCTGACGGCGTCGGGTGGACCATTTCGCGAGACGCCGGGCGATCAATTCGCAGCCATTACTCCCGAGCAGGCGCTAAAGCATCCGACCTGGAGCATGGGGCCGAAAATCACGATCGATTCCGCCACCCTCTTCAACAAAGGATTGGAAATGATCGAGGCGCACTGGCTTTTCGGAGTCGAGATGGCGCGGGTCGAAGTGGTCGTTCATCCGCAGAGCATTGTCCACTCGATGGTCGAATTCGCCGATGGCTCGGTCCTGGCGCAGCTCTCGCATTCCGACATGTGTTTCCCGATCCAATACGCGGTCACCTGGCCCGATCGCGTGCCGAACTCTCTTCCCCCGCTCGATTTCGGCAAACTCCAGAAGCTCGAGTTCGCCGCCCCGCGGCTGGACGATTTTCCGGCGCTCAACCTTGCCCGGCGCGCCGGGGAAACGGGCGGCACCCTGCCTGCTGTAATGAACGCCGCCAATGAAATCGCTGTCTCAGCTTTTCTCGATCGCCGGATTTCGTTCCCAAGCATCTGGCAATTGGTCGAGGAAGTGATGAACCGCCACGCCTCCGTTGCCAACCCGAGCCTGGATGCCATATTGGAAGCCGATCGCTGGGCGCGCGAGGAAGCCGCCGGTCGGGCCACTGATTTGGCCCGCTAGAGTCCGCCAGTTCCGAGCGCCATGTTTCTGCACGCCCTACGCATCATCTTTATCCTGCTTGAGGTTATCATTCTCTTTAACCTCCTCATCGTGGTCCATGAGTTGGGCCATTTTCTGGCCGCGCGCTGGCGTGGCTTGGTGATCGAGAAATTCGGGGTCTGGTTTGGGAAACCGATCTGGAAGAAGACGGTCAACGGCGTCCAGTATTCCTTAGGTACGCTTCCTTTCGGCGGCTTTGTCGCTCTCCCGCAGCTCGCGCCGATGGATATCATCGAGGGCGAGACCGACGCCGATCGCGCCAAGCTGCCGGCCATTTCCGTCCTCGATAAGATCATTGTGGCAGTGGCTGGTCCGCTTTTCAGCCTGCTCCTCGCGCTTGTCTTCGCCACCCTGGTCTGGGCCGTCGGTCATCCGGTCGGCGAGGCCGATACGACCACTGTGATCGGTTATGTGGAGCCCGGGTCGCCCGGGGAAAAGGCCGGACTCAAGTCTGGCGACAAGATTCTCGAAGTGGACGGAAAACGGGTGACGCGTTTCTCCGGGATGAACGACAGCGTGACCTGGAATGTGATCCGGAGCGAAGGCGAGACGATTCCCTTTGTCGTCGAACGTAACGGCCAGCGGCTGTCGGTTTCGGTCGTGCCCTACATCGCGCCGACGAGCGGCTGGCGGCGGAAGAGCGTGCGGCAGGTCCTGATTTATCCGGCCTCCAAGCCTATCATCGACGAAGTCGAAGCCGGCTCGCCCGCTGCGGCGGCTGGTTTGCGGAAGGGCGATATCATTCAGGGCTTCGACGGGCACCCGATGTACAACCCGGTCGCGCTGGCGGATTTCATCCGGCAACATCCCAAAGAGGAGCTGAAACTCGACGTGCAACGCGGCGACCAGCAGCTCGAGATAGCGCTTACTCCGGTTCCGATGATGACTCGCGGAAAGATGATGCCACGGATCGGGATCGGCTGGGACACGACCGGAAAATTGACGATCGCGCACCCAAATCCCATCGAGCAGGTTTACGACAGCGTAACCAGCACCTTGAACACGATCGAGGCGGTCGTTTCGCCCAAGTCCGACGTCAAGTTGCAGCATCTCAGTGGGCCGGTCGGGATTGTGCGTATCTACTATTTGCTCTTCGAGAGCGATCGCGGCTGGCAACTGGCGCTTTGGTTCAGCGTGATCCTGAATGTCAACCTCGCGATCCTGAACATGCTTCCGATTCCCGTCCTCGACGGCGGCCACATCGTGCTCGCGCTGGTCGAGGCGGTGCGCCGGAAACCGGTCAACCTTCGCGTCCTCGAGATCGTCCAGACCGGCTGTGCGGTTTTGATCATCGGCTACATCGCTTACGTCAGCTTCTTCGACGTTGGCGACTGGCTGGGTGAAAAGCGCGGCGATGCCGCGCCAGCCGAAGAGGCGCAGGCCAGCCCGAGCCCTTAGGGCGCGGCTGAGAGGTGGCGTTTTCAAAGCAGAGCGTTCGTGCTTTGCTATCATCCTGTGCCGAGCTGACAACGACCATGACCCGCCCTTCTTACTGCGACGATCTTCTCTCTTACCAGCGTCGCCTTTCCCGCGAAGTGATGGTCGGTCATGTCGGGGTCGGCGGGGCGAACCCGATTCGCGTCCAGTCCATGATTACCTGCGACACGATGGACACCGAGGCCTCGATTATGCAGTCGCTCGAGCTAGCGGAGGCCGGTTGCGAGATCGTCCGAATCACGGCCCCGACGGTGAAAGACGCTGCCAATCTTCAGCATATCGTTAAGGGATTACGTGAGCGCGGATGCGAAGTGCCGATCGTGGCAGACATCCATTTCAAACCGGAGGCAGCGATGGAAGCGGCCAAGTGGGTCGAGAAAGTCCGGATCAACCCGGGGAATTACGCCGACTCGAAGAAGTTCAAGATCATCGAATACACGGAGGAGCAATATGCTTCCGAGTTGGCCCGGATTCGGGAGCGCTTTACTCCGCTCGTTAGGCTCTGCCTCGAGCGTGGGATCGCGATGCGCATCGGAACCAACCACGGCTCGCTCAGCGACCGGATCATGAACCGCTACGGCGACACGCCGCTCGGGATGGTGGAGAGCGCGCTTGAGTTCGCCCGCATCGCGCGCGATCTCGATTATCACGCGCTTATTTTCTCGATGAAATCGAGCAACCCAAAAGTGATGATCGCGGCCTACCGGCTGCTCGTGGCGCGCCTGCGCGAAGAGGGGCCCGATTGGAATTACCCGATCCACCTCGGCGTGACCGAGGCCGGCGAAGGCGAAGATGCGCGAATCAAAAGTGCGATTGGCATCGGCTCGCTCTTGCGTGACGGGATCGGCGACACCATCCGAGTTTCGTTAACCGAAGACAGCATTCACGAGATACCGGTCGCGCGCGCGCTGGTCGAGACGACCGAGGCGGCAGTTCGCTCCGTTCAACCCGCGCTCGAGACACCGCCGGCTGGCCTTTCCTTCGATCCGTTCTCTTATCAGCGCCGCGATTCGGAGGCGATCGTCGTAGCCGAGATCGGTGATCCCGGCAGCGAGCTGAAACTGGGCGGCGAGGAAACTGTCCGAGTCGCGATTCGCCAGGCCAATTTCGAGAAAGTCGCGCACAAGGTCGATCGGATGGGCGACTACAAACCGGAGTTCGTCCACGAAAGTTCGGGCGTCGTCGAGATCGATCCCCGCGATGACGCGCGTCTCGCTTCCTTGAATCAAGAGGCGGACGCAAAACTGGTGACCGTCGCCGATGGCCTCGACCTGCCGGTGATCGCAGCGTATCGCCTGCTCGCGGCGAGGCTCGACCCGCGTCATCCGATTCTGCTCAAGGACAGCCTAACCATTTCGGAAAACTCGGATGCGGAATTTCTCCCCACACTCCTGACCGCAGCCACCAACATCGGCTCGCTCCTTTGCGACGGGATCGGCGATGCCATCTTGGTGCAAGGCGAGCACGGCCCGGGGCAGGCTTTGCGCTTGTCGTATAACATCCTCCAAGCGGCTGGAACCCGGATCTTTAAGACCGACTATGTCGCCTGCCCCTCCTGCGGCCGGACGCTCTTCAATCTCCAAACCACCACCGCGAGAATCAAGGCCGCCACTGTCCACCTCAAAGGCGTCAAAATCGCGATTATGGGCTGCATCGTGAATGGCCCGGGGGAAATGGCGGATGCGGACTTCGGCTACGTCGGCGGCGCACCGGGCAAGGTGAATCTTTATGTCGGTAAAACTGCGGTGAAATTTAATATCCCGGAGGCCGAGGCGGTCGATCGGTTGCAGGATCTGGTTCGCGAGCACGGCAAGTGGGTGGACCCGGTCGCTCGGCCAGATACGGAAATGGCGGACGAACCGAGAGTCGTCGGATAAAACACGGCTTTACAAATAGTTAAGGCTAAGCTTGATGATTTACGTTCGGCGCGTTATTTCTTTGTCTCCCCGGATACGAATGCCTTCCCGGACTTCTTCGGACCTCCGCCGATGCTCCGCATGCCGCGGCCCTGGTCATGACCTTCGGTGGCATGACTAGCGGTTGGTCGTTTCCGGAGTCTTCGTGAACCGGATCGGCAAGGCTATTCCGTGCTCGCGCGTTTCAAGTCGTGTGCATCGACTTCAAAGTCTGGCGACGCTGGTTTCGAGATGAAAGAGCGTTCTGACCGCACGGGGACATGTGACGTGGACGTTTGAAAATCGGAAACGTCCGATGGCGATACGGTTAACGAAAGAAACTACTTGCCTGGTAAATTACAATTTTGTAATCTCGTCACCCTTCACTGCAATCAGACAACATAACTAATCTATGAAAACCATATTACTTCGAATCAATTCATCGAGGTCATGGAGGCGGCTGGCCGTTGCCTCCGCCTCGCTTTGCCTCTGCTTGTCCGCCGCACTAGTGCAGGCGAGGCCAGTACCGCAAAACCTCGCCGGCGGTCTGGGCGCGCTTGTTGAAAGCAACGCCGCGATCAAGAACGGCCAAAAGGCGAGCTTCAATGGCTATGCCACGCAGCAGGCAGCGGACTACGCTAATCTCGCAATTCAGGACGTTGAGAGCGGTCGGTTCCTCGTCGACATTTATCCGACCAACAGCCGTGTTAACGCGGAAGCGCTCGCGCCGCTGCTGCAGCAACGCTTCTCGTCATTTACACTCACCGCGCTGGACAAGAAATATCGGGGCGTCGGCGTGGTTGAAGGATTCATCGCTCTCGATGACGTTCCAGCCCTCGGCAACATGCACGAAGTGCGCTCTGTCAGCCTGGGATTGAAACCTGAGCTGAATCGTCGAGTGCATCCCGGTGGCGGCATCCGGCCTGGTACCAGCGTGCCCGTTCTCGGCACCGTTACCGATCAGGGCGTTTACCAGCATCGCGTCGATCAGATCAACAAGTTCTATAACCCGTCTGCTCGGCTTGACTACGAAGGCTCCGGAATGAGCATCGGTTTCATCTCCGACAGCATCGGCAGTACGGCGACCGACGTGGCTAACTTCGACCTGCCCGGTGACGGTGGCAATCCGCTCAATACCCAACCAGTCGTCATCCTTCAGGATCTCCCTGGCACTGATGAAGGCCGTGCCATGGGTCAAATTGTTTACAAGATGGCGCCCAAGGCTCGCATCGGCTTCGCCACTGCCAACGGGGGTGAAGTCAACTTCGCCAACAACATCCGCGCGTTGGCCGCGCTACCGGGCTACGAATACCCGCCGGAGATTCAGCAAGGCTTTAAGGCCGACACGATCTGCGACGACGTCGGCTACAGTGACGAACCTTTTTTCGAAGATGGCCTCATCGCTAATGCAGTTGACGATGTCGCCGCCGCTGGTGTGAGCTACTTCTCCTCGGCGGGCAATGACATTGGCACCTACGACTACGATTCCGATTATCGGAATGTGCCCAACGGTCCCGGCGCGCTCGATGGCACCAATATTAATCTGACCGGTGTCCCGACCAACCTTTATCAGGGCGGTTTCCATAACTTCAATCCGAATCCTGGTCAGCAAGATGTAGCGCAGACGGTCAATGTCCCCGCCTCCCCACCGTCGACCAACTTCCAGTGGGACGATCCCTACAATCAGGTCCTGAATATTGACCCGAACGCGATCTACACGGACCACGGCGATTACACCAATATGCCCCTGACCTTCGTCACGCCAAGCCTGACCGCCGGACAGAACTATGTCATTACCGTTACCGCCGATGCGGGTAGTTCGTTCGATGCGATTGTTACGATCAAGGATCCGAACAACGTTATTATCGTAGACGGTCAGGATACCGGTACGGATGAGACGATCAATCTGTATCCGCCCGTTACGGGTGCTTACACCATCGTCGTGACAAACTTCGGCGGTACGACGGGAGCTTTCACGGTTAACGTTTACAACGGTCTCAATCCGCAGATCACGACTGATTTCAATCTGCTTGTTTTCGATCTGGACGGTAACTATATGTCATCCAGTTCGCTCACGACGAATAACTACGCGACCAACATCCCGTTTGAATACGGCCCTACCAAGCCCAAGGCTGGCCAGACTCAGGCGCAGTATGTGGTTGCTCGCTCGAGTGTGCCAAACGCACCGCAACCGGCGACCCATTTCCGCTGGATCATCCGCGGCAACGGCCTTTCCGGCATCGGACCTGCGGAATACTTCACGGTTAATACGCCGAATACCAAGGGCCACTCCATGGCCAATGGATGCAACGGCACGGCGGCCTACAGCGTCTTCCGAATGAGTATTCCGGAATACTTTACCTCGCCTGGTCCAGCCACGGTCTACTTCGACAGCATGGGCAATCGCCTGGCGAGTCCGGAAGTGCGTCTCCAACCGAGCGTGGCCGCGGCTGACGCCGCCAATAACTCCTTCTTTGGTGGAGATGACGTCGGTGACTTGGATACGAAGCCCAACTTCTCTGGTACCAGCGCTGCAGCTCCGCACGCTGCGGCCATCGCGGCTCTCGTCCTCGAAGCGCATGGCGGTCCCGGGAGCATGACCCCATCACAGATGAAGGAAGTGCTGCACACCACTGCTTTCCAGCATGACCTTGATCCGAATTATGCTTCGGGCGCGGCTCGCACGTCGGATGGTGGTCAGGTCAGATTCACGGCCAGTACCGATCTCGGTCTCAATCCGAGTTCGGGCATTAATAACGTAAACCACCTCACTATCACGTATCAGGGACCTGGAGCGCTTACCAGTCTGGTCTTCAATCCTGAAGGCACGGCGGCGACTGCCGGCAATACGACGGGCGGCAACAACGGTCTTGATCTGGCCAACACCTACTTCAGCAACGTCTATCCAGGCGTCGTCTGGCAACCCCTGACGAAGCCCTTCACGGTGGGTGATTCGGATGTTGGTTCAGGCGATATCAGCGCCGCCTTTAGCAACCAGGCTCCGTTGCCATCGATCGCCGGTCAGTGGTGGACGATGACGTTGACGTTCGCCAACGGCACCTTTACCGACGGAAAGACATTGCGCTTCACGGTCGGTCACGGCCCGCAGCACAACCGCGTCGTGACGAACGGGATCGGCCAGGATGGCGGTGCGACCTCCACCTCGTTTGTTATGACTGACCTTTTCGGCGGTGAGCTACTCCTGCCAGACGGCGCGATCGCTCGTCGCGGCATGACGTTTAGCGGCACGACCTCCGGTGGCGGCACCTTCAGCGGCGCTGTTACGAACCGACTCGGTGATGGCTACTCGAAACTGGACGGTTTTGGGTTCATCAACGCTGAAGCGGCGGTTCGAGCTCCGCTCCCTTAACGTCTAAGTTCGGAAACCAGCGAAACGGCAGGCCAGCAATGGCCTGCCGTTTTCGCTTTTCCAAGGCCCATTCTTTTGGGGCACATTAGGTTGACGCGAGGGGGTGGCGCATCCATATTCGCGCTCCTCTTCGAGGGCGACACGCCGGCTCGCGAACGTTTTCGGGTCTCTCGTTGCCCGGTCGGGCAACCTCCCACCTGCAATCTTTCGAGGAATTCATCTCATGGACAAAATCCGCAATATCGCAATCATCGCCCACGTCGACCACGGCAAGACCACGCTCGTCGATCAACTCCTCCGCCAATCCGGCACCTTCCGTTCCAACCAAAAGGTCGAGGAGCGCATGATGGATTCGATGGATCTGGAGCGCGAAAAAGGCATCACCATCCGGGCCAAGAACGCCGCCTTTAACTGGAACGGTTATCGCGTCAACATCGTCGACACGCCCGGCCATGCCGATTTCGGAGGCGAAGTCGAGCGGATCATGAAAATGGTCGACGGCGTATTGCTCGTCGTCGACGCGCACGACGGCCCGCAGGCGCAGACCCGTTTCGTGCTCAAGAAAGCGCTCGAGAACAAGGTCAAACCGATCGTCGTGATCAACAAAGTCGATCGCGAAAACGCCCGTCCGCACAAGGTCCTCGACATGGTATTCGACCTTTTTGTTGAGCTGAAAGCGAACGACGAGCAACTCGATTTCCCGATCGTTTACGCGAGCGCCAAGAACGGTTTTGCGATGCGCGAGATTCACGAGAACAGCGAAGACATGACTCCGCTCTTCGAAGCGATCGTGAAATTCATTCCGCCGCCCACGATCGCGACCGAGCCTTATTTCCAGATGCTCGTCTCCAACCTCCACTACAGCGATTACCTCGGACGCATTGCTCTCGGACGCATCGTTAGTGGACGTGTCGCGGTCGGCGATTCAATCGTCTGTGCCCACCGCGACGGCCGGCGCGAGCGCGCCAACGTCACCGCTCTTTTCACCTACGCCGGCCTGCAACAGGTCGAGACCCAGCACGCCAGCGCCGGCGACATCGTCGGTCTTTGCGGCTTCGAGGAAGTCTATATCGGCGAAACTCTGACCGACCGCGAAGAGCGCACCCCGCTCCAGTTTGTCGACATCGATCCGCCCACCATCCGGATGCGCATCCTGGTCAACGACTCACCCTTCGCCGGGCGCGAAGGAAAGTTCGTTACCGCTCGCCACGTTCGCGAACGGCTCATCCGCGAAACCCGTGGCAACGTCTCTCTCCAGGTCAACGACACCGAGTCGGCTGGTGCTTTCGAAATTAACGCTCGCGGTGAAATGCAGATCGCCGTCCTCGTCGAACAAATGCGCCGGGAAGGTTACGAAGTGATGGTTTCGCGCCCGGAAGTCATTTTCCAACGCGACGAAAACGGCGGCTTGCTCGAGCCGATCGAAAATCTTTACGTCGAAGTGCCTAATGAAAATCTGGGCGATGTCCTGCAATCAATCGCCGGCCGCAAGGGTGAGGTTGTCGGGATGGACCATCACGCCAACCGCGTCTCGATCGAAGCCATTGTCCCCACCCGCGGCTTGATCGGTTTTGAAACCGACCTAGTTAACCTGACCCGCGGTGAAGGCATCATGAGCCATCTCTTCCGCGAATACGCGCCCTTCAAAGGCGAACTGGAAGGCCGCAACCGCGGCGTTCTCGTCTCGATGGAACCCGGCACTAGCACCGCCTACGCGCTCAACAACATCCAGGCGCGGGGCAAACTCTTCATCGGACCGCAGGAAGAAATTTACGCCGGCATGATCGTGGGTGAGAACGCCCGTCCCGACGATCTCCCGGTTAATCCTTGCAAGGCGAAGCACCTCACCAACATGCGCAGCCAGGGCGACGGCAAAGGCATCCAGCTCGAAGCGCCGCTCAAGATGACCCTCGAGCGAGCGATCGAGTACATCAGCGCGGACGAGTACGTCGAAGTGACCCCGAAATCGCTCCGCCTGCGCAAGCGCCTCCTCGACGCCACCGCCCGCAAGCGCGCCGCCAACGCCGTCGCGGCCTAACGAGCCGCGGCTCGCGCTCACCTTGCAGGCGTTTCCCTCTGGGAAACGCGAGCCCTCGCTCCGAATACACGGTTTCCCTGCGTTTCGCCGCGCGCAGCGTCTATAAGGGTCGCCTTGGGATTGCATTGTTTTTTCGGACAGTGTGGCAAGGGTAATTTGGGTTAGCTGCTTGGATTGTTAATTCGAGGGAAACAGTTGTTCAAATTGCAGCGGTGAGCGATAACCGAGCGCGCTGTGCAGCCGGGTGCGGTTATAGAAGGTCTCGATGTAATCAAAAATGGCGGTGCGGGCCTCGGCGCGGGTGGCGAAGCGGTGATGATAGACCAGCTCGTATTTGAGGCTGCTCCAGAAGGACTCGATAAAGGCGTTATCGTAGCAGTTCCCCGCGCGACTCATGGAAGCGATCAGGCCGTGCTCGGCCAAGACCTGGCGATAAGCGGCGCTCGCGAACTGCATGCCGCGATCGGAGTGGACGATGAGGGTTCTTCCCGGCTGCCGTTGGGCCAAGGCCATGCGCAGCGCGGCGATGGTCAGTGGAGCATCGAGGATGGGACTCATGGCCCAGCCGACGACGCGTCGGCTGCAGATGTCCAAGACTGCGACCAGATAAAGCCAGCCTTGGCCGGTCAGGACACCGGTGGCATCAGTCACCCAAACCTGGCTCGGACGATCGACCTGCAAGCCTGGGAGACGATTGGGTGCGATTGGTCCGCCATGACGGCTGTCGGTGGTGGCATGACGATACTGGAACGCTGCCGGGCAACCGAGCACTTGGGCCAGGCGCGGGCTGCCATAGGTCTGGCGACTACGCGCAAACTCCTCTCGGATCTGTGCCCGTAAGCAGCTGGTCTCGAGCTGACGTGGACCGGGCTTTTCACGCCGCTCTTTCCAGTGGTAATAGCCGCTGCGCGAGACGGGCAAGGCCTCGCATAACCAAGCTACCTTGTAGTTTTGGCCGCTCATCTGTTCGATCCGGGCATACCGCTGTGCGGCACTTCGGAGAGGATGCCCAGGGATTTTTTTAGCACTTCGCGCTGCTCCAAAAGCTTGGCGTTCTCCGCCCGTAAATGATGGTTCTCCACTTCCAGTTCTTCTAGGCTGCGCCGCGGCTTGCGCCCGCTCTTATCCGCCTCGGGCAGACGCTCCAGGCGTGCCCAGCGATAGAGCAACGGCGGGCGAATGCCCAATTCCGAAGCCACCTTGGCCGCGCTGCGACCGCTGTTACGCCAGAGCGCCAGGGCCTCCCGTTTATACTCCTCGGTATAGCTCGTTCTCTCACGAGCTGGTTTGTTGATCTGTGTTTTCATGTGGACTCCTCAGGTTTTTGACCTAAGCCCACTGTCCGTCAATTCAGGGCAACCCCACCTTGACCCTCGCGCGCTTCCCGTTAACCTCGCTACAGGAAAGGAGGGAGCGATGAAAACCGAAATCCGGATCGAGTATTGCAGCGTTTGAAACTACGCGCCGAAAGCCGTCAGTTTGGCGGCTAAAATTCTCGAGCTCGGCGATCGGATCGCGTCGCTCACCCTCGTCCCATCGAGCGGCGGCGCCTTCGAAGTCAGCGCCAATGGCAAACTGCTCCATTCCAAACTCGATTCCGGCGAATGGCCGGATTTCGATGCCGTCGTCAGCCAGATCAAGAAGACCAAGGCCTGACGATCAATCTGGAAACCAAGAGTCCAGAAAAGCCTGCGCGTTTAGTTCTTCCTCCTGGCTTCCTGGCTTCCTGATTCCGTTTTTCCGGAGAGTGAAGGGTGCCTGGTGGCCCTCGCGATCTTCAAAATCGTCGTCGGTCCTCACCGACCGAGGTAGGTTCGATTCCTATCCTCTCCGCCTTTTTGGCGTCTTGCCTAACGAAAGGAGGTGATCCGCATGTCGCGCGAGCAAATCCGTAAACTGACCTCGCTCTCTTCCTGCGCCGGCTGAGCTTCCAAGTTGAGCCAACAGGCCCTGACGCAAGTTTTGCGTCAGCTTCCGCAGTACAAAAATCGCCACGTCCTAATCGGCTCCGCGACCGCCGATGATGCCGGCGTTTTTCGTCTCGATCGCGACCGCGCCCTCGTGCAAACGACCGACTTCTTCACCCCGATCGTGGACGACCCGTTCGCTTACGGCCAGATCGCCGCGGCCAACGCCCTCTCCGACGTTTTTGCGATGGGCGGCCGTCCCATTACCGCGCTCAACATCATGGGCATCCCCATCGACCTCGTCTCCGAGAAAACGATCGCCACGATCCTGCGCGGCGGCCTCGAGAAAGCGCGCGAAGTCGGCTGCGCCATCATCGGTGGCCACACCATCCGCAATCCCGAACCGATCTACGGCCTGGCCGTCACAGGGATCGTCTCGCCAAAAATGATCCTGACCAACGCCAAAGCCAAACCGGGCGACCTGCTTGTCCTCACCAAGCCGCTGGGCACCGGTATTGCCACCACCGGCATCAAGCGCGGCCTAACGAGTCGCAAACTCTCCGCGACGGCGATCAAGCTGATGTCGCGCGTTAACGCCGTCGGCGCGGAGCTGGCGGAGAGCGGTCTCGTCCGCGCCGCAACCGACGTCACGGGCTTCGGCCTCCTCGGCCATCTCGCGGCCATGTGCCGGGCCAGCGGAGTCAGCGCCGAGATTAACGCTCCTGACGTTCCCGCCATTAGCCGCGAAATTTTCGACCTCATCGCTCAGGAGTGTATTCCCGGCGGCACCGAGCAAAATCTGCAAACAGCGTGCGCGGTGACGGATTGGGATAAAGCGAGTCGACCTCAGAAACTGCTTCTGACCGACGCCCAAACCAGCGGCGGGCTGTTGCTCGCCATTTCGCCGCGAAAACTAAAATCCGTCCTCCGCCTGCTCACAGCCAGACAAACGCCCGCCCAGGCGCTGGTCGGAAAAATCCTCTCCCCGCGCCGACCGCTCATCAGGGTGACAACCTCATGAGCTCGCGTCGCGCCATCCCGGCCGTCGGCAAACTACTCGAAGCACTCGGCGACGTCGACCTTCCGCGTCCGCTCGTTACCCAACTCGTTAGGCGACATCTTGCCTCCCTCCGCGGCAGCAAGGAAATCCCATCGGTAGAGCAAATCCTCCGCGACCTGCATGCCGCGATCGCCAGTCTCGCCCAAACCCGCCTCCAACCGGTCATCAATGGCACTGGCATTGTCTTGCACACCAACTTCGGCCGCGCCCCGCTCAGCCCCGCTGCGGTCCAGCGAATCGCGGAAATCGCCGCCGGTTACAACAACCTAGAGTATGACATCGGGCGGGGCGCGCGCGGCTCCCGCGCGGCTTATCTTGAGCGCGCCCTCGCTCTCGCCTGCGGCAGCGACGCGTCTACGGTGGTCAACAACGGCGCGGCTGCCCTCGTTCTTATCGTCAGGCACTTCACGAAAACGAAACCGGAAGTGATCATTTCGCGCGGTGAACTGGTCCAGATCGGCGGCGGCTTTCGCGTCGGCGAAATGCTGGAGGCGAGCGGCGCTCACTTGCGGGAAGTCGGGGCCACGAACAAAACCACGATCGAGGATTACGCGCGGGCCATCAGTTCCGAGACGGCGTTCATCCTGCGCGTCCACCAGAGCAATTTTTACATCGGCGGATTCACGGAGTCGCCGCCTAACGATTTCATCGCCAGGCTGGCCCGCAGCCGGCGGGTTCCATTTGTCGTCGATCTCGGGAGCGGCGCGCTCTTGGCCACCGAAGCGCTCGGTTTGACCGAGCATGAACCGACTCCGTCGGAAACCCTGCGCCAAGGGGTGGATCTGATTTGTTTTAGCGGAGATAAATTGTTAGGCGGCCCGCAGGCGGGGATCATCGCCGGCAAAGCACGACTTATCAGCGCACTGAAACGCGAGCCGCTCTTCCGCGCGCTGCGTTGCGACAAAATGGTCTTCGCCGCGCTCGAAGCCACCATCGATCTGCATCTGCACCAGGCGACGGACCGGATTCCAGCGCTCCATTTGGTCAGCTTGCCTATCGAAAAACTGAGAGAGCGGGCCGAGATCCTGTCGGCGCGGTTGCGCGCCCTGTCCGTGACCGTGCGGGTCGCCGAAAGCACGGCGGAAATCGGCGGCGGCGCCCTGCCTCGTTCCCGCCTCCCCTCCATTGCGCTCGAGCTTTCCTCCGATCTTTCGCCTAACGAAATGGCAGCCCACTTACGAAGGACGCCGACGCCGATCATCGGCTATGTGGCCGGCGGTTGCTTCAAGCTTGATCTCCGCACCATCTTCCCGCACCAGGACGACCTCGTGGTCGCCGCCCTGACGCAATGCCTGACGCCGAGCCGAGTCTGAAACACCTCATTCTCGCCACCGCGGGCCACGTCGATCATGGCAAGACGGCGCTGATCAAGGCGCTTACTGGAGTCGATACCGATCGCCTGCCGGAGGAAAAGGCGCGCGGCATCACGATCGAGCTCGGCTTTGCCCATCTCGCGCTGCCTGGCCTTTCCATCGGTGTGATCGATGTGCCCGGACACGAGGATTTCGTTCGCAACATGATTGCCGGCATCGGCTCGATCGATCTCGCCCTGCTCGTGGTGGCGGCGGACGACGGCTGGATGCCGCAGACCGAAGAGCACTTACAGATCCTGCATTATCTCGGTGTCCGGCATGGCGTCGTCGCGCTCACCAAATGCGACCTCGGTGATCCGGCGCGCGTCACGGCGGAGGTGCGGGAGCGTTTGCGCGGAACGTCGTTAGGCGAAATGGCGATTGTGCAAACTTCCGCTCGCACCGGCAGCGGTCTGGAGGAAATGAAGGACGCCCTGTCGCGAATCGGTTGTTCCATCCCGGCGGGGCGCGAAATTGGGAAGCCGCGTCTCTTTGTCGATCGGGTGTTTACCCTGCGCGGCACGGGCACGGTCGTGACCGGGACGCTGACCGGTGGTCGACTCGAGCGCGGAGCGGCGGTTTCTGTGCAACCGCAAAATCTTCGCGCCCACGTGCGGGCGATTCAGAATCATAACCAACCGCTCGAGGTTGCTTTCCCGGCGACGCGTACGGCTTTGAATCTTCCCGAAGTGCGCCCCGAAGAAATCCCGCGTGGCAGTGTCGTGACCGCCACCTCGGCGATCGAAGCGAGCCGCGAGATCGACGTTCTAATCGAGCGTTCCGGCCGAGACCTGTTACCAGCACGTCCAATCAGGAACGCTTCCATCCTTCAGGTCCATTACGGCAGCGCTCGGTTCACGGCCCGCATCGTCCTACTCGATCGGCGCGAGCTGCTCCCGGGCGATCGCGGCATCGCGCGCCTCCGCTTCACGACGCCGGCGTTCGTTTTCGTCGAGGACCGGCTGATTCTGCGCGATTCATCCGGACGACAAACCATCGCCGGTGGCGTCGTCCTCGATCCGGATGCGGAAGGAACGAAATTTCGTTCCAGCGCGGAGCGCCGTTTCCTGCTCGAACGCGCCGCCGCGCCTAACGATCTCCTTACGCTTCTCCGCACCCAGCTGCGGCGCGACCGGATCAGTCAACGAGCTGTGCTTCTTTCGAAATCCAATTTCAGTCGGGAAGAAATCGCGACCGCACTCGATCGCCTGACGCGCGAGGGCGACGTCTTCGCGCGTGGCGAGATAATGGCTGATGGCGCCTGGTGGCAAGAGCTGCGTGGGCGCGCGATGGAGGCGATCGATACGGAGCACGAAGCGCATCCGGAGCACCTTGGGCTCGACCTGACCCAGTTTCGTACGGCTCTCGCGCTCGACGACTTCGAATTAACCAACGCCTTGATCGCCGATCTGACGGCGAACGGTTTTTCTTCAAGCAAGGGAGTGATCCGGCGCGACAGCCATCGGCCCTCGCTCCCGGCTGCCCTCGCGCCGGCGGGAGCGGCGATTCGGGCCGCCCTCTCCGCCCGCCCCTTCGATCCGCCCTCGCGCAAGGAACTGGCCTCGAACGCTGCTGCGCAGCAGGCGCTTCGTTTCCTGAGCGAGACGGGCGAGGTCATCCCCTTGAACGCAGAGGTAGTTCTCTCCGAAGACGCTTTCACGCGAATGAAAACGCTCGTCGCACAGACCCTGCGCAAACGAGGTCCGGCCACGGCGAGCGAGCTGCGCCAGGTTCTCGGTACGACCCGGCGCGTCCTGATTCCGTTTCTGGAGCGTTGCGACGTTCTTGGCTTGACGACACGCGAAGGCGACCGCCGGAGACTTCGTTAGGCGGGCTTGCCTTCACCGCCGCCGATGTATTGGGCGTGGGCGATCGCGGCCACGATCGAGGAACCGCCAATAATGTTGCCTAACAACACCGGAAACATGTAGGCGAAGTAATCGAGGATGGTCTTGTCACCCAGCCCAACGACGTAAAAGGCATCCACCGAGCCCGCGATGATGTGCGAAAACTCCCCGATCCCGACGACGTAGGTGACGATGATGATTACCCAGACGCGAGCCGCTTCCGCGAACGGCATCAGCCAAACCATGAGCGCGATCAAAAAGCCGGCGAAGACGCCTCTTACCAGGAGCACCCAAAAACCGTGATTCATGGCGGCGAGCCCCAGTTCCTCCATCGCGCGACGGACCTCCATTGAAACGACCTCGGTGTTGCCCAGAGTCCAGCCCATGGCGAAGGCGCCGACCAGGTTGCAGACGAGAACAATCACCCAGAGCCGGGCCACGTTGCCGAACATGCGCGCGCCCGGTTTGCGCAGGAGCGGGAGGATGACGGTGAGCGTGTTTTCGGTGAAAAGCTGCTGGCGCCCGAGGATGACGAGGAGAAACCCGATGCAATAACCGAACTTCGCGATCAAGGGACGCCACGGCTCATCAGGCAGGCGGCTGTAGAGGATCGCCTCGGCCAGAAGTGAGAAGCCCATGGCGAGGCCGGCGGCAAGCCCGGACCAGGCGAGGGCGGAGTTTGAGCGATCGAGTTCTTCAAGACCTTCCTGGCGGACCGCTTCGTAGACGATGTGGCCGCCCGGCGAAGTGCGCTGCTCGATTTCCCGCTCTTCGGATTCTTCTTTAGCCTTCTTCGCCTTCCTGTCGTTAGGCATGCCGAAGGATGGACCGATTAACTCTGCGACGCAAAAACCGCTTCCGGATCCCGTCCGGAGATGCGGCCGGCGGCGATCCAGCCGAAGCGGCTGATGAGGGCCCCGAGCAAGAACGAAATCGCGGCCAGTGGAACCAGATTTGTTAGACGCAGAATAATCGGGAGCGGGCCGCTGAAAAATTTACCTCCGCGAATGAGCCAGCCGGCGCCGCCTTCGTGTAGCGCGCGGTCGGCCGCGCCATGACGATCGATTTCGAGCCAGATCCAAAGGATGATCTCGATCGCGGCCGCAAGCATTCCGATCCAGTAAAGCGGGCGAATCGAAAAGCCGCACAGTTCGAGAATCGCGGCGGCACAGCCAAGCCCAGCGGTGCCGAAGTGGATCGGCAACAGGACGCGATGCAGAAACCAGGCCGGGATGGCGGTCGCACCGATGAGGACTCCGGTATAAGTGGCCAGGCCCAGACCGGCAACGGCCGCGCCGGCTGTGAGCAATCCCGCGACGCCGAGCACCAACGGGTAAATCGTGGGGGCAAAGGCGCCGTTGTAGTAGAGCTCGAAGACGAGCCAGGCGGGCACGGCGAGAGAGCCGAAGATGGCGAGGATCCACGCCCCGACCGACATCGGGGAGCGGTGTTTGAAGACGCGTAGCATGTTGATGAAAAGCTCGGGACGCCCCAGGTCCATCACGAGCAGGATGGGCGAGACGACGGCGCCGACCGCGGCAATCCAGAGAGCGACGTGCACGAGATCGAAGAGGCCGAGGACAAACCCGGCGCAGGCGATGAGCGGGGCCATCCCGGTTGCGCCGCCGACAAAGAAGTAGAGCGGAATTTCCCAGGTCCAGACCGGTGGCCTGACAACGCCTTCGCCGTAGTAACCGGGGCGGCGGGGGATCGGCCCGCCGGTGACATCGACCCCGCGGCCCGGGACGGGGCCGCCCTGTTTCGCCTCTTCGCGAAGCGAATCGAGGCGGCCTTCGAAATTCTCTTTCGCGCTCATCATCACATGAGAAAGGCGAACGCGATCGCGACGGTCGCGATCGCTCCGAGCGCGGTGCCGGCGGCCGCGAGCCAGGATGATTTCAGGTAGATCGTCGGGATCTCCGGTCTTGGCGGAAGCCCGTAGGCTTCCGGCCCGCCTAGCAACAAGAAGAAAGCGTGCAGGCCCCCAACGGAGGTTTCCTGCGGATCGTAAAGTTGTGCGTCCGAGTAGCCGCTCTGCTGCAAAGTCTTCACCCGCTCTGCGCCCCGGGCGCGCAAGTCGTCGAGCCGGCCGAAGACGATCGATTCGGTCGGGCAAACTTTCGCACAGGCGGGCGTCAGTCCGCTCTTTTGCCGGTCGTAACAGAAGGTGCACTTGAAGGCGCCGCCGGCGTTCGGCAGAGGCTCGCGGCGTTTGTCGATCACCCCAAAAGGACAGGAAACGACGCAGTAGCCGCAGCCGTTGCAGATGTCGTTCTGCACCAGGACGGAGCCGACCTCGGTCCGCACGATCGAACCGGTCGGGCAGGCTTCGAGGCAACCGGCATTCTCGCAATGTTTGCAAACGTCCGAGACGAAGATCCAGCGGAACGGATCTTCGTCCTGACCGTTGCCTAACGGGATCGGACCAGTGACCTGTTTCCCTTTTTGGAGGTCTTGTTCAACGAAGAGCACGTGCCGCCAGGTCGAAGCGCCGAGATGACCAGTGTTATCGTAGGAATTTCCTGTCCAGGTGAAGCCGTCGTCCGGGATCTCGTTCCATTCCTTGCACGCCACCTCGCATGCTTTACAGCCGATGCAGACGCTCGGGTCGGTGAAGAAACCGACCTCGACCTTGTCCTGCACGAAAGTGTGCCGGCGCTGGTTGGTGCTGAGTATGCCTTCGCCGATCATGCGCCGGATCCCTGGGTGCCATGCTGTCCGTGACCGGGTGTGAAGCGTCCGCCCTCGGGCGCGCCGGGTGGCGGCTGCTCGGGATGCAGGTTGGGCTTGTCGCCTTGCGGCGCGTATTTGCGCATGAAATCGAGATAGGCCGGACCGGTCGGGAGTTTTCCAGGGACGACGTTGCAGGTCAGCGCCTTGGTTTCCATGATCGTGACGTTCGGTTCGCCGGAGATGGCCATGAGATCATTCGCGACATCGCCGCGCACCGGTCCGCTCGCGCCCCAATGGAACGGGATAGCAACTTGGTGCACGGTTTTTCCATTCAAGTGCAACGGCCGCATCCGCCGGCTCACGAGAGCGCGGGCCGCGACGGCGCCCCGCATCGTGACCACAGAAACATGATCGGTGTTTTTGATCCCGAGATCGGTTGCGAGCTCCGGTGAAAGCTCGACGAACATCTCCGGCTGCAATTCTGAGAGATGACTGAGGAAGCGGCTCATTCCGCCGGCGGTATGGTGCTCGGTCAGGCGATAGGTCGTGAGGACGAAGGGAAACTTCGGATCGCCTGGCGGCGCGAACTTGTTCCCGTCGCGCGTGAACCACTTCATCGGCGGATTGGTATCGCGTGGATAGAGCGCATTCGAAACCGGCGACTCGAGCGGCTCGAAGTGATTCGGCATCGGGCCGTCCTGCAAACCTTTCGGCACATAAAGCCAGGCGAGGCCGTCTTCGTGCAGGATGAAAGGGGCGTTGCCCGGCTGCGCATCGAGGCCCTCGAGGTGGCCCTCGGGTTTGTAAGCCGGGTCTTTTCCTTTTTGAAAATCGGGCACGTCTTCGCCCGTCCAATGCTGCTGAGCGGCGTCCCACCAGACGAGCTTCTTGTCTTCGCTCCACGGAGTGCCATCGGGCGCGGCGCTGGCGCGGTTGTAAATGATGCGACGATCGGCCGGCCAGGCGTAACCCCAACCGTGGCCGAGGTAATCATGCGCTTTGCGCTCCTTCGGTTTGTTGACGCCGTCGCTCGGCAGGCAGCCGGAATAAATCCAGCAGCCGCAGGCCGTCGAACCATCGGCCTTCAAATCATTGAAGCCGTCGATCTGCGTGCCGTGATGCGGCTGGCCCGCGCGATCTTCGCCGAAGACCACACTGCCATCATGTTCGTTAGGCGAAGTTTTCCAGCCGTTGATCTCCGCCAGGACGGCTTCCATCTTCGGCTCGCCTTCCTCGTCCTCGGGATACCACCAATCGAGCGCGCGGAGCGGCTCGTCGATCGGATCATTGGAAGCATGCGCGCGGGCGATGAGGCGTTTCGCGAGCTGGTGGATGAACCAGCCCTCGCTCCGCGCTTCGCCCGGCGGATGGACCGCTTTCTCGCGCCATTGCAGGAGGCGCTGGGTGTTGGTGAAGGCGCCTTCTTTTTCCGCATGGCCCGCGACCGGGAAAAGGAAAACCTCCGTTTCGATATCTCCCGTTTTGAGTTCGCCGCGTTCGATCTCGGGCGAGTTGTACCAGAAGGAGGCGGTCTCGACTTCGACGAGGTCGCGTACCACGAGCCACTTTAGTTTCGCGAGCGCTTTCCGCTCGAGCCGCGCGTTCTGCGCGCCGACCGCGGGGTTTTGCCCCATCACGAACATCCCCTCCATTTTCCCGTCGAGCATGTCGTAGAGGAACTCGAAGTAGGAATGGTCCCCGGTCAGCTTCGGCAGCCAGGAATAACCGAAATCGTTCTCCCGGATAGCGCGTTTGCCGTAGTAAGCCTTGAGCGTGCTGATGAAATAGTTCGGGAAATTATTCCAGAGCCCGGTCGGGTTGGTGTGCTTCTTCAGGTAATCGTCGAGCGTGTCCTCGCCCTTTCCGCAGCGCGGCATGGCGAGATAACCGGGCAGCGTGTCATAGAGCGTGGGGATATCAGTCGAGCCCTGGATGGAAGCATGCCCGCGCAGCGCGAGGATGCCGCCGCCAGGCCGCCCGATATTGCCTAACAAGAGCTGCAGCATCGCTGCCGTGCGAATGACCTGCACGCCTTTCGAGTGATGCGTCCAACCGACCGCGTAACAGATCGCGGCCGTCTTGTCCGGACCGGAAGCATTCGTTAGGGCATCCGCCACTTTGTGGAAGAGCTCGGGTGGAATACCGCAGACCTTTTCCACCATCTCCGGCCTGTAGCGCGCGTAGTGGCGCTTGAGCGTTTGGAAGACACAGCGCGGATCCTGCAGAGAAAGATCGCGCTGCGGATAGCTCAGGCCTTCACCCTGGTAAAGCCACGTTTCCGGAAAATAAGCGCGTTTCTGTTCGTCCCAACCGGAAAAGTATCCGCTCTCGTGATCCTCAAATTCCTCGCGCAGGAGACAAGAGGCATTGGTGTAATGCACGACGTAATCGCGGAAGAAAAGATCGTTCTCAATCACGTGCCTGATGATTCCACCGAGAAACGCAATGTCGCTCCCGGCACGGATCGGCACCCAGATGTCGGCCAGAGCGCTCGTGCGCGAAAAACGGGGATCGACGTGGATGATGGTGGCGCCGTTTTCCTTTGCCTTCATCACCCAGCGAAATCCAACCGGGTGCGCCTCGGCCATCGACGACCCTTCGATCAGGATGCAATTGGCGCGGGCCAAATCCTGTTGCGCGGTCGTAGCTCCGCCCCGGCCGAAGGAGGTACCCAGACCGGGCACCGTGCTGCTATGTCATATCCGGGCCTGGTTCGACACGCACACCATGCCCAGGCCTCCGGTAAACAGTTTTTTGATCAGGTAATTCTCTTCGTTGTCGAGCGTCGCGCCGCCGAGGTGTGCGACGGCCGTAGTGTGATTCACGACCGAGCCGTTCTTCTCTTTGGTGAAGGTGCGCTTGCGCGAATCCCAGAGCCGCTCCGTGATCATCTCCATGGCATTGGCGAGCGAAATCTCCGTCCACGCCGTCGCGCGCGGGGCACGATACTTCACCTTCGTCTCGCGCAGTGAGTGCGTGAGAAGTTGAAACGAAGCCGCGCCCTTCGGGCAAAGATTCCCCTGCGAGATGGGAGATTCCGGGTCGCCCTCGATCGAGACCAGTTTCCCGTCGCGATGATAGATGAGCTGGCCGCAACCCACCCCGCAATACGGACAGATTGAGCGCGCGACTTCCGCACCATCCGTCCGCGCGTGCAGCGCGCGGGTCTTCTCCGACATCGCTTCGAGGCCGGTGCCATCTTTCCGTTCAACGATCTGACGAATGAGCGGCCATTCGAGGAAGAGGTCGGCCAGAGACAACATTACCGATTTATCGCACTGGAAACGGGCGTTGGTCGCGGAATTTTTTGGCTCCGCGTGGGTCCGGCGAAAAACCTAATTTTCGGCGCGCGCCGCGTGATATTCCTGCAGGCTCTTTACTGTCATCGGACCTTTTTGCAGGGAGCGAATCCCTTTCGCACTGGCCGCGGCCGCTCGTATCGTGGTCATTATCGGAATCCGTTCGGTCAACGCCGCGGTGCGAATTTTGACCTCATCCTCGCGCGGGATCTTGCCGCTCGGAGTGTTGATGATGAACTGAATTTGTCCGTTCTTGACCAAGTCGCGCACGTTCGGCCGTCCTTCCGCGATCTTGAACACCTGCGTGACCTCGACCCCCGCAGCCGCGAGCATGGCGGCGGTGCCGGAAGTAGCGATGATCCCGAATCCGAGGTCAGTATACTCGCGAGCGAGCGCGATCACGTTCGGCTTGTCTACATCCTTCACGCTGATGAAAACGTTGCCCGCGGTCGGCAGCGGCCACTGGCTTGCGAGCTGCGATTTGGCAAAGGCGAGCCCGAGATCGGCATCGATCCCCATCACTTCACCGGTCGATTTCATTTCCGGCCCTAACGAAATATTGATCCCTTCGAAACGGAGGAAAGGAAAGACGGCTTCCTTCACCGAGTAATGGCTCGGGACGATTTCCTCCGTGAAACCGAGGGCGCGGAGCATTTCTCCGGTCATTACTTTGGCCGCCAGTTTGGCCAGCGGCACGCCGATCGCCTTGCTCACGAACGGCACCGTGCGCGAGGCGCGCGGGTTTACTTCGAGAACGTAAAGCTTGTCACCTTTGACCGCGAATTGCACGTTCATCAGGCCGCGCACTTTCAATTCCATCGCCATCGCCTTGGTCGCGCTCGTGATCTCGTCGAGGATCTGGCGCGTGAGTGAAAAAGTCGGGATGACACAGGCGCTGTCGCCACTATGGATGCCGGCTTCCTCGATGTGTTCCATGATCGCACCCACGACCGCGATCTCGCCGTCGGCAATGCAATCGACATCCACTTCGATCGCATCCTCGAGAAACCGATCGACCAGGACGGGCCGCTCCGGGCTGACCTCGATCGCGCTCCGCATGTAGCGGCGCAGATCTTCTGCATGATAAACCAGCTCCATCGCGCGACCGCCGAGGACAAATGAAGGCCTAACGAGAACTGGGTACCCGATCCGGTCGGCAATCGCGACCGCCTCATCTTCGCTTGTCGCAGAGCCGCTCGGGGTCTGGCGGAGGCCGAGCTGGTCGAGCATTTCGGCGAAAAGTTTGCGATCCTCGGCCAGCTCGATGCTCTCGGGTTGCGTCCCGATGATCGGAACGCCGGCGGCTTTCAGGCCGGCCGCGAGATTGAGCGGCGTCTGCCCGCCGAACTGCACGATCACGCCCTCCGGCTTTTCCTGTTCGTAAATGTTAAGCACGTCCTCGTGCGTGAGCGGCTCGAAATAAAGTTTGTCGCTCGTGTCGTAGTCGGTCGAAACCGTCTCCGGGTTCGAGTTTACCATGACGGTTTCGAACCCGAGCTCGCGGAGGGCGAAGGCGGCGTGAACGCAGCAATAATCGAATTCGATTCCCTGGCCGATCCGGTTCGGGCCGCCGCCGAGGATCATGATTTTGCGTTTCGTGCCTGGGCGGATCTCGTTCTCGTCGCCGTAGGTGGAATAATAATAAGGAGTGTAAGCCTCGAATTCGGCCGCGCAGGTATCGACCAGCCGGTAGGTCGGGATGACGCCGGCCGCAGTTCGCGCCGCCCGGATATTATCCTCGGTCTTGCCTAACGAATAAGCGAGCTGGCGATCGGAAAACCCGAGGCGTTTGGTGCGGCGGAGCGCGCCGTTGAGCAGGGTCGATTCCCGCAGCGCGCCGGCTTCCTGCACGATCTGCGCGATGTTTTGCAGGAACCACGGGTCGATTTTAGTTAGGCCAAAGATTTCCTCGACCGACATCCCGTCCTGAAAAGCCTGGGCCAGATAAAAAACTCGCTCCGCGTTCGGGACGCTAAGCTTGCGGCGCAAGGTCTCCTCATCGACTCGCCTCTCGCGCCCGTCGCCGCAAAGTCCGAATCGTTTTGTCTCCAGGCTGCGGAGCGCCTTTTGCAGCGCTTCCTTGAAGGTGCGCCCGATCGCCATCGCTTCGCCGACGCTTTTCATTCGCGTCGTCAGGGTGGCATCGGCCTCGGGAAATTTCTCGAAGGTGAAACGCGGCACTTTGACCACGCAGTAATCGATTGTCGGCTCAAAGCTCGCCGGCGTTTCGCGCGTGATGTCGTTCCGGATTTCGTCGAGCGTGTAGCCGACTGCGAGCTTGGCCGCGATCTTTGCGATCGGGAAACCAGTTGCCTTCGAGGCCAGCGCGCTCGACCGCGAGACGCGCGGGTTCATCTCGATCACAACCATCCGCCCGTTCTCCGGGTTGATCGCGAATTGAATATTCGACCCGCCCGTCTCGACCCCGATCTCGCGGATGACGGCAAATGAGGCGTCGCGCATCGCCTGGTATTCGCGATCGCTCAGGGTTTGAGCAGGCGCGACCGTGATGGAGTCACCGGTGTGCACGCCCATCGGATCGAGGTTCTCGATCGAGCAGACAACGACGCAGTTATCGGCCCGGTCGCGCATCACCTCCATCTCAAATTCTTTCCAGCCTAGCAATGACTCCTCGATCAGGACTTCGCTGACCGGCGAAAGATCGAGGCCGAGCTCGACGATCGAGGTCAGCTCTTCGCGATTGTAGGCGATGCCGCCGCCCGATCCGCCAAGGGTAAAGGCGGGCCGAATAATGAGCGGAAAACTGCCAATCTCAGCCGCGACTCGCTCGGCGTCGGCGAGGGAGCGCGCGATCCCGGAGCGGGCGACATCGAGACCGATCCGCACCATCGCTTCCTTGAAGAGCTGTCGATCCTCCCCTTTCGCGATTGCGAGCGCGTTCGCTCCGATCAACTGGACTCCGTGCCTGACGAGGGCGCCGTTGCGGTTCAATTCCATCGCCGCGTTGAGCGCAGTCTGCCCGCCCATCGTCGGGAGAATGGCATCCGGCTTCTCCCGTTCCAGGATCGACTCGATCACTTCCGCCGAGATCGGCTCGATGTAGGTGCGATCGGCAAACTCCGGATCGGTCATGATCGTGGCCGGGTTCGAGTTTACGAGCACGACCTCGTAGCCTTCCTCGCGCAGGGCTTTGCAGGCCTGCACGCCGGAGTAATCAAACTCGCAGCCCTGCCCAATAACAATCGGGCCGGAGCCGATAAGGAGGATTTTGTGCAATTGATCGTTCCTCGGCATGCGCAGCGGGAGCGTATGCAAAAACAAGCCGAGGTCGAGGCAATCGACCTCTTTGTCTGATCAACTCTGCTGCCCGCTGGCCTATGCAACCTGCTGCGCGCGTTGTCGGTCGAGGTAGACTTTGCAGATCCCCTTGATCCGGGTGAGCACGTAATAGGTCGTCTGGCTGCGGACTCGGACCAGCTCGGCGCCGACGATCCGGGTCACGAAATCCTGCGGGAGTTCAAGAATTTCCTGCGGCGTGGCGCCATCGAGGCCTTTGCAAAGGATCGAGGTCATGGCGCGGGTCAGGGTTTGGACTTCCGGGCCGAGGGTTATGCGGAGATGGGCGCGGCCGTCGTCGTCGACCTGCAAATAAACACCGACGGTATCGGCGCATTCCTCATCTTTGCGCACATCTTCGAGATCGAACTTATCGTTAGGCCGAGGGGCCTGTTTGGGCGCGTTGTCGGAATAGGAGACGAGCGTCTCGCGTCGCTCCACCTCGGGCAAATGCTCGAAGAGGTCGATGATGTTTTGCAGCTTTTCCGGATACACGGAGGAAACTGCCACAGATTTCACGGATTTTCACAGATTGATGAAAGCGTCGACGCCGCGCCGAGCTTGGCAAAAAATCCGCGTTTAATCTCTGTAAATCTGTGGACGAAAACTAAGCGCCAAGCTCGATCGGGGCGCCGACTTTGTTGCCCCACTCGGTCCAGGAGCCATCGTAGTTGCGAACATTTTCGAGCCCAAGCAGATAGGTGAGGACGAACCACGTGTGGCTCGAACGTTCACCGATCCGGCAATAGACCACCGTGTCCACGTCTGGTTTTACGCCCGCGCCCTCGAAATAAATCTTCGCCAGGTCAGATGCGGATTTGAAGGTGTTATCGTCGTTCGTCGCGGTCTTCCACGGCACACTTTTCGCGCTCGGGATGTGACCGCCGCGGAGCACACCTTCCTGCGGATACTCCGCCATGTGGGTGATCTCGCCCTTGTATTCGCCCGGTGAGCGGACGTCGATGAGCGGCTTTTTCGCCTTGCTCTGGGCAAGCGCTTCATCGGCAAACGCGCGGATTTCCTTATCCAACCGGCGCGCCGGAACGGGATAATCGGTCGTCGGGTACTTCGGCACGTCACGGGTCATTTTGCGCCCGTCGGCTTTCCATTTATCACGGCCGCCGTTCAGGATCCTGACGTTTTTGTGTCCGAAAAGCCGGAACGCCCAGAGCGCGTAGCAGGCCCACCAGTTGGCCTTGTCGCCGTAGAAAATGCAGGTTGTCTCCGGTGTGATGCCGTTTCGACTGCAAAGCTCGGCGAATTTGTCCGGTGCAATGTAATCGCGAATCACCGGGTCCTGGAGATCAGCTCGCCAGTCGATGTGCACCGCGCCCGGGATGTGGCCTGTGTCGTAGAGCAGGATATCCTCGTTCGATTCGACGATGCGGATGTCCAAGTCGTTGAGGTGTTGCTCGAGCCAGTCGGCCTCGACCAAAGCCTCCGGGTGCGCGTATTCCGTTGGGTTCGTCTTCATGCAAAGAAGGTATTGGTCGCGGCTGGCCGCTCGCAAGTCGATTTCGTGAAAGGACGCTCCGATTTCGGGGAGACGACGCAGGCTTGTCATGTCGTTGGGCGATCTGTTAGAAGGAATTCCGAAATGAAAAAAGCGACCAAGGCCAGGCCGGCCAAACCCGGCAAGAAGTCTGCCCCGCGGCCCGCCCCTGCTCTGAAAACGAAAAAGCTCGCCTCGAAAAAGACTCTGCCTAGCAAAAAGTCGGCCGACCCCGATTCCGGGCTAGCCTTCCAGGAATTCGAAGCACTGCGCCGTCAGCTCGATCTCTCGCTCGAGGAATTAATCGCGCGCCTCGGTCTTTCCCGCGCCACGGTTGCTGAGCGCAAAGCGGCCGGTCGTTTGACGCGCGATGAATCGGGCAAGGTCGTGTCCTTTGCCCGGCTTCTCGGGCACGCCGTCCATCTGTTTGGCGACTTGGACGAAGCGCGGCTCTGGCTCAAAACACCCCAGCGCGGACTGCATGGCGCGGTGCCGCTTGACTATGCGAAGACCGATCTGGGAGCGCGCGAAGTTGAGAGTCTGCTCACCCAGCTCGGCGTCCGCCGCGAGACCTGAGATTCTAATCGTCAACTGCCGCAACATAAATTCCGCCACGGTCAGCGCGCGCGGTATTTGCCGCCCCTTCCGAAAGAATTTTTGACGGCCCAAGAAAACGCTTGGGCCCGAGCGCGCAAAGGACGGCGTCTTGCCCCTGCATGGCAGGGTCGAGAGTGGAGGGTTGCAGCACAAGTTCTTCCCGCCAAAGCAATAACCGAATCTTCGGCCGCTTGGCAATGCCGCCCCGGTTTGGCTTGGCCTAACGGATTTGAGATCGGCGCCGGCTGTTTTTCTGAATGCTACTAACTTGGACAGCGGCCGGCTCGCGCCAGTGTCGCAAGACGCGATGCTGCGGGAGCGCAGTAGCGTGCGCGCTCCTTGATTGAATCAGCTCGCGGCGGCGCAGAGTTTCGAGCGCGAGTTGGACGGCGCTTTTCGAGAGCCCGGTCTCCTCCGCGATCGTGCGCAGACTCGCGCTAACCGGCCGCCACCGCCGCCGCTGTGCGGCATAATAAAGACGGAGATAAACGAGAAAAGCGGCCGGCTGGCGGTCATGGCCGACCAGGTCGCGCATCAGGACGTCGAGGACGTAATCGTCGATCGGCACGGTCTTGCGAAAGCGAGGCACGAAAGAGGTTACCGCTATACCGATAAATGGACAGCGATTTCAGCGGCCGGCGATCGATCGGCTCTGGACGCTGGCTGGCGCGGTGGCCTAGCCTGCCGCCGCCATGATTAAGCAAATCAAATTCGTCAGCATCCCGGTGGCCGATCAGAATCGGGCGCTGGATTTTTACACGGACAAACTCGGGTTCACGATCATCACCGACCAGCCTTTCGATGAGAAACAACGCTGGATCGAATTGCGCGTGCCCAAGGCTGAAACGCGGGTCGTGCTTTTCGCGGCCGAGGGCGAGGAAAAACGGGTCGGCTCCATGATGCCGATGTCGTTTGCCTGCGACGATATCGACGCGACCTACGAAGAGCTGTGCGGACGTGGGGTCGAGTTCGAAGGGCCGCCTCAGAAACAGCCGTGGGGCAGTTACGCGATGTTCAAGGACAGCGAAGGCAATCGCTTTGTCGTTTCTTCCTAGAGCCGTTCCAGCGGCGGTCTTCCCTTCTCAGTCTTATTCGTTAGGCAAATGCCCGGCCGTATTGCAGTGGAGGCTCTCCGGTCTGGTGGAGCGGGCGTGCCGCATTCAGCGGCCAGTAGGGATGACGCAGAAATTCGCGCGCCATCAGGACGAGATCGGCCTCGCTCAGGCGGATGATCTGGTCCGCTTGTTCCGGCGCCGTAATCATGCCGACCGCGCCGGTCGCAATTTCGGCATCGCGTCGGATTTGGGCCGCGAAAGGGATTTGGTAACCGGGGCCAATCGGGATTTTCGCCTGCGGCACGTTGCCGCCGCTCGAGCAGTCGATCAGGTCCACCCCTAACGACCTCAATTTTTGCGCAAGCGCGACCGAGTTTTCGCCGGTCCAGCCGCCCTCCGTCCAGTCGGTCGAGGAGATGCGAACGAAGAGCGGATATTTCTCCGGCCAGACCCGGCGCACGGCCTCGGTGGTTTCGCAGAGAAACCGGATTCGGTTGGCGAAGGAACCGCCGTAGTCGTCCGTCCGTTGGTTGCTGAGGGGGGAGAGAAAACTGTGCAACAAGTAACCGTGCGCGGCGTGGATCTCGACCACTTTCGCGCCCGCTTCGAGGGCACGCCCCGCGGCCGAAGCAAACGCTTCGCAGACCTGCCGGATCCCGCCGCGATCGAGTTCCCGCGGCGTTTGGTAGCCGTCTGCGAAAGGGAGCGGGCTCGGGCCGACAATCGGGCTCCAGCCGCCCTCGTTAGGGCCTAACGGCTTCCCGCCTTTCCAGGGCGCGCTCGTGCTCGCCTTGCGTCCGGCATGCGCGAGCTGCATCCCCGGCACCGCGCCCTGCGCCGCGATGAAATTGAAAATACGGCTCAGCATTTCGATCTGCGCACCCTTCCAGATCCCGAGATCTTCGGGGCTGATCCGTCCTTCCTCCAGGGTCGCGGCCGCCTCGGTAAAAACGAGCGCCGCGCCGCCGACCGCGCGACTGCCGAGATGGACCAGGTGCCAGTCATTGGCGAAACCGTCCGCGCTCGAATATTGGCACATCGGCGAGACCACGATGCGGTTGCGAAATTGCACGCTGCGCATTTGGAGCGGCGAAAAGAGGTGAGCGCCGGATTGATTCTTCACGAGAAACACAAATCGCACAGATTCTCCGTCTCTGCTCCTTCGCGGTCGGGCGTCCCGTGCTCGTCAGCAAGGCTTGTCATTTCTGCAATCGTTGCCCGAGTGGCAAGGCCGGGTCAGCCGTAATGGTCATCTACGAATTAATTTTACGCGTCGAACATAAGATCACGCCTTGGCCCGACAAGCCCACAATCTGCCGGCAACGTGGGCTAAGATTTTGGCGGGTACCAGCTCTGCCGTCCGTGGCCGGCTCTGGTCCCTTGCCCAAGGCGCCGTCGGATGTCATCTTCCGCCTCGTTCGCGCGCCGAAGTAGCTCAGTGGTAGAGCAGCTGATTCGTAATCAGCAGGTCGCGGGTTCAATCCCCGCCTTCGGCTCCCTCTAGAAATCGCGGCTCTACGTCTTCACGCGAGAATGTGCTTGGCCACTTCTTGGCCACTTATTCAGAGCATCCGACCGACTGACGAGGCTCGGAACGCATAGCACCTCTGATTCTCGGCGTGAACTGCAACCACGCGCCAGCGCGCGTCTGGATCAAATTTTCGAGCGCGATTGGCATCGGCGGTATTCCGCGTTTGGAGGAGCCCACCCCGGTGGTCCGGCGACCGGCCTCAACCTTTAAAGTTTAACTCTAATTAACACCTTCGACCTCAAACCCAGTTGCTGCCCGCTTTTCTTTGTCCTCCCGCACTGCGTTGAAATTGAATTGGTCAAACGTCGCCTTTAGGGGCTGGGTTGAGCCAGACGGCTCCTCATCTTTGAAGGCGCGAATGCTTCTGTGTTTGCCGATCAACTCGAGAGATCGAATCGCGCCGGCAGCGTCGAAGCGGTAGATCACGTTTCCCTCGTCGTCTTTCACATTGTCGCCTTTGCGATCGGTCAACGGTTTTACCTCCTGCATGCAGCGTTCGTGCACTTCGACCGCCTGGCATAGGACGTAGGCGGCATCGACTTCGGCGCGCTCAACTACCCTGGCCCGCGATTTATCGATCTCTGCTCTTACGTGAGGGCGGGTCAACAGCCGCGATGCTTGCACCTTCGCCGTTTTCGGGCTGTATCCCGCCAATCTGGCGGCTTTGGCTCCGTTCGGCTCCTGAATAAAGGCCGTGACAAAGTGCTTCTCTCTCTCATTGAGGTCGCCCCGACGCTTCATGGCGCAATCCTAGCCTGCCTCTATCATCGTCTTGACCAGCTTACGCACACTTGAACATAAATAACTTCCTTGGTGGGATCAAATCAGCGAGCGACAAGATTGATCGATGCCGGGATCGTTTGTCGGCGGTAAGCAATATTGAACGAGAAATCGAAGGCATCGAGCGCCAGCGCGAGCAGATTCGGACAAGATGCCGTGTTTGCGGGCGGAAATAGTTGCATTTTCTTTGAATTTGAGCGGCATCAAAAGACGCACCAGGGCCGGGATTGAGACACGACGGTCGCAGTGGGCAATCTGCCGGAGTGGCATCAGAGACGCGTCACCCCGGTATCTGAGAGACAGCGGCGATGGCCCATCCTCTCTGCACACGAGCGATATGTTGGAGTTCCGCAGCGGAATATACGTGAAGCCCATTTCCTGCCGAGTCCGCGGTAACATCTGTAGCACCAATTGAGGCCACCGCATTCGAACGGTTTGCAACAGAGAGGCCATTTATCCTTGATTCGCGGCCAGCCTTTCGGCACTATCGCGGGATCAACCCTATGAAGACCAAACCCATCATCTCCTGCTTCATCCCGCTGCTCCTGCTCGGCTCCGCCTTCGTCGTCCCGGCTGCCTCCGCGGGCACCATCACCCTCGTCGTGCCGAGCTACGATTACACCCCCACCCGAGCCACCGTCACCGCCGGCGAGGGCGTGGCCAATAACGGCACCGTCGTCGGCGCGTTTATCTTCCGTGGGAAATACCTCAGCTACACCCGGACCTTGCAAGGGCGCTTCGGCCGGCCGATCAGCTTCCCCGGCGCCAAGTCCACCATTGCCCAGGGCATCAACAACTCCGGACTCATCTGCGGCAGCTTCGACGCCGTCGAGGGCAGCCGCCTGCCGAACCACGGCTTCCTCTACGACGGCACCACCTACACCCAGTACGACCTGCCCGGCTACGACCAGACCCACCTCACCGGCATCAACGACGCCGGCGACTTCGTCGGCTACGGCTCCCTCGACACCGGCGGTTTCACCGGCTTCGTCAGCCTCGGCGGCGTCGTCACCACCTTCCGCGGGCCGGGAGACACCGACATCTTTCCCTCGGGCATAAACAACCTCGGGCAAATCGTCGGCTACTACGGCGGCAACTTCCCGCAGGGCTTCCTGCGCGCCGCCGACGGCACCTTCACGGCTCCGCTCGTCTATCCCGGGGCTACCACCACCTTCCCCTCCGGGATCAACGACGCCGGCATCATCGCCGGCGCCTACACCGACGCCGCCGGCCGGACCTTCGGCTTCGTCCTGCAAAACCTGAGCAGCTACACCTCCTACGACTATCCCGACACCAACGACCACATCACCCTCTTCGGAGGCATCAACAACTCCAACCTCATCTCCGGCTCCTACTCGGAGGGCCCCCTCGGAGGCACCCACGCCTTCATCGCCCGCCTTGGCCGCTAGGCCGGAGAAGGAGACGCGGCCAGCGGACTATTCGGCGGAATCGCCTTGAAAATCAGATCGCAGCTTCCGCCGTGCCCAAACGGAACGGCGAGAGCCTTTCGGCCAGAGCTGGATATGGGTACCATAACCAAACCATTTTTTGCACAGAACGCATTAGCATCCCGAAGGCAAAGAGCTTCCAAGGCCGATTTGTTCTGCATATTGGAGCCCTCATACGCGACCATGTAAGTATTTTGGCCCGTCGGAACCATGCCTGTGTGCGAACAATCGGCTACGAACAGCGATCGCAATCGCGGTTAAGTATAGGAAGTATTACCGAATTACGGGATTCGAAGCTAAAAAAAGCAATGCAAATCTAGAAGCGACACATGCCCCTTGAATCGCCCGACCAACACCACCTCCGCGCCGCGCATGCCCGGAGCATCGAATGAAACCCATGCGCCTTTGAATTCCATTGACTATGCCAGCGGACGCTTCGGAGGGGGCGCGGGCGAAGTGCGCGTATACGGTGACGACGCTGCCACCATCGAACGCAGCTTAGTTATTGACGGGCGTGGCCAATATCCGCAGGTCAGCCAGGATTAAGCAGATTCATCAGCGGCGCGAGCTGCACAGTAATTCTCACAGTGGCTTCGAGGCAGCAGCGGGATGGAGCTTGTCTTGACCTGAGGGCGCTCGTCCGGTCAGACTCCGTGCCTCGGGAGAAATCCTATGTATTGCGTTGAAGTCACCGCACCGCAATTTTTTCTCGAGGGCGATAAATGGAAGAAACGACGCGAATCGAAAAAATCTTGGGCCATCCGCACACAACAATTGCGGCTACGTCCGGAGCGACAATTGCAGCTGCAATCGCTGCTGCAAAAGGGGATCAAATATTGCCGCTTTTGGCTCCGTTGCTGCCCGTGCTAACGATGATACCCGCAGCAAAACGACAGACAAAACGTATCGAGAATGCGATCAAGGATATAGAGCAGGATCTAAAAGATCAGAAAGACCAACTACAGAATTTGACGGATGGCCAATACGAGTTCGTAACCGCTTCTATTGCCTCGGTCTTTTCGACTGTGCAGCAAGAGAAGATTGATCTCCTTCGGACAGCAATTCGCAACGCAGTGACCGAACCCATTGAAGATTACGAGGGGCAATTTCTTGCGCGAGTCATTCGAGACATTTCGCCGACGGAGGCGGGGTTCCTCATCAATTCGATAGTTTATCGTGCCATCCAAATCGGCGGGCATGAAGATACTAACAACGATCTCCTGCGTGTGCGTTCAGGCAGTCTGAGGTGATTCCGATAAGTGGGCTACTCGGCCTCGGACTGCTGACCCAGAGCGACCAGGTCTATCTTGAAACCGCGAGCTATAATTTCTCTCCGTTGGCACCAAAGTTGGCGGCTCTACTGAATTCTAACGGTATCTGAGAGAGGCATCGCAGCGGCGATGGCAAACAGGACTTTGGAATAGCCGATCTCGGCTCGAATACGCCAGGAATTCCGCGGGACGCTCGGCGAGTGGGAGCGGCTCCCGGCTTGAGCCTAAGGCGGCACGCGCTCCCGCAGCGATGCCCCCACCGTTATTCCCTCCCCCTCCCAAAGTTCACGGTTCTTTTCTACACTGCAGGAATTTTTGCCGCCATTTCGGACAGCGCCGCAGTTCATCGGCGTATTGCCGACAGGGCTTCGGCATTATAAGGCGTGCATTACGTGCTCTCTCCACTCCTTCACGATTTGGTGTAATACGATCATCTTCCGATTCTGGAGCTCTCTTTGGCGCTCGCGCCCTCCTCTCTTGTACAGGAGTTACAACCGATTTGCAGGGCGGCGGCGAAACATTCATACCCGCGCTCCAATGTTTTTATGAAACACTCCGTCAAACCTGAAGTCGTTGTCATCACTGGTGCTTCGGCCGGCATCGGCCGCGCCGCCGTCCGCGAATTTGCCCGCCGAGGCGCACAGATCGGATTGCTGGCGCGCGGTTGCGATGGGCTGGAAGCGGCGCAACGCGAAGTCGAAGCGGCCGGCGGACGCGCGCTCGTCCTGCCGGTCGATGTCGTGGATGCCGACGCGGTCGAAGCCGCGGCCGCAACCGTCGAGCGCGACCTCGGTCCGATCGACATCTGGATTAACGACGCCATGGTGAGCGTCTTCTCGCCGGTCAAGGAAATGACCGCGGAAGATTATCGCCGCGTCACGGAGGTGACCTACCTCGGCGCGGTCCATGGTACGCTGGCCGCGTTGAAGCGGATGCTGCCGCGCGATCGTGGGACGATTGTCCAGGTCGGTTCCGCGCTCGCGTATCGCAGCATTCCTTTGCAGAGCGCGTATTGCGCGGCGAAGGCGGCGATGCGCGGATTTACCGATTCGCTGCGCTGCGAGTTGATCCACGACAGAAGTAAGGTCCACGTTACGATGGTGCAACTTCCGGCCTTGAACACGCCGCAGTTTGATTGGACGAAAAGCCGCCTGCCGCGCAAGGCGCAACCAGTCCCACCCATTTTCCAGCCGGAAGTCGCGGCACGGGCCATCCATTGGGCGGCGCACCAGAAACGACGCGAAGTCCTGGTTGGCGTCCCGGTTGTGAAGGCCGTTTTCGGAAACAAGATCATTCCGGGCCTGCTCGACTATTATCTCGGACGGACCGGCTACGATGCGCAGCAGACGGATGCTCCGGAAGATTCGAGCAAGCCTAACGATCTTTACCAGCCGCTGGCCGGGGACCATGGCGCGCATGGCCGGTTTGACGCGCGAGCGAAAGATTTCAGCTCCCAAGTTTGGTTGAATCAGAATCGCGGACCGCTTGCCCTCGCGGCGAGTCTCTGCGCGACGGCCGCCTTTCTTTTGGCCATCTGGAAGAAATATTGAATCTGGCAAGACTTAGGAGCCCGCTTGGTCGCGAACCAGGACGACTGCCTCATCCGGAGTCTGGTGAAGGCCTTCTATTCCACTTTTCGCTCCGCGATTTTCTTCCTGTTGTAACTGGCTAAATTCTAGTGATGAAGGCGGAGGAAGCGGATACTGGGGTCGAATCGATTGGCCGCCGCCTGCAAAACGGGCCGCGATTCCATCCTGGCGCATATGTCGCACCGAGTGCCACCGTCATCGGCGAGGTGTCGTTAGGGGCGGAGGCCAGTGTCTGGTACGGCGCGGTCCTGCGGGGCGATATCAACCGGATCGAGATCGGGCCGCGGAGCAATCTCCAGGATGGCGCAATTGTGCATGTCTCGGATGAATTTCCAGCCCTCGTCGGGGAACTAGTTACGATTGGGCACGCCGCCGTTATTCACGCCTGCACGATCGGGGATGAAGTGCTCGTCGGGATGGGCGCGATCGTGCTCGACGGTGCGGAAATCGGTGCGCGCTCCATCGTTGGAGCGCATGCGCTCGTCACGATTGGGATGAAGGTTCCGCCCGGTTCGCTCGTCCTCGGCTCACCCGCCAAGGTCGTTAGGCAGTTGAATCCCGCGGAGCAAACCGGGATCAAAGCCTGGGCGCTGAAGTATGTCGAAGTCGCAAAGCGGTATGTCTCAGTGCAAGCGGAGTGCTAGTTCGCGTGCGCGCACTTCGAGCATCTCCGCAGTGTCGCTGTGATCGGGCCGCGTCCCGCGCAGCGTGAGCACGCCATCGAAAAGTTCTCGCACCTCGGCGTCCTCCTCCACCTGGCCGACGATCGCGAAAACCGGCTTACCTAACGAACGAGCGAGCTGCGCGAGACCGGCCGGTCCTTTCCCGGTCAGAGTCTGCCGATCGAGTTTTCCTTCGCCGGTGATGACGATGTCGGTGCGCTCGATCCGCGCCCGCAGCTCGGTTGCTTCCGCGACTACCTCGAACCCGGAGCGGATCCGGGCAGTGCAAAAAGTGAGCAGGCCAAAGCCGAGCCCACCGGCTGCGCCGGCGCCGGGAGTGTCGCGGTGATCGCCGTGAAAAGCGCGCGCCGTGACCTCGGCGAGGCGGGCGAGGGAACGCTCAAGGATGTCGAGCTGTTCAGGCGTGGCACCTTTTTGTGGACCGAACGTCCGGGTTGCGCCCTGTGGACCGAGGAGCGGATTGTTCACGTCACAGGCGGCCGTAATACGGGGAAGAGAGAGATCGTTAGGCGATTCGATCCACAGGAGATCGAGCAAGCCATCGACCGGTCCGGCCAGTTCCCGGCCATCATGAGCGAAGAAGCGAAAACCGAGGGCGCGGGCCAGGCCGAAACCGCCGTCGTTCGTCGCGCTCCCACCAAGGCCGATAATGATTTCGGTCGGGTTTTGGGCAGCGGCGGCGAGGAGTATTTCGCCGACCCCGAAAGTCGAGACGCGGAGGGGATCGCGTTCGTTAGGCGAAAGCTGTGCGAGGCCGGCGGCGGCACTCATCTCGCAAACGGCGAGACCGGACTTTTCCAGCCAGGCGTAGCGAGCCGCGATCTCGCGCCCGAGCGCGTCGTGCGCGCGACACGCGATCCATTTGCCGCCCGCCGCCCGGCAGATCGTCTCGGCCGTGCCTTCGCCACCGTCGGCCAGGGCGACGATCTCCAGCTTGGCCTCGGGCAACGCGGCTCTCAGGCCGGCCGCGATGCTTTGCCCGACTTCCTCTGCGCCTAACGATCCTTTAAATTTATCGGGCGCGATTAGGATGCGCATGCGGTCGCCACCATAATGACGGTGGCGACCGTCTGGCGAGCTGTCCTTTTTTTGTTGGCTTAGAATTTGAGGTTGAAGCCGCCGTAATAATTTCGGCCGTAGGCCGGGACGATGCCTTCGTCGCGGATCTCGGCGTAGAAATCCTGATCGAATATGTTGCGAATCCCGGCCACGAGGCCGAGGCGACCCTTGAAGAACTTCACTTCCGCGGTCAGATCCCAAACCGTGTAGCCGGGGATGAAATGGGAAGCGGTGTTGTTCGCGTCGGCGTAGGAATCGCCCACGATGTTGCCGAGGAAGCCGACTTTAACGTCCTCCTTGTAGCGATAAATACCGCCGACTTTGAATTGATAGTTAGGCGCGTAGGTCGTGTCGAAGCCTTTGTTCGGGCCGCTCGTGAACTCGGCGCTGAGCAAGTTGACGTTGCCGTAAAGGTTGAAGCGGCCGTAGGGACTTTCCGTTCCGCCGTTTATCATCCCGAGGAGATCGAGTTCCACCGCCGTCTCGAAGCCGGCATAGCGCGCGTCGCCCACGTTTTGCGTCGTGGTGAACGTCCCGCCGGCTGCATTCACGCCGGTGATTTCTCCAACCTGATCGTTCACTTCAAAATAGAAGCCGCCGACATCGAAGGTCAGATAGGGAAACGGTTTGCCGCGCACACCCAATTCAAACTGGAGCGAATTGCCTTCTTGGAGGTCGCCATTGACAACGCCATCGGGCGCGGTCGGAACCAGTTCGCCGTAGGTCACCGGCCGATAGGCCTGTGCGACGGTGGCGTAGAGCTCCGCCCGCGGTGGGCCGCCCGCCACCATCGAGGCTGCGTTCTGGATCGATTTGCCGTCCTCTTTGCTCATCGTTACCGGGCCCGGCACCTGGCCTTCGACCAGGACGTAGCTCGCGCCCAGGCTAAAGAGCGGAACAAAGGTAAAGTCCGACTGCGAAAGGAGCGGATCGCCGGCGGGCCGGGTGATGTTGACCTTTTCGTCGAGACTTTGCTGGAAGAACTCCAGGCGCATCCCGGGGACGATCGAGAGCCGGTCGAAATGGAACCGGTTTTCGGCGAAAATCGCGAAATCTGTCGTCTTGCCGGTGTTGAAGCGCCGGAGGAAACCGCTCTCTGCATCAGGCGTTGCGCCGCGCTCGTCATGACGATCCTGCAAGGCGTGATAGAAATAAAGTCCGCCGGTGAAAGTCGAGGTGTCGTGCGCCAGGTCGTAGTCGTGGCGGAAGCGCGCTTCCACGCCCTCGGTGTAATCCTCGCGATCCTGAATGTCGTTTGTGCTCGCGGCCGACCCGGGCGCCGGATTGGGATCGGGCGCTACGCCAAAACCACCGCCGCGCTGGCGTTTGCTGAAGCGCTGGAGGTAGCCGCCCCATGCTTTGAGACTCATCTGCGTCTGGTCCGAGAAAGTCTTCTGGTATTCCAGCGTCCCGAAATACCGCTTCAGGCGGAAGCGATCGAATAAACGGGTCGAAGCGTTGCGATCCACCTGGTAGAGCGAGGCGCCCGGCGCCGGGATCGCGGTCAGGCCGCCCGGTTCGCCATGTTCTTCGTTGTAGAGGTCAGCCGTCAGGATAAACCGGCTGTCGCTCGTTACATCGTAAACCAGCTTCGTGCTTCCGTTGTTCACGTCGTAGTCGCTGTTGGTGCGGAAACCCTCCCGCTGGCGATGGTCGTAGTACGCGTAGTAACCGAAATTGCCGACCGTGCCGTCGATGTTCGTGTAATTCTGGTAGAGCCCGTCGGTCCCGAAAATGTTCAGGGTCTCGAACTCGAACGGCACATCGCGCCGCGGCATCTTCATGATGAAATTGAGCGCACCGCCAGGCTGCGGGCCAAACTGGAGGGCCGCTCCGGCCCGAATGAATTCGATCCGCTCAACCGCGTTGAGGATCGGCGTGTAATGCGACTCCGGAAATCCGAACTGCTCGTTTTTGATCGAGATGCCGTCCTTCAGGATCTGCATGAACTCACTCCGTTGCGAGTCGAGCCCGCGGTAGCCGAAATTGACGATCGGCGAAGAAGGTTCCTCGCTCACAAGGATACCGGGCGTGGTCGCGAGCGCTTCCCGGTAATCGTTGATAGCAATCGTCGGAAACTCGTCAGGTTTCACAAACGATGTCTTCTTGCCGGAGTTGATTCGCGTTCCTTCGATCTCCGGAAGCGCCGGATATTCCACAGGGTTGACGTCGGTTCCTTCGATAATCAATTCGGCCGTCTCGGCCGGGGACGAGACCAACCCGCTGGAGAGGTCCATGTCGGCGTCTGGCAAACGCGTTCCGTCCGGTGTGACCCTCGCTTGGCTGGTATGGGTGGAACGACGGCCTTCTCCGCGGCTTTCGCCGGTTTCATCGGCGGTGGATTCACCTTCGGTGGCGGCCTCGTCGGTTGTCACGACCTGGGAAAATCCCGGCTGAGCAAAAAGAAATCCGCCGGCAAGGAAAACGGAGGTAAATAAGACGCGCGATTGAGATTGCATGGCGGGGATGAGAGCGGAGAGCATGCCAAAAGACAAGACTTTTCTGACAATTTTGTAATATCCGCGCGATGCAATCTTCACCTGCCGATTCCGTCCTCGGCCGTCTTGGGCACGAGGGGCGCCTGACCGCGACCCTCGCCCTGCCGCTCGTGGCCGGTCAGCTCAGCCAGATGTTCATCGCTCTCGCCGATACGATCATGGTCGGGCGTATCGGCGTTCTGCCGCTGGCCGCGGCGACCTTTGCCAACAACATTCTCCACCTCCCGTTTATCTTCGGGCTCGGATTCTCGATGGCGGTCTCGATCCGCGTCTCACAGGCGCGCGGGGCCGGGAACCGGGAGGCGGCTCGCAATGCGTTGCGGCACGGTCTCTACCTCGCCTTCGCGTTCGGGGTGCTGACTGTCCTTGGGGTCTGGGGGATGCAGCCATTTCTCGGAATCTTTCACCAGGATCCGGCGATCGTGCGCGCGGTCCCGCGCTATTTCTTCCTCGTGGCCGTCTCGATGATTCCGGCGATGGGCGCGATGGCGGTGAAAAATCACGCCGACGCGATGAACAAACCGTGGCCCCCTTTTTGGATCATGCTCGGAGCCGGCGGGCTGAATGTTCTTTTCAACTGGATCTTCATCTACGGAAAACTCGGCGCGCCCCGGATGGGATTGGACGGCGCAGGCGTCGCCACGCTGCTCGCGCGCCTGTTGATGCTAGCGGCGATCATTTGGTGGTGTGTACGCGCGCCTTCCGTGCGGGAGTGGGTGCCGAGCCACTGGTTTCGCGCAGTGGAGTGGCCGGCGGTGCGCGACCTGGTCCGGGTCGGCTTGCCGGCCAGTCTGCAATTGCTCGCGGAAGTGAGCGCCTTCGTCGCGGCCACGCTCATCATCGGCACGCTCGGGCCGGCCGCACTCGCCTCGCACCAGGTGGCGATCACCTGCGCGGCGACGATCTTTATGGTGCCGCTCGGGCTTTCCATGGCCCTGACGGTGCGGATGGGCGAAGCCTTTGGCGCGGGGCAGGTGTCGCGTTTGCGCCTCATTTTGCTCAGCGGCTGGGGGCTGGCACTGGCTTTTACCGCCGGCAGCGCCCAGCTCTTTCTTTTTTTTAATCACACCATCGCGAGCTGGTTTCTGACCGAGCCGGCGGTGGTCGCGTTGGCGGCCAATCTGCTCCTCGTTTCGGCCGCCTTCCAGGTGAGCGACGCGATGCAGGTTTCGTCGGGGGGCGCATTGCGCGGTCTGGGCGACGTCAAAATCCCGGCCCTCCTCGCCTTTGTCGCCTACTGGATAATCTCGATCCCGCTCGGCTGGTGCCTGGCCTTCCCACTCGGGCTCGGGGTGATCGGGATGTGGTGGGGAATCACCGCCGGCCTAACGATCACGGCGATCGCGCTCGGCTGTCGAGTCTGGCGCAAGACGGCGGCTTGAACTGGGCTCTTTTCCGGCGAAATGAAATGGAGGTGCCGATGAGTTCCGAAACAATTCCCTATTTCGAGGTCTTCGCTTTCACTAACCGAATGTTTGCCGGCAATCCGGCCGGGGTTTGCCTGCTAAGGGAATTTTTACCAAACGAACAATTGCAGGCGATCGCGACCCAGAACGATCTCCCGGAAACCGCGTTCCTCGTCGACCGCAGGGAATACTTCGACCTGCGCTGGATGACTCCGGCGGTCGAGGTCGATCTCTGCGGCCACGCCACCCTGGCCGCGGCCCATGTTCTTTTTCAACACCTGGGCTACGCGGGAAAGAATGTGCGGTTTCAGACTCAAAGCGGCGAACTGGTAGTGGAACCAAACGCTGGTCGCCTCGTGCTCGATTTTCCGTCCCGTCCGGCGACGGAAGGCGGCGATCTGGCGGCCGTCGCGGCTTCGTTAGGCGCGAAACCGGAAGAGGTTCTCCGCGGGCGCGATTATTTCGCCATTTTTTCTTCCCGGGAGGAGGTGGCGGCGATCAAGCCCGATTTCGAAGCAGTCGCCAGACTGGACGCGCAAGGCGTGGTCGTGACCGCGCCGGGTGACGATTGCGATTTCGTCTCGCGCTATTTCGCGCCCGCGGCCGGGATCCCGGAAGATCCAGTCACCGGTTCGACCCACTGCACGCTCATTCCCTACTGGTCGGAGCGACTCGGGAAACGTGAACTTTTTGCGCGCCAGATTTCGCCCCGCGGCGGCGAATTATTCTGCGAAGATCGCGGCGCCCGCGTCGGGATCGGCGGCGAGGCAGTGACCTATGTCGAAGGCAGGATTCACCTTCCGGCCTAACGAATAACGATTAGCCGGGCGGCTCAACTCCGGGAAGGGCTTACTTGTCCTCGGCGAACTCTTCCATCGGCGGACAGGTGCAGAAGAGATTCCGATCGCCATAGACGCTGTCGATTCGCGCCACCGCCGGCCAGAATTTCTGCTGGCGTGTCCACTCTGCCGGCCAGGCGGCCTGCTCGCGGGTATAAGGACGATTCCACTCGTTCGCCGTCACCTGCTCCGCGGTGTGCGGTGCGTTCTTCAGCAGGTTGTTTTTGCGGTCGCCGCCTTCCTGGCCAATCGCGTCGATCTCTGCCCGGATCGCAATCATCGCTTCGCAGAAACGATCGAGCTCGTGTTTCGGTTCGCTCTCCGTCGGCTCGATCATTACGGTACCCGGGACCGGCCAGGACACGGTCGGCGCGTGAAAGCCATAATCCATTAAGCGCTTGGCCACGTCCTCGACTTCCACCCCCGCGCTCTTGCAGGGGCGCAGATCGAGGATGCACTCGTGCGCGACGAGACCGTGTTTGCCTTTGAAAAGAACGGGGAAATGCGGATCGAGCCGTTTCGCGATGTAGTTCGCGTTCAGGATCGCGACCTTTGTCGCTTTCGTTAGGCCGGCGGCGCCCATCATCCGGATGTACATCCAGGAAATCGTTAGGATGCTAGCGCTGCCATATGGCGCAGCCGAAACCGGATGCGCCGGGCTATTGGTTGTTTGTTGCCGGTTAATGGTCGGATGGCCGGGAAGAAACTTGCGCAAATGCTGTGCGACACCGATCGGGCCGACGCCCGGGCCGCCCCCGCCGTGAGGAATGCAAAAAGTCTTGTGCAGATTGAGGTGGCAAACATCCGCGCCAATGTCGCCCGGGCGGCAGAGACCGACCTGGGCGTTCATGTTCGCGCCGTCCATGTAAACCTGGCCTCCGTGTTCGTGCACGATCTCGCAGATTTCGCGGATGGTGGTTTCAAAAACGCCGTGGGTTGAGGGGTAGGTCACCATCAGCGCGGCCAGATCTTTGCCGTGCGCGTCGGCCTTCTTCCGCAGATCGGCCAGGTCGATGTCGCCGTCTTCCAAGCAACGGACCGGCACTACTTTGAAGCCGGCCATGACCGCACTGGCGGGATTCGTCCCGTGGGCGGAAGTGGGAATGAGGCAGATGTTGCGATACGCCTCGCTCCGCGCCTCGTGATAGGCGCGGATCGCGAGGAGGCCGGCGTATTCGCCCTGCGACCCGGCGTTTGGCTGGAGCGAGACGGCCGCGAAACCGGTGATCTCGGTCAGCCACTTTTCGAGTTGCTCGCACATCGCGCGATAGCCAGCCGTCTGGTCGTTAGGCGCAAAGGGATGGATCCGGGCAAACTCCGGCCACGAGATCGGGAACATCTCGGCCGTCGCGTTCAATTTCATCGTGCAGGAGCCGAGCGGGATCATGGAATGACAAAGCGAAAGATCGCGCGCCTCGAGCCGGCGGAGATAGCGCAGCATCTCGGTTTCGCTGTCGTGAGTGTTGAAAACCGGATGAGTAAGAAAATCGGAGGTGCGATTTGCGATCGTCGATTCACGACAGGCCGCAGCCGCGCCCGGAAGAATGATCCGGTTCTCGCCGAAGATCTCAAGCAACGTCTCGATGTCTTCCGGCGTTGTCGCTTCATCGAGCGAAATCCCGATCCGGTGGGGCCCGAGATCGCGCAGGTTGCAATTACGTTGGACGGCCCGGCGGACAAATTCGCCGCTCATCCGATTCCCGAGATCCACATTGATCGTGTCGAAGAAATTGTCGTGGACGAGCCCGTAGCCGAGTTGCTCCAGGCTATCAGCGAGGCGGCAGGTGCGGTCGTGCACTTGGCGCGCGATCCGGCGCAGGCCATCCGGTCCGTGGTAAACGGCGTACATCGAGGCCATGACGGCGAGGAGGACTTGGGCCGTGCAGATATTGCTCGTCGCCTTGTCGCGCCTGATGTGCTGCTCTCGCGTCTGGAGCGCGAGGCGGTAAGCCGGCCGGCCGGCAGCGTCGTGCGAAACGCCGACGAGACGTCCCGGCATATGGCGCTTGTATTGGTCGCGGGTCGCGAAATAGGCGGCGTGCGGTCCGCCCCCGCCTAACGGAACCCCGAAACGCTGCGTGCTCCCGACCGCGACGTCGGCACCCATTTCGCCCGGTGGCCTAACGAGTGTGAGCGCGAGGATATCGGCCGCCAAGATGGCGAGCGCGCCAGCTTCGTGGGCTGCCTTGATGAACGGCTCGTAGTCCATAATCGCGCCGTCAGTCGTGGGATACTGCAGGAGGACGCCGAAAACCTGGTCGGTGAACGCAAAGACAGCGTGATTGCCGACCACCACCTCGATGCCCAATGGCTTGGCCCGCGTCTGCACGACCTCGATCGTCTGCGGGTGACAACTTTCCGAGACGAAAAAGGTGCGGCGCCCGCCGACCACGGCGTGACAGAGCGCCATCGCCTCGGCCGCGGCCGTCGCTTCGTCGAGGAGCGAGGCGTTCGCGATGTCGAGCGCGGTCAGGTCGGTGATCATGGTCTGGAAATTGAGGAGCGCCTCGAGCCGGCCCTGCGCGATTTCGGCCTGGTAGGGCGTGTAGGCGGTGTACCAGCCGGGATTTTCCAGGATGTTGCGCTGGATGACGGGTGGGACGACGCAATCGGAATAGCCGGCGCCTATGAAGCTCCGCACGACTCTGTTTTTCTGCGCGAGCTGGCGGAGCTCGGCGAGCGCTTCCTGTTCCGATTTGCCGGCCGGGAGATCGAGCGGATTCGCCATGCGAATGTCTTTCGGGACTGTCGCATCGATCAGGTCGTCAAGATTTTCGAACCCGAGGGAGGCCAGCATGGCGTCGACTTCTTCGTCGTTAGGCCCGATGTGGCGGGAGACGAAGCGGCTCAGTTCTTCGGCTGGGTCACCGCTGGCCGCGGACGATGTTTGGCCCTGGGATGAAGCTTTTTGTTCCGCGACCTGAGTCTCAACCGAATCCATGGCGCATCCTACGATTGGGAGAAAGCAGCGCAAGCTGCGCGCTAGGATGCGACGGCTCCTCGGATGATCGAGGTCTTCACTCCGCGTTCCTGAAGGCGCGCGAGCAACTCCTCGAGGTGGGCGCGGTTTCGCGTCTCCACGGTGCAGAGGACGTTGACGGCGGAAACATCGGAGCTGGCGAAAGCGCGGTCGTGCACGACCTGCTTGATGCTCGCACCGGCGGCTGCGATTTGGGCGGTCAGATCCGCCAGGCCGCCCGGACGATCGCTGATCACCGCGGTGAAACGCGAGAGCCGACCGTCTGCCACCAGCCCGCGCTCGATCACGCGGCTGAGGACGTTGGGATCGATGTTGCCGCCGCAAAGGAGAAGCACGACGCGCTTCCCGGCCAGTTCCGGGAGTCGCCCGGAAAGACAAGCGGCCAGCGGGGTGGCGGCGGCGCCTTCGACGACGCTCTTGTCGAGTTCGACGAGGCGCAGGATGGAGAGCGCGATTTGTTCTTCGTTTACGAGCACGACTTTGTCGGTGTGACGGCGCGCGATCTCGAAGGCGTTTTTCCCAACCTGGGCAATGGCGAGGCCGTCGGCCAGGGTTGGGCGCGTTTCGATCCGGACGGGTTTTCCTGCTTTTACAGCGGCGGAGAAACTGGCGACGTACTCGGCTTCGACCGCGATGACTTTCGTTTCCGGCCGGAGTGTTTTCACCGCCAGCGAAACGCCGGCGAGCAAACCCGCGCCGCCCACTGGCACGATGACCGCGTCGAGGTCCGGTACCTTGGCCACAACCTCGAGCCCGGCGGTACCCTGCCCGGCGATAATCGCAGGATCGTCGTAGCCATCGATGTAGGCTAGGCCTTGCTCGGTCGCGATCTCATGAGCGCGCGCTTTGGCTTCCGCGAAGTCTCTTCCCTCGAGGACAACCGTGGCGCCGAGTTTCTGGCAATTGTTGATCTTTATGAGTGGCGCGAATCTCGGCATCACGACCGTGGCCGGTACGCCTAACAATCGCCCTTGGTAAGCGAGCGCCTGCGCGTGGTTCCCGGCGGAGGCCGCGATGACGCCTTTCTTTTTTTGCTTGTCGGGTAGTTGGGCGAGGGCGTTGCGCGCACCTCGTTCCTTAAAGCTCCCGGTGCGCTGGAGGTTGTCGAGTTTGCAGTAGATCTGCATCCCGGTCAGCTCGCTGAGTGGAATCGACCGCGTGCAGGGCGACTCGTAGATCGCGCCCTTGATGCGGTCGGCGGCTTCTTCGATGTCGCGAAAGGTGGTCAAGGGGCGAGATTAACCTCAAGCCCCGGTTCGTTCTAACGAATTAAAGAGTTCCGGGCTTCGAACTAATCGGCGTCGAGCACTTCGCGCACTTTGCTCGCCAGCTCGTCGGCGTTGAACGGCTTGGCCAGAAAACTCATCCCGGGTTCACGCCGGTCGCGCGGGTGAACCGATTCCTCGAGATAACCGGAGATGAAGATGACTTTTGTCTCCGGGCTGGTCTGGCCGAGCCAGTCGGCAAAATGGCGGCCGCTCATTTCCGGCATGACCATGTCGCTTAGAAGCAGATCGACCTTTTTCGCGCCCGGCTGGGTAATGAGACGTTTGGCGTCTTCGCCGTGAGCCGCTTCTAGGACGTCGTAGCCGAGATTGCGCAGGACCCGAACCGAGAGATGCCGCACCCCGACCTCGTCCTCCAGGACGAGAACGGTTTCAGTCCCGGCCAGATTTTTGCGTGCCCCGGGTTTCCGATAGGTGAGAGGCGGAGGCGCCGGGTGCCGGGGGAGGAAAATGCGAAAGGTCGAGCCCTCGCCGGGCGCGCTTTCGACGCAGATATGGCCGCCACTCTGCCTGACGATACCGTAGCTGGTCGCCAGCCCGAGACCGTTGCGGTGCGCTTCCTTGGTCGTGAAAAAGGGCTCAAAGAGGCGCGCCTTGGTTTCCTCGCTCATTCCGTGACCGTTGTCGGCCACTTCGATGACGACGTATTCGCCAGGTGGAATTTTCGCTCCGGGGGCAATCGAGCGCTTGGCGGAGGTGATTTCGGTGGTCGAAGTACTGATCGTTAGGCGACCGCCCTCCGGCATGGCGTCGCGGGCGTTGACCGCGAGATTGAGAACTATCTGGCTGAACTGGCCGGCATCGACTTTGACATGCGCGCCTTTTTTCTCGGGCTGGAACCGGCATTCGATCGAGATGTTGTCGCCGAGAAGGCGGAGAAGGGTGCGCTCCAGATTGTGGATGTGATCGTTGATCTCGAAGACCGTCGGTTCGAGCGCCTGGCGGCGGCTGAAGGCGAGCAGTTGGTTGGTGAGGGCGGAAGCCCGATCGGCGGAAGCGCGGATCTCCTTGATCTGGCTCGCGACCCGGCCTTTGACCGAAGTCTCGGTGAGAAGCAAATCGCTGTAGCCCATGATCGTGGTCAGGAAATTATTAAAGTCATGCGCCACCCCACCGGCCAGTTGGCCAAAGGCTTCCATCCGCTGGGAGCGACAGGCTTCGGCCTGCAATTGTTTGCGCGGGCTCACGTCCATCATTGGCCCGGCCAGACGCAGCGCAATCCCTTCGGCATCGCGCAGGATGAGAGCGCGTTCCAGGATGTGGAGATATTCGCCGTCGGCCCGCCGAAAACGATATTCGCCCGACCAACGTTCGTCCGTTCCGGCAAAAGCGAGGCGCAGACTTTCCCGAACCCGCGCGAGGTCGTCGGGATGGATCTGGCGGAACCAGAAACCGATCTCGTTGGATTCGGCGGAAGGTTCGTAACCGAGCAGGCTCTTTAGGCCGCAGGGCCAGGCGAGGGCGCCAGTTCTTACATCCCAATCCCGAATCGCATCATTCGTAGCCTGGGCAACGACTTCAAAATAGTCCGCGCTCGTTGCCGGAACGATTTCAAGAGGAGCCGCCGCGGATTTTTTCGGATCGTTTTCACTTGGTTTCCTGGGATGTTGCGATTCTGGATGAAGGATTGCTGTTGCCATTGCGGAGACGGCCGCAGCCGCACACCGGAAAAAGCTAGATCTGTGCCCGCGCCTCGCTTCGTCTCGACGGAAATTCCTTCGGAACCTGTGACAACGGTTGCCGCGGTCAGCGCCCCCGGTTACAACTTCGTCGGATGACTTTCACAGTGCGAGAGCTGGCGGAAATGTGCGGCGGGGAATGGCAGGGCGACTCCGGCCTCACGATTACAGGCGCAGCCTCGCTCGCGGAAGCGACGCCGGGCGAGGTCACCTTCTACGGGAACCCGCGTTACCTGACCGCTTTTCATAAGACGCGCGCCTCGGCCGCTTTCGTGCCGGAAGATTTCGAGGAGAAAATCGTCGGTGCGCAGATCCGGGTCGCGAACCCGACCAAGGCTTTTGAGCAGGTCGTGCTCAAGTTTGCTCCGCAGCCAATTTCCTTTGCGCCCGGGATTCATCCGAGCGCGGTCGTGGCGCCGGACGCGTCGTTAGGCAAAGATGTTTTCGTCGGCGCCCATGCGGTCGTCGAGCCCGGGGTGGAAATTGGCTCCGGCGTGCGAATCGGGGCCAACAGTTATGTCGGGCACGAGACGACGATCGGTGTCGGGACGTTCATTTATCCCAACGTCACGATCCGCGAACGCACCCGAATCGGGGAGCGTGTCATCATTCACAGCGGGACTGTCATTGGGTCGGACGGCTTCGGTTTCGAAATGGCGGCGGGAGGTCACAAGAAAGTGCCGCAGATCGGGATCGTGCAGATCGACAACGACGTCGAGATCGGGGCCTGCACGACGATCGACCGGGCGCGCTTTGGCCGCACCTGGATACAGGAAGGAGTGAAAATCGATAACCTGGTTCAGATCGCCCACAACGTGGTCATCGGGAAACATTCGATCATCGTCGCGCAGGTCGGGATCGCGGGCAGCGTGCGGATCGGGTCGGGCGTAGTGATCGGAGGGCAGGCCGGGATCATCGGCCACATCGAGATCGATGACGGGACAATGATCGGCGCGCAAACCGGCGTTTCGAAGAGTCTGCACGGAGGCACCTGGTGGGCGACGCCGGGGGTTCCGCTCAAGGAAGCGATGCAGCACCTCGCCTGGGTGCGGCGGCTGGGAAAACTTTTCGAGCGGGTGAAAGCGCTGGAAGAGAAGTTGTAGACGCTTCGCTCCGCGAAGCGCGGTGGAAAACGTCGCGGACAGAGCCGCGTTTCGCCCGCGCCTCCCAGATGGAGGCGTCTACATCACGGCACGAGGAAGATTTTCCCGCTGTAGGGATCTTTCACCTTTTGGCCCGGGCTGTAGCCGGTCACATCCACATAACCGCCGTTCTTATCGAACGGACTGAAGACATATCCAGGCTTTCCCGGGACCGGTTTGGCATAGGGCAAATCGTTCGTCGTTTGCGAAGAAGCAGTCCGCTGGGTTGAGGTCGTGGTCGGCGGCGCGCTTTCGCGACTGGTGACGGGCGGAGTCGCGCGGGGTTGCGGCGGGGGCTGCGGCTGCTGTTGGGTAGCAACGACCTGGCGCTGAGTTTGCGCGGGCGGTGGCGAGGTGGGTTGCTGCTGCTGAACCGGGTACGCCTGCGACGGCGGGCGGCTCGAGTCGGAATAGGTTTCGGTCGTGGTGGACGTCGTCGTCTGCTGCCGAGGTTCCTCGTCCACCCCGAGCTTTCGGCGCACGTATTGGTTCGGCGTATCGACGACCCTGAAAGTGGTGACCGCTGCATCATGCATTGTGGTGCATGAGGTGAACGCGGGGAGCGCAAGTAACGAGGCAAGAATAATGGACCGTTTCATTTGTGATTCCTTAGATAATTCGCTCTGTCTGACGTGGGCGAGCGGGTAAAACTTCATTTCGCCGATGGCGCCGGATAAACTGCTGGGCTTCGATTACCTTCCTTGTCGATGGCCGCAACGCCAAAGAGATAATTGTCCTTCGAGACTTTCGGCACCGTGAAGCGGGTCGCGTTGCCGGCAGGGACGGAGTGCTGCCAGAGCGGCGCGGTCGTCTCTCGCCAGAGCACTTCGTAGCCGGCCAGATCCGGTTCCTTGTTTGCTTGCCAGTGCAGGGTTGTGTCGTTCGTCAGTTCCTTCGTTTCCACCTCGACTCCGCTGGGAGCGGCGGGTCCGAGGGCGAGCGCCCCTAACGATGCCGCATTGATCCGCGCGACCTGCGCAACATAGTCAAAATCGACAAACTCCGGCAGGTCGCCGAACTGGACACCGTTTTCTTTCCGGATGTCCTGGTGCTGGTGCCGGTAGTCCTCGTTAGGCTCGGTCATTCGCACCGCCGGGTAGCCGGCTTCGAGGAAAGGCGAGTGATCGCCGCCCCGCAGATAGCGGTCCTTCCGATAAACGATGTCAACCGTCATTCCTGGGACGTAACGTTCCGCTTTCGCCTTGATGAAACGCGCCAGCTCGCGTGCTGGGCTGTCGTTCTCGCCGCCGGTCTTGATCTGACGGAGCCACGCATCGCTCATTTCCTTCGTGGCCGGGACGCCTTCGGCAAAAAGGCGCACATGCGTGCTGGGGAACTGGCCACCTTCCGCGTGCGAGCTGCCGATGATGTCGTTTGTGATCATGCCGGCGATGTCCCAATTTTTGTCCTTCGCCATCCGCGCCCAGTGGGTGGAACCGAAGAGGCCCTGCTCTTCGCCCGCCACCGCCATGAAGACGAGCGTGGCGTCCCATTTCTTCTGCGACATGACGCGCGCGATCTCGAGCACGGCAGCGACTCCGGAAGCGTCGTCGTTCGCGCCCGGCGCGTCGGCCGAGGCGTTCATCAGATCGCTCACCCGCGAGTCGTAATGACCGCTCACGACATAAATACGGTCGAGCGATTCTCCTTGTTCGCCCGGCAAAGTGGCGACGACGTTGACCACCTGTACCGGGTCGGGGTTTCGCTCGCCGGTCGGCTGGATGAATTCATCCATCGCGACCTGAAGCCGGCCGCCGGAGTCTTTGCTGTAGCGCTCAAACTCAGATTGGAGCCATCGGCGCGCGGCGCCGATCCCGCGCGTCTCGCTTTTCGTGTCAGAAAGGGTGTGGCGGGTGCCGAAGCCGACCAACTTGCGGATGTTCGCCTCGATATTTTTGGATGAGATTTCCTTTACGATTGCGCTGATTTGCGGATTCGGTTTCGGGTCGGGCGGCTGGGTGGCGAGAAGCGGCGCGAGACCTAGCAGAGAGAGGAATAAAACGAGCCGGCCGATCATGCAGAACGATAATCGTGGCTGGGGCGAGCGCCAATGTAGACGTTTCGCTCTGCGAAAGCGTCCACAACGCCGCTCAGCCTCGCAATCGATTGGGGGGCGGGAACGATTACCGTTGTTGCGTCACCCACTGCGTGGCGTAGCGCACCACTTCCCGCGCGCTCGGCACCCCGAGTTTTTCCTTGATGTTGGCGCGGTGAGCTTCGACGGTCTTTTTGCTCAGATGCAGTTCGCCTGCGATCGCGTGCATATCGTGGCCTTCACCGATTAGTTGGAAGATCTCGAGTTCGCGATCGGTCAGGCGATCGACCGCAGAGCGGGCTTCGCCGCCGCCGTTGATGTGATCGAAAAGCATCCGCTTCGTCATGGTCGGGCTGATGTAAATCTCGCCTTCAATCACGCTCCGGACGGCTTGGAGAATGGAATCGAGCGCTTCCCGTTTCATGACGTAACCGCGCGCGCCAGCCCGCAGGGCGCGTTCCGCGTAAAGCGCCTCGTCATGCATCGAGACGACGAGGACCGGCAGTTCGGGCCGTTCGGCTTTGATCGATTTTGTGAGTTCGATCCCGTTCGCCCCCCCGCGCAGGCCGATATCCACGACCGCGAGATCGAAACGTTTCGAGCGGATCGCGTTCAGCGCGTCTCCGCTGTTATCGACCTCGGCTTCAACTTGGAGATCGTTTTGCGAATCGAGCAACTGCGTCATCCCTTTTTGAAAAAGCGGATGATCATCCACCAGGAGAATGGCGCGTTTTTTCCCTTTTGTGCCAGTTGATGCGCTTTTGAGTGTTTTCATCGGAGTAATTTCATGGAACTGCCGGAGCACGGATCTTGCCTAAGCTTCTCACGTGCAAGCGATCCTCGCCTCCACTATCAATCGCAGGAAAGCCTTTGCTGGATTGGAATTTCGCGCCGGCAGAAAATTCGAGGCATCGCCGGGCGCAAGGTGCTGCGAAATCTGAGTACGGCGACGAAGAAAAAGGCTTCCTGACGGAATAAAAAAAAGCCGATCAGGCAGGTCGGGATCAGTGGCGGACCACTTACCTATCGGCTGAGCTGCCCCACCCCCGTTTGCCCTGGAAATTCTAATCACTGGTTTCTTTACCGGCCGACCCCGACCCGGCCAGCCTTTCCCGCGCCGGGTAGCGCTGGCGACCAGGTAGATCCGGAACGAATTAGGTTCTCGCAAGGACACAGCTCACGAGCGTGCCTTTGCCCTCGTCGGATTCAAAGGTGATCTGCGCGCCGATCACGTCGGCCCGGTATTTCATGATGTGCAGGCCCATCCCCTGCCGGGCCTTGGAAGTGGCAAATCCTTTGCCGTTATCTTTGATCGCCAGTTTCAAATTCTTGCGGTCACGCGCGAGCTTGATCGTGATGACGGTAGCTTTCCCGTTCTTGAGCGAGTTGGTGACGGCTTCCTGCGCGATGCGGTAGAGGTTCAGGGCGACGGCTTCGTCGCGAATGCGGACATGGCGTGGGCAATTGAAGTGGCAGGTCACGGAGCGGACCTGGCTGGTGCGAAAGGCGAGTTCGCGCAGTGCGTTGGCCAGACCCTGAGAGGAAAGTTCGACCGGGTGCAGTCCACGGGCGAGATCGCGCGCCAGGCCGACGTTGTCGTTTACGATCCGGGCCGCTTCTGCCAGCACCTTGGCGCCTGAGGCGTTCTTCTTCTCGATCTTGTTCGCGGCGGTCTGGAGGAAGAGGGCGGCGGCGGCTAATTCCTGGCAAAGGCTGTCGTGCAGGTCCTGCCCGATGCGTCGCTTCTCGCGTTCGCTGATGAGAAGCAACTCCTGCTCGACGGCGACGCGCTGCTTCATTTCAATCTGCAGGGCTTTGTTCGAGGCGGTGAGTTGGGCGGTGCGTTCTTCTACCCGGCGTTCCAGGTCGCGGTGCGAATGCCGGAGTTGTTCGCCCGCCAGGTGCAGCTCGGTGGCGTCCCGGCCGATCTTGGCAAAACCGCGCAAGTTGCCGTGCTCATCGTCGAGCCGACGCATAATGCCGTCGATCCAGACGCGGCCGCCATCTTTGCGCAGGTGCCAGCGGCGATCGGGCGCGACGCCTTTGCGCAACGCGATCTGCAGTTCTTTCTGCTCCTGTCTCTGGGCCCGATCTTCGGGGGTGAAGACAAGCTCGCCGCTGCGCCCGAGGACTTCATCTGTGCTCCAGCCGAAGACGCGCTCCGCGCCGGCGCTCCAGTAGATGATCTGGTTACCGGGATCGAGCAGGAACATGGCGTAATCGGGCGCCCCTTCGATCAGAAGACGGAAACGTTCTTCGCTTTCGGCGAGGGCTTCGCTTCGCACTCTGTCTTCCGTGATGTCCTGGAGAACGCCCGCCACCCGCGAGATCGTGCCTTGTTGATCGCGGATCGGGAAGCCGCTGTCGCGAATCCAGCGGATCGCGCCGTCGTTAGGCCGGACGATCCGGTAGATGACGGTCACGATTTCCCCCGCCTTGAGTCTTGCGAACATGTCGGTGCCGCCAGCGCGATCGGCCGGGTGGATCAGTTCGCGCCAGCGCGCGATGTCGCGCAGGATCGCCTCGCGCGGTTCGCCAAACATCTCTTCGTAGGCGGGGTTGAGATATTCGAGCTGGCGGGTGCTGGTGTTGAGGATCCAGAAAACGTCGGTCGTGTTCTCGGCAAACTGGCGAAAGCGCTGCTCGCTTGCGCGCAGGCCAGCCTCGGCCTTTTTCTGCTCGCTAATGTCGATGACGTATTTGACCGCCAGGTTGTCGGTGAGTTTGGCCGCGCTGAAGAGCCCCCACCAGCGCGTCCCGTCCTTGCGCAGGTATTCCTTTTGGTAGGTGCCAGTGTTTCCGTCTCCCTTTAGCTCCTCAAGTGCGCTGGCGGCGAGAGGCCGCCACTCCGGAGGCGACAAATCCTTCCAGCGCATGATGCCATTCATCTCCTCCCGGCTGTAGCCGCTCATCCGGAGGAAGGCGTCGTTCGTGTCGGTGATCTGCCCGTCGGTGCTGAGAAAAATCACGCCCACGGTCTCGATCTCCAAGGCCCGCCGGGTGCGCTCCTCGCTTTCGCGCAGCTCGTCCTCGGCGACTTTGCGGCGGGTGATGTCGATAAAAGTGGCGACCACGCCCGCGATTCGGTCATCGCTCGTGCGATACGGCGCGATCCGTGTCATATACCAGCTCGCGTCGCCGACCCGCACTTCGCGTTCGACCGTACCCAGGTCGCGCAAGACGTGCTCAGCGTCTTCGAGGAAGCTTTCGTAGGCGAGCTTGTGGGTGATGTCGGAGAGCGGCCGGCCGAGGTCGGCGGGGATGAGATTGAAAATCTCTTGCGCGCTCGGGGTAAAACGCTGAATGCGCAACTGGCGATCGAGAAAGACGGTCCCGATATCGGTCGACGCCATGAGGTTGCTGAGATCGGCGTTGGCCTGGCTTAACTCCTCGACGCTGCTCTTCAGCTCGTGATTCACGGTCGTGAGCTCTTCGTTGACCGACTGCAATTCTTCCTTGCTCGTCTCCAGTTCCTCGGTCGCGGAACGCATCTCCTCGTTCATCGCCTGGAGCTCTTCGTTGGAAGCTTTGAGTTCTTCGTTAGTCGCTTCGTACTGCTCGACGGTCGCGTTCAGCTGCGCTTTGAGGTGCTGAATCTCCTCGTCCAGATCGCGATTGATCGTGTCGGGTTGAGCGGCTGCGGGTGGCGCGGCCGCCAGATCGAGTTCACGCTCGAAAAGAACGAGGAAAAAATCTTCCGCAGCGCCATCCTGCCGGATTGGGCAAACGCTGACCGTGATCACTTCCGTCCGGCCCTCGAGCTCGACGGTCTGGGCCGCGCCACGGATCGTTTCTTTTGTCTGCTCGGCCTTGAAGAGCGCGGTCCGCAGCTCAACCCGCAACGCCGGGTGGACCACCTTAAGGAGGTTGGCGGTGATCTCGCCGGCAGCGAACTGGAGATATTGGCCCGCGTGCTCGGACAAGTGGACGATGTCGTGCCCGCCGTTGATGACGAGCGAAGGCGGCCCGTATTGCTCGAGCAATTTAAGGTGCAGCTCGCCGAACAGGGCCTCGCGCCGGCTTTGGCTGGAATGAAGCGAATCCGACGTATCTTCTTTCGCCTGGCCCATTTTCAACGGCGCAAGCGGAGGCAGCGACCGCGCCGCCGGGCCGCGCGCCATGGTGGGCACCACGTCTGGGGCGCGGAGCGGGACGATCGGGATTTTCCAACTCGGGCGCGGCACCGATCGCCGCACGTAAATCCGATGATGCGGATCGACAGTCGAGAAAAGGGTGCTGGCGGAGGAATCGTTTTCCGCCCCGCCGATGAAGAGCAGTCCGCCCGAGACGAGGGTGAAATGGAAAATGTCGAAAATCTGGCTTTGGGCGGCGGCGTTCAGGTAAATCAGGAGGTTGCGGCAGGAGACGAGGTCAAGACGTGAGAAGGGCGCGTCGCGCAGGATGTTATGGGCGGCGAAGAGCACCTTTTCGCGAATCTCTTTCCGCACCCGGTAACGCCCGTGGTCCGAAACGAAAAACGCGCGCAACCGCTCCGGCGAGACGTCGGCCTCGATCGTGCCCGGGTAGAGGCCGTCGCGGGCGTCAGCGATCGCCTGCTCGTCGACATCGGAAGCGAAGACCTGGATACGCGGCGGATGATCGAGGCGCGCGGCATGTTCGCAGAGGAGGATGGCGATCGAATAGGCTTCCTCGCCGGTCGCGCAACCGGGCACCCAGACTCGGACATGGTCTTCCGGTTTCTTGCCCGCAAAGAGTTGCGGAATGTGCGCCTCGAGGGCCGCGAACGCTTCCCGGTCGCGGAAGAAATGGGTCACGCCGATAAGCAGATCCTGGAGAAGCGCGCGCGATTCGGCAGCGTGCTGGCGGAGGAATTCGAGATACTGCGGGATGCTCTCGAGCGAGTTGACCTGGAGCCGGCGCGCGATCCGGCGCAGGACGGTGGCGCGCTTGTAGTGCGCGAAATCGTGACCGGTCTGGGCACGGAGATCGGCCAGCACTTTGCCGATCGCCTCTTCGTCGGCTGCGTCGTTCGTTTCCTCAGAGATCGTCTCTCCTCCGGGCGCTTCCTGTTCTTTGAGATACGGCTCTTCCGCACCGGCGATCTCAGGCGGCAATTTTATCCGCCGCTCGTTGCGCACGAACTCGAGCAGCCGCGCCGGCATTTTCCCGACCGGCAGGACCCAGTCGACCATCCCGGTGCTGATCGCTGTTACCGGCATGGAGTCGTATTCGGCCTCGTTAGGGTCCTGCGCCATCGTCACCCCGCCCTGGGCGCGGACGTGTTTCAACCCGATCGCGCCATCCGAGTCGCTCCCCGAGAGGACGACCGAGACCGCGCGCTGTCCGTAAGCCTGTGCGAGAGTGCGGAAGAAAAGATCGATCGTGATCCGACGGCCACGGGCCTGCTGCGGTTGGATCAATTGCAGGTGGCCCTCTTCAAACATCAGCTGATTGTTAGGCGGAATGACGTAGACCTGGTTCGCCAGCACCCGCACCGGACCCGTCACTTGCGTCACCGGCATGGTGGTCTTCTGCTGGAGGACGGCTGCGAGGTTGCTCTCGTGTTCGGGCGAGAGATGCATGACCACGACAAAAGCGAGCCCGCTGTCGGCCGGCATTTCGGCGAAGAATTGCTGAAGCGGCGCGATCCCGCCGGCGGAGGCGCCGAGGCCGACGACCGCCTTAGGTTCGTTAGGATCGAGGCGCCTTTTGGCGCCATTCCGCGCGTTCTCGCTCGTCGCGTCGGTCGCGGCGGGATCATCGGGCTTCGCAATGGGCTCAGTCATGGGTGAACGTTCTCCGGCCTGGACAACTTACGCGTGAAACGCCGTTCTTCCCACCGGAAACGCTCGTTCCTGACTCCGGGGAACACCCCTCGCAACGCTCGTTAGAGAAAGCCCGCCTCCGGCGCCGGAGAAAAAAGGCTGTTCACGTGCCCACTTCTGTCGAACCGTTCCTCGCCATGAATGCACCTGACCTCGCCGCCGTGACCGAATGGTTTCACATCACGCTCACGCCTTGGAAATTTGTCGGACTTGCCGGCAGCCTCATTTTCGGACTCCGCTTTGTCATCCAATGGGTCGCCTCGGAGCGAGCGAAGAAAAGCGTCATCCCGATCGGCTTCTGGGAATGCAGCGCGCTCGGCTCGATCCTGACCTTGAGTTATTTCGCGATCTACCGCCACGATTCGGTCGGGATTCTTCAAACCGCCTTGCCCCTCCCGATTTACCTGCGCAATTTATACTTCCGTTGGACGCATCACCATGCGCAACATCCGGGGAACGAACCGCGTCCGCCGGAATAATTGGACCGCGCAATCCCGGGGAGAATTCAGTCATGCCAACCGTGAACGAAGTCATTTATCTCGATAACAACTCCAGCACCCGGATCGATCCCGAGGTCCTGGAAGAGATGATGCCGTTCCTCACCACCGAATACGGAAATCCCTCTGGTTCGCATCGTTTCGGCGCCCAAGTGAAGGAAGCAATCGACCTCGCACACGAGCGTGTCGCCGCTCTCCTTGGTTGCGAGCCTAAAGAGATCGTCTTCACCAGCGGCGGGACCGAGTCGGACAACACCGCGCTGCATTCCGCTCTCCAGATGTCGCCCGAGCGGCGCCACATCGTCACCACCTCGGTCGAGCACAACGCCGTCCTCAATTATTGCGAAGCACTCGTGAGGCGCGGTTGCGAAACGACGATCGTCCCGGTCGACGAGCAGGGTCACCTCGATCTCGCGGAGCTGGAGCGCTCCATCCGCTCTGACACCGCGGTCGTCTCCGTGATGTGGGCCAACAACGAGACCGGCGTGATTTATCCGCTCGAAGAAATCGCCGCGATATGTCGGAGCAAAGGCGTTTTCTTTCACACCGATGCCGTCCAGGCAGTCGGGAAAATGCCGATCGATCTGAAGGAATTGCCCGTCCATTTTCTCTCCCTTTCCGGCCACAAACTGCATGCTGCGAAAGGCGTCGGCGCGCTTTACGTCAACCGCAAGGCGCGCTTCCAGCCACTTCTCGTTGGCGGGCCGCAGGAAGGCGGGCGTCGGGCGGGGACCGATAACGTGCCCTCGATCGTCGGGCTCGGGAAAGCGGCCGAGATGGCGCACAGCACGATCGCGGAAGAAAACACCCGAGTCCGCGCCCTGCGCGATCGCTTTGAGGAAACGCTCCGCGGCGAACTCGACCAGGTCGAGATCAACGGCGACCCGGTGGGGCGTCTGCCGAACACCTCGAACCTCGCTTTTCTCGGCGTCGACGCCCAGGCCATCCTCCTCAAGCTCGATCAGGAGGGCGTCTGCTGTTCGTTAGGCTCATCCTGCACCACGGGCGCCGTTCAGCCCTCCCATGTCCTGCGTGCCATGCACATGACAAATGAGCAGGCCCGGAGCAGCATCCGTTTTTCCTTCGGCCGCTACAACACCGAAGCCGAGCTGGACAAGGTGCTCGAGATCATCCCCCGCATCGTGCGCAAACTCAGATCTTTCAGCCACGCGATGTAGACGCGTGGCCTTGCCCCGGGCTGCAAACGACGTCCGCGATTTCCTCTGCGCTTCGCACAGCGAAGCGTCTAACATCTGCCAGATGAGGGTGAAGAGGCTGGTCCGAAAGGCGCGACTCACGGCTTTGAAATCTGCCTTCCGCGCCACGACCAGGAAACGCAGATGAATAGCGCGCAGGCTGCGGGATGTCGCGGGTCGTAGTTAGCAGAAGACGCGCCGGCACTCCCTCTACTGCCGGGCAAGCGAAGCCTTTGCCTTGCCAACCAGTTCTTCTTCTTCCGGGAGCAACTCCGCTTTTTCCGCCAGCCCGAAATATTCTGTCGCGGCGTCGTTCTGGCCCGCGGCCGCGAGCAGGATGGCGAAGTAGGCTGCAACCGATGGTTCGCGCAGTTGCCTGGGAGTCAGCTGGCTCATCATTTTGACCGCGCCCTTTACGTTGCCCGATTGAAAGAGGGCGAAAGCGTAAGTCGAGGCGTAAGCAGCATCGTGCGGGTGTGCTTCGTACAGATCGCGCGCCATGTTGCGGGCGCGGAAGGTCTCGGCTTTCAGAAGAAGCGAAATTTGCGCGTAATTATTGCGGACAGCGGGATCGTCCGGCATAACCGCGACCAGCCGCGAGAGCGTCCGATAAAGTCCGGTCGTGTCGCGCTGCTCGGCGTAATAGCGATAGAGCGCCTGGAGCGCTTCGCGTTGCGCGTCGCGATTCTCCGCCAGCGTCCAGAGAACCGCGATCCCTTTGTCCGGCCAGTTCCATTGGAAAGCGATGGTTTGCAGGAGATTCAACCGGGCCGCATCTCCCCCGGCCGCGGCGACCGCCGCCACCCAGTTCTTTTCAAATCCGATATCATCGCCTGTTTCGCGCGCGGCTTTCGCGAGCAGGGCGCGCCGGACTGGTTCACCGCGTTCCCATGAGCCGCGCTGCAGCATCGCTCGGAGCGCGGCCCAATCGCGCAGGCGCACATAGGCGTCGGCGAGAGCGAACCGGAACGGGATGCTGTCCAGCATTTCCGGCGGGAGCCGCTTGCTCCAATCGATCGCGAGCAGAGCGAGCCCGTGGCTATTCATCCAGTTGATCAGCCGGACCGCTTTGTCCGCCGATTTCGCTGACTCCACCTGGAGCCGGGTGAGCGCGCCCGTAAAAGCCGGATCCCGCAGTCCGCGAAGAATGCCGAGGGCGACAAGCCGGTCGGCGTAGCTGGCCTCGGAAAAAGCGTCGAGTTCCTTCGCTAATTCCACGCTTCTGGAATCGTCCCGCCGGCGGACGGCGTCGTTGATCAGGATGTGGAGCGCCGCGAGCCGCAGTTTCGGGTCGCCCTTCAAACGCTCGGCGAGGGCGCGGCCCACTTCGCGCTTCGCCGCGTCGCCAGAAAGAATCTGAAACTCGGCCAGCTCGAGCGCGCGTCCTGGTTCGTTAGGCGCCAGTCGCACTGCCGCCTCCAAATGCTGTTCGGCGGCCGCGAAATCCTTTTTCGTTAGGGCAAGATGCGCCGCCGTCGTTTGATAGAGGGCATCATTTTGCTGGGCGAGCGGGACCTGAGCGAGCGCCTCGGCCGCGATCGCGGGTTGCTGAAAACGTAGTGCGCATTCCACCAGCGCAACTCGATCCGGCATCGATTCCGGGACGAGCGCGACGACCCGGCGACGCCAATCGATGGCTTCCAGCACTTTCTGTTTCTCCGCGATCGCGGCCAGCGTCCGGCAGGCATCCACACTTTTCGGGTCGACCGCGTAGGCGCGCTGTGCCGCCATCACGGCCCAGCGCAGATCATCTTTATCGAAGGCGACGTGCGCCTGTCGCATCAATTTGTGCTCCTGCCAACGCACATAAAACTGGTGACCGCCCCAGCAGATCGCGACCAGCAGGCAGAGCGCGCCGATAATGATCAGGCAAAGCCTGACGTAGGTTTTCTCGGTCCGCTCCTGTAAGAGCTCGAGACCGGAATCGGGAACGTGCGCCATGGTATCGAGTGGGCGCACCCCGCCGCAGCGGTGGCATTAGGGCGCACAAACTGCTAAGAAATTAGCATGTCCCATTCCATCGCGGTAGCGCCGGCGCGGGATGCACACGCGCGCAGCGCGGGAATGGTTTTCACCTGGCCGCTCGCCTTCGCCGCCATCGCTTTTCTTTTCCTCTGGCTGGAAATCATTTTCCAGCTCCAAAGCGAGTGGTCGCTCAATCCGCAATACGGCTACGGCTGGACGGTGCCGTTTCTCGCTGCCTGGTTGTTCTATCAGCGCTGGAGCGGCCGGCCCGCCCCCGCTCCGCCGCGTCATCGCGGCCTAACGATAAGTCTGGCGCTTCTTGCCGGGACCGTTCTCCTGCCCGCGCGTTTAATTGCGGTCGCGAATCCGGACTGGCGTTTGCTCAGTTGGACCATGTCGCTCGCGGCCGTCGCTATCACGCTCTGCGCGCTCCATCTGGCGGGCGGCGCGCCCTGGTCGCGTCATTTTGCCTTTCCGGTTTTGTTTTTCCTCGTCGCGGTTCCCTGGCCGGTCCAGCTCGAGCAACTCGTTGTGCAATCGCTCATGCAGGCCGACACCGCGATCACGATTCAGATTCTAAATCTCATCGGCACGCTCGCGGTCCAGCATGGCAACGTCATCGAACTAAGTACCGGTCAGGTCGGGATCGACGATGCCTGCACCGGCGTGCGTTCGCTCCAGGCCACTTTCATGGTCGCGCTTTTCCTCGGTGAATTTTACCGGCTGCGTTTCGGGCGTCGCCTCCTGATCGTCGCTGCCGGTATGATTATCGCGTTCGTCTGCAACGTCGCGCGCACCCTCTTCCTCTGCGAAGTGGCCGCGAACTCCGGTGTCGAGGCCATTCATCGCTGGCATGATCCCGCCGGGTTCACGATTCTCGGCATCTGCCTTTTTGCGCTCTGGGGTTTGAGTCTCTGGTTGAAACCGCGCTCCTCGTCCGAAGACCAGACGATTACTCCGATTGCCCATGGTGTCGGGTTAAGTTGGTTATCGATTGCGTTGATTCTATGGCTCGTCCTCGCCGAGTTCGCGACCGCGGTCTGGTACTCTGGTTCTTCCCAAAATGTGATCAGCACGCCGTGGAGCGTCACCTGGCCGACGAGCGAACCGGATTATCGCCGCGAACCGATCCCCGACGCCGCCCAAACCCTTTTGCGCTACAGCGAAGGCGGCGCCGCTACCTGGCGTTCGGCCGATGATCGGCGCTGGATGATGTACTCCTTTCGCTGGCTGCCCGGCCGGACGGCAGCACTCTTTGTCAAAAATCATCGCCCGGATATTTGCCTGCCGGCCAGCGGCCTAACGATGGAGCAACAGAGCGACGTCCATCTCGTTGACGTCAACGGCGTCCGGTTGCCGATCCGCTCGTATCGTTTCGGTGATAACGGCCGACCGCTCCACGTCTTCTACTGTTACTGGGATGGCCGCTCTTCCTACGTTAACGACGCGGCGGCGGCCTCGGAAGATTGGACCGCGCGCGGACGTCTCCACGCCGCCTGGCAGGGAAAACGCGAGCTGGGCGCGCGCATGCTCGAGTTGGCGGTCTGGGGTCACGAAGACGACGCCGAATCTCAGGCCGCGCTTGAACGGGAATTGGCGAAGATCGTTCAGGCAGAATAAATAGGTTCATCTGAACATACGATTTGCGCTTTCGGTTCTCAGAAACGATTGTCGTCGGTGGCCTCCACCAACGGCAAAAAACCCTGCTTCGGCGCGCCGGCCGAGGAAGGCTGCATTGAAATTCGCGGGGCGCGCCAGAACAATCTCAAGGGCTTTGATCTCGACCTCCCGCTTGGGCAATTAACCGTCGTCACGGGCCCGAGCGGAAGCGGAAAATCGAGCCTCGCCTTCGACACCATCTACGCCGAAGGCCAGCGCCGCTACGTCGAGACCTTCAGTCCATACACGCGGCAGTTCCTCGAGCGGATGGACAAGCCGCGGGTCGACGAGATTCGCGGCATCCCGCCGGCGATCGCGATCGAGCAATCGAATCCGGTCAAGAGCTCGCGCTCCACCGTCGGGACGATGACGGAGATCAACGACTATCTGAAGCTCTTCATGCCGCGGGTCGCACGTGCCTTCTGTCCGACCTGCGCGCGCGAAATTCGGCCGGAGACCGCGAAGTCGATCGCGGATGAAATCAGTGTGCAGGGTTCGGGAAAAAGCGGTCTCCTTACTTTCTGGGTCGCGGTTCCGGCCAAAACCGAACCGGCCGATTTCTTCGCTTTCCTCCAGCAACAAGGTTACCTCCGGATCTGGCTCGGCGGCGAAGTCGTTAGGGCAGACACTGAAAGCAAAAAGCTCCGACTCGGCGCCCGCGTCCAGGTCATCCAGGATCGCTTAACCGTAAGCGAGGAGAACCGCGCCCGACTCGTCGAGTCGATCGAGACCGCCCTCCGTTTCGGCAAGGACCGGATCAACTTCGTCGATCTCGAGACAAAGGAGGAGCATCCGTTTTCCACCGGGTGGCATTGCGCCCATTGCGACCTCGACATTCGCCCGCCCACGCCCGGCCTTTTCAGTTTCAACAATCCGTTAGGCGCATGCCCTGAATGCCGCGGCTTCGGACGCACGATCGCGATCGACCTCAATCGTGCAATTCCCGATCGCGCTCTTTCCATCGCGCAGGGCGCGGTTCGCGTCTTTCGCGGCGAAGAGATGGGCGAATCGCAGAAAGATCTGCTTCGCGCCTGCGCCCGGGAGGAGATCGACGTTCACCTGCCCTTCGAAGAATTGCCGAAGCACGACCAGGACTTCGTCATCAACGGCGAGAAAGGCGCGGGCGAATACAGTGAGGAAGATTACGAGACCGATCGTTGGTACGGCGTCCGGGGATTTTTCAAATGGCTCGAGAGCAAGACCTACAAAATGCACGTCCGTGTTTTGCTCAGTCGCTACCGCGCCTACACCAGTTGCCCCAGTTGCCGCAGTGGCCGTTTCCAGCCGGAGACGCTCAACTATCGTCTCGTGACGGGCGATGACGTCGCCTTCACTCTCCCGGAATTTGCCGCCCTGCCGATCACCCAGGCGCGCGAATTTCTCACCAGCCTGACTCTGCCGCCTAACGATTCCGCCGCGATTATGCTGCGGAGCGAGATCGTGGCCCGGTTGCGTTACCTTTGCGAGGTCGGGGTGGGCTATCTCACGCTCGACCGTTCGACCCGCACCCTGAGCGGCGGCGAAGTCCAGCGCGTCAATCTCACGACCTGCCTTGGAGCGTCGTTAGTCAACACCCTCTTTGTGATGGACGAACCGAGCGTCGGACTTCATCCGCGCGATGTCGGCCGGCTCGTCAGGGTGATGCACAACCTGCGCGACAAGGGCAACACTCTGCTCGTGGTCGAGCACGAAGAAGCGATCATCCGGGCGGCCGACCATTTGCTCGATATCGGTCCGGGCCGCGGGGAAAAAGGCGGCGAACTGGTCTTCCAAGGCACGCTCGCAGAGATGTTGGGGAGCGCACGCGCTTCCCGTGCCGGTTTCGGCGCCTCGCCGAAATCATCGACGCGGCCCGGAAAAGTTCGCAACGGCGGGGGCGCCATCGTCAGGACGCGAGGCGCGTGCGCTCCCCAATCCCTTACGCGCGATTATCTCTCCGGTAATAAATCGATTCCGCTCCCGAAAAAACGCCGGACTTCGTCGAGCGCACTCAAGATCAAGGGCGCGACCGAGCACAATCTCAAAAACCTCGACGTCGAGATTCCGTTAGGCGTTTTCACCTGCGTGACCGGTGTTTCCGGCTCGGGCAAGTCGACCCTTATTCACGAGGTGCTCTATCAAAACCTGCTCCGCGCCCGCGGTTCGGGAAGCGAGGAAGCCGGCGCTTGCAAGAGTGTGACCGGCGCACATCGGGTCGGGGAGATTGTGATGGTCGATCAGGCTCCGCTTTCCCGCACTCCGCGTTCCACCCCGATTCTTTACCTCGGGATCTACGACCGGGTGCGAGAGCTTTTCGCGGGCTTGCCGGAAGCGATGGCGCAGGGCCTGACCGCGAGCGCGTTCTCCTTCAACTCCGGGAGCGGCCGTTGCGAGCGCTGCGGCGGAACGGGTTTCGAGAAAATTGAGATGCAGTTCCTGAGCGATCTCTACGTTCGCTGCGCGGAATGCGAAGGCCGCCGTTTCCAGCCGCATGTCCTGAAGGTGAAGTTGGAGGGCCGCTCCATTCATGAGGTGCTTGAGCTAACGGTGAGCGAAGCGATTAAGTTTTTCACCGCGCTCGGGGAAGCCGGCACGCTCGCCCGGCCGCTCCTCGTCCTCGAAGAAGTCGGGCTCGGGTATCTCCGGCTCGGACAACCGCTAAACACGCTTTCCGGCGGCGAATCGCAACGCCTCAAACTCGTTAGGCATCTAACGGATGGCAGCGATCGCCCGGGCAAAAACGGCGATCTTTTCATCTTCGACGAACCGACCACCGGACTCCATTTCGACGACATTGCCCTGCTCGTTAGGCTGTTCCAACGCCTGGTCGCGGCGGGGAAGTCGATCGTCGTGATCGAGCACAATCTCGAAGTCATGAAGTGCGCCGACTGGATCATCGACCTCGGCCCGGAAGGCGGCGAGGAAGGCGGACGCGTGGTGGCGAGCGGCACGCCCGAAGCGATTGCTAAGATCGCCGATTCCCACACCGGCCGCTATCTGCGCGAGCTGCTGGGGAGCGGTCGCCGCGGCGGACGCGTTTTCGGCGCCTCGCCGAAAACGTCTGCGCGCTACGTCTTGCCAGAAGAGGAAGAATCGATCTCACGCGCCGCCGAAGAGCCGTTTGGCGAAGCGCCAAACGGAGCATGCGAGGTGCGGGTACTCCCAGGAATTGCCGCGACGCGCCAGCGCGCGATAGCGATTCACGGCGCGCGCGAGCACAACCTCAAGAACATCTCGCTCGCTATTCCTCGCGACAAATTGGTCGTTATCACCGGCCTGAGCGGCTCGGGCAAATCGACGATCGCGTTCGACCTTCTTTTCGCCGAAGGCCAGCGCCGTTTTCTCGATAGCATGTCGCCGTACGCGCGGCAGTTCGTCGAGCAGCTCGAGAAACCGGACGTCGATCTGATCGAAGGCCTCCCGCCGACCGTCGCGATTGAGCAGCGCGTCACCCGCGGCGGCGGCAAATCGACCGTTGCGACGGTGACGGAAGTTTATCATTTTCTCCGTCTCCTTTTTGCCAAGACGGGAACGCAGTACTGCCCTGATTGCGATCTGCCGGTCGAAAAACAGAGCCTCGCCGCAATCGTCAGGCTAGTCGAAACGGCGGCCCGCCGTGGCCCGCTCAAGGTCCTCGCGCCGCTCGTCAAAGCGCGCAAAGGTTTTCACACCGAAGTGGCCCGCTGGGCGGAGCGGCAGGGCTTCGACACGCTCTATGTCGATCGCGAACTGATCCCGGTCGCGCAGTTCCGCAAGCTCGAGCGTTTCAAGGAACACACGATCGATGCGGTCGTCGGAATGATCGACGCCAGGCGGATCCTGAAGGCGCGCAATCTCGTCCAGCGTGCGCTCGATATCGGCCGTGGCACGGCCCATCTCCTCGACGCCAAGAATCGTCTCACCGTCGTGAGCACGGAGATGAGCTGCCCGGGCTGCGGGCGCGCCTTTGAAGAACTCGATCCGCGTTTGTTTTCTTTCAACTCGCCGCACGGCTGGTGCGACACGTGCGCGGGTTTCGGCGAAATCTGGAATGAGAAATTGCAGCAGAATGAAGAAGAAACCGGCGAGTCGATGCTTGCGAACGAGCTCAGCGCCGAACGGCAATTTGAATCGGTCGAGGAAGAGGAGGCGGTGCCTTGTCCCGATTGTCACGGCTCGCGACTGAACCCGGTCGCGCGCCATGTGCGATTGCAGGGTAAAACGATCGACGAATTCGCCGCCCGCTCGGCTGGGGAAGCGCTCTCGTTAGTCGGCAAGCTGCGGTTTCGCGGCACCCAAAAAGTAATCGCGACCGATCTCGTGCCCGAGATCGAACAGCGGCTTCGCTTCATGGAAAACGTCGGGCTGGGTTACCTCGCGCTCGGACGTTCCGCCAAAACTCTGAGCGGAGGCGAGTCGCAGCGCATCCGGCTCGCGGCCCAGCTCGGCTCGAATTTGCGCGGCGTACTTTATGTTCTCGATGAACCGACGATCGGATTGCACACACGGGATAACATCCGCCTGCTCGAGACTCTGAGCGCGCTTCGCGCCAAGGGAAATTCGTTGGTCATCGTCGAGCACGACGAGGAAACGATGCGCCAGGCCGATCACATCATCGATCTCGGTCCCGGCGCGGGCGTGCACGGTGGCGAAGTCGTCGCGCAAGGGACATTGCGCGAGATCAAGGAAACGGCAGACTCGCAGACCGGACGCTGCCTGCGCGAACCGCTTTGTCATCCGGTGCGCAATTCGCGACGCTCGTTAGCCAAGGTGGCGCAATGGCTGGAGATCCGCGGCGCCCGGGCCAACAATCTGAAGAACATTGATGTCCGTTTTCCGATTGGACGGCTGACGGTCATCACCGGCATTTCGGGTTCGGGCAAGTCGACTCTGATGCGATCCGTTCTCCTCCCGGCGGTGCAGGAAGGCCTCGATCGCAAACGTGGCGCACCGGCGAACGTGAGCGGGATCGAAGCGCTCGAGGCAGTTTACGAAGTCGATCAATCGCCAATCGGGAAAACCTCGCGCTCTACCCCGGCGACTTACATCAAGGTCTTCGACGAAATCCGGAATCTGTTCGCGCAGTTGCCGGTTTCGCGCGTACGCGGCTACACCGCGAGCCGGTTTTCTTTCAACACCGAAGGCGGTCGTTGTGAGACCTGCAGCGGCCAGGGCGTGCTCAAGCTGGAGATGAGTTTCCTCCCGAGCAGCTACGTGCCGTGCGAAGATTGCGGCGGGCAACGCTACAACGCACAGACCCTCGAGGTGCTCTATCATGAGCGCAGCATCGGCGACGTCATGAAGATGACGATCGCGCAGGCCGCGGAATTTTTTGCTGCCAACCAAAAGATCGCGCGCCCGCTTTCCTTGCTGGTTGAAACCGGCCTGGGCTATCTCCAACTCGGGCAACCGAGCCCGACATTGAGCGGTGGCGAAGCGCAGCGCCTCAAGCTCGCGACGAAACTGACCCGCGGCGTGAGCCGGGCAACGAACGAACGCCTGCGCAAGATGCGGACACCGAAATCGACTCTGTATTTGCTCGAAGAACCGACCATCGGGCTGCACATGGCGGATGTGGAATTGCTCCTCAACGTCATCCACCGACTGGTCGACGACGGGAACACCGTGATCGTGATCGAGCACAACCTGAGCGTGATCGCGGAAGCCGATTACGTGATCGATATCGGACCTGAAGCCGGTTCGTTAGGCGGAGAAATCGTCGCGGCGGGAACGCCGGAAGAAGTAGCCAAGAATCGCCTCAGCCGGACGGCACCGTTTCTGCGCGAAGTGCTCGCGCAAGGGAGAGAAATCTCCATCAGCAAACCGATGTAGACGCCTCGCTCTGCGAAGCGTGGAGGAAAGCGTGATGCTTCTGCAGGTTCTCCCGCGGCCACCCGAACACCCGCGCTTCGCAGAGCGAAGCGTCTACATTTGCCGCTGCGCGTAATCTCGCGGAAACTCGCGCGCGCCGATGTTCGCCTACTACCTGCATAACTTCGATCCGTTCATCTTCCATCTCTGGGGAAACTTCGGGCCGCGCTGGTATGGAATGGCCTACGTTTTCGCCTTTGCCTCCGGGTATTGGCTGCTCGGCGTTTTAGCGAGACGCGGCTACACCCAATTGCGTCCGGAACAAGTCGGCGACTTCATCACGTGGGGAGCGCTTTTTGGGGTCATGCTCGGCGGCCGGCTCGGTTATGTTCTCTTTTATCGCCCGGAAATGTTGCTCGATCCGCTCTCGATCGTGCGCGTCTGGGAAGGTGGAATGTCGAGCCACGGTGGGATGATCGGGCTGATCGTTTTCACTTATTGGTACGCCTGGCGGCATAAGATCTCCTGGACCAATCTGGGCGATAATCTGGTGGTGGTGGCGCCGATCGGTCTGTTCTTCGGGCGCTGCGCGAACTTCATCAACGGCGAGCTTTACGGACGCCTGACGACCGTGCCCTGGGCGATGCTCTTCCCGAAGGAACTGCTTGAACGCGCGAACGCCGCCGAAGCCGATCGTGCCATGCTTGCGGCCCGGCAGATCGATTCCAGCCTGACGAGTCCAGAAGCAATTGTGCAGGAACTCCATTCTCATCCCCAGCTAGCGGAAGTGCTCCGTCCAATCCTCACTCCGCGCCATCCCTCACAAATTTACGAGGCGCTCCTCGAAGGGGTCGCGCTCTTCACCATTCTCTGGCTGGTCCGCACCCGCACCCGCCAGCCGGACGGCGTCCTGACCGGATTGTTCTTCTTCTGCTACGCGATCTTCCGGATCGTGGTGGAATATTTCCGCGAACCGGACGCCTCCCTGATCGCCGGCTTTACGCGCGGACAATTTTTCTCCTTCTTCCTGATCGCGATCGGGCTCGCTTTTATCATTGTCGGAAAGATTCGCAACGTGCAAAGCGCGCCGATTTACCGCGCCTTGTAGACGTCCCTCTGGAAGAGTCGGTCCAGGCTTTCTTTGCAGCCACGCCTTCCCCCGCGCTTCGCAGAGCGAAGCGTCTACAGGCGATTGCCCGCTTTCGTTTCGCGCGACTTCCGCTATTACTAACCCAGAATGACGGAGCTGATTTTCCCGGGACATTTTCTCGCGGCCGGCGGTCTGGTTTTTTCGTTCGAACACGCCACCGTCGCCGGGAAGGCGGTCCTCCTCGTCCTCGCCATCGGCTCGATTTTCAGCTGGTCGGTCATGGTAACAAAGATGCGCGTCGTGCAATTTGCGCGGAAACAGACCGACCGTTTCCTGGCCGCCTTTCGGCAAGACCGCCAACCATTGCGTTTGTTTGAATCGAGCGTCCGTTTTCCGGGTTCGCCGGTCTTCCAGGTTTATCGCGCCGGTTGCGAAGAGCTCACCTTTCACCTCCTCGGTTCCTCGGAACTGGATGAGACATTTCGTGCCCGGCTCGAGATCGCGGACAAAATTACGCCAGCCCAAATGCACGCCGTCAACGCGGCGATGGAGCGGGCGGTGGGCGAGACCGCGCTCAAGCTCGAGTCGCAGATGATCCTGCTCGCGACCGCGGTCAGCGGCGCGCCATTTTTGGGATTGTTAGGCACGGTTTGGGGCGTGATGGATACCTTCACCGGCGTGGCCGAGGCCGGCTCGGCCAACCTGGCGGCGATGGCCCCGGGCGTTTCCGGCGCGCTTATCACCACAGTGACCGCGCTCTGCGTCGCGATTCCGGCCATGTTTGGCTACAATTTTCTCGTTACCAGCATCCGCGGGATGGTGGTCGAGATGGATAACTTCGCGGCCGAGCTGGCCTCGGAGTTCGAACACAAATACGTCGAGCACGGCGGGCGCGTTTCTGATTTTCGAAGATGAGGATCGCGCTTTCTGACTTGGGCGTTGGGCGTTGGGCGTTGGGCGTTGGGCGTTTTCCCAGTTCCCAAAATCAACCTCCAACGCTCAACCTCCAACGCTCAACGCCCAACTGAAGAGCATGCGCCGCTACTCCACTCGCACCTCACTTTCGACGCTCTCGGAGATCAACGTCACTCCGCTCCTCGACCTCGCCTTTGTTCTCCTCATTATCTTTATGATCACGACCCCACTGCTCGAGAATAGCAAGACGCTCATCATTCCCTCGAGCGCGACGACCAACGCGCCGGTCAATCCGGCTAGCGTGCAAACTCTCTCGATGGATCGCAACGAAGTCGTTAGGCTGAATGAGGAGGTGATCGATCCGGCCGCGCTGGAGAGCCGGTTGGCCACGCTCAAGCAGGCCGATCCCGATCTCGCGATTGTGATCCGCCCCGATCGCAGCCTGCCGGTTCAGAAACTCGTTAGTCTGATGGACGCGCTGCAGCGCGCCGGCATCACGAAGGTCGGGATCGCGACCCAGGACGAATCGAAATAGCGATGACTCGCGACGCGCGTTTCTGGCGCAACGTCACCATCGTGGGGTTGATCCACGTGGTCGTGCTACTCGGCCTCTTCTGGTGGAGTCGCTCGCCTTCGAATGTGCCAAAAGACATCGTCTGGATGGAAGGTGGTGCCGGGGCGAGCGCTCCAGCCGCGGCTGAAACGCCACCACCTGAGACCCCGGAAACAACACCGCTCTCGACTCCTCCAGAGGTAAAAGACGAGCCGACGCCGGAAATCGCGCCGCCCGCTAAGAGCGAGATCGAAATTCCGACGCCGACCATTTCCGCCACGCCAACTCCAACCTCCACTCCTACGCCGACTCCCACACCGACGCCGAAACCAACGGCGACCCCGACCCCCAAACCCACGTCCACTCCCAAACCGACTCCGAAACGCAAGGCGACGCCTTCCCCTACTCCGAAGAAAAAGGCGACGCCAAAACCGAAACCAACACCGGACGAAGAAGCGGCAAAGGAACTCGAGAAGAAAAAGGCGATCGCGAAAGCGGCCTTGGAGAAGGATGAAAGCGGTGAAGAAACGTCGGAAAAGCCGGTCAAGAAAGCGATCGCCGCAGGCGACGAAGGTGACAAGAAAAGCAAAGGCAGCGGCGGCTCCGGTGGCAAAGGTTCGGGTGAAGGAGGCGCGTCCGAGTTCGGTTGGTATGGCAACATGCTGCACGACCGCTTTTACAGCGAGTGGGTGCAGCCGACCTCGGTCGTGCACAGCGCGAAGATTTCCGTCCTCCTCCGCATTCGGATCAACAAGGACGGCCAGATCTCCGATTACTCGATCGCGAAGTCATCCGGCAACCCGGTGGTGGACGACTCGGTCTCGGCCGCGGCCGCACGCGTCAAACAAGTCGACCCTTTGCCTTCCGGCCTGGGCGACGATTATTATGATGTGAACATCAACTTCGAATTACAGTAAACCATGAGGAGAATTTTTCGTTTCACGGCCGCCGCGTTTTGTCTTGGCCTAACGACTATGATCGCGGCAGAGGATGTCCCCACCATCACCGTCAGCAAAGGCGACCAGATCAACCTCGCGGTTTCTCCGCTGACCGGCGGGGAGGGCGCGGCGGCGACGAAGATCGTGCAGAACGACCTCGCGCTTTCCGGTTACTTCAAGTTTGGCGGCGCGGACAGCTCCTTCACCGTGCGCGGGACGGCGAGCGGCGGCAGCTTGCAGGGCCAGGTGGTCGATCACAGCGGCGGGACCGTGCTTTCGAAAAGCTACAGCGGAAGCACGCGCGACAACTCTCACCAGTTCGCGAACGACATCGTGGAAACTCTGACCGGCCACAAAGGCATCGCCGGGACCAAGGTCGCCTTCATCGCCACCCGGAGCGGGAAGAAGGAAGTCTATGCGGCCGATTGCGACGGGAGTAACGTCCGGCAACTGACGCACGACGGCACGATCAGCGTTCATCCTTCGCTCAGCCCCGATGGCCGGCGCATTGCTTACACTGGTTACCAGAGCGGCTACGCCGATGTTTACGTGATCGATCTGGCAAGCGGATCGCGGAATCGGATCGTGAATTTTCCAGGCACGAACAGCGGCGCGACCTTTTCGCCGAACGGCGGACAACTTGCCCTAACAATCAGCAAGGATGGTAATCCGGAGCTTTACACGGTGAGCGCGAGTGGCGGTGGCGCGCGGCGGCTGACTCGCACTCGTGGGGTCGAGTCGGGTCCGACTTGGTCGCCCGACGGAGATGAGATCATTTACTCGTCGGACCAGGGTGGCTCGCCGCAGCTTTACCGGATTTCGGCGGGCGGCGGAACTGGCCGACAGATTCCGACAGGCCGCGGTTATTGCACGGAACCGAACTGGTCGCCGGATGGAAAGAAGGTGGCCTTCAACGTAAGGAGCGGGGGCGAATTTCAGATCGCTGTCCTCGACTTGGCCGGTGGCGCGACGCGCACCCTGGCGACGGGACAGGATCCGGTTTGGGGCGCAGATTCGCGGCACTTGATTTTCACCGAAGGCGGCGCGCTTTACATGCTCGACACAGTCAGCAGCCGGAAGAACAAGATCATCGACGGTCTCGGAAAAATCACTGAACCAACTTGGTCGTTCTGATTTCGCGTCGAAGGAGCGCGCGGCCAGCCGGGATGGCCCGGCTCGCGATCGAGGACAAAAGCGGGAAGGCTATCTTCCGTACCGGCGCGGTTCCAACTTCGGCGGTCGCTTTCCCTTTCTCACCGCACCGACCACCGGAATGTAGGCCAGTTCGGTTCGGTCGACCGCGCAGCGCAGGAGCAACCCACCGCGGCTCATGTCGCCGCGCCCGACGAACTCAGCGGGAAAACGCAGTCGCTCCTTTAGGATTTCCAGCATGACGCCGACGTATTTCCCGGTCGCAATGCTTCCGAGGAGCACGACTTCGCATCGCGGAGTTATCTGCCTAACAAGCCGGCGCAGATCGCGCTCGAGCGGTCGGCGGTAACGCGGGTCGTCCACCGCGATATCGACCTCGGCAAACTCGCGCAGATCGGAAAGGGTGACGGCGGTCGCCGCCGGGATGAGTCCGCGGGTCGGGGTGATGACGAGAACGCGCGAGAAATCCGGGGCGAAGGCGTTCGCGTAGGCCAGTTTTCCACGGAAATAGAGACCGCTCAGAAAGGTGAAGACTTCGCCTAACGACACCGGTTCTCCGCTGCGCATCCGCTGGGCGAGGGCGAATTGCGCGTCCGCGTTCAGGAGCATCTGGGCGCGCCGCCCGCCCGCGTAGGCAGGCGAAAGGAGAAAGGTGCGATTCATCGGCAAGAGTTGTAGCGTCCGCTGTCCTCAGCGGAAGGGTCCTACTCTTCTGCGTCGCGGACAGCGCACGCTACTACGATGAAGTCGGGATTCCTCGAAAAACTGATTGAGCGCCTTGGCCGAGTCGGCCCGGAGGAGGTGCAGAATTACCTCCTCCGTCTTGCTCAGGAGAAAGGCTTCCTCGAGACGATTTTTAACTCCATCCAGGAAGGGATCATCGTGACTGACGCCAAGGGCCGCATCTCGTATTTAAACCAGGCGGCCTGCGACGTCTTTGGCCTCGACGGCGACAAGGCAGTCGGCAAACCGCTCGAAGAGCAGGTCCGCGGTCTCGACTGGCAGGCGCTCTCGCAATCGAACACCGCGCTCAGCCGGGACATGGAGATTTTTTATCCGGCCAACCGCTTTATCAATTTCTATGTCGTCCCGCTCATCATCGAGCGGCGAGTGGCGCAGGGCGGGCCGAACGATTCGGTCGCAGAGGCGGTCGGTCACGCCATGATCCTGCGCGACATCACGCAAGACCGGCGCTCGACCCAGCAGACAATCGAGTCGGAACGTCTCTCGGCCCTCACCCTGCTTGCCGCCGGAGTCGCGCACGAAATCGGCAACCCTCTCAACTCGCTCCACATCCACCTCCAGTTGATGGAGCGGAAAGTGAAGAAGCTGCGGGCGGCGGAAGACAAGCGCGAACTCCAGGAATCGATCAACATCGCACGCTCCGAGATTGATCGGCTCGACTCGATCGTGACCCAGTTTCTCCGCGCCATCCGGCCGTCGAAGCCACATCTGCAACCGGAAGATGTGAACGCCATTGTGCAGGAAGCGGTCCGTTTTTTTCAGCCCGAAATCACCGACCGCGATATCGTGGTCGAAACCGAATTGCGCTCCGACCTGCCGCTGCTCGAGCTCGATCGCGATCAGATTAAGCAGGCTTTTTACAACGCGATCAAAAACAGCTTCGAAGCGATGAAGCGCCGCGGAATTTTACGCATCCGAACCGATCGCGATGAGACCCACGTGAAGATAAGTTTCACCGATACAGGCGGAGGGATTTCGGCGGAGAATCTGAGCCGGGTGTTCGAGCCGTATTTCACAACGAAAAGTGAGGGCTCGGGGCTCGGTTTGCTTATCGTTAGGCGAATTGTCCGCGAGCACGGCGGCGAGCTGGCGATCGAGAGCAGCGAAGGCAAAGGCCTGACGCTAACGATTCGATTGCCGTTTCTCGATCATCGGGTGCGAATGCTGGAAGCGGGGGAACGAACGGCAAACGCCTGACCACGGCGTTACTTTCCTTTTTGGCCTTCCGCCGCCATCATTCCGCCATGGAGCCGACTGTCCTTATCGTCGATGACGAGAAGCATACCCGTGACGGGTTGCGCACGTTGTTAGGCGATAATTACGACACTTACGTCGCGGCAGACGTGACGAGCGCGCTCGACGTCCTGCAGCGCGACCAAATCGATGTGCTCCTGACCGATCTGCGGCTCGGCGGCGAGGACGGGATGACCTTGATCGAGCGCGCGCTCAAGCTGCCGCATCCGCCGGTCTGCATCATGATGACGGCCTACGGCTCGGTCGACACCGCGGTCGAGGCGATGAAGCGTGGCGCCTACGATTTCGTGACCAAGCCGCTCAATCTCGACAAGGTCGAGATGTTGATCGCGCGCGCGCTCGGGAGCCGCCGGCTCGAACAGGAAAATCTTTCCCTGCGCAAGCAGGTGGACGAGCGCTTCGGCCTCGAAAATCTCCTCGGTGAATCTGTCGCGCTGCGCGAAGTGCTCGACACGATCCGCCAGGTCGCGCCCTCCGCGGCAAATATTCTGATCGAGGGCGAAAGCGGCACGGGGAAGGAACTCGCCGCGCACGCGATTCACAACCTGAGCCGGCGGCACAAAGGGAAGTTTGTCACCGTGCATTGCGCGGCGCTTTCGCCGCAGCTGCTCGAGAGCGAATTATTCGGCCACGAGCGCGGCGCGTTTACCGGCGCGCACGAACGCCGTATCGGGCGCTTCGAGCAGGCGAACGGCGGCACGATCTTCCTCGACGAAATCGGCGAGATCGATGCCACCACCCAAATCAAACTCCTCCGCGTGATGAGCGAAGACCGCGCCTTTGAGCGGGTCGGCGGGACACAGACTTTGCATGCCGACGTGCGGCTCATCGCCGCCACGAATAAGAATCTCGAGACCCTGGTGAGCGAGGGGAAATTTCGCGACGATCTCTATTTTCGTCTCAACGTGGTCAAGATCACGATGCCGCCGCTGCGTGAACGGAAAGAAGATATTCCCCTTCTGGTTCGCGCCTTTTTACGTCATTTCTGCAAGGCGAATGAAAGGCCGCTTCTCGATGTAACCGCCGATGCCATGAATACGCTGCTCGCCTACGATTGGCCGGGAAACGTGCGTGAGCTGCGCACCTCGATCGAGCACGGGGTGGTGATGGCGACGGGCGCGAAAGTGACCTTGCGCAATCTTCCCGCGGCGGTCCAAAAAGCGGCCCCTGCCCCGGGCACGCGCGGACACCCCTTCGACGAAAATGCGAGTCCGCTCGATCTGCATGCGACTGAAAAGCGGCTTATCGCGCAGGCGTTGGCCGCGACGAAGGGCAACATCACGGCTGCCGCGAAAAAACTCGGGATCAGCCGGCGCACGCTGCATCGGAAGCTGAAGGAAGTGAAATCCGCTGACGGAAATTCGAAATCCGAGACAAATTCTAATGACCAGGATTCAAGGTCCGAAACGAAACCCTGAGACGCCGAAATTTCGAGATTTGAACCTCGAAGCATTCGGAAGTGTTTCGAATTTCGGAATTCGACATTCGAATTTTTATCCAAATGCCTGGTAGCGCGGACGCGGTCCAACGCCTCATTCACGCGCTCGAAGCGGGGGGAGCGGCGGTCTGGGTGCGACGCGCGCTTGGGCTCGCGCTGGTCGTGGGCCTGGCGGTCTTTTTTCTGCTGCACGAGTTTCAAGGTCTCGCGACTCCGGAGGCGATGGACCAGGCGCAGATCGGGCGCGAGATGTTGCATGGCCGGCTTTGGAAAACGAAGGTGGCGCGCCCGCTCGCCGTCGGGCAATTGAAGCGCCACGGCCGGGACGTGGCGGCCAAAATCTGGACCGATACCTATCAGGCGCCGCTCCCGCCGGTGGTCGACGCGATCGCTCTTCTCCCGGTGCGCTCGCATCTCGCGATCAGCCGCGAAGCCGTTTACGTGGGCGACAAAATGATCGCGCTGATGTCGATGATCCTTTTTCTGGGATCGGTCGTGGTCCTTTTCCTGGTGGCGCGCCGGCTCTTCGATGAGCGCCTGGCTTTGCTCGCATCGGCGATGGTTTTGGTGGGCGATACCTTTTGGCGTTACTCGCTCTCCGGTTTGCCGCAGATGCTGCTCCTGCTCTTTTTTAATCTGACGCTCTACGCGCTGGTGCGGGCGATCGAGGCGCAGGCAGAGGAAAAACCAGCGTTCCGCTGGCTCGGGGCGGCGGGGGTCGGTTTTGGGCTGCTCGCCTTGTCGCATGCCCTAACGATCTGGATTTTCCTGGCCGCGCTCGCTTTTACGCTCGTTCATTTCCGATCGCGTCTCCGATCGGCGGCCTGGCTGGTTGGGCCGGTGGTTTTGCTCTATACGCCTTGGCTACTGCGGAATTATCTGGTCTGCGGCAATCCCGCCGGGATCGCGTTTTATGCACTCTTCGGCCAGTTCGGGGCGAGCGAAGCCGGCCAGATGCGCAAGCTCGCTTTCGACTGGCACAGCGTGAGCGCCGGAATGCTGAGGGCTAAGATCAACGACAACCTCTTCGGGCAGACAGGCGAAATCTTTCGCTATTTTGGGTGGAGCGTGGTCGCGATGTTTTTTTTTCCCGCCGTGCTCCATCCGTTCCGGAGAGCCGTGACGGCGTCGACGCGCTGGCTCATTCTCGCGCTCTGGATCGGCGCTTTTCTCGGGATGTTGTTCTACGGCATCGAGGAGGATCAGGGGGTCGCGGCCAATCAATTCCATCTTCTCTTTATCCCGATCATGACCTGCTTCGGGCTCGCCTTTCTGCTCGTGCAATGGAACCGCCTCGAGATCCCTGGCCGTCTCCCACGGATCGGGTTTCTGGCGGCGCTTTTTGCCTTGTCCGCATGGCCGATGATTTCCAACCTGGCTCTGGCGCGTGCAAAACCGAGCGTTCACTGGCCGCCCTACGCGCCTCCCTTTATCTCCGGGATCAACACCTGGATGGCACCCGATGAAATCATCGCAACCGACATGCCGGCAGCAGTCGCGTGGTATGCCGATCGGCGCGCGGTCTGGTTGCCGGAGAGCGTTGCTCTCTTCAATGAATTGAATGATTACAAGGTGCTCGGCGGTCCGATCAACGGTCTGTATTTGACCCCGGTGAGCGGGAGCGAGAACACTTTGCACGACATCATGAAAGGGGAATACAAGGACTGGGCGGCGTTCATCCTGCGGACGATCGATTTGAAGAAGTTTTCCCTCAAATGGGGCTCGCTCCTTGGACCCGAGGGCGAATGCGTCTTTTTCAGCGACTACGACCGGGAGAAAGCGAGCGGAGGGACGGGCAAATGACGCCGAAGAAAATCTTTGGCACCGACGGGGTGCGCGGAGTGGCGAATGTCGAGCCGGTCACGGCCGAGACCGCGCTCAAGCTCGGACGCGCGGCGGCGCATGTCTTCACCGCGCTCAACCCACAGGCCCATCCGGCCGGGTTGCGGCCCAAGATCGTGCTCGGAAAAGACACCCGGCTCTCCGGTTACATGCTCGAAAACGCGCTCGTCGCCGGGATCACGTCGTTAGGCGTGGATGTCCTCCTGATCGGCCCGCTGCCGACTCCGGGGGTCGCTTACATCACCCGCTCGTTGCGGGCCGATGCCGGGATCGTCCTCTCCGCTTCGCACAACCCGTATGAGGATAACGGGATCAAGTTTTTCCGGCACGACGGCTACAAGCTCGACGATGAGATCGAGCAAAAAATCGAGCAGCTCGTCTTCACGGGCGAGATTGATTCCATCCGGCCAACGGCGAAAAAGATCGGGCGTGCGACCCGGATCGACGACGCGCTCGGGCGTTATGTGGAGTATGCGAAAGCGAGTTTCCCGAGAAAAATGTCGCTCGAGAAAATGCGGATCGCGGTCGATGTCGCGAACGGCGCCGGTTACAAATCGACACCCTGCATTTTGCGCGAGCTGGGGGCGGAGCTGACCGTCGCGCACAACCAGCCGAACGGGACGAACATCAACGCGAACTGTGGCAGCACCTATCCAGCGGAGATTCAGCGACTCGTGAGGGAAAGCGGCGCGATGGTCGGGATCTCGAACGACGGCGACGCCGATCGTGTGCTGCTTTGCGATGAAGAAGGTGAACTGGTCGACGGCGACGAGATTCTCGCTATCGCTTCGGTCGACTTGTTAGGCCGCGGTCAGCTCGCGCAGAACACGCTCGTCGCCACGGTCATGAGCAACTTCGGGCTCGATGAAGCTCTCGCTCCTCACGGAGGCAAAGTCATCCGCACGAAAGTGGGCGACCGCTACGTGATCGAGGAGATGGTGCGGCAAAACCTGAACCTGGGCGGCGAACAAAGCGGGCACATGATTTTCCGGGATTTCACCACCACGGGCGACGGCATCATCAGCGCGCTTCAGATTTTGCGCATCATGCAGGCGACCGGGAAGCCGTTGAGCGAACTAAAGAAGTGCCTGACGAAATATCCGCAGGCACAACGCAATCTGCGGGTGAAAGAAAAACCGCCGCTCGAGACATTGCCGGAGATCGCGAAGCTGGTGCAGGCGGCGGAAAAAGACCTGCACGGAAAAGGCCGCGTCCTTCTCCGTTACTCCGGGACCGAGCCCAAGATCCGGCTCCTGATAGAAGGGCGGGACATGGCGCAGATTGATCGGCAGGCGGACGAGATTGCGCGAGCGATCGAGAGTGCGATCGGCCTTTCTTAACTCCGATTTTCTTTTTCCTGCTTTCCTGCTTTCCTGATTCGACCTCATGAATCTCTCGCAAGTGACCGAAGCCCTCCTGATCAGCGCCCAAAAACCACTCACCGCGCGCGAGTTGGTTGCGGCGATCAAGAGCGCCGGAGCGGAAGATGAGCTCACGCCTAACGAATTTGCGAAGACGAACGAGGCCGAAGTCTCCGCCGCGCTCGAACAGCTGAAAATCGAGTACATCGAGCAGGAGCGCGCCTTCCAGCTCCTTGAAAAAGCGGAGGGCTGGCAATTGGCGAGCGACCCGCAATATGCCCGCTGGGTCCGGCAGCTTTTCCCGGCCGCGAAGCCGGCGCGGCTGAGCCCGCCTGCGCTCGAGACGCTCGCCATCATCGCCTATCGACAGCCGATCACGCGGGCCGATGTCGAAGCGGTCCGCGGGGTCGCGATCGAAAGCGTGCTGCAGACCATCATGGAGCGCGGCCTGGTGAAAATCGCGGGCCGGGCCGAGATCCCGGGACGGCCGCTGCTTTACGAAACGACGCAATTTTTTCTCGAGCACTTCGGTTTGCGCAATCTCGACGAACTGCCGAACTCCGAGGAACTGAAGCGACGCGACCTGCCGAAGGCACAGGTTGAGACTGAAGAAATCACGGAGCCCGCCAAAGAAAACAACCCGGTCGCCGAGGAAACGCACTTGTTATAGCGTGACTTTGCGTGCGGGACGGCGATTCTATCCGGAAAATCCTATGATGAACAAATCTGTGATGAGATCCTTGGGCCTGTTGGGCGCGATAGTAGCAATCTTCGGATTCACCGGCTGCGGGAGTTATAACAAACTTGTCACGCTGGAGAATAACGTGAACAAGAAATGGGCCGACGTGCAGTCGGTTTATCAACGTCGCGCGGATTTGATTCCAAATCTCGTCAGCACGGTGCAAGGCGCGGCCAATTTCGAGAAATCCACCCTCACTGAGGTGACGAATGCGCGCGCCAGCGTCGGGCAGGTGAAACTTGATCCGACCAAGGCGCCAACGGATGCCGCCCAGCTTGAACAATTCCAGGCGGCGCAGGGACAACTGAGCAACGCACTCTCCCGTCTGCTCGTGGTGAGCGAAAATTATCCGCAACTGCGTGCGACCGAGGCGTTCCAGGCCTTGCAGGCGCAACTCGAAGGGACGGAGAATCGAATCTCGGTGGAGCGCAATAATTTCAACGCAGCAGTGCAGGAGTACAACACCTACATGCAGAGGTTCCCGACCAACATGTTGAACAAGATGTTTGGATTCAAGGAGCGACCTTTCTTCACCGCGCAAGCCGGTAGCGAAAAGGCGCCCGCGGTGAAATTTGATTTCGGAAGTCCCGCACCGGCTCCTGCCGCGACCGCCGCTGCGACGCCGTGAGACCGTGTCCCGGAGCCGCCGGCGCTCGGGGTTAGAAATGACGCGACTGCGTTCAATGGCTCTTATTCTCGCGATTTTCGCGGGAATGATCGGCGTGCTCGCGGCCGAGACGATGCCGTCCAAACCGGACCGCTATTTCAACGATTATGCCGGCGTCGTCAACCAGGGGACGGCCTCGGAGTTGAACGAACAACTCGCGCAATTCGAGCGCGAGACTTCAAATCAAATCCTGGTGGTGATCTATCGCTCGATGCAGAGCGAATCGTCGGTCGCCGATTACACGCAACGGATCGCGCAAACCTGGGGAGTCGGCCAGAAAGACCGCAACAATGGCGCAGTCCTTTTCGTTTTCGTGGCCGACCATCAGATGTTTATCCAGACCGGTTACGGGCTCGAAGGCGCGCTCCCGGATGCGACGGCGTGGGATATCACACATAACGTCATCGCGCCGCACTTTAAGCAGGACGATTACGCTGGCGGGTTGAAGGCAGGCGTGACGGCAATGATGCAGGCGGTGCGCGGCGAGTACAAAGGCACCGGCAAAACGCGAAAGGAAAGTGAAGCCACTGGCAGCGGTCTGCCCATCCCACTGATCGTTTTTGTGCTCATTGTGATTGTCTTTATTATTCTCAGTCGGTCGGGCCGGCGCGGACGCCGCGGCTACGGCTATAGCGGCTGGGGCGGGCCTTACATCGGCGGATTCGGAGGTGGCGGCGGCAGTTCCAGCGGAGGCGGCGGCTTCAGCGGGTTCAGCGGTGGGGGCGGAAGTTTCGGCGGTGGCGGGGCAGGATCGAGCTGGTAACCATGCGCACGAAGGAATTCATGGAGAAACTGGAACACGAGCGCATCGTGCAGGCGATCGTCGGGGCGGAGGCGACGACCTCGGGCGAGATCCGCGTCTTCATCCAGCGCGGGGAGGTGGCCGATCCCGTCGGCGCGGCCCGCCAGCAGTTCGAAAGACTGGGCATGTCCCGGACGCGCGAGCGGAATGCCGTCCTCATTTTCGTCGCGCCGCGCGCGCAAAAATTTGCCGTCATCGGCGACAAGGGCGTGCACGAGAAATGCGGGGACCCGTTCTGGCAGGCGCTGGCCGAAACGATGGGGACCCATCTTCAGGCGCACAATTTCACCGAAGCGGTCGTGCACGCGATCCGAGAAGCGGGCCAGCTCCTGACACAACATTTTCCTCGTCGTCCAGAGGATCGCAACGAGTTACCCAATGCGGTCGAGGAGGGATAGACGATCCTCGACTCGTTGATATTGTTGCCGTTGAACGCTCGGCCACAATAGGGCTGTGAGGCTGCGTTATATTTCGTTTTCCCTTTTTTGCATCGCATTTCGCATTAAAGGGGGATGAGGCCGTTCCATGACTGATTCGCCGAGCCGGGAAGTGCTGGTGTTCAATGCGGCGTTGGAGCTGCCGGCAAACGAGCGCGCCGGCTACTTGAGCGAAAGCTGCCGCGACGATGCCGAAATATTGGGCCGCGTGGCAGCATTACTTGAGGCGCACGAACGCGCGGGCGCTTTTTTGGAGGAGCCACTCGACAGGTCCACCGTAACTTCACCCGGGCCTGCTCCGGTAGAGTTAAACGCCGATAGAAGCCAGCTGGAACCGCCGGGAAAAACGTGCGGCGATCAAGTCGGGCGCTACAAACTCCTTCAGCAAATCGGCGAAGGCGGCTGCGGCGTGGTTTACATGGCGGAACAGCAGGAACCGGTTCATCGCCGAGTAGCCCTCAAGGTCATCAAGCTGGGCATGGACACGAAGGAAGTCATCGCCCGCTTCGAAGCCGAGCGGCAGGCGCTGGCGATGATGGATCATCCGAACATTGCCAAAGTGTTTGATGCCGGCGCGACGGACACCGGCCGTCCCTACTTCGTCATGGAATTGGTGCGCGGTGTGAAGGTGACCGATTTCTGCGATGAGAACAAAGTTTCCACCGAAGAACGGCTCAACCTCTTCATTCAGGTTTGTCACGCCATCCAGCATGCCCATCAAAAGGGCATCATTCATCGTGACATCAAACCGACCAACATTTTGGTCCCGGTGAACGACGGCATGCCGGTGCCAAAGGTGATTGATTTTGGGATCGCGAAGGCAACGCAAGGCAAGTTGACGGACCAAACGTTTTTTACCGCCTTCGAACAATTCATCGGCACGCCGGCTTACACGAGTCCGGAGCAGGCGGTGATGACCGATGTCGAAGTGGACACTCGCAGCGACATCTATAGCCTCGGCGTGCTCCTCTACGAACTGCTCACAGGGCAGACGCCGTTTGCGCAAAAGGAATTGCTCGCTTCCGGCCTGGACGAAATGCGCCGCACCATTCGCGAGAAAGACCCGGTCCGTCCGTCCACCCGACTTAGCGCGATGGTGGCCAGCGATCTGACAACTGTTGCAGAGAATCGCGGATCGCAGCCGCCGCACTTGATCCATCTCGTCCGCGGCGACTTGGATTGGATCGTGATGAAATGCCTGCAAAAAGATCGCGCCCGCCGCTACGAGACGGCCAACGGATTGGCGATGGACATCGAGCGGTATCTGCATCACCAACCAGTGCTCGCTCGGCCGGACACGCAGGCTTATCGCGTGGCGAAGTTTGTCCGACGTCACCGTGCCTCCGTCACGTTCGCGAGTTTGATTTTCGTGGCGCTGGTTGGCGGGTTGACCGGCACGATTATGCAGGCACGCCGAGCCACGCAGCACGCTCGATTAGAGGAAGCGCAGCGCCGTCGCGCGGACGAAGCGGCGCGGGCAGCGAAGCAGGAACGCGATTTCGCGCTTCGCCAGCTTTCCCGTGCCGAAGCGATCAACGATCTCAACTCGTTTCTGCTCTCCGACGCTGCGCCTGCCGGCAAATCGTTCACGGTCGGCGATCTTATGGCGCGGGCCGAACGCCTGATTGACCAGCAAACCGGAGGACCCGACGACAATCGCGTGGAACTCCTGATCGCAATTGGCCAGCAATACGAACAACAGGAGCAACACGTGAAAGCGCGCGAGTTGCTCGGTAAGGCCTACACACTTTCGCGCGGGCGGCCTGAACCGGAAGTCCGCGCCAAGGCCGCTGCCGCCTACGGCGATACCATTGCCGGCACCGGCGAGTATGCCCACGGCGAGAAGCTCATCGAGGAAGCGTTGGCGGAACTGGGCGACGCGCCTCGCTACACGTTGGCGCGAATTTTCTGTCTGCTGCGCGGCAGTCATGTCGCCCGCGAGCACGGCGAGGCAGAGTTGGGAATCCAACGCGCCCTAGTCGCGCAACGGTTGCTTCGCGAATCGGGTCAAGGCTCGCCGTTGCTGGAGTTGACTGTGGCGATGGATATTGCCGAATCGTATCGCCAGGCGGGACGGAATCGCCAGGCGGCGAACGCTTTCGCAGCGGCTTTCAAGCAGCTCTCCGCACTTGGCCGCGGCAAAACGGATAAAGCCGCGACACTGTTGAACAACTGGGCTGTCGCGGTTGAGGTTCTGGGTCAGCCGCTCCAAGCCGAACGCCTTTACCGCCAGGCCGTCGCGATCGAAACCGCCGAGGGTAATGCGGAAACCGTTTCGCCGATGCTGCTCAATAATCTGGCACGCACCCTGGCTGAACTTCAACGTTTCCCTGAAGCTTTAGAGTGCGTCGATCGCGCCGAGGCCAAGGCGCGTCGCCAGGGCGCGGAGAACGTGGTCAGCATGTGCCTGAACGTTCGCGGGACAGCTGACCGCGAACTGGGACAACTCGATCGGGCCGCCGGGGCGCTGGGCGAGCTCGAGTCGCGCTGGAAAAAATTGTTCCCGCCCGGCCACATCGGGTTTGCCGCCGTTGCATCGCAACATTCACTGCTCGACCTGGCGCGCGGCGATCCTCAGGCCGCCCTCGCCAGCGCGAACGACGCCATTGCCATTTGCGAGGCGACGCCGGAAGGCCGCGACCGGCTGATGATTTACCTGACGCGCCGGGCAAGGGTTCGCATGCAATTGCAGCAGTTCGAGGAAGCGCGGTCGGACTCGGCGCAGGCATTGGCGCTGGCGCAGAAAGCCGCCGGACCGGACACGATGACCTCCTGGATTGGCCGTGCCTACCTGGGCTTGGCGCGCGCCCTCAAGGCGCAAGGCAAGGTCGACGAAGCGAGCGCGACTTACGCGTCGGCAGTGAAACATTTGGAATCGTCGCTCGGGAAAGAGCATGCGGAAACGGTCGAAGCGGTAAAGGGCGCGAATTCGTAGTCCGCCTCACCGTTTGATTGCCGTTGGAATCTGAGACGGTAGTGTTGGTTGTTGTCGGTCTTGTCATTATCGTTCGTTCTCGTCGTCGTCCTCGATTTTCCGTTGCTTTCCGAGGGACGAGAACGAGGACGATTCACAACCCGACAATCTCCGAACACTTCGATCTAAGACTCCGGACAGAAAATCGTCGTGACGATCGGGGCGATTGCTGCCAGCCTCGCTGCAACATGCGGGCGAGCGTGAATGAGGCGACCCAACTGCTCAACGCCATCGAAAAAGGCGATGCCAACGCCGCCGAGCAACTGTTGCCGCTGGTGTATCATGAATTGCGCCGGCTCGCTGCGAGCAAGATGGCCCATGAAGTGGCGGGGCAAACGCTCCAACCGACGGCGCTCGTCCACGAAGCCTGGTTGCGGCTCGTTGGCAATCAGTCGCCGATGTTCCAAAACCGCGCACACTTTTTCGCGGCCGCGGCCGAGGCAATGCGACGGATTCTCATCGAACGCGCTCGACGCAGACAAGCCGTGCGTCACGGCGGCGGCCAGCAGCGCGTGGACCTGGAGCAAGTGGAGTCACCATTTCCCGGCGACGACGACCAGCTCCTTGCTGTCAACGAGGCGCTCGAGCAGCTCGCCGCCGCGCACCCGCTCGAAGCCGAAGTGGTGAAGCTGCGTTATTTCGTCGGGCTGACCCATGACGAAGTCGCCGACGCGCTCGGCATTTCCGTGCGCACGGCGAAAAATTACTGGGCCCACGCCCGGGCCTGGTTGTTCTGCGCCATCACCGGCGCGGGGACAGCGGAATGACTGTGTAGCGGCGTTGCGCAAAGGCGCCGCCGCGCTGGAGTCGACTCGTTTGGAGTTTGCCGGCAGCGTCTCAGGCTAGAGAAACCGCTATCGCTCATTCGGCCTCTTCCCCTTGGCCGCCTCGGATTTGTGGGTTCCCACTCCCCACTCGATTGCACGATTTCGCCCGGAATCTCGCATTACTTCACGATGACGTTTCTAACCAGGAACCTTCGGAAAAATAAGGATTACCAATGAAATTGTTCGCACTAGTTTGCGTCTGGCCGGTGCCATGCGTGTTCCTCTTTGCCCCGCCGCTCCAGGCTGGCCCGGCCGGACAAACTCAATACCTGAGTAATTTTGCGGCGGTTCCCCAAGGACTGAGCGCGACGGATTGGCAAAGCATTCGAGCACTTTACCAGGCGAATCGCCAACCGGCGGCTCTGGTGACGCTGGATCCCCTTGCCCAGCAAGCCTATCTGAAAGCTTCCAACACCGATGCTGGCGACCAGTTTGGTTATTCCGTCGCGATCTCGGGCGACACGGTGGTCATTGGGGCAAAAACCGAGGACAGCGTCTCTACCGGAGTAAACGGCGACCAGTCCGACAACGGCGCGTCAGATTCCGGAGCAGCCTACGTTTTTGTCCGGACCAGCGGCGTTTGGTCGCAGCAAGCTTATTTGAAGGCCTCCAATACCGATGCTGGCGACCAGTTTGGTCTTTCCGTCGCGATCTCGGGCGACACGATCGTCGTTGGGGCAAATCTCGAGGACAGCTTCTCTACCGGAGTAAACGGCAATCAGGCTGATAACAGCGGTTTGAATTCCGGAGCAGCCTACGTTTTTGTTCGTAGTGGCGGTGTCTGGACGCAGCAAGCCTATCTGAAAGCTTCCAACACCGATAGTCTCGACCTGTTTGGTTATTCCGTCGCGATCTCGGGCGACACGATCGTCGTCGGCGCCTTCGCTGAGGATAGCAGCGCCACCGGAGTGGATGGCGACCAATTCGATAATAACGCGACGGATTCCGGAGCAGCCTATGTCTTTTTCCGCAGCAGCGGCGGTATCTGGTCACAGCAGGCCTATTTGAAAGCCTCCAACACCGATGTTGGCGACGAGTTTGGCTTCTCAGTGGCGATCTCGGCGGACCGGGTCGCCATCGGTGCTCGTGAAGAATCCAGCAATGGCAACGAGCCGGATAACAGTGCGGTGTTTTCTGGAGCAGCCTATGTTTTTGTCCGCGCTAACGGCGTTTGGACGCAAGAGGCCTATTTGAAAGCCTCCAACATCGATGTTGGCGACGAGTTTGGCTTTTCCGTAGCGATCTCGGGCAACTTGATCGTCGTTGGTGCTCCGTTCGAGTCCAGTGGTGCCACCGGAGTCAGCGGCGACCAGGCGGATAACAGCGCGCCTTTCGCTGGTGCGGCCTATGTGTTTGGGCGCAGAGATTTCATCAACTTCAGCGTTTGGACGCAAGAGGCCTATTTGAAAGCCTCCAACACCGATGCTGGCGACGACTTTGGCTATTCCGTCGCGATTTCGGGCGACACGATCATCGTCGGTGCATACCAAGAGGACAGCAACGCCACCGGAGTCGATGGCAACCAGCTGGACAATGGCGTTCCGAGCGCCGGCGCAGCTTACCTTTTCACGCGCACCGATAGCCTCTGGACGCAACAAGCCTATCTGAAGGCTTCCAATACCGATGCTGGCGACTTCTTTGGCTTCCCAGTGGGAGTCTCAGGAGAGACAATTGTCGTGGGTGGTAGTGAGGACAGCGCCGCCACCGGAGTCGATGGCGACCAAATGGATAATAGCGCGCCAGGTGCCGGGGCGGCCTACGTCTTTACGGCGTTGCCAACACCGACACCGACTCCCACTACTTTGGGCAATATCTCCACGCGGCTGCAGGTAGAGACGGATGATAAGGTTCTGATCGGCGGAGTCATTGTTACCGGCACCCAACCAAAGAAGGTGCTCTTACGCGCCATCGGTCCTTCTCTTCCCCTAAGCGGCGCGCTGGCCGATCCCTTCCTCGAATTGCACGACGGAAGCGGGGCGGTCATCGCGAGCAATGACAACTGGAAAGACGCCCCGAACAAGCAGGAGATCATCGACAGCACAATCGCCCCGGCCAACGATCTGGAGTCGGCCATTCTCGCGACGCTCGATCCGGGTCTTTACACCGCCATTTTGCGCGGGGTGAACAACACCACCGGTGTCGGTCTGGTCGAAGCCTACGACCTGGATCGAAGCGTCGATTCCCAACTGGCCAACATCTCCACTCGCGGTTTCGTGCAAACTGGGGACGACGTCATGATTGGCGGCTTTATCCTTCTGGGCGATAGCGCGCAGAAAGTGATTGTCCGTGCGCTCGGTCCTTCCCTCCCCGTTGACGGGAAAGTTGGCCGACCCGGTTTTGGAACTGCACAATCCCGACGGCTCCATTCTGGCCAGCAACGACAACTGGCGCAGCACCCAGGAAACCGAAATCATGGAGACTGGCCTTGCGCCGAGCGACAACCTCGAGTCGGCCATTGTCGCGACCCTCCCACCAGAGGCTTACACCGCCATCGTCCGTGGCCAGAACAACACCAGCGGCGTCGCCCTGGTCGAAGCCTATCGACTGGAGAACTAAATGCGGCGTCATCTTCGCTTTGTAGCCCACCCGCCGCGGAACCTTCGGGAAAAATAAGGATTACTAATGAGATTATTCGCTCTAATCTGCGTCTGGCTGGTGCCATGCTTGTTCCTCTTTGCCCCGCCGCTCCAGGCTGGTCCGGCCGGACAGACCCAATACCTGAGTAATCCTGCCGCGGTTCCCGAAGGACTAAGCGCGACGGATTGGCAAAGCATTCGAGCGATTTACGAGGCGAATCGTCAACCGGCGGCTCCGGCACCGCTGGATCCTCTTTCCCAGCAAGCCTACGTGAAAGCCTCCAACACCGACCCTAACGACCTATTTGGCGTTTCCGTAGCGATTTCAGGAGACACGGTGGTGATTGGCGCCTGTTCTGAGGCGAGCGCCGCGACCGGAGTAAACGGCGATCAATCTGACAACGGTGCGCCGAATGCGGGGGCGGTTTATGTCTTCGTACGCGATCGGGACGTTTGGACCCAGCAAGCCTACCTCAAAGCTTCAAATACCGACGTGGGTGACGGGTTTGGCACTTCCGTAACGATCTCGGGCGACACGATCGTCGTTGGTGCTCCGATTGAAGACAGCAACGCAACCGGAATAAGCGGCAACCAATTTGATAACAGCGCGTTGGAGGCTGGTGCTGGCTACGTCTTTACGCGCAGCAACGGCATCTGGACCCAACAAGCCTATTTGAAAGCTTCTAATACCGATCCCATCGACCGTTTTGGCTTTTCCGTAGCCATCTTGAGCGACACGATCGTCGTCGGTGCCCCCAATGAGTCGAGCAACGCCACCGGAGTGGATGGCGACCAGGCGGATAACAGCGCGTTATTTGCCGGGGCAGCCTACGTCTTTTTCCGCAGCAATGGCGTTTGGACGCAACAGGCTTATCTGAAAGCTGCCAATACCGATGCCATCGACCAGTTCGGCTACTCGGTAGCGATTTCAAGTGACACGATCGTGGTTGGTGCGCCTAATGAGGACAGCAACGCCACCGGGGTCGACGGGGACGAGACGGATAATAGCGTCGCGGAAGCGGGCGCGGCCTACGTCTTTTCCCGCGCCAACGGAGTCTGGGCGCCACAAGCCTATTTGAAGGCCTCCAATACTGACGCCGGCGACGCGTTTGGCTATTCAGTAGCGATCTCGGACGACACCCTGGTCGCTGGTGCTTTCCTGGAGGACAGCAAAGCCACGGGGGTCAATGGAGACGGGTCAGATAACAGCTCGCCTAGCTCCGGCGCAGCCTATGTCTTTAGACGTATCGATAGCAATGGGGTCAGCGACTGGTCGCAAGAAGCCTACTTCAAAGCCTCCAACACCGATATCGGCGGGTTGTTTGGCAATTTCGTAGCGATCTCAGGTGATATGGCGGTTATCGGTGCTGAGGGGGAGGCGAGTAACGCCACCAGCGTGGATGGCGACGAAACGGATAATAGCCTCGATGAAGCCGGCGCGGCTTACGTCTTTATGCGCACCAATGGCGTCTGGACACAACAAGCCTATTTAAAGGCTTCCAATACCGATAGCGGAGATTTCTTTGGTAGATCAGTCGGAATCTCAGGTGAGACAATCGCCGTTGGTGCGTACTTAGAGGATAGCGCCGTCACTGGAGTCAATGGCGATCAAACGGATAACAGCGCCGAGGAGGCTGGCGCAGCCTACGTCTTTACGGCGGTGCCAACACCGACACCGACACCCACTACGTTGGGCAATATCTCCACGCGGCTGCAGGTAGAGACGGATGATAAGGTTCTGATCGGCGGGGTCATTATTACCGGCACCGAACCAAAGAAGGTGCTCTTGCGCGCCATCGGCCCTTCTCTTCCCCTAGGCGGCGCGCTGGCCGATCCCTTCCTCGAATTGCACGACGGAGGCGGGGCGCTCATCGCGAGCAATGACAACTGGAAAGACGCCCCGAACAAGCAGGAGATCATCGACAGCACAATCGCCCCGGCCAACGATCTGGAGTCGGCCATTCTCGCGACGCTCGATCCGGGTCTTTACACCGCCATTTTGCGCGGGGTGAACAACACCACCGGTGTCGGTCTGGTCGAAGCCTACGACCTGGATCGAAGCGTCGATTCCCAATTGGCCAATATCTCCACTCGCGGTTTCGTGCAAACTGGGAACAACGTCATGATTGGCGGCTTCATCCTTCTGGGCGATAGCGCCCAAAAAGTGATTGTCCGTGCGCTCGGTCCTTCCCTCCCCGTGACGGGAAAGTTGGCCGACCCGGTCCTGGAACTGCACAATCCCGACGGCTCCATTCTGGCCAGCAACGACAACTGGCGCAGCACCCAGGAAAGCGAAATCATGGAGACCGGCCTTGCGCCGAGCGACAACCTCGAGTCGGCCATTGTCGCGACCCTCCCGCCAGAGGCTTACACCGCCATCGTCCGGGGCCAGAACAACACCAGCGGCGTCGCCCTGGTCGAAGCCTATCGACTGGAGAACTGACGCCGATTTGGATTATTGACCTTCTGAAATCCAAGGTTCACCCAACTGGTGGACGCATCCAACTTTCGCGAGGATTTCACCGTCGACCCGCCTCTTCCCCTTGGCCGCCTCGGATTTGTGGGTTCCCACTCCCTGCTCGATTGCACGATTTCGCCCGGAATCTCGCATTACTTCACGATGACGTTTCTAACCAGGGACCTTCGGAAAAATAAGGATTACTAATGAAATTATTCGCTCTAATCTGCGTCTGGCTGGCGCCATGCTTGTTCTCTTTGGCCCCGCCGCTCGAGGCTGGCCCGGCCGGACAGACCCAATATCTGAGTAATCCTGCCGCGGTTCCCGAAGGACTGAGCGCGACGGATTGGCAAAGCATTCGAGCACTTTATGAAGCGCATCGGCGCGCCGCGGTTCCCGCGATCGACGGCTCCACGGCTACCAGAGTCAGCCGACCGTCCCTGGTCCAGTCGGAGCGCAGAGCAGCTCTTCCGGCGGCGAACGATCCCCTTGCCCAACAAGCTTACTTAAAAGCTTTCAATACCGACGCCAATGACGAATTCGGTTTTGCGGTGGCCATTTCCGGCGACACTGTCGTCGTTGGGGCACCCACGGAGGACAGCAACGCCACTGGGATTGACGGTGACGAGACTGACAACAGCGCAGCGGGTTCCGGAGCGGCCTATGTTTTCGTGCGCAACGGTAGCACTTGGAGTCAGCAGGCTTATTTGAAAGCTTCCAATACCGAGGCGTTTGATTCTTTCGGTAATAAGCTCGCGATTTCCGGAGATACAGTGGTGGTAGGGGCACTTTTCGAGTCCAGCGATGCGACCGGGATTAACGGGGACCAGAGCGACAACCACGCCGATGAAGCGGGCGCGGCCTATGTCTTCGTGCGCAATGGTAAGACCTGGACCCAGCAGGCCTACCTCAAGGCCTCAAACACCAATGCCAGAGACCATTTCAGTGGTTCGGTGGCGATTTCCGGCGATACCATCGTAATCGCTGCGGATGGGGAGGACAGTAACGCCACCGAGGTTGATGGTGACCAGGACGATAACAGCGCGGACGGTTCGGGCGCGGCCTACGTCTTCGTGCGTGATGGCACCACGTGGAGCCAGCAGGCTTACCTCAAAGCTTCCAATACCGATGCCGATGACGAGTTCGGTCAGTCAGTGTCTGTCTCCGGTTCGAGCGTGGTCGTCGCGGCGGTTGGGGAGGACAGCCACGCCACCGGGGTCAACGGAGACCAAGGCGACAACAATGCGTCTGATTCGGGCGCGGCCTATGTTTTCGTGCGCGATGGCACCACTTGGACTCAGCAGGCTTATCTCAAAGCTTCCAATACCGAGGCCGGTGACAATTTCGGTCAGTCGGTGGCCATCTCAGAGGAGACCGTGATCGTCGGGGCGGTCCAGGAGGCCAGCGCGGCCACTGGAGTTAACGGTGACGAGAGCAACAATGACGCCGTCGAGGCGGGCGCGGCCTACGTTTTTGTGCGCAATGGCGCCACCTGGAGTCAACAGGCTTATTTGAAAGCTTCCAATACCGATGCCGAGGACTATTTCGGTCAGTCGGTGGCGATTTCCGGCGAGCTTGCGGTGGTTGGAGCAGTCTTGGAGGCCTCCGGCGTGAGCGATGACCAGAGCGATAACAGCGCGTTTGGTTCCGGCGCGGCCTATCTTTACTCGCGTAGTGGCCTTACCTGGAGCCAGCAGGCTTATTTGAAAGCTTCTCATCCCGGGGCCGATGACGCGTTTGGCCGATTTGTGGCCATCTCCGGTCAGAGCGCGGTAGCCGGGGCGTTCCTCGAGGATAGCAACGCTATCGGGATTGACGGCGACGAAATGGATAACAGCGCGCCAAGTGCCGGGGCGGCCTACGTCTTTGCTTTCTTGCCCACGCCGACACCGACGCCAACACCCACTACGTTGGGCAATATCTCAACGCGGCTGCAGGTAGAGACGGATGATAAGGTTCTGATCGGCGGAGTCATTATTACCGGCACCGAACCAAAGAAGGTGCTCTTGCGCGCCATCGGCCCTTCTCTTCCCCTAAGCGGCGCGCTGGCCGATCCCTTCCTCGAATTGCACGACGGAGGCGGGGCGCTCATCGCGAGCAATGACAACTGGAAAGACGCCTCGAACAAGCAGGAGATCATCGACAGCACAATCGCCCCGGCCAACGATCTGGAGTCGGCCATTCTCGCGACGCTCGATCCGGGTCTTTACACCGCCATTTTGCGCGGGGTGAACAACACCACCGGTGTCGGTCTGGTCGAAGCCTACGACCTGGATCGAAGCGTCGATTCCCAATTGGCCAATATCTCCACTCGCGGTTTCGTGCAAACTGGGAACAACGTCATGATTGGCGGCTTCATCCTTCTGGGCGATAGCGCCCAAAAAGTGATTGTCCGTGCGCTCGGTCCTTCCCTCCCCGTGACGGGAAAGTTGGCCGACCCGGTTTTGGAACTGCACAATCCCGACGGCTCCATTCTGGCCAGCAACGACAACTGGCGCAGCACCCAGGAAAGCGAAATCATGGAGACCGGCCTTGCGCCGAGCGACAACCTCGAGTCGGCCATTGTCGCGACCCTCCCACCAGAGGCTTACACCGCCATCGTCCGGGGACAGAACAACACCAGCGGCGTCGCCCTGGTCGAAGCCTATCGACTGGAGAACTAAATGCGGCGTCATCTTCGCTTTGTAGCCCACCCGCCGCGGAACCTTCGGGGAAAATAAGGATTACTTATGAAATTATTCGCTCTAATCTGCGTCTGGCTGGTGCCATGCTCGTTCCTCTTTGCCCCGCCGCTCCAGGCTGGCCCGGCCGGACAGACCCAATATCTGAGTAATCCTGCCGCGGTTCCCGAAGGACTGAGCGCGACGGATTGGCAAAGCATTCGAGCACTTTATGAAGCGCATCGGCGCGCCGCGGTTCCCGCGATCGACGGCTCCACGGCTACCAGAGTCAGCCGACCGTCCCTGGTCCAGCCGGAGCATAGAGCGGCTCTTCCGGCGGCGTTCGATCCCCTTGCCCAACAAGCTTACTTAAAAGCTTCCAATACCGATATGGACGACAGCTTTGGCAAGCGCGCGGCGATCTCGGGCGACACGATCGTCATTGCTGCGCCCGGAGAGGACAGCGCCGCCACAGGTGTCGACGGCGACCAATCCGATAACAGCGCGCCGTTTGCTGGAGCGGCCTACGTCTTCATCCGCAATGGTGCCGGTTGGACTCAACAAGCTTACCTTAAAGCCTCCAATACTGAAAATACTGGTTTCGACAGTTTCGCCAATTCGGTGGCGATTTCGGGCGACACGATCGTCATTGGTGCTTCTGGCGAAGACAGCTTAAATGGCAACCAGGCTGATAACAGCGCGTCGAGTGCCGGAGCAGCTTACGTCTTTGTCCGCAATGGTGACGTTTGGACCCAACAAGCTTACCTCAAGGCCTCCAACACCAATGCATTCGACCAGTTTGGTTCTTCAGTAGCGATCTCGGGGAATACGATCGTCATTAGCGCGTTCGGAGAGGATAGCAACGCCACCGGGGTCAACGGCAATCAATTTGATAACAGCGCGTCGAGTGCCGGTGCAGCGTATGTCTTTTTTCGCGGCAGCGGCGGAGCCTGGGCGCAACAGGCCTATTTGAAGGCCTCCAATACCGACGCCGGGGACGGGTTCGGCGGTTCGGTGGCGATTTCGGGCGACACGATCGTCATTACTGCGACCGGAGAGGACAGCGCCGCCACAGGTGTCGACGGTAACCAATCCGATAACAGCGTTCAGGACTCCGGCGCCGCTTATGTCTTTGTGCGCAGTAATGGCGTTTGGACGCAGCAAGCCTATCTGAAGGCCTCCAATACCGATCTCAGCGACCTGTTTGGCGCCTCGGTAGCGGTCTCGGGCGGCACGATCGCGATCGGTGCCGTCCAAGAGGACAGCAACGCTACAGGGGTCAACGGTGACGACTCAGATGACAGCGTTCGGGACTCCGGCGCCGCTTATGTCTTTGTGCGCTCCAGTAGCTTGTGGACCCAACAAGCCTATCTGAAGGCTTCCAATACCGATGCCATCGACCTGTTTGGCGTCTCGGTAGCGGTCTCGGGCGACACGATCGCGATCGGTGCTTACCTTGAGGACAGTAACTCGACCGGAGTCAATAGTGACGACTCAGATAACAGCATTCAGGACTCCGGCGCGGCTTACGTCTTTGTGCGCAGTAATAGCGTTTGGACGCAGCAAGCCTATCTGAAGGCTTCTAATACCGATGCCGCCGACCAGTTCGGCAGTTCGGTGGCGATTTCCGGCGACACAATCGTCGTTGGTGCTCCTGGCGAGGACAGCGCGGCCACCGGAGTCGATGGCGAACAAATGGATAACAGCGCGTCGTTTGCCGGGGCGGCCTACATCTTTGCTCCCTTGCCCACACCGACACCGACTACGTTGGGCAATATCTCCACGCGGCTGCAGGTAGAGACGGATGATAAGGTTCTGATCGGCGGGGTCATTATTACCGGCACCCAAGCAAAGAAGGTGCTGTTGCGCGCCATCGGTCCTTCTCTTCCCCTAGGCGGCGCGCTGGCCGATCCCTTCCTCGAATTGCACGACGGAGGCGGGGCGCTCATCGCGAGCAATGACAACTGGAAAGACGCCTCGAACAAGCAGGAGATCATCGACAGCACAATCGCCCCGGCCAACGATCTGGAGTCGGCCATTCTCGCGACGCTCGATCCGGGTCTTTACACCGCCATTTTGCGCGGGGTGAACAACACCACCGGTGTCGGTCTGGTCGAAGCCTACGACCTGGATCGAAGCGTCGATTCCCAATTGGCCAACATCTCCACTCGCGGTTTCGTGCAAACTGGGGACGACGTCATGATTGGCGGCTTTATCCTTCTGGGCGATAGCGCGCAGAAAGTGATTGTCCGTGCGCTCGGTCCTTCCCTCCCCGTGACGGGAAAGTTGGCCGACCCGGTTTTGGAACTGCACAATCCCGACGGCTCCATTCTGGCCAGCAACGACAACTGGCGCAGCACCCAGGAAAGCGAAATCATGGAGACCGGCCTTGCGCCGAGCGACAACCTCGAGTCGGCCATTGTCGCGACCCTCCCACCAGAGGCTTACACCGCCATCGTCCGGGGACAGAACAACACCAGCGGCGTCGCCCTGGTCGAAGCCTATCAGTTAGATAATTGAAATAGACCCATGAAGACACAACTCTCCAGCCTGCCTTTTCTCAATGCCGCGTCTAACCTGCGCCTAACTAGAAAATGGCTGATCCTCGCGTCCATCGCCTTGTCGATTCTTTGGGGGAGCAGGGCGCAGGCGTTGACCTACACCGTCAACACCACGAGCGACGATCTCGTCACCGGGGCCTGTGCCAATAATACCGCGGGTTGCTCACTGAGTGGCGCGATCACGGAAGCAGAGGCGAACTCGGGCGCAGACGACATCGTTTTTGACATTCCTGACACAGACCTCGGTTGCGTGGAGGGCGTTTGCACGATTCAACTGCTCACGCAACTCCCCGATATTACGGAGGCCGTGACCATCTCCGGGCCGGGCCCTGAGTACCTCATCGTGCGACGTAGTATCGTGGCGTTTCGTATCTTCCGGTCGTCAAGTGTGGGGCCCGTGAGCCTTTCTAACTTTACCATCAGCGGCGGATTCAAGTTCGACCAGTCCGGCGGAGGAATCTTGAACGCCGGCGTGGGGACGATGACGATCGACAATTGCGTCGTCAGCGACAATTCGGTCGGGAGATCTGACTCCACGCATTTCGTGCACGGGGGAGGCATCGCCAATACGGGCGGCGGGCAAATCGATATTTTCAGCAGCACGATCACCGGGAATACAGCTGAAGGAGACGGCGGCGGAATCTATAATACCAACCAGGGGAATGTGACGCTGCGGAACACGACCCTGAGTAACAATACGACAGCCACCGATGATTATTTTGTGGGTGGTGCGATATACAACGCGAGCGGCACAGTGAACGTGACCAACTCTACGCTCGCGAACAACAGCGCGAGCGGGTTGGGTGGCGCCATTTTCAATACCGACATCATGGGTATCACGAATTGCACGATCAGCGGTAACGCCGCGGTCCAATCGGAAACAGGCGGTCTTAGCCAGGCCGGCGGCATTTGCAACTTTGCGGACCCCGCCATTTACAGCCCTGCGGGCGCCTCGTCGCTGATCATAAAAAGCAGTCTCGTTGCCCTGAACACGGCTGCCGAGGGCGCGCAGGATGTGCTTGGATCTTTCATTTCCTTGGGATTCAATCTTATCGGCGAAAGCGATGGGAGCACCGGCTTTGATAGCTCAACGGATGTGACGGGAACGAGTGCCGCGCCACTCGACCCTTTGCTCGATCCTAACGGACTGCAGGACAACGGCGGGCCCACCCAAACGATCGCCCTCCGTTTCGGCAGTCCCGCCATTGATCAAGGCACAAGCGAAAGTTTTACCAACGTGCCCACCGACGTGCTTCCGACCGATCAGCGCGGGATCGGGTTTCCCCGGACCTTCGACGATCCCGCGGTTCCGAATGCAGCGGACGGAGAAGGAACGGACATCGGCGCTTTTGAAGTGCAAACCGCAGCTCCGAGCCCGAGCCCGACGCCGACAACTCTAGGTAACATCTCCACTCGGTTGCGGGTCGAAACGGGCGACAACGTTTTGATCGGCGGCTTTATTGTCACTGGCACGCAAGCCAAGAAAGTTATGGTGAGAGCGATCGGGCCATCGCTCCCGCTCGCCGGAGTGCTGGCCGACCCGATGCTCGAGCTGCACGATGGCGCCGGAACACTGTTGAAGAGCAACGACAACTGGAAAGACGCCCCGAACAAGCAGGAGATCATCGACAGCACCATTGCGCCGACGAACGATATGGAGTCGGCCATTCTCATGAGTCTCGATCCGGGCGCCTATACCGCAATTGTAAGCGGAGTGAACAACTCGACCGGGATCGGGCTGGTCGAGGCTTATGACCTGGACACCACGGTTGACTCGAAGTTGGCCAACATCTCGACTCGAGGTCTGGTGCAGACGGGCGACAACGTCATGATCGGCGGCTTCATCATCCTTGGAAATGATCCACCAAAGGTGATCGTGCGCGCGATTGGTCCCTCTCTGCCGGTGACAGGGAAGCTCGCCGATCCAGTCCTGGAATTACACAATCCCGATGGTTCGATCCTGGCCAGCAATGATAACTGGCGCAGCACCCAGGAAAGCGAAATCATGGACACTGGTATTCCGCCGACCAACGACCTCGAGTCAGCGATTGTCGCGACCCTCCCGCCAGCGGCATATACCGCGGTGGTCCGCGGCAAGAACAACGGGACCGGAGTCGGCTTGGTCGAAGTCTACCGGTTGCAGCAGTAAATCGCTTCCAATCAAAGGCGTCGAACGGAGGGGGTCCGCGATTCTCGCTCAATGCGGCTGGAACCAACCTCGTCGGCTGGCGCGGCTTGCGTCAGGCTCAATAATCGCATTTCGTGTAACCGGTCCGGAGCGGTTGCTGGAGCGCGGCGCTTGCAAACGGCGCGCGATGGTGTTCATTCCCCGTCCCGCTGCGAGTTTTTACACACGTAGCGCCGTTGGTCCCTGGGTTTCCGTTGCTTGACGTGAAACCGCGCTCGCCAGGGGGAACCCGGCGCTTTGGGAAGGAAGAAGTAAGAAGGCAGAAGGTTGAACGCCGCCAGGCGCCCACTTTTCTTAATTCGGAATTCTTCCTTCATTTCTCAATCCTATGCCAGTTCGTTACGGTCGTTTTGAAATGCCCAAGACCCTCGTCAAGGACGAGGCGTCTTCCACTGATACCTACGCCAAGTTCGTCGCCGAGCCTTTCGAAGCCGGCTATGGTCACACGGTCGGGAATTCGCTCCGCCGCGTCCTCCTCTCTTCGCTCGAAGGCGCTGCCATCACGGCGGTGAAAATCAACGGTGCCCAGCATGAATTCGGCACGCTGCCAGGCGTGGTCGAGGACGTGACCGACATCGTGCTCAACCTCAAGCGAATCAAATTCAAGGCTTCCGACCACGAAGCGCGCAAACTCGCGTTGACGGTGAACAAGGAAGGCGAAGTCACCGCGCACGACATTTCGCTCGTGCAGGGCTACGAGGTGCTTAACCCGAAGCAGGTCATCTGCACCCTCGATAAGAAACATAAGTTTGAAGCCGAGCTCGACGTCCGCGTCGGCCGCGGTTTTGCGACCGGCGACGAAAACAAGCGCCCCGATCAGCCAATCGGATTGATCCCGATCGACTCCATCTTTTCTCCGGTTACCCGGGTGAAATACGCGGTTGAAAACACCCGCGTCGGCCAGCGGACCGACTACGACAAGCTCATTCTCGAAGTCTGGACCGACGGCCGGCTGACCCCGGACGACGCCCTGCTCCAGGCCTCCGCCATCCTGCGCCATCACCTCGATGTCTTCGTTAACTTCAATGAAGACGTGATCGAATTCGACGAAACCCCGGCCGGTGTGAGCGAAGAAAACGTCAAGCTGAAGAAGCTGCTCAACATGAGCGTGAACGAAATCGAGCTTAGCGTACGGGCCGCCAATTGCCTGAACAACGCCAACATCACGACCGTCGGCCAGCTCGCGCAAAAGACCGAGGCGGAGATGCTGAAGTATCGCAACTTCGGCAAAAAATCGCTCAACGAGATCAAGGACAAGCTGCAGCAGCTCGGCCTTGGGCTGGGTCAGAAATTTGATCCGGGTCTGGTTGAGATTCCGCTCAACGTCGACGGCGCCAATGGCGCGGACGAGGAATAATTCGTTAGGGGAAAATTTCGCCGGAAGAAGCAGTCATGAGACATCAAAAGAAAACCGTTAAACTGGGACGCACTGCGGAACATCGCAAAGCGCTTCTCGCCAACCAGGTCTGCAGCCTGATCGAGCATCAGCGGATCAAAACCACCCTCGCGAAAGCGAAAGCGGTCCGGCCGTTGGCCGAAAAGATGGTGACGTTAGGCAAGAACGGTTCGCTCCACGCGCGCCGCACCGCTCTCGCCGTCCTCCGGCAGAAAGACGCGGTCAAAAAATTGTTCGATGATATCGCGCCGCGCAGCGCGGATCGGAAGGGCGGTTACACTCGCATCATCAAGCTCGGCCAGCGCAAGAGCGATTCGGCCCCGGTTGCCTTCCTTGAATGGGTCGACGTCGCGGAAGTGGTCGAGGAAACTCCCACGACCGAAAAAGGCAAGAAGCGCAAACCCGCGAAAGGCGAAGCGACTCCCGCAGCCGAGAAAAAGCCGGCCGGCAAGGCGAAGAAGAGCGAGCCTAACGAAAAGAAAACAGGCGCGGAAGAATAACCCGTTCAGCGTCCCGTTTTCGGCACGGCTGTATCCCGCCGTCGGCACATCGGTGGCGGAGGCACCGCCTCGTCCATTTTCGCAAGACTAACTTTCCGTGGCGCTTATGCGTGCGGATGCCGGGTGGCATGGCGTCTGCATAGGTAGTTGGCGTTCAAGAAGAAAGGACACCATGACAAATCCAAACCAAGCCAATCCGGTCCACGAAGAAAGCACCTACCAAATGCTGGTGGAATCCGAGGAGAAAGAGCGCGGCCTCGTCGAAGCATTCGTTTATCTGCTACTTGTTCTCGCCACGGTCGCGACCATCTGGCAGTTCGGCCGCGAGCCGGTCACCTTTGCTGAAATCGGGGTAATTCACGCGCAGAAGGTCGCCACCTACCTGTAGACGTCGCCCTTTTGGGCGAGGCGGGCTGCGACCACGGAACGATGAGGTCTCTCCCCGCGCTTCGCGGAGCGAAGCGTCTACATGCGCAGTCTCGTTAGGCGCCAGGTCAGTTCGCCATCGGCGGCGATCTCGAGGTGGGCGACACTGGGCGGCGCGCCCCGATTGGGACGCGTAACGCAGCCGGGATTCAGGAAAAGCACTCCATCCCGGCGTTCGTTTCGCGGCACATGAGTGTGCGCGTGCAGCAGAACGTCGATCTGCTTCGGCGCGTGCTCCGGTGTGATGTGGACGAGACGGAAGCGGACGCCGTTCCGGGTCAGATCAACCACCAGCGGCCACTCGAAATTACCGTCGCAGTTGCCGCGCACGAGGGTGAGGGGCGGCCCGAGATTTTCCAGATCGACCAGCAGCCTCGGCGCGCAGACGTCGCCCAGGTGCCAGATTTCGTCCGCGCCCTCGGCCAGCGCTTCCAGGTTTTCCGGGAGATGATCATGGGTATCGGCCAGGACAAAGATGCGGAGCAGCGGCATGCGGATAGAACGACGCCTTGTCGGTATCAAAAACCTTCCGGGATCAGGTCCGGACCGACAACCTCGGGGCCGGTCAAGATTCTGGGCCCTGAATGACTCGCGCCGGTTCGCCGGCCGTCGGCTTCGTTGTCGGGCGTATGCAGGAAGCTGGCGTGATACCAGACGACGGAATCCTCGTTCAGGAGCGACTCGCCGGTCAGGAATTGGTCGAGATCCGCGTCGGTCGGATCGAAAAAGCCGTGTCCGTCATCGATTTCGGCCGCCAGGTTGTTCGGCCCATCGTGCCAATGCAGGAACCACATGTCCCCGTGCGCGTAGGAATCCGCCACGCCGTCGTCAGGCCCAGGATAGAGATAGTAACTGCGTTTTCCGCCGCGAATCCGGTAATACTTTGCCGCGGTCCCGGTTCGGCGAATTTTCCGCTCGGTCGTGAGCCGGGTCACGTTTCGCTCGGGCTTCCCGCTCAGCGGGAGCTCGTAAATTTGGTTGCTCGTCCCGTCGACGTCGAAGTCGAAACGGAAGTAGGCGTGATGGGTGTGGTTGTAGCAGGTGCAGCTATTGGCGGTCGCTCCAAAACCGAAACGGGGATGGATCGTGCCGTTGAGATCGAAACGCCACTCGTGGACGTAGCGATACCAGCCCGCTTCCATCTCGGTCACGAGCACGACTTCGGTTCCTTCGCGATAAAGGGCCACGCCGCGGAAATTCCCGGCGTCGTTCCCAGTCTCCACTTGGGTGGTCGCCGGCGTCGTGCCGCAGTCACGGAAGCCCGGCGCGCCCGCGATATCGGTTCCGTCCGCCTGAAACATTCCTTCCTGGTATTGCCAGTCGCGATAAGGACCGCACTCATTGTTGCCGTATTGCACATTCAAGATCGGAACGTGCGCCCGCTTAAAGACAGAGTGGCCTTTATATTTCACGTCGCGGATCTCGATCGCGGAGGCGTTTGTGCCCAAGGAAATCGACGGGCGCAGGACCAGCATGTCCCAGAGGACCGTCCCGTCGGTATCGAGGACGGTGAGTTGATATTGCCCGGCGGTTCCGCGTCGGGTGGTGGATTGTCCGGCTGCGGGGTTGCCGCAAGTCGCTTCATCGATCGCACTTGCCTCGTGAGGCGCGCGGCCCGGGTAACGCACGAGGGTGTTGGTGGCCAGATTCACGCCGACGATCTCGTGTCGGAGTTTTTCAGCGCCCGGCTTGGGGAGAAACCCGACATTCACGATCCGGTCCTGGGTCCGGCTGCCATCCGCGTTCAGCTTCTCGACCGGCGGCATGGGACGGTAGGTCGTGGCCTGGCCGGTCAGGAGAGCGGAGCGAAAATCGGGATCATTCGTCAGCACTCCGACCGCGTCCTGGAACTCGGCGTCGTCCACCGCGGTTGGCATCCAAGTGGCTTCGACCCGGGCCTGCGCGGCGGCCGGTTCGCCTAACGAGCCTTCGGCGACAATTGTTCGCCGCTGGGTGTAATCGAAATAGACTGCGCGAAAGCGACTCTCATTCGACTCGAGCGCCTCGGTGTAGAGATGCCGATAATTTGAGCCCTTCAGAAGGGCCGCCAGGGAAGCGGATCGCGGAAGAATTTTGTCGACCGCATCCAATTGCGCCGGGGTGATGCCTACCGGGACAACCTTTATCTGGACCGATGCGGCGTCGTTAGACGCAGCGCGCAGGTTGGTGAGGGCGACGACAACACTGAGCGCAAGAAGGAGGCGATTTCCAATCGTAGAAGTAATCATGGTAATGAAATATTCTTGAAAAAAGTGAAGAGCGATCCTCTCTAACTTTTCGGCCGCTGACCATCATAATCTCGCCGTGATCCTTTGCGTCCTCCGTCTGAGGCGTTAGGGTAATGCCTGTGTCTTTCAACAACTTCGGGCTTTCCCCGGAAGTCGTGCGGGGAACACAGGCGATGGGCTTTTCCGAGCCGACGCCGATTCAGCTCCGCGCATTTCCAATCATTTTATCCGGCAAAGATTTAATCGGCACCGCGCAAACCGGGACCGGTAAAACGGCCGCCTTCGCGCTCCCGATCATGACCCTGCTCGCCGAGCACGGCGCTTTTCGCTGTCTTGTCCTTGAACCGACGCGCGAACTCGCGGCCCAGGTCGAGACCGCCTTCCGCGACTACGGGCGTTTCACCGACCTTCGCGTCTCGGTCGTGCACGGCGGGGTCGGCTACGGGAAGCAAAAGGAGGAAGCTGCCGCCGGCACTGACATCGTCTGCGCCACGCCCGGCCGTCTGCTCGATCTGCTCGAGCAACGCGCGATGAATTTTCGCGACGTAAACATCCTCGTCCTCGACGAAGTCGATCGCATGCTCGACATGGGCTTCCTCCCGGACGTGAGGCGGATCGTGGAGCAGATCTCAACAGATCGCCAGACGCTGCTTTTTTCCGCGACCTTGCCACCGGAGATCGAGCGACTCGCCGCCTGGGTGTTGCGCGAACCGGAGGTAGTCGAGATCGGTGCGCGGCGTTCGCCGGCCGAGACGGTGACGCACGCCGTCTATCCCGTCGCGGCCGAGCAAAAATTTGATCTCCTCATGGCGCTTCTCGAGCGGACGAACTTCGATAGCGCGTTGATTTTCTCTCGCACCAAACATGGAGCGGATCGGATCGCGTCGCAGTTAAAACAAGCCCGCCACTCCGTCGCCGTCCTCCATTCCAACCGAACCCAGCGCGAGCGAGTCGAAGCGCTGGAAGGTTTCAAGTCGGGCAAATACGAAGTGATGGTCGCGACCGATATCGCGGCTCGCGGGATCGACATTGCAGGCGTCAGTCACGTCATCAACTACGATGTGCCGGAGCATCCGGAGGATTATGTCCACCGCATCGGCCGCACCGGCCGCGCGCAGAAAGTAGGTGACGCCTTCACTCTCATGAACGGCGAAGAGTTGCCTGCCTTGCAGGCGATCGAACGCTTCATAGGGCAAAAAATCCCGCGACTCAAAATCGAGAACTTCCCCTACATCTACACCGTCCTCTTTGAACCGGAACCGGCCGGCGGCAAGCGCGCCATCGGCGGCGGGCGCACCCATCGCGGCTATTCCTTCGGGCGAAGGCGTCGTTAGGCTGTGGATGTTGCCCTTGGGCAACCCGATCTTCGCTGGCCGTTGGTCTATTCCGTAAACAACTCGATCGCGTCGATCAACGACTCCGCGATCGACTCCTTTGAAATCCAACGGTGCAGGCCGTCGGCCGCGTTCTCGTGCTCACCCGGGGCCATCAGGAAAACTTCCGTGCCGTCGAGCCGTAACTTGGTCAGGATTTCGAAGACGGAAGTGTCGGCGCTGATGACCGCGTAGTCCTGCGAGGAAATCTCGGCCACAGTCGTATCCTGGCGGGGAATGCGGACGGCTTTGAGAGCGGAGGTGAACGTGATGACGCCGGTAATTTTCTTCTCGTCCGTGACCACGAAACAGGCGTCCTCGGGATAGGAAGGCAGGATGATGGCCAGTTCCGGCAGGGTCATGCCGGCCTCCAGCCTAATGACCCCGGCGTGCTTCAATTCCCGAGCCGGTTTCATGTACTGGATGTTGGCCTGCATCGCGCTCGGCATGCGATGGCCGCGCCGCATCAGTTTGAGGGTGTAGATGCTTTCGTTCGAAATCATCTTTCGCAATCCGTAGGCGATCGCGACCGTGATCGTCATTGGCACGACCACCCCGTAATCGAGTGTCATTTCAAAGATCATCACGATCGCGGTGATGGCCGCCCCCGTCGTCCCGCCGACGATGCCTGCCATTCCAACCACCGCGAAGGCCGCCGGCGTGATGTCTGCGCTCGGAAAAACATGCTGGAGCAAAATTCCGTAGGCGCTCCCGAGCGTCGCTCCGAGAAAAAGCGCCGGCGAAAAAACCCCGCCTGAAGCCCCCGAGCCGAGGGTGAGCGAAGTGGCAAAAAGTTTCAGGGCAAAAAGGAGCAAGAGCAGCCAGAAAGAAGTGAGTGTGCCGGCGAGCACACTCTGGATCGTCGCGTAGCCGACTCCCTCGATGTGATAATTACCCGTCTGTCGCAGGAGCAGATACATGAGGATGCCGAGAACGAGCATGCCGCTCATGTGGCGCAGATAAGGGTTCCGGATTTTGTGATCGAAGAAATCCTCGAAGGCGTAGATCGACCGGATGTAAAGCACTGAGACCAGACCGATCAAAAGACCAAGCCCGACGTAAGCAACGAGCAAAAGCGGGTGCGTGAGATGGAAGTAATCCATCCGCAACTGCGGGATGGTGAAGGCCGGGGTCGGCCCAAAGAAAAGACGGCCGACGTAACTCGCGCTCGCGGTCGAAATCACCACCGGCACGAGCGTCCAGACGCTGACCTCATGCAGCAAAAGTTCCGCCGCGAAGAGAACACCGCCGATCGGCGTATTGAAGGTCGCGGCAATGCCTGCGCCAGCGCCGGCCGCGATCAAGGTCGTGCGTTGCCACGCGGGAAGGCGCAGCCATTGACCGACGGTCGACCCAAAGGCCGACCCGATTTGGATGATCGGTCCCTCGCGGCCGACTGAGCCGCCACTCCCGATCGAAAGCGCCGAGGCGAGCGACTTCACGATCGCGACCACCGGCCGAATGATGCTCTTGTTGTAATAGATCGCGTCCATCACCTCGGGCACACCATGGCCGCGCGCCTCTGGCGCGAACGTTTTCACCAACCAGGTCACGCCGATCGCGCCGATCACAGGCACGAAAATAATCAACGGACCCCATGGACTCGGCGGCGTGTGGATATTCGCTTCGTAAAAGACGGAAAACTTGCCGAGAAAAAAGAAGTTGTGAAAGAGCGCGATCATCCCGCGGAAGACGACCGCGCCGCAGCCGCCGACGAGACCGATCACGACCGAGAGGAGCCAGAAACGCAGGGGCGAGAGCGGGATTTTTTTTGTCGGTTTCGTGGCCGTCGATCCCGGTCCAGTCAGGGGACGCTCCCTGCTCGACTCAGCCACGGGCGGGATTTTTCATCAGCTCAAATGAGTGCGCGCTGTCCAAAGGCACGGGCAATGATAGAGCGGAGAGCGACCTCCTTCAATCAAGCACCCTCGGCCATCGAGAATCGAATTCGCACAGGTTCGATTTCCGAGGTAATCGCAATCGCGACCTCCTTAAAGAATCGCCCGCGGATTGACTGCCGCGGCCACGCTGCGCGAGACTGCGACGATGGAATGCCCGATTAATCACGAGCGCTCGACCCAGTATTATGGCGACTACCTCGGGATTAAGGGCCTGCTCGAGCTGCAAAAACCGCTCAGTCTGAAGGAGGGCAAGCTCATCGCGCACGATGAGATGCTCTTCATCATCATCCACCAGGCCTACGAGCTTTGGTTCAAACAAATCCTGCACGAGATCACCGCCTGCAAAGAAGTCCTGAGCCAGCCGGCGGCGGACGACGACGGGCCGGACATGAACGTGGTCGTGCACCGACTCAAGCGCGTGGTCGAGATCTGGAAACTGCTTAATCACCAGGTCGATGTCTTGGAAACGATGACTCCGCTCGATTTCCTCGAGTTCCGCGAGCTGCTCCACGGCGCCTCCGGATTTCAGAGCATGCAGTTCCGGAAAATTGAAGCGTCGTTAGGCCTGCAAATGGAAAATCGGTTTCGGCCCGACTACTACAAGCACACCCAGTTTGGCGGCTTTAACGAAAGGGATTTCGCTGAGATCAGCGCCTTCGAAGAGCAGCCGACTTTCCTGCAACTGGTCGAGCACTGGCTCGAGCGGATGCCGTTCTTCAACGAGGAATTCTGGCGCGATTGGAAGGAAACGCCTGACGAATCGGCTCCGTCCGAATATGCCCCGTTTTGGACCCGCTACCGCGTCCTCTACGAGCAAAGCCTCTCCGACCGCGACGAGAAAACAGATCTCCTCGGCAAGTTCGACGACATTTTTTTCAAGACCGGCTGGGGCGCTTTCCGACCGACCGCCCTGCGGGCCGCGCTCTTCATCATGCTCTATCGGGACGAGCCGATGTTCCGTCTCCCGTTCGGTCTCCTCAATTCCCTCGTCGAGATCGACGAGCAACTGGGCAACTTCCGCTACCGCCACCTGCAAATGGTTCGGCGCATGATCGGCACCCGGGTCGGCACGGGCGGGAGCAGCGGCGAGCAGTACCTGCAGGGCGCGGTCAACCGCAACTACATCTTCAAGGAGCTTGCCGGTGTCATCACCTTCCTGATCGAGCGCCGCCACCTCCCAGCCCTCCCCCCGCGCTTGCACCAGGCGCTGCGATTTAGCTTCACGCCGCCCTAAGGAAAGCAAACATGCACGGACCGACCCCGTTTCGTTCTCCCGCCGTTCCGTTCCCGGCGTCTTCCAGACCCAGGTCTCCCACCCCAGACCGAGAAGTCTACCTATCTATCAAAGGGCATGCTGTCTCTGAAACGAGCGGCTTGAGATCGTGAGATATGTCGGTCTGCGTACGTGACGCCAGTTGGGAGATTTCTTCGGACATCAGACGAGGTTCACCTTCCTGCCCAGGCGTTCGATCCTGAAGGCGGCGCCGCGATCGCGTTGTTGAATATCCGAAGCGTCTCCGACTTATATCGAACCAGTAACGAAGCCCTGCGCGGCCGGTGTTCGCCGCGAGCAAAGAAAGCGGCTCAAGAAAGCGTGAGAAGAACGAGCGAAGGGTCGGCGTCGTTGGATGGCTCGTTCACGGAGCGGGGTAGCGTAAACCCGCATTTCTGCAGGACGCGGAGCGAGGCGGCATTGTGCTTCGCCACCCCGGCATAGAGCGGGCGGGTCTGTTCTAGGCGGAGGAAAGCGGTCAGCGCCTTGGTCGCGACGCCGCGGCCCCAATAGGCGCGGTCGAGCCAGTAGCCGACCTCTCGCTTCCCATCCTGCTCGAAACTCACCACGTGCCCGGCGACCTGATCGTCGACGACCACCGTCTTTTTGAGAATCGCCTCGTCGGCCAGCAGCGCCGCCCAATGCTGCGCGAACTCGGCCCGATCGCGCGAATGGAAGACGACCATCGCCACGGCCACGGGATCGCACTGGTGTTCGAAGAAGAGCGCCAGGTCGTTCGCTTCCACATCGCGTAATTGGACTTCTGGTTTCATTCGAGGTGCGGATTCGCGGGCGAACTTTGCCGCTTTGTTAGCCGACATCGCCGGTTTGTTCACGGACAAAACGTACGGAATCGGTCCCTGAATCGTGCGGAGGTCACCGCGAGCTCCGGAGAATGCGGCGGTTTCTTTTTCCCGACTGGGATGCGAAGCTGCCTGCATGGCTGACGTAACGATAGACATCATCAAGAACGGCCCGTACATCGTGAAGGGCGAGGTGGAAATGAAGGACGCGGATGGGAATAGCTATCCAGTCGAGACGCGGATGGCGCTTTGCCGCTGCGGCGCTTCGACCGAGAAGCCGTTTTGCGACGGCACGCATTCGAAGATCGGGTTCCAAGCCGCCGAGAAGGCCGTGCCGGAGTCGGCCGAAGGCTGATCAGGGCGGCGGTTTTGCGACCGCCGACGGCGCGTACAAAGCGCCCTTCCAGGAGTTTCAGGTCTTCGCCAGCGGCAACGCTTCCGGCCAGAGAAAATAAGGGCCGAACCGTGCGCTGACCCGCAGCTCGCCGCCGAGCCGGCGGCCGAGCGGGGTAATCTGTTTGCGGCCTTCGTTGATCTCGATCGCGCCGAGGTGCACGAGGTGGTTGGTTAATTCCTGGGTCTTAAGGCCGAGCTTTTTCGCGAGGCGTGAGGTACTGAGTTTGCCGGTGCTTTCCTGTTCCTCCTCCGCTCCGGGCGCGTTTTCCTCGCTTATTCGGCGCACTTTCTCGAAGCTCATCCGCAGTTCATCGCTGATCCGGAGGATGCGGTCGGCTTCATCGGAAAGAGTCTGGAAAAGTTCCTCGTCGTCCTCCTTTGAAATGAGGACGCCGATTTCGTTGCTCTTGGCGTGGCTCAGCTCGTGCAGGTTGAGGCTGCTGACGATACAGAACTGCTCGTTCAGGTAGCACTTGGCGTGGAGGTTGCGGCAGAAGCTGGTGCGGATGTAGGAGAGCGCGCGCAGCCAGTTTGCTTCCTCGGGGAGTAATTCGTTTTTTTCGAAGGCGAGATGGACCTCGATTTTTCGCTGGTGCTTGTCTTCGAGCAGCTCCTTGACCCGGTCGTTCAACTTCAGCACCGGAGTGATGAGGATGAGCCGGTCGCGCGCGAGCCGAATGATCTCTTCGAGATAATAGTTCGCTGCGCTCGTGTTTAGGAACTTCGCCATAATTTCTAGAAAGCAGCAACGGTGCCACTCTCGGGCAACCTTTCGGTGGAAAAGAGACCTCCCACCCAAGACCGGGAAGGGTCGCGCGAGGTTTCTAGCTTGTGAGGGGCTGAAGCCCGACCGGCCAAAGCCTAACGATCAATCGGCATCCGAATCAGCGATTCGCCTTCAGCAAAAGCACCGGGACGTCGACCAGGTGCCGTACTTTGTCCGCTGTGCTGCCGTAAAGCAGATCGCTGATAAAGCGATGGCCGTGGGTCGACATGGCAATGAGGTCGACGCCATAGGTCTCGGCGACCTTGATCATTTCGTCGGCCGGTTCGCCGAGCGCGAGGAGGTGATCGACGGTAAAGCCTTCGCCGCGCAGCTCGGCGGCGCGCTTTTCCAAGTAGGCGCGGTCCTCCTGCATCTCTTCGCTCTCGGCCAGGTTCAACCGCTGGTAATTGCGCGCTACCCAGCCGTCGGCAACGTGCATGAGTAAAAGCTTGGCGCCGGTCAGCCGGGCGAGCGGTTTGATGTGGTCAAGGATGGCCTGGTCAGCCGGGCTGTTTTCGAGCGGAATGAGAATGTGCTGATACACGGCAAATTTATTCGGCCGGCAACCCGAAGAACCCGTAGAAGGCCTGGCGGGCTGTCAAAGGCATGAAAGTGTCAAAAAGCAGTTTCACGTTGAGCGTGATGATAATTGCCGCCGTCGTCCAGCCGAGGATTTTGACCCAGACCGGGTTGACGAATTCACCCATCTTCGCTTTCTCGCCCGTGAATCGCATCAGGGGCCAGACTGCGAAACCGAGTTGCATGCTCAGGACCACCTGGCTGGCGACGAGCAATTCGGTGGTTTGGTTCTCGCCGTAAAGGCCAATGATCAAAACCGCGGGCACGATCGCGATGCCGCGCGTGATCAGCCGGCGCAGCCACGGCGTGATGCGAAAATTTAGAAAGCCCTCCATCACGATCTGGCCGGCGAGCGTGCCGGTGAGGGTGGAGTTTTGCCCGGAAGCGAGCAGAGCGACGGCGAAGAGCGTGCTCGCGATCGTGACACCGAGCGTGGGACTGAGCAGCTGGTAGGCGTCCTGTATTTCCGCGACATCCTTGTGTCCGGACCAATGAAAAACGGCGGCCGCCAGAATCAGGATGGCCGCGTTAATAAAGAGAGCAAACATGAGGGCGAAGGTGGAATCGATCGTCGCGAACTTGATCGCTTCGCGTTTGCCTTCCACGGAACGCTCGAAATTGCGCGTCTGCACGATCGAGGAGTGGAGGTAGAGATTATGCGGCATGACGGTCGCGCCGAGGATGCCGATGCTGACGTAGAGCATGCTCTGATTCTTGATGATCTCGGTGCTCGGCACGAAGCCCAGCAACACGCCGGTCAGGCTGGGTTGGGCGAAGAAGAGTTCGAAGGCGAAGCACCCACCGATGGTCAAAATGAGAGTGACAACGACTGCTTCGATGTAGCGAAAGCCCTTGTTCTGCAGGAAGAGAACGGCCAGGACATCGAGGCAGGTGATGACGCAGCCCCAAACGATCGGGATACCAAAAAGGAGTTGCAGACCAATGGCCGAGCCGACGACTTCCGCGAGATCGCAGGCCGCGATGGCCAGCTCGCAGATGATCCAGAGAAACCAAATGGTGGGCGGGCTGTAATGATCGCGGCAGGCCTGGGCGAGATCGCGGCCCGTTGCGATGCCCAACTTCACGCAGAGATGCTGGAGGAGGATGGCCATGAAGTTCGAGATCAAGACGACCGAGAGGAGGGTGTAGCCAAACTGCGCCCCGCCCGCCAGGTCGGTCGCCCAGTTGCCGGGATCCATGTAGCCGACCGCGACGAGAAAGCCCGGTCCGGCAAAAGCCGCCATCTTGCGCCAGAAGGAGCCCTTGCCCGGCACGACAATGCTGCGGTGCACTTCCGGGAGGGAAACCAACCCGCCGGTTCGCTGCCAGGCGCCGGAGCTTTTTATCTTTGCGTCAGACACCTTGGGCGATGAATTCGACATTCAGCGGAATCGACATCTCGCAGCACGTGCTTAAAGATGTAGCGCAGGCTACAAATCTATCTTCCAGTTGTCAACGGCCCGTTCTTTGGTTTGTTGCAGCCGTGCCGGTCAAATCCGCTCCAGCCCGCAAACGTCGTCCGGCCCTCCCGCCCAGCCATCCGCGCCGGACGCGCGAAGAGCATGCCCAGGAGATTGCGCAGGATTATGTCGAGATCATCGCCGAGCTCATCGCCGCCACCGGGGAAGCGCGCGTGATCGACATTGCGCGGCGCCTCGGAGTCACCCATGTGACGGTGGCGCGCACGATCCAGCGCCTGCAACGCGACGGGCTCGTGACCAGCCTACCCTATCGTTCCATTTTCCTGACCCCGAGCGGAAGCAAGCTCTCGGAGGAATCGCGTACCCGGCACGAGATCGTGGTCGAATTCTTGGAATCGTTAGGGGTGCCCGCTCTCATTGCGCAATCCGACGCCGAGGGGATCGAGCATCACGTCAGCGCGGAGACGCTGCAGGCGTTTGTAAAACACCTCCGGAAGGCAAAACGCCGGCCAGGAACTCAGCCGAGGCGGAAACGAAGGTCGCGAATCGCCCGGGCGCCGTAGCGCTGTTTCAGTTTGCGCAGGATTTCCGGTTTGTTGACGCGGTCCAGTTCGTAGTGCAGCGCCGGCTGGAGGACGTGGACGTAAAGAACGCCCTCCCGCAAAGCGATCGGGCAGGAGTGGGCCGCGATGAATTCGCCCACGAGCGATTTCCAGGCGCCGAGGATTTCGGTTTCCTGCATCCGCTCTTTCAACCCGAGCTTCTGCATGACCTTGGGGAGAAGGTCGGCTGTGGATTGGGTCCGGTCGGGCCGAGGCGGATCGGAGGGTAATCCCCGCCAATCAGCGATAACTGCGCGACGGAGTGAGGGCGTCATGACATCGCACCGCCGGCCTGATTTTCCGCCGCCAGCCGCGCTTCGGCGCAAGCGATCATGGCTTGGAAGCGGGGATCCTCGCGCAGCGGATCGAGGTCTGGATCTATCTTGGCGTGGTTTAACAGGCCCATGGAAATTGCCGCGAAGGCTGGCTCAAGTAAATCGATCGCTGCCTCGCGTTCCTTCTTATCAGCGGCCAGACCGCAGGCAAAGTTATAGCGCATGTGAACGTTCTCCGGATCAACCAGGAGAGCGCGATTGATCCACTCCCTTGCGCGTTCGGACTCGCCAAGGATGAGCAGAGCAGAAACCCCCCAGCCCGTGACCGCTCCATTGTTCGGATCCTGCGCGAGAGTCTTTTCCGCTCTGGTGAAGGTGACTTGGGCCGCGCTGCGCGCCGCCTGGTCATCTCCGAGCGCTGTGTAGCAGGTCGTCAACATCGCGGGGGAGGCGACATCGGTTTCGACCAGAGCTGTCGCCTTTTCCCAGTAACGAATCGCGTCTTCCAAGCGCTGCTGTCGAAAGCTCAAAAGCCCGGCTGACCGGTTCACTTCGAAGGACTCTGGGTCGAGACGAAGGCCGTTCGCGATTTCGGCCGACGCCTCCTCGTGACGACCGGTTTCGGCAAAAATTCTCGCCCTTACGGCATGCGCCTCGGCCAGGTTTGGATTCAGTGCGAGCGCCCGTTCCGCTGCCGTGAGGCCGCCACCGCCCTTTTTCCCATGAATGAAGTGCACGACCATCTGACCAAGTGCCATCAGCGCCCAGGCCTCCGCATAGTTGGGATCCATTTCCGTGACGCGGGAGCAGATGCGGATGGCTGCCTCCATTCGCCGGGGATCGCTTTCGCCGCCGGTGACGTAATTCTGGCGCGCCATCAGATAGAGATTGTAGGCCTCAACATTCTCCGTTCCCCGTCGCTCGATGGCCTCTTTTTCCCCGGGGAGGAGTTTCAACTTCAGCGCGTTGACGATGGCTTCGGAGATTTCGTCCTGAAGGGCAAAGATGTCGTTCAGGTCGCGGTCGTAGCGCTCGGCCCAGACGTGATCGTTTGTCGTGCCGTCGATCAGCTGCGCCGTGATCCGGACGCGGCCTCCTGATTTCCGCACACTGCCTTCCAGCACATGGCTGACCTTCAACTCGCGCGCGACTTTCGGAAGATCAACGTGTTTGCCCTTGTACATGAAAGCGCTGTTGCGTGAAATGACGGCGAGCGCCGAGACCTTGCTCAGATCTGTAATAATGTCTTCGCTAATCCCGTCGCTGAAATACTCCTGCTCGGCATCGCCGCTCATGTTGGCGAACGGGAGCACGCAGATCGACAGCTTTCGAGCCTGTTCCGCCTTACGATGCCGGGCTTCACTGGGCCCACCAGCTGCGTGGACCGAGAAAACATGCACCGGACGCTCAATGTTCTTTACCGTGTGCTCGCCCAAATCCTCGAAGACGCAGGGAGCCTTGCCTTCCACCTGATCCCGAACGATGCGGGAAAGGGCGACACCGCCGACTGGCGCGAGCGCTTGAAGCCGCGCCGCCTCATTGACACCCTCGCCATAGATATCGTCGCCTTCGACGATGACTTCGCCAAGATTAATGCCGATCCGGTAACGAATGCGGCTGGTCTCGGCGGTTTCAGCTGCGGCCTTTTCTGTCGCCCCTTGTATCGCGAGCGCGCAATTCACGGCTGCGATGACGCTCGAGAACTCCACCAGTGCGCCGTCGCCCAAAAGCTTGAAGACGCGGCCGCCGTGAGTGGCGACGAGGGGATCGAAAATTGTACTCCGGTTACCCTTCAACCGGTCCATGGTTCCCGCCTCGTCGGCTTCCATCAGGCCGCTGTAGCCTGCCACGTCGGCGGAGAGGATCGCAGTGAGTTTGCGTTGCATGGATTGGAAGCAAGGCGTGCAGCCTACCACGGATTTCTTCGGCGTCGCAATCAGGGAACAGGTCACGGGCGGACCAGGACCGAGAAGTCCTGACGTCGGTTTACGCTTTGCCGAGCGTCGCGACGCTCAATACTTCCGCCGCATGTTGCTCGGCAGAATGTTCAGCTCGGTTCGGTACTTCGCCACCGTACGGCGAGCGATCGGGATGCCGCGCTCGCCGAGAATCTCGACGATTTCCTTATCGCTCAGTGGCGTGCTCCCGGACTCGCTCTTGACCAGATCGAGAATCGCTTCCTTGACGCTCGTGTTGCTCATCGAGACGCCGCTCGAGGTCTGATAGCCCGGGGTGAAAAAGTATTTCATTTCGAAGATACCTTGCGGAGTCGAAATGTATTTGCCGGAGATGGCGCGACTGACCGTCGTCTCGTGCACTCCGACGGCGTCCGCGATCTGCACCATCGTCATCGGCTTGAGATGTGCCGAGCCGTGCTCGAAAAATTCCTTCTGCCGCGAGACAATCTGGTGCGCGATATTGGAGATCGTCTGCTGGCGCTGATGGATCGATTTGATAAGGAATTTTCCGCTCCGGATTTTGTCGCGGATGTAGTCCTTCACCTCGCCGCCGCTGCCGTCCTGCGACATGATGTCTTTGTAGGTATTGCTGATCCGCAGGTGCGGGATTTGTTCGCCGTTGAGGATGATCTGGTATTCGCCCTGGATTTTTTCCACCGTCACATCGGGCAGGACGTAATTTTGTGGCGCCTCGGCGAAGATCTGGCCCGGTCGCGGATCGAGTCGCGCGATATTGTTGGCGGCTTTCTGCACCTGTTCGACGGTGATTCCCATCCGGCGCGCGATCTCGGGGAAACGGCGCTTCCCGAGATCGACCATGTGATCAGCGACGATCCGGTATTCGAGACTCATTTCGCGCCCTTCGCGTTTCAGTTGAATGAGGAGGCACTCGCGCAAATCGCGCGCGCCGACGCCCGGCGGATAAAAGCTCTGAACGAGGGTGAGCATGAGCTCGAAATCCTCCTGCGCGATACCGGTATTCATTGCCATCTCTTCCGGCGTCGTCTGGAGAAAGCCATTGTCGTCGATGTTGCCGATGATCAGTTCGGCCGTTTTGCGATCGCCGCCGCTGAGCGCGGCCTGGTTGAGCTGTCCTACGAGATGCTGCTGCAATGTCTCCTGAGTGGCGATAGAATCGAAAAAGAACTGGCGCTTTTCTTCGTTTTCCTTTGAGCGGCCGCTGTAGCTGCTCGATTGCGCCATGTAATCGCGCCACTCGTCATCGAGCTTGGCCAGCTGGTCGAATTCTTCCTTGAAGTTGTCCTCTGCCGGCTCGCTCTCCGAGACTTGGCGTTCCTCATCGGTCGGGTCCGCCAGCTCCTCGAGCACCGGATTGGTCTCCATTTCCTGCTGCACGAGATTTCGCAATTCGAGGAGCGGCGCCTGGAGAATGAGCAAGCTCTGCTGAAGCTGCGGCGCGAGGACCTGCTGCAGGGAAAGATTCTGTGATTGGAACATTCCCGGGCCAGCCATGGGCAGAGGGTATCAACTGAGCTTCCCCTAGCAAGCAGTTTTCGCGCCGCGGAGCCCTTCCGGAACCTCTGCGGCTCGGCGCCGGGGCGTGGGAACGTGACTTGCTTTCTTATCCGGCTGAGACTTCCGCTTATGAAAAAACTGATGCTCCTGGGCGCGCTCGCCCTTTTCGCCAGCTCACTCGGCGCGCAATCCAACGCGCCCGAGGATCCCAAACGCGTGGAAGCACTGATCAAGGAAATCCAGGCGCAACAGATCTTGATCGCGGATAACCAGGCCAAGATCGACGCCAAGCTCGTCACGCTGGGGGAAGCGATCCGGGTCGCTCGGATCTATGCCAGCCGGGGGGGACGTTAAGATGCGCCGTTACCTTTTGCTTTTCAGCGCGCTGATTTGCAGCCTGCTCTTTTTACCGGGCAGCAGCGGGCAAACGCCGGCCCCGATCATTATCCAGGCCGCCACTCCCGCTCCGGCGGCCGTGGCCCGATCTGTGACCGCCGTGCAGGAGACGAACACTGGATCCACCCTGCAACTCCTCCAGGAAATGCTGGCGACGAACGATGCCACGATCAAGAAACAGGAAGCGGCCCTCGCCACCCTCGACGAGTTGCAGAAAGCAGCCGAAGAACTAAAAATCTTCAGCAAGCGCGGCTAACGAACGCGGTTGCGCCCGCCGATTCGTTAGGCGAAAGCGCGCTGAAACTTCACCGCGGTTCGCGTGCTTCTCCAGTCATCGGCACGAAACGGACCGGCAAAACCGCGCGCTGCCGAAGTTGGCCATCCTTTTTTTCGAGCAGGTAAAGCTCCTGCGTGCCGGTCGGGCCGACCGGGATAATGATCCGCCCGGCGTCCTTCAACTGCTCGACTAACGGTCGCGGCACATGGTCGGGCGCGCAGGTCACGATGACCGCGTCATAGGGCGCGTGTTCCGGCCATCCTTTATAGCCGTCGCCGATTTTTACGTGGACGTTTTTGTAGCCGAGCCGCCTTAGTGTTTCCTCGGCCCGTTTCCCAAGCGGTTCGATGATCTCGATCGAATAAACTTCCGCCGCCAGTTCGCTGAGGACCGCGGCCTGGTAACCGGAGCCGGTGCCGATCTCGAGTACCCGATCGGTTGGTTTCAGTTCCAATTTCTCGGTCATGAACGCAACGATGAACGGCTGCGAAATCGTCTGATCGTAGCCGATCGGCAGCGGTCGATCGGAATAGCTTCTGCCGCGCAGTTCTCCTGGGACAAATTGTTCGCGAGGCACCTTGCCCATCGCGGTCAGGACCCGCTCGTTCGTCACTCCATGCATCGCGACCTTGAATTTTACCATCCGCTCCCTCTCCGCGGCAAACTCGCGCGCGCAAATCTCCGCCGGTCTACAGCCCGTGCCGAGGAGGAGCAAAAAAAACAACGCTCTGGCCCCGCGTACTGCCATTGTGCAATTTCGGCGCGAACCGCTTGCTTTGCACTTCCGTTTTCTTCGGTCTCGAAAAAGATCTTATTCGCAGCGCAGTGCGGCCGCCGGATCGATTTTCGCTGCGCGATGCGCAGGCCCAACGGTGGCGAGTAGAGCGACGACAAAGAAAGTAAGCAAGACGGAACCGTAGATAGACAGATCATCGGGAGGCACGGCGTAGAGAAGTGGCCGGAGGAGGCGCGCGATGAGCAAAGCACCGCTTACACCTAAGATCGCTCCGATTACTGCGAGCCCAAGACCTTCTCCCACGATCTGACCCATGATATGCCTGCGCTGCGCGCCCAGGGCCACTCGGATCCCAATTTCGTGGGCGCGTTGCGCCACCGTGTAGCTGAGCACCCCATAGCATCCGACCGCCGCGAGAACGAGAGCGACCACCGAGAAACTGCACATTAGAGCTGAGTTAAGGCGCCTCGGTGCATAAGAGGCGCGAATCAAGGAATCCAAAGTAGCGACGTTTCCGATCGGCTGATCCCGGTCGAGGCCACGGACAGCCGCTCCGATTTTCGCTGGCAGGTCGGTGACCCCTTCGCCCGCTTTTACCAGCAGACACATGTCGGTTACTCCGCCTCGGCCGGCTGGCTTGAGTTCCATCCAGGGCAGATAGAGCATGCCAGGGCCGTCTCGGTCGAGCCGGTCGGGCCTGACCGATCCGACCACGCCGACTACTTTGCGCCAAGCGTCATCGCCCGGAAGTTTGATGCCCTGGCCAAGCGCGCTTGCGAAGCCATTTCCCGGGAATTGTTTCTCGGCAAAAATTTGATCAACAAGAAGCCCATTCGTTTCGTCTGGGCGAAAATACCGGCCGGCCAGGAGCGGAATTTGCAGAGTCCGATGGTAGTCGTGACTGACCGCCAGGATGTAGGCTTTGGGCCATTGCGCAGAGTTACCGGGCTGCGGCCGACCTTCGATCGAGAACGGCGCCTCCCCCGATCTTCCCATGGGGAAACCGGTCGAGATGCTGACGGCTTCGACCCCGGGGAGCGCTCGGACACGTTCGATTGTTTTTTGGAAGAATGAATGCGCCAGTTCCGGACTGGAATACTTTGCCGGGGGCAGGACGATCTGGAGAGTGAGGACTCCGGTGCGATCGTATCCTGGCTGGACCCGGGTCAGATGCCAGAAGCTTTTTAAGAGCAAACTGGAGGTCAGGAGAAGCATGACCGAAAGCCCAAACTGGACTGCGACCACGCCCCGACGCAGCCGACGGTGTAGCGACTGTCCGATAGCCAGGCGTACCCGGCCAATCGAAAGATCACGCAGCCAAATCGCTGAGAGTCGAAAAAATGGGCGCGATTGAAAAAATACGATAATGACGAAGGCAAAGCCCGCGACCAGGCCGAGCGCCCAGAAGTTCAAGGCGGCATCCTCGGCGCGCGGTAGGATACTGATTGCCAGAGACCGCAACCACGCGAGCACCGCCGCGGCCAGGATCGTTCCCAAGGCGGCGCCACCGAAACAGAGAAGCGCTGCTTCCGCGACGAGCAAACGTAGGACGCGCATCCGGCTACCACCCAGAGCCAGGCGCAGCGCGATTTCGTCGTGCCGGGTCACACCCCGCGAAAGCATCAGGTTGGCGACGGTTCCAAAAGAAATCAGAACCACCAGGGAGACCGCGGCCGTCAACACCAACAAAGTGCGGCGGGTCGCCGTGAAATACGTTTCGAGAAAGGGCTGCAGTCGGATGCGTTGGCCTGCTTGCGATTCGGGATGACGCTGACTGATTTCCTGCATTTCGCGCGAAGCAACATCCAGGCTGACTCCTTCCTTGAGTCGGCCGATGACAGTCACTCTGGGCGCCCGGCGATCTGCCAGGAGCACCTCTTCCGACATGCGGCCAAGGGGGATGAAGAAGTCGTTGTTTGGGTTAATTCGGCCGTAAAAGTCGAAATTCGGAGGCAGAATTCCAACCACCCGCCATGGCTCTCTATTGAACTCGACCATCCTTCCGACAACGCTTCGATCGGAATGGAAACGGCGCTGCCAAAAATCATAGCCCAGGACGAGGGCTCGCGCGCCACTCGGCGCATCTTCTGCTTCCGTGAAAAAACGGCCCAGTTCGGGGACCGCCCCGAGCGCACGAAGGAAATTGGCGCTGACCATTCGCCCGCTAACGCGCTCGGGTTCCTCGCCTCCGGCAAAAACGCCGTCGGTTCGCATCTGCGCCGCCAACTCGACAAACGCCCGCTGTTCGGCTCGCCAATCCAGATAGTCGGGATACGAAACGAACTCGATAACTGAGTTGGGCAGCACTTGCGATACTCCCACGAGGCGGCCGGATTCAAGATATGGAAGGGGCCGCCACAAAAGGCTCGTCACCAGGCTCAAGACGGCCCCTCCGAATCCCACACCGAGCGCGATCGTCAGGCACGCCACCAAAGTGAAACCGGGACTTCGGCAGAGGGAACGGCGCGCGTAGTTGATATCTCTCCCAAAGCTCTCGACAACATACCCGGGCCGGCTTTCCCGGATCTGTTCCAAGACCTGTTCTATTCCGCCGACCTCGATGAGAGCTGCGCGCCGCGCCTCCTCTTCGCCGGTCCCGTCGCGCATCTTCGTTTCGGTTAACGATTCCACGTAGGATCGGACTTCTTCTGCGTCCTCGGCCTCCGTCTCGCGGCGGCGCAGGTAGACGTGCGCGAGGGAATTCAGCCTGGAAATCAGAGACATTGGTTGCCGCCCATTTCGCGCCGAGGCGACCAGCGCCGGCTCCCGAGCGCGCCCCGAATTCTCGCGAGGCCAGCCGGAAACACAAGCTCGCAACTGACGGCTCGCGTCCGGGTACCTTTTCTCGTTAGGTTAACGCGAGGACGGCTTCATCCCGAGCGCCCTGAATCCGACCGAAAACCTTTATTCGGTCGCGATTTCGAAAGGCGTTAGATCGTAAACTTCGATCAGGCCGATTCCGGAGTCCTGCGGCGCGGGATTTTCAATCGCCGTGTAATTACCGGGTGCGAGGATCGCGCGGATGGCTGCTTCCAAAGGCGACTCTGGCCCGAGACCGCTGCTCGCAATTGCTTCCGCGTCAACGCCGTCTTCCCAATCGTCGTTTGCGGCCAGAACGATTCCGTCTGCATTGATCAGTTCCAGTCGTGGGTTGGCGACGGCGTCGCCCACGCCACGGCCCTGGAGCGAAGGTCCGAGGGCCCTTAAAACCAACTCCTTCGCGTCAGTGCCCCCGATGATGCAGCCCGCGATCATCACATTGTCGCCGGGAAGGACGTTGCCACGCGTTGAGATGTTTGCCGCCCGGTTTTCGCTCAACTGAAGATCAAAGAGCTCGACCAGTCCCACTCCGGTGTTACCAACCCCCCGCACAATTGCCGTGTAGGCGCCCGCCGGGAGGGTGACGCGGACCGCTGCTTCAAGCGGGTTATCGGGTGCCAAACCCGCGGCCTGGATCGAGGCCGCGTCTGGGCCGGCCTGCCAGTTGTCATTCGAGAAGAGGAGTGCTCCCGCGGCGTCGTAAACCTCGAGCAGCGGATCATCCAGCGCGTTGCTCACGCCGCGCGCGCCTAACGACGGCCCGATCGCCCGAATCACCATTGTGGTCGAAGCGCTGCCCTGCAGAATGAAACCGCCGATCAGAACGCCGGTGTCGGTGCCGACGAACGCGCGCGTTGAAAGATTGAGGAGATTGTTCGCGGTCGTGAGATCGCGCGCCAGTTCGAACTGAAGATTGGCCGGGTTTGCCAGGCCAGTGGCGAAAGTGCTGCGCGCCCCAGCGGGGGTAAAACGGAAGATCGCGCCAGAATTATAGTCTGCGGTAAAAAGATCTCCGGTCGCATTGAAAGCGATGCCGTGCGGACCATTTAATCCTGCGGCAAATGTGGTCCGGGTGCCTCCGGGCGTGAACTTCAGGATAGTTCCGCCCGTAAAGTTGGCCACGAAGAGATTGCCGGGCGCATCGAAGGCCAGGCCGTGCGGGTTACCGGTCCCGGAAGCAAAGGTCGTCCGCGTTCCGCCGGAGGTGAACTTGTAAATGTTGCCGCTCTGAAAATCCGCGACAAAAAGTTCGCCTAACGAATTGAATATCAAATTCGCCGGGCCGTTAAGCCCGGTCGCGAAAGTGGTCCGAGTTCCGTCCGGCGCAAACTTGTAGATCACGTTCCCGAAAAAATCCGCATCGAAAAGATTGCCGAGCGCATCGAAGGCCAGGCTCGCCGGTCCATTGAGACCGGAAGCAAAAGTAGTCCTGGTCCCGTCCGGCGTGAATCTGTTAATCACCCCGTTGCCGGTCTCCGAGACATAGAAATTCCCGGCCGTATCGTGAGCCAGGCCCTCGGGCTCTCGTAGTCCGGAAGCGAAGACTTTTCGCACTCCGCTCGGATCAAACCGATAAACGATTCCGCTGCTAAAATCGGCTTCGAAAAGATCGCCCGGATTCGCCTCTGCCGATGGACTCAAAACAGCCGTCGCAAACGCCAGCACGAAAAAGAGCATTCTTTTCATCTCAGCGAATCACATGGCAATCTCGAGATCCCATTGTCAGTCGATACTTTGAACGCGGAAATCCACTCACTTTAGTTCAGCGAATAAAGCTCGACCAGCGCCACTCCGGACGTGTCGTCCTTGCCGCGCACGACGGCCGTATACGGTCCGGGTGGGAGAAGAGCGACAATGGCCGACTCGGCATCATCGGTCGGCGCGAGTCCGGTCGCATTGATCTCGGCTTGCTGGGCCTCCTTCCAGTTGTCATTCGCCGCTACCACAGCGCCACTGCTGTCGTGCAGTTCGAGCGTGGGATCGGCCAGCGCATTCTCGACCACTGAGCCTAACGAAGGGCCGATCGCGCGCACAATCACGCTCGTGTCCGTCCCGCCACCCGGGCGCACGATGAATCCTCCGATGAGCACATTCTCCCCAGTGTCGACGAATCCGCGCGTGCTAATATTGGCCAGCTTCGAGGGCGTCGCCTGGTTGAGATCGTAAACTTCCGCCAGTCCGATCCCCGTGGTGTCGTTCGCGCCCCGCACGACCGCGGTGTAGCTGCCCGGGGCAAGCGTTGCGACGATTGCCGACTCCAGGTCGTCAGTCGGGGCCAGCCCGGTGGCTTCGATTACGGCCTGCTGAGCTTCTTTCCAGTTGTCATTCGCTGCGATGGATGCACCGGTGCTGTCGTGCAGTTCGAGGATAGGATCAGCCAGCGCATCGGCGACAGTTGAGCCTAGCGAAGGTCCGATCGCGCGCACGATCACCTCTCGTGGTTTCTCGCCGGTGATGATGAAGCCAGCGATCAAAACATTGTCGCCGGTTTGCACGGAAAGGCGGGTGGAAATGTTCAGGACCTTCGCCTCGGGAGTGAAAGCCAGGCTGGAGGGATTACCGAGAGTGCTACTCGAGATGGCCAGCTTGAAAGCACCGCTGGTGCCGTCAAATCGAACCACTTCTCCCGCACTAAAGCTCGCGACATACAGGTCACCATCAGGGCCGAAAACTACCGCATCGGCATCGGCCAGTTGCCGGCCGCTCGTGAATGCCCCCATGAAAGCGCCCGTCGTCCCATTGAAACGAAAAATCGGATCGGTCGTACTCGCGCTCACGTAAAGGTTTCCGTCAGGGCCAAACGCGAGGCCGAAGGCCGTTTTCACGGTTCCGGAGGAGGCAAAGTCTGCCTTGAACGCCCCTGTTATTCCGTCGAAACGCAGGATGTGACCAGTGGTTGAAACGGTCACGTAAAGGTCACCGTCGGGACCGAAAACGAGATGCCATGGACTGACCAAGCCGCCCCCGGAAGCGAACACACCTTTGTAAATGCCGCTCCTTCCGTCGTAGCGAACGACTCGGTTAGCCGCATTGTCAGTGACGTAGATATCTCCATCCGGACCGACAGTGAGCCCGACTGGCCGCGACACTTCAGTTCCCGATATTATTGCCTCGAATTGGCCGGTGGTTCCATCGATCCGGTAAACACCCTGGTCATCGAAGCTGGCCGCGAAAAGATCGCCCGTCGGGCCAAACGCAATTCCGACGACGGAAAGGGTAATGGTAAAGACGGATTCAAAGGCACCTGTGGCCGGGTTGAACCTCTCGATTCCTCGCTGTGAACCTGGATCGAAGGCCTCCGGAGAGGACACAAACAAAGACTGCCCCATCGCCGAAGTGAACGGCAGGAACGAGACCACGATCGCCGCGAGGAGGATAGAAGCAGAGCGTGAGAAACAAATTCGCCGAACACGCACTCCGCGTTCGAGCTGCCAGGACGGATGACGTTTCATATGTTCCCGACCTTACGTCTCACTTATATAGAACGTCAATATGAAAAGTTAAATATTATATTAGTTACGTAGGTAAATCGTCCTATTGTTTGACATAATGAAAGAAGCTTTCCTCAACCCTTGGAAGATCCCGACATCCCAATCCAACTTCTCTTTAGTTCAGTGCGTAAAGCTCAACCAGCGCCACACCGGCTGTGTCGTCCTTGCCGCGCACGACAGCCGTATACGGTCCCGGTGGGAGAAGAGCGACAATGGCCGATTCGGCATCGTCGGTCGGCGCGAGTCCGGTCGCATTGATCTCGGCTTGCTGGGCCTCCTTCCAGTTGTCATTCGCAGCCACCACAGCGCCACTGCTGTCGTGCAGTTCGAGCGTGGGATCGGCCAGCGCATTCTCGACCACTGAGCCTAACGAAGGGCCGATCGCGCGCACAATCACGCTCGTGTCCGTCCCCCCACCCGGGCGCACGATGAATCCACCGATGAGCACATTCTCCCCCGTGTCCACGAATCCGCGCGTGCTGATATTGGCCAGCTTCGAGGGCGTCGCCTGGTTGAGATCGTAAACTTCTGCGAGTCCAATTCCGGTGCTGTCGTTCGCGCCCCGTACGACCGCGGTGTAACTGCCTGGAGCGAGCGTTGCGACGATTGCCGACTCCAGGTCGTCAGTCGGGGCCAGGCCGGTGGCTTCGATTACGGCCTGCTGAGCTTCTTTCCAATTGTCATTCGCTGCGATGGATAGACCGGTGCTGTCGTGCAGTTCGAGGATGGGATCGACCAACGCATCGGCGACGGTTGAGCCTAGCGAAGGTCCGATCGCGCGCACAATCACCTCCCGCGGTTTCTCCCCCGTGATGATGAAGCCAGCGATCAAAACATTGTCGCCGGTTTGCACGGAAAGGCGGGTCGAAATGTTCAAAACCTTCGCCTCTGGAGTGAATGCCAAGCCAATGGGGGGACCGAGGGGGGCGCCCGAAATCGCCGCCTTGAAAACACCGGTCGCGCCGTCGAATCGATCCACTTCTTCCGAAAGAGAGTTGGCGACATAGAGGTCACCATCAGGCCCAAAAGCGACCCCGGCGGCTCCGTTCAGTTGCCGTCCGCTGGTGAACGCACCCATGAAGGCGCCCGTCACCCCGTTGAAACGAAAGATCGGATCGTTCGTATTCCCACTCACATAAACATTACCGTCGGGACCGAAAGCGATCCCGATAATCCGGTCGACTGATCCGGCCGGGACAAAGATATCCTTGAATGCGCCTGTCACTCCATCGTAGCGCCGGATCTGGCCAATGGTTGAATTGATCGGTGAATTGGTGACATAAAGATCGCCGTCGGGACCAAAGACGAGGTAGAGCGGGTCGGATAAGCCGTCGGACGCAAAGACACCTTTATAAGCGCCGCTCCTTCCGTCGTAGCGAACGACTCGGGTAAGGTCATAATCAGAAACATAGACGTCTCCATCCGGACCCACGGCGACGCCGAGCGGCCGTGACACCTCGGCACCTGATATTTTTGCCTTGGTTTGGCCGGTGGTTCCGTCAATCCGGTAGACAGCCTGATCTTGAGAGCTGGCCGCGAAGAGATCGCCGGTCGGGCCAAAAGCAATGCCCGACGTCGAAACACCGGGGCTGAAGTTTACTTCGAAAGCAGTCGTAGAAGCGTTGAATCTCAAAATCCCCACGTCCACGCGATCCAAAGTATCGGGAACGGACACGAACAAGGACTGCGCTCGCGCCGAGCCAAACGGCAGGAGCGAGGCGAGGATCGCTGCCAGGAGAATAGGAGCGGAGCGCGGGAAACGATTCCGTCGAAGGCGCGCGGCGCGTCCGACCAGCAAAGACGAGCGAGATTTCATATCATCCCGACGCTATCCGCCACTTCTATAGAACGTCAATATGAAAGATTGATATTATCCGATCGCTTCGATGGAAATTCGCTCTATCGTGCGGCACTATGAAAATACCTTTCTTCCGTTGCCGACCGACGGACAGCTCAGAAATTGACAACCCGCCGAGCTCCGAATATGCCTGAAAAGGAAATCGTGAAGAAAGAAGAGACCAAAAACGCCCAGAGCGAAATCGTCCAGGGCACGCTCGATCTGCTCGTGCTCAAGGCCGTCGGACCCGGCCCCCTCCATGGCTTGGGAGTGTCTCGACGAATCGAGCAGATCACCAACGGCACCTTCAGCGTCAAGCCCGGGTCGCTCTTCCCCGCCTTGCGCCGAATCGAGGCCGCGGGCTGGCTGCATTCCTTTTGGGGCCGGTCAGAAAGTAATCGGCGAGCCAGATTTTATCAGCTTACAAAAGCCGGCCGCCGCCAGTTGGAAGTCGAGACGCAGGAATGGGAGAACATCGCCGTCGCGATGTCCGCCGCGCTCAAGACCGCCTAGCTGCGCCACAGGGCCGCTGCATTTCATCGCACCTTCGGCTTCGCTCTTCGCGCCCATGGCCGACGAACGCAAAACCTTTGAGCAACGCGCTCAGATGACTGACATCGAGCGCCTGCGCGATTCTGCCGCGCACGTTCTCGCCACGGCCATTCTGAAGATCCGGCCGGAAGCACAGTTCGCGGCCGGGCCGCCAGTCGAGAACGGTTTTTATTTCGACGTCGAGTTGCCGCATCGCATCTCGCCGGAGGATTTCGAAAAGGTCGAAGCCGAGATGGAGAAAGAGCTGAAAGCCAATCATCCCTTCGAGCGAGTGGAAGTGAATCGCGGAGAAGCGCTCGCCCTGGCCGAGGCCGGTGAGCTGGGCGCGCTTGGGCCGTGTCCGGAAGCGAGCAAGTTCAAGCTCGATATCAGCCAGGGCATTCTCGAAGGAGAAAAAATCTCCCTCTATCGCAACGGCGAATTCACCGATCTCTGCGCGGGTCCGCACGTCATCGAGCGGCGACACCACCGTTCATTCATTGATGTTGTCGAGGACGGCGAACTTCCAGCCGTTTTTAGTTAATTCAAAGACGAAGCGGATCGGCATGTTTTCCTTGTCGTTAGGCGTATTCTTGAACGGGCAGTAGATCTCGTAGCGTCCGGATTCTTTTTGCGGTTCGGCGTTTCGAAAACATTGCGCAGCGTTCGCTTCGCCGTTGAAGATTTCATTATAACGACGCGCGAACTCTGATTTGTTCTTCACCGCTTTCACGCCATACGGCATCGACAATGGAAACTTCGTCATCTCCTCCACCGTCGTTTTGTCACCGCTGATGACTGCGGAGCTGAATTTCTTCCAGAAGATCGGAAAGTCGCTTTGGGAAGACGCGGCCGGAAAACAAAATAGAAAGAAAATTCCGCCTAACGAGATCTGCTTCCAAGATCTCATCATTCCTTATCGCGTTGCTTGAGCTCCTTGTCGGACAGCCGCCGCATGTTGATGACTTTCCAATCGCCTCCTTCATCGAAGCGCAACGTCCCGAAAACATCGGCGCTGAAATCTTTGTCCACAGCTTGATAAGTTTTGTTAAGATCGATATCCGCCTTCGCAAAATCTGTGCGCGCCTCGGCGTTCATTGCGGTTTGCGTCTGCGCGCGAGTGTCTGCGATGGAAAGGGAAATCGCCGCCACGACGCCAACAAGAAACGTAAAAAGCGATTTTGAAGGGGGGACGGCCATTTGTTTCATTCCGTTTCCAATTTCCAATCGGTATCGATATGTCGCAACTGCGCCTGGGTGCTGTCGTGCAGGTACTGCCAATAACGTTGCTCAGGCGTCGATGTGCCGCCTGCTTTCTTGTAAATTTTCGCGCCGGCGTCGCGATTCTTTAGCCAAGCGCGTTGCTCTTCGCGCAAACTCTTTTGCTGGTCCTTGTCGATCTTGGCCAGCGTTTGCTGGTAACTCTCGTTAAGACGCCGGTCCGCATCTTCGTAGTGCTGTTTTATTTCGGTCAAAGACGCGAGATCAGCGAGCGGTTCGGCACTAAACGCTTCCGGAAAAATCGGCGTTCGCTCCTCTCCAAAAAAACTCTTCCAATGCAATCAACATCACGGCAGCCATCTCAACTCCACTTATCTGATGCATCGCAAGGAAGGCCTCAAGTTTGAAGACGCTTTTCCGGACGCGAAATGGCCTGCGCAGGAACATCCGGTCAATCGTTTCGACAACGCAGTTTGGAAATTCTTCAGCCAGACCGAGAACGTTCCGACAAAACAAATCGATGCGAATGAGCTGGGGCCAACGGCCGTTTCGGTTGTGGAATGGAGCGAGGATTCGGGCCGATTGCTGCTGGAGCTGCACGGCGGCCTAACGGGTGATAGCGACATCGCTAGTCGAGGTCGATATGAGAAGCCGGGCGTTTCCGGTTGGTTCGCGTATTACAATGCCAGGACCGGAAACTTTGAGCTGACGGATAAACTTCGAAAAGCGAACCACGACGCGCGCAAACGCTGGAAAACAGAAAATGAGGGAACGGAAACTTTTCTGCCACCATCGGCGGAATCGATTGGGCATGAAGGAGCTGACCCGCCGGTGGCTGAGCGCCTAAAAAAATATGAGGCTGCGCTTGGCGAGATAGAGAAGCAGCGCAGTTCGCAACTCGACGAAATCGATCGCGCCGAATTTGATAAGAACGAAAACGAATGGCGCGAAGGAGTGGAGGAAGCGGCTGCGAAAATTAAGGACAAACCGACGCAATTGGCTCTGCGTGCAAGATCGACATGGGAACGCGTCAGCGAACTCCGCGAAAGCTGGTGGCCGGTTTACGAATCTGGGCCTAACAAATAAGTCCGACGCTCACTTCTTCGGGCTTTCTTTCCGACTCAATCTTGAATGTTCCGCTGGGACTGATTTGCGCCCTGAGCGGAAATCCCGGGATGCAAGCCAGGCAACAAAACAATAGGAATCGCATCGTTATCATTTCTTTCGTCTCTCCGATTTAGAGAGAACTGTATATTTCATTGTCGATCAAGCCGTGCCGCTTGTCTTTAGTCTTCCCTGCGCTCGAACATGACGCTCAAGCGGCTGTTCGCGTTTTATTGCGATGGCACTGGCGGCAACGCAATGGCTCCGAGCCAGCGAGCAAACCTGTTGCGAATCGCCCGATGGAAAATTTGCCATCCGCCAAACGCGTACCGAATTGAACCCGATTCATGGCGACGCCGCAATTATCGAGACCGGGGCGGGCAAAGTCGCTGTCCAGCTGCATGGGATGCGCCGGTCGCGACCGAGAGATTGGTCTGGTCAAAAGATTCGCGGCGCGTCGCCAGCTTTCGCTACGATTCGCAGGAGGGAACAACCAGGATTTTCTTCCGGACCGGATCGGCGTGCGAAGAAATCAAATTGCCGGACCTAGCATCGCCGCAATTGCCGAAGCTGCCGAAGGCCGACGCAGCGGGCAGCGAAGTTCGCCGGGGACGGTGACCGGTTTAAAGAACAAAAATGAAAGAGCGCACGGCCAAGCCCGATGGTGGGGCTTGTTCGGATCGGATGGATTCGGTAGCGAAACGGGCCAGCCCGATGGCCTGGCTTGGTTCGAACGATCAGACTCTTCCTTGCCAGTCGAATCCAGCCACGTCACCAGCAAATGCGGTCCGGTGGTCATGGAAAAGTCGGCTTTGTCCGGCATTTCGCGAGCGCGGTGCAGAGTCGACCGTGTCGGCCGCGGGTTTCTCTGGCTGGCACTTGTGGGATCGTTCGGTTTCCCCGAAAGTGACGACCCGAATGGCTGATCGACCCACGATTCACAACTTGAAAAGTTGCGCCACCTTATGCCTGACGAACGCAAAACTTTAGACCAACGCGCGCAGATGAGCGACATCGAACGGTTGCGCCACTCCGCGGCGCACGTTCTCGCGACGGCCATTCTCAAAATCTGGCCCGACGCACAGTTCGCCGCGGGGCCGCCGGTCGAGAACGGCTTTTATTACGACGTGGAAGTGCCGCACCGGATCACGCCCGAGGATTTTGAAAAAATCGAGGCCGAGATGAAAAAGGAAACGAAAGCGAATCACACTTTCGAACGGGTCGAGCTCACCCGCGCCGAAGCCCTCGAGCTGGCGAACCGTGGTGAACTTGGCGCTCTTGGTGCGAGATCCGAGCCGAGCAAGTTCAAGCTCGATATCATCCAGGGCATTCCCGAAGGCGAAAAAATCTCCCTCTATCGCAACGGCGAATTCACCGATCTCTGCGCGGGCCCGCACGTCATGCGCACGGGAAACATCGGCGCCTTTAAGCTCACGCATGTCGCCAGCGCCTATTACAAAGGCGACGAGAAAAACCCGCAGCTGCAACGCATCTACGGCACCGCCTTCAAGAACAAGACCCAGCTCGACGAATACTTCGCCATGCTCGAGGAAGCGAAGAAGCGCGACCACCGCAAGCTCGGCAAAGAGCTTCAGCTTTTCGCCTTCGACGACGACGTCGGCCCCGGCCTGCCGCTCTGGCTTCCGCGCGGCGCCGCCATCATCGAGGAACTGGAAAAGCTGGCCAAGGAAACGGAATTCGCCGCCGGCTATCAACGCGTCCGCACCCCGCACATCGCGCGGGAGAATCTATATCTAACCAGCGGCCATCTCCCCTACTACGCGGAATCGATGTTCCCACCGATGCGTCTCCGACAGGAAGGTGATCGCCAGATAGCGCTGAATGAAATCCAGACCGGTCTCGAAACCCTGGCCCGGGATTTATTGGCCGGACTTTCTCGCGAGAATCCAGAGCTTCTCGAAAACGACAACGCCCATGAATTTGCGCAGTCCTTTGCGAATGTCGTCGCTTCTAAGTCCATAGAAGAGCGCGCGACTCTCACCGATTCAGGTTTGAAGCGCATCGCCGTCGACATGTTCGTTGAGCGATACGGAAAAGAGGATCGCTACTACCTCAAAGCGATGAACTGCCCGCATCACCACAAGCTCTTTGCCGCGGTGCCGCACAGTTATCGCGACCTCCCGCTGCGCCTCGCCGAATACGGCTGCAATTACCGTTACGAACAGAGCGGCGAGCTCTTCGGCCTCATGCGGGTGCGTTCCCTGCAAATGAACGACGCCCACATCTACTGCACGGAGGAGCAGTTCGAAGAGGAGTTCAACGCCGTCAACCAGATGTATCTCAAGTATTTCAAAATCTTCGGGATTGAGAAATACATCATGCGTTTCTCCACCCATGACCCGGCCAAGCTGGGACAGAAATTCGTCGATAACCCCGAGCTTTGGCTCAAAACCGAGGAGATGGTCCGCGGCGTACTGCAACGCAGCGGAATCAACTACGTCGAAGTGCCTAACGAAGCCGCCTTCTACGGCCCGAAGATCGACGTCCAGGTCTGGAGCGCGATCGGACGCGAATTCAGCATCGCCACCAACCAGGTCGACTTTGCCGTCCCGGAACGTTTCGGACTCGTCTACAAGGATCGCGACAACACCGAAAAGACCCCGCTCTGCATTCACCGGGCACCGTTAGGCACGCACGAGCGCTTCATCGGTTTTCTGATCGAACATTACGCCGGCAACTTCCCGCTCTGGCTCGCGCCGGAACAGGTCCGCATCCTGCCGATCGGCGACGAAGCACCGCTCATCGAATACGCCCGTTCGATCCAAAACGAACTCCGCGCCCACGAAGTCCGCGCCGAACTCGACGCCAGCAGCGACCATATCAAAGCCAAAATCTCCAGCGCGGAGCAGATGAAGGTCCACACCATGCTCGTTATCGGCCCCCGCGACCTCGAAGCGGGGGCAGTCAGCGTACGTGAGCATGGTAAGGGCAACCTCGGCGCAAAGCCCCGCGCTGAAGTCGTCGCTGGCATCTTGCAGTCGATCGCTAACCGTAAATCATAGGCCGCTACCACTGCGGGGCTGGCCCACATCGACGAGGGAAGCCTCTCTCAAATGAAATGGGCCGCGTTTACTTTCTGTTTTGCCACCGCGCGGCCGACTTCCTGCATTTCGCCGATGTAATCCACAGAATCCATCTGTTGCACATTGGCTGGGTTAATCTTTAGAAGACCCAGGAGATCTAGTCCTTCGCGAGAAAGCTCGACATTGTAGCGCGCATAGGTGAACAGCTTCGGGACGCCGGGAATGCCGTGACCGATAACGTCTGCGACTTCCCGATCCAGCGGATCCCCGACAAGGCACTTGCCAAACGTTCGGCAGAGGAAATCCTGTTCGTGAAGCGCCGCGGCCATCAATGCCGAAGGGATGTGGCTCGCGTTGTAGATGAGGCTCATCTCCCGGGGCGTAAGGTTGTCGTTCACATTCGCGCTCGCGCCGGTGCCGACGGAAACGAGCAACATCTTGTCTTCCGCAGCGGGCCAGCAAAGCCCATAGGACTCCGCCGTTGCCATCAGGAAGAGTTGGAAGGCGGGGTTGTTATACATGGTGACCCCGCCATCGACGAAAACGAATTTACGAGACCCGACCGCAACCACCTCGGGAGGGAAATAGGTAGGCGCGGCTGTGCTGGCACGCACTAACTGCCAGAGCGGCAGGTGCAGATTGCTGTCCGGACCACGAACAGCCATGTCATTATACTTGGCCTTGGGATAATTACTCAGTGGCCAGGGAGAATCGGTCGTCGCATTGCGGAGGACGATCATGAGCAATGTCCGGAGTTTGTCGGAACCAAGTGTTGTCTCCGCGCCCGTCACTTCCTTGAGCATCCTTGTCAGGTTGTCGTCATCGAACTTCGTGTGCAGCCGCTCCCAGAGCTTGGCGGGCTGAAACATTTCCGCGCCGCTTTTGACATAGAACTCCCGGATCTCATCCACGCTGAAGCCGAGTGAGACGAGTGTGGCAATGATCGCGCCAGTACTGGTCCCGGCCACGTAGTCGAAATAGTCGGAGAGGACGAGACTCGAATTGCCGGTCGCTGCTCGCAGCTCAACCTCGACCTTGGCCAGGATTTCAACGGAAATGATTCCTCGAATGCCGCCGCCGTCGAGAGCCAGAAGTTTTCGAGGACCGGTCTTCGCGAGTTTGTCGCGGAACGATGATGAGAGCTGGCCCATGCTAGAAAAAGATATGGCTGAGAGAAGTCATGCTTCCGTGCTGGACGCTCCATCGCGCTTGTGAGTTTCGACAAACTGCGCGGTCTTGTTGGCGATGAGGTTTTCCACCCGCTCGACGAGAAGTCGATTGCGCCCGGTTCCGTCAACAGTCGCGTAGTCGCCCGCGCCTACCGAATAAAGCTGTTTCTCGCGCGCGAGGGCTTCAACCAGGGCCCGGTAATGCAGCCAGTTTTCGTGAAATTTGAAGAGTTTCCCGACTGCCGCCGCCATCACCACGACGCCTCCGAGAATGGCGGAGAGCACTCCCACCAGGTAGGCGTTCTTGACCACCCAAAGGTTAACGACTGGGATCGCGGCGCCAGCCAAGAGCGTGGCAACTTCAACCGTGTAGAAAAGCCACTTGTTCAACCTCGCTCTTTTGTCGTGCCATTCTTCCTGCGGCTCGAGCCGGCGCTGAATGTATTCGAAGGTTTCGCTCATGGCAGTTTGCACGGGTTGATTATCTCAACGAGTCCCCCAAGATCGCGAACCCTTTGTTCGAAATCCGAGGTGCCGCCCGGGCCATCGCCGGATGGCTTTTCGTCCCACACCAAAATCGCATGAATCTTCCCGGGGTCGACGGCTTCGATTCGGGCGGTATTGATGATCCAAAGATTATTGCGTGCATAAATCGAGATGTCGTGTGGGGCCGGGCCGAGGCGCTCTGGTTGGGTAGCGACCTCAGACTTTTTGCGGAGGGCATGAAAACGCTGCACCCAGCCGCTGCCGGCGAGTTGCACCGAATCACGGACGAAATCGGACACTTCCTGCGCGATGAGAAGCCGGAGCTTTGCGCCACGGCGCAGGCATTCCTCGCCGAAGAGAATGTCCGCCCCGCAGGCGCCGCCACACACGGCCAGATCGCCAGGACCGATTCCCCACGTGGCGAGTTGGGCCGCAATCTTCGCGCGGACCGCTTCGGCACTGCTTTCAGGGAAACGGGAGATCTCGCGGCCAGGCGCGTCGATCATGTGCCCGCTGCAGATCGCAATTTTGTCGAAGCTCGCGGCCGGCTGGGGCACTTCTCCCATTCTTTGCTGGAGCAGTTCGGCGACTGGCCGAACGGCATCCGGCTGGAACCCGAGGAGCTGGAAAAGCTGTAACTGCTCGAACATGGAGCGGAGATTGAGCCAAGCCAGGTTCGGATCTGCGGTCGCCTGTTCGTATTCGTCGAGGGCCTCCTGCGAGTGGCCGAGCACGAGGTGGAGTTCGCCGAGCGTAGCACGTGCCCAAACCGCTTCGGATTCGACCTCCAGCCTGATGGTGGCGGCGAGACGCACAACGGCCTTGAGGTCTTCCAGGTCTGGGACTTCAGGCTTTGCGGAGCGCTTGGTCTCGCGAGCGACGTAATCGATCAGCACGGCGAGTGTGACGACGTTGATTCCGTTGTAATAGCTACCGAGATCGTGCCGCAGCGCGACCTCGTAGGTTCTGAGCGATTTTCGCGCGAGCGCCGCGTTCCGTTGTGCGAGTGCTAAACGATCTTTCAACTCCGCGCCCCCGATCCAAGCCATGCGCCACCTGTCTTTATAGACACGGCCGAGGCGGCCCTGGACCTCGGCGCCGCCAGATGCTGCTTTCGCCAGGTCGCTGAGTTTCTGCTCAGCCTCTTTCGGTCGCCCCAACCGGTTCGCAATTAGCGCAAGCTGGCACTTGACGGAAAACTCTTCCACCGACCCCGTCCCGTCGAGATCCTCGTACAACTGTTCGAAGATATCCCACGCCTGCGCAAACCGTCCGAGGCCGAGAAGACATTCACCGCATCGAACCAGAAGTTTGCGGCGTCCGTAGGGTGACGGCACGTCGCCAGCCAGCGTCAGGATATCCTCGGCGCGCCCTTCCTTCCCGGCGACGGTGACCCGCTGTCTCCATTCTTCGGACTGCGCCTCGTAGTGCTTGAACTTCGCCGTGCTAATGCGGCTGGCGTCTGGTGGCACGAGATTCGGCAGACTGCCATAGACGGGGCTTCCATCGGTTGTGCGGTCGGCCGCGACGGCGTCGCGCAGCGTTTTGCCGAAGCGTACAACCTCCGTAGCCACTTGTTCCTCCCAGGCGGCATCACGTTCCGAAGCGACCACGAAAAGTTTGCCGTCATATCCGAAGGTGCGTTGCGGCGCGACATCGAACGGACGATCGGCCCAGCCCGCATGCACACAAATCACACCGCGTGGTCCGACGGTGTGACGGATGCCGAGTTCGTAGAAGACGTTCGCGTTCAGGATCGAAATATCCGCGAGCACAAAGTCTGCGGTCACGAGTTCCGCGAACATGTCCTTGAGGATGTCCCCCGCTGCTTTCTCATCGTCCGCGCGAAAGGGTTGCAATCCCGCGGCCTCGAGCGCCGGGCGAAAGAGCCTTTCATAAACGGCGTCAAAGTCGACCTGGAGGATCGCGTCCTGCGCGTTCGGTCCGGGCGACGGCTCGATGCGCGGTTTCTTCGGCACGTCCTTTTTTCCAAAGGGCATGACGACGAAGACGCGCCGCCGGAAGCTCGCCCCAGTCGCTGTCATGCTCCGATTACAGCCTCGCCTCTTCCATCGAACAAGGAGAATTACTTGCTGCGTCTCACAGCGTCACTTCTCTAGCGAACGCTGTTTTTTTCTTCACAGATTGCCGCGAGGGCGATAATCAGCGACGGAAGAAACATGGAACGCATTCGAGTCGCTTCGCTGCAGTATTTTATCCGCCCGGTCCAGACCTTCGATCAGTTTCGCGATCAAGTCACCGCGCTGGTGGAAACCGCGATCGATTACAAGTGTTACCTCATCGTCTTCCCTGAATACTTCACGGTTCAGTTGCTCACTCTCGGGAATGTGCGCCGGCCGATCCGCGAGCAGATCCTCGACCTGGCTCTTTGTATGCCGCGCTACGTCGAGCTTTTTTCCGGGCTGGCGCGGCAACATAAAACCTACATCGTCGCGGGCACCATCCCGGTGCTCGATCAAGCAACCGGCCACCTCCATAACGAATCGCATTTCTTCAGCCCGAAGGGCGAATACAGCGTGCAGGGGAAAATGCACATGACTCGCTTCGAGTCGGAGGAATGGGACGTCCAGCCGCGTAAACAGTTAAAAGTTTTTGAGACCGAATTCGGGAAGGTCGGGATCGCGATCTGTTACGATATCGAGTTTCCCGAGATCGCGCGCGCCGCCGCCCATGAGGGTGCGCAGATCATCATCGTGCCGAGCTGCACCGACGATCGGCAGGGATTTTTGCGCGTCCGCTACTGCGCGCACGCGCGTGCGATCGAGAACCAGGTTTACGTTATCCAGGCGTGCACGGTCGGCTCGCTCCCCATGGTCCCGGCCGTTTCGCTCAACTACGGTCAGGCGTCAATCCTGACCCCGAGCGATTTCTCTTTCTCGCGCGACGGCATCCTGGCCGAGGGCTCGATCAACCAGGAAATGATGGTGATCGGCGAGTTGAACCTGAAAACGATTTACGAAGGACGCGAGTCGGGTACCGTCCTGCCGTTGCGCGACAGCAAACGCACTCAGGACATGCTCGCGCAGACAGAGTTGGTGAAGCTGTGAGCAACGCCAGAACGCCACGGCCGAAAGTCACCGTGCGCAATACCTCTCCGGACGATTTCGAGCAGATCATTGAAATGACGCGGGAGGTTTATCGCGACAGTCCATCCTGGACGGTCACGCAGCTCACTTCACATCTGGACGTTTTCCCGGAAGGACAGTTCGTCGCGGTCGAGGAAGGCACCGGCCGCGTCCTTGGGATGGCGGCCAGCCTGATCGTTTCGTGGGACGACTACGACATGACGACGAGCTGGCGCGATTTCACCGAGCACGGAACGTTTCGCAATCACAACCCGCAAGGTCGCACTCTCTACGGCGCGGAAGTGATGGTGCGACCGAGCGAGCAACGCCGCGGCGTGGGGAAGAAGCTCTACAAAGCGCGCCGAGCGCTGGTCCGGCAGCTCGGTCTCCTCCGCATCCGTGCCGGGGCGCGCTTGAGCGGTTACCACCGCTGCGCCAAGCGGATGACGGCAGAGCAATACGTCCTGCGCGTGATGTCGGGCGACCGGAGCGATCCGACCTTGTCGTTCCAGATCAAACAAGGTTTCGTCCCGCTGGCGGTAGCGCCGGATTATCTGCATCACGATCCGGAGAGTCTGGGCTATGCTGCGGTGATCGAATGGCTCAACCCGGAAGTCGCGACCGCGTACGATTTTAACGTGCGCCATACCAGCTTCGCGCAAGCGTGAGCGGCCAACGACGCCCGCAGGGTTCTCGCGCAAGCACGGAATCGGTTATTGCTTGTCCGAGCCGGAACTGAGGCGGAAAACATCTCTGCTGCGAAAATGCGACGGCTTGCAGTGATGCTGGCCCTGGCGCTCCTTTCTGGCGTCGGAGATTCGTTCCGAAACCAAACCCGAGACTAAACCAAAGGCGCTCGCGTCGCTCCTCGAGACTCCGTTTCAGCCATAATGTTCCCTACCGAAGCAGGTTGGTAGCTTACCTGCCTGGTCGAGCTTATGATTGCTCCCCATGCGCTTACTCACTTCACCCTGGGCACTCGCCCACACTTTTGCCTTCGCCTTTCTTCTTGTCTCGCCTGCGTGGGCGGACAGGGCATCTGGCACACTGACGCTGAACGGGAAGAATACCCCATTAAGCACGCCGTTGGTGTTCGGCTGCCCAGCTTCTTTGCCGATGGCGATCTGGTAACCCGTGTTGCTCTCAGCGACGTTCCGGTAACCCATGACCAGCTGCGGGCTTCGTTCGGATTGGCGGCTCTCAAACAGCAGGGCGGCATTCATGCGATCACCCTCGAGTTCAGTGACTCTCGCAGCTACACCACGATGAACGTTGTGAGCAGCGATCGTGACACCAGCGTGAGTCTCTCGGGCACGGTTGAACAATTGCAGTTGAAATTGCATACGCCGGAGATCGTGGCTGGTTCGTTGAAGCAGGAGGAGCGCAGCATGAGCGACCTGAAGTTCGCGATGGCGATTGATTTCGCTGTTGATGTGGCCCAGCAGGTTGCTCCGAAGACCGGTCCGCTGAAGACCGGCGCCGAGGCGCAGACTCTCGAATCCGTGAAGGCTTACCTTGCGATGCGCAAGGCGGTTCGCGAGAACGATCTCTCCACCATTCGCAAGGTCGCCCGCTTCCCCCAGGATTTCGAGGGCCCGGAGGGGGCGAAGTTCGTCAAGCTCATGCAGTCGGAAGAGCCCAGCAACATCGAGGTGGTGGAGGCATCCCAGGGTAACGACACGGCCACTCTTACTGTCACTGGAACGAAAGACGGAAAGCCCGTCCGCAAAACCTTCGACATGCAGAAGAAAGACGGCCGCTGGACCACCAAGAACGATAACTGGGAAGCAAACTAGACTCTTTAGCACTCTTAAAAGCGAACAGGACCGAAGCCAGTGCTCTCGGCAGCGTTCCGAGAAAGCGTGGAAGTTGGCCGACCTGAAGACGCCTTTCCCTGCTTCGATCAGACTAGCGCATTTGCCCGAAGTGCGCGGGCTGGCGTATCGGTCGAGGATGGAACTCGACCTCGAAGGAGAACACGCCAGTCGCGGTTACGCGATGCTCGCCTCACTCGTCACGCCTCGTCCGATCGCATGGGTGACTTCGCTCGGCGCCGACGGTAGACTCAACGCTGCGCCCTTTAGTTTCTTTAATGCTCTCGGCGCCAATCCGCCCATCATCGGTTTCGCTCCGGGCGATCGCGATGATGGCGAACCAAAAGACACCGCCCGCAACATTCGCGCGACACACGAGTTCGTCGTCAATCTGGTCGATGAAAACGTTGCCGAAGCGATGAACAAAACCTCCGCCACGTTACCTTACGGGACCAACGAACTGGAAGCCGCTGGCCTAACGACAATCGCCTCCTCAGTCGTTACGCCGCCCCGGATCACGGAAGCACCCGCCGCGTTCGAGTGCGCGGAATGGGGCACCCTCCAGATCGGTGGCAATCGTCTCATCATCGGGCTCGTTCGGCGCGTCCATGTGCGCGATGACCTGATCGATGCGCAAACGCTCCGCATTCGGAGCGAGCGATTTCAGGTCATCGGCCGGATGGCCAGCCCCAACTGGTATTGCCGTACCGGCGACCGCTTTGAGATGGTGCGGCCGGCCTGACGCGCTTGATCTTGGGCCTTCGGCCAAGCGATCTGAAAACGCTCCTGGCATGCGATCAAGCTCTTGCCCGCCATGGAGCCTGCCGGACGCCAGAGGAAAGTCGACGGATTTGGAATGCCGCGGCCGAGTGATCTTTCACCGCTTGGAAACTAGGAAAACTATGATAGTTTCTCCGGTATTAACGATTCGACGACTCCAGTGAAACGGAAGGTCCAACCCACAATCAGGAAACACGCGCCGCGCCCTGTCGCCCGCCGTCCGACGGGCCAGCGGATTCTACAGGCGGCCCGCAAACACTTCTTCCAGCACGGTTTTCGTAACGTCACGATGGACGATCTCGCGGCCGAGCTGGGAGTGAGCAAGAAGACGCTCTACGCCCACTTTCCGAGCAAGGACGCGCTCCTCGAGGCGGTCTTGAACGCCAAATACGAGGGCATTCGCGCGACTCTCGAGCAAGTCGCGACGCAAACGCCCAGGCATTTTCCCTACGCCTTGCAATCTCTTCTCCATGGTCTGCACGCCGAACTGGATGAGCTCCAACCGCCCTTTTTGCGCGATATGCGCAAGGCGCCGGAAATCTTCCGGCACCTTGAACAACGACGTGCCCGGCTCATCCGCAACCATTTCGGCCAGCTCTTTCGTCAGGGCCAGCGCGATGGCCACGTGCGCTCCGATTTGCCCGCCAAGCTGATGATCGAAACCCTCCTTGCTTCCGTGCAGGCGATCATGAATCCGACCAAGCTGGTGGAACTGGGGATCGCGCCCCGGAACGCCTTCACTGGACTGATCGATCTCCTTCTCCATGGTGCCATTGTTAGGCAGAAGGAGTCGCAATGAGGCCATTCCGCTCGCTCATCACGCTTGCCTGCCTGGCGCTCGCGCTCGGGGGCTGCGAGAAGAAGCCTAACGATTTTGTGCAGGGCTACGTCGAGGGTGAATTCGTTTACGTCAGCCCGCCCCTGGGCGGAATACTGCAGCAGCTCTCCGTCCGCCGCGGTGACGAAGTTAAAGCCGGTCAGCCGCTCTTCGTCCTCGATGGGACAATGGAAAAGGCGGCGCGCGACGAGATGCAAGCCGCACTGACCATGGCGGAGGCGGATTACAAACGGCAGGAACAGCTCTTCCGCAGCGGTCCGGCCGCGGCGCAGGATTTCGATCGGGCGCGCTCTACTCGCGATCAGGACCGTGAAAAGCTGGCCCAGACGAATTGGAACCTGTCACAAATGAAACAGGACGCGCCGCAAGCCGGCCTGGTTTTCGATACTCTTTTTCGGGAGGGCGAGTGGGTCGCGGCCGGCAAACCGGTCGTAATGCTCTTGCCGCCGCCCAACGTTAAGGTACGCGCTTTTGTTCCCGAAACCGAAGTGGGCGCACTCCGCGTCGGCCAGGAGGCGCAAGTGACGGTCGATGGCGTGGCGCAGCCGGTTGCCGGCAAGATTAGCTACATTTCACGGCGCGCCGAATACACGCCGCCGGTCATCTACAGCCGGGAGAGCCGGAGTAAACTCGTCTTCATGATCGAGTTGCACTTCGACCCGGCGGTCGCGGTCGGGTTGCATCCCGGACAACCGGTCGATGTCCGATTTCGTTAGGCAATGAAGAACGGCGAACAGGCGATCGACGTGCGCGGCATGACCAAGCGCTTCGGTGATCGCACGGTCGTCGATCACGTTGATCTGCGGGTACGGGCGGGCGAGATCTACGGCTTTCTCGGGCCGAACGGCAGCGGCAAGACGACGTTTCTGCGCATGCTCTGCGGACTCCTGCGCGCGGATGACGGCAGCGGCCGGGTGCTCGGTTACGACGTCATCGCGGAGAGCGGGGCGATCAAGCGCGAGGTCGGCTACATGACGCAGCGTTTCAGTTTCTGGGAGGACTTGAGCATTGAGGAAAATCTCGAGTTCGTGACTCGCATGTACGACATGAAAAATCGTCGCGCCGCCGTTAGGCAAAGCATCGCCCAGCTCGGCCTCGAGGGTCGCCAGCACCAGCTCGCCGGCCAGCTCTCCGGCGGCTGGAAACAGCGCCTCGCGCTCGCTGCCTGTCTGATTCACAAGCCGAAGCTACTCCTCCTCGACGAGCCGACTGCCGGCGTCGATCCGAAAGCGCGCCGCGACTTTTGGGAACAAATCCACCAGCTTGCGGCCGATGGATTGACCTTTCTCATCACCACGCACTACATGGATGAAGCCGAGCGCTGCCACCGGCTGGCCTATATTTCGTACGGCAAACTGCTGGCTGATGGCACCGTCGACCAGGTTATCGCACAGGTTGACCTGACGACGTGGTCGGTCACCGGCCCCGATCTCCATCGACTGGCCGGGCAATTGCGCGACCAGCCGGGCGTGCAGCAAGCGGTCGCCTTCGGAAATGCGCTTCACGTCAGCAGCGACGACGCCGCGGCTCTGGAGCAGGCTATCGCGCCGTTCCGCCAGCCGCCCTACGACTGGCGACAGATTCCTTCCGGTCTCGAGGACGCCTTCATCAATCTGATGCAGGAATCGACCGACAACTTCGCGCCCGGGCCATGAGAGGGCATTTCTCCTTCCAGCGTCTGCGAGGGATCATTGTGAAGGAGTTCACCCAGATGCGGCGGGATCGGCTCACCTTCGCCATGATGCTGGGGATTCCGCTCATTCAGCTCACGCTTTTTGGTTACGCGATCAACGCCGATCCGCGGCATTTGCCGGCCGCGGTTATCCTGGCGGATCGCGGTCCGGAAGGCCGCACCGTTCTCGCCGCGATGCAAAACAGCACCTACTTCGACTTCGTCAGGCACGTGCAGACGGAAGCGGAAGGGCGCGAGCTGCTCGCCCGCGGCGAAGTGCAGTTCGTGATCAACATCCCGGAAAATTTCACGCGCGATCTTTTGCGCGGCGATCGCCCATCGATCCTGGTCGAAGCCGACGCGACCGATCCGGCCGCGACCGGCAACGCGCTCGGGTCGTTAGGCGCGTTGATCAACAATGCATTGCAGGAAGACTTGAAAGGCCCGCTTGCCTCGCTCAAGGCGACGGAGAGCCCGATCGATCTCCGCGTCCACGCCCTCTACAACCCTGAGGTCGTGACGCAATACAACATCGTCCCGGGCCTGATGGGCGTGATCCTGACCATGACCATGATTCTCATCACCGGCCTCGCCATCACCCGCGAGCGCGAGCGCGGCACGATGGAAAACCTGCTCTCCATGCCGACCCGCCCAAGCGAGGTGCTGATCGGCAAAATCGTCCCCTACATCATGGTTGGTTACATCCAGGTCGGCGTGATTTTGCTCGCGGCGCATTTCCTTTTTCACGTTCCGATGCAGGGCAGCATTCTCCTGCTTTTGGTCGTGGCACTGGTATTCATCGCGGCCAATCTCGCTCTCGGAATCACCTTTTCGACGATTGCGAAAAATCAGCTGCAGGCGATGCAGATGACCTTCTTCGTTTTCCTCCCGTCAATCCTGCTTTCCGGTTTTATGTTTCCGTTTCGCGGAATGCCGCATTGGGCGCAAATCATCGGTGAGGTTTTCCCGCTCACGCATTTCCTGCGCATCATTCGCGGGATCCTGTTGAAAGGGAACACGCTGAGCGACGTCTGGCTGCAGCTCTGGCAGATCGCGCTCTTCGCGCTCATTGCCCTAACGATTGGGATTAAGCGCTACCGGCAGACCCTGGATTAGCGATCTGCTCTTGCCACCGGCGGGCGGCGAAGTAAAAACTGCAGGGCCGTGGAACTCCGCCCCGCCCTCAAGAAACATTTCGGTTACGATGCCTTCCGTCCATTGCAGGAAGAGATCGTGCGCGATGCACTCGGCGGGCGCGATGTCTTTGCCCTCATGCCCACGGGCGGCGGGAAGTCGCTTTGCTTTCAACTGCCCGCTCTGCTGCGGAAAGGCCTAACGATTGTCATTTCGCCCCTCATTTCCCTGATGAAGGACCAGGTCGACGCGCTCCAGGCGAGCGGCATCGCCGCCACCTTCTTGAATTCCGCTCTCGACGGAACGCAGGCGCGCGCCCGGCTGCGCGGTCTGTACACTGGCGAGTTTCGCCTCCTCTACGTCGCGCCGGAGCGGCTCATGCTCGAGTCGTTCATCGAGAAGGTAAAAGAATGGAACGTGTCGCAGATCGCGATCGACGAAGCGCATTGCATCAGCGAATGGGGCCACGATTTCCGGCCGGAGTATCGGGCTCTCGCCAGGTTGCGCGAGATTTTGCCCGACGTTCCGATCATGGCCCTGACCGCGACCGCGACGGAGCGGGTTCGGGGCGATATCCTGCAGCAGCTCAAGCTGCGCGAGCCCCAATGCTACGTCGCCAGTTTCGATCGACCGAACCTGACTTACAAAGTCCTTCCCAAGTCGTCGCCCTACGATCAACTGCTCGATTTGCTGCAAACCCGGCCTAACGACAGCGGAATTGTCTATTGTGCGAGCCGCAAAACGGCCGACTCGGTCGCGGCCAAGCTGAACGCCGACGGGATCGCGGCCAGGCCGTATCACGCCGGCCTGGAGGCGAAAGAGCGCGCGCAAAATCAGGAAATGTTCCTGCGCGACGACGTCCGGGTGGTGAGCGCGACGATCGCTTTCGGGATGGGGATTAACAAACCGAACGTCCGCTTCGTCGTGCACTACGACCTGCCGAAGAACATCGAAAGCTATTATCAGGAAACGGGCCGGGCCGGCCGGGACGGATTGCCCAGCGATTGCGTGCTCCTTTTCAATCCCGGCGACGTGGTCAAGCAAACGCGCTTCATCGACGAGAAGAGCGAGAGCGAAGCGCGGATCGCACGCGAGCAGTTGCGCCAGATGGTGCAGTACGCCGAGACGCGCGAATGCCGCCGCACCACTCTCCTGCATTACTTCGCGGAGGAACGGCCTAACGAACCTTGCAACGGTTGCGATAACTGCCTGAACCCGCCCGAGACCTTTGACGGCACGGTCGCGGCCCAGAAATTCCTCTCCTGCGTCCTGCGCGTGCAGCAGAAGAGCGGCTTCGCTTTTGGCCTCAACCACATCGTCGAGGTGCTGACCGGGGCCGACACCGAGCCGATTCGACAGCGCCGGCATAACGAACTCTCGACCTACGGCATTGGCCGCGACATTAGTCGCGCGGCCTGGCAGGCAATCGGCCGCGAGCTGCTCCGGCTTGGCCTCCTCGAAGTGGCGCCGGGGAAATTTGCGACCGTGCAGGTGACCGAAAACGGTCGCCGGGCTTTGCGCGATCGAACTCCGATCACTCTCACCAAGCAGATCGAAAAGCCGGAGGCCAAAGTCAAACAACGGGCCGGCGCGATCGAATGCGACGAAGCGCTTTTCGCGCAGTTGCGCGGAGTGCGGCGCGAGCTGGCCGATGTGCGCAACGTGCCGGCTTACGTTATTTTCTCCGATGTCGCGCTGCGCGAGATGGCGCGTTCCTATCCGACGACGCCGGCGGAGTTTCGTCGCATCCCGGGGGTAGGCGAACAAAAACTGAAAGATTTCGCCGGACCGTTTCTGGCCGCGATCGCCACTTACTTGGAATCGAATCCGCGCCAATCCTTCGCTTCCCCTAACGAGCCGCGCGCCCGTCGAGTCAGTTTGAATGAAAGCGAAACGGAAAGCTTGCGCCGCTTCCAGGCGGGCGAATCGATCGAACAGATCGCGCGCGAGCGCGGATTTGTCCGCGGGACGATTTTGGGCCACCTCGCCCTGGCGATCGATGGCGGCGCCGCCCTGACGAGCGGGCAATTTTTTACTCCCGCCCAGGAGCAGGAAATCGCCGCTTCGATCGAACGCACCGGCGGGCGCAATCTGACCGGATTATGTGACGATCTCGGGGGGAAATTCGAAGTCGGCGAGCTGCGCATCTATCGCGCGCTGGCGGCGCGGGGGAAAGTGCAACCGCGAGCCAAGACGGCCTTAGCGAGGGGTAGCGCCTAACGAAAGTGAATGACGATTGCGGGCCGGTAATAGTTCTCGCCATCCGACAGCGAACTCTCTATTCCTTCGCTTAATACTATGAATAGAAACATTTTTTACATCATCGGAGTGATCGTCGTCATCGTCGTTGTTCTGAAGTTGCTCGGCGTCTTTTAGCCGCGCCTCGACTCTGACCGCTTTTCTCCGGACCAATTTAATCAGTCCCGGCTCGCATACCGATCTCGGCGAGGATGCGCTTTTGCCGCGTGGCCACTCGGACTAGCCGGCGCGGTCATTTCCATCGCGCAGGGCCTGCTCCGCCGTTTCGTAGCGCTCCCGGATCGTCTCACGGTCCGATTCGTTAGACGCAGCCTCGATCCCGTCATCCCGAATAAGCCGGGCATGCTCGAGCAGAACCGCGCAGTCGTGAGCCCGGAGGAGATGGGGACCGACGCGGCCGAGCACTTCAAGTAGCCGCACCGTCACGGCCACGCTGCGGACGCCATACTGCCGCACTTGGGTGAGAGCGGCACGCGCGATCCCTTCGAAGTTTGTCGCGTCGGTGATGATCCGGAGTTGGTTGTCGTCGTAGCGCCAGCGGGAAGGAATTTTCCGACCCGCCACCTGGATGAGGCCGGCGCCGAGCCACTCGACACAGGTCATGGCGGTGAAGGGATCGTTGATTCCGGGAGACATCGCGCGCACCGCCACTTCCACTAATTGATCGATCGAGTATTCGATGTCCTGCCCGGAAGTGCGATGGCGGCCAAAGAAGACTGTGCCGCGAATCTTCTCGCCGAGATCGTCATCAAGATTCCTCTTCGGCACGACCTCAGCGAGGAGCGCGCCATCGGCCAGGAAATCACCGGGCCGGCGCCGGAGACGGATGATGACGTCGGCCTGCCGCGCGATCTCAAGGAGCGATTCCATTCCGATCGCCTGGATATAACCGCTCTGGTGAGATCGTATCACACCGGTTTCTCGGGCAAACTCCTCCGGGATTTCCTCCTTGTCTTCCTCCTCGTCGGGCACGGACCGGCCCGCCTTCTCAGGATAAAGCGTATCGATCTCGCGTTGCATTTCCTCCGCGACCCGTCCGATCACGTTCTCGGCAATGATAGAGGCCGAAATGTGATGGATGAAAAAGATGAGGAACCCGACGCTGGCGACGCCAAAAAGGAGGCCGCAGGTCACAGAGAGAAAAGGAACGACCGTGACCTGGTCGATCCCGCGGATGGCGCGAAGAACGAGCAGACAGTAGAGAAAAGTGGCGACGAAAACGCCGAGCACCAGCTGGGTGCCGCGATCGCTCATGAAGTTGCGCAGGAGGCGCGGCCCAAACTGTGAAGAAGCGAGGGTGAGGCTCACGATCGTGATCGAGAAGACGACGCCGGCAACCGTGATGGTGGAGCTGGCGATCGTCTCGAGTACGTTGCGCGCGCCCTCGGGGCCGCCAGCCCAGATCCAAGCCGTGTTCCGCGCCCACTGGGGGTTGATCGTGGTATCGATGTGGAGAGTGAGCGCGGAAAGGCCAATGGCCGCGCCGGCCAGAATCGTGGGAAGAAACCAGTAGCTGGTGGTGAGCCGTTCCCACCAGGTGCTGAGGAAGGTCTTCACAGATTCTATTGTAGCCGCTTCGCTCGGCGACGCGCTGGAGAAATCTGAGTCGAAGAGGTAGGCCTTGGACCCGGCTACAAAGTGCGGTGGAAGATGAAAAGATGATTATTAAATGGCGTCCGGCCCCAGAGCGGCCTGACGGTGCGGGAGAATTCCGCCGGATCGAAGACGGCAGAGATTTCTTCGCGGGCCGGGAAATGGAGGACTGCTTTCATGTTCCAGGTTGTGCCCTGGGCGAAACGCTCGGCCAGATTCGTCAACCAAAAGCGCGCATTCCGGTCGCGCGGGCAATCGCGAATGGCCAATATCCCGCCGGGCGCGACGCGTTGCGCAAGACGGGCGAGGAGGCTCGCCTGTTCGTTAGGCGGAAGATAATGCAGGAGATCGAAGAGGACGATGTTGCCGCTCTCCGCGATCGGTTCGCTCACATCGCGTTCCACGAAGTCGAGGTCGCGATAAACACCGCGCGCGACGGCCCGGGCCCGCTCGATTTTGCGCCCGTCGCGGTCGAACCCGCTGATCCGCGGGCGGAAATTTCGTTCCCGCAAATAAAAAGCGAGCAGGCCGACGCCGCAGCCGACATCGACCAGCGACTGGTTTGATTCGCCAAACAACTCATAGGCAGCGCGAAAGATAGGGTCGGTGCGCAATTTCCGGCCGGCATAAACGCGCAGCCAGCGTTCTCCAAAACGGGCTGCAACCCGGGCGCAGGCCACTTCATGGGCGACGGCGCACGATCCATTTTTCATTGCGTGGCTCTCCTGCACTGACAAAATGACTATTCCAATGTCGGACCTTTTTTCCCACTACAAGGTCGACGATTTTTTCGATGAGATGTTTGCCGCGCCGGGCGTGGCGCGACCTCACTACAGCAGGTTGCTCACGACCTTCAAGGAAATGAGAGCGGCCGACTTCGAAAGAAAACGCGACTTGGCCGCGGCCAGTTTTCTCAGCCAGGGCGTGACATTTACGGTCTACAACGATGACCAGGGAACCGAACGGATTTTTCCCTTCGACCTTATCCCGCGCATCATCCCGGCGAGCGAATGGGACCAGGTGGAGCGCGGTCTGACCCAGCGCATCACCGCGCTCAATCTTTTTCTGCACGACGTTTACCATGGGCAGAGCATCCTGCGCGACGGCGTCATCCCGAAGCAGATCGTCTGGGAAGCGGCTCATTTCCGGCCCGAGTTCATGAACTTCGATGTCCCCCGAAACATCTACATCCATATCTGTGGGACCGACCTGATCCGCGATCGTTCCGGCAATTACCTCGTGCTGGAGGACAACGCGCGCTGCCCATCCGGAGTCTCCTACGTGCTCGAGAACCGGCAGACAATGAAGCAGATTTTCCCGACGCTTTTCTCCGAATACCGGGTGCGACCGGTGGAAGATTACAGCCAGAAGCTGCTCAACGCCCTGCGCTACATTGCGCCATCCGGAGCGGAGGAATCGACCGTCGTCCTGCTCACGCCCGGGGTTTACAACTCGGCCTATTACGAACACTCGTTTCTCGCTCGCTCGATGGGGATCGAGATCGTCGAGGGCCGCGATCTCGTGGTGCAGGATGGGTCGGTTTACATGCGCACAACCAAAGGGCTCAAGCGCGTCGACGTCATTTACCGGCGGATCAACGACGACTTCCTTGATCCACGCGTTTTTCGGAAAGACTCCGGGCTCGGTGTGCCGGGATTGGTTGAGGCTTATCGGCGCGGCTCGGTCAGCCTGGCAAATTCCATCGGCACCGGAGTGGCGGACGACAAGGTCATCTACCATTTTGTCCCGAAGATGATCCGCTACTATCTCGAGCAGGACCCGATTTTGGAAAACGTTCCGACCTATCTCGCCTCCCAGCCTAACGACCTGCAATTCATCCTCGAACATCTGCCGGAACTGGTCGTGAAAGCGGCCAACGAGAGCGGCGGCTACGGGATGCTCATCGGCTCGCAGGCGAGCGCGGCGGAGCGGGAGGAATTCGCCGGGCGAATCCGGAAAGATCCACGCAACTACATCGCGCAGCCGATCGTCGCCCTCTCGCGCTCGCCCTCCTTTTGCGACGGCTCGATGCAGGGGCGGCACGTCGATCTGCGACCCTACATTTTGGCCGGAGAAAAGGTCACGATCGTTCCCGGTGGCCTGACGAGGGTGGCCTTGCGCGCCGGCTCCCTCGTGGTCAACTCCTCGCAGGGCGGCGGGAGCAAGGATACGTGGGTCGTGGAGGAGGAAGAATAGTGACGAGTGACAAGAAGATGATGAAGAAGGCGAAGAATGTCGCGCGCCGCCGCTCATCACTCGTCACTCATCACTCGTCACTATTCCCATGCTAAGCCGGGTTGCTGATTCCCTTTACTGGATGAGCCGCTATATCGAGCGGGCGGAAAACGACGCCCGCATTCTCGATGTCAATTTGCAATTGCTCCTCGATCTTGGGGGTGAAGCCGACGCCATGCAGCATTGGGCGCCGGTCATCGCGACACTCGAGGAAACCGACCTCTTCGATTCGCTCTACGCCACCGCCGACGAACGCTCCGTAACCGACTTCCTCACTCTGCAAAAGAAGAATCCGAACTCGATTTTGTCCTGTCTCACTCTCGCGCGCGAAAACGCACGGACGACCCGGGAGCAGATCTCGAGCGAAATGTGGGAGCAGATCAACCGGCTTTATCTTTTCGTGAAGAGCGAGGAGGCGAAGCAGTTGCTCAGCTCGAGTCCGCACGAGTTTTTCATGCGGGTGATTTTCGGCTCGCACCTTCTCCAGGGCGTGACGGACGCGACCATGACGCATGGGGAAGGCTGGGATTTCATCCGCATCGGCCGGCTGCTGGAGCGGGCCGATTCCAGCTCGCGCATTCTGGACGTGAAATACCACATTCTCCTGCCGACCGGCGAAGACGTCGGCGGGAACGTGGACACCATTCAGTGGATGGCGGTGCTCAAATCGGTCAGCGGTCTGGAGGCCTATTGCAAGCTTTACGTCGGCCAGGTCGCGCCTTGGAAGGTGGCGGAATTTCTCATTACGCATCGGGAGTTTCCGCGCTCGATTCGTTACTGTGTCGATTCCCTCGACGTAGCGCTCCATCGCATCTCGGGGGTCGACGAGAACCTCTACGCCAACGAAGCCGAGCGTCTTTCGGGTCGGTTGCGGTCCGATGTCGGTTTTGTGACGATCGGCGAGATTTTCGAGTTTGGTCTGCACGAATACCTCACTTCGATCCAGGAACGGCTCGTGGAAGTGAGCGACGCGATGTATGCAACCTACTGCGCCAGCCTGAGCGCGGCCTGAGCGGCGCGTTCAGATAGCCTGAGCCCCGTTTGGCGCAGCGGCTTTTTGGTCTCGAGGCAGCCGTCAATTCGGAGGCCGGCCTCGGAGGATTTCTCAAGCTGCAGACGGATGCCGACCCGATGGCGATGGACGCATAACTGAGCCAACTTTTCGTAGGAAAATAACTTGCGTTCCGATGCCACCTTCGCCTCCGCCGTGGCGCGCATGCTTCGAGATCAAATGCCCGCGATCGAGTCAGCTCAAAATCTGTCGGTGACGACGGATCAATATTCAGACGACGCAAATCCTTCCGCCTTTCGGCATCGTCTTCCGGCTTGGCTTTTGGCCGCCGTTGGCTGTGGCATCGCAAGCTACCTGGCACTTTATCAACTTGGGATTCTCGCGCACGTCTGGGAACCGTTTTTTGGGGATGGAAGCGAGCGCGTGCTGCACTCGTTTATTTCTCGACTCCTTCCTGTTCCCGACGCGCTTCTTGGAGCCGGTGGTTACGCGGCCGAATTGATCAGCGGTATGATTGGCGGGACCGCGCGTTCCCAAACGCGGCCGGGACTCGTGATCGTCCATGGGGTCATCGTCGCGTTTGTTACGTTTACCGCGGTGTTGCTGGTAATCGTGCAGGGATTCGTAATCCGAGCCGGCTGCACGCTCTGCCTGACCTCTGCCGCGATTTCGTTGGTCATCGCAGGACTGGCGCGTAACGAAGTCTTCGTCGCCCTGCGTCGTTGGAAGAGTAATTTATGAGAAATGGAAAACACAAAGAAGTAGTCGTTATCACCGGCGCATCGGCCGGCGTGGGGCGTGCGACCGCGCAAGCTTTCGCGCGAGAAGGCGCACGGATCGGGCTCCTGGCCCGGGGACGAGCGGGGTTGGAAGGCGCGAAACGCGATGTCGAACGCCTTGGTGGCGAAGCAATAGTACTGCCGACCGACGTGTCGAACTCCGAAGCGGTTGAGGCCGCGGCCGCTGCGGTGGAAGCCGAATTCGGACCGATCGACGTCTGGGTCAACGACGCGATGTGCTCCGTCTTTTCACCGATCAAAGAAATGACGGCGGATGAGTTTAAACGTGTCACGGAGGTCACGTATCTCGGATTTGTTTATGGATCCCTCTCCGCCCTCAAGCGCATGTTGCCGCGCGATCGCGGCGTGATCGTGCAGGTGGGATCCGCGCTTGCTTACCGCGGGATCCCGTTGCAGGGGGCCTATTGCGGGGCGAAACACGCCATCCAGGGTTTTTGCGATTCGCTCCGGTGTGAACTGCTACACGACAAGAGCAAGGTGCGCGTGGTTATGGTGCAGATGCCGGCGCTGAACACGCCGCAGTTCAGGTGGGTAAAGAGCCGGCTGCCGCGCGAACCACAGCCAGTACCGCCGATCTTCCAGCCGGAGGTTGCCGCCGACGCGATCGTCTACGCGGCGCACAGCAACCGGCGGGAGATTTATGTCGGAAAACCGACCGTCCAAGCGGTTGTCGGAAACAAGCTGGCCCCGGCTTTGCTTGATCATTATCTAGGCGCGACGGGATATGATTCGCAGCAGACCGCGCAGCCGGTTGCTCCCGATCGTCGCAACAATCTTTGGGCCCCGGTTGACGATGAGCGCGATCACGGCGCACACGGAAGTTTCGATCGGCGGGCAAGGGATTGCAGCCCGCAAATGTGGGCCAACAAGAACCGCGTGGGACTGGCACTGGGCGCGCTGGGATTAGTCGGTGCCGCCTGCGCCTGGTGGCTGGAGGAGCGCGGCTAATCTCGCGCGCACGCCGAAACGGTGACCCGCGATATCATTGTTATTGGCTCCCCGGTCGGCGGTGCGGCCGCGCTGGCAAAATGCATTGGCGATCTGCCTCCCGATCTGGAGGCGTCCATTTTTGTTGTCCTGCACACAGAACCCCAAAATCCTATTCTGCTCGCCGACGTGCTCAACGACACTGGCGGCCCGCGGGCCGCCCTCGCCATCGATGGCGAACCGATCGAGCGACGGCGGATCTATGTCGCTCCACACCACGCTCATCTGCTGGTCGAGCAGGGCAAGGTTCGGCTAAGCTGCGGGAAGCCCGATGACCCCATCCCTTCGATCGAGCGGCTGTTTGTCAGCGCAGCGCAAAACTACCGCGAGCGGGTGATCGCGGTGTTGCTGCTCCACGCCTGCAAAGACGGCATCGCCGGTTTCCGCGCCGTGCACGCCGCCGCCGGCTGCACGATCGTGCAGCAGGATTCCAACTTGCCGAACCAACTCAGACTACCGGCGTCCTGCTCGCAATCATGCGACGCTCACTTGGCGCTGGAAGAAATCGGACCACAGGTATTGTATTACTTCCATGGCGGGGACAATCGGCAGCGAAGCCGTTAATCCGGAGGAAGCCGAGCGAGTCTGGAGTGCGCGGGCCGAAAGTTTGCACGAGCGCGAGATCACTTTCGCGGCGCTCGCCCGTATCGCTCCTGTCGGCATTCTGCGCTTTGATGCTGAAGGGCGCTGCAACTACGTCAATCGGCGTTGGCAGGAAATGGCGGGGTTCACCATCGACGAAGCGATCGGCGAAGGCTGGCTGGAGGCGGTGCATCCGGAAGATCGAGCAGATGTTCTCGCACGCTGGTCTTCCATGCGCCTCGTCGATGAACTTTTTCGGGAGGAATACCGATTGTGCCATCGCGATGGGGAGGTGCGCTGGGTTCTGGCGGAGGGGGCCGCGTTGCGAGACTACTCGGGGCAGCCGCTCGGGTTCATTCGCGCGGTTACGGATATCACGCGGCATCGTGAAATGGGGGCGGAACTAGACGCGGCGCGCGAAGCGTTGGAGCAAAGAGTGCGCGAGCGGACAGCCGACCTGGAAGCCGAAATGGCTGAGCGCCAGAGACTGGAACGGGAGATCCTCGAGGCAAGAGACCAGGAACAAAGACGTTTCAGCGAGGATCTTCATGACGGGCTCGGCCAGTATCTCATCGGCATACTTTTTCGCCTCGCGGCCCTGCAGCAGGACCTTGCGGAAACGAAATCGCCTCTCGAATCAGCGGTAGCAGAAATCACCGCGCTCGTGAACGATGTCAGCCGCCAGGCGCACGATCTGGTGCGCGGCGTGGATCCAGTTCCAATGCGTGCCGACGGGCTGGCGACAGCGTTGCAAGAATTGATGGAAGAACTCGGCGCGTCGGGAGCGGTGGATTGTCGTTTTGAGTGCGAGGAGCCGATTAATATCGAGGATCATTCGGTGGCCACTCATCTCTATCGAATTGCGCAGGAAGCGGTGACGAACGCTCTCAAACACAGCGGCGCCTCAAACATCACCATCCGCCTCCAGCACGACGGAAGCGATGCGTGCAAATTGCAGGTGGAGGATGACGGCGCCGGTATCGACGGTGATCGCCAAAAGCAGAGTGGCCATGGCCTCAACATCATGAAACATCGCGCGAGCTTGATCGACGCCCAGTTGGAGCTGCAGTCGGCAGCCGGCACCGGCACTCTGATCTCCTGCCGTTTTCAACCGAGGCGTCGGCAAGATCCATGAAAGCATCGGCCAAAGCGCGCGTTTTGCTGGTCGACGATCACGCCGTGGTCCGCGAGGGTCTGGTGCAACTCATTCAACGTGAGAAAGACCTTACCGTTTGTGGTGAAGTGGCCAGTGCGGAAGAAGCGGTAGAGCGGGTCATGAAACTCAAGCCCAACCTGGCGGTCGTCGACATTTCGTTAGGGGGAACCAACGGCATCGAGTTGATCAAGAACTTGAAGGCGATCAATTCCGATCTGCCCATCCTCGTCCTCTCCATGCATGACGAAACCCACTATGCCGAGCGCGCGCTCCGGGCTGGCGCCAAGGGCTACGTGATGAAACGCGCGGCCCGCGATCAGATCGTGCAGGCCATGCGCACCGTGCTGGCGGGCGAAATCTTCGTCAGCGAATCCATCAAGAAGGGCATCCTGCACCAGTATTTTCATGGCAACGGCGGCAAATACAGCTCGCCCATCAACCAGCTAACCGACCGAGAACTGGAGGTTCTTAATCTGCTCGGAAAAGGACTCAGCTCGAAAGACATTGCGGAGCGTCTGCACCTCAGTCAAAAGACGATCGACAGTCACCGCACCAATCTAAAGGACAAGCTCGGCTTGAAGGGCGCTCCCGAATTGATCCGCTTCGCCTTCGATTGGGTCACGGCTCAGGATCTTGGGTGAACGATTGCTCGCAGCCGGAATTCCTCTTCAATTTCGACGCCGCAATGCCCGAAAGAGCGCACCGACAAGAAATGCTACTCCGGCGGTAACGGTCAGGGTTTCGAAGAGTGAAGGCCGCGGCCGCGTCGGCGTGATGTAATTCGATTCGGGATAATCACCACGCGCACCGCGTTCGCCTTCGCGCAGCGCCATCTGGAGAACCTGCGACAAGTGCAGCGGCACCCGGTCGGTCGTCTGCCGGACCTGCTCGCGGCAACTAAAACCATCCGCGATCAGGATCGTGTCCCTGGCACTTTGTCGGACAGCCGGAAGAAGAGCCCGCTCGCCGCACTTGATCGAGATGTCGTAGTGCTCCCGCTCAAAGCCGAACGCGCCGGCCATACCGCAGCAACCCGTATCGGGCATCTCACAGTCAAGTCCCATCCTGTTCAGAACATTGGCTTCATTGTTCATCTTCATGATCGCCTTGTGATGGCAATGGCCGTGTACGAGCGCTTTGCGCTTCAGCTTCGGCAGTTCGAAGTCGGTTGCCTTCATGTCGAGAAATTCGCTCAGCAGATAGGAATTTTGGCTCAGCCGGCGAGCATCCAGATCATGCGGGAAGAGATTGATCAGCTCATCGCGAAACGTCGCGAGACAACTCGGCTCCAAACCTACCAGCGGAATGTCATTGCGAATTTCCTCGCGCAACGCGACGAGGATTTGCTTTAGCCAGCGCCGCGCCGTTCCAAGCATGCCGTAATCGTAGAGCGGACGACCGCAGCAAAGGTCCATCATCGGCACGAGAACACGAAAACCGGCTGCTTCCAGCACCTCGACCGCGGCCTCCGCGGTGCGCGGATGAAAGTAGTTGTTAAAGGTATCAGGCCAGAGCATAACCGGCGGCTTGTCCTGGTTGCGCGGGCGGCGTTGGCGGAACCAATCCTTGAAAGTGTAATCGGCAAAGGGCGGCATGCGGCGTTGCGGCGCGACGCCGATGACCAGCTTCACCAAATCACTCACGATCGGCGCCTGGGTGAAGAAGTTCGCGACCCGCGGCATGAGCGAGGCGAAACGCGCGCCGATGTGGATCAAGCCAAAGGCATAAGCGTAAAGCGGTCGCAGTCTCCCCTTGTAGTAATGGGCGAGGAACTCGGCTTTGTAAGTCGCCATGTCCACATGCACTGGGCAATCACCCTTGCATCCCTTGCACGCGAGACAGAGATCGAGCGCGTCCTTTACGTTTTCGTCGCGCCAGCCGTTCTTGCCAATGACCTCGCCGCGCAACATCTCGAAAAGCAAATGCGCCCGTCCGCGCGTGGCGTCTTTCTCCTCGTGCGTCACCATGTAGCTCGGACACATTGTGCCCCCTTCGTCACGCCGGCATTTGCCTACGCCCACGCAACGCAAAGTCGCTCGCGCGAAGCTACCCTTGTCATCCGGGAATTGGAAATACGTCTGCGGCTCGCGTGGATGATATTCCTGCCCGAGCCGCAATTCTGCGGTGGGAGGGTTCGGGTCCACAATCTTGCCCGGGTTCATTTTCCAGTGCGGATCCCAGATTGATTTGAATTCGCGGAATGCCTGCACCAGCTCCTCGCCATACATCTTCGGGAGCAAAGCCGCGCGCGCCTGGCCGTCGCCGTGTTCGCCGGAAAGTGAGCCGCCGTAGCTGACCACCAGGTCCGCCGCGTGATTCAGGAATTCCCGGAATTTCTCGATCCCATCGTGCGTTTTGAGTTCAAAAGGGATTCGGCAATGCACGAGTCCCTGCCCGAAATGCCCGTAAACAGAAGCGTCGTAATCGAAGCGCGCGAAAAGCTTTTTCAGGTCTCGCAGGTAATCGCCGATCTTGTCCGGCGGCACGGAGGAATCCTCCCAGCCCGGCCAGGCATCTGATCGTCCGGGCACGAACGCGGTTGCGCCCAACCCGCTCTCGCGCACTTCCCAGAGTTTCTGTTCTTCTTCGGGATCCTCGTAGAGATGCATCGCCGGAGGGCGCGCATGCTTTTTTAGCGCGGCCATCAAGTCACGTGCCTTGGTATCCGCTTCCTCCTTGCTCTCACCGCCAAACTCGACCAGGAGCCAGCCCTTTCCTTGCGGGAGCATTTTCAAATCGTCCGGATGCAAATGATGCTTTTTCATGAACCCGACCAGCTCGTCGTCCATCCCTTCCAGGCCAGTTGGCTGATGCTGCATGATTTCGGGACAATGATCGGCCGCGTGAAACACATCGGGATAGCCGAGGACGACAAGGGAACGCGCCTTGGGATTCGGAATCAAATGCAGGGTCGCTTCGAGTATCGTGACACAGGTTCCTTCGCTGCCGGCCAGGGCCCGCGCGACGTGGAACCCTTTCTCGGGCAAAAGATCGTCGAGATTGTAACCCGAAACGCGCCGCGGAATTTTCGGGTAACGCTCGCGAATGAGCGGCGCGTATTTGTCCCGCAGCGCTTTCAGCTTTTCGTAAATCTCGCCGCGCGGCCCGCCGTTGCGGATGATGCTTTCGAGCTCGTCTTCGCTCGTCGGGCCAACCCGCATCCGCGCGCCATCGTAGGTGAAGATTTCCAGTTCACGGAGATTGTCGGAGGTGCGTGCACCCGTCCCGGCAAATTGCGCCATAACGGAGTGAACGCCGCACGAGTTATTCCCGATCATGCCGCCGATCGTGCAGTGGTTATGCGTGGCCGGGTCGGGCCCAAACGTGAGCCCATGCGTCTGCGCCGCCTCCCGCACACGATCGAGCACAATTCCCGGCCGCGCCCTCGCTAATCGTTTCTGCGGATCGATCGCGATGAGCTGGTTAAAATATTTCGACATGTTCATTACGACCGCGACGTTGCAGCATTGTCCGGCCAGGCTCGTGCCGCCGCCGCGCGACAGGATGGGCGCGCCATGGCGCTTCGCGGTCAGGATAATCTGGGTGACGTCTTCTACATCGCGGGGAATGACGACGCCGATCGGCACCTCGCGATAGTTCGAACCATCGGTCGCGTAGAGCGCGCGACTGCCATCGTCAAAGCGCACTTCGCCTCGGATTTTTGCCCGCAAATGGTCGGCCAGGTCCGCCCCATTCCCGTCATAATGAGGCGCCCTGGCGGCGGGGGGAGACACGCGCCGCACGGGAGGTTCTGCCACGCTCATTCGGCCTCCCCGGTTTGAAACGAGGCCAGCGCGATGCCGATCGCTGCTTCCGCCCCGTAGATCGAACGAGCGATGTTCGGATGCTCCGCCAAGTCCTCCATCGTCGAACGCAGAAGTGCAGGCCCCAACCGCCAGAGGCGAGAATAGCCGCGTGACTTAAGCAATCCCATGATGCCTTCGCCGATTAGCATGAGCGCGACCAGTTCGATGGCGCGACGAGTGATAAGGGTAGCTTTCATAATTAAACTTCTAGATTTTGAATCTCAATCCGTTCCAGTGCTTCAACGCTTTGGCGGTTCACATCGCCTCCTTGATTCCCGCGCGGATTAACCACCAGTTCACCGGATAACTGGTGACAAAGCCGGCCAGCATGGCGATCTGCATCATGAACCAAAAGACCGGGTTTGTTTTCTCCAGCTCGTGGCCAAAGATCCAAAAGGTGGCGATGGCCATCCAGCCATACATCCCCACCTGCCAGGCGGTGAGCGAAAGCACGTCCGCTTTAAACGCGGCTCGCAGTCCCGCGCCTAACGAAAGGCCACGCATGGGCGCGATCGTGAAATATTGGAAAAAGATGCCGAAGAGAAGAGCGAGAAAATAATCGACCACCCAGGCGCCGTAGATCTTCATCCCGAAAAGCGTGAGCGGAAAGGCGAAGAGCGCCCATTCACCGACGATATCCGCCAGCGTGCAGCCAGCCCCGCAGTGGGTCGAGCCGAGCGCGACCTTTTGCCAGAATGGCTTTTCTTTGCCCGGTGGCTTTTCGCCTTGTGCTTTCGCTTCTTGCATCACGCGGTGCGATGAAAGTCGGCCAACCCTGTAGTAGGCCACGAGCGCGAGCGGTCCCGCGTACAAGCCCGTGATCGGCCAGACCAGATTCATGATCCACATGTGTTGCCTGTGCCCAGTAAGCAGATCGAGCGCGATCCAGAGCGCGCAGGCCGCGGCCAGGACGAGCGCGACACTCGCTGTGATCACGAGCCAACCGGGCATCAAGGAAATTTCTGTTCTCATAAAATCCGGTACTGCTTTGCCTGCGCGTGTCGGAGCTCCAGTCCGATTCCAGGCCGTGAGAGATCAGGCCGCAGCGCGCCCTCGACCGGTTCGGGCACGCCGTCGAAAAGCATGCGCTCGATCCGGACGTGATCGTGAAAATACTCCGCGTGACGGAACGGGCGCGCGGCGCAGGCGGCGTGCAGGTGCAGGGTCGGCGCACAGTGCGACGAAAGCGGCAGCTGATGCGCTTCGCAGAGTGTCGCCGCCTGGAAAAATCCAGTAAAGCCACCGCAGCGCGTCGCATCGGCCTGAAGCACATCGACCGCTCCCGCCTCGAGCATGCGCTTGAAGTAGGTGGTGTCGTAGCCGTATTCGCCCGCGGCGATATCCATGCCGGGCGGCCCGTCATCGCGCAGCAGTCGCAGACCAGCCAGGTCATCGGATGAAACCGGTTCTTCAAACCAACTGACCTCGAGCTCGGAAAACGCGTTGGCCAGCGCGAGCGCCTGTTTGCGTGAATAGGCACCATTGGCATCGACGAAGAGTTGCATTTCATCGCCGATCGCAGCACGCGCCGCCGCCACGCGCCCGCGATCAGCGTGCGCATCGCGGCCCACTTTCATCTTCACCCGCGGGATGCCTTGTTCAACCCAGCCACCGAGTTGTTCCTGCAACTTTCTGTTCGAGTAGGAGGTGAAGCCGCCGCTGCCGTAGATTGGCATCGCCTCACGCACCTGACCGAATAGCCTAACGAGAGACAAGCCGAGCAACTTAGCCTTTAGATCCCAGAGCGCGGTATCGACCGCCGAAATCGCCATCGCACAGATGCCGGGGTGGCCGAGGTTACGGATCGACTCGACCATCGCCACCCAAACACCATTGACCGACATTGCGTCGCGGCCGACAACGACGTCTTTCAGTTTGGAATCGATCAGTTTTGCGGTCGCCTCATCCGCATAGCTGTAGCCTAACGAACATTGATCGCCCGCTTCGGCTTCCACGATCACGATCGTCGTGCTGTCCCATTGATAGGTGCCGTCGGATTCCGGTTCATCGGTGGGAATCTTATAGGCCGAGACGCTGAGTTTCTCGATGCGCGTCGCGTTCATCTTCCGGTTGGCGATGGCGTCCGCGTGATCGCGAACTCTCCGGGGGACGAAGGGCTGAGGAAAATTTCGTGGCGGCGCGATGTCGCAACCGGCAGGCGAGACGCGTGCGCTACCCGATCGAATTCCGTGCCGCGGCAAGAACTCACCCCCCCTCACGCGTTGTGCGGGATGAAACTTTCGAGCGCGTCCTTGAACGCGCCGCGGATCATGCTCGGCGTCTCCGGATCGCCCTTGAGCATCGACTCGGTGAATTTCTTCGCCTGCTCAAAGGTGATGTGTGGCGGCAGGGTGGGCACCTCCGGATCCGTCACAGCCTCGTAAACGACTGGCCGATCCGCGCCCAAAGCACGATCCCAGGCCGGCCCCACGTCCTCCGGTTTTTCAACCCGAATTCCGCGCAGTCCAAGCAGCTCGGCGTAATTGGCAAAAGCGAATTCCGGCACAGTTTGCGAAACGACGTATTTCGGATCTCCAGCCATGACGCGCTGTTCCCACGTCACTTGATTCAGGTCGCGATTGGCCAGCACCATGATAATGAGGCGCGGATCGCTCCACTCCTCCCAGTAGTGCGCGATGGTGATCAGAGAATTGATGCCGTTCATCAGCATCGCCCCGTCGCCCACCAGCGCGATCACAGGGTGATCGGGCCAGGCAAATTTCGCCGCGACCGAATACGGCACCCCCGGTCCCATGGTGGCGAGATTTCCGGAAAGCGAAGCCATCATGCCACGGCGGATTTTCAGGTCGCGCGCAAACCAGTTGGCGGAAGAACCGGAGTCGGAAGCGAGAATGCAGTTGTCCGGCAGACGCGGCGAAAGCTCCCAGAAGACGCGCTCGGGGTTGATCGGGTTGGCGCTGTTCATGGCGCGCGCCTCGAGGACCTTCCACCAATCCTCGATCTCCTTTTCCAATCTCTGCCGCCACGAGCGATCCCCCTTCCGCTCGAGCAACGGCAGCAATGCGCGCAACGTCTCCGCGCTATCGCCGATCAGGTTGACCTCCATTGGGTATCGAATGCTGACCATTTTCGGATCCAGTTCGATCTGGACGCCGCGCGCCTGGCCTTCCTTGGGCAGAAACTCTGAGTAAGGAAAGCTCGACCCAACCATGAGCAGGGTGTCGCATTCCGACATCATGTCCCAACTGGGCTTGCTCCCGAGCAGTCCGATTGGCCCCGTGCAATAGGGCAACGCATCGGGCAAAACGGCCTTGCCTAACAATGCCTTCGCCACGCCCGCGCCGAGCAGGTCGGCAACTTCAATCACTTCATCGGTCGCCTGCAACGCGCCGGCTCCGACCAGCATCGCAACTCTCTCGCCGGAATTAAGAACCTCCGCGGCCAGTCGTAAATCGTGGTCTCGCGGAACGACCCGCGGGGCCGAGTAGCCGAGGCCCGAATGCACCGTGCCATGTTTGCGCGGCGGTTTCTCGACCGCTTCCATTTCCTGGAGGTCGTTAGGCAAAATGATGCAGGTCACAGTCCGCTCCGCGATCGCGATCCTAATGGAGCGATCGACCAAATGCCGCACCTGCGCCGGAGTCGAGGCCATGTGCACATACTCGTGCGCGACATCTTTAAAGAGCGTAATGAGATCGACTTCCTGCTGGTAATCGCCGCCCAGCGCGGCGCGCGCCTGTTGGCCCACGATCGCGAGGACCGGCTGGTGATCCATTTTTGCATCGTAGAGGCCGTTGAGAAGGTGGATCGCGCCCGGACCCGAGGTGGCCAGACAAATGCCCAATTCCCCGGTGAACTTGGCATGAGCGCAGGCCATGAATGCCGCCATCTCTTCATGTCGCACCTGCACGTAATCGACCGCGTCCCCGGCGCGATCGATTGCGCCGATGATCCCGTTAATGCCATCCCCAGGGAAGCCGTAGATGCGTCGCAGTCCCCACTCGGTGATTCGTTTGATCAAGAAATCGCTTACCAGTTCAGCCATAAAATTATTCTCCTCCCGCGAATGCCATTGTTGTGACCAGCGCGTTCTCCGCCTGCCGCGAATCCAGCCGGGTGTGTTGCACCACGATCGGCACGTCGGAATCAATTGTGCTGGCGTAGTTTGTTGCCTTCGGAATTGGCTCCGGATCCTTCAAATCGTTGTAACGCACATGTTTTGTGCGGCGCGCAGGCACCGTGACTCGGTAAGGCCCCACTGGATCGCGGTCCGTGTAAAAAATGGTGATTTTTACCTCCGCGTCCCAGTTCGAGGTGTTGAGCAAACACGCCGTTTCGTGGCTCAACATCTCTGGCTCGGGGCCGTGGCTCCACGATGGGATCCAGCCCTCTGCAATTGCCCAGTGTTTTCTTCCGATGTTCATGTGCACGCCCATCCTTTGGCAATTCAAATTTGGTCACTAATTCCCTACCCTTGGCCGCCGCGATGCGCCATCCGGACGGCGAAGTGCGAGAGCGTCCTAGTCTGCGCTGCGAAAATTCCGTAGCGGCCGCCACCGATAACCAACCGGACCTGCGTTTTCCCCGGGGTGGAAAGCACTTCCGGGACGACGGGTCCGCTTTGTCAGGGACGGCAGTCGCGCCTCTCAACGACAACCGCCACCTGAAAATGAAACGCGGAAAAGTCTCGCCGCGTGCGAATCAGACTAAGATTGGATGGGACAGCTTTTTGAGAGACGAGCAAATTCGATCGCGCATGCGCTAATCATTGGCGCGCCACTGCTCTTGCTGGGTGCCTCAGCCGCGATTTTTGCTTACGCGCGCTCCGATTTCTGGACGCAGGTCGATTCGCCGCTCGATCAGCCAATACCATTCAGTCATCAGCATCATGTCGGCGGTCTCGGGATCGATTGCCGCTATTGCCACACCAGCGTCGAGCAATCCTCCTTTGCCGGCGTGCCGCCAACGGAGACCTGCATGACCTGCCACTCCCAGGTTTGGAAGGATGCGCCCGTCTTGCGGCCGGTGCGCGAGAGCTGGGCGACCGGACGCCCGATTAAATGGACCCGGGTGCACGATTTACCCGACTACGTCTACTTCAATCACAGCATTCACGTCGCCAAAGGTGTCGGCTGCGCCACCTGCCACGGGCAGGTGAACGAGATGCCGCTGACATGGAAGACGCAGCAGCTCTACATGCGCTGGTGTCTCGATTGCCATCGTGCGCCGCAGAAATATCTGCGTCCGCCGAACAAAATCGTGGACATGAATTATCGCCCACCCGCGAACCAGATCGCATTCGGGAAAGAACTGATCCAGCAGAACCACGTTCGCACCGCCGGCCTGGAGGATTGCTACACATGCCACCGGTGAGGGATCGCCAAGCAGCGCGTTGCGGCGATTTCCGGGTAGCGCGCGCGTCTCGCGTCTTGGTGATTGCGTCCCGCAATCGCGGAATTCCTCTCCGCCGATTTTCCGCATGAATGGGGAACGAACAGAATTTCCGACCGGCGCCGGCAATTGGCCCGACGACTTATCCCGCCGGAAATTCCTCAAACTCATGGGCGCCTCAGTCGCTCTCGCGAGCGCGACCGCCTGCACGCGCAATCCGCTGGAGCACATCGTTCCCTACCAAAAGCAGCCGGAGGAAATCATACCCGGCAAGCCGCTTTTCTACGCTACCGCGCTTACCCTCGGCGGCTACGCGCGCGGCGTGCTCGTGGAAACTCACGAAGGCCGCCCAACGAAGATCGAGGGCAACCCGTCACATCCGGCCAGCGTCGGCGCGACCGATGTTTTCATGCAGGCCGAACTGCTCGCCCTCTACGATCCGGAGCGTTCGCAGGCAGTCATGCACGACGGCCAGATCAGTAGCTGGGAAATCCTTCTCGGTGAAATCACGCTTGCCGCGCAGAAGTGGAAAACCAATGGCGGCGCGGGCCTCCGCATTCTGACCCGACACGAAACGTCGCCGACGTTTCTCGATCAACTCGCGCGGTTGCTGGCGAAATATCCGAGCGCGAAATGGCATGAATATGAACCACTGGCCGTGAACGGCCCGGCGGCAAGTTATCACTTCGACAAAGCGGACGTGATCCTCTCGTTGGGCGCGGATTTTCTTGCCAGCGGACCGATGGGCTTGCGGAATGCGCGCAAGTTCTCCGCGAGGCGTCAGCCTAACGAGGGCATGAGCCGCCTCTACGCCGCCGAATCGACGCCCACCTTGACCGGCTCGATGGCGGACCATCTCTTTGTCCTGAAGCCGGATGAGTTGGAGAAGTTCGGACGCGAGCTGCCGCCGCCAATCGTCGCGGACCTGCAAGCGCACCCCGGCCGAAGTCTGGTGATCGCGGGAGAATTCGAATCGCCCGCAGTGCACGCGGCGGCACGGCAGTTGAATGAATCGCTCGGGAATGTTGGCGCGACGATCGACTACATTTCCTCCTCGTCTTCAGGCGTACGCGATCTGGCCGAACTCGTAGCCGACATGAATACGGGCACTGTCGAAACGCTCTTCATCGTCGGCGGAAATCCAGTCTACGACGCACCGGCTGACTTCGATTTCGCGAAGCTTCTGCCAAAGGTCGCGCGTTCGATTCACTTCGGCCTTTACCAACACGAGACCGCCGCGCTCTGCCGCTGGCACGCGCCAGAAGCGCACGCGCTCGAAAGCTGGAGCGACGCGCGCGGGCTCGACGGCACCGTGACCATCATTCAGCCGATGATCGAGCCACTCTTCGCCGGCCGATCGCGACACGAATTGCTCGCGACCTCGCTCGAGGAAGCGCCTGCTAGCAGTTACGAAATTGTCCGGGCGTTTTGGAAGAAGCAGCCGACTGGCGGCAACCTCGAGCAGGATTGGCGGAAGGCGTTGCATGATGGAGTCATTGCGGGCTCCGCTGTCCCGACCGCCCTCGCGGCGCCTCTCCCCATCAGCAGTCAGCAATCAGCAATCAGCAATTCTCCCTGCCTTCTCATTCGTCCCAGCTCGCGCATACACGACGGCCGCTACGCGAATAACGCCTGGCTCCAAGAACTCCCCGATCCGCTGACCAAGATTGTTTGGGACAACGCCGCACTCGTCAGCCGGACAATGGCGAAGCAGTTGAAACTCGAGAACGGCGATGTCGTGAATCTGAGATTCCGCGGCCATTCCGTGAAGGCGCCGATCTGGATTCAGCCCGGACAAGCGGACAACTGCGTCACGGTCACGCTCGGTTACGGACGAACGCTGGCGGGCAGCGTGGGCAACGGTGTTGGATTCAATGCTTATGCGCTCCGGACATCGGACGCGATGTGGGGCGGCGCCGGATTGAAAATCGAAAAAACGGGCGAGCACCAGGATCTGGTCACAACCCAGCATCATTGGGAGATGCATGAACGCGAGCAGGTGCGCATCGGGACCTTGGCCGATTTCCAAAAACATCCGGTCGAGATCGCAAAACCGGAAGAGCCGCCGCCGCGCGAAGACGAATCGCTTTACCACAACTACGACTACAGCACCGGCCACAAATGGGGGATGTCGATCGATCTCAACACCTGCATGGGTTGTGGCGTCTGCACCATTGCCTGCCAGGCGGAGAACAACATCCCGGTCGTGGGCAAAGAGCAGGTGGCGATGAATCGCGAGATGCATTGGATCCGGGTCGATCGCTACTACGAAAGCGATCCTGGCCTAACGAATCCACGGATGCTCCACCAGCCGGTCCCGTGCATGCATTGCGAGACGGCGCCGTGCGAACTGGTCTGCCCGGTCGCAGCCACAGTCCACAGCAGCGAGGGGCTCAACCAGATGATCTACAACCGCTGCATCGGAACGCGGTATTGCTCGAACAATTGTCCCTATAAAGTGCGCCGGTTCAATTTTCTCGAGTACGACGCGAATCAGTTCGAGGTGCCAATCACACGTAAGCTCATGCGCAACCCAAACGTGACCGTGCGCGCACGCGGCGTCATGGAAAAATGCACTTACTGCATTCAGCGGATCAACGCGGTGAAGATAGAAACGGAAAAGGCGAATCGCGCCATTCGCGATGGCGAAATCACGCCCGCCTGCGCGCAGGCCTGTCCGGTGGAGGCGATCGTCTTTGGCGACCTGAACGATAAAAACGGCCGCGCGGCAAAGCTGCGCGCGTCGCCCTTGAGCTACGGGCTGCTCGCAGAATTGAACACTCGTCCGCGCACCACCTATCTGGCGAAGTTGTGCAATCCAAATCCGGAGATGGTGAACACATGACGCGTGGGAGGAGGATTCCGGGTAACGCGCGCGTCTCGCGTGCGGGCGATTGCGTCCCGCGATCGCGAACTTTCTTCACATGAGCGTCGAACTCAAAGACCCGCCCGTCGTCCAGCCCGGCTATGACAACGCCTCGGTCACGAAGAAAATCACCGATGTCGTTCTGGAGCGCCCGCTCCATCGCGGCTGGCTCTTCGGGTTCGCGCTCGCCTTCGCCCTTCTCATGATGTTCCTCTTCGCCATCGCCTGGCTCTTCATGAAAGGCGTCGGCATCTGGGGGTTGAACATTCCGGTCGCGTGGGGCTTCGCCATCACCAATTTCGTCTGGTGGATCGGGATCGGTCACGCTGGTACGTTTATTTCCGCCATTCTGCTTTTGCTCCATCAGGATTGGCGCACGTCGATCAACCGGTTCGCTGAAGCGATGACGCTTTTCGCCGTGGCGTGCGCGGGATTAATGCCGCTCCTTCATCTCGGCCGGCCCTGGGTTTTCTACTGGCTCCTGCCCTACCCCGACACTATGGGGCTATGGCCGCAATGGCGGAGCGCGCTCGTCTGGGATGTCTTTGCGGTCAGTACCTATCTCCTCGTCTCGCTTATCTTTTGGTACATCGGGCTGGTGCCGGATGTGGCCACGATGCGCGATCGCGCCAGGAGCAAGCCGCTCCAGATCGCGTACGGCATTCTCGCACTCGGATGGCGCGGATCGGCCCGGCATTGGAAGCGCTTCCACATGGCGTATCTGCTGCTCGCCGGACTGGCCACGCCGCTCGTTCTCTCCGTTCACAGCGTCGTCTCGCTGGACTTTGCCATCGCCATGATCCCGGGCTGGCACTCGACCATCTTCCCGCCCTACTTCGTCGCCGGTGCGATTTTCTCCGGGTTCGCCATGGTCCTGACCCTCGCGATTCCGATCCGCAAGTTTTATCACCTCGAAGATTTCGTTACCATGCGGCATCTCGAAAACAGCGCCAAGGTAATGCTGGTGACCGGGCTGATCGTGGCCCACGGCTACATTACGGAAGGTTTCATGTCGTGGTACAGCGACGATAAATTCGAAATCTACATGACGCTGAACCGCATGTTCGGCCCCTACTGGCCGGCGTATTGGCTCTTAATTCTTTGCAACGTGGCCACGCCGCAGTTGCTCTGGTTCAAGCGCATCCGGACCAACATCAGCGCGCTCTTCGTCATCTCGCTCATCGTCAATGTCGGAATGTGGACCGAGCGCTACGTCATCGTCATCACCAGTCTTCATCGTGATTTCCTGCCGTCGTCCTGGGCGATTTTCCACGGCACGCGTTGGGATTGGATGACGCTGATCGGGTCATTTGGATTGTTCACGACCCTGCTTTTTCTTTTCCTCCGCGTTCTGCCCGCGATCTCGATCAGCGAAATGCGCGATCTGGTGCACAAGAGAAAGGAGGGCAAGGCGTGAGCGACGAGGGTCTCTACGGCATCATGGCCGAGTTCCGGGAGCCGGAGCAGCTTCTGGCCGCCGCGCGCGCCGCCTATCAAGCCGGCTATCGCAAAATGGATGCTTACAGCCCCTATGCGGTCGAGGGCGTGGCCGAGGCCATCGGTTTCCACAAAACGCGCGTCCCGCTCCTCGTCTTGTTAGGCGGCATCTGCGGTGCGGCCACCGCCTATCTGATGCAGTGGTATTCGGCCACGATCGATTACCGACTCAACGTGGGCGGCCGGCCGCCGCACAGCTGGCCGGCGTTCATTCCGATCACCTTCGAGCTCACTGTCCTCTTCGCCGCTATCGCCGGGTTTATCGGCATGCTGGCATTGAACGGATTGCCCCGACCGTATCACCCGGTCTTCAACACGCCCGAGTTCACGCTCGCCAGCCAGACGCGTTTCTTCCTCTGCATCGAAGCCGACGATCATGTCTTCCAGCCGGAAGAGGTGCGCCAGTTCTTCCTCTCGTTAGGCCCGGAAAAAGTGATGGAGGTAGAAAAATGAATATCCGCGGCGCGCTGATTTCGGGGAGCGCGGGCGGGCCGCCCGTGCTCCCCGGCATCTTTGCCGCGCTTCTCGTGATAGTTGCGCTCTACGCCACCTCCTGCCGCCGCGGAATGGTCGACACCCAACACGTAAAGCCCCTGGCCGAAAACGGCTTCTTTGCCGATCACCGTGGATCGCGCATGCCGCCTCCACACACCGTGGCCCGCGGTGAACTCCGCGCCGACGAGCAATTCTACACCGGCACGATCGGCGACCAGCTCGCCGCCACCTTCCCCATGCCGGCGACGCGCGAGCTGCTTGCGCGCGGGCAGGAGCGCTTCGACATCTATTGCGCGGTCTGCCACGGGCGCACCGGCGAAGGCAACGGCATGATCGTGCAACGCGGGTTTCCCCAGCCGCCGTCGTTCCACGAGCAGCGTCTGCGCGAAGCTCCGCCGGGCCACTTCGTCGACGTCATTACCAACGGCTACGGCGTCATGTATTCCTATGCCTCGCGCGTGGCGCCAGCCAATCGCTGGGCCATCGCCGCTTACATCCGCGCCCTGCAACTGAGCCAGCACGCCGCGCCCACCGATGCCGATCCCGCGCAGTGGGATGCAAAAAGTGAGAAATGAGAAGAAAACCGCGCGCATGAACGCTCAACCACCTCTCGCTCCTCACCTCTCGCTTCTCGCCAGCCGCTGGCAAACCCGAGCGCTCATCCTCGGCGCGATCGCCGCCATTCTCTCCGTCATCGGCGCCATCTTCCTGCATGCGCAGTTCTTTCGCTCCTACCTTTTCGCCTGGCTCTTTTGGAGCGGCCCCCCCTTTGGTGCGCTCGTTATTGTCATGATGCAATTCCTTACTGGCGGAAAATGGGGACTCGCTCTGCGTGACCTGTCGACCGCTGCTTTCCGCACTCTCCCCATCGTCGGGGTCTTTTTCCTCCCGGTGCTGCTCGGTGTGCACGATGTCTATGGCTGGTCGAATGGCCACCGTGGCGAAGCGCCCGGTTATCATCACAAGGCGGAATATCTCAACCTCCCGTTTTTCACCGCCCGCTCGATTTTCTATTTCGCCGTCCTCGGCCTCATCGCCCTTCTCTTGCGCCGTTGGACTCTGGCGCCGGCAAAAAAAAAATCCGTCCCCACCCGGCTGACCGCTCTCTCCGCCGGCGGCCTCATCGTTTACGTCCTGTGCATGAACTTCGCGTCGACCGATTGGGTCATGTCACTCACGCCGGAATTTTTCAGCACCGTCTTTGTGGAAATATTCGCCGCCGGGCAATTCCTTTCCGCGCTTGCCCTCATGACCGCGCTCCTCTGCCTCTTCGCCCGACACTCGTCGTTAGGTGAGGCGGTTCCGATCAAGGCCTTTCACGATCTCGGGAGCATGCTCCTCGCCTTCGTCACTTTTTGGACCTACGTCTCCTTCTCGCAGTTCCTCATCATCTGGTCGGGCAATCTGCCCAAGGAAATCTCCTGGTATCTGGTGCGCAACAGCGGCGGCTGGCAATGGTTCGCTCTCGCCCTCGTCATCGTCCAATTTTTCCTCCCCTTCCTTCTCCTCCTCTCTCGCGCGCGCAAACGCGACCCGCGCCGGCTGGCCCGCATTTGCTTCTGCATCGTGGGTGCGAACGTGGTTAATAATTTCTGGCTGGTCACGCCGACGTGGCATCCGGGCGGCGTCGCCTTGCACTGGCTGGATGTGACACTCTTCCTTGCCCTCGGCGGGCTTTGGTTCGCCCTCTTTTTTCATTTCTTGAAACAGCGACCGCTCGTCCCCGCGCAACTCTTGGAGGAATCCCAAGATGCCTGACCCGGCCGCAATCAGGCAGGGGCACGAGCGGCGCGACATCAGCGTGCGCGTGGTGGCGTGGTTCGCCGTGGGGCTGGTTGTCTCGACTGCGATCATCTATGTCGCCGTGGTCGGGCTCTACCATCTTTTCGAATCGTATCATCCCTCGCCCGATGCGCCGTCGCGGATCGCTCTGCATCCGCACATGCTCGCGCCGCAACCGCAATTGCAGGTAAATCCAGCGCTTGACCTGCAAGCCTTTCAAGCCGCCGAAGAAACGAAACTCCACCGCTACGGCTGGATCGATAAATCGAAGGGTATCGTTCGGATTCCGATCGAGCGGGCGATGGATCTTATCGTAGAGCGCGGCCTGCCCACGCGCGGGCCCGGAACCCGAAACGCCAGCGGCGTAACTGCAGTGGACATGCAGAAGCAAAAAGCAGCCGCGACCAAACCATGACGCGCGTGATCGAAGTTCTGGGGAAGGCAGTCTTCGCCGTCCTGTTTGTCACGGCCAGCGCCGGTGGCGCAACTCAACAGGAGCAAATCGCGTCCCGCGCTGGGCTTGAACAGAAGCTGAATTCGCGAGTCCCGCTCGATGCCGCCTTTCGCGACGAGCACGGCAAGGCGCGCCAGCTCGGAAGCTTCTTCCACGGCAAACCGGTGATCCTCGCGCTTGCCTATTACGAGTGCCCGAACCTCTGCACACTCGTCCTCAACGGCGTCTTGCAAACGGCCGACGAACTCAAATTCAACGCCGGAACGGAGTACGAAATCGTCGTGGTCAGCTTCGATGCCAGGGAACGTTTCGGTCTGGCTGCGGCTAAGAAACAAATCTACACGCGGCGCTACGGGCGCGCTGGGGCCGCGGACGGCTGGCACTTCCTCACCGGGGACGAGAGTTCCATCGATCGCCTCGCGCAAAGCGTCGGCTATCGATTCGCCTACGATGAAACGACGCGACAGTTCGCCCATCCGAGCGCGATCATGGTCCTAACGCCGGGCGGCAAAGTGGCGCGCTATTTTCCCGGGATCGAATACCCGCCGCGCGATGTCCGACTGGCTCTAATCGAAGCCTCACGTGAAGAGGTCGGGTCGCTCGCCGATCGCGTTTTTCTACTTTGTTTTCACTACAACCCGGCGACCGGCAAGTATGGGCTGCTCATCTCGCGCGTGATGCAGTTCGCCGGCGTGGGCACGGCTGCGGTGCTGGCGGTTTACATCATCTGGATGCTGCGACGCGAAAGGGAGTTTGCTCACTGACATGCGCTGGCTGCTTCACTCCATCTTTCCGCCGGAGGCGTCGAACATGGCGGCGCCGGTCGATCAAATCTTTCTCGCGCTCCTTGTTCTTTGCGGCCTGGTTGCGTTCGCGGTCACGATCGTGGCGATCTTTTTTTGTATTCGTTACCGGCGCGGCTCAAAGGTCGACCGCACGCTGACACGAGGCAGCCCGACCAAGATCGAAATTACCTGGACGGTCATCCCGCTCCTCATCTTTCTTGGCCTCTTTTTCTGGGCCGCAGACGTTTTCTTCGCGATGTCGCGACCGCCCGCAGACGCGACCGAAATCTACGTCGTGGGCAAACAGTGGATGTGGAAAATTCAGCACCCAGATGGCCGGCGTGAGATCAACGAACTGCACCTCCCGGTCGGGCAGCCGGTGAAGTTGATCATGACCTCGGAGGATGTGATTCATGACTTCTTCGTCCCCGATTTCCGGACGAAACAAGATGTCGTCCCGAGTCGCTACACAACGGAATGGTTCACGCCTACTCGACCGGGTAAGTATCATTTTTTCTGCTCGCAATACTGCGGAACCGACCACTCGAAAATGATCGGCTGGGTTCATGTCATGGAACCGGCCGAATACACGAAATGGTTGGAGCGGCAGCCGGCGCCGGATTCGCTCGTCGCGCTCGGGGAACGGGCGTTTCATTACCGCGGTTGCAGTGGTTGTCATGCGCCGAATGCGGCCCTGCGGGCGCCGTTGCTCGACGGCATTTACGGCCGGCAAATTCCGCTTTCCGACAGCACGCTGGTCAGGGCGGATGAACAATATCTGCGCGATTCAATTCTCTTGCCTAACAAACAGATCGCGGCTGGCTATCAAGCGATCATGCCGACCTTCCAGGGGCAGATCAGCGAAGAGGAGTTGAATGAACTTATCGCGTATTTGAAATCATTAGGCGATCAGCCTTTAGCCGAAGGGCAACAACCATGAGCATAACAAGGGAGCTCCTGGTAGCGCGCGCGTCCCGCGTGCTGGTTGCCGCGTCTCACCGCAACGATGTTTCTCCGCCAAGTTCGCGATCGCGGGACGCAACCGCCAGCACGCGAAGCGCGCGCGATACCCGGAAAGAATTTCGCGTATGACGACGGAAACACTTCAAGCGGCTCCACAGCCGATCGCACGCGAAGCGCGAACCTATCTCAACGAGCGCACGACGATTTCGTCCTGGCTTCTGACCACGGACCACAAACGGATCGCGATTCTCTACATGATCTCGATCACGCTTTTCTTTTTCATTGGTGGCGCGGCAGCGACATTGATGCGGCTCGAGTTGCTCACGCCGCAGGGAGACCTCGTCACCTCCGCGACCTATAACAAACTCTTTACCATTCACGGCGTGGTCATGGTTTGGTTTTTCCTCATTCCATCAATCCCGACCGTGCTCGGAAATTTTCTCATCCCGATGATGATCGGCGCGCGCGACGTGGCCTTTCCGAAGTTGAATCTGGCGAGTTGGTATCTCTTTATGGCCGGCGGCGCGTTCGCGGTTTTCTCCATCATCAGCGGCGGCGTCGACACCGGTTGGACCTTCTACACGCCTTACAGCAGCACCTATGCGAACGGGCACGTCATCGCCATGGCCACCGGCATTTTCATCGCCGGCTTCGGTACCATCGCGACCGGACTGAACTTCATCGTCACGGTGCACAAAATGCGCGCGCCGGGCATGACGTGGTCGCGGCTTCCGCTCTTCGTCTGGTCGCTTTACACGACGAGCGTCATCATGGTTTTGGCGACGCCGGTTCTCGCGATCACCCTCGCGCTCATGGCGCTGGAACGCGCGTTCGGAATTGGCATCTTCAATCCCGCGCTCGGCGGCGATCCGCTGCTCTTCCAACACCTGTTCTGGTTCTACTCGCACCCGGCGGTTTACATCATGATCCTGCCGGGGATGGGCGTGGTGAGCGAACTCATCCCCTGCTTCGCGCGCCGGAAAATCTTTGGTTACCACTTCATCGCTTACGCCAGCGTGGCGATCGGCGTACTCGGATTTCTCGTCTGGGGCCACCACATGTTTGTCAGCAGCCAATCTATTTACGCCGGCATGATTTTCTCCGTCCTCAGCTTCATGGTTTCGGTACCGTCGGCGATCAAAGTCTTCAATTGGACGGCCACGCTCTACAAAGGCTCGATCACTTTCCAGACGCCGATGCTCTACGCGCTCGGCTTCATCGGGCTTTTCATGATCGGCGGTCTGACCGGGCTTTTTCTCGCCTCGCTCGCGGTCGATGTGCACGTGCACGACACCTATTTCGTGATCGCACATTTTCACTACATTATGGTTGGCGGAATGGTCATGGCCTATCTGGGTGGCCTGCATTTTTGGTGGCCAAAAATCAGCGGCCGGATGTATCCGGAACGACTGGCCAAGCTCTCTGCGGTGACGATTTTCGCGGGGTTCAATCTGACTTTCTTCCCGCAGTTCATTCTCGGCTACCTCGGGATGCCTCGACGCTACCACGTTTACGCGCCGGAGTTTCAAGTGCTCAATGTGCTTTCGACCGCGGGCGCGTCGATCCTGGCGATCGGATACTTTCTACCGCTCGCTTATCTCCTGTGGTCATGGCGTTACGGAAAAGCAGTCGGGCCGAATCCATGGAAGGCAACGGGCCTCGAATGGACAACCGCATCGCCGCCGCCGAAGGATAATTTCGAAAGCACTCCGGTCGTGACTGAAGAGCCGTACGCATACGACGCGCGCGCAGCAGAAGCGGAACTGGAGGAAGCACATGTCTGATTCCGCGAGCTTGGCGCCGGTCGAGCACCAGTTCGATACCGCGGAACAGCAGCGCGAAGCTGCGACCGTGGGAATGTGGCTCTTCATCGCCACTGAGATCCTTTTCTTTGGCGGGATGTTCCTGGGCTATGCGGTGTATCGCATTCATTATCCGCAGGCCTTTGCAGAAGCGAGTCGCCATACTCTGATCGCATTCGGCTCGGTCAACACCGCCGTACTCTTGATCAGCAGCACGATGATGGCCTTTGCAGTGCGCGCGGCTCGGGCGAACCGGCGTGGATTGCTCAGCTTGCTTTTGCTTTTCACGGCTTCCTTAGGGGCGGCGTTTCTTGTCATCAAGGGATTCGAATACTCCCGGGAGGTTTCCGAGCATTTGTTTCCCGGCCGCAATTTTCGCATTGATGTGAGCGATCCGCAGCACGCCGAGATGTTCTTCTATATCTATTGGCTGATGACCGGAGTGCACGCGCTCCACGTCACTATTGGTGTCGTCATCATCGCTCTCTTTGCGCTGCGCGCCCGCCTCTTCGATGCGTTCCATGATCATGATACGCCGGTCGATCTGCTCGGACTTTACTGGCACTTCGTCGACATTGTCTGGGTCTTTCTCTTCCCGCTCATTTACCTGGTCGACCGGCACTCATGAACCATCCTACGGTTCGTATTTATTGGATCAACGGCATGGCGCTGCTTGGCCTTCTCGGGCTGACGATTACGGCCGCGTATGTGAATCTCGGCCCGTTCAACACCGTGGTGGCGATGAGCATCTCGGTCGCGAAGGGCGCCCTGATCGTACTTTTCTTCATGCATCTGCGCTACAGCAAGCCCTTGATGTGGGTCTTTGCGGGCGCGGGATTATTCTGGCTTGGCATCATGTTTACTCTCGCCCTGAGTGATTACCTGACGCGCGGTTGGAAGTGATCAGCGGAAATTTCCACCACGGTCGAAAGTACGCTCCGATCGCCAGTTCGGAGAGAAGGATGGCCAGCGATGGCAAAAGCCAGCAGAAGAACCATGCCTTCTATCTAGCCGGCCGGCTCTCGTCGTCATCCTCCCTTTTCTTCACTGGAATACGCGTCCCGCCTAACGAGTATTAGATTTTACGCGAGTCGTAAGCCCAGTGCAGCAGCGCCTGCCGCTGTCTCGGGCGGCAAGCGAGATCGCCGTGCCGGCAATTCTTTTTCACTTGGCCAATGTGCCTTCGGATCGCGCGCCAGCGTTTGATCTGGCGCTCGTCGTCCGGACAACGCCGCCCGAAATAGTAGCGACAATACCATTGGAACCAGCCGCGTGGATCTTCCTCGTAGATCCATCCTTTTTCGCGCCAGACGGCCAACGGCTGGGAGGCGTTCACGCCGAAAAAATTCAACTTCGGATCGTGGCGCTCGGAACAAAGCTTGGCCTTCTCGAACCAGTCGTGAGGGAACTCTTTCCGGCAATCGGTCATGTATTTCCCACCGAAAACGCCGAGCCGCAGCATCTGTTTCGGGGTCAACTGCGGTTTGAAACCGGCCGCGAAATCTTTTCCGGTCGGTTTCGTGAGCAGATACCCGTAACCATGCTGCATCCGGTCATTAACCTGAATTCGTTTCGGTTTCGAACTCACGGCTGATAGAGATCCGGACGGCGATGTGCGAAGACCGACATCCGAGCGCGGACTGAATCGAGCACTTCGCGCGAGACCTCGGCCACGACCAATTCTTCGCGATCGGCCGAGGCGCCGGCCAGGACTACTCCATAGGGATCGATCACCGCCGAGGAGCCGCAGAAGGGTGTGCCATCATCTTTGCCGACCCGGTTTGCGAGCACGACATAGCTTTGGTTTTCGATGGCGCGCGCCGTCGCCAGGACGCGCTGATGTTCCGCCCGGGGAAACGGCCAGGCCGACGAAATGACAAAAATGTTCACGCCCTGTTCGACGGCAAGCGCGCGATAAATCTCCGGGAAGCGCAAATCGTAACAAATCGTTAGGCCAAACCTGAGTGGACCGAGCGCGACGCTACCGAGTTCGCATCCGGGAGCGAAACATTTGTGCTCTTCAATCGGCGCCGGACTGAAGAGATGAGTCTTGCGATATTTCGCAACGATCGCGCCACCCGCATCAATCACGACCTGCGAATTGTAGATGCAATCTCCGGCACGTTCCGAGACGCCGCTGATAATCCCGATCGCCAATTTGCGCGCAGCTTCCTGCAACTCGGGCACGACGCCTTCGCTCCAGGTTTTGGCCTGCTCGCGGATGACAGCCATGCCATATCCGGTGTCGGCCATTTCCGGGAAGACCACCAGCTCGACGCCCGCGTCCTTTGCGCGCTTTGCAAAGTCTCGCATCTTGCGCGCGTTCGCGGCCAGATCGCCGAGCGTGCAGGCGATTTGGGCGGCGGCGATCTTCACGATCGTCTTCTTTCCTCAATTGGCGGGCCGATTCAAACGAAAAACTTCAAGGCTACTCCGCGCGCAAGGCCACCATCGGATTGACGCGCGTGGCGCGTCGCGCCGGCACGAAGCAGGAGGCGGCTGCGACTGCAGTGATCAGCGCCGCCACAGTGGTGTAGATGAACGGATCAAGCGCGTTCACCTTGAACAAAATGTTCTCCAGCGCGCCGGCCGCGATCACGCCGAAAAAGAGCGCGGCGAAGCCGATCCCGATCCCGAGCCCGATAACCAATTGCCACGCCCCCTGGCTCATAACCATCTTGAAGATGCGGGCCGCATCAGCGCCCAGCGCCATGCGGATGCCGAACTCCTGTGTCCGTTGATTGACCGAGAAGCTCATCACCCCGTAAAGGCCAACGGCCGAAAGAATGAAAGCGACCACGCCGAAGATACTGAAGAGCGACGCGACGAGGCGCGGACCGCTCAGGAACTCGGAATGCGAGGAGGCCGGCGTGCCGGGAAAATAGACTGGCAGATTCGAGTCGAGCTGCGCGACGGCTTTGCTCAACGCCGGACCGAGATTCTCCGCCGCCTGCCCGGGATGCGGGCGCACCACGATGGTGCAGAACTGCGGAGCCGGGCTGGCGCCGAGGAGCGGGACGTAGAAGCCGGCGCCATCCGCCTCGGTATTGAAAGGCCCCTGCATCAGAGTGTCAGGCACGACGCCGACAATCCGGCGCCACGGTTGTGGCTGAGCGGGATTGAAGATGCGGACCTGGTGCCCGAGCGGACTCTCGTTTCCCCAATGTTTGCGCGCGAAACTCGCGTTCACGATCGCGACCGGCTGTGTCGCGTCGCTATCGTCGAGGGTGAAATCGCGGCCCTCGAGAATCTTCAAACCGATCGTGCTGAAATATGCGTCCGAGACCGATTCGGAGTTGCCTTTCGGACGGTCGCGATCGGTCTTGTAAACCTGGCCATCGACCTCGTACTGGCCGTAGCCGGCAAAAGTCATGCGGAACCGGTCGCTCATCGCCGCGCCTTCGAAGGCGGGGTTGGTCCGGAGCGAGCGCACGGCGCGTTTGAAGAATCCCCGGCGCGATTCTTCGGTCGGATAATCGCCTTCGAAGAGACCCATGCGCGCGGCATAAACGCCTTTTTCGTCGTAGCCGTAATCGAGTTTTATCCGGTTACGGATGGAGTTGATCTGGAGGACCGAGGCGACCAGGAGGGCGGCCGTCATCGCGATCTGGCCGACGACGAGGACGCGCGTAATGATGTTGACCAGCCGGCTGCTGTTGCCGCGCCCGCCTTCTTTCATCATCTCAGAGGTGTTCCCGCGGGCCGCGAGCAGGGCGGGCACGAGGCCGGAAACGAGCGTCGCGAAGATGACGGCGCCGAGGGTGAATCCCAGCACCTTGGCGTCGATCGTGAACTGGATCCAATAAGGAAGCTGGAACTGCGGCGTGCCCGTGATTTGAGCGAGGAGGTCGACCGCCCAATAGGCAAGCGCGACCCCGACGACCGCGCCGAGAAACGCGATGAGGAAACTCTCGGTCAGCATTTGCCTAACGATGCGCCAGCGGGTCGCGCCGAGCGCCCCGCGGATGGCCAGCTCCCGCGATCGGAGGGCGGCACGGCCGAACTGCATGTTCATCACGTTAACGCAGGCGATAAGCAGGACGACGATGACTGCGCCGAACATCGCGTACATGATTTGCGTCAGTTGCTGGCCGGTGAAGCTCTTGAGGAGCGGCTGCACGCTGGCGGAGGTGAACTGAGCGTTAGTCTTCGGGTTGTCCTGTGCCATGCGTTTGGCGAGCCCGATGAACTCGGCGTTGGCCTGGTCCTGGGTGACTCCGGGTTTCAGCCGGCCATAGACCTGCGAGCCGTTGTCTGTGGGATCGCCGCGCGGTTTGAGCGGGAACTCATTATAGAGTGGAACCCAAAGCTCTTCGTTCTGCGGGAACTTAAAATTCGGCGGCATGACGCCGATGATGGTCGCGGCTTTGCCATTGATCCGAACTGCCTGGCCAACGATGTGTGGGTCGCCATTGAAGTCGCGCTTCCAGATTTCGTTGCCGAGAATGGTGACCTTCTCGGCGCCCGGTTTGTTATCCTCTGCCGTGAAATCGCGGCCGAGAATCGGTTTCACGTCGATGATCTTGAAGAAATCCTCCGTCACATAACCGCCGGTGTAGCGCTGGGGAGTTTTTTTGTAAGTCACATTGATGGTCGAGCCGTTGAGATAGGCGCTCATCATGGAGAACGACTTCTGGCCCGCGCGCAGATCTTCGTAGTCTTGCTTGGACGGGATATTGCCGTTGCCAAAGTTGTTGTTCTGATCCGAGGCCTGCGGATCGATCAGGCCAACGCTCATGAGCTGTTCAGGGTACGGAAAGGAAAAGCCGCGCAGCATGATGGCATTGATCATCGTGAATTGGGTCGTGATCCCGCAAATGCCGAGGGCGAGGACGATGACGGCGAGGACCAAAAAAGTTTTGTCCTTTACCAGCATACGAAAGCCGATGCGGAGATCCTGAAAGAATGAGTCAAAAAACATGGCGCTTAGTAGGTTGATGGTTGGATGGCTTCACGGGGTCGTTTGGATTCAGAAAAATTGAATTATTCGAGGGCATACAGGTAACCGTCGGTGCTGCCGAAGTAGACGACGCCATTTACGGCCAGCGGTGAGGAGTAAATCCCGCCCACGCTGAGCTGCCGGTCGAGCGCGATGATCGGCGCCTCGCGCCAGTTCGAGCGGTAGAGTAACGGCTCGTTGAAAGTGCGATCCTTCGTCAGGACCCAACCCTTGTTTTCTTTTGAAGTCGCGGTTTCGAAACTCCAGAGCACCTCGCCCGTCTTCAAATCGCGGGCCTGCAGGGTGCCGTTAAGAACACCGATGAAGACGACATCGCCTGCAACCGACGGCGAGGAAAACATGTAGCATTTGTCTTGTTGTTTCAGGACCGACTTCCCGGTGGCGGCATCGACCACGTGGTAAAGGCTCGAGTCCGAGGTCGCGAAATAAACTTTGCCCTCCGAAACCGCGGGTGAGCTGATCACCCAGCTCAACGCGTTATCGAAACGCCATTTTTCTTTCCCGGTTGCCGCGTCGAGTGCATAAAGCTGTGCGTCGCGGCAACCGGTGTAGACCACGCCGTCGACCACCGCGGGCGAGGATTGAAATCCAACCTGGTTGTGGATGACCGGATCTTCGCCGCCGTGGAAGCGCCATTTCTCTTTCCCAGTCGCGGCCTCGACCGCGTAGAAATAGCTGTCCCAGCTCCCGAAAAAGAGAACGCCATCGACATAGGCGGGCGACGAATGCACGACGTCGCCGGTTGAAAATTTCCAGCGCAGCTCGCCCGTCGCGAGATCGACCGCGTAGAGATTTCCGTCGCCGCTCCCGAAATAAACCGCGCCTTTCGCAACCACGGGGCTGGAGAGAAAAACGTCAAACGCATCGGCGATCGTTTGATTCTTCGGCTGCATTCCGTGCAGGCCTTTCGCCTCAAAGCGGCGTTCGCCGCCCGTCGTGAATTTCCAGCGCGTGGTGCCAGTGCGTGCATCGAGTGCGTAGAGTTTGCCATCGTAACTGGGCGCGTAGACAACTCCGCCGCTGACCGCGGGAGTCGACGGCGTCGGACCGCCCGTGGCGTGTTTCCAAAGTTGCCGTCCGCTTGCCGCATCGACCGCGTAGATGTTTCCGTCGTCGCCGCCGAAAAAAATCGCGCCCTCATTCCAGACCGGCGAGGAAACGATCCGGTCGCCGGTCGGGAACTTCCATTTGATGCGGTGAAATTCGCGCGGCGCCGGACCCGGATAGACGCCAGGATGCGCCGGTCCGCCGCGAAACATCGATTGCGCGGAGGCGAGGCTGCTCGCTAGGCAGACGAACAGGAAAAAGGCGATGACAAATTTTTTCATCGGCTGCGTTGCAAGAGAAGCGGCCGCTCGAATGGACCGAGCGTGAACGTCCCATTAATTGCGCGGGTTTCTTTCTGGAGCCGGCCTTCGTATGTGATTCCGAAAGTCGGCGACTCGAGCGTGAGCAATCCGCCCTCTTCAACAACCAGTTCGACCGGAGCGTTGTTCGTTCGTTTTCCAACGATGACCAGCTCCGCCGTGGCCGGACCCGATCCGTGATGCGTGAGCGTGAGTGTGACGTGGCGCGGATAGCCGTTCATTTCGTAATCGCCTTTCCACACCCCTTCGAGGTCCTGGCTGATCGCAGTACTCCGGCGCGGCAGTTCAACCTGCGGCGACCCGGTTCTGTGCAGAACAAATGAGGCCGTGTTCCCAGCCTGGAGAAAGTTCCCCGTCCACTTTTCGCTGTCGCTCAACTCGCCCTGAAACTTCGCCGGCCCGACCCGCTCGCTCCCCAAGGCGCCCTTGATCGTAAAAGAAATTGCTGCATCGGCCACGGAGAGATCTGTGAGCGGTGCGCCCTTCACGCCAAGTCCGGGCATAATGATCGATCCAATCCAATCATTTCCCGATCGGTCGAGATCGACGATCACAGGAAATTCGTGACCTGGAATTTGAATCGTGCCTTCCCAGCGTCCCGCAGGGCTCTCCGTCGCCGCGCACAACGAAACCGAGGAGAAAAGAACGCTAAGCGCGACTCGGTAAGAGATGTTCATCGGAAGTGATGGATCGCGACCGCGCGGTCCTTCAACGCCAACGACATATGCAGAGCGCATACCAACCTTTGCGCATCTTCATAAACTACTGAACGAAAACGAATTCGAATTCTGTCGTGAACTTGGGAAAAACAAAATCTGTTCCGTCTGCGGGATTTAGGCGTTTCGGATTCGAGATCAATCCTTCGCCGCGATTGGGCGAGAAAAATCTCGGGCAACGAGCATGAGAACTGCTTTTTGGAAGCACATGCTAGCGACTCTCCCGCTCGACCAACCTGCCATGAAACCTGTAACAAATCCGCCTAAGTTCGAGTCTGCCGAATCGAGCTCCGCGGCCCTCGAAATCCATTCCTACCTCGCCGCGCGCGATCTCCTTCTCCGTGAAGCGGACGCCAACACGACGGAAGTGAACCTGCGTCGCGCCTGGGCGGCGAATGAATTTGCGGAAAGTTGTCTTCGCTCAAGTCGCTCGCCTTACCAGGCACAGGCGCTGCCCGAGGCTGAAGCCGCCCGCGAACAACTGTGCTGCAACGCCGTCAAAGTGCGGCTCGCGCAATTGCGCGCCCGCGCCGGCCTGCGCCGCCGCGCTGCCTGAGAGCGGGTCGCAAGGGCGCAACCTGCAGCGATTCGTTAGGCACGATCCGGATCAAGTTTCGCTCGCCTCTCCTATCCTAACCCCACGCCGGCAGGCGACCCGGCTCAAGCCGGAGCCATGACTCCACGGAAGGCGCTGAGAAACGCTTCCATCTCCGCTTTTTTCCCGATCGTCAGACGGAGATGGTTGGGCATGGCGTGAAATAAACGACCCACCCGCACTTTGCGTTGTTTGAGGGAGTTGATGACCGGCACGACCGGGCGTTTCAGATCGATCATGATGAAATTGGCCTGCGACGCAATCGTCTCGTAGCCCATCTTTTCGAGTTCGGCGGTGGTGAACGCCCGCATCTCCGAATTCAGCGCCCGGCCCTTTGTCACCTGCTCGGCGTCCTCCAGGCTGGCCCCTGCCGCGACCAGCGCCATAATGTTGATGCTATCCCAGGATTGCCGTTCGCGGAGCCGCTCGATCGTATATGACTGGGCCACGCAATAACCACAGCGCAAGCCGGCCATCCCGTAGATCTTCGAGAAAGTGCGCGCCACGATCAGATTCGGGTGATCTTTAACGAGCGGGATCATGCTTTCGTAATCAGGGCTGTCGGCATAATGATGGTAGGCCTCGTCGACCAGGATCATGGTATCGTTAGGCGCTTTCTCGATGAAGTCACGGACCTCCTTCGCGGGCGTGATACTGGCCGTCGGATTGTTTGGGTTGCAGATGTAAACCACGCCTTTTTTGGCCGTTTTCAGCATCTGTGGCAGGTCGTGTGCGAAGCTGGAAGTGAGCGGCACTTTCGCGATTTCGGCTTTATTCAGTTTGGCGTGGTAAAGAATGGCCTCAAAGGTTGGGTCAGCCACCACCAGGGGGCCGCCCGCGACATTCCTTTCACTCGTTAGGGGACCGGTGAAGACATCCGCGCAAAGCTTGAGAATTTCGCCCGAACCGTCGCCGAGCAGGATCTGACCCGGCTCGACGCCGTTCAGTTTCGCAAGTGCCTCGACGAGGACGTCGGCCGCTTTATCCGGATAACGATTGGACAGACTGAAGGCCTCGGTCATGGCCCGGAACGCCTTCGGCGAAGGTCCGTAGGGATTCTCGTTCGAGCTGAGACGGACGATCGTCGAACTCGGAACCGGCGCGGTTACAGTCGCCGCCGCCTCTTTCGCAAAAGAAAGCGCGGGGCGAGCGACTGCCGCCGCCGCCCCCGCGCCTAACAATTGTGCGAACTTGCGTCGCGAGATGGTCATCCGGATGAGTTGGTTCGCTACTTCTGGCGGGTGTAGTCGATCTGCATCGTCTTCACTTCCTTGCCGCCCCGATTTTCATACCACTCCATTGTCATGTGGTCCTTGTCGTTGAGTTTCAGGGTTTCGCGAACCTGCTGCTTCATCCCCGGCATGGCCTCGTATTCGGCCGTGTAGGTGAAGGTCTTGGTCGCCTCGTCATAGGTGCCATCTGACATCATGATACCGGTCCCCATGTTATCGAACCAGGTGCTGACGAACTTCTTTTTCACGTTGTCGTAGCCGTCCGTGCCGTGCCCCATGAATTCCATCTGCATCATTTTGCCGTCGGCACCTGGCATCTCCATCTTTCCCTTCACGTCCATCATGACATAACGGCCGCCCATGACGGATTTGCGGGTGGCGGTGCCTTTGGATTCGTCGGGCTTGCTCGCCGGGTCACCGTTCATCCACATCTTAACCGTGTAGGTCCAGCTTCCATCCATGCTCGCGAGCAGCTTGTGATTCTCATTCAGTTTGGCCAACTCCATCATCTTGGCCATCATTTCCGGATCCTCCATGGAGCCGGCTACAGGTGAGGCGGCCGGTTCCTGGGCGAACGCCGGGACGATAAAGAAAACCGCCGCTAAAACAGCGGTGAGCGTTGTAACTGCATTCTTTAGTGTCTTCATCTTACAATTCTTCGCGGCCGACTGGGGTGGGTCAAGCTCAACTGCCACCGACCACCGGATTCTCAGCTTACGGGAGGGAATCGAGTATGCGCGCGACCAGCACTCCGGGCATAAGCCCGAGGAGGAGGACGGCGCCAGCGAGGACGCCGACGGTCAGGGTAGGCACAAAGTCGGCGCGTTTTTCAAAATCGAAGGGTTGGTTGCTTGCAGCGATGGGCGCGGCTTCATCGACGAAGATGACCTTGAGCACGATGAGGTAGTAATAGAGCGATACGAGGCTGCCGAAGAGCGCGAGTGCGACGAGCCAGAGCAGGCCATTGTTTTCGCTGGCGCTCAGGACCGCGCTGAAGAGATAAAACTTACCGAAGAAACCGGCCAGCGGCGGGAGCCCGGCAAGCGAGAGCATGAAAATCGCCATGCAGCCGGCGAGCATCGGCGACCGAGTGCGCAGCCCGGCGAAATCACGCAGATCGTCGCCCCCCGTTTCCCGTCTAACGAATCCGACGACGCCGAATGCGCCGACCAGGGTGACCGCATAAATCGTGGTGTAGAAGAGCGTCGCGGCAAATCCTTCGCGTCCCGCGGTGACCAGCCCGAGCAACGTGTAACCGCCGTGCGCGACCGCGGAATAAGCGAGCAGCCGGCGCACGTTTTTTTGCACGAGCGCGACGAAGTTTCCAGCCAGAATCGAAAGCGCCGCCAATACTGCGAGAATCGGCGTCCAACCGCTCACCATCGCGTGCCACGCTGCGCTCCCATGCGCGGGCCCGAACCCGACGAGCACGATTTTCCCCAAGACGACGAAGGACGCCACCTTTGATCCTGAGGCGATGAACGCGGCGGTCGAGACCGGCGCGCCTTGGTAAGCATCTGGCGCCCAGAGATGGAAAGGCGCGGCCGCAATTTTGAAGGCAAACCCGATCAGGGTCATGACGATCCCGGCCGCGAGCAGCGGCTCGACTGGCGTTGTCGTCAGGCGTTGTCCGATCGCCGCGAGCCCCGTCGTCCCTGTCAGGCCGTAGACAAAGCTGAGCCCGAAGAGTGTGACCGCGCTGGCCATGCTTCCGAAAAGAAAATATTTCAGGCCGGCCTCGGCCGACAGCCGCTCTTCCCGGTCAAATGCGGTCAGGACATAGAGGGATAGTCCGGTCAGCTCGAGTCCGATGAAAATCATGAGCAACTCTTCACTCCCGACGAGGAGGAGGAGCCCGACGGTGGCGAGCAGAATAAGAGCGAGATATTCGCCTTTGTTCGGGAGACATCGTTCGCCCCTCACTAGCAACACGGTCCAAAAAGCCAGCACCAGACAGATGATCTGGAAGAGGGAATTGAGCGGCGAGATGACAAGCATCCCGTGGAAGAGTGTCGCATGTGCGGGCAGCCTAACGATAACTGCCGCCGCGATTGCCAGCCCCAACGCCGCCACCAAAGAACAAACCGCCAGCGAAGCTGGTGTAGAGGCGGGCGTGTCGCCCGCAAATCGTTTCGCCGCGCCCGCATTGCCAGCGACCGACACGGTCGCTTCTGAAGGTCTGCGGCCGGTCAGTAACCCGATCGTTAAGACGATCAGCGCCGCCACGACCAGGATCGCTTCCGGCGCGGCCAGCTGGAGTAATTCCAAATAACTCATGGCCGCAAGAACCGCATTGTCTCTACCGCCGGCATGATCCGGTCGAGGAGCAGTTTGGGATAAAGTCCAACTGCGAGGGTGGCAAAAATGAGCAGACTGGCGCCAAGTTTCTCTGCCAGTGTCGCCGGTTCGTTAGGCGACCTCGTTTCATCTCCTGCGAGCCCGCGAGTATCATCGGCAAAGAATGATTTTTTCAGCGCGCGCAGGGTGAAGGCCGCCACCAGCACCATCCCGAAGCCGGTGATCCCGACCGCAAGAGGAAATGTTTTCCAGGCGCCAATCAAAATCGTGATTTCCGCCGCAAATCCGCTGAAGCCCGGAATCCCCATCGACGCCGCCGAGGCGACGACGAAGGCAAAAGCAAAGAACGGCATCGTTCGCCCTAACGACATTCCGGAAAGATCATTCAGGTTACGGGTGTGAGTGCGGTAATAGATCGCGCCGGCGAGGGCAAAGAGGAGGGCGCCGATCACGCCGTGCGAAAACATTTGCAAAACCGCGCCGGAAACTCCGAGCAGATTGCCCGCGGCGAACCCGAGCAAAATGAAACCCATGTGGCTGACGCTCGAATAGCCGATGACAAATTTTAGGTCGTTTTGCCGCAGGGCGACGGCCGCCGCGTAAACGATCCCAATGACTGCGAAGATCGCAATCCATTTGCTCCAGATCTGGAAACCTAACGGAAAGAGATTGAGCGCGACGCGGAGCGCGCCGTAAGCCCCGAGCTTCATCACGATCCCGGCGAGCAGCATCGAACCGGCGGTCGGCGCCGCGACGTGACCGGTCGGGGCCCAGGTATGGAGCGGCCAGATGCCGGCCAGGACGGCGAAGCCGAGGAAGAGCACCGGAAAAGCCCACGCCTGGAGTTGCGGGGCGAACTGGAAGCGCGCCAGCTGCGGGAGATCGAGGGAGCCCGCGCTCGTGTAGATGGCGAGGATCCCGATGAAAACGAGCGCACCACCAAAAAAAGAATAAAGCGTCAGCTTCATCGCGCCATATTCCTTGTTCGTCGATCCCCAGATCGCGATCAGGAAATATTTCGGGACAATGACCAGCTCGTAAAAGACGAAGAGGAGAAAGAGATCGGCGCTCAGGAAGACGCCATAGGAACCGGCGACGACAAGAAGCAGCCAGAAAAAGAATTCGTTAGGTCGAGTCTCGACCTTCCAGGAAAAAAGAACGGCGGCGAACGCGGTCAACCCGGTCACCAGTGTCATCGTCAGGCTGATGCCATCGACCGCCAGATGGTAGTTCATCCCCAGCGCCGGCACCCAGGGCACTTGAACGATCGTGCTGAAATGCGCGAAGTCGGTATTCCGCGCGAAGAACGCAGTCACGTCGATGGCCAGGCCACCAGCGGTGGTCGCAACCGCGACCCAACGCGCCAGAGCGCTCGGCAAAAGGAGCAGGAGCACCGCGCCGGCAAAGGTGAGGTAAATGGTCCAGGCGATCATCGGCGTCGGCGTATCCCGTAGCGCGGGGCGGTTTCCCGGACATGAAACCCAATTTCACGCCGCGGTTTATCCGGGGGTGCGATCAATTGTCGGATTGCTTCGATGATCGCCGCGATCTCGTCGTCATGTTTGCCCACCCGCGTTTCCAGTTCGGCAAATCGCTTCGCCAGCTCCCGATTCGTCTCCAGTGCTTCGCGCAGCCTTGCGAACGCGCGCATGATCGCGATGTTCACTTTCACCGCCCGCTCGCTTCGCAGGACACTGGAGAGCATGGCAACACCTTGCTCGGTGAACGCGTAAGGCAGATGACGCCGCCCGCCGCGGCGCTTTGATATTCCAAATTGGAAGATCAAAGTCTCCCACTCCGCAGGGTTCAGCTGAAACATGAAATCGCCAGGAAACCGATCGGGATTTCGCTTGATCGCCTTGTTTAGATTGCCCGTAGTAACGCCGTAGAGCTGCGCTAAATCGAAATCCAACAGCACCTTCTGTCCACGCAGAAGGCAGATCGACTGTGCGATTTGAGGGATAGAAATGATTGCCTTGCTCATCTCGAAATAGTCAGCCTAACAATCGCGCCATCTCCGTGACGGTGGAGTTGAAAATGTGGAGAACGAACTGCGGATAGATGCCGACCGCGAACATAAGGAGGGTGACCGGGACCACGACCCATTTCTCGCCCAGACGAAGATCGTGAAAGTCGCCGCAACTTTCCGCGAGCGGCCCGCTAAAGAGCGCCTGCATTGCGCGCATAAAGACGATTGCCGTGATGAGCAACCCGAGAACGGCGATCGCCGTGTATCCGGCGGTGAGCGCAAAGGAGCCTTTGAAGATGAGGAATTCGCCGACGAAGCCATTGAGGCCGGGCAGGCCTAACGACGAGAACATCGCGACGCTCATCCAGCCGCACAGGAGAGGCGTGCGCTGCATCAGGCCGCCGAAATCGTTCAGTCCGCGGGCGCCGCGTCGTTGCTCGAGCAGGCCGACGAAATAAAAGAGCGCGGCGGCGGTGATGCCGTGGTTGAAGATCTGGAGGAAGACGCCGCTGAGCGCGGCCTGCGCTTCGACCGCGGGAACCACGCTCGTCGCAGTGACGGCGAAGAGCCCAAGCATGCAGTAGCCAAGGTGATTGATCGAAAGGTAGGCCACCATCCGTTTCAGATCCGACTGTGCCCAGGCCGCGAGCGAGGCGAAGATGATGGAGCAAACCGCCAGCCCGAGAAGCCATGGGCCGGCGATCCGGATCTCGTTAGGGAAAAGCGGCAGGAGCAGACGGACAAACCCGTAAACGCCCATCTTGGAGAGCGTCCCGGTCAGGACCATTGAGACGCCGGTCGGCGCCGTCTCGTAGGCGTCGGGCAGCCAGGTATGAAATGGGAAAAGCGGCACCTTCACCGCCAGCCCGAGGAAAATTCCCGCGAAGGCGAGCCAGGCCACTTTGCCGGGCAGAATGCCGCCCTTTCCGAGTGCGGCCAGCTCCGCGAAGTCGAATGTCCCCCTAACGAGATAGATACCGAGAAAAGAAAGCAGCATCGCGACGCTGCCGAGGAAGGTGTAGAGGAAAAACTTGGTCGCGGCGCGATCGCGCTTCGGGCCGCCCCAGATCTTGATGAGCAGGAACGCGGGAACCAGGCTCATCTCGTAGAACAAAAACCAGAGAACGAAATTCTGCGCGGTAAAGGTGCCGTAGAGCGCTGACTGCAGCACGAGCATGAGCGCGCAGAAAGCGCGGCCCGTCCGTTGCGCGAACAGGGCGAACGGAAAAACAATGGAAGTCAGGATGACAAGCAGCAGGCTGAGACCATCCATTCCGACATGCAGCTCGGCGCCAATCGCGGGGATCCAGCGGTGACGCGCGACCAGTTGCAGACTGGCCACGGTCGGATCAAAGGCGCGCCAGAGTTCGATCGCAAACAAGGCGGTGATCGCGCAACTCCCGAAGGCGACATGGCGTGCGTAGTTTCGCGGCGCAACGCTAACAAAAAGCGCGCCGAGAATCGGGATAAAGATAAGGCCGGCGATCAGGTGAGCCATGCGTAGAAAATGAGGAGCGCGAAGAGAGCGAAGGCGATCATGCCGAGATAGGCCTGGATCTGTCCGGAATGCCGCGCCGAGATTAGACGACCGAATCCGCGAGCAACGCCGGTCGCATCGTTCACTCCGGCGTTGATCCCGCGTTCGTCGAGGCCTTTCGTCAGGCTGCCGAAGAGCTGGCCGATTCCTCCGCAAAGTCGGACGAGGCCGTCCCAAAAATATCGATCGAGAAAATCCGACAACCGCGCCGCGAACCGGGCAAAGGCGAGAATCGTCCAATCGTAGAGCTCATCGAGCCACATCCGGTTCTCGAGAAAGCGGAAAAGCGGTGGGGCCATTCGCTCGAGCGGATCGATCTCGCCCGCGCTGCGATAGAAGAGGACGCCGAGCCCGATGCCGAGCGCAACCAGAACAAGCGCGAGGTAAAGGCCCGGTTGAATGAGCAGCGCGAAATTGAGAACCGGCTGCTCGCCTAACAAGAACTCATGCAGCCACGGCCAGGCTGGCGTGAGCACGACGCTGAAGACGACCGTGCAGAGCGCGAGCGCGATCAACGGCCAGGTCATCACTGCCGGACTTTCGTGGGCGTGTTCCGCTGCCGTGCGGCGCCGACCGAAGAAGACGTAAATCATCTGGCGCGTCATATAGAGCGCGGTCAGGACGACGCCGAGGAGCATCAGGTAATGCGGCACGCGCGAGACCGACCAGAGCGAGGTGGCGTGCAGGATTTCTTCCTTCGTCCAGGCACCGGCAAAAAAGAGCGGCACCCCGCTCAGCGCCATCATGCCGACGGCATAGGTGAGAAACGTGACCGGCATCAACCCGCGCAGGCCACCCATTTTACGGATGTCCTGTTCCTCGTGACAGCCGTGAATGACCGAACCGGAACCGAGGAAAAGGAGCGCCTTGAAAAAACCGTGCGCCAGCAGATGCATGATCCCGGCCGCGACCCCGCCTACCCCTAGCGACACCATCATGAGACCGAGCTGGGAGATGGTCGAGTAGGCGAGGATGCGCTTGATGTCGGGCTGGGCGAGGGCGATCAGCGCCGAAATAAGCGCGGTGATGACGCCGATCCAGACCACGACGGTCAACGAAGTCGTGACGCCCCCGATTGCACCGGCCGAAAAGATCGGATAGACGCGGGCCACCAGGAAGACGCCCGCCGCCACCATCGTGGCGGCATGGATCAGGGCGCTGACCGGCGTCGGACCTTCCATCGCGTCCGGCAGCCAGACATGGAGCGGGAATTGGCCCGATTTGCCGGCCGCGCCGCAGAAGATGAGCAGGGCGACGAAAGTGGCGCTCGCGCCTAACGAAAGTAGGCCGGCGCTCTCGAGCGCGCCGTTCCCGCCATCATAAAAGAGCAGCGTGCCGCTCCGGCCATAAAGCCAAAGCATTCCGAGGAAAAACCCGATGTCGCCGATGCGGGTGGTGATGAACGCCTTTTTTGCCGCCGCCGCGGCGCTCGGTTTGTGGATCCAGAATCCGATCAGGAGATAGGAGGCGAGCCCGACCAGTTCCCAGCAGACGAAGAGGAGGAGCAGACTGTTCGCGATCACGACCCCGAGCATGGCGGCCGAGAAAAACGAGAGATAGGCAAAGAAACGGGCGAAATTTTTGTCCGCCGCCATGTAGCCGACGCTGAAAACGAAGATGCAAAGACTAACGAACGTGATCATGACGAGCATGACCGCGGCGAGCGGGTCGAGCACGAAGCCGAGCCGGAGCGCTTGTTCGCCGAAATTGAGCCAGGTGAAGTTGTGAAAGGCGCGGTAGCCGGGCGTCGGCAGTGTCGCGGCAAAGGCGGCGAGCGAAAGCAGGAGCGCGGTGACCTGCCCCAGGATCGCAAGGCCCGCCGCGGCGGAGCGGCGCGTCTTCGCGAGGCTCAGGATGACGAGCGACGCAGCCAGCGGCACGACCGGGATCAACCAAAGATGAGCGACGACCCAGTTACTCATCCTTTGAGCTGATCCATTTGATCGACGTTGGCCGTGCGATAGTGCCGGTAGACCGCGATGACGAGGGCGAGACCGACCGCGGCTTCGGCGGCGGCGATCGCGATCGCGAAAATCGTCACCATCACACCGGTGGGCGGGGCTGGTTGCGGGCCGAACCGCCAGAAGGCGATGAAATTCAAACCGGCCGCGGCGAGCATTATTTCGATCCCGATGAGAATGAAGATGGCGTGGCGCCGGCTGAGCGCCGCGAGCAGGCCGATGCAGAAGAGTGCAGCGGAGATGATGAGGAAAAGTTGGAGAGTCATCGCTTTTCCTCCAGGACGAGGACGAGGGCGCCAATCAATGCGGCGGTGAGAAGGACACCGATGCATTGCAGCGGCCAGACGTAATCGGTCATGAGCGACTCGCCGATTTGGCGAACGGTAAGCGCGGTCGGCAAAGCGGGCGGGGCGACGGGCGAAGCGGGCATCTTCGAAATCGCCCAGAGCAAGGCGCCGAAGACGGCCAGCGCGAGAATCAGGCCGCTCCAGTGAAAGCCGTAATCCTTCTCCATGTCGTGTCGGGTGAGCAGAATCGTGAAAACGATCAGGACCGCGACCGCGCCGACGTAGACGAAGATTTGAACGAGCCCGACGAATTCCGCGCCTAACAAAAAGTAAAAGGCTGCCACGCCGACAACGGCGAGTGCGAAACTGAGCGCGGCGTGGATCAGCTTCCTGAGCGTGGCGGCGGCGAGGGCCGCAGCCAGCATCAGGATCGCGATGACAATGAAGGCGGCGCTGTTCATTCGGCGTAACGATAGGTGCGGGGTGCGAATTTCTTCCCGGTCCCGATCAAACGGGAAAGCGCGAGATAAACCAGCGCGATCACAACCAGCGACCAAATCCAGCCTGCAACGCCGTGCCCGGCGTAAAACCAGACGGCGGCGGCGAGAATGCAGGCAAAAGCCATCGGGAGCATGAATTTCCAGGCGAAACTCATCATCTGATCGATCCGAATGCGCGGAAGGGTGCCGCGAATCCAAACGAAGACGAAAAGCAGGACGCCAAGCTTAAGGAAGAACCAAATGTAAGATGGCACGACCTGGAGCACGCTGATCGGTGCGTGCCAGCCGCCGAGGAAAAGCGTCACTGCCAGCCCACTGACCGCGAACATTCCGAAATATTCCGCGAGGAAAAAGATCGCGTATTTGAAGCCGGAATACTCAGTCATGTGGCCGGCGACGATTTCCGATTCACCCTCCGGGACATCGAAGGGGGTGCGGTTCGATTCCACCAGCCCCGAGATAAAAAAGAGGAGGAAAGCGGCCGCGCCCCAGGGGGTGAGCACGAACCAGTGCGGCAAGACGCCGAACGAGTAGCCAGCCTGTGCCGCAACGATCGCGTTGGGTGTGAGCGAACCGGTTACCATCACCACCGGCAGGACCGTAATGATGAGCGGCAACTCGTAGCTTACCATCTGGGCGATGGCGCGCATCGCGCCCAGCATGGAAAACTTGTTGTTGCTCCCCCAGCCTGCCATGAAAACACCGACCTCATTGGTCGACCCGACGGCAAAGAAAAAGAGAATCCCGCCATCGATCGTAAACGGCGTCATGTTGCGCCCGTAGGGGATGACACCCAAGGCGAGGATGGCGGCCGCCGCGATCAGGATCGGGGCGAGGAAGTGCACCGCCTTGTCCGCCCGCGCCGGCACGATGTCTTCTTTGATCAACATCTTGATCCCGTCGGCCACCGGTTGAAAAAGACCGAACGGGCCGACCCGATTCGGGCCGTAGCGGTTTTGGATGCGGGCGAGGATCTTTCGCTCGAAGAGCGACATGAGGGCGAAGAGGGTGAGAAAAACCGCGAGGAGCGCGATGATGTTGAGCAGGCTCGAGACAACCTGGACGACCCAATCGGGTGCCCCGGCGAGGAACGACAGAAGCCGTTCTTTTCCGCCGACAAAAATCTGGTCTAAAAAACCGCTCACGTTCCGATGAAGAAAAGCGAGGTCTGATTTTTTAAGCAAGAAAGGAATCGGTCTGGTCCGCAGAAATCCCGGGAAAATCGCCGGAGTGGTCCCACCTCGCTTGCCTGCCGCGCGATGCCAGCCCAAAATATCTCCTTCTGTTTCGGCCGCCGTCTGGCATACGTGATTTATGAATTTTATTCCGTTCGGGTCTGCGGGACGCTATTCCTGCGCGGGGAATGCCCGAACTCACCGAGATCCGCCCCGCGTTTCCATGATTCGTTAGGCTGGATCGGCATGCAGCAAGAGCAGGGCGGCAGAGCTTCGAGAAATTACCTATGAAAGATGACGTTGCAGAGTTGATGGCACGGGTCAAAGCGAAGAATCCGGGCGAGGTGGAATTCCATCAGGCGGTCGAGGAAGTGGTGGACTCCCTCATCCTGGCCCTCGATCGACACCCGGAATATCGCGCGGGCAGAATCCTGGAGCGGATTATCGAACCGGAGCGCGTCATCATGTTCCGCGTCCCCTGGCAGGACGACAAAAACCAGATCCACGTCAATCGCGGTTTCCGGGTCGAGATGAACAGCGCGATCGGGCCTTACAAAGGCGGGCTTCGCTTTCATCCGTCGGTCAATCTCGGCATCCTCAAGTTCCTCGCCTTCGAGCAGGTCTTTAAAAACAGCCTAACGACGTTGCCGATGGGGGGTGGCAAGGGCGGGTCCGATTTCGATCCGAAAGGAAAGAGCGACAACGAAGTGATGCACTTTTGTCAGGCATTCATGTCGGAACTGTCGCGCCACATTGGACCGTATCGCGACGTCCCGGCCGGCGACATCGGCGTCGGCTCGCGGGAGATCGGTTACATGTTTGGAATGTACAAAAAGCTGCGCAACGAATTCACCGGCGTGCTCACGGGCAAAGGCATCGGCTGGGGTGGGTCGTTGATTCGTCCGGAAGCGACCGGCTACGGCGCGGTTTATTTCGCAGCCGAGATGTTGAACACACGCGACGAAAATCTCGCCGGCAAAGTCTGTCTCGTCTCCGGAAGTGGTAACGTCGCGCAGTACACGGTCGAGAAATTGATCGAGCTGGGCGCGAAGCCGGTCACTTTGTCCGATTCCACAGGTTACATTTACGACGAAGCCGGCATCACTCGGGAAAAACTCGCCTTCGTCATGGAGCTGAAGAATATCCGCCGCGGCCGCATTTCCGAGTACGCGGATAAGTTCAAAAGCGCGGTCTACACGGCCGACGACGGCAGCCTCGATTACAACCCGCTCTGGAATCACCCCGCGCAGTGCGCTTTCCCGAGCGCGACGCAAAACGAAATCAGCGAAAAAGACGCGGAGAACCTGCTCCGCAACGGCGTCTACGTCGTTTCGGAAGGCGCCAACATGCCGACCATGATCGGCGGGATCCGGCGCTTTCTCGACGCCGGGATTCTTTTCGGCCCCGGCAAAGCAGCCAACGCCGGCGGCGTCGCCACTTCCGGTCTGGAAATGGCGCAAAACAGCATGCGCCTCTCGTGGACGCGTGAGGAAGTGGACGCGCGACTGCAAGGGATCATGAAAGCGATCCACAAAACCTGCCGCGCGACCGCGGAACGCTTTGGAACACCAGGTAACTACGTCAACGGCGCCAACATCGCCGGCTTCCTCAAGGTCGCGAACGCGATGCTCGATCAGGGGTTGGTGTAAGAAGAAGCAGGAATGAATCAAGAAAGCAGGAAAGCAGGACTGTGGTCGAATCCGGGTCTCTTCTTCCTGCTTTCCTGTTTTCCTGATTCCAAGTCTGCCCCCGGGCTTACGACTTGGCGCACGCACAAGAGCTCTGGAGCATGACTCCGTCGCCCTACTTCTTCCTCGTCATCTTCTGCGGCGTCGCGCTCGTTTTCCCGCTCATGCCGCTCATGCTGGCCTGGATGTGGCGGTATTTTTTCCAACCGCCAAAGCCGGGTGCGGCCAAGAACGCGACCTATGAATGCGGCGTCGAGTCGTTAGGCGAAGCGCAAGTCCAATTCCACTCCCAGTATTATCTCTACGCCATCATCTTTCTCATCTTCGATGTCGAATCGATCTTCCTCGTGCCCTTCGCCGTCGCCTTTACTGGATTGCCCTATGGCGCCTTTGTCGCGATTTTGATTTTCCTCCTCCTCTTGTTGGAAGGCTTGGTTTGGGCCTGGGGCAAAGGTTGTTTATCTTGGACGAGGTGATGGAAGGGCAAATCGACGACGGACTCCGCAGCGAACTGCAAAAGCAGGGCGTCTGGATGACCTCGATGCAGGGGCTCTACAACTGGGGCCGCAGGAACTCGATCTGGCCGCTCCAGTTCGGTCTCGCCTGTTGCGCGATCGAGATGATCGCAGCGGCGGCCTCGCGCTACGACCTGGCGCGTTTTGGCGGAGAAGTCTTTCGTCCTTCGCCCCGGCAAGCCGACCTCATGATCGTGGCCGGCACCGTGACCAAGAAAATGGCTCCGCAAGTCGTCCGGCTCTACAACCAGATGCCGGATCCGAAGTATGTCATCTCGATGGGTGCCTGCGCCATTTCCGGCGGACCATTCAAACAAGGCTACAACGTGCTTAAGGGAATCGATCGTTACATCCCGGTCGACGTTTACATCCCGGGCTGCCCGCCGCGGCCGGAGGCGTTGCTCCACGCTTTCATGGAACTCCAGCGTAAGATCGACGGCCAAAAGCTGACCGGGGAGGGCCAGGCCGAGTTTCTGAAAGCGAACACGCCGAGCGAATATCCGGTGCCGGAGTTTGGCGCCCACGATCTCGAACCGCCGGCCAACCCGGACGTCTTTCACCCGCCGGCGATCGAGCGCGCCTAACGATGGAGTCGCTTGAGGAGATCAAAGCCCGCGCCGAAGCGGCCGTCCCGGGCGCTCAACTGGAAACCGTTCCAAATCCCGGTCCGGCGAATCAGCCGTCGCTCCTGCTCGATCACGCGAATGCGCTTGCAGTCGCGCGTTTCCTGCGCGATGACCCCGCTCTGCGTCTCGACTTTTGCTCCAACGTGACCGGAGTCGATTGGCTCGATCGGACGGTGAAGAAAAAGGTGAAGGTGAAAAAGGTCATCGAAGGAGAGGAGAAGGAGGTCGAGGAAACGCAGGAGGAATTTTTTTCCGGCTACCTCGAGGCGGTCTACCATCTCTATTCGATGACCCAGAAGCACGGACCGGTTGTCGTTAGGCTGCGCACCCGTGATCGGGCCGAGCGAGCGCCGCTTCCGTCCCTCACCCCGGTCTGGCGGAGTGCGGAATTCCAAGAGCGCGAAATCTACGACCTCTACGGCATCCACTTCGATGGCCACCCTGATCTGCGCCGCATTTTGATGTGGGACGAGTTCACCGATTTTCCGATGCGGAAAGATTATCGCGAGCCGGACGACTACGAATACGAGCCGACCCCGCACGACGACATTCTGGAAAAAGCGAAGCAGCACTACGCACCCCGTCCACAAACGGACGGCACGGAAGCTGTCGCACCAGCATGAATTCATCTTTCTAGAATGACCACCGGTTTACAGGAACTCGAACAAGCCCCGCCGCGGATGACCTCGCTCTTCGACGGTGAGCTCCTCGAAATTTCGATGGGGCCGCAACACCCATCGACCCACGGCGTCTTCCGCATGAACGTCGCGCTCGATGGTGAGGTCGTGCGCAAGCTCAAACCGGTCTTTGGTTATCTCCATCGCAATCACGAAAAGATCGGCGAAAACACGAGCTACCTCGGCTCCATGCCCTATACCGACCGGCTCGATTATTTTTGCTCGATGACAAACAACTGGGCCTACGCGCTCAGTGTCGAAAAACTGGCCGGGATCGAGGTCCCCGAGCGCGCCGAGTATTTGCGCGTCATTCTTGGCGAGCTGACCCGCCTGGTGAATCACACTTCGCAGCTCGGCTTCATCCTCAGCGACATGGGTGCCTGGGGCACGCCGCTTATGTACGCGTTTCGCGAGCGCGAGAATATTCTCGACCTTTTCGAGTCACTTTCCGGATCACGCATGATGTGTGACTACATGCGCTTCGGCGGTTGCCGCGTCGATCTGCCGCCGGGCTGGATGGAGCGCGCGCGTAAGATCGTCGAGGGCTTCCCGCGCTTTCTCGATGAGTTCGAGAATTTGATCACCGGCAACGAAATCCTCATCGCCCGCACGCAAAACGTTGGGAAGGTTTCCGCCGAGCTGGCGATCAACGCCGGCATCACCGGTCCCGGTCTGCGTGCTTCTGGCGTGAACTACGACATCCGGAAGGTCGACGGTTACGGAATCTATCCGCGCTTCAAATTCCGGGTGCCATTAGGCGACCACGGCGATGTCTACGATCGACTCATGATGCGCGTGCTCGAACTGCGCGAAACGCTCGAGATCCTGCATCAGGCAATGGACCAATTACCCGAAGGACCGATCCAGAATCCGAAGGTCAAGATCCGCGCCTTCAAACCGCCAGTCGGCGAAGCCTACGGCCGGATCGAAGCTCCCAAAGGCGAGCTTGGTTTTTACCTGATCAGCGACGGGAGCGGCAGCCCCTATCGCTACCGGGTGCGTCCGCCGAGCTTCATCAACCTGACGATCCTCGAGGACATGTGCCTCGGACACACCGTGGCCGACGTGATGGTCATTTTGGGCAGTATCGATATCGTGTTGGGCGAGGTGGACCGTTGACACTCCGCGCGATGTCGCTATCGGTGGGCTAGCTCGATGAAATTCTTCCAGCACCAATCCTTTCAACTGCTCTGCGCGCTTTTCGCGCTGTTCGTCGTGACGGGCGATTTGGTCGCGGACTCTTTGCACGATGCCACCGGCGCCTGCGCCACAGAGTCGCAGAGTGGGGATCATACGAGCTGTCCGGCGTGCGGCTGTTCGCTGCATGCCGGTGCCGCGCTGGGGCTGGATCTCCCGGCCGTTCTCGTGCCTAGCGAGGTAGTCACACGGATCGCGGATGGCGCTCTGCTCGAGGTGGCCGACGCCGCGACCGAGATCGATCATCCCCCTCAACTCGCCTAGCGATTGAAGTGCAGCTTCGCGCTCTGAGGGCGTGAGTTTGCCGCATTTCAATCCCCGCGGATCACCGGCCACCGGTGTATCCGCGCTCGCTTTTTCCTGGGCGCGCCGCGGCGTGTCCATCTCTCGAAATTCATCCGTTCATTCATGATGTTTAGAAAATTTTTACCTCTCTTTTTACTCCCCGTGCTCGCTTGGGCGGGTTCGGAAAATACCGCCCGCTTCGTCGAGCCGACGGGAGCGTTGACCCTGCAACGGGCCCTCGCGCTCGCCTTGACTCAGAATCCGCAATTGGCCGGATTCAGTTACGAGCTGCGCGCGGCGGAAGCGCGCGTTTTGCAGGCCAACCTGTTGCCCAACCCAGAGGTCGACCTCGCGGTGGAAGACTTTGGCGGTTCGCGCCAGGCGAATGGATTCGATCGGGCGGAAACGACGGTCGCGCTCGGACAACTCATTGAGCTGGGGGGCAAACGGCGGGCGCGGGTGCAAGCGGCGCGGTTCGATCGAGCGCTAACGGCTTTCGATTACGAAATACAGAGACGCGAAGTCTTTCTCGAGACGCACCAACTCTTCGTCGAGGTCCTCGCCGGAGAGCGCCGGGTGGCGGCGCAGGAAGAATTGGTCGGCCTCACGGACGAGTTTCTGCCCGCGGTGCAGAAGCGGCTGAAGGCGGGCAAGGCTTCCCCGATCGAGGAAACACGCTTTCGCCTGGCGGTGGCGACCGCGAAGATCGATCTGGAAACGGCGCGACGCGAAGTGGTCGCGGCGCGCTATCGGCTGGCTGCGCAATGGGGCGCGAGCGCGCCGCGCTTCTCGTGCACGGCCGGCGATCTCGACCGTGCGCCTGCGGTTGAGTCGCTCGAATCACTCGTTAGGCAAATCGAGCGCAACCCGCGCGTCGCGAGGTTCGCGGCGGAGCACGGGCGCAGGTCCGCCGTGCTCGCGCGGGAACGCGCGGCGGCGGTTCCCGATCTGCGTTTGCGCGGCGGCGTGCGCCAGCAGGAAGCCACTGACAGCACCGGGTTCGTCGCTGGTTTTTCCGTGCCGCTTCCGTTCTTTAATCGCAACCAGGGCGCAATCCGCGCCGCGCGCGAGATCCTGGCCAAGACCGATACGGACGCGGCCGCGGCGCTGGCCAGGGTGCGTAACGAACTGACCAATGCCTACCAGACGCTGCTCACCGCGCGCACCTCGCTCGAGCTGCTGCGCTCAACCGTGCTGCCGGGCGCGCGGGAGAGCGTGGCCGGAATGAACGAAGGCTTTCAGTCAGGCCGTTACAGCTATCTCGAAGTGCTGGACGCGCAGCGCACCCTGGCCGGCGCGGAGGCACAACATCTGGGCGCGCTGGCAAATTATCACAAAGCGCTCGCGGTGATCGAAGCCCTCACCGCGGAAGCGCCCGTTCCTCACGCCGTCTCACACTCTGTCCGTTGAAATCATTATGAAACGCATCGCAGTAGTCATCATCAGCCTCGTCTTCGGTTTCGGCGTCCTTATCGCCGGCTACAAGATTCTCCATCCCAAACCGGCAGAGCACACTGGCGAGCACGGTCACGGCGATGAAGAAGAAGTCGCGAAAGGTCCGCATGGCGGACGTTTGTTAGGAAAAAAAGATTTTCAGACCGAGGTCACGATCTATGAGCCCGCCGGTCGGGAGCCGAACTTTCGCGTCTTCTTTTACGAGAATGGCAAACCGCTCGAACCCGCCAACATCGCGCTGACCCTGGAATTGCGCCGCATCAATCACATCGATCGCATTACCTTCGAGCGAGAAGGCATGTTTCTTGCCAGCCGGCAGCCGGCGGTGGAACCGCATTCCTTCGCGGTGAAGATCGAGGCGCAGCGCGCTGGGGAGACCTATCGCTGGAGCTACGAGAGCCTCGAGGGCCGCGTCACGATGAGTGAAGAATCGCGCCGCAAAGCCGGGATCGAACTGGCTACGGCGGCTCCGGCGAAGCTGTCGGTGAAGCTGGAGCTAAACGGCAAGATCGCGCCTAACGAGGAACACATGAGCCACGTCATCCCGCGTTTTCCCGGCGTTTTAAAATCGGTCCCGAAGCGGCTCGGCGACGCCGTCGAGCGCGGCGATGTGCTGGCCACGGTCGAGAGCAACGAGAGTCTCCAGACCTACGAGATCAAGGCGGAAATCGCCGGGACGGTGATCCGTAAGGACGCGACCCTGGGCGAGTTCGTCTCCGGGCAGGAATCGATCTTCACGATCGCGGATCTCTCCACGGTCTGGGCCGACTTCAGCGTTTATCGCCAGGATTTTCCCCTCCTGCGCGGAGGCCAGTCGATTGCAATCGACGGCGGTGCCGGGATGGAAACTTCCACCGCCAAAATCGATTACATCTCCCCTTTCGGTTCCGAAAATTCTCAGACCATGCTGGCGCGCGCGGTCGTGCCGAATCCGGCCGGCGAATGGCGTCCGGGACTTTTCGTTCACGGCAAAGTTCTGACCGACGAAACGGAAGTGCCGGTCGCGGTACAGGCAGGCGCGCTCCAAACCTTCCGCGATTGGGACGTCGTTTTCATCCGTGTCGGCGAGCTCTTTGAAGCGGTGCCGGTGGAAACCGGACGGCGCGACGACGAGTGGGTCGAGATCAAATCCGGCCTCAAAGCGGGCGACGTCTACGCGGCGAAAAACAGTTTCATCGTCAAAGCCGACATCGGGAAATCCGGCGCGACGCACGACCACTAACAATCATGTTGGAAAAAATTATTCAGTTTTCCATCCGCCAGCGCTGGCTCGTGCTCTGTGCCGTGCTTGGGCTTTGCGCGCTCGGCGTTTGGCAATATCAGCGGCTGCCGATCGACGCGGTGCCCGACATCACCAACGTCCAGGTGCAGATCAACACCGAGGCGGGCGGCTATTCGCCGCTCGAGGCCGAGCAGCGCGTCACCTTCATCGTGGAGACGGCGATGGGCGGCCTGCCGAAGCTCGATTACACGCGCTCGCTTTCGCGCTACGGGCTCTCGCAGGTCACGGTCATTTTCGAAGACGGCACCGACATCTATTTCGCGCGGCAGCTCGTAGCGGAACGCCTGCAACAGGTGAAAAGCCAGCTCCCGCCCGGACTCGAACCGCAGATGGGGCCGATTACCACCGGTCTCGGCGAGATCTACATGTATATCGTCGAGGCGGAGCCGGGCGCGCGCCGCGCGGATGGCCAGCCGTTCACACCGACCGACCTCCACGAAGTGCAGGATTGGCTCGTGATTCCACAACTGCGCAACCTGCCGGGCGTGATCGAGGTCAACACGTTAGGCGGATTCGAGAAGCAATATCACGTCACTCCGCATCCGGAAAAACTGGTCGCCTACGGCCTGAGCATGCACGACGTGATGGAGGCGCTGGAGCTGAACAATCAAAACCTCGGAGCCGGCTATATCGAGCGCAACGGCGAGCAGTGGCTCATCCGCACGCCGGGCCAGGTGAAGTCGATCAACGAGATCGCAAATATCGTCCTCACCACGCGCGACGGCGCGCCGATCTACGTGCGCGACATCGCGGAGGTGGCGCTGGGCAAGGAATTGCGGACCGGCGCGGCCACGCACGACGGCCAGGAAGTCGTGATGGGCACCGTCTTCATGCTCATCGGCGCCAATTCGCGCACCGTCTCGCAGGCGGTCGCAGAGAAAATGGAAGAGATCAATCGCACTCTCCCGCCGGGCATTGTGGCGAAGACGGTTTACGACCGGACGAACCTCGTCGACGCCACCATCCAGACCGTGAAGACGAATCTCTTCGAAGGCGCGGTCCTGGTCGTCCTCGTGCTCTTTTTGCTCCTGGGAAATGTGCGGGCCGCTTTGATCACGGCCGCGATCATCCCGCTCTCCATGCTCATGACCATCACCGGGATGGTCGGAGGAAAAATCAGCGCGAACCTGATGAGCCTCGGCGCGCTCGATTTCGGCATCATCGTGGATGGCGCGGTCATCATTGTCGAAAATTGCATCCGGCGTTTGGCGCAGGCACAGCACGAAAAACGGGAGGTACTTTCCAGCGCCGAACGCAGAGGCATCGTCTTCGAGGCAACCCGCGAAGTGATTAAGCCGAGCATCTTCGGCGTCTTCATCATCATGGTTGTCTACCTGCCGATTCTCTCGCTCCAGGGGATCGAGGGGAAAATGTTCCATCCCATGGCCTACACGGTCATGATCGCGCTCGCCGTTGCGCTTCTACTCTCGATCACCTTCGTGCCCGCGGCGGTCGCGCTTTTTCTCGGCGGCAGGATTTCGGAGAAGGAAAACGTCTTCATGCGCGGGGCCCGGCGCGCGTATGAGCCGATGCTGCACGCCGCACTCGGCGCCCGCGGTTTCGTCGTAACCGGTGCGGCGGCGCTGGTCTTGCTTTGCCTGCTCGTCGCTGCGCAGATGGGCCGGGAGTTCATCCCCGGCCTGGACGAAGGCGACATCGCGATGCACGCGCTCCGCATCCCGGGCACCAGCTTGAGTCAAGCGGTGCAGATGCAGGACATGCTCGAGAAACGGATCAAGGAATTCCCCGAGGTGAAGGAAATTTTCTCAAAGCTCGGCACGGCCGAGATCGCAACCGACCCGATGCCGCCGAACGTGGCGGATTGCTTCATCATTCTCCAGCCGCGTCGCGACTGGCCCGACCCGAAGAAGCCGAAAGAAGAAGTGATCGCGGAAATCGAAGCGGCCGTGACCCGGATTCCCGGCAACAATTATGAATTCACCCAACCGATTGAGATGCGCTTCAACGAACTCATCTCCGGGGTGCGGGCCGACGTGGCGGTGAAAATTTTCGGCGACGATCTCGAGACGATGGCCGCGACCTCGGAGGAGATCGAAAAAGCCCTAACGACCATTCCCGGTGCGGCCGACCTGAAGACGGAACAAAGCACTGGTCTGCCGATCCTGAACGTCGAGATCGATCGGGCCCGGCTCGCGCGCTACGGACTCAACCTGGCCGAAGTGCAGGAAGCCGTGGAGATCGCAATGGCCGGGAAGGAAGCCGGCATGCTCTTCGAGGGCGATCGCCGTTTTCCGATTGTCGTGCGCCTGCCTGAGGCGTTGCGCAACGATCTCCACGCGTTGCGGCGCATCCCGATCCCGTTGCCAAAACGCGAGACGAGCGTGGTCCGGAAAGTCAGCGCAGAATCGGCCGACGCCGCTTTCATTCCGTTAGGCGAACTAGCCGAATTTAAAGTCGAGCCCGGGCTCAACCAGGTAAACCGCGAGAACGGCAAACGGCGGATCGTCACGACCGCGAATGTCCGCGGCCGCGACCTCGCGGGTTTCGTCGCGGAAGCGCAGGAACGCATCCGCGCGGAGGTGGCGATCCCGGCGGGTTCCTGGCTCGAATGGGGGGGTCAGTTCGAGAATTTGATCTCCGCTTCGAAACGCCTCCAGACCGTGGTGCCGGTCGCACTTCTTCTCATTCTGCTGCTTCTCTTCAGCGCCTTCGGCTCGGTCAAAGACGCGCTCCTCATTTTCACCGGCGTGCCGATGGCGCTGACCGGCGGCATCCTCGCGCTTTGGCTGCGCGGCATCCCGTTGTCCATTTCCGCGGGCATCGGTTTTATTGCGCTCAGCGGGGTAGCGGTGCTCAATGGCGTTGTCATGTTCACTTTCATCAAGAAGTTGCTGCAAGATGGTGTGCCAGTGGATGAAGCGATCTTCCGGGGCTCGATCACGCGGCTGCGTCCGGTCCTTATGACCGCGCTCGTGGCGTCGTTAGGCTTTGTCCCCATGGCGCTCGCCACCGGCCCCGGCGCGGAAGTGCAACGCCCCCTCGCTACGGTCGTCATCGGCGGCATTATCAGCTCGACCCTGCTGACCTTGCTCGTCCTGCCGGCGCTCTACCGGATGTTTCATCGCCGGCCGGAATCGTTGGCAGAATCAATCGAGACAAAGGCGGCGCTGCCTGCTTAACTGATCTCCGCAACGGTTGAATGATTGATTCATGATTGGAGCAGGAATTCTCAAAGGCATGGCGGTGACGGGGAGAAATTTCCTCGGCAGCTATTTTGAAAAAGACCGTCTGACGACGGTGCAATATCCGGAGGAGCGCGACGTGCTCCCGGAGAACGCGCGCAACTTTCCCTTCCTCGTTTTCGACACGACCGATCCGGAAGGCGGTCTGCGCTGCGTGGCCTGCAAGATCTGCGAAAAGGAATGCCCGCCGCAATGCATCTACATCGTCAAAAGCGAGGACAAAAAGCCCGATTATATGGGCAAACCGCAGTTTTATCCGGCCACCTTCGACATCGATATCTCGGTCTGCATGAGCTGCCAGATTTGCGTCGAGGTCTGCCCGTTCGAGGCGATCAAGATGGACAAAGTATACGAGCTGAGCCGGCGCGAACGCTTCGACGCGCTCCTCATGCGCAAGAGCGACCTCGCAAAATCGAACGACTACTATCACCGCATCCACCCGCTCGAGGCCGAAGCCGTGGATGCCAATCTTGCGGCCGCCGCCGCGAAGAAAAAGCCGGCGCCCGCGGCAACGCCTCCGCCCGCAGCCAAATAGCGGCGCGCAGAAGTTCCGCGCCCCCCGGTGGTGGAGCCTCGCTCCAGGTGGGTTATCGTGCGCTCGTGAAAATCCGCCGCCTTCTCTGTTTGCTACTCTTTTCCTGCGCGCTGCACGAGACACTGGCCGCGCCGGATTTCAGCGACCTGTTCCATTGGCGAAACATCGGCCCTTACCGGGGTGGACGGGTGCGCGCGATCTCCGGAGTGCCGTCGCAGCCTAACGTTTTCTACATGGCGCAGGTGAACGGCGGCGTCTTCCGCACGAACGATTACGGACGCACTTGGCAGCCTATTTTTGACGATCAACCAACCGCTTCGATCGGCGCCATTGCAGTCTCGGTTTCGGATCCAAACATCATTTACGTCGGGAGTGGCGAAGGACTCCACCGTCCTGATCTCTCGGTCGGCAACGGGCTCTACAAATCAACCGATGCGGGCAAAACCTGGACGCATCTCGGTTTGCGCGACGGCCAGCAGATCGCGCAGATCGCGGTCGATCCGCGCAATCCTGATCACCTTCTGGTGGCAGTGGCCGGGCATCCCTACGGGCCCAACAAGGAGCGCGGCATCTTCCTTTCCGACGATGGTGGGAAGACCTTCGAGCACGCGCTTTACAAGGATGAGAACACCGGCGCGGCGGATGTGCAGTTCGATCCGACCAATCCGCAGGTCGCCTACGCCTCACTTTGGGAAGCGCGCGAGGGTCCGTGGGAAAATGGGGAATGGAACGGGAGCAACGGCGGAATCTTCAAAACAACCGATGGCGGGAGGACCTGGCAGCAGCTCCGCAACGATTTGCCAACCGATATCGTGCAGGCTCAGCTCGCGATCGCGCCGAGTTCCCCGCGCCGGCTCTTCGCTGCGGTCGCGACGCTCGATGGCGGGAAACTTTATCATTCCGTCGACGCCGGCGAAACCTGGACCCTGGCCACGACCGACGAGCGACCGGGGGCGCGGATCGGCGGCGGCGATTTGCCGGTGGTGCGAATCGATCCGAAGAATCCTGACGTTGTTTACGCGGCGAGCGTCGTTTGCTGGAAATCGACCGATGGCGGCAAGACCTGGGACGGCTGGCGCGGCGCGCCGGGCGGGGACGATTACCAGAACGTCTGGATCAACCCGGACAACCCGCAGATTATTCTCCTCGCCAGCGACCAGGGCGCGATCATCACGGTCAACGGTGGCCAGACTTGGAGCTCGTGGTATAACCAGTCGACGGCGCAGCTTTACCACGTCAGCGCGGACAACGCATTTCCGTATCGCCTCTACAGCGGACAACAGGAAAGCGGCTCGGTCGGGATCGCGAGTCGCGGACCGAACGGCGCGATCACGTTCCGCGACTGGCACCCGGTCGGGGCGGAGGAATACGGCTACGTCACCGCTTCGCCGCAGGATCCCGAGATCGTTTATGGCGGCAAGCTGACGCGCTACGATCGCCGCACCCATCAGGGGCAGAACATCCTTCCAAAGCCATTTCGTTCCGACGATTTCCGGATCATCCGCACCGAGCCGGTGATTTTTTCGCCGACCGATCCGCACAATCTCTACTTTGCCAGTAACACCCTTTGGCAGACCCGCTCCGGCGGCCGGAACTGGGAAGAGATCAGCCCGGATCTGACGCGCAAGACTTTCAAAGTACCAGCGAGCGTCGGAAAATTTCGTGATCGACCGACTGCGCAACCGCGCCAGCGCGGCGTCATCTACACCGTCGCGCCCTCCCCGCTGGACGGGAGCCACATCTGGGCCGGGACGGACGACGGCTTGATTCACCTCACAATTGACGCCGGAAAAAATTGGACCGACGTGACGCCGCCCCAGATCGGGCCGTGGTGGAAAGTCTCGCTCATGGACGCGAGCCATTTCGATGCAAAGAGCGCCTACGCGGCGGTAAACACCATCCGGATCGACGATCTGCATCCGCACATTTACCGGACGCGCGACGAAGGCAAAACATGGGAGGAAATCGTGCGCGGGATTCCGGCCGACGAAAACGTCAATGTGGTGCGGGAAGATCCGAAGCGACGCGGACTCCTCTTCGCCGGGACGGAACGCGGCGTTTATTTCTCTCTCGACGATGGCGAAAACTGGCAATCGCTCCGCCTCAATCTGCCCGCGACCTCCGTCCGCGATCTGATTGTAAAGGACGACGATCTTGCGATCGCGACCCATGGTCGCGGCTTCTGGATTCTGGATAATATCACGGCCCTTCGGCAATTTCAGCCTAACGAAACGACGACTCGCCTTTTCCAACCGCAAACCGCGCTCCGCGTGCGCTGGAATTCAAACACCGACACCCCCCTTCCACCGGACGAACCGGTCGGCGAAAATCCGCCGGAAGGCGCGATGATCGACTATTCGTTAGGCGAAAAGAGCAGCGGCCCGGTCACACTCGAGATCAGGGACAGCAAGGGCGAGGTCGTCCGTCGTTATGCGAGCAACGATCCCGTCCCGCCGGAAGACCCGAACCTGAAAATCCCGCGCTACTGGGTGCGGCCGCCGCGAATCCTCTCGGACAAACCAGGTCTGCATCGCTTTTACTGGGACGTGCACGGCACGCCGTTGCCGGACACGAAGCCGGAATATCCGATTGCCGCCATCTATCGCGAGACCGCTCCGCAAGCGACCGCGCCCTGGGCGTTGCCGGGGAAATACTCGGTTGTCCTGACCGCCGGCGGGAAAAGCTTCACCCAGCCGCTGACCCTGAAGATGGATCCGCGGCTCAAGGTAACCGACGCGGAACTGATAAAGCAGTTTGAGCTTTCAATAAAGCTGCAGGAGCTGCGCGCGGAACTGGCGCCAATCGGCAAAAACTACGAAGCGCTCGTCGGTGAACTGAAGAAAGCGCAGGAACGCGCCGGCGAAAACGAGGCGATCAAAAATTTGCGGACAAAGCTCGAAGGATTCGCCAATCCGGTCGCCGTCCGAGCAGGCGGCGCACTCGACCTGGATGTCCTGAAGAAGGTCGAGAAACTCTTTAGCGATCTGCAGGAAGTCGATGCCGGACCGACGCCGCAACAGGAAATCGCCTGCGGAGACTTGCAACGCGAGACCCGCTCCGTCCTGGAACGCTGGCCGGCGATCCCACCGGAAGTGACGGCCTTGAACACGAAACTTCAGGCTGCCGGGATCGCGCCGATCAAGTTTCCCTAACCGCCAAGCGTCTAACGATGGCAGAAGCTGGCCTGGCCGAATACCTGCGCGGAGCGCAGCGAATTTTCATGTTTACCGGTGCTGGAATCTCGACCGGGAGCGGGATTCCTGATTTTCGTGGACCGCAGGGAGTGTGGACGCGACGGAAACCGGTTTACTACCAGGATTTCATGACCTCGGAAGCGGCTCGGATCGAGCATTGGGATTACAAACTGGAAGCCTGGGAATCGTTTCGAGACGCTCAGCCCAACGACGTCCATCGAGCGATCGTCAGGCTGGAAGCAGCGAACAGGGTCAGGATGGTGGTGACGCAAAACATCGATGGGTTGCATTCCCTCGCCGGGACGAGTCGGGAGCGACTGGTGGAATTGCACGGCACGAACTCGCTCATCGAATGCCAGAGCTGCCAACGCCGGAGCGACCCGCAGCCGCATTTCGATTTCTTTCGCGTCGCAGCGTCGGTCGCCGATCTGTGAATGCGGCGGATTTTTGAAGCCGGCCACGATTAGCTTCGGGCAGAGCCTGGATCCTGATGAATTGGAACGGGCGCGGCGCGGAGCCTTGGAAGCGGACCTTGTCGTGGCGCTCGGTTCCACTCTTTCCGTCTATCCGGCGGCGGCATTTCCTTTGCTTGCGGCGCGGCGCGGTGTGCCCTACATCATCATCAACCGCGGCGAAACCGAGCACGACCACGAGTCCACCATCTCGCTCCGGATCGAGGGTGAGGTGAGCGAAATTTTTCCACCCGCGGTGGAGACCGCGCTAAGTTGGAAGTGATGCGCCGATTTTTCTCTCTCTGTCTTCTCCTCTCGTTAGGCACACTTTCCCTCGCGCACGCCACGGAACGTGAGTTCCGCGGCGCCTGGGTGGCGACGGTTTACAATCTCGATTGGCCGTCCAAGCCAGGCCTGCCCGCGGCCACCCAGAAAGCCCAAATGCGTGCCCTGCTCGATCGGGCGGCGGGATTGAAATTGAATGCGATTCTGCTTCAGGTGCGCCCGGCGAGCGACGCGCTCTACGCTTCGAAAAAAGAGCCGTGGTCGGAATTTTTGAGCGGTGCGGGCGTGTCGCCGGGCTACGATCCGCTCGAGTTTGCGGTTGCTGAGGCACACGCGCGCGGGCTCGAGTTGCACGCCTGGGTGAATCCTTTTCGCGCCGCCATCCATGCGAACGACAAATTGCCCGCCGGTCATGTCGCAAAAGAACATCCCGAATGGGTGCGACGCTTCGGCAAACAACTCTGGATTGATCCCGGCGAACCGGCCGCGCGTGCTTATGTAATCGACGTCATCACGGACATCGCACGGCGCTACGATGTCGATGGGATCCATCTCGACGATTATTTTTATCCTTATCCGCTCGGGTCGGGTCAGACCAGTTTCCCGGACGATTCCAGTTGGCAACGCTACGGCCGCAAGAGCGGACTGAGCCGGGTCGACTGGCGACGGGAGAACATCAACGACTTTGTGCGCTCGATGTATCGCGCAGTCAAAGCGACCCGATCGAGTGTCCGCGTCGGTATCAGCCCCTTCGGCATCTGGCGACCCGGCGTGCCGGCGACGACCAAAGCGGGACTCGATGCCTTTGGGCAACTCTTCGCCGACTCGCGAAAATGGGTGGCCGAAGGATGGGTCGATTATCTCGCGCCGCAGCTCTACTGGGGGATTCGCCCGGCGGATCAGAGTTTTCCCGTCCTGCTCAACTGGTGGCGCGAGCAGAGCCACGGGACGCCGATCTGGCCCGGGATCGCAACGGAGAGAATCGGTAAAAAGCGATCGGCGCGCGAGATCATTGACCAGATCGAACTGACGCGCCGCGGCACTTCCTCACCGGGCCACATTCACTGGAGCATGAAAGCGCTCCTCCGAAACCAGGGCGGGATCGACCAACTGCTCGAGGCCGGGCCGTACGCGGACAAGGCTAAGACTCCTTCTCGTTAGGCACACCTAATGACCTGCATGATTTTGTTACTCCTGTCCGTCCGCCCTAACGAGTAAATTCTCGGTGGCCTGAAACTGTTCGTGTGCGCGGATCCGATTTTCGAAAGCCGGTTGCTCATCCGGCGTGATTTCGGCCGGAAACTTGGCTTGCGAACGATTCCAGCGCCCGAGCCAGACACGGTCGAGCAGTGGATAAGGATGAACCGAAGCGGCCGCCGCGGGCGTGAGCGCGATGGTGGTTTCTTCCTTGGCGCCGGCACTCCGGCCTTTGGCAACGAAGAAGCCGGCGGCAAGGAGCGCAGCCCGCGCGGCGGTCGAGTGAGTGTAAGTGAAGAGCTCCACCGCCCGGTCGGCACAGGCGGCAAAGAGGCGGCGGAAAATCTCGAGTGTCCATTGTTCGCGATGAGTGCGGCTCGAAAACATGTCGTAAAAAATGAGATCCGGCGGGGACGGGGCCTGCCCGACAGTTTCCAGGAAATCACCCCTAACGAGCATCCAATCGAGACCGGGATGTTGTTTCGATTGCCATGCGCCCCGCTCGAGGACGCCAACCGGGCCGCCGTGCCGGAGGTAAGGAAACTTGTCGTCGTGGCGCAGGGCGAGGGTGAGAGAATCGAGATCGTTTTCGAAACTGATCAGACGCATGGGACGAAGAGGACCGATCTTAGCCTGCGCTTCGTAGCATTTGATCGCAGCCATCGCGTTGGCCGCAGCACCGAGTCCGACATCCCAGATGACGAGCGGCTCGTCGGAGAAAGAGAGGCGCTCCGCGAGATTGGATTGCTCGACGTAGAGACTGTGTGCCTCTTCCATCGGCGGGGTCCGCATGTGCATAATCTCACCGGAGGACACCTGCCGGACGCTGGCGAAACCCTCCTGCGCGATATGGACCTCGTAATTGCCTAACGACATCGATTTGCGACGGGCCGGCTTGGGATGGAGCGCCGGATATTCCCGGTCCGACTCCTGTAGCACCTCGCGCTTTTCCCGATAAAACTCGCCGAAGCGACCGGCCAGGATGCTGGCCCGGATGTCGCGCATGAGCTGGTGATAGAAATAAATGTTGTGCTTGCCGAGGAGCTGCCAGCCCAAGGTCTCGCTCGCTTTCGTGAGGTGATGGAGATAAGCGCGCGAGTAACGGGCGCAGGTCGGGCAACTGCATTCCGGGTCGAGTTTGTCGTTCGAAAATTTGTAAACCCCGCGGCGCATCTGAAGAAAACCGCGCGAGGTAAAGACGGCGCCGCGCTGCGCGAGCTGGGTCGGCATGATGCAATCGAACATGTCGACTCCACGGTGGACAGCTTCGAGGATGTCGAGCGGTGTGCCGACACCCATCAGATAACGCGGCTTGTCGGCGGGAAGAAGCTGGGCGGTGAACTCGCAGATGTCTTCGCGCTCGTTCCGGCCCTCGCCGACCGCCAGCCCGCCGATCGCGAAACCATCGAAGGGCATTTCGCCTAACGTCGCCACGCTCTCGCGGCGCAACTCCCGGAAAAGCGCGCCCTGGACGATGCCAAACATCGCTTGCGGCGAATCGCCGCGCGCCGCCAGGCTCCGCACCGCCCAGCGATGCGTCACTTCCATGGCTGCGCGCGCGCGCTCTTCATCCGCGGACGAGGCGATGCATTGATCGAGTGCCATCATGATGTCGCTTCCGATCGCGATCTGGGTCTCGATGCTGACCTCCGGGCTGAGCAGAATAGTGCGGCCGTCGAGGTAACTCTGGAAACGCGCGCCGGCTTCGCTCATTTCACAGGCGTGCGGGAGGGAGAAGATCTGGAAGCCGCCGGAATCTGTCAGAACCGAGCGATCCCAGCTCATGAAATTGTGAATGCCACCGGTGCGGCGGAAGACTTCCGGGCCGGGCCGAAGCAGGAGGTGATAGGTATTGGCAAGCAGAATCTGGGTGCCAGCTTTTTCGAGCGTGCGCGGAAGCTGCGCTTTGACCGTCGCTTTCGTCCCGACCGGCATGAAGAGCGGCGTCCGCACTTCGTTGTGCAAAGTGCGAAAAGTCGCGGCCCGGGCGCGCGAGTCGGTCGCCTGGGCTTCGAGCCGGAAATTGAGGCGCGAAGGAGTCATCGGTCTGCTTTCCAAAAAAAGCGGCTACGATTTCTCTTTTTCCAGCCGCTTCCGAATTGCTTCCAGCTCTTTGCGGTGGGCTGGGTCGGGTTGCGGATAGGACATTTTCAAATCCTTAAGCGCTTCGACGATCGCGTCGGCGATAATGAGGCGAGCGTTCTTTTTGTCGTCGGCCGGGACGGCAAACCAAGGCGATTCTTTCGTGCTGGTGGCGCGGAGACAGTCCTCGTAGGCGGCCATGTATTCTTTCCAAAGTTCGCGTTCGGAGAGATCCGCGACGCTGAATTTCCAATTCTTATCCGGCTCCTCGAGCCGGCCGAGAAAGCGCTTGCGCTGTTCTTCCTTTGAGACGTGGAGGAAAAACTTCAGGATCCGCGTGCCGCAGCGCGCGAGATGACTCTCGAGGTCATTGATCGAGCGATAGCGATCGCCCCAAATCGTTTTCGTATCGAGGACGTCGGCGGGTAATGATTCAGCGCGCAGGATGTCGGGGTGAACGCGCACAATCAGGACCTCCTCGTAATAAGAGCGGTTAAAAATCCCGATCCGTCCCCGTTGCGGCAGACAGCGGGTCGTTCGCCAGAGAAAATCGTGGTCGAGTTCTTCCGCGCTCGGGTGTTTGAAACTGAAGACCTGGCAGCCCTGCGGATTGACGCCCGACATGACGTGCTTGATCGCGCTGTCTTTGCCGGCCGCGTCCATCGCCTGAAAGATGAGGAGAAGGGCGTAGCGATTATGGGCGTAAAGCAGGCTTTGTAATTCGCTTAGTTCCTCAATCTGGCGATCGAGCAGTTTCCGGTAATGTGACTTCGATTTGTAGAGCGGCCTGATCGCGGTCGGCGCTTTGCTCAGGCGCCAGGAGCGGCCTGGCGGGACACGGAATTTCGCAGCGTTCACTTTCACGAGAACCAAGTTACGCAAAAAGGCGGAGCGGGCACCTCACCGCGGGTCCGGACGCGGAGTTGATTTGCGAATTGCCGTTTGCGCTCTAAAGATTCGTGAACGCCGCCTCGGCTTGGGCCGGGTGCGGCGCGCAGCCTTGCGATACCCCGTGGTGTAACGGTAACACAGCGCCCTTTGGAGGCGTTATTCATGGTTCGAATCCATGCGGGGTAGCGCGCTCGGAGCGAGTCCGCGAACTGGTTACAATCGCCTTTGCAGATGAGTTATCGCCTGAAAAAAGATGAACCGCTCGCACCCGGCATTTGCCGAATCGCGCGCGAACAATTGGAGCAGGCGCTTTGCGAAATCAGGGGTCAGTCTCACCAGGACGAAGGCGTCGCTGTCCATGCCACGCGCAAACACATCAAACGGACGCGCGCTCTCCTCCGTCTCGTCCGGCGCGAGCTAGGACCGGAGATTTTCAAGGGCGAAAACCAGCGCCTGCGCGACGTCGCCCGCGGTTTCTCCGGCTCGCGCGACGCGCGGGTGCAACTCCAGGTGCTGGAGAAATTGCGCGAGTACGCGGAACAGGACAAAAGCGCATTCCAGCGCACGAGCGCCGCGCTCAAAACGGAAATCACGGACGTCGCAGAGACGTTTGGTGACCAGCAAAAACAGGCCGCGACAGCTCTGCAACAAATTTGCGACCGCCTCGAAGGCTGGCCGCTGGAAAACCTGGGGGTCGAAAATCTGTGCTCGGCCGTGAAACGCAGTTACCGCCGCGGCCGGAAATCTTTCCAGTGCGCCGGAGCGGACCCGATCGCAGAAAATTTTCACACCTGGCGCAAACGGGTGAAAGATCTCTGGTACCAGGCCCAGATCGTGCAGAAGCTGAACGAAACCGTCCTCTGCGAGATCGCGCAGAGCGCGAAGACCCTTGGCCGGCAGCTTGGCGATCTGCACGACCTCGCTTTTTTCCGGGAACGGCTAGAAGCGGGTACGGAATTTCCGAAAGACGAACGCGCTCTCCTCACCGGCCTGATCTACGCCTGGGAACACGAGCTGGAGCGAATCGCACTCGACCTCGGGGCGCGATTCTATGCCGAAAAGCCGGGCGCGTTTGGCCATCGGCTCTTTCGTTATGCCCGCCAATGGCCGGCCGGTCCAGTCTCGGCCTAACGAGAAGCTTTGTTCCCGATCAATTCTCGCAGGTCGCCGACGGTGGCGTCGATTTTCTTCAGGTCGCGCCTCCGTCCCTTGAGCGGTTTGGCGTCGATCTTGCGCACGAGGGTGATCATGTCGCCGAGATCTCGGATGCGCGCTCTGGGCAGGTCTGATTCCCTCGCCCTCTCGCTTGCCCAGGCCGCCACTTCGTCCAGCTCCGCCTCCAGCCGGCTGATGTAGGCACGTCCGGTCCGGCGCAGGATGCGGCGCAGATTAACGAGATCGGTAAGTAATGATCTTGCCGGCGAGGCTTCCTGTTTCTTCATCGGTGTCCGGCGCGCATTGCGTTTCTTTTTCATGAGATTCCTTGCCTTCAAATCCGACTCGGCGCGGCAAGTGCAGGATCGGCGGAGTTCGTTCCACCGTGGCGATCTGCAGATTATTAAGCAATTCGATCTGACCGTCCTCATGTTCCACCAAAGCGGAACAGTTCTCGACCCAATCGCCGCAATTGTAATAGGTGGCGTCGCTAATCTGCCGAATGATCGGACTGTGGATGTGTCCGCAAAGCACGCCCTGAACGTGGTAGCGCTCGGCATAACGAACGATCGCTGCTTCGTAGGCGCCGATGAAGCTGACCGCGTCCTTGACCCGCTGCTTGACTGCTTTGCTGAGCGACCAATAGCCAAAGCCAAAAATCCGGCGGACGGCGTTCACAATCGGATTGAGCGCGAGGAGAAATTGATAGCCAAGATCGCCGAGGAGCGCGAGCCACTTGATATTCTGCACCACAGTGTCGAGCTCGTGGCCGTGGAGGACAAAAATCCGGCGACCGTCGGCCGTGACGTGGACGGCATGCTTTTGGATCGTGATTGCGCCATAGGCTCCGAGGTGGCTGGAGAGAAACTCATCGTGATTGCCCGGGATGTAGATTACCCGGGTGCCTTTGCGCGCTTTGCGGAGAAGCTTTTGGATGACGTCGTTATGTTCCTGCGGCCAATAAATTCCGCGACGCAACGACCAGATATCGATCAAATCGCCGACGACATAGAGGGTCTCGAACTCATTTTCCTTCAGGAAGGCGAGCAAAGCGGTAGCGTTGCTGCCCCGGGTCCCGAGATGGACATCGGAGATCCAGGCAGCACGATAACGATTCGTGAGATTGATGACCACGCCTTCCCTTTCTAACCAAGGCCGCAGAGGTGGGCAAAAGGTCAATTGTTACGTTTCTGCGACAAATTTTAGGAGATCAAAAACGCGCCCCAATATTCTGCTTGACGCTTTATCAGCCAGGCGCTAAACCGCAATCCACCTATGTTAAAGCGATTCATTGGTTCTCTATCGAGTTTGTGTTTGTTAGCGAGTTGCGCGGCGCCTCCCCAGGCTGCCAATCCCCAAGCCTCCGCCGCTCCTGCAGCGTCCACTGGGACGGTTGATACCGCCTCCACAGATAATGATGACGATTACGAGACGGTCTTCGTTCCGCCTCCGGTCGGCAGTCTACTCGGTGGTGGTTCTGTGCGGGTGGCGAAGAAGAAAATCACGGGGACGGACGAAAAAGCTCTCGTTGGCAACATTAATCGCTTGAATGCCGCTGCGGGTACAACGGGTGAACGGCCATTCGTTGTCTCTGCAGTCTCCCGTGCAACAGGTGTGACAGAGCGTGAGTTGCAAGCCCAGCAGGACCTTTTGCGGCTCCGATTTGGCGAACTCTGCGCCATCAACGCCATCGCCCGCGGCAACAGTAACAAGGTGCAGGAGATTGCATCGCTGCGTGCCAAAGGGCGCAGTTGGACGGATCTGGCGCAGTCCAACGGTGTCAACGTAGCCACCGTCGTGAAGGTAGCGCAGAACGCGAACGCGCTGACTGTGTCGTCTTATACAAACTCGAAAGAGCGCGCTAAAGGCGGTCAGCGGAAGCTGGAGGAGATGGGGGTCAGGGCGTCCGTGCGACCGGGAAGCTAGACTTTTTGTGCTCGTCAGTCTGGGCCGAGATCAGAAATCCCGGCTACCGATGCGGTCAGAAGCGACGCACATTTGGCGCTTGACACTGGCACCTCAACCGATCAAAACGGGTGCCAGTTGAAAGCAATCGCAGGCATACTTCCGGTCTTGTGTCTTGTGGTCGGCTGCGCTGCGCCTCAGCAGGTCGCCCCTGCACAGGCGTCCGCTACTCAATCGGCGGCCTCGGATGCGATCAATGCCGCTCCCCCGGACAACGATGACGACTACGAAACGATCTTTGTTCCACCTCCGGTTGGCAGTCTTCTCGGAGGTGGCTCCGTGCGGGTGGCGAAAAAGAAGATTACCGGGACGGGCGAAAATGCGCTCGTCGGCAACATCAACCGCTTGAACGCCGCTGCGGGTGCGGTGCGCGAACGGCCGTTCGTGGTCGCCGCGATCTCCCAGGTCACCGGTGTAACGGTGGGGGAATTGCAAGCTCAGCAGGACGTCTTGCGGCTCCGTTTCGGCGAACTCTTCGCGATCAACGCCATCGCCCGTGGCAACAGCAACAAGGTGCAGGAGATCGCGACTCTTCATCGCAAGGGCCGCAGTTGGACGGACCTGGCCCGCGCCAATGGCATCAACATGGCAACGGTTGTGCAGATGGCGCAGAACGCGAACGAATTGACGGCAACCTCATTTACAAATGCGGCCGAACGCGCCAAGGGCGGTCAACAGAAGATGAAGGAGATGGGCGTTTTTCCGCAGCCGCGACCTGACCCAGGAGGGGGTTAGGGCGGGCTGGGTGAGACGAGCGGAGAGGTCGTCGGAATAAGCGAAGGCGAGGCAGTCGGGGAACTGGCAGGAGATTCGCTCGGCGAGGCCGCCGGGGAGAGCGACTCGTCTGGTGTCGGAAAGGCGAAGGTGGGCGAAACAATCGGTGTCGGGGAGACAGTCGGCGACTCGTTTGGCGAGGGAGTAACCGACGGAGTCGGGCTCGGCGTGGGCGTTGGTGTTGGAACGATGTCCTGCCAGTGAAATAACGGCAGGCTCGCTCCGCCCAACTCCTGTACCAGCTGCTCGCAGCGGGCGTGAATTTTCTCCAGGTCAGGCGCCCCGAACGGCGTGTCAGCCGTGCTTGGAAAAATTAAATAGGTGACCTTCAGATCGCTCACTGGCCGGCTATAGGCAGTGGCGAGGGGGTTGATCTCCTTCGCGATCCGGAGAGAAGCTTCCCCCACCTTGTCGTTAGGCCCGACGTCTCCCACGATCGCCGGATAAATCTGGTCGCCGTAAACGATGACGGCGTAGTCGCCGACCTTCCCGGCGTTCTTCGCCCGCGCAAAAATTCCCGGGAGCACGATGTAGGGATCGGTCGAGGCGATGAGAAAACTAAAGCGCTTGAGCGAGTCGACCTCCGCTTTCATCCGCTGGATGCCGATCCGCAGATCGCGGTTTCGTTCCATCGTCAGGCCTTTCTGTGCGAACTCGTTTTCGTAACGGCGCAGCTTCGCCTCCGCCGCGGGCAGAAACGGGCTCGGTTGCGCGGTCTTCTTCTTCCAACGGTAGCTGGTGAATGGTTTGAAGTTGGCCGAGCTGCCGTCGATCTCCGGGATGCGATCGGCGTCGGAACCATCGGCGTCCACGTCCATCTCGGCCTGGAGCAAAATCGCTTCCCGTTTCGTTTCCGGATGGCGCAGGAGCAGGATGGTTTGGCAATCGTAAAAGTTGTGGCGGGAAAGGAGACGATCCAGCCTAACGAGGTCTTCCCGCAGGCTTTGGACCTTCAAATCGTAAAGCTGCTGGAAGAGCGGCGAGACAGGCTCGGGACCAATGGTGGCTGCAAGGTTCGGGAGCAGTTTGGGCAGCTCCGGCGTGACTTCGGCCAGTTCCTCCATTGTCCGGTTTGCCGTCGGCACTCGCACCTTCAATTGTAAATCGAGGACGTAACTCTGCGGATCGCTCCGCTCGACCGAGGCCGCGCCGCCGGGCGTCGGGTCCACCTCCGCATGGACCGTGATCCCACTCCACAATTTGGCAGTGTCCAGTTTCCCGCCGATGACCGGCGGGCGCGTCGGCGTCGGAATCATCTCCGGGGTCGCGCTCGGCGTCGGGTGCGACGGAGGGCCGAGCCGTTGCAGGCCGAGGCGCAAACGCTCGAGCGAAATCCAGCGCAGGACGATCGCGCCGAAGAGGCCGAGGAAAAGCAGAAGCGCGAGCCAGCGCAGCGTTTGTAGTCGGAGCTTGCGCACGCGCAGCCGCTATTTGCGGACCCAGGCGGCGACGGCAAAGACAACGCCGAGGATACTGAGGAGCGACATCATGCCCGCCGGCATCATCTTTCCTGTCCGAACGAAAGCAGGCAGAAATTGGGCGGCGAGCAGAAGTGAAACGAGACCGCCGATCACGAGCCCGACTAAGACATTGCTGGGCAGGAGAAACGCGGCCACGAGAAGCAGAATGCCGCTGATAGAGCCGGCGATGAGCGAGGCGGTGCTGCCGGCTTTGACGTATCCCATCACCCCGCCGGCGATCGTCAGGAGACCGAAGACGATAAAGTAAATTTTTGTTGGACTAAACATAGCTGAACCCTTCGGGATTCGTTAAGCCAGATCATCGGCTCTGTCCAGCCGGCGGGACGGCCGCGAGACTGCGATCCGGCAGGAAAAACGTCTCGCCGATTTCGCGTAAGGCAATGCGCTCCGGCGTCTCGGCCAGCGCCCTGACGAAACGTTCGATCGGTTCGCGGAACGGCTCGAAGCTCAACTTGAAGGTCTGGTGATGCACCGGCATGATGAAACGTGCGCCGGCATCGTCAGCCATCGCGATCGCCTGCTCCGGCGTGCAATGAGCGCGAATCCACGGCTGGTAGGCGCCGATTCCCATGATCGCGAGATCGCAGCCGCGCCCTTCGTGCAGGTTGGCAAAATTGTCGGTCAAGGCGGTGTCGCCACCGAAGATCACCCGGCACCCGTTTCGCTCCAGGAGATAGCCATTGTAGCCACGCCAGGTATCGGTCTGCATCCGCGCGCCCCAGTGGTTAACGCGAAAAGCCCTAACGAGTAGGGAACCGGCTGTCGTCGTGACCTCGGTCGTTTCGCCCCAGCGTAGCGCGGTTACATCGCGCAACTTCGTGCCACGCAGAAGATCGCTCGTCCCGGGGGCGGTAACGACCTGAGTCCGGCGCTCAAAGGAGCGCAAAGTGCGCCAGTCAAAGTGATCGAAATGGGCATGGGAAAGCAGAATGAGATCGATCGGCGGGAGCTCGGGGATGGTGAGCGCAGGTTGCGTGAGGCGTTTCGGGCCGATGGTGAAAAACGGGAGTCGAATTCCACAGCGAGAGAAGAGCACCGGATCGGTCAACACCGTCAGGCCAAAAAGATTGAGCAGCACGGTCGAATGCCCGAGCCAGGTAGCGGTCAGGCAATCGTTAGGCCATTCTGCCGGCCGTGGACGGGCAAAGGCAGGTGCGATCATGCGCCAGCTCTCGACCGTCCACTCCCGCCAGAGATGAGCGAGCCAGGAGCGATTGGCTATCGGACGACCCCGATCTCGGCGCGGCGGTTTTTCGCCCAGGCTGCTTCGTTCGATGAAGGATCGGCCGGCATTTCGGCACCAAAGCTGACGGTTTGGATGTTCTGCGCGTCGGCTCCCATTGCGATCAGGGCTTCGCGCACCGATTGCGCGCGGCGTTCGCCGAGGCCGCGGTTGTATTCCGCGGTGCCGCGTTCGTCGGTGAAGCCGGCGATGATGATCTGGGCGTTGTTCTGCTGCAGAAAGCTCGCGATCTGCTGGATTTTGCCGTTCTCGGAGCTGCGGATGGTCTGGCTGTCGAAGTCAAAATAGATCGGCTGAAATTGGTTCCGGTTGACGTTGCCGCTGAGGAAAGAGGTGCCTTCCTGGCGATCGGGCAACGGCGTTCCAGTGACGTAATCACCTGTGCTCCCGGCGCTCTGTCCGCCTTTCTTTTTTGAGCAGGCCGGGAGAAGAACAAGACCGAAAAAAAGGACGAAAAGAATGCTGAGCCTAACGAAAAGATAACGGGATTTTTGATTCATATGCGGGCAGGCGCAGCATAACGGCAGCGTTTAAGCATGCAAATCGGACAGATGCAGCGGCCGAACGAAGCGGACTCGTCAGGCGGCTTTGCCCGCGCTGAAACCGTGCAGGAGACGATGGAAAAATCCGCCCTCTGCGTCCTCGTGATCGACGATCTTGCCGGCCCGCGCGACCAGCACCGGGCATTCGGCGCGATTGAGGATGCCGCGGGTCAGATCGCCCATGATGTAATGGCGGAAAGTGCCCATGGCCTGTGGCGTGCCGGTCACGATCATGTCGTGGTTCCCTTCCCGGACCTCGGCAAAGATCTGGTCGAGGGCGAGCCCGTGGCGGATGCGCACCTCCACGGTCACGCCCAGCTTCTCCAAGCTTTCTTTTTGCGCGCGCAAATTGACTCCCAATTCGGAATCGGAGGTCAGGAGACGCTCGACGTCTTCCTCCAACCTAACGAGATCGGCATAAATGGCCGGCGGTTCGGCCATGACGTGGAGAAGGGTGACGCTGGCGCTGAGGCAGAGAGCGATCTCGCCCGCCAGACGCGCGGCGTCGTCGATGTAGCGTTTTCCCCAGGTACAGACGAGCAGTTTGTGGACACTCGTGCATTCACCGATCGCGACCAGAACCGGCGGCGGGACCGCCTTGATCACCTCATAGGTTTTCGTCGGTCGAAAATGGAAACTGCCGCCGCTCCCTTTGCGCCGGGCGCCGATGATGGCGAATTCATATTCGTTCGCAGTGGTTTCGGCCAGGATCTGGCGGATCGGCTCACCCGAGCGAATGGCGATCTGCGGCTCGATGCCGAGTTTGCGGAGGAGATCGGCTTCCTCCTCGAGTGCCTGGCGGAGCGGGGCCTCGTCGCTCGATTGTTCCACGATCCCGAGCAGGGTCGTCTGCGCGTGGCAGGGCCCAGCGATCAATCCGCCCAGCCGCGTCGGGTTGTCGGCGGGATCGGTGCCGTCGCTGCAAATGAGGATGCGCATGCGCTAGCTAAAGTTTGTGTCCGGTGAGCAAAGTGTAAAGGACCAGAGCGACCCCAATGAGGGGCAGCGGCACGAAGGCGAGCCGGATCTTCGGGCCGGCAAAGTATTGGGTCGAGAGCGCGCCGATCTGGGCGCCGATGGCGGCGCCGGTTTGCATGACGAGGGCGATCAGAATGTCGACGTTGCCCTTAAGAGCGTGACTGAAAGTGCCGTAACTGGCCGAGATGATAATCTCGAAAAGATCGGTCCCGACCGCGAGATGGGTCGGCACCCCAAGCACGTAGACCAACATCGGCATCCGGATGTAGCCCGCTCCGCCGCCCAGAAAACCGCTAAAAATTCCACCGATGAAAGAGACAGTCAGGATGGTCCAGAGCGAGATCGATTTAATACCGGAGACGGGCAGCGAAATCATCGGCCAGAGTTTGAGACGATGAATCCAGTTGGTGAAGAGACGAAAGGAAGTCTCGTCCTGCTTCCCGGTTTTCCTGGCCTCCCCGGATCGTTTCGCCCTGCGTTGCCCGCGCAGGGTCAGGCTCGCTTCCCAGATCATGAAGACCGAGACGCTCGAATAAATCACGATCGATACGACGCTGACCACGAGGTTGACGTTGCCCGCCCGCTTCAGCATCTGGATCAACTGCGCGCCAATCTCGGCGCCGGCGATGGTGCCGACCGCCATGATCAGCCCGAGCTTGAGATCAACGTTGCCGAGGGCTCGATGGCGTTTGGCCGCGACCACCGAAGTGCCGACGATGTGGGCCAGATCCGTCCCGACGGCGAAATTCCAATTCAAACCCAGGGCGCGCAGGGTCGGTCCGGCGATGAAACTGCCGCCGACCCCGAAGAACCCGCCGAGCAGGCCGATGAAGAAGCCGAGGAGCGCGAGATAGATGGGATTGATCTCCACTCCGGAGATCGGGAAGAACATGGCGATCATTCCGAGCGACCGCGGAGCAGACGGAGGAGGAACGAGGTGATCGACTCAAGGATGATTGATTGCCCAAGGATGAGTCCGACGCAGAGCAGGGCGTACCAGTGGATATGATCCTGCTCGATCCGGGCGAGCGATGGGCCCAGAAAATGGAGGACGAGCAGAAAGTATCCGGCGATAAGAAAGCCGTAGACGACCATCTCGACCGCAAAGGATAGGAGTGCACGACGGGCTTCGTCTTTCATGAATGAGCGGAGCGTGGTCGGAGAAGCTTCGGCTGCGGGTTATTTGGCGGTTGGTCCGCATACCGTCAACCGAAAATCCCATTGCGCGCCCAATGAATCTTCCTACCTTTCGAGGCCGAACCCGCCCCGAGTGTCTTATGGCTGATGTCGCAAACAAATATTCCGAAAACGTAGACGGTAAATTCTACGTCGACGACCAGTGCATCGACTGCGATCTCTGCCGTGAAACGGCGCCTGCCAATTTCAAGCGGAACGACGACGGTGGCCATTCCTTCGTCTACAAACAGCCGGAATCGCCCGAAGAAGAAGTCCTCTGCAAAGAGGCGATGGAAGGTTGCCCGGTCGAGGCGATTGGCAGCGACGGCGGATAGCGTTGCAGCGGCGGTCTATGACCGCCTAATTCCCCGATGGCGAAACAGGCAGATCGACGTTCGCCGCCCGTCGCCCTCACGATCGCCGGTTCCGATTGCAGCGCGGGTGCCGGCCTCCAGGCCGACCTCAAGACCTTCAGCGCGCTCGGCGTTTTCGGCCTCACCGCGGTTACCTGCGTGGTCGCGGAAGTGCCCGGCAAAGTCTTGCGCATCGACCGCGTCGACCCGCAGAATGTGAGCGAGCAGATCGAGCTCTGCCTGACGAATTATCCCGTCGGTGCGATCAAGACCGGCTTGCTCCATTCGCCCGAGGTGGTCGAGATCGTCGCCTGTCTGCTCGAGAAATTCGATTACATCCCACTGGTTGTTGATCCGGTCATGATCGCGACCAGCGGCGACGCGCTCCTCCAGCCGGCGGCGGTTGAAACTTATCGCGCGCGGCTCTTTCCGCGCGCCAGTCTGGTCACCCCAAACATGGCCGAAACGGCCGCCCTAATCGGACGGCCGATTGTCAGCCTCGAGGAAATGCGGACGGCCGGAGGGCAGCTCGCGCGCGAGTTCGGGACACGGTTTCTGATCAAGGGCGGTCATCTCCGTGTCGGAGACGCGACCGATCTGCTCTGCGGTGAAACAACCGTCGCGGAATTTTCCGCGCCCTTTGTCGCTGGAGTCACGACGCACGGCACCGGCTGCACCTACTCGGCCGCGATCGCTGCCCGTCTCGCGCTCGGCGACGAGCTGGAAGAAGCGATTACCCGCGCCAAGGATTTCGTCAGCCGGGCGATCGGCCGACATTTCGCCTGGCCGGGTTTGTCAGGCGAGATTCACGCTCTCAATCATCTCCAGTAGGAGACTCGTTAGGCCGGAGAGCGGTCGTCTTTTTTGCCCCAGAGCTGGTCTTTCAGGGCGGCCAGGGCAGCGGCGCTTTCGGCCTGCTTTTTACTCCGGCCGCTTCCTTCCCCGAGCACCTGGCCTTCCCAGACGACCCGTACCTGAAAGATCCGCTCATGCTCGCGACCCTCCTGCGAGAGAAGCTCGTAGGAGGGGCTGCGGGGCGAGATCGCCTGGAGCAATTCCTGCAGCTGCCCCTTGGGATTGACCTCGAGCGGCTCATCTTCAAGCCGCTCGAGGTCGTCCTTCATCTCTGCGAGAATAAATCGGCGGACCGTTCCGAGGTCGCTGTCGAGATAGATCGCGCCGAGAAGCGCTTCGAAGGCGTCGCCGAGGTTGGAATCGCGCTGCCGGCCGCCGCTTGCTTCTTCGCCCCGGCCCATCAAGAGGTGCTGGCCGAGATCGAGCCCGGCCGCCCGCACCTTAAGCGATTCGCGCGAGACGAGCCGCGAGCGCCTTGTCGTCAGGCGACCTTCCCCGGCCTCGCCATAGCGGGCGAACAAGTGTTCCGTAATGACGAGCTGGAGAACGGCGTCGCCGAGGAACTCCAAGCGCTGATTGTCGAACTGTTTTCGCTGTTTTTCGTGCGCCACGCTCGGGTGAGTGAGGGCCTCCACCAGGAGCTGCGGGTTCTGAAACTGGTAACCGATTCGTTCTTCGAGAGGATGCACGGAGTGGTCCGTTAGGGCGCGTGGTTCGTTTGTTTTTCGTAGACTTCGATCGAGGTCACGAGATCGACACCGCGCTGCAGGACCGTGTCGTGCAACTCGAGGGGCTTGGGCACGTTTTGGGCGCGCCGTTGCTGGGCCGCCTGGGCCGCTTCGATCTCGGGATTGGTCCCGGCGACGAGGGCCGCTTCGTTGAGATGCGGCCGGTCCGTTTCGAAAACGAAGGGCGCCATCCCTTTCGTCAGGCTCTGCTGGAAAATCTGCTGCTTGGTCGAGACTGGAAGCGCCACCGGCAGGTCAGGCGGGACTCCGCCAGGGTATCTCGCGTGCTCATCGGGCAGGATTGCTTCGGCGACCGCGACGCGCAGGATCCGGCCACTCGGGAGCGGCAAGTCGGAGTAATCGACCGCGCTCCCGGCGGTGGATTGGCCGATGAGGATGGCGTGTTTTGCATGACGCAGGATGGCGGCCAGCACCTCGGTCGCGCCAGAGGTGTCGGCGTCAACGAGCAAAACCATGAGGCCGTTGTAAAGCGGTGCCTGATCGGAAACAAATTCGCGCACAGTCTTCCCGCCCGGACCGCGGAGAGAGAAAAGCGGTCCGCCCTTTGGCACAAAACGTTTCGCGAATTCCGCCCCCATCGCGAAATCGTTCGTCTCCACGCTGCCGCGCAGGTCGAGGATGACGGCGTCGATCTTTTTCCCGCCGAACCCGCGCAGAGTGGTGTCGAGTTCCTGAAGCTGCGGGCGGCTCAAATCTCCCGGGCGCAAATAGCCGATGTGGCCATCGATGATCTCGCGATAAAACGGCGCGGGCGTGGCGGCCGGGCCGGTCCCGGCGGGGAGGAGTTGGACGCGACCGTCCAGAAGCTCGAGCACTCCGGCAAGAGTGGCCCGGCGCAGTGCGGTTTCGTTGAGGGCCGCGGGATTGAGGTAGTGACCGCGAATGAGCGGGATGGCCTGCTCCAGATCGGCCGGGGTGAGGGCTTCGAGTTCGGAGGAAGGAGATGGAGATGGCAAAGGCGCGGCAAGGGACGGCGCCGGCGTCTGCCCGCAAAGCGCCGCGCAAAAAAGAATCGTTAGGCTTGCGCTAAGAAAGAGCCGCACCATCGGTCGCCTCGACCTTAGTCCCAACCGCGGTAAGAGCAATGTCGCGCCGGTAATGACAACCTTCGAACTTGATTCTCGCAACTGCTTCGTAGGCGCGATCGCGCGCCACAGCGACTGTGTCGCCGAGCGCGGTGACGGCCAGTACGCGTCCGCCGCTGCTCAAGATCCTGCCCTTTTCCCGGCGCGTCCCGGCATGAAAAACAACGACGTCTTTCATCTCTGCGCATTCCTCGAGCCCGGAGATTTCCTTGCCCGGATCGACGTTCCCTGGATACCCGGCCGAGGCCATGACAACGGTCACGGCGGCGCGCGGGTCAAATTCTATCGTCACGTCCTCGAGCCGCCCATCGATCGTCGCTTCGAGAAGCGGGAGAAGATCGCCTTTCAGCCGCGGCAGGATCACCTGCGTTTCCGGATCACCAAACCGGCAATTAAATTCCAGGACGCGCGCAGTTTGGCCGGAAATCATGAGACCGGGAAAGAGCAGTCCTGAAAACTGGATCTTCTCATCGCGCAAACCGCGCATAAGCGAGCCCATGATCTTCTCCTCAAATTGCTTCTCCAAACCCGCATCCCACGCCGCGGCCGGACTGTAGGCGCCCATTCCTCCGGTATTCGGACCCTCGTTTCCGTCCCGCACCCGTTTATGATCGCAGGCGGTGCCGAGCATTTTGTAGTGCTCGCTCGAGACGAGGACGTGGAGCGAGCATTCCCAGCCTTCGAGAAATTCTTCGATCAAAACCCGCGATCCGGCCGCTCCGAATCGTCCGCGATCGAGCATGTCGGCCACCGTGTCGATCGCGGTTTTCGCGTCCGGGGCAATGATGACTCCTTTGCCGGCCACCAGCCCGTCGGCTTTGACCACAATCGGGTAATGCAATTTTTCGAGGAACCGACAGGCCTTCCTGCTCTCGTCAAACACGCCCGCCATCGCGGTTGGCACGCCGGCACAACGCATCAGTTGTTTGGCGAAAACCTTCGACGATTCCAGCCGCGCTGCGGCCTTGGTCGGACCGAAGATGCGCAGATTTTCTTTTTGAAATTCGTCGACCAATCCGGTGGCCAGCGGATCGTCAGGACCGACGACGGTCAGCCCGATCTTGTTCTCCTTCGCAAACTTGATCAGCCCGCGCGTGTCATCCGGGCGAAGCGGGACATTCTGGCCGAGTGCATCGGTGCCGGCGTTGCCGGGCGCGCAAAAGAGCGCTTCAACCTGCGGAGACTGCTGAAGTTTCCAAGCGAGCGCGTGCTCACGACCGCCGCCGCCAACGATGAGCAGCTTCACGAGCGCAGTTTCCTAGTATTTGTCATGACCATGGGAAGGGCGTTCCGGGAACTGTCAGCGCGCAAAACAAAGGTGGGGCGGCTCGCTTCGGTTTCCTGGGGAACGCATCGGGGAGGAGCGATAACAGATACTCTTTTTTTTCCAAGAAAAAAATCCGGGCGGAATCTTCGACATTCCTTACCAGCCCATACCTATCCGCCGGAGAGTTACTCTCCGTTTGCGCGCCCGGCCGGGTTCCGCTAAGAAAAACGCATGCCCGCGCGCGCCAAAGCCGCTTCCGTAATGAATGCGCATTGTCTCTCTCGCGTCGTCCTGAGCCGGATCGCGGACAAGTGGACGGCCCTGATCATTCACGTCCTCGCCACCGGCACCCGCCGCTACGCCGAGCTGCAACGCGAGATTGGTGGCATCTCGCAAAAGATGCTGACCCAAACCCTGCGCAGCCTCGAGCGTGACGGCCTCGTCGCGCGCAAGGTGCATCCGGTCGTTCCGCCCAAGGTCGAGTATGCGCTGACCCCACTCGGCCGGACGTTGATCGAGCCGCTCAATGCCATTTGTCATTGGTCGGAAAAACATCTGCCGCAATTGGAGGCGAATCGGGCCCGCGCTCGCGCCCTGGCTACCAGCAGCGTCGATTCGCCCCGTTAGGCATTTTCTTCGGAGCGCGCCATGCACCACGCCGAACCCGTCGTGCTCCTCCTCGTGCTGATGGCGGTGCTCGTCATTGTCGCGCAAAAATCGGCCATCCCCTATCCCGTCCTGCTCGTCCTCGGCGGCTTGTCGCTCAGCTTCGTTCCGATCCTTCCGGTCATCCGGCTCGATCCGAATCTCGTCCTCTTTTTCTTTCTTCCGCCGCTCCTTTATCCGGCGGCGCTCTTCACTTCCTGGCGTGATTTTCGGCGCAATCTGCGCGCGATTTTATTCCTCGCCATCGGGCTCGTCCTCATGACGACCACGGTGGTCGCCTGGGTCGCGCATACGTTTGTTGCGGGGATGCCGTGGGCGGCGGCTTTCGCTCTCGGCGCGATCGTCTCGCCGCCCGACGCCGTCGCGGCGGAAGCAATTCTGAAACGCCTGGGCGTCCCGAGCCGGATCCAGACGGTGCTCGGGGGCGAGAGCCTGGTGAACGATGCCACCGCGCTCGTCGCCTATCAATTTGCAGTCGTGGCGATGGTGACCGGCCAGTTTTCGTTAGGCGAAGCCAGTCTCCGCTTTTTTCTCGTCGGCCTCGGCGGAGTCGGTCTTGGTTTGCTCGTTGGCCTGATCATGCGCTGGATTCAGGGCCGTCTCGACGATCCTCCGGTGCAGATCACGATCTCGCTCCTAACGCCTTTCGCGGCCTACCTCCTGGCCGAGCGACTCGAGGTCTCGGGTGTGCTCGCGGTCGTGGCGGCGGGGATGTATCTTGGCTGGCATTCCACCGCGCTCTCCGCCCGAACCCGGCTCCAGGCGCAGGCTTTCTGGGAAATCGCGGCCTTTTTCCTCAACGGGTTTATCTTCATCATGATCGGGCTGCAATTGCCCGGCATCCTGCGCAACCTGAATCACGAGCCACTCTCCCGCCTGGTGAGCTACGGGATCCTGATCAGTGCTACCGTCGTTCTCGTCCGCATCTTCTGGGTTTTTCCTGCGACCTATCTGCCACGCTGGCTCAGCCCGAAAATGCGAGCCCGCGATCCTGTTCCACCCTGGCAGCACAGCGTCATTATCGCCTGGGCGGGCATGCGAGGCGTTGTCTCGCTCGCGGCCGCTTTCGCGCTTCCGATTCTGCTCGTCAACCGCCAGCCGTTTCCCGGCCGCAGTTACATCCTCTTTCTCACCTTCTGCGTCATCCTGACGACGCTGGTTTTCCAAGGCCTGACTCTGCCAATCCTGATCCGGAAACTTGGCATCGAAGATGATGGAGTGAACGAAAAAGAGGAGCGAGACGCGCGACTGCAGGCGAACGAAGCGGCAGTCGATTTCGTCGAACAAAAGGCGCTCGAAGAGCACTTGCCGGAGGATGTAATGGCCCGAGTCCGAGCCGAATATTGTGACCGGATCGAGCAGTTGAATGCCTGTTGCATGGAGACTGGCAACCCGGGCGGAGTCATCACGACGCCGATCTACCAGCGGCTGCAGCACGGCGCTTTGCAGGCGGAACGACGGACCATCATCGCGCTGCGCAACGGGAAAAAGATCAACGACGACGCACTCCGCCGGATCCAGCGCGATCTCGATCTGGCAGAAGCGCGGCTGACTGGCGACTAGGTTTGCTTGCCGATCCCGGCTTGGTTGAGGCAAGCCATTGCATAGGAACAGGATCCCTCTCAGGACTATTCTTCTGAAGATTCCAAAGACACGCGGATGAACACTGGGGAAGCAATTGAGCTAATGCTCGGGTCCTTGGACGCGCTCCCATAACGCGGAGGAACGCTTCGAGAACTCAAGCGAGTTTGCGAAGCCGTGAGATTTTCTTTGTCAATCGAATGGACGCTGCTTATCAAATCGAGTGGTGAGAAGTTTTCACGATGACGACCGCTGAAGTAACCCTGCCACGCCGTTCGCTCGGCCAGACGATGCGCCCGGATGCCTGGTGGGTGCAACCCCTCGTCGTTTTTCTCGGGCTGGGAGCGTTTGTCGTCTACTCCAGCTGGGCGGCGTTTCAGGGAAAAAATTACTTCTTCGGGCCCTACCTTTCGCCGCTCTATTCGCCGGAGCTTTTCGGGGCCTCACCGCATGCCTGGTTTGGACCGAAACCGGGCTGGTGGCCGGCGTGGCTAATTTTTTCGCCGGCGCTGCTCGTGCTTTGGGCGCCCGGAGGTTTTCGACTCACCTGCTATTATTATCGCGGCGCTTACTACAAGGCGTTTTGGGCCGACCCGCCCAACTGCACGGTCGGCGAACCGCGTAGCACCTATCTGGGCGAGCGCTCATTTCCCCTCATCATGCAGAATGTGCACCGCTATTTTCTTTACCTCGCACTCCTCTTCATCCTCGTCCTCGCGCACGACGTCTGGAAAGCGCTCTGGTTTACCGATCCGACGACCGGTCGCACCTCTTTTGGGCTAGGCGTTGGGACGCTCGTCCTGGCGATAAATGTCGTTTTGTTAGGCGGCTATACTTTTGGTTGTCACTCTCTGCGTCACCTGGTTGGCGGATTTCTCGATCAATTCTCGAAATCGCCCACCTGTTACCATGCCTATTCTTGCGTTGGTTGCTTAAATCGCCGGCACATGCTTTGGGCCTGGATGAGTTTGTTCTGGGTTGGTTTCACTGATGTTTACGTCCGCTTGTGCGCGCTCGGCGTCTGGCATGATCTGCGATTTTTTTAGACGCTAACCCGCATGCCCGACTACGAAACATTCGATCACGACGTTCTCGTTATCGGCACGGGGGGCGCCGGATTGCGCGCCGCGATCGAAGCCTCAGCCGCCGGTGTTTCGGTCGGGATGGTTTCAAAGTGTCTGCTCGGCAAAGCGCACACCGTAATGGCGGAAGGCGGCATCGCGGCCGCCCTTGCCAACGTCGACGATCGCGACAACTGGCAGGTGCACTTCGCCGATACGATGCGCGGTGGCCAATACGTGAACAACTGGCGCATGGCCGAACTTCACGCCCGTGAGGCGCCCGCGCGGGTGCGCGAGCTCGAGGCCTGGGGCGCGGTCTTCGATCGGACCAAGGACGGCCGCATTTTGCAGCGGAACTTTGGCGGCCATAAGTATCCGCGCCTTGCCCACGTCGGCGATCGCACCGGCCTGGAAATGATCCGCACTTTGCAGGACCACGGAATTCACCAAGGAATCGATGTCCACATGGAAGTGTGTGTCCTCGGATTGCTGAAGGACGGCGGTCGGATCAGCGGGGCGTTCGGTTACGATCGCGAACGCGGACGGTTCCGAATTTTTCGTGCTAAAGCCGTCATCCTCGCGACCGGGGGCATCGGCAAAGCCTACAAAATCACGAGCAACAGTTGGGATTGCACGGGCGACGGGCACTCACTGGCCTACCACGCTGGTGCGGAGCTGATCGACATGGAATACCTCCAATTCCATCCCACCGGGATGGTCTGGCCGCCAAGCGTGCGCGGAATGCTCGTGACCGAAGGGGTGCGCGGCGAAGGCGGCATCCTGACCAACCGGGAAGGCCAGCGTTTCATGTTCGACTTCATCCCGGACAACTACAAAGCGCAGACGGCCGACAACGAGGAGGAGGGCTGGCGTTACACCCAGGGCGACAAGAATGCGCGCCGCCCGCCGGAGCTCCTGACCCGCGATCACGTGGCACGCTGCATAGTGCGCGAGATCAAGGAAGGGCGCGGGACACCGCATGGCGGCGTCTTCCTCGATATTTCCTGGATCAAGAAACGGCTGCCGAATGCGGAGGAACACATCAAACGAAAGCTGCCGAGTATGTACCATCAGTTCAGACAGCTCGGCGACGTCGACATCACGAAGGAAGCGATGGAGGTCGGCCCGACCACGCACTACATCATGGGTGGAGTCCGCGTCGATGCCGATACCCAGATGTCGAGCGTGCCCGGGCTCTTCGCGGCGGGCGAATGCGCCGCCGGCATCAACGGCGCGAACCGGCTTGGCGGCAATTCGCTCTCCGATCTTTTGGTTTTCGGGAAACGAGCGGGCGAGTTCGCGGCCAAATTCGCGCAAGGACAATCGTTAGGCGCGATCGATGAATCGGTCGTCAAGAATCTCGCGCAGGAGGCGCTTCAGCCGTTTGAACACGAAAGCGGCGAAAATCCCTACACCGTGCAGCGCGAGTTGCAGGACATCATGCAGCACAACGTCGGCATCGTGCGCGACGAGAGCGAAATGCAGGCTGCTCTCGAGCATTTGAAAATGTTCTGGGAACGCACCCGCCACGTTGGTGTGACCGGCACCCGCGATTTCAATCCCGGTTGGCACACCGCGCTCGACTTGAAGAACCTACTTACCATCTCGGAAGCCATCACTCGTGCCGCTCTGGAACGGAAGGAAAGTCGTGGCGCGCAGTTCCGCGAGGATTACCCCGAGAAGAGCGAGGAGTTTGCGAAAGTGAATACGATCGTCTGGAAAGGCGGTAACGGCGAAATGCAGATTCGACGCGAACCCATTCCGGAAATGCGAGAAGAATTGAAACGCGTGATTGAGGAAATGAAATGAGTACGGCCGTTTTCCGGATCTGGCGCGGAGACGCTCAGAGCGGCGAATTCCGCGATTATACCACCGGCGTCTCCGAAGGCATGGTCGTGCTCGACGCCGTGCATGACATCCAGGCGCAGTTTGCGAACGACCTCGCCTGCCGCTGGAATTGCAAAGCCGGCAAATGCGGCTCCTGCTCCGCGGAAGTCAATGGCATGCCGAAGCTGATGTGCATGACGCGCCTGAGCGATCTCCCGCTCGACAAGCCGATCACAATCGAGCCGATGAAAGCCTTTCCCCGCCTGAAGGATTTAATCACTGACGTCTCCTGGAATTTCGCGGTCAAAAAACGGATCAAGAAATTCAAACCGCGTCCGCCAGACGCTGCTGACGGGACCTGGCGGATGGCGCAAGAGGACATCGATCGGGTGCAGGAATTCCGGAAATGCATCGAGTGTTTTCTTTGTCAGGATGTCTGCCATGTGTTGCGCGATCATCACAAGCACGACGAATTTATCGGCCCGCGCTTTTTCGTTTACTCGGCCGCGCTGGAGATGCACCCGCTCGATACCGAGGATCGCGTGACCGAGCTGCGCGAGGCGCAAGGAATCGGCTATTGCAACATCACCAAGTGCTGCACGAAAGTTTGCCCGGAGGAGATTCACATCACCGACAACGCGATCATTCCATTGAAAGAGCGGGTGGTGGACGATTATTATGATCCGCTCGGCTGGCTCTGGAAAAAAATCCGGCAGCGTAACGAGCGCGCGCCGGAGCCGCCGCTGGACTAACGACAATGTCTAAGCTGAAACAACTTTCCGAAGAAGCCATCCCGGCCGCGTTGCAGAAAGCCGAGCGTTACCGCCTGCTCAACGAGCCGGGGGAAGCGGAAAGCATCTGTCTCGATATCCTTGCGACCGATCCGGAGAACCAGGCGGCAATCATTACACTTCTCCTCGCCCTGACGGATCGCTTCAGCAAAGGCTACGGAGTGAGCGACACACAGGCCAACCAATTGCTTGCCCGGGTTAAAGGCGACTACGAACGCGCATACTATTCAGGAATTCTGGCCGAGCGCCGAGCGAAGGCAAAACTGGCGCAGGGACATCCGGGGGCCGGGCATTACGCCTACCATGAGTTATCCGAAGCGATGCGGCAGTTTGAGAAGGCGGAAAAGATCCGGCCGCACGGCAACGACGACGCGCTCCTGCGCTGGAATACCTGCGCCCGGATGATCGCGAAGAACAAACTGAGCGCGCCCGAAGACGACCGGAGCGAGCCGGTTCTCGAATAAGACCCGTTTGTGGCCGACCCGCAGGCAGCCGATCGAGATCCGGCGGCGGTTCGCGAGATGTTCGAACGGGTCGCGCGACGCTACGATCTCGCGAATCATCTCCTGAGCGGCGGTCTCGATTTCTGGTGGCGCCGTCGGGCTTCCGAAATCGTTAGGCAGTGGCAGCCTCGCCAGGTTCTCGATCTCGCTACCGGGAGCGGCGATCTTGCCCTCACGATTCAAAGGAAGCTACCGGAAAGCGAAGTCACCGGGGTTGATTTTTCGCCCGAAATGCTGGCTGCGGCGCGGCGCAAGGGCCTGACGAGAACGGTCGTGGCCGATGCGCTCCAGTTGCCGTTTCCCAACGAAAGCTTCGATGCGGTCACGGTCGCGTTCGGTTTGCGCAACATGGTGGACTGGCCGGCGGCGATTCGCGAAATGGGGCGCGTTCTCCGCCCCGGCGGGCATCTCTTGGTGCTCGATTTTTCGCTGCCGGAGGGAGGGCTTCGTCCGGTCTACCGTTTCTATTTGCATCGTTGCCTGCCGTGGATTGCGGGACTCGTGACGGGCCAGCGCGATGCTTATCAATACCTCGGCGCCTCGATCGAAGAATTTCCGAGCGGCTTGGCGATGTGCGAGCTGCTGACACAAGGCGGATTTAGCGACGCGACCGCCCAACCGCTCTCTGGCGGGATCGTCACAATCTACTACGCGACGAGCTGACTATTCCTTAGGCGAAGGAGCCGGAACCGGCGAACTGACCGCCGGCACGCTCGGTGCAGCGGAAGGAGAAGGTGAGGCGGCGGCTTTGGTCAGCGGGAGCCGGAACGCGTTCAGATCGGGCTGATTGATCACGAAAGTCCCGTCGCGTCCGTCGACTTTCGCGTACCACATCTGATCGTCGGTTGAGTTGCCAATGGTGAGTTTGTGCAGCGCTTTGTCATCCGCGGACGTCGTGAAGGTCAAGACCAGCAACGGCTTCTCGATTCCGTGCGCCGGAGTAGTGGCGCCGACCCAGCGCACGGCCCGCAAAGCGGCAAGGGTGTTGAGGAGCGATTGCACGTTGGCGGCATCGATTTCGCCGCTGCCCTCGACCCATTTCCAGTCCTTCGGTCCGTTGCGGACGAGCGACTCCTCGCGATCGGTTACGCGCGAGAGGCGATGGATGTCGTTAGGCTTGAAACTGAAAACGGGCAGCGTCTGCCAGCGCAATGGGTCGACCCAGATCTGGTCGAGCAGTCCGCGATCGACCGCGACGATAAACGGTTCTTCGCCGATCCGCGCGTAGACTTCGTTCCCCTCGACTTTGCCAAACGAGAGAGTGAGGAAAGGATGTTCGCCCGCCCCGGTCTCGGCCGTGTTCTCGGATGCAAACGAGCTGAAGGTCAGTTTCACCTGCGGTTGGTCGAGCCCGTATTTGGGCAACTCGGAAGCCGTATCGGCTACAAATTTGGTCACCTCCTGGTTGTTCAAGGTGTCAATCAGACGGCGCACTTCATCGCTGTTCGCTGGCTGGTCGCTCCGGCTCGTGATCGTCCAATTCTGGTCCTTGCGGGCGAGAACAATCTTGGGCTCTCCGGTGGCCTCGATGTTGAGGCGATCCAGATTGTTCGTGTCCAGTCGGAGGAGATGTCGATCGCGGAGGTCGTTAGGCCGAACGGTCAGGATATCGTCGGTCTTTTTCGGCAGGGCATAAACCGCATTGCGCGGCAGGTAGCGCACGTAAACAGCGTCTTTGGTCTTATCCGCCATCGCGCCTAGCTGGAGCGTCCGTCCTTCTTTGTCGTCTGCGCCGTAGACGGTGATCGACCCGCGCGGCTCGGAAAGTCCGTAGGCGTGCAGGTCGCCTTTGTCGTCCGCGACGAATTCCTGGATGCGCGCGTTCGTTACCTGCGCGAGGAGGTCGCCGATTTTCTGATCGTCGCCCCGGGCCTGGAGAGGCTTCACGATTTCCCAGTGTTCGTTCTTTTTCGCGAGCTCGATCTCGCCCGCCGGGCTTTTCAGAACGGCGCGGATGACCTGGGCTGTCGTCAGGTCGGTCAACTTCCGGTCGCGGAAATCGTCCGGCTTTTTCGCGATGTCGGTTCGGACCGTCTCGGTCGCTACATAAACTTCCTTCGCCTCGACGAAGCGGACATACATTTGCCCTTCGAAGGCGGTGTCCTTGCCGAACAAAATCTCCGGCGGCATTTCGGTGCCGGTTAAGCGCAGTCGCAACTTGGGTTGCACGAGACCGAATTCAGCCATTCGCCCCTTTTCGGCGGTGACTTCTTTCGCCGGAATACTGCCCTCCTTCCGCCAGTTCTCGAGATCGCTGATCAGGTTGTCCACGACCGCGCTGTCGGCCTGGTCTTTGACCGGCGCGGTCAGGCGCCATTTTCCCTCCTGGCGGCGGAGCTTGATCCGGTCGTCGCCGTTTTGGATGGAAATTCCTTCGAGCTTTTCGCGATCGAAATTGACTACGTTGCCCGCGGCCCGCTGGGCTTCGACCGTGTTCGGCTTTTTGCTTTCGAAAAACTTGATCCAGACGCCAAGCGCGATGACGAGAATGAGAAGAAGGAGTGTGGTCCTGGTTTTCATGCCGGCGGGAAGTCGTTAGGCCCGCCGCCGCCACCAGACGAAAAGGCCGATGATGGCGGGGACGAGTGGCATGAGGACGAGAACGATCCAGCGCATGCTGCGCAAGGCCTCTTCATTGAGCGTAAAGGTGAGGGTTTGCGGGATTTTTGGGGCGATCCCGATCATCTGCTCACGGCTGAGGAGCCAGTTGAGACTGGCGGAAACAAAATCCAATCCCTGCTGGCCCTGGGTGAGAGCATTGTCCTGGATGAAAGTGGAATTCGCGACCACGACAAGGCGGGCGGAATTGATTTCGACGCGCTCATCCGCGCTTCCGCCTTTTTCGACCGAGGCCGCAATCGTTAGGGGATCGCCCTTGTCTTTGGCGGGATCGAATTGGAGCAGGGCTTCGTCGTCGGAAAAATAATCGGTTTCGCCCCAATAACCTGTTTCGGCCTGAGCGAGAGGCGCGAGATGAATGTTGGCGGATGCGACCTGCTTGGAGTTGAGAGTAAGGGTGCTGGTCGGGCCGAAGAACGGCGCGCGCACGTCGACCAGCCGTTTCGTGACCGGGTTATCGGGCAGAAAGTGCGCTACCACGTCGCGCACCCGCGCCACTTCTTCGATCCCGGTTTTGACCATCGCCATGAGGCGATCGTCATCCACTTTCACTCCGAGTTCGTTGAGGAACGCGAGCAACCTGGGCGTCTTGGCGGCGGGATCAACGAGGAGCAGAATGCGTCCATCCTTGTTCCAGAAATCGTGCAGCAATTTCATCTCTCGCTCGGAGAAATCGTATTGCGGTCCTGCGATCATGACGATTTTTACGTCCGCCGGAATGGCCGGCATTTCGAAGAGGTTCAATTCCTTGAACTGAATATTTTCATTCTCGATAAACGTCTTCAGGACCGAGACCGGGCTGGTCCCCTCGAGCGGCGGCTCTTTGTGCCCGACGATGTAGCCGACGGTGTTTTTCTTCCCCTCCACGACGTCGATCAACGCGCTCGTGATCGCCTGTTCACCCTTGAAGGCGGTCACTTTGGGCGGCTCGCCGAGCATTGGATTGCCCTGATCCATCTCGGCCATCTCCGAGGCCTTAACCGTTTTATTCCGGCCCTGGTAATCGATAATCAGAACGCTCTCTTCCGTCACCACTTTGTATTTATCGAAAAGTTCTTTCGCTCTCGTTAGGCTGCGTTCCGGGTCGACGTACTCGACGTCGATCTTCCCGCCGGAAGCGTATTGGTATTCGGTCAGCAAATTCTGGACGTCGCCCGTGATCGGATTCTGTGAGCCGAAGAAAACCGTGATCCGTACCTTGCCCTTGATGCTCTGGAGGAAGTGCTTCGTCTTGTCCGAGAGCTGATACTTCTTGTCGCGCGAAAGGTCCCAGCGTTTGTAATGCTCGAAGCCGAGATAGTTCACCATCGCGGCCAGGACGATGATGATCGCGACCTGGATGATCACGTTCAGACCGATCTGGAAACGGTGAATCTTTTGCGGTTTGTCAGGCGGAGTGTTCTCGTCGGCCATCGCTTAGAGCCTCCATTTCCGTGATTGAAATGCCTGATAAGTGAAGACGAGCATAACGATCGTCATGCTGAGGTAGAGGACCATCGGGCGGGTGTCGATCTCGCCGCGGGAGAGGGTGCCCATTTGTTCGATGGCCGAAAAATAGCCGAGCAGTTGGCGCGTCTCCGAGCTGATGTCGAGGAGGATGAACGAAACGAGCCCGAGAAAGAAAAGCAGAGTGATGCTGGCGAAGGAAATGATCGCGGCCACGATCTGGTTGCGTGTCAGGACAGAAGCGAAACAACCGATCGAAAGATAAAACATCCCGAGGAGAAGGAGCATGAGGTATCCGCCGAGATAGGCGCCGCTCGAGCCGGCCGCGGGTTGATGAGTGATGGCCTGGAAGATGACGAAGTAGAGAACGGTCGGGAGCCAGAGAACGACGTAGAAAAAGAGAGCACCGAAGTATTTTGCGAGCACGACCTGCCAGTCGCGCACGGGCGCGGTCATGAGCGGTTCGATCGTGCCAAGCTTAAATTCCTCCGCAAAAAGCCGCATCGTGATAAGCGGGAAAATGAGAACGAAAGCGAACCAGAAGAAGACCGAATTGAAAAAGGCTTCCTGGACCGAATAAGGGACCGCGCGGCCGTTCATGAAGGAAACCTGAAAATAGAAATCGACCCCGCTGACGAGGAGGAAAAAGACGAGAACGATGTAAGCGATCGGAGAATAGAAGTAGCTCCGGATTTCTCGTGTGAGCAGGGTTAAAAATTTTCTCATGAGTTGGCGTTAGGCGGAACCAGAAGCGGCCGTCATCCCGGCTTTAGACTTCATCCGCGTGCGTAATCTCGACAAAGACATCTTCGAGCGTTGCGCGGCGCTGGGTCAGCTCACGCACCGCCCAATGCCGTTGACTGGCGAGGCGAAAAACTTCCGGACGGACGTCGGCCCCGGCTTCCGCCCGGAGCGAAAAGACCTGCCAATCTTCGTCGGTCGTTAGGGTAACATCCTTGACGCCAACGATTTTCTTGAGTTCTGCAACGCCATTGTCGTTTCCGGTTTTTGCCTCCAGCACCACGCCGGTGGCCGTGCGCATCTGATTCAAAAGATTCTCCGGCGTGTCGCAGGCTTCGATCCTGCCTTTGTTGATAATGATGATGCGGCTGCAGGTCATCTCGACTTCCGGCAAAATGTGGGTCGAGAGTAGGATGGTATGCTGGCGTCCGAGATTTTTGATTAATTCGCGCACTTGGCGGATCTGGTTGGGATCAAGGCCGCTCGTCGGCTCGTCGAGAATGAGCAGATCGGGTTCGTGGACGAGAGCATCGGCCAGGCCGACGCGTTGCCGGTAGCCTTTGGAAAGCGCGCCGATCAATTTTTTCTCGACCTCTTTCAATCCGCACAGCTCCTTCACGTCGCCGACCCGCTCGTTGATCCGGCGATGCGGGACACCCTTAAGTGCGGCGCGATAATCGAGGTACTCGGTCACGCGCATGTCGTTATAAAGCGGGACGTTTTCCGGCATGTAACCGAGATGAGAGCGGGCCTGGAGCGATTTCTCGAAAATGTCGAAACCAGCGATCGAGGCGCGGCCGGAGGTCGGCGGCATGAAGCTCGAGAGGATGCGCATTGTGGTGCTTTTGCCGGCGCCGTTCGGCCCGAGAAAGCCCATGATCTCGCCTTTGCCGACCTCGAAGTTGAGATTGTCGATCGCGGTCTGGCCGGCGTAGCGCTTGGTGAGATTTTCGACTTTGATCATGCAGCGGTGAGTTTTTACTGACAACGACGATCCCGAAGCGTTGGCAAATTTTTCCGAAAAATTGTCAACGCGCTTCGAGATTGACCGTCTCGACGCGACGGCCACGTCCGGATCGCGGGACGATGCCGACGGCGAAGTCCACACTCGACCCGGTATCCGCCCGCGCGAGCAGTTTCTCCACTTCCTTGACCGAATTCACGTCGTATTTCCCGATCCGATAGATGACCAGTCCGCGCTCGAATCCGGCCTGATCGGCTGGGCTGTCGGGCTCGACCGCGCTGATGAGGACGCCCTTGCCCGGCGCCAAACGGAGAGCGGCCGCGAGGTCGTCGGTCAAGTCCTGGAGTTGCAATCCGAAGAGCCGTTCGGCATTCGCCGAGCCTGCCTGGTCGTCACTGGCGCCCGGTTTTGGCGCCGGTTGTTTGTCGGCGATTTTTTTGAACTGCTCGACGCTTTGCCTAACGATATCCGCAGGAATGGCGAAGCCGAGGCCCTGGGTCGGGACGCCCTGGGGCGTGAAGGCCATTTTCGCCGAGCTGATCCCGACAAGCCGGCCCGAGAGATCGATCAAGGGTCCTCCGCTGTTGCCGGGATTAATCGCGGCATCAGTCTGGAGCAGGTTGTGGTAATCGTTGTTGTTGATCGTAATCTCGCGCTTGGCCCCGCTAAGAACACCGCGGCTGATCGAGCTGCCGTAGCCGAGCGCGTTCCCGACCACAATGACGGTCTGGCCCAGCAAATTCGGAGAGATGTCGTGCAGGTCGACGAACGGCAGCGGCTGATCGCTGTCGATCTTGATCAAGGCGAGATCCTTCTTCGGGTCGCCCGTGATGTAGCGGCCCTTGAAACTCTTGTTGTCGTTCGTGATGACCTCGATCTTGAGATCGGCCGCGCGCTCGACCACGTGTTCGTTAGTCACGATGTAGCCGCTCGGATCGACGATGAACCCGGAACCGAGGCTTTGAAATGTCTGACGAATCTCGCGCGGGCGGTTGCGGTAAACGCCGAAAAATTGCGCAGCAAAATCATCAAACGGGTCGCGGACTTGCCGCCTAACGATGCGCTCGGTGTTGATGTTGACGACCGCCGGTAGGACTTTCGCGACCGCGAGAACGGCGGGCTCCGCGGCAGGTTCGGCCGCGGAGGGTGCGCTTTGCGCCAGCACGCCAGTGGCGAACCCGGCGAGCGCAATCGCGCCGGCGGCAAACCGCCGTGAAAGGAATGGCGAGAGGAGGATTTTTGCGACTGACCGGCTCACTTGCACGCGAACATCGAAGCTGCGTCCGCACTGTCAACTTGCCCGCCGGGCAAACGCCGCCAGAGTACGCGAACCATGCGACCCTCATTTGCGACTCGCGGCAATCTCGATCTGATCGACGATCAATATCGCCGCTGGGAAAGCGATCCCGATTCCGTTGACGCTACCTGGCGCGCCTTTTTCGAGGGTTTCGAACTCGGCAACACGCCCTATCGAAATGGTGCCGCGACGTTAGCTGCGCCTTCGCGCGCCGGGACGGTCGAGGATCCATCCCAGACCCGCGTCGACGGACTGGTTTACGCCTACCGCACCCTGGGGCACACGATTGCCCGGGTGAATCCACTAGCTGATCAGCGCCCGGAAAATCCGCTTCTGACACTGCGCGAGCTGGGTTTCAGCGAAAAGGATCTCGATCTCCAGGCCTCGTCGAAATTTTTTCTCAACGGCAAAAAGATGTCCCTCCGCGCGATGATCGCGAAGCTTGAGGAAATATACGCCGACGCGATCGGGATCGAGTTTCAGCACATCCAGAACCCGCGCATTCGGAACTGGGTGCGCGACCGGATTGAGTCGCGTCCGACGAAGCATCAGGCCTCGATCCAGGTAGAGATCGCGCTTCTCCGGCTGCTCCTCGAATCGGAAGCGTTCGAGGTTTTCCTGCACACCCGCTATGTCGGGCAAAAGCGCTTTTCGCTGCAGGGCGCGGAATCGCTTATAGTCATTCTCGACACGATTCTGCATCGCTGCCCGGGCGACGGAATCGAGGAAATCTGCATGGGCATGGCACATCGCGGCCGGCTCAATGTGCTGGCGAATTTTCTCCAGAAATCGCTCAAAGTGATTTTCACCGAGTTCAGCACGAACTACATCCCGGAACTGGTAGCTGGCGACGGGGATGTGAAATACCACCTCGGCTATCACACCGTGCGCAAGCTCTCCTCCGGTGCCGAGATCGAGATTCGCCTCGCTGCTAACCCGAGCCATCTCGAGGCAGTCGACCCAATCGTGGAGGGGATCGCGCGCGCCCGGCAACGCATCCGCGGCGATACGGAGCATCGCCGGAAGGTTTTGCCGCTTCTCATTCACGGCGACGCAGCCTTTGCCGGGCAGGGAATCGTCGCGGAAACGCTCAACATGTCGCAACTGCACGGCTACAGCACGGGCGGCACGGTCCACGTCGTGGTCAACAACCAGATCGGGTTCACCACTCTCCCGGAAGACGCCCGCTCCTCGATGTACGCGACCGACATCGCGAAGATGATCGAGGTCCCGATTTTCCATGTAAATGGCGACGACCCGATCGCGGTTCGTTTCGTGACCGAGACCGCGCTCGATTTTCGCCAGGAATTTGGCCGCGACGTGGTGATCGACATGTATTGCTATCGCCGCTACGGGCACAACGAGGGCGACGAGCCGCTGTTCACCCAGCCCGATCTCTACGGGAAAATCGCGAAGCGACCTTCGGTCGCGCAACTCTACAAGAAAGAACTCCTCGAATCGGGGGTCCTGAGCGAAGACGACGCCGCCTCGCTCGAGGCGGAGTTTGAGCTGCGTCTGGAGATGACGCTTGATGAAGTGAAATCGATCGAGAAAGAGCGGGCCGGCCAACAGGATCGCTTCCGCGAATCGACTGCCGTCTTTCAACCGAAGTACAGCAGCGAGACGGGGCCTACCGCCATCTCGCCCGAGATGTTGAAGCAGATCGTGGACGGGCTGACGACTGTGCCGAAAGACTTCAACCTTCTGCCGAAGGTGAAGCGGATCACGATCGATCGACAGCGCGAGGTCTTTCGGGCTGGCGGCCCGTACGACTGGGGTTTTGCCGAGGCGCTCGCTTTCGGTTCGCTCCTGCTCGAGGGGGTGCCGGTCCGGTTATCGGGGCAGGACAGCCGGCGCGGCACCTTTAGCCATCGGCATGCGTTTCTTTACGACGCGAAGACCGGCAAGCCGTATTTGCCACTTCTCCATCTCGCTCCGAACCAGGCCCGCATCTGCATTTACAACAGTCTGCTCTCGGAAGCGGCCGTGCTCGGTTTCGACTACGGCTACTCGCTCGATTACCCAAACATGCTTTGTCTTTGGGAAGCGCAGTTCGGCGATTTCGCGAACGGCGCGCAGACGATCATCGATCAGTTCATCGTCTCGGCGGAATCGAAATGGCAACGACCGAGCGGGATCGTCCTCCTCCTGCCGCACGGCTATGAAGGGCAGGGTCCGGAGCATTCCAGCGCACGGCTCGAGCGTTTCCTCCAGGCCTGCGCGGAGGATAATATCCAGGTCTGCAATCTCACGACCGCGGCGCAATATTTTCATGTTCTGCGCCGGCAGATGAAGCGCGATTTCATCAAGCCGCTCATCATCATGACGCCGAAGAGCCTGCTTCGTTCGGAGCAGGCTTCGTCGCGAACGGAAGATTTCACGCAGGGGAGTTTCTCGGAAATCCTGCCCGGACCGGAAATGGGACCGGCGGAGAAGATCGAGCGGATCATTCTTTGCTCAGGCAAGGTTTACTACGATCTCCTCCATCATCGTGAGACAGAAAAAATCACAACTACTGCCATCGTTAGGCTGGAGCAGCTTTATCCGCTGGCGGAGGAGAAGCTGCGCGCGACGCTCGAGCCCTTCGGAAACGCGACCAGGATCGTCTGGTGCCAGGAGGAATCGCAAAACATGGGCGCCTGGACCTACATCGAGCCGCGTCTTCGGGCATTGTTAGGCCAGGAGATCGCCTATGCCGGCCGGAACGCGAGCGCGAGCCCGGCGGTCGGGGCGCTTGCCGTGCACAAGCGGGAGCAGGCTTGCGTGATCGCAGAAGCTTTCTCGATTTAAAAAAATCAACCGCGCAGCTTGGCGCGGTTGATTCGAAAGCGCTGCTCCAGCGACAGCGCGGCGCGGGCGCTTTTGCTAGGGATAAGGAGACCAAAAAGCGGTGTTGGCCACGTCGGAAAGGGATGTGCGCGTGTTAGTAGGCACCTTGGGAAGGGAATCCACCGTGAAGGTCGGGCCGAATTGATTCCCGAGGACATCGTTGCCTGTGTTATAGAGCACTCCGCCTTTTTTCAGGTAGGCTTGGAGGTCGGCGAAAGTGGCCGTCGAGCCGCTCAGCTTGTTATTTTCAATCGCGTATTGATCGGTCGCGGCGTCGAGCAAACGGAGGTCATTGATTACGCGACTGGCCTGAGAGCGTTTGCGCGCTCGGAGAAACCCAGGCACCGCGATCGATGCCAGGAGTGCGATGATCGCAACCACGATCATGATTTCCACGAGGGTAAAACCGCCGCGCCGACGAGTGTGAAGCAGAGAACTTAATTTCATATTCTTGATCAATTAACGATCCTTGTAAGAGCAGCAGCGGGGCCAGCGGCCCGCGCCGGACACTTTCTTTTCATGTAGTGAAAGGCACTACATCCGGCAGGAAGTCCCCTGGAGGGGGCCCTAGGCTGCTGTCTGCTCAGTGCCCTGCACCCAGCGCAGCGCTTCCTGCTGCAGGCGTGCCCCGTTCTCCAGCTGCAACTTATCCTTGATCCGCGCTCGGTAGGTCTCGACCGTGGCCGCTCCCAGATTCAGGGCTGCGCTGATCTCACGCGTCGTCTGGCCGCGCCCGATCAGATTGAACACTTCCAATTCCCGATCGGTCAGGCGATCAAGACCGGCGGATGGCGCGCCTCCGCCAGCGAGCTGGCCGAGGAGTTTGGTGGCCATTTTTGGACTGAGATAGATTTCGCCGGCCAGCACTTGCCGGAGCGCAGTCATGATCTTGGCGGAAGCCTCGCTCTTGGTGATGTAACCCCTGGCGCCGGCGCGCAGGACCCGCTCCGCGTAGAGAGTCTCATCGTGCATTGAGAGCACCAGGACGGGCAACTCCGCGCCGGCTGCCTTGAGATTCTTGAGCAACTCCAGGCCGCTTGAGCCCTGCAGGGTGATATCGACGATCGCGACCTGCGCTCCGCTTCGGGTGATAAGGTTAAACCCGTCGCGGATGTTATCGGCTTCGCCGCAAACCTCGAGGTCGGGCTCCCGGTTAATCAACTCCGCCAGACGCTCCCGGAACATCGGGTGATCCTCCACGATCACGACCGTAATTTTCTTGTCGTTAGGCGGCGACATCTTCTTCCCTTACCGACCATTCGCGTTGCGGAAATGTGCAGGCGATCAGTGTTCCGCCATCGTTAGGCTCAGACATCGCGAGCTCCCCGCCGACGAGCCGCGCGCGGTAGCGCATGATGCTCAGGCCCAGCCCGGGCGATTCCGTCGCGGTCCGGGAAAGGCCCTGCCCGTTGTCCGCCACGCTCAGGGTCGCGAGCGAGCCTTCGGCACGGAGAGCAATCTCGATCCGGTTGGCATGGCCATGACGGGTTGCGTTGTTGATCGCTTCCTGCGCGATCCGATAGAGGTGGGTAGCGGCGGAGGTGTTGCCGATCTTCACTTCGCCCTGCACCCGGAAACTGCAGTCGATATTCTGCAGGCGGGCAACCGAGGTGGCGAGGCCTTCGAGCGCAAAGGGCAGGCCGGCTTCCTCCATCGGCACGGGGACGAGGCCGCGCGCCAGGTCGCGGGTTTGCACGACACCGCTTTCCAGCAGTTTGGCCAGCTCTTCCGCGACGGCTGCTTCCTCGGGCAAATCCCGACGAAGCAAGTCCGAGCGTAAAGTGGCCGCCGCACAACCGATGGCCGCGAGATATTGGCAAAGTCCGTCGTGCAAATCGCGCCCAATCCTGCGCTGTTCGCGTTCGCTGATTTCAATGATCTCGCGTTCCAGTCTCTGCGTGTGCTCGAGGAGCGCGATGCGGGTGCGGACGGCGTCGTGCCTTTCCTTGAGCGCCGGCCCGCCGATCGCAACGAAGGCGAAGTAACCGAAGCGCGAGGCCGGTTCCCAGATCGCCACCCAAAAATGAGAATAAACATGGCCGGCCAGGATGTCCGCCCACCACCAGGTAATGCCGCACAGGATCGCAACGAGGAGCCCGGTTTTCCGATCCCCGTACCAGACCGCGAACATGATCGGGATACCGTAGAAGAGCGACATGCTCACCTCGAAACCGGACAGTAGATCGATCATCCCGATGAAGAGAACGAGAAGCAGCGCCTCTCCGAGGATGGCGTAATTGGATTGGCGGTAGATAAAGGCCGGGAATTTCATCGCTCGAATGGGCCGGGCCAATAGAGCAGTTTCCCGGCCAATATTGGCCGGGAAACGAGCGACTGTTGCCTGATCGGCACGACGGATGGAGGCGTTCTCCAGCTTGCGCAAGTTCCGGATTTGGCGGTTGTTGCTAGGGCATGAGCTTGGCGAATCACGTCTTCACTCTCGGGATCGAGGAAGAGTTCCAGATCATTGATCCGGAGACGCGCGAGCTGCGTTCCCACATCCAGCAAATCCTCGGCGAAGGAAAGGTGACGCTGAACGAACAGATCAAGCCGGAGATGCACCAGTCGGTCGTCGAACTCGGAACCGACGTCTGCGGCCACATCGGCGAGGCCCGCGCCCAGGTCATCCGTTTGCGGAGCGAGCTTGCCACCATGGCTGGCCGTGGCGGGTTGAAGATCGCCTCCGCCGGGACCCATCCGTTTTCGCATTGGTTCGACCAGCACATCACCGAAGGCGAGCGCTACGCGACGATTGTGCGCGATTTGCAGCAGGTCGCGCGCGCCAATCTCATCTTCGGCCTGCACGTCCACGTCGGCATCCCGGATCGCGCGACGGCGATCCACGTCATGAATCAGGTCCGCTATTTCCTTCCGCACCTTTATGCGCTCTCGACCAACTCTCCGTTCTGGGTCGGCCGCAATACGGGCCTTAAAGGCTATCGCCTCAAAGTCTTCGAGCGCTTTCCGCGCACCGGCACGCCCGACGCCTTCGAGAGCCTTTCCGAGTACGAAGATTTCCTCAAACTCCTGATCAAAACCGGCTGCGTCGACAACGCGAAAAAGATCTGGTGGGACGTCCGCCTCCACCCGTTTTTCGACACCCTCGAGATCCGAATTTGCGACGCGCAATCCCGGGTCGACGATACGATGGCACTGGCCGCCGTCATCCAGGCGGTGATCGCGAAGTTGCACAAATTGCAGTCCGAGAACCTCAGCTTCCGGATTTATCGCCGGCGTTTGATTGAGGAAAATCGCTGGCGCGCCTCGCGCTACGGGCTGGACGGGAAACTGATCGATTTCGGCCGCGAAGCCGAGGTCAACACTCGAGATTTACTGAGCGAGCTGCTCGAATTCATCTCGACCGAGGTGGACGAATTGGGGAGCGGCCGGGAAATCGCGCACGTCGAAAAAATCATGCGGGAAGGGACCGGGGCCGACCGGCAACTGGCGGCCTGGGCAGGCGAGCACAACATGCATGATGTGGTCGACCTGATCGTGGACGAAACCTACGAGCTCCTGACCGTGCCGAAACCGGACGCGGCGGAGACGGCCGCGGAGGTTTGAAGTCACGTTGCCCTGCGCGGGGTTTCGCGCCATGATGAGCGCTCTTCGCCATGCCGACTCGCCCTAACCGCACTGCCACCGTCCCTGTCGATCCTGAGCTTGCCCCCGGCGCGCGCAACGCCATCCGCGATTGCCTGCGTCTCCAGCCTAACGAACGCATCACGATCATCACCGACGAGGCGACAGCCGACATCGCCGCCGCGCTCCAGGCCGAGGTCGAGCAGGTCGGCGCCGAATACACTGTTCTCGTGATTGAAGAATTTGCGGAGCGGCCGCTGACCACCATGCCGCAAGCGATCCTCGACGATCTCGCCACCTCGCAGGTCTCGATCTTCTGCGCCCAAACCCAGCGCGGCGAACTCACTTCCCGCATGCAGATGAGCGACATCGTGAACAAGAATCACATTCGCCACGGGCACATGGTAAACATCAGCCGCCAGATCATGCGGGAAGGGATGCGGGCCGATTTCAACGCGATCGACGCCCTCAGCCAGCGGCTGGTCGAGCGCGTCCGGCGCGCCAAGCGCGTCTCCTGCCGGACGCCGGCCGGGACCGATTACGCGGCTGACCTTTCCTCCAATCTCCGCTGGGTCAAGACCAGTGGCATCATTACCCCCGAGAAATGGGGCAACCTGCCGGGCGGCGAAATTTTCACCTCGCCCTTCGACAGCAACGGCGTCTTCGTCGTCGACGGCGTGGTCGGCGATTACCTTTGCCAGAGATACGGCGACATCCAGGCCACTCCCCTGACGATCGAGGTAAAGGACAACCGCATTCATTCGCTGGCCTGCGATAACCGGGAATTGCTCGAGGAATTCCGTGCCTACACCAGCACCGACGAGAACAGCAACCGGGTGGGCGAATTTGCCGTCGGCACCAACACCGCTTGCACCCGCGTCATCGGCAACATCCTGCAGGACGAAAAGATCCCCGGCATCCACATCGCCTTTGGCCATCCCTACGCCGAGCACACCGGCCAGACTTGGCTTTCCAAGACCCACATCGACTGCGTCGGCCGCGACTTCGACATCTGGTTCGACGACGAACAGGTGATGGCGAAGGGAAAATTTCTCGTCTGAGCTATTCCAGCTCGACGCGCTTGGAGCGAAATAACGCGCAACGCCGCCGGCTCCATCGCTTACCCGTATGATACCGCCAGCGGGGTATTTAGAGTCGGGGAGGGGAACCAAGCGCTATCTCCCTTACGAATCAGGTTGCAGCAGCGCTCACGAGCCACCGGGCTATCGCCTGGCGGCGCGGGGAACGCAGACAAGCAACCGACGAAAGAAAAAATGAAAAAATTACTCACGCTATTAATGACTGTCTCGCTTGCCACAGCGGTGATGGCCCAACACGACGAGGCGCAATCCAAGAAGAAACGCCACAAGGGCAATCAACCTGAGGCGGCGCAAGAGGCAGCTCAGCCCGCCCCAAACCCGGCCCGGCCTGCTAAGAATATGCCTCAGCCGGGCAAATCTCGCGCGGCCGGCAAGGCTCATCATGGACAAGCGCCCGTCACTGCGACTGACGCGACCACGAATCCCCGCGGCAGCATGCCCCCCGATGGGAAACGCCATAACAAGCAGATGAAGAAACCGCAGCCGGACGCTGCACCGACCACTGCCATCAGGAAACCGGTTGCGCCCGCCGCGACCGAGAGGAAGACGGAGACATCCGCGTCCACTGCCGCAAATCAGCCCCCCAGAAAGCGCAACGCCAAAGCCAGGAAGCCAGACCCGCAGGTCGTCCAGAAGGTCAAGACCGAGCACGTCAACTTCAAGGCCCGGCCAAAGCCCAATAAGGTCCCGACCGTCACCTACAACGAGAGCTACCGCATGACCGGCGCTCAGCAGTGGCAGGGCTCGCAATACGAAGTCTTCCGCACCTACCGTCCGCAACGGCACGATGAGCGCTGGTATCGCTCCCGCTATCCCCGCGTCGAAATCATTGCCGGCGGCGCCTATTACTTCAATAATGGGTTCTGGTTCCCGGCCTGGGGGTACAATCCCTCCTATCAGGTACTATGCCTATGACGCCCCGATTTATGTCGGGAGCCGCGCCGAGCCGCCCGACCGCGTCATCGCCGACGTTCAGGCTGTCCTCCAAAGTGAAGGCTATTACAAAGGTGAAGTCGACGGCCTGCTGGGCCCGCTAACCCGCGAAGCCCTCATCGAGTACCAGACCGACAACGGCCTCTATGCAACCGCGACGATCGACGAGCCGACCCTCGCCTCGCTTGATCTCGGCTAAGGAAAACCAAACTCCCCACGAGAAGCCGCCGGGCGCAAGCCTCGGCGGCTTTTCCATTTTATCGGGGTGCGTTCGTAGGCGGGCGCGGCGCATCCGGTGGAAAAGTAATCACCTCCATTCCGGCAAAATCTATTTCCGTTTATTTCGGTTTATCTCACCTCGCAAGGCAACCAAGGTCCCTGCCAACCCCGTATCAAAGCGCCGCCACATGGCGGCATTTCTAATATTATGAAACGCACAATCCTATCCCTGCTCTGCCTCAGCGCGCTCACCCTCTCCGTCGTGGCCGAGGACAATTCCGCCGCCACCCCCACGCCGGCCGATAACTCCGGACGCAACGTCCGCGATCGTAACAGCGACACCAAGACCTCCGGCGACCAATCCAACAGCTCCGGAGACATCAAAATCACCGCCGCCATCCGGCGCGCCATGATGAAAGAAGACTCCCTCAGCATGATGGCCAAGAACGTCAAGATCATCAACGACGGCGGCGTCGTGACCTTGCGCGGCCCGGTTCACACCGACGCTGAGAAGATGACCATCGCCAAGCTCGCGGAAGCGAACGCCGGCGGAGCCAAAGTCGTGAACGAACTCGAGGTCAAAACCTCCAAATAACGCAACCAAACCAATAGAAAACACCAACAGTATGTCCAAAAACCAAGTATTCTGCATCGCCAATAGCCACGGCCAGGCCGAGGAAATCGTCGAACGCCTCCAAGCCTCCGGCTTTCCGTCCAACGAAATCTCCATCCTCCTGCCAGACACCGAAGGCAAACACGATATCGGCCACGTCAAAGCCACCAAAGCCCCTGAAGGCGCCACCACCGGCGCAGCCACTGGCGGCGTCACCGGCGGCGTCATCGGCCTCCTTGCTGGCATCGGCGCTCTCGCCATTCCCGGCGTCGGTCCATTGATCGCAGCCGGCCCGATCATGGCCGCCCTTAGCGGCGCAGCCATCGGCGGAGCCACTGGCGGTATCGTCGGCGGCCTCATCGGCCTCGGCATTCCCGAGATCGAAGCCAAACGCTACGAAGAGAAACTCAAGAGCGGCAACTACCTCATCGCCGTCCACACCCACAACAGCGACGAAGAAGATCGCGCCGAAAAGATCTACAAAGACGCCGGCGCCGAAGACATCACCAACTCGGCGATGGCTTCCACCCCGTCGAAATAACTTCGTTCTCCCAGGCAAAACAAGAGCGCCCCGTGCCGCGAGCACGGGGCGTTTTCGCTTGCGGAGATGCGTGGGCTGGGGCAGTTGTCGCCACCCGAATTGAAGCGTTGATCCTGGGACGGGTCTTGCCAATAAGACCCTTCACTCGATTAGAAGAACCGCCACTCTCACAGTCGAAGGCCCGGCGCACCGCCCTTGTTTACCATGGCAAATAAATGTCTCGATTCCCGGGCGCGACCTCGACTTTCGTGATATCGGCCGCCATGCGGAGGATAATGGCAGCCTGTTCCGCGTTATTGTGAGCAATGCCGGCGGCAGCGTGGTCAGCACCCAGGCGACCCTTTCGGTAAATCTTCCGCCGCCCATCACGACGCAGCCCGTGGACAAGACGATCAAAGTTGGTAAAACCGCGAAGTTTACCATGACCGCGACCGGGACCAAGACGTTGACCTACCAGTGGATGAAAGACGAGACGAACATTTCGGGAGCGATTAAGCCTTCCTACACGACGCCACCCACGACCTCGGGAGACAACGGCGCTTTCTTCTCCGTCGTAGTCACCAATCCCTACGGCAGCGTGACGAGCAACGACGCGAAGCTGACCGTTAGATAAGTGGCGGGCTCGCGCTTGTAGCATGCGCTGTCCCCCGGCGGGTTTTCCTGAGCGTCAGCCAGGAGGCGACTCATTCTTGTGGAAATATTTCGCTGCGCGCAAATTTATCCCCGCCAGTTAAACCCTTTCTAATAGAGGGTGAAAGCGACGTTCCGATACTAGATTTCAATGCCAACTCACCGAATAATGGGAAGGACACGCGCAATATGATCGGGAAGCAGATTTCACGACGACAGGCAGCGAAGCTGATCGGGGCCACGGCGGCAGGCGCGTTTCTGCCGTTCGGAGCTGCGCGCCTTTCCGCAGCCGATGAATCGGCCCAGCGCATCTTGCGCGCGATTCCATCAACGGGCGAGAAGCTGCCCGTGATCGGTCTGGGGAGCGCAGCCACCTTCGATGTCCGCGATCGCTCGCCCGCGGCAAAAATCGTCGGCGACGCGATTGCTCTCTTCGCGGCCCGCGGTGGGAAGTTGATCGATACCTCGCCCGCCTACGGCAACGCCGAGAGCCTTATCGGCGACCTCGCTTACAAGCGAAACCTAACGAACTCGCTTTTCTTCGCGACGAAGGTCTGGGCCAACGGCAAGCAGGCCGGGATCGAGCAGATGGAGCGATCCCTTTCCCGGTTTCGCAGGCGAACGATCGACCTCATCCAGGTGCATAATCTGGCCGATATTCAGAACCAGATGTCGTCGCTGCGTGAGTGGAAGGCGAAGGGCAAGATCCGATATAGCGGCCTGACTCATTCCGAGCGCAAGGGCCACGGCCAAATGGAAAGCGCGATGAAAACGCAGAAGCCCGACTTCATCCAGATCAATTACTCGCTGATGGATCGCGCGGCCAGCCAGCGCATTTTGCCGCTCGCGCGCGAGATGGGGATCGCAGTCATCATCAATCGGCCTTTTGGCGGCGGCGGCATTTTTCAAGTGCTGGCGGGCAAACCCTTGCCGAAGTGGGCGGCGGAGTTCGATTGCCAGTCCTGGGCGCAGTTTCTCTTAAAATGGATCGTCTCAGATCCGGCGGTCACTTGCACGATCCCGGCGACGAACGATCCCAAGCATCTGGCGGACAACATGGGAGCGGGTATTGGCCGGCTGCCCGATGCCAAGACCAGGGCGCGGATGGCTTCTCTCTTTGTCGGGTTTTAGTTTGTAGAGTCCGCTGTCCTCAGCGGACCGTTCGCTGGGTGCGCTGAGACAGTGCACGCTACAACCTGTCGCCTCGCGACATGCCGTTTGGGCTCGCACGTTTTGTCGGTCGCGGCAGTTTGTGTCATGCTGCTGGCCGATGGAATCAGCCCAGCGCGCCCGGTTTAACGCCGGCTTCACCGAGGAAAAATACGCGGCCCTCGTCCGGGCGGTGAATGAATCCGAAATCTGGCCGGCCGATTTTCGCATCTCGGAGACACCGATCTTTCTCACGCCTGAATTTGCCCGCGAAATCGAGACCGCCGCGCGCGACCTGATCGCGCGGGTGCAAACGCCGGAATTTCGGGCTCACGCTCAGGATGCGATGCCGTCCCGACTGGTCGTGCCTAACGAGAATGCGCACCCGCTTTTCGTCTCGGTCGATTTCGCGGTCTGCGCCGGGGAGGATGGCCGCCTCACTCCGCGCTTGATCGAGCTCCAGGGCTTCCCAAGCCTTTATTCCTACCAGCTCTTTTTCTGGCGCTGCCTGCGCCAGGCTTTTCCCGATCTTCCGGCGGGGTGGCAGCCGTTTTTTAGCGGGTTGGACGACGCGTCCTACCTTGAGCTCCTCCGCAACGTCATCGTCGGCGAGGCTGACCCGGAGAGTGTCATCCTCCTCGAGATCGAACCGGAGAAGCAGAAGACGCGGATCGATTTCGCCTTTTCCGAGAGCGGGCTGGGGGTGCATCCGGTTTGCCTGACTCACATTCGCAAACGCGGGCGGCAGCTATTTTACGAACGCAACGGGCGCGAGATCCGGATCGAGCGCATCTACAACCGCGTCATCTTCGACGAGCTGCTGCGCCACCCCGAACTCAAACCGGGCTTCGACTTCCGCGACGACCTCGACGTTCGTTGGGTTGGCCACCCGAACTGGTATTTCCGCATCAGTAAACATTCGCTTCCTTTCCTCAAGACCGCCCACACTTCCGACGCTTTTTACGCAGACGAGTTTCCGCCCGACGAGCCTTTGGAGGATTACGTTCTCAAGCCGCTCTATTCCTTCGCCGGGCTGGGAGTCGAGATGGATCCGACACCAGAAAAACTGACCGCGCTGGAGGATCCGCACGCCTACATTCTGCAACGCAAGGTGACATACGCTGAATTCGTCCCGACAGTCGATGGCCATCGTTCAAAAGCCGAGATTCGGATGATGTTTCTCTGGCCCGAAGAGGGTGACCCGGTCCTGGTGACCAACCTCGTCCGAATGAGCCAGGGCAAAATGATGGGGGTTGATTTCAACAAGGATAAGACCTGGGTCGGCTCCAGCATTGCACTGCATCAGGGTGCCTGAGATTTCGGGAAGAATATGCTTGCTTCGCGAGCCGATTCTTGGGAGCAAAGGAAGAGGCGCGAAGTTTGTTAGGCGACCCTTGCACTCTTTTCGCCGCAAACTGCGAATGAGGGCATTCGCAAAACACGAAAGGTCATATGAATCTCCTTCATTGCTTTCGGGGCCTCCGCGCCCCCTCCCGGGCGATCTCTGGTCTCCTCCTTCTCCTCCTCGCTGCGGTCCGCGCTGCGTCCGCCGATGTCTTCACCGTCACGAACACCGATGATTCGGGGACGGGTTCCCTTCGGCAGGCGATCACCGACGCCAATGCCACAGGCGGCGCGGACTCAATCGTGTTCGCCATTCCGGGAGCGGGTCAGAAAACAATCACGGTCCTAAGTCTTCTGCCGATCATCACCGAAACAGTGAGCATCGATGGTGGCAACAGCGGGGACGCGTCTAATCGGGTGGAGATCACGGGCGGCGGCGCGCTCTCGAACGGTCTCCACTTTGAGACCGCCGCGGCGAGTAATAGCGTGATTCGTAACCTGGTGATCAACGGCTTTACGGGGTCGCAGATCGTGTTTTTGTTCAGCGTAACAGGCTGCACGATCGAGGGAAACTTCATCGGAGTCGACGCCACCGGCGGTGCGATCGTAGCCGACAGTGGCAACGGTATTGATCTAGATGTTGGAAGCGGCAGCAATACCGTGGGGGGTGCGGATGCCGCTGCGCGCAACGTGATCAGTTCGGACATCGACGTGGCAGTTGTCGTTAGCGGCAGCAATGACGTGACCATTCAGGGAAACTTCATTGGCCTGAACGCAGCCGGCACCGCGCGCGTCGGCACTCCCGGTTTGGGCATTTCGGTTAGCAATAGTTTGGCAACCACCATCGGTGGCATCGCGCCCGGTGAGGGCAACGTGATCGTCGCCGGGACCGGTGTTCAGTATAGCGGGAATCCAGCCTTGGGTCGCTCCACCGGCACGGTGCAAGGGAACTTCATCGGCACCGACGCGACCGGGACGACGGCACTCAACCTCGGGGGCGGATTCGGCGTCTCCATCGCGCATGCGTCTGGGGTGGTGATCAACGGCGGTAATGTCATTTCAGGAAACGGGGCCGGCATTTCCATTAACTCCAACGGCGTGAATGGGACGAGCTCCGAATCAACCACCGTCCAGGGCAACTTCATCGGGACAGGACCCGACGGGGCGACGGCAGTCGGCAATAGCGGCATTGGGGTCGACCTCTTCATCAGCCCTGGCAACCGCGTCGGCGGCACCGGCAGCGGAGAAGGCAACGTCATTGCCTTCAACGGGAGCCATGGCGTGCAGGTGAACCTGACGAATGTTCCGATCCAGGGGAACTCCATCTTTAGCAACGGCAAACTCGGCATCAATCTGATCGGTGGAACCGAAGACCCGATGGGAACAGGGGTAACGCTCAATGACCTCGGAGACCCTGATACGGGCGGAAACAACGCTCAGAACTATCCGGTCATTACCGGCCTAACGATTGCGAGCGGTTCGGTCACGATTGACGGCAGGCTCAACAGCGAAGCAAGTAAGACTTACAGGCTCGAATTCTTCGCGAGCGAGACCGGAGACCCGAGCGGTTACGGCGAAGGCCAGACTTTTCTCGGTTTCGAAAACGTGACCACCGACGCGAGCGGCGACGCCACCTTCAGCGTGGGCTTTCCGGTTACAGTCAACCCGGGCGCCGTGACCGCGACCGCGACCGACCCGGATGGCAATACCTCGGAGTTCAGCGCTGCCTTTACCACCAAGCTGCTCAACATTTCGACCCGCATGCAGGTGCTGACCGACGACAACGTCTTGATCGGCGGCTTTATCGTGACCGGCATTTCCCCCAAGCAGGTGATCGTGCGCGCGATCGGTCCGGCCCTCAGCGGCTTCGGAGTGCCCGGCGCACTGATGGATCCCATTCTGGAATTGAATGCTCCGGATGGTTCTGTAACGACGAACGACAATTGGAAAGACGATCAGCAGGCCGAGATTGCAGCCACCGGTCTCCAGCCGTCGAATGACGCCGAGTCCGCCATCGTGCAAACCCTCATGCCCGGAGCCTATACCGCAATCGTGCGCGGGGTCAACGGCACCTCCGGAGTCGGCTTGGTCGAAGCATACGACCTCGATCAGCCGGCTGATTCCAAACTGGCCAACATCAGCACCCGCGGTTTCATCGACACGGGTGACAACGTCATGATCGGCGGATTCATCATCGGGCCGGAAAACCTGGGCGACGCCACCGTCCTGTTGCGCGCGATCGGGCCGTCGTTAGGCAATTTCGGGGTGACCAATGCGATCCAGGATCCGGTTCTTGAATTGCACGACGGCAACGGCGACACAATCGCGATGAACGACAACTGGCGCGAGACCCAGGAAAGCGAGATTACCGACACTGGTCTGATGCCGACCGACGACGCGGAATCCGCCATCCTGCAAACTCTCGCTCCGGGCAATTACACCGCGATCGTCCGAGGCGCGGGCGATTCCACCGGCGTCGGCCTGGTCGAGGTCTATCACCTGCAATGATTGCAGAACGACTCCAACAGCCACGACAATTCGCGCCGCTTTTTCCGGGAAAATGCTTGTTCTTTTATACCTTTCCTTGGTAAGAGACGCACACGCGTGAAGTTTGTTAGGCGAGCGCGTCTCTGCCAGAGACACTTCGCGCAGCGGACTGCGAACCAAACCAATCGCAGCCAGAAAGGTGTATATGAAAATTAATCGCTCGACGCTGGCGCTCCTTTTCGTGTGCGCGGCCTCGGCCCTGCAGGCCAACGTCTTCACCGTCACTAATACTGCCGACTCCGGGGCGGGCTCGCTCCGCCAGGCGATCATCGACGCGAACGCGATGACCGACACCGACACGATCGACTTCAACATCGCGGGTGCCGGCGTGAAGACGATTTCACCGCTGTCGCCGCTCCCAGCCACGACAAGTCCGGTCACGATTGATGGCTACTCTCAGCCGGGCGCGGCCGAGAACACCAGTGCCAATGGCTTCAATGGGACGTTGCTCATCGAGTTAGACGGGACGAACGCCGGCGTTGGCAGCGTCGGCCTGGATCTATCCGGCGGAAGCAGCACCGTCAGAGGTTTCGTTATCAATCGCTTTGATGTGAACGGCATCGCCGTGCACAGCGACGACAACGTGATCGAAGGAAATTTTGTCGGCACGAACGCCGTCGGCACGGCTGCGCTCGGCAATGGTTCCCAGGGAATTCACGTCGATACCGCAGTCGGCACTCTGATCGGCGGAACTACGCCTGCCGCCCGCAACGTTATCTCCGGCAACGGCGAAGGCGTCGAGATCCGTGGCGTCTGCGATGCCAACGTGATCCAGGGAAATTTCATCGGAACCAATGCGACCGGGACCGACTCGTTAGGCAATCTCGACAACGGCGTTCGGATTGTGAACGGCCCGGCCAACACCGTCGTCGGCGGAACGGTCGCGGGTGCGCGCAATATCATTTCCGGCAATCAGGGAACCGGCGTTGTCATCACCAGCGCGACCGCGACAAACAGCCTCGTGCAGGGCAACTACATCGGCACCGATGTCACCGGGACTGTCGCCCTCGGTAACATCTTCAATGGGATAGAAGTGACCGACGCGCCCAACAACACGGTCGGCGGGACGGAAGTCGGCGCCGGCAATCTCATTTCCGGCAACCAACTCGATGGCATTTTCGTCAGCGGCACGAGCGCGGCTAACAACCGGATCCAGGGCAATTTGATCGGCACCGATGTCAGTGGCAGCTCAGGCCTGGGAAATGGGCAGGTCGGGGTTTACCTTTTCGCTGCACCCAACAACACGATCGGCGGCACGGCGACCGGAACTCGCAACGTGATCTCAGCCAATGGTTCTACTGGTCTGACGCTCGATCAAAGTGGAGGCAGTAATCTGGTGCAGGGTAATTTCATTGGCACCGATCTCACGGGAACGGTTGCTTTGGGTAACGGCGACGTCGGAGTGATCATCACGGACGCCGGGACGAATACGATTGGGGGCTCGTCCGCCGCCGCGGCCAATGTCATTTCCGGGAACACGGACGACGGAATTTTTATCAGTGGAGCCAGCGAGCTCACCACCATCCTCGGGAATTTGATCGGCACCCAAGCCAACGGGATCGACCCGCTGGGCAACGGCGGCGACGGCATCGATTTGAGCAGCTCTAACCCTGTCTCTCATATCCTCATTGGAGGCACGTCGGGGAATACGATTGCCTTCAACGGCGCGCGCGGCGTCTTCGTTAGTGGTGGCACAGGGAATCTTATTCTCTCCAACTCGATTTTCTCCAACACCGGCCTGGGGATCGATATCGGCGACGATGGCGTTACGCCTAACGACACCGGTGACGGCGATGCCGGTCCCAACAGCCTGCAAAACTTTCCCGTCCTCACGAGCGCGACCCTTGGCGGCGGCCAAATCACGATCGAAGGCAATTTCAACAGCGTCGCAAACAGCACCTTCGGGCTGGAGTTTTTCGCCAGCGCTGCCGCCGACCCCAGTGGCAATGGCGAAGGTCAAACCTTCCTTGGGTCCCAGGATGTCACGACCGATGGCAGTGGCAACGCCGCTATTAGCGTCGTCTTTCCGCTTCTTCCGCCGAGCGGCCAAGCCGTCATTAGCGCGACCGCGACTAATCAGTTTAATAGCACCTCCGAATTCTCGAATACTGTGGTGGCCCCGGTCACGGCCGGGCAGTTGCTCAACATCTCGACCCGGCTGGGCGTTCTGACTGGTGACAACGTCCTGATCGGTGGCTTCATCATTCTCGGACCCGGCCCCAAGCAGGTGATCGTCCGCGCCATCGGACCGTCGTTAGGCAATTTTGGCGTACCCGATTTTCTGGCTGATCCGATTCTTGAACTGCATCACCCAGACGGCTCGGTTGTGACAAACGACAACTGGCAAGACACCCAGCCAACCGAGATCGCGGCCACCGGCCTTGCGCCCTCGGAGGAACTCGAGTCGGCAATTGTCGAGCTGCTCGATCCTGGCGCCTACACCGCGATCGTTCGCGGTGTGGCCGGGGGCACCGGGGTGGGTCTGGTTGAAGCCTATGATCTCGCGGCAGCGACTGGGACGACGGCCAACATCTCGACTCGCGGCTTCGTCGACACCGGCGACAACGTCATGATTGGCGGCTTCATTGCCGGGAGCGGCGGCGGCGGCGATTCCACCGTCCTGGTTCGGGCGATCGGCCCAAGCCTGCTGGGGCAGGGCGTCCCGGGTGCGCTGACCGATCCGGTGCTCGAGTTGCACGACGGCTCGGGAACTACTCTCAAGACGAACGATGACTGGAAGGACACTCAGCAGCCCGAGATCGAGGAGACCGGCCTGCAGCCGAGCGACGACCATGAATCGGCCATTCTCGCCACCCTCGTGCCCGGCGCTTACACGGCCATCGTGCGCGGCGCCGACAACACTACCGGTGTTGGCCTGGTCGAGGTCTACGATCTGCAGTGATCCCTAACGACCAACGAGGCGGTGGTCGAAAGCAAAACTCACCGCCTTCTGCCGGCGCAGTTTGCCGAAATCGGGATGAGCGGGATTGATCAGAAAATTCCTTTCTCCCGGGAGAATCGCGCTCGGCAGGGCGAGAACGGCAGAACGCTTTTCTCCTACCCATCGATCCCCCATCTGCATCGTAGCCGGCTCGGGCGGCGAGGCGCGCCAGTTTGGCGGCAGCTTTTTCGGCGCGAGCGCTTCCATTTGCGCATCGTCCCATTCCACGAAATAAGCCAGATACTTCTCGTGCGGCACGAGCGGCTGGAGGTGGACAAAAATCTCCAGGGCCGCGAGCGACTGATGTTCGCTCAGATAAACCACGGCTACCCCGGGCGAATTCCAGCGGCCGCCAAATCGCCGCGCCCCTTCTCCGGAGAATGCGTCGCGTCCCGGTTTGTCGATCCGCCAGCCGGAAGGCATCAGGAGTAAACGCCGTAGTCGATCCGGCCGAGGAGATTCTCCACTTCGCGCGCTCCGGTCTCGGTTTGGGCATAATCGAGCGGCACCGCGCCGCCTAACCCGCGCTGCGGCGCTTTCAGCCATTGGCGTGCCTGTTCGATCCCGCCGAAGAGCTGGACGGCCTGGCCAAGAAGCCTGGCGAAACGTAGTACTTTATCCGACTCGTCGCTCGTTAGGCGTCCACTTGCTTTGCGTCGATGCAGGGTGGCGCGAGACAGGCCGAGCTGTTCCGCGAGACCATCCAATGGCAAATCCAGTTGTTCGCGGAGCGATTCCAACTCCGCGAACTCGAGCCCCTCCTGGACGATCCGGATGACTTTGTCCGGCGCGGGATTCGGTTTCTTGGTTGCAATATGCAGAGCCACCAATCCATGCCCGATTGACCTTGGTTTTGCTCGTTTCATTTGAGTCAATGTATCGTATCATATGAAACAAGACAAGTCTTGATCGATTCTACCCGACCAACTCGCTGTGCGTTTCAGCGAAGGCCTGGACTGCGTTTTCCAACTCTTCACGCGAATGCGCCGCGCTTACCTGGGTGCGGACGCGCGCCGTTCCGTGGGGCACAACAGGATAGAAAAAGCCAATGACATAGATGCCTTTCTCCAGCATTCGGGCGGCGAACTTCTGCGAGAGCGCGGCGTCGCCCAGCATGATCGGGACGATCGGATGCGTGCCGGGTTTGATCGTTAGGCCTTTTTCCGTCAGGGCGGCGCGGAAGTATTTCGTGTTCTCTTCCAGCTTATCCCGCAGCTCGGTGGAGCCGGTGAGCATATCGAGCGTTTTCAGGGAGGCCGCGACGATCGGTGGAGCGACGGTGTTGGAGAATAGATAGGGTCGCGACCGTTGGCGCAGGAGCGCGACGATCCCCTTGCGGCCGCTGGTGTAGCCGCCGCTCGCCCCGCCGAGCGCCTTGCCCAGCGTTCCGGTGATGATGTCCACCCGCCCCTGCACGCCGCAATGTTCCGGCGTGCCGCGCCCGGTTTTGCCGATGAAGCCGGCCGCATGTGCATCGTCCACCATCACCATCGCGTCGTATTTTTCCGCCAGGTCGCAGACGCCTTTCAGATTCGCGATCGTGCCGTCCATCGAGAAGACGCCATCAGTCGCGACGAGGCGGAAGCGCGTGCCTTTCGCCGCCTGTAACTGCGCCTCGAGATCCACCATGTCAGAGTTTTTGTAACGATAACGCTGTGCTTTGCAGAGCCGCACGCCGTCGATGATCGAGGCGTGGTTCAGCTCGTCGGAGATGACCGCGTCTTCCGCGCCTAACAATGTCTCGAACAAGCCTCCGTTGGCGTCGAAGCACGAAGGATAAAGAATCGTGTCCTCCGTCCCGAGAAATTTGGTAAGGGCCGCTTCCAGTTCCTTGTGGATGTCTTGCGTTCCGCAAATGAAGCGCACGCTCGCCATCCCGAATCCGTGGGTATCGAGCGCTTCCTTGGCCGCAGCGATGAGCGCGGGATGATCGGCCAGGCCGAGATAGTTATTCGCACAGAGATTAATGACGCGCCGGCCGTCCGCGATCGGGATCTCGGCATTCTGCGGCCCGGTGATGATGCGCTCGGTTTTGAAAAGTCCCTGCGCTTTGATTTCCTCGAGAGTGTTGGAGACGTGATCGGCAAATTTCGCGAGCATAGTCGTATCTTCGCGAAAACACCCCCGCTGCCAAGCTCGCACCGTCTCCCCGGTGGGTTGCCGCTACGGAAGTCAGGCTGGGAAGCCTGACTTCCTATTGGCTCACGCTGTAAACCTCGACCGGCGCCGAGCCGGTGGAATGCAAAATTTCCAGCGCCATCGAACGCTCAGGCACCCTACGGGCTCACCTCCGTGTCGTAGACTTCCGTCAAAACCACCCCCTCTGCGCCATCCTCGCTGTTCACAAGAATGGTGTATGCCCCGGGCAGGAGAGTGAGAAACAAAGCCGCCTCCCGCTCATCGCTAGGCGCGAGCGAAGGAAAGGTCTCCGTGATGATGTTAGCGCGAGCGTCGTCCTGCCAATCGCTGTTTTGCGCGATCGTCGCCGACGAGTTGTGCACCTCCAGCTTTGGATTCGCCACGAACTGCTGCACCCCTGCTGCTTCCAGGCTCGGACCCAGGGCGCGGACGATGACATTGCGCGGTTGACCGCCCGAGATGATGAACCCGGTTATGGCAGTCTTTTCATCCGCGCCCGTGAAAGCCCGGTTGGACACGTTCGCTACCGTGTCCGGTTTGCTCGGGTCGATCAGTTGGCAGATACAGTAGAATCTCGGAAACCACTTGTCGCCGTTCTGTGCGAATTAGGCCGCGGGATCGGCCGCAATTTCTTCCGGCGTCGCCCGCGCGTTCCAATCGTCAGGCGGGATGATGCCATCGTTTTGATCAAGGATTTCCTCGACTAACGAAAAATGCCAGTTCCAGACCGGCTGCCCCGGAGCATAATAGTTCTTGTTGTAATCGACCGAACCCGCCGCGACACGACCCCAGAACTGAGGCAAGTGCCCCTTGTTGAGGATGGCGTCGATTTCTGCTTTCTGAGCGGCGTCTGTTTGAATCACGAAGCTGTCAGGCTGCGGGTATTGATCCGTCGGAAACGGAACCGCCCAATAGTAGAACGCCTCATCCGCCACGGCTGATTGGGAGGCGATTCCGGTCACCGCCGCGAAGGCGATCACAATTGTTAAGGTTAGTGTTTTCGTAACTTGATGCCTGATCTCTCTATTGACTCACGCTGTAGATTTCGACCAAGGCAGTGCCGGTCGTAGCTCCGGCGCCGCGCACCACGCCGGTGTAGTTGCCCGCGGGCAGAGTCGCGTAAATCGCCGATTCGCTGGGATCACTCGGCGCCAGACCGGTCGCGGCGATTTGCTCTTCCTGCGTATCCTGCCAGTCGTCGTTCGAGGCAACAATCGCGCCGGAGGAGTCGTGGAGTTCGAGCGTCGGATCGGCGAGCGGGTTTGCCACTCCTCCTTGAGCCAGGGAAGGCCCAATCGCGCGCACTACGATCGCATTGTTCGCGAGCGCATTCCCGCCCACAATAAAGCCGCCGATTAAAACGTCGTCGCCCGTCCCGACCAAGCCGCGCGCGCTGATGTTGCGCAGCTTTTCCGTTACTGGCTCGCAGGCGACACCCCAAGGACTAAGAAACCCAGCCGCGAACGTTGTTTTGATTCCTTCGGGCGAAAACTTGACGATCGCTGGATCATCAGAATCTGTTCCGAATTCTCCAGCAAAGAGGTTTCCGCTCGCGTCGAAACTGAGCGAGTTATTCGAAAAATCGCCGGTCGCGAAGGTCGTGGAACTTCCGTCCGGGGTGATTTTGAGGAGCAATTCGCCTCGCGTCGCAAATAGATTGCCCTCGTTGTCGAAAGCGAGCCCTGTCACGCCATCGGATGGCGCCGTGGTGAAAAATGTGCTGCGCTTGCCCTCGGGAGTGAATTTCAAAATGTCCCCGCCGGGACTTAAGCCAGCGTATAAATTTCCCATTTGATCGAAGACGAGCGACCATACAATCTCCACATCAGAGGCAAAGGTTGTTTGCGTTCCGTCTGGGCTGAACTTTAAGATTTCATTGAAGGTCGAAACGAAGAGATTCCCACTTCCATCAAAGGCCATCGCCCAGAGGTCGACGAGACCGAGATTGGCAAATGTCCTACGTGTCCCATCAGGACCGTAAACGTAGATGATCGAATCTACCGGTGGCCCATTCGGATTCTCGCCCGAATCACCGACGAAAAGGTCACCGTCGCGATCAAAAGCCAAGGCTATCGCCTCCCTGAGGCCGGAGGCAAAGACGCTTTGCTCGCCGGTCGGCGTGAATCGATCAATTTCCTGGCCTCGGTTGCCAACGTAAAGGTCGCCAGGGGCAGCGAAAGAATAGTGCAAGCCGCAAAATGCAGCTAAGCCAACAACCATAGAGTGAATGCAGAATTTTAGCAGGTTTTTCATTGTTTTAATAATATTATAGCTCGTAAAACTCAATCAGTCCTACGCCCGTGCTATTGTTCAATCCGCTTAAATGAACCGTATATACTCCCGACTTCAGAATTGGCCAGAGCGCGCTTTCCACGGTAGAACCGGGAGTGAAGCCTGAAGGGGCGAATTCATCGACTGGGGCGGCCACATTGGACCACGTGGCATCGGACCTCTTCACAACCGATGCTGTGGCGTTCGAGTAGGAATCGTTCGTCGACATCTGAGTCCCCACGGAATTGTAGAGCGTTATAACAGGATCGGCTAGTCGCCCGACAATGGTGCTGGGTAGGCTCGGTCCTTTGCCAAACATGAGCAAGCTGCGTTTGGGAAGGGTCGTACTGTTAGGTTGAGCTGGATCTCCAAGAGTAACACCTGCGATCGCCTTTTCGTCACCGGTCCGCACTAGGCAGCGCGTTGAGACATTAATCAGTCGGGTTTGCTGGTCTAATCCGCCTTCCAGTTCATAAAGATCGAACAGACCAACCCCGAACGAGCTGCCGGTGCTGCTTTCCAGCCAAACGCTATAGCTACCGGGCGCCAAGGCGTCACAACCAGTCGCTCCGCCAGTTCCGGCGCATACCATTGCAGCCTCCAAATTATTGGCTGGCGTAAGGCCATTTGCGGAGAGATCATTCAATTGTGATGTCGGCAGCGTAATATAATTGTCGTTACTGTATATCGTCTGCCCGGAAATGTTTTTTAGCGTGAGTTTCGGATTTGCGAGCTTCGCAACGCTCAATCCCGGCAGGCTGGGCCCAATTCCTCGGATTGCGACCTTCAGCCTTCCCGCCCCATTCGTCGTGTTACTGATAACAAAACTGCCAATCATGATCTTATCGCCATTCTCCACTCGAGCCCGAGTCGAGATATTTCTGATCAGCGTCCTTCCGGCAAGAGCCCGATTGACGTTAAGCCGTCCTCTGGTGCGAACATTTCCGACCCATGCTGCAACGTCATCGGTTCCCATGAGGACGCGGTCTCTCAGTCCATAATAATTTTCCCAGCCATACTTCGATTTTAATAATGAAATTGCGCCGGTAACGTGCGGAGCGGCCTGCGAGGTTCCTTCAAACGGTAAATAGCTGCCGTTATCAGTTTGCGTCACGCCGTAAATATTTGTCGCGGGTGCTGCAAGATCGACCGTCTTGACGCCAGTATTGGATGATCCCGGGATGCCCGGAAACTGTGCCACACCGTCAATGTCGTTAGAGCCCGCCACAGAGATCACGTTGTTTTCAGGAAGGCCTGACGGAGCAAAGGGAATGCTATCATTATTTTCTCCAAAGTTTCCAGCTGCACAGACGGCTACGATGTTATTGTCGCGCGCATTCAGCATTGCATTTTCTAGCGCAGTATCCAACTCCCAACGAAGGCAGTCGCACGGTGTTTCCGTGCAATTATACAGCGTACACTTTTTTGAGCCGAGGCTGAGATTTATTACAGACGCGCCATGGCTCTGAGCCGAACTCATCGCTGCCGTTAAGATTGATGTCGTTGTTTGATGAGGATAGAGGGAGGGGAATACCTTTAGAAACATCAACGATACGGTCCACGCCACTCCGGTCCCATAGAGTCCATTGTTTCCTTTGGCACCGACAATTGAGGCTACGTTACTACCGTGGCCATTGTAGTCCGACACGTCCGAATCGTTGTCAGCAAAGTCGTGATAATAGGAGTTCAGATTTGGAAGGAACTCCCGATGATTGACGTTCGCGCCGGTATCCAGAATAGCCGCGACGATAGATCCACTGCCAGTTTGCGTATCCCAAGCTGCCGGCATGCTGATCTTCGGCAGCGCCCATTGGTAGGTAGCATATTTAGGATCATTTGGGACGGTGCTGGTAGTCTCGTAAATGTAATCGGGTTGCACGTAGTCGACCATCTCGTTTGCCTGATACGCGAGCAGCTGATCGAGAACCGAATACTTCTCGCTGTCGAACTCTAGCACCTGGGTAAGATCGTGATCGGTATACTGAAGCTCATCCACGACCGTGGATTCGGTCTGCGCGTTAAAGTGGGAGAAGTCCGATCGAAAATCCCTCTGAGCGCCGTTCCAGACGTATTCATCTTTCCAGCGAACGATGATTCGGTTGTCCACATGGTCGGGCAACTTGATCTTTTCATCGTAGGTGTTCGACGGTCGATCCAGTCGGGCAGCATCAAAGCCACGACGGGACTCATCAGGGATTGTTTCGCCTGCTTTCCAAGACCGGGCAAAATCGGCTGGCTTGAATTCGACGTTGACGGCGGATTGCACGACGACCTTTTCGACAGCCTTCGATTTTTGAAGTGCGGCGATGGCATTCTGTGCCTGGTCGTCGGTGAACTCCATCGGGAAGGAAAGCTTCACCAGCAATTTCGGTCCTGCGTACCACTCGTCTTCGCTGAGGCCGTTTTCCTTTTCTAGCGCGGCCAGGCCTTCGAGTTCGGCGTCCAGGTTCGGCGACGTGCGGAGCGAATCCTTGATCTGGACGAAGATAGGCTCGATCAAGCCATCGTCCCCGACGAGAAGGGCGAAGGCGGAAGCGTTACCAAGGAGAAGTGAAACGGCGATGAGGACTGCGAGAAGCGCCGAGTTACGGCGATCTGGCCTCTGCGCGCGGCTCTCTCTCTCTCTCTCTCTCTCTCTCTCTCTCTCTCTTCTCTCTCTGCCTGTCTGTCTGTGTTGCTCTGCGGTGGGATGGGTTCATGTCATGGGTTCTTTCGATACTGGGTTGAAGTGGAGGTTCGAATTGCGTTCGGTATGATCCCACTTCGCGGCGAACGCCAGCAAAACAGCAGCGGCACAGTAAAGAACAGTCGTGAAACACTTTGCTGGCCACAGCGCCTCGCTTCTTGTAGGATCGCGCCGTGCGCCAGAAACTTTCCTCCCCGCTCCCCCGCCTGCCGCGCCGCCTCGGCCGGAAAAATGGCGAAACGCCCTCGGAGGCGCTCTTCCGGTTTTTGCGCCGAGTGGCTCGCTCCAGCCGCCGGTCACAGGACCGAACCTTTTATTCCCTGCGCGAACTGGCCGGGCATTTCGAGCTTCCCCTCTCATCCGTCAACCGGGTCTTTGCCCGTCTCGAAACCGAGGGTTTGCTCGGCCGGGTGCGGGGCTCGCGCACGGTCCTCCATGGCAGAAAGCTGGACCGCCACCTTTACGTCCGCGGTGTGATCGGGATTCCGGTCTCGCTCTTCCGCTTTTCCGCTTTCACAGGTTATCGCGAGTTTGTCACCCTCCTGCGCCGCAAGCTGCGCCGCCGCGGTTTCATGCCGGCGGCGGTTTTTTTTCGGCGCGAGGAGATCCGGGGCGATTTTCTCGCCCAGAGCCTCCTCGAAGCCAGGGCCGACAGGGTGGTCTGGTTCTCGCCGCCGCGCGAAGCGCCCGAGACGGTGGCCGTCCTGCGGGATGGGGGCGTGCGCGTGGTCGGAGTGGCCGACAGCGTCTCGAGCGTCATTCCCTGCCGCTATCAGATTCAGCGGGAAGAAGCGCTGCGGAGGATTCTGCGGGAATGGCGCGCCGCCGATTTGATTTCGACGGTTGTTGTGACCGCCGAGCGCGGGGCTTCTCCGGCCGACGAGGAAAGCTACCGCCTGATGACCGAGGAAGAATTGCTTCCATCCGCCGTTGTCACTCTGGAAAGGGAGAACGCGCAGCGGACGCTCCGAGGAGTCTGGCGCTCGGAGCAGTGCGGGATTCTTTTGACCAAGTCCGGGGCCGCGTTCCTCGCCGTTCGCGAACCGGAAACATTTGCCCGGCTGACAAAAGAGCGGCGGGTCGCCCTGGTGGAGGGGCCGATCAGCGTCAGCTTCGCCGCCGTTCCCGCCGCCCGGGTGGACCTGGTCGTGGTTGACTGGGAGAAGGTCACGGAACGAATTGTGGCTGACCTCATCGACCCGGCGCCGTTGTCTGATTCCGGGCGTATTGTCTTCAAAGCGGCCAGCCGGCTGCGGGTGGCGTTGGAGCGGGCTTGTCACCGGCTTTAGGAGACTGTTGAAATACTGGAGTGGGTCGCGTTGCGGTGGTTTTTGGCCCTGGCCAAGACGCGAGCGCCGTGTCGATATCCAAGCGATCTCGACCCAGCGAGCAACGCCGGCCAGTGCCAAAAACAACGCAACCCTTGGGGCGCGGGCAGAAGGGGCGTCTGGCGGCGTCGCTCACTCGTCGCAGCCCTTTCCCAGGCTGCGCTTCGCTCGCTTCTTGCCATCCGCCCCTTCTGCCTCTACGCGCGACCCGCTCCAGTATTTCAACAGTCTCCTAGCGGCGTTCGCGGGGATCCGAGCGCTCTGCAGGGAAGGTAGCGCAAGCTTCCGGCTTGCGGCCTGGTATTGACGCAAGCTGGAAGCTCGCGCTACCAAAAAACCCCACTTGTCGGAGTTGTGAATAACTGTTAATAACTTCCCGACTCACTTGGAATGAGAATCCTTTTTGCCCTGCTCGCTGCCGCGCTCGGACTGTCGTTAGGCGCCTGCGGCACGACGCGCAGTCTCCCGGCTTACGAGCGGCCTCTGGCGAAGACTGAATTTCAGCAGGTTCGCACGACCGCTTACACCCACACCGAGGCGGATCACACGCAGTACGGAAACCGGACAGCGCTCGGCGGAGTCCTGCATGCCGCGGCCCAGCCGATCGTGCCGCGCGCCCTCCCGGTTGCGCCGCAGAAGGTTTTTCGCGGACCGGAAACAAGTTATCAGCCTGTCGCCTACGTCTCGCGGCTCCAGCCCTTCCAGGCGGAGGGTTCTTCCAATCAAACCTACGGGAGCGCCGCGGCCGATTGGGCGCGCTGGCCGGCTGGCACGATTTTTCGCGTCCTCTCGACCGGGCAACTTTACCGGGTGGAGGATTACGGCTGGGCGCTTTCGGGCCGGAACACGATCGATCTCTACATGGCCACACCGCACGAAATGAATCGTTGGGGCGTACGCCAGGAATCGATTCAGGTCGTGCAATGGGGCGATCCGGAAGCAAGCCTGCGGAAGCTCGCGTCGCACACGAAATATCGCCATATCAAGCGCATGGTGCTGGAGCTGGAAGGCAAGCACCGCGCGGCGGCGAATTTGGACTAGGAACGCGTCGCTCCTTTTCTGGGGAGCACGGGCTGCCAGCCCGTCGCGTCGGGCGAGCCTCGCCCGATGCAGATTGCGCAAAGCGCACCGCGTCCTGTTCATGGTTCGTTAGGCATCACACCCTCCAAGGGTTCGGCGCAAACTGCACCGAACGACGGGCTGACAGCCCGTGCTCCCCGGAAAGTTGCCGCAACGCTCTTCCCCCAGAGGTTAGTTGCTTGGTTCGCTGTGCCCTTCATCTTTTCCCCAGGATGCGTGGGCTGGAGATCAACTTGGTCGTGCCGGATCTCTGGCAACAGGAAGCAGTCCGCGCGCTCCAGGCGGGGCAGGATGTCGTCGTGCACGCTCCGACCGGCGCGGGCAAGACCTACATTTTCGAGCTGCTTTATCCTTCGCTTAAAGGGCAGGCCGTCTTCACCGTCCCGACCCGCGCCCTTGCGAACGACAAGCTCGCCGAATGGCGCGCGCGCGGTTGGGATGTCGGAATCGCAACCGGCGATCTCGCACTTAACCTCGAAGCCAAAGTCGTTGTCGCCACGCTCGAGACGCAGCGCTCGCGATTTCTCCGGCGGGAAGGTCCGCGCCTCCTCGTGGTCGATGAATATCAGCTCATCGCCGACCCGGTCCGCGGGGTGCATTACGAACTCTCGCTTGCGCTCGCCCCGCCCGGTACGCAGCTCCTTTTGCTCAGCGGAAGCGTGAACAATCCGCAGGACGTGGTCGAATGGCTGCGCCGGATCGGCCGCGACGCCGTTCTCGTCAGGCACGATCAGCGGCCGGTTCCGCAACACGAAGTCGATCTGCGCAATTTGCCGGAAGTCGGCTTTCTCCAGCTACGGGAATTCTGGCCGCGCATGATCGCGAAAGCCCTTCACGGCGGGCTCGCGCCGATTCTTGTTTTCGCTCCGCGACGGAACGCGACCGAAGAGATGGCGCAGGCCATCGCGAGCTCGGTCCCGGTGCGCGATCCGCTGCCACTCTCCCCTCAACAGGAAGCTCTCGCCGGCAAACGCCTGACGAAACTTCTGCGCAGCCGGGTGGCGTATCATCACAGCGGACTGAGCTATGCCGTGCGCGCCGGGTTGATCGAGCCGCTGGCCAAGGCCGGACAGCTCAACGTCGTCGTCGCAACCATGGGACTCGCAGCCGGAATCAATTTTTCCATGCGTTCGGTCCTCATTACCGACACGCGTTATCTCTCGGGAAATTTCGAGCGCCAGGTCGAGCCCGATGAATTGCTCCAGATGTTTGGCCGGGCCGGTCGCCGCGGGCTCGACGACACGGGATTTGTCCTTTTTACGCCTGATCAACCGCGTCTCAGCTATGCGCGGCCGCGGCAATTGAAACGGGCGACTCAGGTCGACTGGCCGAGCCTGATCAGCGTGATGGCGGCGGCCGATCGCGCGTCAGCGCGAGCCCCTGTAGCTGGGGACGCTGCCCCCGGCTACAGTGCCGCCGTCGAGGTCAGCCGTTCGCTCTTCAGCGCGCAGCGAGTGCCACTCGGGGTCGAACACTCGCTCGCCACCGGTCCGAAACCTTGCGGCCTCTGGGTCGATGCGGAGCGTGCCCGGTTTGTCAGACGGCCAATCACCGAGGTTCTGAACAGCCGTCAAGAATGGGAGCCACGTGGCGAAAAAGTGAGTGCCTCGTTAGGCGAGGCGCTCCTGCGCGAGGGTGACCGTTGGGTTCCCGCCCTGCGTCTGCCGAAAACGCTCGACCGCTTCAAGATCGGGAATCTTTGCCGGCTTCAGGAAAAGAAAATCTATGGGCGCGAATTGCCGCTCGCGAGCGCTTTCCTGGGGCAACCGGGACTGCAACTGGTCAAGCCGCTCCGCAAAATGATGGCTGCAAAATCGATCACCGAAGAAGAACTGCGGATGCGGGTGCAGGAATCGCTTCCGCAGTGGAGCGGCGGCGGAGTGGTCGAAGAATTCGTCAGGCGCGGCGACCTGCTCTCTGTCCGGATCGACTTTTCCTCCGTCCCAATCGAAGGCTGGCGCGATTCGTTAGGGCGGATTCTCGTCGATCCGCCGGAACGGGCCGCGCTCCCGCCGGTTTGCCGCGGCTGTTCCGAATTGGAGCACGATCAAACCGTCGAGATCGTCGCTTCGCCTGCTTTTGCCTGGCGGCGTCTCGGTTTGGTCGAACCCGACGGGAAACCGACTCGACGCGGAGTTATCTTCGGCTTTTTTCAGGGCGGCGAAGGCCTCGCGATCGCGGCCGCGCTCGAGGACGAAACCTACCCGATCGACGACCTCGTTTTCGACCTCGCCAATATCCGGGCCGGGCCGCGCTTTGCGGGCGATGATGCGCCGCTGGGCGGCCGTCTCGGCGCGCTTTGCCAGCGCACTTACGAGCGGGCCGATCATCCCGGTTATCTCGAGATGGGAGTGCCGGTGCACTACGGGGCGGGCGCGTCGGAGGTCATTCACGAAGTCATTACCAGCCCCAGCGGGCGCTACAAAATCACCTCCGATTCTCTCCGGCATGGCGACGTCGAGCGCGCCCTGATGGAATGGCGCAGTCTCGTCCGGCACATTGCGGTCGCGCCCGATTTGGAATGGGATCGCTGGCGCGCCCTTAAATTAGCCGCGGAAGAATTGCTCGGCCGGACCGCTTCCCCGGCCTTCCTCGATTTTCCATCACTCCTGGCCGCGCAACAGCGCCGCATCTGATCGGCGCACAAGACGGTTCGGACGCATCATAGAAGCGTCGCGGATGAGACTCCCCTTCCGGGGAGCGCACGCGACTCGCGTGTTGAAGCGTGCGACTCGCGCGCTTCCCCGACGAGAGGAGGCGCGATCGAATAAAGAAGTTCTCGGCGGGTCGCCGAAAACAGCACGCGGGTCGCGTGCGCTCCCCAGAGGGGGAAGCTTATGCTAGGTTCAGCTCGGTCATGCCTAACGAAACTAAATCTGCCACCCCCGCCGCCCTTGGCTATCGCATGCCGGCGGAATGGGAGCCCCACGCCGCGACCTGGCTTTCCTGGCCACGCCGGGAAGGAATCAGCTTTCCGGATTCCTACGATCGTGTGGTCCCGGTGCTTCGCGCAATGGTTGAGGCCCTGCTTGAGTCCGAGGCGGTCAATATCAACGTCTGCAACGGGGCGCATGAAGCGGAAGCACGGACCGCGCTGGAGGGTTTGCCTAACAAGCACCTGACTTTTCACATGATCCCGACGGACGAGCCGTGGTGCCGCGATCATGGCCCGATCTTTCTGACGCGCGACGAGGAGCCGCGGCTGGCGGTGGTCGATTGGGACTACAATGCCTGGGGCGGCAAGTATCCACCCTGCGATCTCGACGAGGTGGTGCCGACGCGGATCGCGGAGACGCTCGGGCTCCCGGTTTATTACCCGCGCATGATCCTGGAAGGCGGCTCGATCGAGGTCAACGGCGCGGGCGCGTTGCTCACGACCGAGGGTTGCCTCTTGAACCCCAATCGCAACCCGCAGCTCAGTCGCGAACAGATCGAAGAGCGGCTCCGTGATTATCTCGGGGTGCGCGAAATTCTCTGGCTCGGCGACGGGATCGAGGGCGACGACACCGACGGGCACATCGACGATCTGACCCGTTTCGTGAGCGAACGCACGGTCGTGACGGTGGTGGAAAATGATGAATCGGATCCGAACCACGCGCCTTTGCAGGCCAACCTCGAGCGCCTGCGCGGCCTAACGATAAATGGAAAGTCGCTGGAAATCATGACCCTCCCGATGCCGGGCAGAATCGATCGGGAAGATCTGCGCCTGCCGGCGAGCTACGCCAACTATTACGTCGCGAATAAGAGAGTGCTCCTCCCGACATTCGCCGACCCGAACGACGATGAGGCGATCGACCTTTTACAATTTGCCTTCCCGGGCCGGCGAGTGGTTCCGATCGATTGTCGGGAGCTGATCTGGGGTCTCGGAGCGTTCCACTGTCTGACCCAGCAGCAGCCGGCAGTCGGCTAAATCACGAGAGGGAGAGCTACTCCCCGGTCGTCGGCGCGGGTTTGTAACCGCTCTTCAGAATAGCGTCGTGCAATTCCGGCGCGTGAGTTTTGCGTGCGTCGAACGTGATCCAGACGTTTTCTGTTTTCGGGTCGGCGATCACTTCTTGCACACCTTTGATTTTCATGAGCGGCTCGCGCAAGGCGCGGACGCAGGCGTCGCAATCATTTCCCTCCGTCGCGATGTCGATTCGTTCCCAAACAGGCTTGTCGGCGGTGTCGTGCAGGTTATGCGGGTCGGCTGGATCCATGACTTAGTTTCGTGCCTCGCGCGCGAACCGAGTGCATCGAACTCGATCTAGCTCTTGCGCAGAACGCGCTCCAGCGCCGGCCAGACGTTCGCCGCCAGAATCTTCTGGCCTTCCGCGTTGGGATGAATCATGTCCGGCAAGCTCAAGTTCGGGTTCCCGGCGACGCCATCGAGGAGAAACGGAACCAGCTCGGCCGAGTTGCGCCGGGCGACTTCGGCAAACATCTCTCCGAAGGCGGTCAGGATCGTCGGCGGTGGCGATTTGCGGAAGTTGCATGCCCGCGACGATCACGCGGACGTGCGGATGGCGTGCACGGGTGAGATCGATGATTTTTTGCAGGTTGGCCGCGATCTGCGCGATCGGCACGCCGCGAAAGATGTCGTTGATCCCGAGTTCGACGATGAGCACATCGATCGGCTGCTTGAGGAGGCGCGGCAAACGCCGCAGACCGCCGGTGGTGGTGTCGCCGCTCACGCCGGCGTTCACGACATGGAGCGGTTGAGCGCTGCGCGCGGCCTTCTCCGCAAGAAGCGCCGGGTAAGCCTCGGCTCGTTTCACCCCGTAGCCGGCGGACAGACTGTCGCCGAGCACTAGGACTGTTGGAATTTGCGACCCAGCGCGCGGCGGATTCACACCTGGTTTTTTCGCAAGCGCAGGCGCGGCCGCGAGGCCGAAACAGAGGAGTGGGACGAGAGCTCGCATGAGCGGGGTTCGACGCTGGCTGGGGCACTTTTGTTCACTCACTTGCCTCTGCCTTCGGCGCGTTCTAAAGATAAGACCCGCGTCGCGGTCGGCGCGCACAACCTCAACTCCAAACTCTTACCTTTTTCTATGGCTAATTTCGGCATCAACGGCTTCGGCCGCATCGGGCGCAATGTCTTGCGCGCCATGTCCCAGGATCAGGTCGCTCAGGTCCGCGCGATCAACGACCTGACCGACACCCACACTCTCGCGCATCTTTTGAAATGGGATTCGGTCCACGGGAAATTCGACGGCGAAATCAGCTACGACGACGAGAACATCGTCGTCCGTGGGCACAAGATCAGGATCATGAAAGAGCGCGATCCGGCCAAGCTGCCTTGGAAGGATTTGGGCGCCGAGATCATCCTCGAGTCGACGGGCTTTTTCACGACCCGGGAAAAAGCGGAGCTGCATTTCGTGGGTGGCGCCAAGAAAGTCCTGATCAGCGCCCCGGCGACCAATCCGGACGCCACTATTTGCCTCGGGATCAACGACGAGATCTATGACGGGGCCAAGATGAACATCATCTCGAACGCGAGCTGCACGACCAATTGTCTCGCGCCCCTGGCCAAAGTGTTGCACGACAACTTCACGATCGTGAACGGCTTTATGAGCACGATCCACAGCTACACCAACGACCAGAGCATTCTCGATCTGCCGCATAAAGATCTGCGGCGGGCGCGAGCCGCGGCACTCAGCATCATCCCGTCGAGCACCGGCGCGGCGAAAGCGATCGGCGAAGTCTTGCCCGCGCTCAAGGGCAAGCTCAACGGCGGCGCCTTCCGGGTGCCGACCCCGGACGGTTCGGTAACGGATTTCACCGCCATCCTGGAGAAGGATGCGAGCGTCGAGTCGATCAACGCGGCATTCAAAAAAGCGGCAGGCGCCGCGAGCTACAAAGGGGTCTTGGAGTACACCGACGAGCCGCTCGTCTCGCAGGATATCGTCGGCAACCCGCACTCCTGCATATTCGACAGCAAGTTGACGATGGTGCACGGCGGAAAGTTCGTGAAAGTCGTGGGCTGGTATGACAACGAATGGGGCTACAGCAATCGCTGCGTCGAGATGCTGGAGATGATCGGGGAATAGACAGGGTTTCAGGATGAACAGGATTCCCAGAATGCCTAATCCTCAAAATTCCGTTAACCCTGTCTCAACACCATGAGCAAGCTTTCCCTCCGCGATCTCGAAGTGCGGGGAAGACGCGTCTTGGTTCGGGTTGATTTCAACGTTCCGACCGAAGAACGAGACGGCAAAATCGCCATCACCGATGACACCCGGATGCGGGAAAGCCTGCCGACGATCAAATACCTTCGCGAGCACGGCGCAAAGACGATCCTGATGGCGCACTTCGGCCGGCCGAAAGGTAAGCGGGTGGAGAAATATTCGCTCCGACCGGTTGGCGTTGCGTTGCACGAACTGATCGATCATCCAGTCGCGTTCAGCCACGATTGCATCGGCGCGGATGCCGAGAAGATCGTTGCGGAGATGAAGGAAGGCGATGTCACACTCCTCGAGAACGTGCGGTTTTACGCGGGCGAGGAAGCGAACGACCCGAAGTTTGCCGAAGCCCTCGGGAAGCTGAGCGACGGTCTCTACGTGAACGACGCTTTCGGCGCCGCCCATCGCACCCATGCCTCGACCGCGGGCGTTACCAAATTCGTCAGGCAAGCCGCCATGGGTTTCCTGATGGAAAAGGAGCTGAAATATCTGCAGGAAGAACTGGCCAACCCGGCCAAACCGTTCCTCGTCATCCTCGGCGGAGGAAAGGTTTCCGATAAGATCGGGGTGATCAAAGCGCTCATGGAAAAGGCCGATACCATCCTGATCTGCGGCGCGATGGCGAATACGTTTCTCGAGGCCGAGGGCATCGGCATGGGCGACAGCCGCGTCGAGAGGGACAAGCTCAGTCTCGCGCACGAGCTGGTCGCGCTGGCCAAGGAAAAAAACGTGCGTTTTCTCCTCCCGATCGATTTGTTAGGCGCGGAAGAGATCAAACCCGGCGCCGCCACCCGCCACAGCGGGCGCATCTCGCCCGAATACAATATTCCCGCCGGCTGGCAGGCGGTCGACATCGGCCCTTTGACGATCGCGCTTTTCCGAGCCGAGATCGCGCGTGCGAAAACCATTTTGTGGAACGGTCCGCCGGGGATTTTTGAAATCCGCGAATTCTCCGCCGGGACGGAAGCGGTCGCCGAAGCGATGGCTGAGGCCAACGCCGTCACGATCATCGGCGGCGGCGATTCAGTGACGGCGGTCCAGCACGCCGGCCTGGCCGATAAGATGACCTTTATTTCGACCGGCGGCGGCGCCTCTCTCGAATTGATTGAAGGCAAGGAGCTGCCGGGTGTGGCGGCGTTGACGGAGAAAAACTAAACCGGATTAACAGGATTTTTGGGATGGAAGAATTTGCCGAATCCGGTTTTCCCCAATCCAAAAAATCCTGTTAATCCTGTCCAAAATTCATGCGCAAGAAAATCATCGCCGCGAACTGGAAGATGCACATGACTCAGAGCGAGTCGGAAGCCTTCATCACCACTTTTCTGCGCGAAATCGGCGACCTCGATATCGTCGAAATCGTGATTTTGCCCCCCTTCACCTCCATCCCGAAAGTGACCGAGCTGCTGACGCAGACGCAGGCGATCAAGGTCGGCGCGCAGAACATGCATTGGGAACGGAGCGGCCCGTTTACGGGCGAGATCAGCCCCGCGATGTTGCGGGAATTGTTCGTCCGCTATGTCGTGCTCGGGCATAGCGAGCGACGCGCCATGTTTGGCGAGACCGACGAGATCGTGAATCGCAAGGTGCGCGCAGCGTATGAAGAACAACTGCGCCCGATTCTCTGTGTCGGCGAAACGCTCGCACAGCGCGAAAAAGGCGAGGTGGAAAAGGTCATCTCCACGCAATTGCGCGGTGGCCTGGCCGGGGTCGACGCGAAGGAACTGCTCGAGACCGTCATCGCTTACGAGCCCGTCTGGGCGATCGGCACCGGTAAGACCGCCACCACCGAGCAGGCCCAGGAAGTGCATGCTTTCATCCGCCAGACTCTCGGGAAGATGTCGGATGAGGCGACCGCGGAAAAGATCCGCGTCCAATACGGCGGCAGCGTCAAGCCGGACAATGCGCGCCAACTTCTCGATCAACCGGATATCGACGGCGCACTCGTCGGCGGGGCGAGCCTCGATCCACGCAGTTTTGCCCAGATCGTGCAAGCTGGCGTGCCAAACGAAGAGGCCTGAAGCGTCGGTCGTGTGGGGTTCTGGCATTTTGGCCAGTCGGGACTAAGATAGGCGCCTCCAGAATTTTGGATGGACGCCGATATCCCTGAAGAGCGGGCAGCCTTCATTTTTTCCGACCCAGCCGGGCGCCGCTGGCCACGGCTCCGTCTGACTTTACTCTTTGGCGGGATCATCGCTTTTGTCGCGACGGTCTTTTTTGTCCAGACCCTCTTCGTCACGCCGCAACTGCGGCTGCCCTTCAGCTTGCGGCAGTTGAAGGGGCAGTTGAAATCGCTGCAAAGGAAAAATCCCGCCGGACAACTCCCGCCTAACGTTGCGCTCTGGGAGAAATTCATCGCCGCGCGGGCCGCGGCCCGGAAAGCGCCTTCGCCTGCCGGCACGGCACCGCCCCTCACGCCGCGGAAATTTGCCGGCAGCGAAGTGCGGCTCGGATTTTACACCAACGGCGACCCCTACAGCTATCGTTCGCTCGAACAGCATGCTGCGCAGCTCACCCATCTCTGCCCGGAATGGTTCGCGCTCGCCGACGGGTTGGGGAACCTGCAAATCGACGCCGATACTCGGCTCCCGAAGCTCGCCCAGGCCAAAGGCCTCGCCCTCATGCCGCTGCTGACAAACCAGATCGGCGATACGTGGCAGCCGGAGGCGGTCGAGAATCTCGCGCACGGACCGCCCGAGCGGCAAGAGCACTTCTTGCAGGTCCTGCTGAGCAATCTGCAACGGGCCAAGGCGGCGGGCGTGGTGATCGATTGGGAGCAGGTCGATCCCGCCTACACCGACGACATCACCAAACTGCTGAACAAGATGGCGGAGCGCCTCCACGCTGACGGACGACAGCTCTGGCTTTGCGTCCAGCCGGGACAGGATCTCGATTACATCGATTTCGAGAAAGTCTCGGAGCATGTCGATCGCTTCGTCGCGCTGCTTTTCGACGAAACGTCCGACGACGACTCACCCGGCCCGCTCGCCTCGCGGCAATGGTTTGAGTCGTGGCTTCATGCCCTCCTTCAGGACGCCGATCCCGAGCAATGGATCTTCGCTCTCGGAAGCTACGGCTACGATTGGACGAAGGGCGCGCACCGCGCCGAGCTGATCAGTTTCCCGGAAGCGATGAGTCGCGCGAGCAATGCCGAGGTCGAGCCCGGGTCAGTCGCGCCGCCCGAGCACAGCGCGGATTTTTATTACGAAGACAACGACAAAGAACACTCCGTCTGGTTCCTCGATGCGATCAGTTTCCTGAACGAGCTGCACGCCGTCCGCGACCAAAAGGCGGGCGGTCTGGCCATCTTCCGTCTCGGCACGGAAGATCCCGCGATCTGGAACGTGCTCAGCCTCCCGCGCGAGGTTCAGCTTAACGAATCGCTGAAAAAGATCCTCGAACCGCTCGCGAGCAGCGATACGATCACCGATGTCGGCGAGGGCGAGATCGTGAACGTCGACGAAGCGCGAACCGATGGCGCGCGCCGGATCGCGCTCGGGCCCGACGACTACTTGAGCGGGAGCTATCTACAGTTTCCGGAGTTTCCCACGCTCTATCACCAGGGCGCAGGCGGCGAACACCAGGTCGCGCTTACCTTTGACGATGGTCCCGACCCGAAATGGACCCCGCGGGTCCTCGACATCCTGAAGGCGAATGGCGTCAGTGCTACCTTTTTCCTCGTTGGGGTCAACGCCGAGCAATATCCCGATCTTGTCCGGCGAATCGTCGCCGGGGGGCACGAGATCGGAAATCATACTTATTACCATCCGAATCTGGCCGTCTGCTGGCCGGAACACATCCGGCTGGAATTGAACGCGACCCAACTCCTGCTCGAGACGATCACCGGGCGTTCGACCACCCTTTTCCGTCCGCCTTACAACGCCGATACCAGCCCGTCATCGCTGGCCGACCTCGCTCCGCTTCAGATCGCGAACGATCTTAATTACCTCGTCGTGCTCGAGAATATCGACCCGCAGGATTGGGCCCGACCGGGCGCGGACGTCATCCTGCAGCGGATCAAACAACAGCGGCGCGACGGTAGCATCATCCTCCTGCACGACGCCGGCGGCGATCGCGCGCAAACGATCGAGGCGCTCCCGGGGATCATCGATTGGTTGCGCAACCGCGGGGACACGATCGTTCCGCTCAGCACACTCATCGGCAGCACACGCGATGCGGTCATGCCGCCGGTCGGAAAAGGACAGCAGATTCCGCGGTTCGTGAGCAGCGCCGGCTTTCGCGTCTTTCACGCGATCGAGGAATTTCTCTGGGCCTTCATGATCGTCGCGACAGCGCTGATCGTGCTTCGCACCCTGGTCGTGATTCTGCTCGCGGCCTGCTTTCGCCGCACCGTGACGGTGAGCGCTGATTTCGCACCGCCGATCAGCGTTTTGATCGCGGCTTACAATGAAGAAAAAGTGATCGCCGCCACTTTGCGCGCCGTTCTCGCGAACGACCATCCCGGTCCGATCGAGGTGTTGGTGGTCGACGACGGGTCGAGTGATCAGACCGCGGCCGAAGTGGAAAAGATCGCGCAGAGTGATCCGCGGGTACGACTCGCTAGGCAGGGTAACCGCGGCAAAGCAGTCGCATTGCAACGCGGTCTCGCTCTGGTTGCGCACGAGTTCGTTGTCTTCCTCGATGCCGACACTCACCTGCAAAGCGACACTCTGCGCCTGCTCGTTAGGCCGTTGGCCGACGAAAAAGTGGTCGCCGTCTCCGGGCACGCGAAAGTAGGCAACCTGCGCAGTTTCATCGCCCGCTGCCAGGCGCTGGAATACACCTGCGGTTTCAATCTCGATCGGCGCGCTTACGATCGCTGGAACTGCATCACGGTCGTGCCCGGCGCGATCAGCGCGTTGCGCCGGGCAGCCATCGCGCAGGCCGGCGGGTTAAGCCTCGACACCCTGGCGGAGGATACCGATCTCACACTTACTCTGCACGAAGGGCGGAACCGCATCGTCTATACCCCGGACGCAATCGCCTGGACGGAAGCGCCGGAGACGGTGCGAACCCTGGCTCGACAGCGTTTCCGCTGGGCTTACGGGACGCTCCAATCTCTCTGGAAACATCGCGAAAAAGTTTTCAACTGGCGTTATCGCGCGCTGGGTTGGTTCAGCCTGCCGAGCGTCTGGTTTTTCCAAATTCTGCTCGTCGCCCTCACCCCGCTGGTCGATTTCCTTTTGATCGCGTCACTTCCTTTCGGCGCCTGGCGGGCCATCCTCCCTTTCGTTGTCATCTTCCTCGCGATGGACGTGATTCTCGCCACCCTCGCCTGCATCCTGGAGCGTGAATCAATCCTGCACGCCTGGCGCATCATTCCGATGCGACTGATCTACCGGCCGCTCCTCAGCTACGTGATTTGGAAAGCCATCCTGCGGGCGCTCAAAGGCGCCTGGGTCGGCTGGGGCAAACTCGAGCGCACCGCCTCTGTGCCGGTGCGGGCCTAACGAGTGAAATGCTCACTCGCGACACTTGGTCTCCTCTTGGCTTTGGTCGGCTGCCGGAAACCCGCGCCGCAGACATCGCGCACTGATTTCAAAGTGCCTGTCCAGGTGGTGCTGCCGGAACACGGCGCCTACACTGGCGCTTACATTGATTTTGGCGAAGCGGAGGACGCGGTCGAACTGGAAACGATCGAAAACTTCGAGGCGATGGTGGGGAAACATCAGGCGATCATCGCCTCTTCGAGTTATTGGGGTGAGCAGAATTTTCCCAGCGCCAACCTGGAGGTCGTCTGGCGACACGGCTCGCTCCCGCTGGTTTTCTGGTCGCCCTGGGACCGGCCTTACGAACAGAAAAAAGGCCCCGACCGTTTCGGGCTGGAGGCAATTCTAGCCGGTACCTGGAACCGTTACATCGATGACTGGGCCGATCGTGCGCGCGCCTTTGGCCATCCGATGATTGTTTCGTTTGGGGACGAGATGAACGGTGATTGGTTTCCCTGGTCGGGCGCTTATTACGGAGGCAGCAAGAAGCTGCCCGGTCGGCCTGACGAATGGGAAGGACCAGAGACCTTTAAGCGCGCTTTCCGTTATGTGGTCGACCGCGTCCGGAAACGCGGGGCGCACAATGTGCAGTGGCTTTTCCAGACGAATAACTACTCCTTCCCGATGGACACCTGGAATTTCGCGGCGGCTTATTACCCGGGTTCCAACTATGTCGACTGGCTCGGCCTGAGCGTTTACGGCCAGCAATTCGCCGATGAACCGTGGGCGCCTTTCGAGCCTTTGATCGACTGGCCGTACCAGGAAATGTGCCGGCTGGATCCACAGAAACCGATTATGATCACGGAATGGGCGACGGGCGAATTTCCCCATTCTGGAAATAAGGCGAAATGGATCGAGGACGCCTTCCGCGTCATGAAAAAGCTGCCGCGGGTGAAAGCGGAGGTCTATTGGCACGAGCGCTGGCAGAATGACGACCAGACCTACAGCAACCTGCACATCAATTCTTCGCCCGAGGCGCTCGCCGCCTACCGGAAAGGAGTGGCCGATCCCTGGTGGCTGGGCAACCTTATCCTGCGCCCGGTTTCTCCCGCCAGATAAAAGGGCTCTTTGCCTAACGAGGGTGCGAAAGATCGAGCGCGAGCTTCCACTCGCCACTCCGGTCCTTGCGCCAGATGCGCAGGTAGTAGCCGCTCGCTTCCGTCACCGCGCCGTCGGTGTATTCTCCCCAAATGTAGCCGAGGTCGCCTCCGCCGGAGACTTCTCCGCCTTTGGGTTCCCCGAACTTGCGCGGGGTCCTATCCTTTTTAAGAGCCCTGGCCGCCTCCTCACGTCCGATGACGGGAAATTGCTGCGGTTGATAAAGGCGCACGTTCTCCTCTGCGGCTTCAGCCATTTGTCCGGCCCGATTGGCCGCGTAACGGCGATCGTGCGACCGCATGACCGGCTCCGCGTCGGCCGCCGATTCGTTAGGGGCATGGTTATCGACGAGCTGTATTTCCGCCGCCGGTTCTTTCGGCGCGGGATTATCCGAGCCGATATCGAAGCGTAGTTTCCATTTTCCGTTGTCCCAGCGCCAGATGGAGACGAACTGGCCGAAGGACGAGGCTTCTTTCTCGGCCGGGTCTTGCTTGAAACTCCAGGGGCCCGTTGTGTAACCGAGATCTCCACTGGTCGAGGTTGCCGCCAGGACCGGTTCCCATTGCAGAACGGACTTCGATTCCGGTTTCGCCGTCCAGGCCTTTTTGGCGTCTGTCGGGCCGGGCTGAAAGGTGATCGCATCGTCGGAGAGCACATCGAGAAACGCGCCCCGCGTCCCTTTGTTGAGCGCTTCCTGGGCAAAAGCCCGTTCCGCCGCGGCGAGGGATTTGGCGTTCCCGGTCGTCGCGGTCTCCTCAGCGAAAAGGGTAGCGGTACTGAGCAGGAAAAGAGCGAGACCGGCGGAGTAAGAGAAAAGTTTCACTTCGTCAGACAAAAGCTGCATTTGGCGGCGTCTCAATCTTAAAAGATCGTGAAGAAGAAATGGAAAGCGCGCGCAGCGAAGAAAATTGGCAGGCCTGTTTCAAGCAGCTCGGCCCCGCGCTGCTCCTTTTCGCCCGTCGCTGGACGAACTGCCGGGCGGAAGCCGAAGACGTTGTCCAGGATGCCTTCGTCCGGTTTTGGCGCCGCCAGCATTCGATCGAAAATCGCGCGCTTCTTTACGCTACCGTCCGCTCGACTGCGCTCGATCGTCTGCGCGGGAACGAGCGCCGCGCCCGCCGCGAAGCGGCCGTCGCGCTCGATGGCGCAGCCCATTTCGAGCCGCAGTTCACGAGCGTCGACGAAGGCCAGCAGCAACTGGCCGCGGCCGTCGAGCGATTGCCTGACGAACAACGGGAGGTTGTCATTTTGAAAATCTGGAACGACCTCACCTTCGCCGAGATCGGCGACGTCCTCGAGATCTCGCCCAACACTGCCGCCTCGCGCTACCGCTACGCGCTCGGCGCGCTCAAGAAAACTTTGCAGCTCCATGGATGATTTTTCCGAACTGGAAGCCGAGCTGAAGAAGCTGCGTCCCGTACCGATTTCGGAGGCGTTGGTAGCCCGGGTAGAGCGTGCTCTCGCGCAGGGTGAGGGCACGCCAACCGCGGGCCTGCTCCCGCGCAAGTCGCACCGGGCTGGTCTTTGGTGGTCGCTCGGTCTTGGCCTGTCGACCGCCTCTGCGCTCGTCCTCGTCTGGCTCGCTTTCTTCACCGAGGCGCCCCCCGAGCCGCCGGGCCAGCCAATCGTCGCGCAACAAAGCGCGACCCCGGCCTCGCCGAACGAAAATAACAGAAGCGGCTTGCAACCTTCGGCGCTCACCCGGGTTGTCTATCACCGCCGCGACGAAGGTCTAGTTTTCTCGCCTAACCAATCGGAGCGACCGCTCCGGCGGGTCCGCTACGACACCCGCGAGACGATGCAGTGGCGCAACCCGCAGACGGGTGCGTCGCTGCGCGTCTCCTATCCGGCGGAGCAGGTCGTCCTCACGCCGGTCTCCTTTCAGTAAAGCAACATCCTTAACCTATGAAAAAACAAATCAGCCTAACGATCGCACTGGCCGCGATCCTTCCGCTCGCCGCCCTCGGCCAATCGCCCACTCCCGTGCCATCCACGCCGGCGATCCAATCCATCCCCTCGGCTCCTTCAGTCCCGCCCGCCCCGGCGATGGCTCCCGCGCCACCTGCGCCGCCGCGCGGGCATTTTCACCAGCACGACAACGGCCCGAAGGAACCGGTCACTTTTCTCGGAGTCGAGACTTCCGATGTTCCGCGCGTTCTATCCGAACAGATGGGATTGCCTCGCGGCTTCGGTGTCGTGATCGATTATGTCGTTCCGAATAGTCCGGCCGCCGCCGGCGGGCTCCAGCCGAGCGATATCATCCGGATGTTGAACGACCAGCAGATCGTCAACCCGAGTCAGCTCGGGAAACTGGTCCGAAGTTTCGCCGACGGGACTTCGGTGGACCTCACCCTCATGCGCAAGGGCAAGGAGATGAAAGTCAGCGTCAAGCTGGCGAAGAAGGAGATGAAAAGCGGTCGCGGGCCTTTCGGCTACGAGAAGGAGTGGAACTTCGATGACCTGGAAAAAATGAAGTTCGATTTCCAGGCGCCCGATATGACCGCCGTGCGCGAAGCAGTCGCGCGGGCCAAGGAGCAGGCGATGCGGGCGCGCGACGAAGCGCAGCGGGCGGTTCGCGGGTTGCGCATCGTCACGACCGACGATGGCCTGACGAAGTCGACCCGGATCGACCTGGGCCGGGCCACGATCACTTTTTCCGACGACCAGGGCGAGCTGAAGATCGAGAACGCGAACGGCCGCAAAATGCTGACGGCCAAGGACGCGCAGGGGAAAGAGCTTTTCAACGGCCCGATCGAGACGCCGGAAGAGCGGGCAAAACTGCCCGACGCCGTGCGCCAGCGCCTCGAGAAACTGGAGCGGCAGGAGTTGCCCGAGGCGCCGGAACCGCCTGAAGCACCCGAAGCGCCGGAAGCGCCCGAGGCGCCCGAGTCTAACGAATCTGTCCGCCTGCAAAGCGCGCAGAGCCCGAGCTCTGCGCTCGACCCTGCCGGTCGTGTCGGCTGGCGTCGCAGCACGTTTGTGCTTTAGAGGCAGGAAACCGGGGCGATGGTGCGCCACTTTGCCGACAGGCCTTGAGTCGCGGATCCTCGTTGGAACAGGGGATGTTGACGCCGAACATCCAAAGAAGAGGTGACAGGCGCCCGGCGCCTCACTCGTAGGAAGCGGTCATTGCGGAGGATTGGTCTGCGCGCAGGGTTGTGTCGGTAGATTGAGTGATTATAAACGAAGGGTCACTGGACAGTAAGGAGCGCCGAACGGCTCGTGACGCTACCTCCAGCATTTGTGACAGTGACGGCGAACAGGCTGCCATCATCTTCTGCAGTAACCGACGACGTTCTGTACTTCGGTGACACAGCTCCTGGAATTTCCGCGCCATTCTTCGTCCACTGATAACTCAACGGAGGCGTGCCTGTCGCAATGACTTGGAATTTCGCCCTTTGACCGACGTTAACGATCAGATCCTTAGGTTGTTTCGTGATAACCGGCGGCGCAGGTGTTGGTGTCGGTGTCACCGTAGGCGTTGGAGTTGGAGTCGGAGTTGGAGTTGGAGTCGGAGTGGGGCTTGGAGTCGGAGTGGGAGTGGGGGTTGGAGTCGGCGTGGGGGTTGGAGTCGGCGTGGGGCTTGGAGTCGGAGTGGGGCTTGGAGTCGGAGTGGGAGTGGGGGTTGGAGTCGGCGTGGGGGTTGGAGTCGGCGTGGGGGTTGGAGTTGGCGTGGGGGTTGGATTTCCCTCGAGAGTGCCTATTTCCGCATCCATGAGCGCGTGATGATCGAAGTCCGGCGCCTGCGACCGTGCGGGCGGCTCGCCATTGAAGCCGGCAACGGTAAGAAGATCGCCACTCAGCAGGAGCACCGTTCGATGGGAGGACCGCGCTACGATCATGTCGCCGCTGAGCGACCAGCTTGCGCTGGAGGGGTCATAAAGTTCGGTCGTCGGGGTGGGGCCGTGGAAACCTCCAACGACCGCGACCAAGCCGTTGGGCATCAACGCCGCGGTGTGCTGCGCGCGCGCGACATGAAGTGAAGCCGTCGACATCCAAGTTCCTGCGGCGGGATCGTAGATCTCGGCAGTCCCAATCACGTTGAGATTAGCGTCGAGCCCCCCGGCAACCAGGACCAGCCCATTGAGCATCAATGTTTGTGTATGGCGAAACCGCGCGGAGGCCATACTCCCGGTTGGTGTCCAAATCCCCGTGGCCGGGTCATAAAGTTCCGCGGTCGACAATGGCCCCCTCAGTCCGTTACCGCCGCTAACCAGGACTATCCCGTTTGGCAGCAGGGTCGCTTCATGCCGAAACCGTGCCACCTGCATACTTCCGGTCGCCGTCCAAAGTCCGGTTGCAGGGTCGTAGATTTCCGCGCTCGCGAGCGGACCGTCCCCACCCGTCCCGCCGCCCCCGACGACGAGGACACGCCCGTCGGGCAGTAATGTCGCAGTAGGCGAAGCACGGCCTTCGGCAAGTGATCCCGTTCCACTCCAGGTTCCTGTTGCCGGGTTGTATAGTTCAGCCGAGGTGAGCCCGTCTCCGGTGATCTGGCCGCCGACCGCCAGCACTAGCCCGCTTGGCAGCAACACAGCCTCGTGACGGGTCCGTGCCTGATTCATGCTGCCGGTTGGCGTCCAAATCCCCGTGGCCGGATCGTAAACCTCCGCGGTTGCAGTGGAGGTCTTGCCTGTATTACCACCGGCGGCCAGCACCCTGCCGTCAGGCAACAGGGTCGCGCTGTGATAAGAGCGCGCGGTCGAAAGGAAGCCGGTTTCCTGGAAGACGAATGAGCTTGCTGCGAACAAGCCAACTGGGAGTAGAGAAAGAGAGAGGGAAACCAGGCGGACTGCGCGTCGGAGTAACGGATCGAAATGTTTCATAGGGACTGTTCGTGAATCGCGGAAGCCAGATGATTGGCTTCCCAGGGACCAGTTGAGATTGAACCCGATTGCACCGCTTTGAGAGGCGATTGTCAAGGATCTTCTCGGCGGTTCCAAGTCTCGCACTATACGGAAATTTGCAAACGCTCGACTGAAGACGACCCGCCCCGGTTGACATACTTGCAGACGCGGGAGTGGCGCTCTTAATATGTCGGGCGCTCGAGCCCCGGTCGTGCGCCGCGATGTCCGAGCGAAAACCGTCTGCCCCGCCACCACCTTCCGATCCAGCGTCGCTCCGACGTGATCCTTATGCGGCGTTTCGCTACCGCGGCTTCGCCTTCTGCACCCTCGGCAATGCCATCTCGATCATGGGGCGGCAAATGCTGGTCATTGCGCTTGAGTGGGAAGTCTACGCCCGGACCCACTCGGCGACTGCGCTCGGTCTGGTCGGCCTTGTCGCGGCTCTGCCGATCGTAATCCTTTCGCTCCCGGCCGGGCATATATCGCCGCAAGACGATCATCCTCTGCGCGCAGGCGATCAGTCTGGTCTGTTCGCTCGCCCTTGCTTTCGTTTCCTGGCAGCATCTCGATCTGCCACGTCTGGCGTTTTTGGTGCGGGGAAATGACGTGCTGCGCGCAATTGCGACCGTCTTCGAGCGGCACGCGTCGTTTCATTTCGACGATCTCTCGTTGCCGCTGATCTACCTCATCATGCTCATCTCGGGCTGCGCGCGGACTTTTGGCTGGGCGGCGCGCAGCTCGTTTCTACCGACGCTCGTGCCGCGGGAGATTTTTGCCAACGCGGTCACCTGGAACAGCAGCCTCTTCCAGGTGAGCAGCGTGGTCGGGCCGGGGCTGGTCGGTTTTCTCATCGTGCGGATGGGGTTTCCTTTCGTCTATGCGCTCGACGCGACCTGCGGGTTGATTTTTTTCCTCCTCCTGCTGCCGATCCAGAAAATCAGGGAAAATCGCAGGGTCGTGGGCAGCGCGTGGAAGAGCCTGGCGGAAGGGATTCGGTTTGTCTTCAGCCGCGAGGTGATCCTGGCTACCATCACGATCTTTTCGCGGTGCTCCTGGGCGGAACGACGGCTTTGCTGCCGATTTTTGCCGATCAAATCCTGCACTGCGGCCCGATCGGGCTGGGCTGGATGCGGGCGGCGCCGGCGATTGGCGCGTTTATGATGGCGATCGCGATCGCTTATCTCCCGCCGATGCGGCAGGCGGGGCGCACGCTCCTCTGGTGCGTGGCCGGTTTTGGCCTGGCGACGATTGTTTTCGGCCTGTCCAACTGGTTCTGGCTCTCTCTGCTCATGCTCTTCTTCACGGGCGTCTTCGACAGCGTCAGTATGGTCGTTAGGCAGACGATCGTGCAATTGCTCACGCCGGATGAAATGCGCGGGCGGTCTCGGCGGTGAACAATATTTTCATCGGGACCTCGAATGAATTCGGAGCCCTGGAATCGGGTTTAACCGCGGCGCTTTTTGGTCCGGTCGTCTCGGTGGTCGGCGGGGGAATTGGGACGATTCTGGTCGTCATCGCGGTCGCAATGAAATGGCCGCAGACGCGTATGATTGGTCCGTTGGACAAGAGCTTGGCCTAACGAAACAGGAATCATTGTAGCGTCCGCTGTCTCAACGGATGAAAACGCTCCGTCGAGTCGGCGATGCGCTGGGACAGCGCACGTATGATGCGCTAAAACGCGCCGTGGAAAATGAGGGCGCCGTAGGGGGCGCCGCTCTCGTAGTGGTAGCGCACGTCGGTGCGATGGTAATCGAACTGCCGATAAGGGACGTAGCCCCCCTCCAGCGAGAGGTTGAGCGAGGAGTTGATTTTCCATACCGCTCCAACTCCCGTGCGGATTTCTTCGTAGCCGAGCCAGGCGCTGTTCAGGCCGGTGTCGCCATGGCTGTCGCCGAAGTGATTGTCGGTTCGGAAGGTGTTGGCCTTGATGTCCGCGCCGGCGAAGAAGGTGAGGTTGCGGCTGGCGGCGTACTCGAGATGGGGCGTTGGCAGGACGGCATTAAGCGTCCAGCTGGGCGCGAATTTCCAGCGGATGCCGCCGCCCGGAAGAGCCGGATAACGGCCCTGAAAATTCACTCCGACTCCGAAAACAAACTGCACTTCCGGGCTGTAAATGTAGGTACCGCCGAGGACAAACGGGACATTAAAGGAATCGCCGTCCAGGCCATTAAAACTGGTCCCGTAAAACCCGGGTTGGGCTTCGAATCTCACGAGAATCGAATCGGAGAACTTCGTATCGAGCCCGACGATGGAGTTGACCGCCTGGAGTGTATTCGGCAGTTGCTGGCCGCCATTGGGGAAGCCAAAGGAATACCGTTCCCACTGCGCGCCGAGCCGCAGGATGCCGAACTTGATCCGCGGCGTGTAAATGAAAATGAGATTGGAATAGTACTCGTCGAGATCGGTTACGCGGCGATCGCCGCGCTGGACGTCAGACCCGCCGATGTAAGCCTGCTCGATCGTGAATTCCGCGGAAAATTTGTACGGCTCTTCTACCGCAGCCGCGGCGCTGGAAACGTCCTGATCGCTACCGGCGAAAGCGGGCAGGGCGAAGACGCTGAAAATCAGGCCCGCAAGAGAAGAGAATCGTGCGGTCATCGGCTAACATCGCGCCGAAAGATGGCTACCGCCCGCAAAATATCCTTTTTCATCGTCGATTCCGCGCCGAGCCGCCCGATGCCGTGCAAATCGCCGACCGACTGCGCGGAAATGAAATTACCGCGCCAGGCCAGGGTGGAAGCGCGCCCGTCAATCGTAACCGGCCAAAATTGGTAGAGCGTGAGGGAGATATAGTATCCACCGCTCGCGTAGTAGAGCCCGTCTGCGACCTGCGTGCTACCGTCCGAGGTCGGCTGACTGTAGGTCGCGCCGAGTGTGACGACGCCGCTGTCCTCGGCCTGGAGCAATTCCCAATAAAGATCGGGCTTAAGTGATCCTTTGCCTTCGAACAGGCCGGTTTTAGAGAGGAAACCGCGAAATTTCCGGCTGACATTGCCCTGTTGCCGGATGAGTTCAGCAAATTCCCGGCCCGGCTGGATCGATCCACTGCCATAATCGTAGGGCGCCTCCGCCGCGGCGCCGCCGGCGACGAAATCTTGCGCACGCTTCGCCAAGAGGTCGCTCCAGAAAGCGAAAACCGGCTGGCCAGCGGAATATTTCTGCGCCTCCGCGCGGCTGATTTGGAGGTCCTTCGACATTTTCTGGGTCGCGGCGGTCAGCATCTCCACCGCGGAGTTATGGGGCGGATTGTTGAGCTTGGAAAAATCCGCCACCGTCGGCGCCGCCGGGAGATCGGAATGGAGAAAGACTTTCAATTCGCGGTGCGCGGTCGGATCGAGTCGCCGCATCGCGGCAATCACCTGGGCGGGCGGCTTCGGAACAACGAAACAACTTTGGACCGATAGAAAACGCCCGGTGCTCATGGACGTGCCTTGGGCTGTCTTGATCTCGCCCTTCGCGAGCTCAGGGAGATTGACGGTCCCGAAGACGGAGAACTTGGCCAGCTCGGCCACGGGATCGGCGGCCAGGACGGCAACCGGGAAGAGGAAGGTAAGGCAGAGGATTCGAAGCAACGGGATGGATCTCATGTTGATTGGAAACACTCGCACCGTTGAGGACGGTGGGATTGCTCTAGTCTTGAGCGAAAGGGCAAACTGTCAATGCGCGGTGACGGGTTGTTGCTTGAAAACGAGCCCGTTTTCCCTAGAGAGGGGGCGGATGAACGCGCGGCCGCGTGTTTTCCTTAGATGAGCGAGCCAATCATAACTCTGACCGGCCTGACGAAATCGTACCGCGATCTCCAAGCGGTGCGCAATCTCTCGCTCCAGATCAACCGTGGCGAAATTTTCGGGTTTCTGGGCGCGAACGGCGCCGGCAAGACAACGACGATGCGCATGCTCTGCGGCCTGATTCATCCGACCTCGGGCCAGGCAGTGATCGACGGCCACGATGCCTGGCACGAGCGCCAGGCGGTGCGAGCGAAGTTCGGCTACATGGCGCAAAAGTTCAGCCTTTATCCGGATTTAACCGTCCTCGAGAACCTGCGCTTTTTTGCCGGCGCCTGCCGGGTCCCGCCTGCTGAAATGGGCTCGCGGATCGAGCGCATCCTCGCTCAGATGGACCTGGAAGCGAAGCGGGATACCGCGGCGGGCAGTCTGTCGGGTGGGATGCGGCAACTTCTCGCGCTCGGTTGTGCGTTGGTGCATGAACCGCCGCTGCTTTTTCTCGACGAACCAACTTCCGGGCTCGACCCGGTGCATCGGCAGCAGATGTGGGATCTGCTTTACGACCTGAGCGATAACGGGATCACGATTTTTGTCACGACCCATTACATGGACGAAGCCGAGCGCTGCACGGAGGTGGGTTTTCTGCATGCAGGCGAGCTTTTGGCAAAGGCTTCGCCCCGCGCCTTGAAGGGCACGTTCAAGGGAAAACTTCTCGAGCTCGATGCCAAACCCGCGATGCCAGCGCTCGTCAGGCTGCGGGAGGCGCCGGGCGTCCTCGGGGTTTCGCTGCGCAGCGGAAGCCTGCGTGTCTACGCGCCGAATGCGGAGGAGTTGCTGGGGGAATGGCAACGCCGCTGGCCTTTTGAGGGAATCAACTTGCTCGCGCACCGCTGGGCGGAACCGGACATGGAAGACGTCTTTACCGCCTACTCACAACGTTACGTCTCGATGCTCGACCAGGAATCGATCCGATGAACATTCGATCTTCCATCCAGGCGATCAACAGCGTGGCGGTGAAGGAGTTCATCCACATCTACCGCGACTGGCGCATTCTCGTTCTTGTTCTGCTTTTGCCGCCAGTTTTCACTCTCATTTTTGGACGCGCATTTGAGTCGACGCAGGCGAGCGATGTCCCGGCCCTGCTCGAGAACCGCGACCATTCGCCGGAGAGCGAGCAATTCGTCCAGCAGCTCACCGACGGCACGACTTTCAAATGGAAACTGGGGCGGAAGATCAGTGGTCAGCCCGACCTGTTGCATGAGCAGGTGCAGGCGGCGCTCGTGATTCCCAAAGGTTGGGGCGCCAGTCTGAAGAACGGCGATCCGATTCCGCTCCCGCTTTATCTCGATGGCAGCAATACGAACACGGTGAGCGAACTGGAGGGGCGGATCCAGGAAAGGCTCGGAAAATTCCAGAAGAAGCAGCTCGAGACGATGGTCGAGGATTTGCCCGAGAGCGTCATCGATTTGGGAAAGAAGCTGCCGCTCGCGATTCGAAATCAGTTCGTCTCCGCGATGACGCAGTGGGAGCTCGATTCGGACGTGCTCTATAACCCGGCGAAGCGGTTCATCGACTACGTGATTCCCGGGGTCATCGGCGTGATTCTGCAACTGCTCACGGTCACGCTGACCGCCTGCACGATCGCCCGCGAAAGGGAATCGGGCACGCTCTATCAATTAATGGTCACGTCGCTCCGGCGGGGCGAGATCGTGATCGGAAAAATCATTCCCTATCTCGCAATTTCGATTCTCCTCATCCTCGTCGTGATCGCTGTCGCGGGGTGGTTTTTCCATGTCCAGTTTCATGACCACTTCGTGCTCGGGATCATTTGCCTGCTTTTCCTGCTCTGTTCGCTAGGGCTGGGACTTCTCATCTCGGCTTTTTCGAGAACGCAGACGCAGGCGATTCAGTTGTCAGTTTTCTTTTTGCTGCCGGTTTTTGTGCTCTCCGGCGCGTTCGCTCCGCTCGAACGACTTCCGCACGCGATCCGGGTTCTCTCGGAATTCTTTCCGCTCACCCATTTTTGCCGGGCGTTTCGGCTGGTGAACCTCTATCGCGCCGGCCCCGCCTACTACGGAATGGATCTCGTTTTCCTCTTCCTCGGAGCGGTGGCGACGTTCGTCGGCGCCGCGCTGATTCTAAAACGCATCGAGGAATAACGAGGCGGGCGCCGCCCCGCGTCTCGTCCCGTTCAATGCTCCTTCTCGAGATCGGTGCGAAACGCGGTGATCGTGCCGAGCGTGGCCTGTTTCATCAGTCGGCTCCCGATGAAGCGATCGATTCCGCCGAGAAAGGGACGGAATGGCGCCGAAACCATGCCGACCTGCCAGACGAGGGTGCCGCCGTCCATCGGCCATAGCTGAAAGAGATTGAGCGACATGAAATAGGTGTCGGACGGATAGTAAACGCAGCGGATCACCTGCCAGGACTCTGGCTCCTTGTGGGCCGCTAAGGTCCCGAGCTGCAAGGTCGTGTGATTGCGGACCGTGAGCGCCTCCCAAAAGCCGAAAGCGGCGCTGGCCGCTTTGCCGTTGTTGATGAGCGGTTGCATTTTGAGAACGGGCTGGAAATGCCGGGTCGCTTTCGGAACGAGGGAGAGGAGTCCTTTGAATTCGGAGGAGGGCGAAATGGATTTGTCAGATCCGTAGGGGGCAACTGCGGCTAATCCTCCGCTGGCCAGGGCCTCGCTGCGGCGCTGCAGGATTTGCTGCCAGGCTTCGCTCGGCGGCAGCGATTTTTCATGCAGGAAGGCTGCCTCCTCATTTGTAAGGTGCAGATCGTTGGCTTCGCCTGTCTCGACGGTCCGGGCGGTCTGAGCGAGGAGCCAACCCGTATCCGATTCACTCGCGCCGAGCCGAAGTTTTGCGAAAGCGTCCACATTGCCGGGCAAGGCATATTCGCGATAAAGATGGACATCCAGGTCCTGGTGCTGGATCGGGTCCCAGTGGAGGAGGGCGTCTGCGACTCTCTCCATCGGGACGTGAATGAAGTAGCAGGACTCGAGGAAAATGCCGCGCGGAAAATCGCCAGTCGGTCCAGGTTGGGCGACAATCTCGCCCTGCTTCAACTTCGCCAGGTTGATCGGCGGAAGTTGCGCGAGCGCGCCGAGGTCATCGAGCGGAGCGGCCGGTGCTGTCGACGATGCGATCAACGTCGCGAGCAAGAAAAAGGCTCTTTTGCCCGACGAAAACAGAGCCCCTCCCGGGCCGGTGAGGAAATTCAAATCAAAATTCGGCTGACATTTTGAGCCGGAGGTAGGGCGAGGGATCCGTCCGATAGGTTTCCCCGGCCCGGTCAAAGTTGAAATTCCGCTGGATCGAAAACCCTGCCCCGAGATTAACCGAGATCTGTTCTGAGAGCGCGTAGTTGAGGCCGACTCCGGCGCGATAATCAGCGAAGTCCACCTGTGCGCCACGAAGCTTCCCCGGCTGGATGCCTTCATTGCGATCGGTCCGGAAAGAGCCGCCGGCGAGTTCGCCGCCGATCCAAAGATCGAGTTTTTTGTTCGGCGAATAAATCAACCTCGGCTCAGGCAGAAGAGCCATCAGACGGACCTTGTCGGAGGGAATCCAGACGATACCGGCGAGCGGCAAAACTGGGAAGCCGCCGTAGAGAAACGATGCGCGAGCACCGGCGAAGATGTAGAACGTATCCTCCTTGATGATAAAGATGGTGCCCAAAGTGATTGGCACATCGAAAGAGGAAATGTTGATGTCGTTTTGAAAATAAAATCCCGGCCGGACCTGGAAAAACGCGCCGACATCCTTCCCGTGCATGTAATCGATTCCAAATACGCCGGCCAGGTCCTGGAGATGGTTGGGCACGGGCGCGCCGGTGCTGCCAAAGTCATAGCGATCGTAGGCAATCCCAAGGTGGAGATAGAAATTTCCCCTCAGACGAATTCGGTGTCCGTACTCGAACGAGGTTTGGAGTTCGTCCTGTTGGCCAAAGCTGCCGCCGTGGTTCAGATCGCTCTCAAAGACGTAAGCCTGTTCGTAAAAGAAGATATCCAGCGGAGTCGGTTCAAGCGTCGTTTCGGTCGTTGCGACCGCCGTCTTTTCGTCCGTCTCGGTACCGGCTTTGAGGCCGGGAGAGATGAGGAAGACGCCGCCACAGGCGACGAGGCAGAGGATATATTTCATAGAAAGTGGTGTCTTAGCCGATTCGTGCGGATGACACAAAGCGGATTCCGCCTGAACAGAAATGTTTACGGTCTGGACCCGCTGTTCTGTCGAAAGCGCAAAGTCACCAGCCTCACTCTCCGCTTCCCAGAGTGGGGGCAGCCGCAGCGTGCACTATTTTGACCGGGGCGCTTTCCGACTCGACCTGCTTCCCGCTTGCCTCGCTGGCCCGGTCAGCCGCTTCCTTCATTTCCCGGGACAATTTCTCGACCCGTTGGCGCATGATTTTTCCGGCTTTGAATTTTACGGTCGCCCGCGGGGGGATGACGAAACTGCTTCCGGGTTGGTTCGGATTGCGTCCCACGCGCGGCTTGGTTAGCCGCGGCTGGAAGACGCCGAAGTTGCGTAACTCGACGGCCACATTCCGCGCCAGGCTATCGGTGATTTGATCGAGCGTGCGCTGGACCACGTCGAAAACCTGGTGCTGCACCATACCCGTCTGATTGCTAATCGACACGACGATGTCGCGTTTAGTGAGCTTACTCATGTTAAAGCAAGAATCGTCTGCCGACCGCTTAGTGAGCGGATGATTTACGCGAAAAATTCCGCGGGGCCCGGGAATGCTCCTCCCTTGGAAGCGCTTCGACCGAAGCGAGTTCGACTGCGATCGCTCTAGCGAAAAGCAGTTCGGCGCCTGAAAATGCCGCCTAAAGCCTGCATCAGTGCGCTGCGACCGAGCAACTCCCGCCGGCGTGCTTTGAGCTGGCCTTGGACGACGCCGACTTTGGTAAAAACGGCGTTCCATTCGACCTCCAGCCGGCGCGCTTCTTCACCGGAGAGCTCCCGCACTCCCCGGATCGACGAGGCTCGATTCATGACGTTCATCGCCTTGCCGGATAATTCCGCGACCAGATTCAGCTCGGTAAAGACATGCTCGGTCTCTTGCAGAAGAATGGCGCGGACTTCCGTGAATTGGCGTTCCTGCTCCGGTGAAATAATCGGCTTCGACTTGTCCAGTGCGTAAGTGATGAAGTCGTGCAGCTTTTTCCAGCTTTCGGTTTGCAAAGTGAGCAGCCGGAGCCGCGTTTCGAGGCTCGTGTCTCTCATTATTGCCCAACGACGCTCACCATCTGCATGGTCTCGTCGAGTTTTTGCAGATTATCTATCAGGAGATGGTTCCAGGGCCGTTGCACAGTCTGCACTTGGCTGATAATCCCCTCCTCAAAATAGAACCGGCCCTGCCGCCAGCGGAAAATTTCCGCGACAGCCGCTTCTCCTTCGATCGAGCCGTAGGTGGCGTGCCGCACCATCCCGTGATGCAGATATATTTCGCTATTGCCGCGGCCCGACTTGAACGTAAACCGTCCGCTGCGCTGGGAAAGGCAGCTCATTTGCAGAATTTCCGCGGCCGAGAATTGATTCAGGTTCCCGACCAGAGAATGGCAGGGATCAATCCCCTCAGCCGCCGGGCCGGTTGTTCTTTCAAACGCCCCGACCAAGGCGCGCAGTTCGCGGCGCAGCCGGCGATCGCTGCAGTCGGTCGCGACGAGTTCGATATTTTGTTCCGTTGCTCCCTGCAGGACCTCTTCGCTGGCGGCTCTGTCGATCAAGGCCACGATCTCGAGTGAGGGAAAATGCTGCCGGGTATGGATCGTCTGTTCGATCGCGATCGTCGTTTCGCCCTCCACGATGAAAAGATCGAAATCTTCCCGCATCAGGATGTAAACGGCTTCGGAAAGAGTGCGCACGATGCGCATTTCGACCTTGCGCAGGGCGTCGATCATGGCCAGAGCGCGGTCTTCAAAAACCGGCTCGGCATTTAGAATCAGCAGTCGCGTATCCACGGAGCAGTGCCGGAGAAAGAGCAGGAAGCTTGCCGCGCTGAGGAAGGGAAACGGCTAATTTTGAGGGCTCGTTTGCCTTATCTCCGCCACTCCCGTCGCGGGGGTGGCGCGGCAAAGTGACCAGGCGCAATCTCGTGTGCGGTGCGGAAGTGGACCTTGGCGAAACGGCGCAAACCCGCCGGTCCCTCTTTCTCGACGATCTGGCGCGCCATTTCCTTGACCGTGGCGGAAACGCCTCGTCCCAAAGTCAGCCCGATCCGCTTACCATGGCGTTGGAGCCAGTCGATGAAGGATTCGCGGGCCAGGATCGACGCCGCGGCAACCGCGAAATCCGACTCGGCCTTGGTCCGTTGGTCGAGCTGGATGTTCTGGCCATGTTGCAGGAGTGCCTTCTCGATCACGCGTGCGTCGGCAAATTTGTCGGAGAGCGCGCGCGGGCAATCGGGCCGTTGCGCGAGGAGGTTTTCGATCACCCGGGCGTGGCCCCAGCCGAGGAGGCTGTTCAGATTCCCAAACTTTTCGTAGAGATCGTTGTACCGCTCCGGCCCGATCTGCACGACATCGAGCGCGATCCCCGGCGTTTGCCGGATCATTTTAGCGAGCGCCCGAATTTTTGCGTCTGATCCGATCCGTTTGCTATCCTGGATTCCGTTCTCCAAAAAACTGCGCGCGATAGCCCGATCGGTAAACACACCCGCGATCACGAGCGGGCCAAAGAAATCGCCCTTGCCGCTTTCATCGATCCCGAAATGCGGCTCGAACATTTCCGGCGTGTGCACTTCCTCGTATCCGAGCCGTGCTTCGCCGAGAATCTTCGGCTCAAGCTCGAAACTAACGAACTCGTCAATCCCCTTGCCCTGCAAAAGAACCTTCGGTCCTTTCTCATAGACAGCGACGCTCAGCTTATTTTTCTGTGCGAAATAGATCGTGTAAGGCTTCGGCGAAAATTCGAATCCGGCATTCTCCAACAGTTGGCGCAGAGCTTCGACCTGCCCGCCGGTGAGTGGAGCAGTGTATGTGGTCAGCGGTGGCGCAGGCATGGCGTGGTTGAGTTTCAACGAGATCATCGCTCGCGAGCCGAGGCGAGAATTTTTGTCCGGGCGGCTTTCAGGGACGTGGCGACTCCGGCCGGTCGAGATCTGCTTTTGTCACTTCGATTCTCTCGCTCGCGGTTTGGGGATTCATCTACTCGTGGCATCATTCCCGAACGCATGCCGCGACCCACTGAATCCGAGACCCCGCTCGACCCCCGCCAATTCCGCCGCCGCCTCCAGCGCTGGTTCCGGCTCCAGGGTCGGGACCTGCCGTGGCGTCGGACCCGCGATCCTTACGCCATCACGGTCTCGGAATTTATGCTCCAGCAAACCCAGGTCGCGACTGTGATTCCATATTACGAACGTTGGCTCGAGCGCTTCCCCGATTTCACTACCCTCGCGTGCGCCCGGGAGTCGGACGTCCTCCGCTTCTGGGAGGGGCTTGGATATTACGCTCGGGCGCGCAATCTGCAGGCCGCCGCGAAATTCGTTAGGGAAAATTTCGGCGGCCAACTTCCCTCGCAGCTGGCCGTGATGGCGCAGCTCCCGGGGGTGGGGCGCTACACCGCCGGTGCGATCGCCAGTTTTGCCTTCGACCGGTCCGAATCGATCGTTGAGGCCAACATTGCGCGCCTTCTCGCGCGCCTGACGAATTTGCAGGCGCCGATCGATTCCACCCGTGGCCGGGAGCATCTCTGGCAAACCGCGACCAAGCTCCTCCCCCGGAGAGGAGCGCGAGCGCACAACTCTGCCCTGATGGATCTTGGGGCCCTCGTTTGTCTGCCGCGCCAGCCGCGTTGCGGCGCATGCCCGGTCCGAGTTTTCTGCCGCGCCGAACAGCCTGCTCTCCTCCCGATCAAACGAAAACCGCCGCGGACGCTTCAACTCTTCGAGCCGCATGCCTTCACCCAGAGTCGCAATCGCATTCTGCTGGAGCAATCGAACGATCGCTGGCGCGGAATGTGGATCTTGCCGCGTCTTGCTCGGAGTCCGAAAGAAGAGCCGCTCCTGAAAATCGATTTTCCATTTACTCACCACCGCATCACGCTCGCCGTTTTCGCCCGGTCGGCGAAGCAGGAGCGTAACGACAAGCAACGCTGGTTTCCTCAACCTGCGCTTGATCGTCTTCCGCTTCCATCTCCACACCGGCGCGCCCTTGATCTCCTCCTTTCTGCCGGGCGCGCGTCGTTACCGAACTAAGGCATGTTGCACGGCCAGAAAATCGTCGTCGTGATGCCGGCCTATAACGCGGCCCGGACCTTGCGCCAGACTTATGATGAAGTGATGGCGCATGGGATCGTCGATCGCGTCATCCTGGTGGACGACGCGAGCAAGGACGAAACCGCAGCGATGGCGCGCGCCCTGCCGAACGTACAGGTGGAAGTCCATCCTCAGAACCGCGGCTACGGCGCGAATCAAAAGACCTGTTACCGGCTGGCCCTCGCCGCTGGGGCCGATGTGGTCATCATGATTCATCCCGACTATCAGTACACGCCCGCCCTTATTCCTGCGATGGCTTCGCTCGTGACGAGCGGACTATATCCCTGCGTTCTCGGCTCTCGCATTCTCGGCGGCGGTGCGCTTCGCGGCGGGATGCCGTGGTGGAAGTATGTTTCAAACCGTTTGCTGACCTTGATCGAAAACCTTTTGCTCGGCGCCAAGCTCTCCGAATATCACACCGGCTATCGTGCCTTCTCCCGCGGGCTGCTCGAGCAGCTCCCCTTGGAAAAAAACTCGGATGATTTCATATTCGACAACCAGATTCTGGTCCAGGTGATCGCTCTCGGCTATCCGATCGGAGAGATTAGCTGCCCGGCAAAGTATTTCCCGGAAGCGTCTTCGATCGGATTCGGCGCTAGCCTGCGTTACGGCATGGGCTGTCTCGCGACTGCGGTCAGATCACGCTGGCAGACTCTCGGTCGATGAAGCGGGCAAAAAAACGCCTAACAAAAAAGCCTGCCGGTCCGCTGGCAAGAGAAGAGCCCTCCTGGACAACGCCGGCGATCTGTTTCGGACTGGTTGCGATCACCTGGCTGATCTTCGGCCGCGCCATCGGCTACGGCTTCTTTAATTACGACGACAGCTTCTACGTCTACCAAAACCACTGGATCAGCGATGGCGTGACCCGCGCCGGCATGGTGAGGGCGTTTACCCACCCACTGGTCGGCAACTGGCATCCGCTGACCTCTTTTTCGCTGATGCTGGACGCGCAGCTCTTTGGACTTAACGCCAGCGCCTATCACTGCGTGAACGTCGTCCTCCATTCGATAGCGGTGCTTCTGCTTTTCTGGGTCCTGCGGACCATGATCGGTGCGCTCTGGCGAAGCGCTGCGGTCGCCGCGATCTTTGCGATTCATCCCTTGCGTGCCGAATCGGTCGTCTGGATTTCAGAACGCAAGGATGTCTTGAGCGGAGTTTTCTTCATGCTTGGGCTCTGGGCTTATACTCGTTATGTGCGAAGGCCGCCGTCGTTCGGCGCCTACTTATTCGTCGTGGTGGCGCTTATTCTTGGGCTGTTTTCCAAAGCAATGCTGGTGACTTTTCCTTTTCTTCTTATGGTCCTGGATTATTGGCCGCTCCGGCGATTCACCTTCTCGCCCTCCGGAGCCAGCGAGCCGGAAGAAAAGCCACCCCGCGCCTCCCTTTCCTGGTTACTCCTGGAAAAGGTACCTCTTTTTCTTGTCACGATCGCCATTTCGATCGCAACGATCTGGGCCCAGAAACAAGCCTTAAGCGCGGCTCAGGATTGGCCGCTGCGCTGGCGAGTGGACAATGCGTTAGTCATCGTCTGGGTCTATCTACGCGAGATGGTTTGGCCGGCGCACCTGGCGCCGTTTTATCCTCATCCAAAGGGCAGCCTGTCTTTTTGGATTGTTGGCTTATCGCTTATGGGCCTGCTGGCAGTTTCGTTTTGGATCTTCGTTGTCCGCAAAAAGTATCCCTATCTGGTTACGGGCTGGCTTTGGTATCTGGGCATGCTCGTTCCGGTCATCGGTCTGGTGCAGGTGGGATGGCAGGCGCACGCCGACCGTTACACTTACCTGCCGCAGATCGGTATCTATCTAGCGATTGTTTGGCTGGTGGCTGACCTGACTCCCCGCTGGCGGTCGCAGAAACTTATTCTTGGGACCGCTGCGATGTCGGTCCTCGCGTTCCTGATGGCGCTCTCCTGGCAACAGGTCGGTTACTGGTCGAGTTCTGTCGGCCTTTGGCGCCACACGCTCGCGGTGACTGAAAATAACGATGTCGCGGAGCGCGGTCTGGGGAGCGAATTGCTCCGGCTGGGCTACGTCGACGAGGCGATCGCGCACGACCGCGAAGCCCTCCGCATTCGCCCGCGCGACGCCAATGGGCTGACCAATCTGGCCAACGCCCTGCTCAGAAAAAAGGAGTATGCCGAAGCGATCCAGGACTATCGCGAGGTCCTTGAAATTCGACCTAACGATAGCGAGATGCACCGCAATCTTGGCAAAGCGCTTTATGAGAGCGGGGCCATTGACGAAGCCCTGGCGCAATTTCACGAAGCTTTGCGCATCCGGCCGGACGATTCCGACGCCGGCTACAGTCTGGGCAACGCCTACTTGGAAAAAGGCGATCTGAAAGCAGCGATTCCCTATTTTCAAAAGGCGATCGAGGCCGACGACAAGAACATCGCGGCGCACTACAACCTCGCCATCGCACTCCAGCGCAACGATCAGCTCGCAGAAGCGATCGCGGAATTTCGGAAAACGCTCCAACGCGATCCGCGGAAAGTCGACGCGCACAACAATCTTGCGATCGCCCTTCTGAAATCGGGCAAGGCGGAGGAGGCAATGGCCGAATGGCAAGCGGTATTGCGCATTCAGCCTGAGAACGCAGAGATGCACAACAACCTCGCCGTCGCGCTGCTCGCCCAGGGCCGCATCGCCGAAGCGGTGCGCGAGTGGCGCGAGACTTTGCGTCTGCAGCCGGACCGGCTCGCGACCCAGATCAGTCTCGCGTGGATTCTCGCCACCGCGCCCGAGAGCGAAGTGCGCGATGGGAAGAACGCGCTCGAGCTGGCAGAAAAAGCGTTGCACGCCGCCGCCGGCAACAACCCGATGGTGTTCCGTGTCCTCGCCGCCGCCCATGCCGAGAACGGTCAATATCCAGCCGCGGTCCAGACCGCGAAGGAGGGCGCTGTGAGGGCGGAAGCCGAGGGGCAATCGGCCGTCGCGCAATTGTTAGGGGCCGATCTTGTGCTCTATCAGCAGGGTATTCCGCTGCGCGACTCCACGCATGGCCGGGGGCGGTCGGAGTAGAAAACGGCCGCGTCTTTCCATTTGTTATTCCGCCGGAATTTTTCGAAGCTGCCATCCGATGAGAAGTATGACTGGTTATGGTCGCGGCCAAAGCGATCGCGGTGGCGCCAAAATCAGCGTCGAAGTCAACTCGGTGAATCGCAAACAAAGCGACATCGTGATCAATCTGCCGCGCGAGCTGGGTGCGCTCGAGCCGCGGGTTCGCCAGATGGTGAGCGAACGTCTCGCTCGCGGGCGGACCAATGTGGTCGTGTCCTTCGACCCGAAGGCGCAGAATTCTCGCACCCTCGCTCTCGATCGTGCCCTCGCCCGTTCCTATCACGACGGCATGCGGGCGCTGCAAAAGGAATTGGGCGTGACCGGCGAAATCACGATCGGGATGATTTTAAAGGCCCCTGGTGTCCTCCGTTTTGCGGAAGACGATCTCGTCCCTAACGAAGTCTGGCCGGCTCTCGAAGAAGCGCTCGGCGACGCGCTCGGCGAGCTGATCAAGATGCGCGAAAAGGAAGGCAAGCACCTGGCGAAGGATCTGATTCGCCGTCTCAAAGTCCTGCGCCAGGAGCTGAAGGAAATCCGGAAAAAACATCCTGCCGTGACCGAAAAATATCGCATCACTCTCCTCGAAAGGATCAGTAAAGCCGGTCTCGAACTTCAGCCTAACGACGAGCGCCTGGTCAAGGAGGTCGCTTTTTTCGCCGATCGTTCCGACGTTTCGGAGGAGCTGACCCGGCTCGAAAGTCATCTCGCGCAGTTTGCCCATCATCTCCGCAAAGAGGAGCCGGTCGGGCGCACTCTCGAATTTATTACGCAGGAAATTTCGCGTGAGCTGAATACGTTAGGCGCAAAGGCGGGCGACGCGGAAATTTCCCGGCACGTCGTTGCCTGCAAGGCCGAGGTGGAAAAGATCCGCGAGCAAATCCAAAATCTTGAGTAAGGAATTTAGTCGTTACGGAATTCTCTTCGTCGTCTCCGCGCCCTCCGGTGCGGGCAAGACGACGCTCTGCGACGCCTTGCGGCAAACGCCCGACTTCGTTTACTCGGTTTCCTGCACCACGCGCGCACCGCGGGCCGGCGAAATCGACGGCGAAGATTATCATTTCATCTCCCAGCCAGATTTTCTCGCCCGGGTCGATGCCGGAGAATTCCTCGAGCACGCCAAGGTGCATGGGAAATACTACGGCACGCTGCGCGACCCGATCGTGAACAACCTGCGCGAGGGAGTCGATGTTCTGATCGATATCGATATCCAGGGCGCGGCCGCGATTCGCGCCTTCGACGACGCTTTCGTCCGCCAGTCGCTGGCCGATGTTTTTATCATGCCGCCCGATCTCGAGGAATTGCGCCGCCGCCTGACGAAACGCGGCACCGAAACGCCGGCGCAGATCGAAGTGCGCCTTCGAACCGCGGCCCGCGAGATGGAACTGTGGCGCGATTATCGCTACACCATCATCAGCCGTTCGATGGAAGAGGATCTGCTCAAGTTCCGCCAGATCATGGGCGCGGAACGTTATTTGAGCAGCCGTCTCATCACCTCCGAAAGCGCCTAACGATGAAGAAAAAGCAACGCTCCGTGATCCTCGGCGTGACCGGCTCGATCGCCGCTTACAAATCGGCCGAGCTTGCCAGCCTGCTCGTGAAACAGGGACATGACGTCCACGTCGTGATGACGAAAGACGCGGCCGAATTCATCACCCCGCTCACATTGCAGACGCTTTCGAAGAATCCGGTCACGACCAGTTTCTACGATGAAAAGCAAAGCTGGCATCCCGGCCACATCGCGCTCGCCGATCGCGCCGATCTGCTCGTGATCGCGCCCGCCACGGCAAATATCATTGCCGAGCTGGCGCATGGACTGGCCGGGCATCCGCTGGCCGCGATCGCCCTCGCGACCCGCGCGCCGATCCTGCTCGCACCGGCCATGAACGGAAAAATGTGGGAACACCCGGCGACGAAAGAAAACGTGGCGACGTTAGGGGGGCGCGGAGTCGAATTCATCGGGCCGGAAGCCGGCATGCTGGCCTGCGGCTATGAAGGGATCGGCCGCTTGTGGAAAGTGGATGAGATCGCCTTCCGCGCCGAGTTCCTGCTCGCAAGCAAAGAAAATTTGATCGCGTGAAGTTCGTTGTCACCGCCGGGCCGACGCGCGAGCCGCTCGATCCGGTGCGCTACCTGAGCAACCGATCGTCGGGCAAGATGGGCTACGCGATCGCCGCCGCCGCGCTCGAAGCCGGCCATGAGGTGGTTTTGATCAGTGGACCCGTCGCGATCGCCGCGCCGCCACGTGCCGAAGCCGTGTTCGTTACGACCGGCGACGAAATGTTCACTGCCGCTGCCGCGCATTTCGCGCACTGCGACGTTTTCGTGATGTGCGCCGCGGTTTGCGATTACAAACCGGCTCGTTATGCACCGCAGAAAATGAAAAAAGAGCCCGGACCATTTTCTCTCGCGCTCGAGCCGACGCGCGACATTCTTTCCAGCCTAACGAGTGTCCGGCACGCTTGTTTTGTGGTCGGATTCGCGGCCGAAACGGAGGAGCTGCGCGCGCATGCGCAACGCAAGATGGTGGAGAAAAATTGCGATCTTCTGGTGGCAAATGATGTCGGTCGAAGCGACATCGGAATGGATTCCGACGAGAATGAGTTCGAAATCTTTTTCAAAGACGGCGGGGAAAAAAAACTTTCGCGCGGAAAAAAAACCGAGCTGGCGCGCGCTTTGCTGAAAATAATTTTGGATGCGCGCGAAAAATGTTTGACAAAAAAAACATGACGATTAGTGACACGATGAAAGTGAAGTTATTCACATACTGTTCACAGACCGCTTCTGCGGATTGAAAGGGGGGATTCCCTATGCCAGCAAAGAAAAAAAAGGCTGCCGCCAAGAAAAAGGCACCCGCCAAGAAAAAGATGGCGACTAAGAAAAAAGCAACGGCTAAGAAGAAACACTAAAGCCGCTCTCCACAGAAGGGCGGTGACAGAGCCGTTCTTCGTTCATGTTAACTTCAACCCGGGGGAAGAATTCATTTTCTTCTCCCGGTTTTTTTTACGCAAAAACGTCGCGGGCGAAGCGCAGAATCGGCTAGGTTGGGCCAATGGAAAAATTTCTCGAGGTCGCTAAAGAAGCGGCGCAGGCGGCCGGCGAACTGCTCCGCACGCACTTCGAGAAGCCGCTCACGGTTAATTCAACAACCGCGCACGACATCAAGCTCGAAGTCGATGTCCTGGCGCAGGATTTGATCACAAAAATCCTGCTCGAACGCTTTCCGGAGCACGCGCTTTACGGCGAGGAAGGAATCGTGGGCGATCAGGCGAGCGAATACCAATGGGTCGTCGATCCGCTCGACGGGACGGTAAATTTTTTCTACGGCATCCCGCATTTTTGCGTCTCGATCGCGCTCCGTTTTCGCGGTGAAGTGATCGTCGGAGTGGTTTACGATCCGATCCGCGACGAACTTTGGAGCGCCGAAAAAGGGCTGCCGCCGTTCTTGAATGGAAAACCGTTTCAGGTCAGCGCCCGCGCCAATCTCGCCGAAGCCGTTGTCTCGATCGGATTGGCCAAGACGCAGGCAACGATCGAGGCCGGACTCCCGCTCCTTGAACAGATGGTGCACAAAGTGCGGAAATGCCGCATGCTCGGGAGCGCCGCGCTCGACATGGCGTATGTCGCCTGCGGCCGGCTTGACGCTTACATCGAGCAGGGGATCAGTCTCTGGGACATCGCGGCCGGCTGGCTCCTGGTCGAAGCTGCTGGCGGCCGGGTGGAAATGGAAGCGCGCCAGGACATGCCCGACAAGTTTCGGATCGTCGCTTCCAACGGCCGGCTCGAACTGCGCTAACCTGACGACATGTTTCGCTCTGGCATTGGTTACGACGCGCACCGTTTCGAGGAAGGCCGCAAGCTCGTGCTCGGGGGAGTCGAAATCCCGCACGCGCTTGGTCTGGAAGGACATTCCGACGCCGATGTCCTGACCCATGCGATCGCCGACGCATTGTTAGGCGCAATCGGCGAGCGCGACATCGGACATCATTTTCCAAACACCGATGAAACGATTCGCGGGATCAGCAGCTTGGATATTTTACGGCGGGTCGGCGAAATCCTAACGGGGAAGAATTGCCGGGTGGCGAACGTGGATGCGACGCTGATCGCGGAAGCGCCGAAGATCGGTCCGCATCTCGAGGCGATGCGGGCGAAGCTGGCCGCGGCGCTCGGAATCGACGCGACGCGCGTCGGAATCAAGGCGACGACAAACGAAGGAATGGGCGCGCTCGGTCGCGGCGAAGGAATGGCCGCGATGGCAGTGGCGAGCGTGCAGGAGGGATGATAGTGAGTCGCTCGACCTGACCGATGGCACTTCGTTTCTTCAACACCTACTCGCGCACGATCGAGGAGTTTCAGCCGCTCGATCCGGCGGGACGCGCGGTCAAGATGTACACCTGCGGGCCGACCGTTTACAGCCACGCGCACATCGGAAACTTCCGCGCCTACATTTTCGAAGACCTCCTGCAGCGTCATCTCGAGGAACGCCGTTACGCGGTCGAGCGAGTCATGAACCTGACCGACGTGGACGACAAGACGATCCGCGGCAGCCGCGCGGCCAATCTTCCGCTGGGGGACTTCACTGCTCCGTTTAAGGAAGCGTTCTTCGAAGATGTCGCGACGTTGCAGATCAAGCGGGCCAATGCTTTTCCATCCGCGACCGAAGAGCGCTTCGTCGCGGCGATGATCGCGATGATCGAAAAATTGATCGCACTCGACCTTGCCTACCAGGCTGATGACAAATCGGTTTACTACCGGATCAATCGTTTCCCGAAATACGGCCACCTCGCACACTTCGACCTCGCGGAATTGCGTTCCACCGGCCGGGTGAAGAGCGACGAGTACGACAAGGAACACGTCGGCGATTTCGCGCTCTGGAAGGCGTGGGACGAGGAGGACGGCGATGTCTGGTGGGAAAGTCCGTGGGGTCGCGGCCGGCCCGGCTGGCATATCGAGTGCAGCGCCATGGCCACGTCATTACTAGGCGAGCAGATCGACATTCATTGCGGTGGGGTGGACAACATCTTTCCGCATCACGAGGCCGAGATCGCGCAGTCGGAAGGTTGCAGCGGGAAAGCGTTTGTCCGCTACTGGCTGCATTGCGCACACCTCCTGGTCGACGGCCAGAAGATGTCGAAGTCGTTAGGCAATTTTTACACGTTGCGCGATGTCCTGGAGAAGGGCTACAGCGGCCGGGAAGTCCGTTATGCGCTCATCCGGGTGCATTATCGTGCGCCGCTCAATTTCACCTGGGAAGGAATGGAGGAAGCGCGCCAGGCGCTGTCGCGAATCGACGAATGGCTGCGCCGGTTGCGGGAAACGGTCGCCGCGGAAATGGAGGCGCCGGAGATTGTCGACGACAAATTTGCCGAAGCGCTGGATGACGATCTCAACATCTCGGCCGCACTCGGACATTTGTTTGAGCAGGTGCGCGAGAGCAACCGTGAGCTCGATCGCGGGATCGACCCGGCGCGGGCGCGGGCCTGGTTGAATTGGTGGGAGCGAATCAACCGTGTGCTCGCTTTTGGGGCGGAGGAGGAAAAAACGCCGGCCGAAATCGAGCAACTGACGGAGGAGCGCGTGCAGGCGCGGCTTGCCAAGAACTGGCAAAAAAGTGATGAATTGCGCGACGCCATCGAGGCGCGCGGTTGGGCGGTGCGGGACACGAAAGAAGGACAGGTCCTGACCCGCCGGGCCGGCGCCTAACGAGCGCGTCGCAGTTTACGCCTGACGCCATGTTTAGCGCCGCCGAATTTTTCGAACTCGAACACACCGCGCATTCGAAGTTATTCGAGGCTGACAAATATGTCTGGGAAGCGCTCAAGCAGATCCCGAGTTATTTGCAATTTCGGCTCAAGCCCGCGGTTTTGGGAGAGCTGATCGGGAAACCATTCATCAGCGATTCCATTTTTATCGGCCAGGGCACGATCGTGGAACAGGGCGCGATGTTAAAAGGCCCGGCTTGGATTGGTGAGAATTGTCACATTCGTGCCGGCTGTTATGTCCGCGAAAACGTCATCGTGGGGAACAACGTGGTGATGGGGAACTCATGCGAGTTCAAGAACAGCATCATTTTTGACGACGCGCAGATCCCGCATTTCAGCTACGTGGGTGACTCGATTCTGGGCTACAAGGCGCACCTCGGTGCGGGGGTGATTTTGTCGAACGTGAAACTCGATCACGCCGAGATCAGCGTTCTCGCGACCGACGGAATGATCGCAACCGGCTTGCGGAAATTTGGCGCGATCATAGGTGACCGTTCCGAGATCGGATGCAATGCGGTTCTGAACCCCGGCGCGGTCGTTGGGCGCGACTGCATTATCTACCCGGGAACAAACTTCCGCGGCGTGCTGCCGGGGAATAGCATCATCAAAGTGCGACAGACGACGCAGGTCCTGAGCCGGCGCCAGCCTAACGAGACCTAGCAGAGCCGCGCTGGCGGATGGGCAGGGATTCGAACCCTGGTTGCCTTGCGGCAAACACGCTTTCCAGGCGTGCGCATTAGACCACTCTGCCACCCATCCGAGAGGCGCAACTAGAGCTGCAGGCGGCGAAACAGTTCGTCGAGCGGCAGTTGAATGCCAATGTAAAATTCGCCGAAATCAGCGTAGGCCGCGCTCACTTCGTCGAAGCGCATCTGGTAAACGATCGCTTTGATCTGGAAAGTGTCGTGCGCGAAAAGGGTCACGCCCCACTCCGCGTCGTCGAGGCCGGTCGAGCCGGTGATAAGTTGTTTCACCTTGCCGGCATATTGGCGACCGACGCGCGCGTGGCCGCCCATCAGAGTGCGACGCTCTTCGTAGGGAAGGGAATACCAATTGCGCTGCTCGCCGCGTCGTTTCGTCATGTTGTAGAAGCAGACGATTGGCCAGTCGGGCAGAGCCGGATAAACGCGATCCTGCCGATATTTCTTCATCCGCTCGCGGAAATCCTGCATTCCGGTCTCGAACTCGGGGGTGCCGCGTTTCAGTTTTTGTTCCGTCTCGAGCGTCTCCCCGAATTGCTCCTCGGTCGTGATGTATTCGCTTTCCTCCGTGAGGGAAAGATAACTGTAAACTGGGGCAAGGACATCCGCGCCCAACGAGAGAGTGAGCTGTTTCTCGATCCGGTTCGCGGTCTGCAAATCAGGCGTGATGAGCATGAAGCCGAGATCCGCTTTCGGCGTTACCTGGCTGAGGGTAAGGAGCTGGGTGGATTCCAGGGCGCGGGTTTCCTGAACGAGAGTGGAGAGGGCGATTTTCGCAGCCCGCTGCTCGGCGCTGTTGAGCAACTGCCATTGTCCGTATTCGATCCGGTAAAAAAGATGCAGGCAATGCCAACCATCCTGCGGAATCAGTGGCGCGGGCGTGGAATCCATCGCTGCAGTTTCTCTGTGCGCGGCGGAGGGGTCAAGCCGAGCCGTGCGAATCTCCTCGTTAGGCTTCGACCTGGCTCGCGCTCGGGAGATGAGCGAGGCAATATTCTTCGCCGTCGCGCGAGACGCGGAATTCGAGGTTCGGATTGGTTAGCTCGGTTGCGCCGCAGGTGGCGCAATGATGAAGCGCTTCTTCCTCCGGTCGGGCGTTTTCTTCAAAGCGCCGGCGCCGATTGGCGGTTTCATGGCGGTTGCGCACAGCGCGGACCATTTCCGGGCCAAAGAAGATGAAGTAATTGGCGAAGGCGGCGACCAGGGCCATGCGATACGACATCGGGCTCGTGACGAAGCCAAAAAGAAGGAGCGCGGCTGAGGCCCAGGCGATCCATTTCACCTTCGCGGGAAGAATAAAAAAGATGTAGATGACCTCGTCGGGATAGAAATTCGCGAAAGCGAAGAAGAGGGAGGCGTTGAGCATCGTGTTCGCGAAATTTCCGCCAAAGAAAAAAGCCGCGATTGTCGTCCCGATCATCCCAAGGAAGTAGAAAAGATTGACCCGGAACGCGCCCCAAGCCCGCTCCAGCCCTTCGCCGATGAACCAGAGAAAGAGGAGGACGAAGATGATCCAGAACGGGCTGTTCGTTGTCGGGATAAAAATGTAGGTGACGAGCCGCCAGACCTCGCCGCGCAGAATGGCGGCGCGATTGAGATCGAGCATTTGCACGAACTCGGGATTCAAACGCGCGAGGAGAAAAACGAGCGCGTTAAAGCCGGCCACGATCCGGATGAGGCCGGGAATGGCGAAGCGGCCGAAGCGGCGTTCGAGTAGATCGAGAAAACTCATCGTCGGCTCACCGTAGAGGCGGGCCTGCGGCAGTTCAACAAATGGGGCGCTCCTTACTCATGCTTCCTTTCCAGTAGGTTCTCCGGCCTAACGATTCCGAAACCAGCAAGAGCAGGTGGCTCAGATTGACACTCCGGGCGCAACATCTAGGCTCCCGCGATGAGCGACGCCGCTTCAAAAACGACCCCGCTTTACGATGAGCACGTGAAGCTCGGCGCAAAAATCATCCCCTTCGGCGGCTGGCTCATGCCGGTGCAATACAGCAGCATCATGGAGGAGCACCTCGCGGTGCGGAAAGCGCTCGGTGTTTTCGATATTTCCCACATGGGCGAACTGGTCGCGAGCGGTCCGAGCGTAGGGGAATGGCTCGACACGATGCTGACAAACAATGTTGGCAAACTCGAAGTCGGGACCGGGCAATACACTTTTCTGCTCAATGATGAGGCGGGAATTATCGACGATCTAATTCTATATCGGATCGAGGACGAAAAATTTTTACTGGTCGTGAATGCGTCTCGGATTGAGGACGATTTTGCCTGGCTGCAATCGCATCTGGCGTCGGACGTTCGATTGGAAAACGAAAGCGATCGCTATGCGGGGCTTGCCGTGCAGGGACCGAATATCGCCGAACTTTTCGCCGCGCTTTTCGGAAGCGAGAAAGAACTGCCGGCCCGGAACCAAATTGCGCAGTTTGATCTCGGCCCGACCAAGGTCTGGATCGCGCGCACTGGTTACACGGGCGAAGACGGAATCGAAGTCTTCTTTCCGGCCGAGGATGCCCCGCGGGTCTGGAATGAAATTCTGGAGAATGGGAAGTCATTAGGCATCCGCCCCTGCGGACTGGGGGCGCGAGACACGTTGCGTCTCGAGATGTGTTACCCGCTGAACGGCTCCGATCTTTCGCCCGAGCACAACCCGCTCGAGGCCGGCCTCGGATTTTTCGTCGATCTGACGAAACCGCATTTCAGCGGGCGCGAGAAACTGCTCCGGGAAAAAGAAACCGGCCTTTCGCGTCGGCTCGTCCCTTTCAAAATGAAAGGTAAAAGCCCGCCACCCCGGCCACATTACAAGGTGTTCCGGGACGGTGCCGCGGCCGGGGAACTGACCAGCGGCACGCTTTCGCCGAGCTTGAACTACGGGATCGGAATGGCTTACCTAACGACACCGGCGCCAAAACCGGGTGAAGAAATCGAGATTGAAATCCGTGGCCAGAAATTTCCGGCTGTGATCGAGAAGAAACCGCTCTACAAGAAACCATGAACGTTCCAGAAGACCTTCTTTATACCGAATCGCACGAATGGGTCCGCCGCGACGGCGACCAGATCCGGGTCGGCATCACCGATCATGCGCAAGCCGAGTTGACCGATGTCGTCTACGTCGAGCTGCCGAAAGCGGGCGCCTCGTATGAAGCCCGCGGAACGATCGCGGTCGTCGAATCGGTCAAGGCGGCGAGCGACATTTACGCGCCGGCCAAAGGCACCGTCCTGGAGGCGAACAAAGCGCTCGAATCCAACCCAGCCTTGATCAATACCGATCCCTACGGCGAAGGCTGGATTTTCGTTTTGAAAATGGACGACCCGGCCGGGCTCGCGACGCTGAAAGATGCGGCGGCTTACAAGGCCGCGATCGGCTAATCTCGCAATCGCCGGGTATTCTCCGCGCCGTGACTTCGGGACGGGAGGCTTGCAACACCAAGGAGGCCTGCCAAGCTGGCGTTAATCGTAACATGGATTCGTCAGCCGCCCAACTGGAAGAAATCGAGCTTCTTCGCCGCATCGGCGAGGGCGATCGCGCGAGTTTCGAGCAATTTTACGATCGCTTTTCGCGCGTTCTTTTTTCCATTGCCTACCGGTTGCTCCGCAACGAGCAGGCCGCGGAAGACGTGCTCCAGGAGGTTTTCGTCCAGATCTGGAAAAAGGCGCCGCTTTACGATCCGGCCCGCGGTAAACCGTTGACCTGGGCGGTCACTCTCACCCGGCACCGGGCAATCGACATTATTCGCTCCACCCAACGCCGCGGCCAGCTTCACGAGGACGTCAAGCAGGAGACGGACGCAGGCGAAAAATTCGACGACCACGATTCCTTCTCGGCCGTCACGTCGGGTGAACGGCATGAATTCGTACGCGAAGCGATGCGGAAACTTTCCGAGGAGCAGCGGCAGGCGATCGAGCTGGCCTTTTTCGGTTCCCTCACCCAGGCGGAGATCGCGGAGCAGCTTGATCTACCACTCGGGACGGTGAAGGCGCGAATCCGGCGAGGAATGATGAAGCTGCGCGGGCTGATCGGGTCGCGACTGTAGCCGCCACGCGCCTCAGGCCGCGAGCGGAAGTTCGTGCTCACGCGCGACCACCCAAAGCGGCGCGCCCGCATCGTCCAGGATCGGCGTAATCTCGATGTCGACCCAATACGGCGTGCCGTCTTTGCGATAATTCACCAACCGCTCGTGACAAGGCTTGAACTCGTGGACTGCTTGCCGCATGCGCGCGGCCACGACTGGATCGGTCTTTTCGCCCTGCAGGATCGGGCCGAGGCTTTTGCCCCGGAGTTCCTCGAGCGAATAGCCGCACATCTCGGAAAATGCCGGATTGACCCATTGCACGAGTCGATCGGGCCCAGTCAGGACGAAGGCCTCGGAGGTCACTTGCTGAGCCTGATCCTCAATCGCGCGCAGGATCTTCGACTTTAGCCGGGCGGAGGGAGCCGGAGAGTCCGATGGGACGACCGCCAGCAGAATGGCAGTCCCGACCTCCTGCGACTCGGCCACGAACTGCCGGAGTTCCTCATGAAATTCCAAGATCAACTCGAAATCGTCCCGCTCCTGCGAGGTCATTGCGCCTGACACATAGAGAGCGGCCCGGTCCTGAAGAAGTTCGTTAATCATGGTGGAAAAGTAATGCGACTAACCCCGATACGTCGTGTCCCCGAGAATGGATGCGAATTTAACACAACCGGCAAGGATTCACTTCTCGGCCGGCTGGGGCGGGCCGGAGTGGGCCAGGAAGTTTTCGCATCCGCGGTCGGGTTTCAGCCGTTAGATGCTGCATATGATAGCCACCTCAATCCTATGTTTCACAAAATTGATTATCCCTTTCTGATCGGCGCCTTCATCAGTTTCCTGGCCAGCGTTTCGCTCTGGTTCCTGATTAGCAAGGACTACGGGTTGTTCGTCGGCCTCTGGGTCCCCAGTATCCTCAGTCTCTGGGTAGGGGTGCGGGTTGCCATCCTCGGCACAGGGATCACGGTGCGGCGGAGGGAATAGCGATGGAGTATCTCATCGCCATCTTCCTCCTCGGTTTGATCGTCACTTTTGTGGTCGCGAAAGGCGTGATGATGTCGCATGAATTTGCCGCCGCGGAGCTGGAACGACACCTCGCGGAAGAAGCCGAGCGCCGTGAAGTTCGCTAGTTAGGGGCTCGCTCTTTCAGCAGGCAGTTTTTCGGCTCGCCTTTACCGGGAATTGTTGGCATGCAGATGAAATGCGAAAAATAGCCGGGGCGCTCCTTTTCCTGCTTCTCATGCCTTTGGCGCGGGCGGCGGTCATTAACGTTGAATTCAAGTTCACTCCGTTCGTCGGAGATCCGGCGAAAGACGAGAAGGTCAAGACCGTGCCGGGGAAGGCTGCGGTCTTTATCAACAACATTCCCTTTGCCGACCAGGAAGTGCGGGAGGAGGAAGTGCCGGTCCTTTTCGAGGAGCATGAGATTGCGCCGGCCGTCTGGATTCCGATGAGTTCGGTCGGCCCGGTGGTGCGCAAGGGAAAGAACAAAATCCGGGTCGAGTTTACCCCTAACGACGTAGCGAAACCTTATCGTGCCCAGTTGCGCTGGGCTTCGGTCATGGACACGGCGACCGAAGAGGTTGAACCGGGAGGCGGCCGTTCGACTAACCAGACGGACGGAGGAGTAGACGATCGCAAAGATCTGAAAGGCAAGGTGGTTTTCGAGCGTGAGTTCACGGCCGATTTTGCGCTCGATCTGCCGTGGCATCATTACTCGCCGGTCACCGCAGTGACCGAGGAGGACAAACAAAAAATCGCCGCTCTGCTCAAGACCCGGGCGGAATGGTTCCAGCCGGATTTCGCCGGCCTCTACAAAGCGCTGGAGGAAAACGAGTCGCTCAAGGTAGATGACGTGCGGAAGGCGCAATGCCTGGAGACCGTTTACAAAGCCGGGGTGCGGGTGACGCCGCCGGCGGCGACCGAGTTGAATTTCGCCATCACCGGCGGCCCGGAGGTGATGGTAACGAAAAAAACCGGCACGCTTTTCGGTTTGGATGAAAAAACCTTCGCTCCGATCAAGGATGAAGGGGCTCGGATGTGCGCCGGAATGGCGCTCATCACGATTTACCCCGACAAACTGATGGCGGTGCGCAAACCTGATGGCGTTTGGGAGATCGTCTACTAATCAGCGCATATTTCTCCTGCTCGTAATCCTAATCATGCTCGTGCTCTGATTGCATCGTTAGGCGATATCCCCGGAATCTTGGAATTCTTCATCTGTAACGATCAGGAGCAGGAGAAAGAGAAGGCGGAGATTGACGCCCATCGCGGACTTTGTTTATTCCCCCCCGTGCCGACCGAGATCCGACTTTTCAGCCGCGAATGGTGCTCGTGGTGCATCGATGCCAAGGATTATCTCTCCGAGCGCGGCTATGAATTCACCGAGATCGATGTCGGCGAGGATCGTGCGGCCTACGAGGAGATGAAGGAGTTGAGCGACCAGACCTACGTGCCCACTCTCGTCGCCGGGGATGAAGTGCTTGCGAATTTCGACACCGACCAGCTGGAGAAATTCCTGCGCGAGCACTCGATCGTCCCCTAATGCTATTTGGGCTTTTCATTACCCTCGGCGTCGCCGTTCTCAGCGTCGCCATGCGCAGCTACCAGTCCTCGATCTCACAGAAGATCGGCGCCTTTGGCATCCTGACCGCTTCCTTTCTCGCCATTTACTTCATCACGGGGAGCTGGATCCTCGGCCTCTTGAGCGCGCTCAGTTGGCTTTTCCTGCCCTGGCTGGAAATTCTCACCCGCATCCGCGCCCTCCGTCTCCCGCGCGAGAAAACGCTCCGCCCGAAGAGCCCACCCTCGGAAGAAATTTTCCCGACGCTCGATGACATCACCGGTCAGATCGAGAGCGAAGGTTTTTCTCACATCAGCGACGCCGGTTGGGATTGGGAGGATTACCGGCAATTCTTCCGCCTTTTTTACAAGGAAGAAGATCGCGCCCAGGCCACCATCTGCCTGAATGAGCAGAATGATCTTTCCTTTTATTACCTGCGCATTTCTTCGCGCGCCCAGAACGGCACGATTTGGACGACTTGGAATTACCCGCTCTCCTACGGGCTCAAATTGACTCCGCAATTCCGGATTAACCGGCAGCGGCCCGACCAATCTTTTTGGCAGCTTTACCACAGTCACAAGGCCTTCCTGCGCGACAACGCGGTCGAGACCCACATTATCGACCCGCTCGACGAAGACCAGATCCAGCAGGAAATCGAAAATGATCTGCGCGACCAGATCGCGCACAACATCAAGGCTGGCGTCCTCATGCAAACGCCCGGCGGCGAGATCAAGTATTCGTGGCGCGGGATGATTTATTTGTGGTGCCAGTTTCTTCTCGACCTCGTCCGCCTCTAGATCGGTGATGAAAAAAAACGAATCCGCCATGACCAACGAAAGCACGCCGCGGATTCAAACCGAAGTGCAGGTCATGTTTTTCGACACCGACGTTGGCGGGGTCGTGCACAACATTGCCTACCTGCGTTTTATTGAAATCGCCCGCACCCTTCTCGCCGAAAAGCTGGGGATGAAGCTGGCCGAGATGGCCTCAACTCAGCGTTACCCGGTCGTCGTCCGGACCGAGATCGATTATCGCCGCGGCGCTAAATTGGGCGATCGCCTCCGCATCGACGGCTGGCTCGACCGCCTCGATCGCGTCCGATTCTGGTGCGGGTTTGAGATCCGGCGAGTCGGGGATGAGACTCTCATCGCGGAAAGCCGGCAGATGCTCGCACTCGTCCAAATGCCGGAAGCAAAGCTCCTGCGCCTGCCGGAAACGTGGGAATGCTACCGCGGGCTTGAGCCGGCCCCGGCGCGTCGCTAAGAATTCAGCGGCAGACAACTCCGCCGAACCGAGTAGCCTAACGAGCAATGTCATCCGGCAATCCTGCCCTCAGCCTTGACGAAGTTTTCCTGAGTCCGAAGGCGCTGGAGCCGCCGCCGATTCGCCGCGCGCTTTTTATCTTCCTTCTCCTGCTCACCGCGCTCCTCCATGTCGCGACCATCGGCTGGGGCGATCTCTACAATGAAACCGACGGCCAGTATGCCGGGGCCGCGCGAGAAATGCTCGAATCGCACGATTGGCTCACTCCCACGAATGACGGCATCCCGCGTCCGCAAAAGCCGCCGCTCCTTTACTGGGCGATCGCCATTTCCCTGAAGGCTTTTGGCCCAACGACGGCGGCGGCTCGTCTCCCGCTCGCCCTTGCGACCGTCGCTGCCGTCGCGCTCACCTTTCTAATCGGCGATCGGTTGGGCGGTCCCTGGCGCGGTTTTCTCGCCGGGCTGATCCATCTCAGTGCGTGCGGAACTTTCATTTTCGGTCGCATCCTCATGCCCGAGCCGCTCTTCAGTGCCTGGATCGCGGGCGCAATTTATTGCGCGATCCGCGGCTACGAACGCCGGCAGGGCCGGCACGGCTGGTTTATTGGCTTTTGGATTTTTGCCGCGCTCGCCTGCATGACGAAAAGCCTCCACGGATTGCTTTATCCGGGGGCGATTCTCATTCTGCTCTCCTGTTTTTATCGAGAGGCGCGACTCCGCTTTCGGGAACTTTTGCGCTGGGACGGCATTCTCGTTTTCCTCCTTCTGGCCGCACCCTGGCATATTTGGATGGAGTGGCGGCATCCCGGATTCATCGGGCAATTCACCGCGCGTGAATGGCTCGTCCATCTCGCGGGCGAGGCCGATCCCGGTCACACCTACGACAGCGTACCGCGGCGAATTTTTCTTGGTCTTCACCTCGCCTGGTGGTTTCCGTGGTCATTGGCAGTTCTGCCCGGCGCAATTTTCGCCTGGCGGCGGGTCTTTCGTCCGCGCCAGATCGAGTTTGCCGACGCCCTGCCGCTTTGCTGGATGGCGGTTGTCTTTCTCCCGCTCTTCCTACTCGGCCAACGGCAAGATTACTATTCGATGAGCATGTGGGGCGGGTTCGCCATTTTCGCCGCCACCGCCTGGGAACGAATGCCCCGCTGGACCCGGTTAGCCGGCGTCGGCGGAGTGCTTGCCGTCGGGTTTGCGCTCGGGTTCATCGCCTGGCGGCTACCCGAGCTTTTGCAGAATGCCGATGGACATTGGGGATCGACCGCGTCCCGCTCTACTGCCTGGCGCACGATTACGGAAATCCCCATTTCCACCTGGCTGGGTTTTCGTTCGATGTTCATCATCGTTGGCCTGGCTCTCGTTCTTTTCTCCGGGTTCGCGATCTGGTTTATCTGGCGGGAACGGCCCCGGCTCGCTCTTACCGCCCTCGCTGCCGCCATGATTCCGATCGGTTTCAGTATGATGGATGGCGTGTCCCGGATGGCGCCCTATTTCTCACTCGCCGACGCAGCGGAATTTATCCACGAAGAGATCGCGCCTAACGACAAGGTGATCTACGAAGGGCCGATGCACGTCGGGAGCAGCCTCCTCTTCTATCTCGGCCGGAAATTTTATCTCGTGAACCAGGATCCAGCCTCGGAGCCGGGCGCGGAGCTCGGACCGACGCCGGATGTTTTCCTCGATGAAAAAACGGTCGCTCAGGCCTGGCCAGGGGCTGATCGGCTTTACCTCTTGGTCGAGCAAAGCCGGCTGCCGTATTGGCGCGCTCTCCTCGGAAAGAGCGGCACGCCCGCCTACGATTTGACCACCTGCGGCACGACCGTGCTGCTGAGCAATCGTCGTTAGGCGAGCTGGTTTACGGCTGCGGAAGCGGCGCGCGTAGTTCAGGCTTGAGCAGCCGGCTCCAGGTGGAGCTGTATGGGTGTACTTGGCGGACCGGTTGGCCGTCGTGGACGAGCGGGCGCTGCTCGTTCGCCCATTCGAAAATCGAGCCCTCCAGATCCTGCACATTGGTGTAGCCGGCCTTGCGCAGACGCTCGGCCATTTCGCCAGAGCGATATCCAATCGCGCAATAGGCCACGATCGGCGTGTCCCTGGGCAGGCCGTCGGCGGCCGCTTTCGCGTCGGCGTCGGGATCGACCCGTCGCGCCCCGGGCAGATGGCTCACATTCCATTCCACTGGCGTGCGCACATCGAGCAGGACAGGTTGCGCTCGATCCTTATCTTCCAACCAGACGCCCAGTTCCTCGGTGGTGATCCAACGCACATCGCTGAATTTCGCTCGCAACGAGCGCTTGAGAAGGAACCAATCGACTCCCCGGCAGGAGAGCAACCCGAAGCAGGTCAGGAATAGGATGGCGCCGCCTAGAACGAGCCGTGAGGAGATCCGGTAAACCATTTGAAAAAGCGCCGAAGCCAGCTACCTTGCCCGCTCATTTTCGGAGCACAACCCGGAGCAAAATTTATGTCTCAGCATCGCAGTCTTAAAGGCGCCAGCACCATCGCGGCCAAGCGCAACGTCCTGAAACGGTTCGAACGAGTCGACCTGCTGAAGAAGCGCGGCCAGTGGAAAGAGACCAGTAAGGTCGTCGGTTTGCCGAAGACAAAGCCGGATCTCTAGGATCGGTTCATAGGTGAGAGTTGATGGTTGAGAGCAGGAAGTCTTTCCCTCAACTCTCTACTAAAGACTCTCAACTGAAGTGCGCCTCAATCGCTTTCTCGCCGCGGCCGGGCTCGGCTCGCGCCGTCATTGCGACCAGTTAGTCGCGGAAGGCCGGGTCACGATCAACGGCCAGCCCTGTGCGAACTTCGCTACCCAGGTCGAAGCGAGCGACCACGTCAAGGTCGGCAGCCGACTCGTTAGGCGAGCGGAAACCCTCACGATCCTTTTGCACAAGCCGGCCGGCTTCGTTTCCACCCGGCGCGATCCGAACGCGACCGACACGATTTACGATCTTTTGCCTCCGAAATTTTCCCGGCTCTTCAACGTCGGCCGGCTCGACGCGCAAACCGAGGGTCTCCTCCTCCTCACGAGCGACGGCGATCTTGCGCAGCACCTCACCCATCCGCGCTACAAAGTGGAGAAAGAATACGAGGTCACGCTCGACAAACTCTGGGAACCGAAGCTGGCCGAGAAATTGCAGGCCGGAATTTTCCTCGACGGCAAGCGTGCCCGCCTCACCCGGTTGCAGCAGATCGGCTCCACTCGTCTCCGAGTTGTCCTGCAACAAGGTCTGAACCGCCAGGTTCGGCGGATGTTTTACGCCCTCGGCTACAAAGTGAAGCGGCTCCTTCGCACCCGGATCGGACATCTGCGCCTCGGCGAGATGCCGCGCGGCAGTTGGCGTCCCCTAACGAAAAGTGAGCTAGCCGACCTGCGTCAGTCGAGTTCGGCGCGCAAGACGGCGAGAGGCGGCGTCGAGCCGAGGCCGTAGCTCGTCAGCAAACCGACCGCCACGGTTAATCCGCTCACGATGACCGCAGTCAGGACCACCGGCAAAAGCGCCGGCGTGTAAGCGAGCTTGAAAACGAAAACCGCCAGCGCCCAACTGGCGGCCAGCGCCAACACAATCCCGGTCGCGCTCGACAGCAGACCGAGGAAGAGGTATTCCGCGCTCAGGATTTTCCAGATCTGCCAGCGCGACGCGCCTAACGTTCGCAGAAGCACGCTCTCCTTCAGGCGCTGATAGCGCCCGCTCCAGATTGTGCTCCCGAGCACGATCAACCCGGTGCCGACGGTAAAGAGCGACATGATCCGAATGACGAGCGCGATTTTGGTCAGAATTCCATCCACGGTTTGGATGACCGAGGTCAGGTCGAGCGCCGAGACATTGGGGAACTTTGCCACGACCGCATTTTGCAGCCGGGCCGAGGCAGCCGGCGTCGGCACCCGGCTGACGAGAACAATGAAGGTGGGCGCGTTTTCCAAAACGCCGGTCGGGAAGACGACGAAGAAATTTGTCTGGAACCGTTTCCAATCGACCTCGCGCAGGCTGGCCACGCGCGTCTTGATCGGCACCCCCTGCACGTCGAAGACCAGCGTGTCGCCGATCCTCAGCCCAAGGTCCTTCGCGATATCTTGCTCGACCGAGACCGGCACGATATCGCCCGGGTGATAATCAACGTGGCCGATCCATTGTCCGGCGGTGATTTTTTCCGTCTCGCTCAAATCGGCCCGGTAGGTCGAGCGATACTCGCGCTCCAGTTCCCATTCCGGGATTTTCTGATCCGGGTCCTTCAGAATGTCGGCCGACTTGCGCCCCTTCACTTCCACCAGGCGCATGGTAACGATGGGCGCTTGCTGGATGACCGGGAGCTGTTCCCGCCTAACGAGTGCCGCGATGGCCTCGGTTTGGGCCGGCTGGATATCGTAGAGGAAAATATTGGGCTGATTGTGGGCGTCGATTGAGCGGAACTGGGTCAGGAGAACGTCGCGTGTCAGATAAATCGTCAGGAGCAGAAAGGTCCCCAGCCCTAACGAAAGCGTGAGAAGAAGAGTTCTGTTATTGGGCCGGTAAAGATTCGCCAGGCCCTGTCGCAGGACGAAGCTCCAGCTCTGCGGCAGAAGTTTGCGCATGAGAAAAATGAGGAGCTTCGCGATGCCCACCAACACCCCAACCGCCACCCCCAGGCCGCCGGCCACAAACAATCCGTCGCTCCACGATTCCGCCTGTGAAATCGCGAAGGCGGTCAGGCTCGCGCCGATGAAGAGGTAGACCAGCCAGGTGGCAAAATCGCGCCGGACCGGAGCGGCCGTTTCGTCGGCCCCGGCGCGGAGTGCGAGGAGCGGAGAGACGCGCCGGAAACGCAGGAGTGGGGGCAGCGCGAAGAGAAGGCAAACCGCCAGGCCGACCCCCATTCCACCCCAGATCGGCGTCCACGCGATGCCGCGCGGCAACTCGAAGGGAATGAACTTTTGCAGCGCCTGCGGCAGAATCGCGTGCATCGTCAGGCCAAGGACTGCCCCGGCCAGCACCCCAATCACTCCCATCGCCATCGCCTGCAAAAGGTAAACCGCGACCGTGGTTCTCCCGGCCGCGCCCAGGCAGCGCAGGACGGCAGCGGTCCGCATCTTCTGTTGCAGGTGCGCCTGAATCGCACTTGCCACTCCCACCGCGCCGAGAAGAAGCGAGATGAACCCGACGAGATTGAGGAAGCGGTAGAGATTATCGAGGGCCCGCCCGAGGTCTTTCTTGCGCTTCGCGACCGTGTCGTATTCGAGCCCCGCCGCCTCGATTCGCGGACCGAGCTTTTCGACTTCGGCTGTAACGTTAGTCCCGGGCGCGAATTTCACGAAATTGAGGTAGCGCGCCAGGCTGCCCGGCTTGAGCAGGTTGGTCTGCGCGAGATTCTGCAGCGGAATGTAAACGCGCGGTGCGAAGCTGGCCGCGGGCGAGGCTTCGCCTGGCATTTTCGTGAGCGCACCGGCAATCGTGAAAGTCGCTTCGCCAATCTTGATCGAGTCACCCGGGTGGGCGCGGAATTGTAAAAGCAAACTCTCTTCCGGAACGGCGGCGCCGCCGTCGCGGAAGGTCTGGGCGGCGGAGGGCGGGGCCGTTTCCATTTTGCCGTAAAAGGGAAACGCGCCGCCCAGGGCTCGGGCATGAACGAGCCGCGTCCCGCCGCCTTTGGGGAAAAGGGCCATGGTGCGGAAGCGTACCTCGCGCGCCTGGGTTTCGCCTAACGAACGGAGCATCTGTTCCTGCTCCGTGCTGAACGGGCGCGTGCTTTCCACCACCAGATCGGCCCCGAGGAGCGAGCGCGCCTGGTCGTCGATCGCCTGCGAAAGGCTGGCGCGGAACAAACCAATCGCGATCAGGGCCGCCACCCCTAACGAAATCGATATCGAGAAGAGCAGCAGCCGTCTCCGGCTGGAGCGACTGTCGCGCCAGGCCATCCGGTAGATGAACTGGAACCCACTAGGCATCGATCATCTCCCCGCTCCGCAGGCGAATTGTCCGCTCCGTGAGCCGAGCCACATCGGGGTCATGGGTCACGAGAACGAGCGCGGTTCCGGCTGTCCGGTTCAGTTCCAGCATGATCTCGATCACCTTCTGGCTCGTCTCGCTGTCGAGGTTGCCGGTTGGTTCGTCGGCGAAAAGAATCTTCGGCCGATTAATAAAAGCCCGCGCCAGGGCGACGCGCTGTTGCTCACCGCCGGAGAGCTGGGCCGGATAATGATCGCTCCGTTCGACCAGCCCAACGCGTTGCAGGAGTTCGAGCGCATGAGCGCGCGCCGTTCGGTCGCCGCGTAGTTCCGTCGGCACGGTCACGTTCTCGAGCGCGGTCAAAGTCGGGATGAGCTGGAAATTTTGAAAAACAAAACCGACCAGCTCGTTTCGGATCCGGGCCCGCTCGTCTTCGCCGATCTCGGCGAGCGCGATGCCATTGAGCAAAACTGAGCCGGAAGTCGGCAGATCGAGACCCGCCGCCAGGCCCAGGAGCGTTGTCTTGCCACTTCCGGAGGGACCCAAAATCGAGCAGGTTGCTGCCTGCGCGAGGCTGAAGGAAACGTCACGCAAAACGGTCAGCGGCCCCGCGCCAGTCGGATAGCTTTTCGTTAGGTCGCGGACGTTGAGAATTGGGAATGAGCTCATTGACGGGTGAGAGCGGCGCGTCTTGCTTACGCGATGGTGATACGGCGCGCATGGTGAAATTGACGCGTCGAATCCTCTTCCTTCTCGCGCTCGTTGTGGCCGGGCCGGCCTTTGGCGGGACGATTCTTTTTCTTGGTGACAGCCTCACGGCCGGGCTTGGAGTGCAGGAGGCGGAGGCTTACCCGGCGCTGATTGAGCAGAAGATCAAGGATAAGAACCTTCCCTTTACGGTTATCAACGCCGGGATCAGCGGCGACACGACCGCTGGCGGACTGGCTCGACTCGATTGGGTCCTGCAGAAGAAAATCGACGTCCTGGTCGTGGCGCTGGGGGCGAACGACGGACTCCGTGGATTGCCGGTCGCGCAGACGAAAGCGAATCTCCAGGCAATCATCGATCGAGTGAAAGCGAAAAATCCCGAGGTGAAAATCGTTATCGCCGGCATGCAGATCCCGCCGAACATGGGCGGCGATTATGGAACCGCATTCCGCGAAATTTTTTCCGATCTGGCGCGCGCGAATAACGCGGCTCTCGTTCCTTTTCTTCTTGAAGGAGTCGGCGGGCACGATGATTTGAACCAGGCGGATCACATTCATCCGACCGCCGCCGGACACAAAATCCTTGCGGAAAATGTCTGGCGCGTGCTCGAACCGCTTCTGACGAAAGGCGGACCGTGATGCGGCTCGAAGGTTGTCATGCGCTCGTGACCGGCGCTTCGGCCGGCATCGGGCGGGAATGCGCCCGGCAGCTTGCTAAACGCGCGGCCACGCTCGTCCTCGTGGCGCGGCGCGAAGATCGTCTTGAAGAACTGCGCGCGGAGCTGGTCAAGCGCCATCCGCGTTTGCGAGTGGAAATCCGGCGATGTGATTTGGCGAAAGCCGATGAGGTCGACGCGCTGATTTCTTGGGCAGTAGCGCTCGAACCCGCGCTCGATTTGCTCATCAACAACGCGGGACTGGGCGATCGCGGCCCTTTCGCCACGGCCGATCCGGAAAAGACCGACCGCATGATGCTCGTCAACATGGTGGCGTTGACGCGGCTGACGCGCGGTTTGTTGCCGGCGATGATCGAGCAAAAACGGGGCGCGATCTTGAACGTCAGCTCGTCGGCCGGATTTCTGCCCATCGCCACCTTTGCGGTCTACGCTGCGACCAAAGCTTATGTGACCAGTTTCTCCGAGGCGCTGCGGAGCGAGTTGCGCGACGCGGGCGTGGGAGTGACCGCGCTTTGTCCGGGGCCGGTGCCAACGGAATTCTCTGATGTCGCGCGGCGCGATGGGCGCGGCGCCGTTCATCGTGGGTCTGGCCTTTTCTGCGTCGCCGTCGAAAAAGTGGTGGCGTCCGGCCTGCGCGGGCTCGAGCGCGACCGGGCGATTGTCATCCCGGGCACAGTGATGAAGCTCGCGATGGCCATCGTTAGGCTGCTCCCCCGCCCACTCCTCCGTCGCGCCGGGCGTTAGAGTGCAAAGGCGCCCTAATGCGCGTATTTGACCGAGCACCCGTATGCTTTGGTCTGCGCCGTCGAGACCGGCTTGCCCTCCATCGCCTCTTCGAGCGCGACCTTCACGTAGTTGGTCGAGTTCGGGATATCGCCGGCGTCAGTCGAGGCTTTGCTGTCGATCGCTCCTTCGTAAATCAATTTCCCTTCTGGATTCACGATGAACATGTGAGGCGTATTGGTGGCGTTGTATTCGAGGCCGACTTTTCCCTCCGGATCGAGTAGCAGCGCGGTGGGACTCATTTTCCAATCGGCGAGCTGCTTCTTCGCTTCCTCCGGCGTCAGGTAGCCCTGTTTTCCCTCGGCCGAAGAATCAATCGTCAGCCAGACAACATCCTTGCCGGTGTATTCCTTCTGCAGCTTCTGCATGTTGTCGCTCGTGTAATGCTTTTGGACGAAGGGGCAGCCCGGATTGAACCACTCCAGGACGACATACTTGCCTTTGAAATCGCCTAACGAATGAGTTTTGCCGTCGGCTCCGGGCAAACTGAAATTGGGCGCGGGTGCGCCGACCTTGGGCGCCGGGGCGGCGGAGAGAGCAGCGGCGCAGAGGATGGTGAGCGTGAATGAGAGCAGTTTTGTTTTCATAAGCTTATTGGTTATTCGCGACTTTCGTCGCAGCGGATTCAAGAGAATTCAGGACCAGCGCCTGGGTAAGCAGCTCCGGCAGGACAATCGGTTGATTTGGAGTTGCCGCCGGGTAGAGCACGTACAATGGGACACCGACCCGGCCGAATTGTTTCAAGGTTTTCGTGATCACCGGGTCGGCATTGGTCCAGTCGGCTTTCATTTTCACCACCCCGTGGCGCGCAAAAGCGCTCTTTACCGCGGCGCTCTCGAGGACGGAGGCTTCGTTGTATTTGCAAGTAATGCACCAGGCGGCGGTAAAATCGATGAAGACGGTGCGGCCGGCGGCCAGCTCGGTTTGGAGGCGGTCGGGACTGAAGGGAATCCAGCCGTCGGTCGTCAGACCTGGGCCGGCGGTTTTGGTGCCGCGGAATTTTTCGCCGATGAAATACCAGCCGCTGCCGAGGACGAGGACGAGGATGAGGATGAGGACGATGGAGCGTTGCGTGCGCGAGGCCGTTGGGAGCGAGAAGGAGCCCAGCATCCAGCAGGCGATGCTGAGCACGAGGAGAAAGGCGCTCACCCAGATCGCAGCATCGATCCCGCGTGCCACGCCCAGCACCCAGATCAAGAAGAGCAAGGTGGCGAGGAGAAGGAAGCCCATGAATTGCTTCACGCGCACCATCCAGGGACCGGGCTTGGGAACGAATCGGAGCCAGGCCGGTTGGGCGCTGAGGAGCAGGTAGGGCGCGCTCATCCCGGCCGCGATGGCGAGGAACATGAGCACGATAATGAGACCTGATTGGGCGAAGGCGAACCCGAGCGCGGTCCCGAGATAAGGCGCAGTGCAGGGCGTGGCCAGGACAGTCGCGAAAACACCCTGGAAAAAAGAGCCGGCGTAACCTTCCCGCGCGCTCCAGCCGAGCAAACCGCTCGTCGCCGCGGCCGGGAGGGTGATTTCAAAAACACCGAAAAGGTTCAGCGCGAAAACGAGCACCACCGCGCTCATTCCGATGAGGAAATAAGGATTGGTGAATTGGAAGGCCCAGGTGATTTCGTGTCCGGCGGCCTTCAGACCGACCATCAGAACCGCGAGCCCGAGGAACCAGGCGAAGATCCCGGCGCTGAAAGCGAGCCCGTTGCCGAAAATCCGCGCCCGGCTGTCGCGCGCGTGCTGGATGAAACCGAAAATTTTGAGTGAGATAACCGGGAGGACGCAGGGCATCAGGTTAAGAATGAAGCCGCCGATGAATCCGAAGAGAAGCCATTTAGCCAGCCCGCCGGGCTCGGGCGCGGTGAGGTTGGTGGAGGCTTTCGCCGGCGCGGAGGCGGCTTCGCCTAACGAAAAAGCGTGATCCCCAGAGACGATCAACCCATCGAGAGATTTTTGCCCGGCGGGGGCCGATTCCACCGGGATCGAAAAGACGATCGAGCCGTCCGGACCGGTCTCGGCTTGCGGGTGACCGAGGATGATCGAAGAGTCCTTCGGGAGTGGAAAAAAATCGACCGATCCGGATTGGGCCAGACTCTTGTCCGCGATCGTTAGGCGAAATTCTTTCGCGTTCCGGCTCCATTGCAGCGCGCTCCGGGCGGCGGCCGGAAGCGCGCGCGGCAGCCGATCACGAAATTTTGTGAAAAGCTCCCGGTTAGCGGGAACGGTTTTCGCGCCGACCGGTAGATTGAGCTGCACTTCGGCACTTCCCGGGATACAGATTTTTTCGCAGACCAGCCAGTCAGCAGTGGCGGCGAGGTGAACGGAATTCGCGCCAATTTTTGGCGGCGGGGTGAGTTCCACCATGAGCAGAACGTCGTCGTGATAGCCGTAAATCTGAATGTCGCCCGGCTCATTCAGCTTGAGCGGAATCGGCCACTGAATCGGACCGGCTTTCCAGCCGTCCGGGAGCTGCCATTTGATCTCGGTGGAGATGCCGGCGTCGCCCGGATATTGCCAGTAGGTATGCCAACCCGGGACCATTTTGAGAAGCAGACCAGCCGTGAAGGGCTGACCGGGTACGACCGTCGCGCCCTCGGCCACGAGCTGCGCCGTGACCAATTCTCGCCCTTCAAACTTCTGGCTTTGCGCTGCCCGTGGGCAGAGTACTGCCACGACGAAGAAAAGCGCAAACCAGCGCAAGGAAGCCATCCGACTGTTTACCATCGTTGGGTCAGAGCGGCAAAGAGCTCTCTGATTCCCGCGCCGAGCTCCGACTTACTCTTCGCCGTCGTAGTAGTCGGCCTCCTCGCCCTTCGCGATAATCTCTTCGGCTCCTTCTTGGAAGGCGACCCACTTCCCGCTGTCGGGGTAGTAACAGGTATCGCCGCGCGGATTATCCGCGATCACGTAGTAGACGAAGTCTTCGTCGTCCGAGGCGGAGAGCTGGTGGGCCTGGCCCGGGGCGAAGCAGAATGCGTCGCCTGCCGCTACCTCGGTGATGCCGCCGTGGTCGCGGACTTTTCCCCGCCCGGAGACGACGAGATAAAGCTCCGTCTCCGCGCCATGCCCGTGATACGGGCAATAGCTTTTGCCTTTCGGAATCCGGACCTGCGCGAGATCAAACGGATGACGCTTTGCGAGGTCGAGCGATTCCTTCTCACGCCCGAGCGCGATCGAGATGTCTTTGACGAATTTGTGATATTTGCCCTTGGGCGATTTGCGTTCGTCTTCCGCGAGGTCGGCGAGATTCACTTTGCGCATGGAAATGAGATTGCGCGACCAAAGCGGAAAGGCAAGCCGGCGCAAAACCGACCGCGCTTACTCTTTGCCGCCTTTGGCTTTCACCTTTTGAAACTTGCCGCTGTTCCGGCTCGCCAGCCCGCGCAGCATGTCGACCTCGTCGGATTTTTCTTTCGCGTTCAGATAGTAGATGACATGCAGGTGCGCCTTTTTTGGCAACTCCTTCTGCCCTTCCTCCGCCACCTTGTAAATCTCCTGGGGCGGGATCGGCTTTAAGCCGCCGCCCGATTGCGAGATGGTCGCGTTCCCGTCGGTCAGCATGTAGATGGTTTCCGGCTTAAGCGAGAATGCTCCCCGCAGAGCGAGGTCGTGGCGGGTTCCGCCCGGTTCGCCTCGCTTCGGTTTAGCCGTTTTGTAGTCGATCTCCTTCTCGATGTGCGCAATCGCCGCCGCCTTGTTTTCTTCCGTTGCGGGCACCAACTCCGGCTTCCAGGCGTACGCGCCGCCGGACCAGCGCACGATCCCGAAACGGGTCTGCGGCGTGAGGCTCTGCACAAGCTTGATCGCTTCGTCGCGCACTACTTGGAAATTCTGATCTTTCCCGTGCCTAACGAGTTTGCTCGGATATTGCGCGTCGCCCGTGCGGGTAAACATCGAATCGGAAACGTCGATCATGATCACGATGCTCGTGCTCAGGTCGCGGATGCCGAAGAAATTGATTGCGGTGCCGCCTCCACCTCCTCCGCCTCCCGCCGCGGTCGCGCCGGCGGGGCCGAAGGCGGCGCCGGTCCCACCCGCGCTCATCATGCTCCGCGGTGCGCTCTCCGGCGTTTTGATTTCCGGCATCGGCGGCAAAGTCACTTTCGAAATGCCCGTCGTCAGGACGCGTTTCGGGACCGCGGGCGGGGCGCTGGTCGACTGTGTCTTTTTCTGTAACTGGACGCGGTGTTCGAGCGCACGCTCGCTCGGGTTGGGCGATTTGGGGCCGGCATTAAAGGTTAGCTTGCGCGCGGCGCTGTAGCGCGAGACGACCCAGATCGCCGCCACCCCGCCAAAGAGGAGATGGAAAATCACGACCGCCGCCAGGACCGGCGGCGAAAAACGGCGCGCCACGGCCGACTTGGTGGTTGGCGGCGCTTCTTCGGTCTGAGTCTCCATCTGGCGGCCGGGATGTTAAAGGGAGTTTCGCTCCCCTGGCGAGAGCGAATGCGGTGAAACGTGGGTCGGGAGCTCGTTAGGCTTTTCGCTTCGGCGATGCGAGCAGAACGTCGCGGCCGACGAGATAGAGCAGCAAGCACAGAATCGCAAAGGGGATCAGCGCCAGGAGGTCGGCATGAGCCCCGCCAAAAAACGGATTGTGCGCGGTCGACCATTCCTCGAGGCGATGGCTGATGTTGACCAGGCTTGGCACGCCGGCCATGAATGCGATCACGATCCCGGCCAGGGCGCCGCCCGCGATGTAGCCGGAAGCGAGGAGGACGCCGCCGCTCTTGTCACCTTCGGCGACCAGTTCATCGTGCGACAGATCGTGGTCTTTGAATTTCTGCTTCCGCAACCAGCGATCGACCGCCCAGCGGATCATGCCGCCGACCAGGATCGGGCTGGAGGAGGAGAGCGGCAGATAAACGCCGACGGCAAAGGCGAGCGAGGGAATTCCGCTCATCTCGAGGGTGACGGCGATCATCACGCCTAACAAGACCAGAGCCCAAGGCAGTCTGTGCCCGAGAATTCCCTTTATGATATAGGACATGAGAGTCGCTTTCGGGGCATCGAATTTCACCACGGTCGAGCCATCGGGCCGCGTCGCGTGCGTGCCGTTAATCCCGGGATCGACGAGGTAAATGGCCTCGCCCTGATCATTCACGAGATAGCGCTGGGCCGGTCCACCCGCCGGGTCGAGCCGTTGCCACGACCGGTACAATTGCGGACTCAGGTTTGCCTGCGCCCCTTTGATTTTCTCCGGCGGACCGAGCTTGGCGTCGTTAGGTGCGCGCAGATCGGGAGGGAAGTTGCGCTGGATTTTGTAAACCACTTCGCCGGCGTCGTTGACCAGATATTCGCCCGCCTCGAGTCCGGGAACGATCGAGTTCACACCACCCTTTTCGTTCTTGAGAATGCGGTAGTGACCAGTCGTGTCGGGTTTCAGCTTTTCGTTGAACGGAGGGAGATTGGCCGCCTGGATGCGCGGCGGCGTCGCGCCCTCCACGACTTTTTCGAACGTAATCGCCGGCACATAAACCGTGGAGGCGTCGTTCAGGACGAGAAGGATCGGCCCGAGCGCGAGGGCGGAAGCGAGGGAGCCGGCCAGGATCGCGATCTGTTGAAACTTTGGCGTCGAGCCGACGAGGAAGCCGGTCTTCAGATCCTGCGAAGTTGTGCCGCCATTCGAAGAAGCGATGCAGACGATGCCGCCGATCGAGAGCGCGGTGACAAAATATTGCGGTCCGGTCCAGCCGACGAGGAGAAAGACGAGACAAGTCAGGAGCAGCGTCGCCACCGTCATGCCTGAGGTCGGACACGAGGATGAACCGATCTCACCGGTCAGATGGGAGGAGACCGTGACAAAAAGAAATCCGATCACGACGATGAGGAGCGCGCCGAGCAGATTCCACTGCAAGTGCAATTGCGGTGCCGCGATGATCACGAGGAGAAGCGCGATCACCCCGCCGATGACGAATTTCATCGACAAATCCTGATCCGTGCGCGGCGTCTTGCGGGCGGGTCCATGCATGCTGCGCAGATCGGCCAGTCCACTTTTCATCCCGTGCCAGATGAGCGGCAGCGATCGCACCATGCTAATGATGCCGCCGGCTGCGACCGCACCCGCGCCGATATAGAGGACATAAGCCTCGCGGATATCGTGGGGCGCCATCTGGCTGATCGGTATCTTGCCGGGCGCGATGACGGCGTTGCCGAGGCCGCCGAAAAACTTGATCGCCGGAATGAGGACGAGATAGGCGAGCACGCCGCCCGCGCACATGATCGAAGAAATTCGCGGCCCGATGATGTAGCCGACGCCGAGCAAGGCCGGGTTGAGCTCGGCCGCGATCGAGCCGGCTTTGAACGGTGCGCCGAAAACCTTCTCCGGGGTGTCCTTCCAGGCGTAAAACGCCTCCATCGCCGAGTAGTAAAGGAAGCCGAGCGCGAAACCGGCGAAAATCGTTTTCCCGCCGGTGGCCGCTTCGTCCGCGCTCGCGCCCGTCTCCTCGAGGCCCTCGCGCGAGGCGGCCGCTTTCAGAACCTCGGCACAGGCGGTGCCTTCGGGATACTTGAGCAGTCCGTGCTGATCGACGATCAAGGCGCGCCGGAGCGGGATCATCATGAGAATGCCTAACAATCCCCCGAGGACCGCCACCAGCATGACGCGTGTGATCTCGAGATCGAACCCGAGAATCATGATCGCCGGCATGGTGACGCCGAGTCCGAAAGCGATCGATTCGCCGGCCGAGCCCGCCGTCTGCACAATATTGTTCTCCAGGATGGTCGCGTCGCGCAGGCCGATCTTGGAGAAGAGGCGAAAGAGCGTGATGGAAATAACCGCGACCGGAATGGAAGCACTAACCGTGAGACCGACCTTGAGCACGAGGTAGAGCGACGACGCGCCGAAGACGATGCCGAGAATCGTCCCAACAATGAGCGGGACGATCGTCAGCTCGCGCATGTGCGCTCCGGCCGGAATGAAAGGCCGATAATTGGCCGCCAGCGGGTTGCGCGGCTTTTCCCCGACCATGTCGGGCATTTCGTTAGGCGGATTGCGCAGGTCGATCTTTACCATGGATGATCCTCCCTAAAACCGAGATCCGCGATCCTATCGTGCCGTTGCTCGCGAGCGCGAGCTCAGGCGCAGGATCCAGCGATAAAGCAAGAACGCCGTGACAATGAACACGCCGCCGCCGATGAAGATCGCCGGCGTGGCAAAAGAGGGGCCGACCAGGGCGAGCGGTGCCTGGATGCCACTGAAACCTACGACGCCAGCATAGATGACGGCCAGGAGGCTCTCGCCGACGATCAGGCCCGAGGCGAGCAGCACACCCAATTGCTTCGTCGCGTCGGCGTTCTCTCGGCGCTCGGCGTAGCGGTCGAACCATGCGCCGACCAGCGCTCCCACGACCACCATCAGAGTAGTCGAGGTGGGCAGGTAAATGCCGAGCCCGACGGCCAACGGTGGCAGACGCGGTCCCTTTTTCGTGAACCCGAGAACTTCGTCGAGGATGATGATGGCGACTCCGATCCCGGCGCCGAGCCCGATCATGTTCCACGGCACATCACCGGTGATGACGCCCTTGGCCAGCGCCGAGATCAGGCCCGCTTGCGGCGCGGGAAGCGCCCGCGAGGGATCAGCGCCCGGCGCACCGACGAAGCCGTAGGTATTTTGCAGTAACTGCATCACCGGCGGAATGACGACCGCCCCGGCAAGCACGCCGATGACCAGCGCCCACTGCTGCAGCGCGGGCGTGGCGTCGACCAGTTGGCCGGTTTTCAGATCCTGGAGGTTGTTGTTTGCGATCGACGCAACCGCGAACACGATCGCGGTGATGAACAATGCAAACCCGACCAGCGCCTTGTCCGCGTCCGGTGGGAGGAATGGCTTCACCGCCAGCACCAGCAACAGCGCCGCCACTACCACGACTAAAATTCCGATCCCGGAAAGCGGGCTGTTGCTGGAGCCGATGAGACCGGCCATGTAGCCGCACACCGCCGAGACGAGAAAACTCATCACGACCACGAACGCCACGCCGCCGATCACCAGCGTGGGGATGGCAGCGCCCAACCCGTTTTGGATCGCGAAATTCCACAACAACCAACCGATCGGGATAAAGCAGAGCAGCGAAATCAGCCCGACCATGCCAATCGGGATGTCGTGCTCGGTCCGCGGCAGTTGATCGAGCGTGCCGGCCTTGCGTGCGCGAGAAGCGCGGAAGGAGCCCGCGAGGCCGTCGGCGAGCGGCTTCACCAGTTTTGCCAGAGTCCAAATGGCGGCCACGCCAATCGCGCCCGCGCCTATGTAGCGCACATAGTGGGTCCATCCCGCGCGGGCTGCGTCGGCCGCCGGGCCCGCCATCCAGTGAATACTCGTGAAATAAGGCACGGCCCACGCCCAACCGATAAGCGCACCGACCAACATCGCGACGCCCACCCACAGGCCGACCAAATGCCCGATGGCGAGCAACGCGAACGACAACCCAAAATCGAACCCGGTCGCCCCGCTCCTTGCGTCCCCGACGCGAAAGTAGCTGGTCACAGCTTCGGCAAACACCTTGGTCTGCACCATCACATAAAACACCGCCGACACGATCGCTCCCCAGACGACCGCCTTGAGGCCAGCGCCGCTCGTTTCCACCCTTTCCGCCTCGGTGCCGCGCGCCTCACCCGATCCGACCTTCAGCACTTCCGCGCAGGCCACTCCTTCCGGGTAGGGAAGATCCGAATCCGTAACCATCGCCCGCCGCAATGGAATCGTGTACATCACGCCGAGGATGCCGCCGGTGGCGCAGATCGCGGCCGATGTCCAGAACGGGAACCCCGTCCAGTAGCCCACGATGACGAGACCGGGGAGCACGAAGATGATCGCGGAGAGCGTGCCGGCCGCGGAGGCGATCGTCTGCACGATGTTGTTTTCCTGAATGGTGGCATTGCGCATCGCCTTCAGGATGGCCATCGAGATGACGGCGGCGGGAATCGACGTCGAAAAAGTGAGTCCGGCTTTGAGACCGAAGTAAACGTTGGCGGCGGTGAAGACCAAGGTGATGACGATCCCGATGATGATCCCGCGGACGGTAAGTTCTTTTTGCATGGTAATTGCGATGCTCCCGGAGCGACGCGAGCGGAGAATAGGACGGAAGCAGCGTCAGGGTCAATCTGCGTTTTCCGCAGCTGGACCGGAAGGTGGAAGGTGCCGCCAGTCCGAGCCCCACGCAGGCACAAAACACTCGACCGAGCGGCGCCTGGGTGATCGTTTGAAACGCCCGCCTTCGCGCTCGCCCGCGTTCTGGAAGCGATCCTCGTCCTGCGCGCCCAGGCGAAAGAGGCCTGGTTAGGCGAGAGCCTCGGTTTGCTCCGCGTCCTGGTCGACGGTGCGATCGCGGCTTTTGCTCTCCAGGTCGCATTTCACCGCTCGACGGACCGGGCCGGCAGCTCGGCGGCATTGGCGGCGAAGGTCCTGGCCCAGCCCCAAGGGGAAGGCTCCTCGGTGTGATCGGCGCGGCCATCTTCGCGGCCGAATTGTTCCAGCTTAGCAAAGCATTCCGGCGCCTCGATCTGCCGCTCTGGGCCCTCTGCCTGGCCTGCTACGGACGCGTGACGTATGCGCTCCTTCTCGTGCTCTTCGGAACCTTTTCGATCGGTGCCGCCATTTTCCGTTCGCTTGGTGAAGTGCGCGGACTGAGTGGCGTGCTCGCTTTCCTGCAGAACCGCGGCAAGCTCCTGCTGGTCTTGTGAGGGGTGGGCATGATTGCACACGGTATCATGTCTTCGGTGGAGGCAATTCGCTCTGCAATGCAGACCGCCGAGAAAGAAACCTGACCAGCAGTCTACCGGCAGCGTCGACGGATTTTGCCGCGGCGCGAAAATATATGCGGCCTACAGAGCACGGCGCACTCGATAGCTTAATATGCTCTACACTATTGCTGTTATCCTGGTCGTTCTTTGGTTGATCGGTTGGCTCGGGTTCCATCTCCTCGGAGGTTTTATTCACATCCTGGTGGTTCTTGCGGTGATCGCGGTCATCGTTGCGCTGGTCAAGAAGGCCTAGGGTGGGTTCCCCGATTTACAGACCGATCGCCACGCTGCTGGCGGCTCGCGGGGCACTACCCTTGATCTCATTGAAGAAGATTTCTCGCGAGGAGTTTGCTTCGTGACCCCGCGCGCCGCCGTCTCCGTCGGCGTGCGCGTCGGGCTGGCCCTGCTTGGGCTGTTGTTGGCACTCTGGTTCCTCATCCAAGTGCGGTCGCTCGTCGTCCTCCTGCTTGTCGCCACTACTCTCGCGACCGGCATTTATCCAGTCGTGGATTGGCTGCAGCGCAATGCGCTGCCCTTTAGAGGTTGGCGGATTCCGCGCTGGCTTGCCATTCTCATTACCCTGCTCGCGGTTGTCGCCGCTGCCCTCGGTCTCTCTTACTTCCTCGGGTCCGTTTTATGGAGAGAAGGTTCGGAGGCCTGGCGCGACCTGCCTTCTTCCATCGACGGATTGAGCGGCTGGCTCGATTCGGTGCGGAAACAATTTCCCCAGCTTCCGCTGGCCCCCGATCTCGGGACCATGGCCCAGCGGCAGATTGGAAATGTGGGAGACTATCTCTGGCAGACGACTTCCGCTCTGCTTGGTGTGCTCGGTTGGCTCGGGTCCGCTTTGACCGTCCTGGTGCTGGTGTTTTACATGCTCCTGGAACGGGAGAAACTGCGCCGCGCTTTTCTCGCTCTCATTCCGCCCGCTCACCAGGAGCAGGTCGACGAGACAACCGCTGAAGCCTTAAACACGATGGGCGGTTGGCTGCGCGGCCAGACGATTCTTGTGCTCTTGATGACCACGATCATCTCCATCGCCATGGCCCTCCTGGGGTTTCCTCATCCCATCCTGCTCGGCGTAGTCGGAGGGATCGGGGAGCTGGTGCCGATGGTCGGGCCGATCGCCGCTGGTTTTATAGCGGTGCCGTTGGCCTTCCTCATAATGCCGCTCTGGGTGGCGATTGTTGCACCCGCCTTTTTTCTCATGCTCTCGATCGTGGAAGGGAATTTCATTGTGCCCAGGGTGATGCAGTCCAATGTGGATCTGCCGCCATTTTTCACGGTTGTGGCGGTGCTCGCGGGGGCCACGGTTTCCGGCGTGGTCGGCGCGCTGCTGGCGGTTCCGTTGGCGGCGGCTCTGCGGATTTACCTGCAGCGCCTCGTGGTGCCGGCGATCCAGCGAAGGTGAGAGTCTTTATTTCCCGGACGGAAATTCTCGCAGATCCCGAAGGGCCGAAGCCGGAGACGAATTGGATCCGACGACGCTCAACGTGCCATCGGTCTCCAGAACCACCGCCTCCACGTCCGCGAGCGAGGCGTGGCCGGCGGAACGAAGTGCCGCGAAGACGCCTTCCCGGGTGACGCGCTCTTCGGTCAACGCCACCTGGTTGAGTTCTCCCCGCAATGCGAGGAGCCGTGGCTCGCTCTTGATCAGTTTCCGCCAGCCGGCTGAGCGCACTGCCAGCCACGCGCACACCCATTGCAGCCCGATGAGCCACGCAAGGGCGAGTAGACCTTCCGTCAGCGCAATGTCCTTCGAGAGGAGCACCGTCGCTACGATTGAGCCAAGGGCCACTGTCACCACAAAGTCGAAGGCGTTCATTTTCCCGAGAGTGCGCTTGCCCGAGATGCGCAGGATCAGGACGAGCCCGGAGTAGGTGCAGATCCCGACTACCAAAACACGCCCGAGTCCGCTCCAACTATGAAAGAACATCTCTTAATAATCGGGACGCACCCCGTTATTCGCCTTGTTTTACCCGGCTCAACCGGTTCTTAGGGAAAGAATGCTCGATTCGTTTTCATTCGAATGGCAAACGGCGGGGATCAATTTATCCGGTTGCCGCAGGCCATCGTTTTTTTCGGGAGCGGTTGGGTGACTGTCGGTCCCGATTTCCCGCTCATGGCCGGGGAGCTGCGAGCGGGAGCGGCGCGGATTCTCTCATCGTCCCCTCTTCGTTAGTCATCCAGCGCGTGGTTGCCGCTCCGGTTTCTTTGCCAATTTCGCGCCCGAAACTTTTCCCGCGAGCGATTCGGAGGAAAGTACTTTCCGCGCTCAAACCATCGAAAACGTGCAAGTCCGCTCTTCCATGAAAAGATTCGACCTTTTCCACCCGATCCTCTTCGGCCTGCTCGCCGCTATTTTCTTTCTTCCGCCGGCTCTTCCCGGCGCCGGAAGCGATCCAGAATGACTCAGAGCGACCGAGGAAACAGCACCCCAAAATGAATCAAACCCTTGAGCGCATCTCTGGCCAAGTCGTGACAAGAGACAACGCCTGGATGTTGGCCACCCTGGTCGTGGTGATTGCGGGAGCGGTTCTCGGCCGCACTCTGCTCAAGAGCGGCGCATTGGTCGGGATCGTGCGCACACTTTCCCGGAAAGGAGCCAGTTCCGTCCGGCGACAATGGAGCTGAGGCGAAACTCTGGAAGACAAATCCGTGTTTGGATTTCGAGATTTGGATTTCGGATTTCCCGCTATGGCTTTTCGTAGCCGAGCACCCGCGGCTCCAGTTTTCCTTTGCGCGGGTCGTGGCGGAAGGTGACCCACGCCTTGCGAGTCGCCCGCCGCGGGAGATAGGGCAGATCGAATTCACCTTTCTCCGTCTCCCCGCCGGGCAGGCTCAGGGTCACTTCGAGGTGGACATTTTCCGCCGTCTCGTCACCGCGATTATTCACCGTAACCGGAAGGGAGAAATAGCCCTCGTGCGCCCGCGGCGCGCCAAGCCGGACCTGCGGATTTGGCGGCTCCTTACCTAACAAAAAGTTTTCGTAGAGCAACGCGCCGGCGGTGGCCAGAATGAGGGCGAGTGAGACCGCGAAAACAGTCCACTCGAGCCAATTCTTCTTTGGTCTTTTCATTGTACGAGGAGCCGGCCGGCGGAAGCGCCGAGCGTCGTGACGAGCCCGAGCACGACCGTTTCCGCGAGCCCGGTGATGAGCGGGACCTGGTCGAAGCGGCCGAAAAACCAGAGCACCGCTGCAGCGCTCGCGAGGGCTACGGCGTAGCTCGTGAAGGTTCCGACCACGACCGAAAGGAGTCCATCTCGCCTGACGAAGCGTTGGGACCCGGCAAACTCGATGTAGTAAAGAATGAGCGCTGCGAGGAGGAGCGAGAGCAACATGAGGCCGAGGAGTTGCCCGACCGAGATGCTCGTGGCGATCACCACCACTTCTTGCGTTGGCGCGATATTGGCCGCGAAGAGCGTCGCCCCGCAGGCGGCGATGACAAGCTGTCCATCGAAGCGGATTTCTTCCCGGGCCGACGTTTTATCCTTTGAGCCAGCGTTTGAATCTCCCTGCAAACCGAGTTGCGCCGTGCCGACCGAAATACCGATCGCGACCGTCATCGCTTCGACCACGATCTTGCCCAGCGCTTCGTCCCATTCGATCCCGGACGAGATGCGCCCGAGGATGAGGAGCAGCCCGGCGGATACGAGCAGGCCGATGCCCATTTCTTCGATCGAATCGAGGAAGACTTCCGACCAAGAGGAGTCGCTGTGCATTCCGGCGTAGTGGTTGTAGCCGAGCAGCAGGATGTAGGTGGCGAGAAGATAGCCGAGCAAACGAAGCGGGCCGGCGATGAAGCCGGTCCACCAGACTTCCATCGTGTAAATGAGTGGAAGGCTGAACATGAGACCGCCCGCAATGCCGCGGGCGTATTCGCGGAGCGACTGCACGACCGTCGGCCCGGTCGGCTCACTCATGGCCGAAAGCTGTCATCGGGCGGGAAACCAATACTCTCATCTTCTTCTTTTCGCTCGTCAGCCCGCGGACGGTTGCCCTTCATTACCCCGCTTCGCGGGACCAGATCCGGACGCGCTTCCACCCGCCGCGGCGGGTCAATCCCTCGTCGCCGAAAAACGTTGGAAAGCTTAAAGAACGACAAAGAATTTCGGAGGCGACGAAAGCTGCCAAAAACCGCCCGTGAAGAAGGCGTCGCCGCGGCCGATCTCAAGGAGCAGGCGAAAGACATCGCGGAACGGGCCGGGGAAACTGTCAAACGCGAAGGCAAAGCCGCGGCCCGGAAAAGTAGCGGGTAGGGCCGGTTTGGGTTCCTACCTAACAAAGAGCCTCCGAGCGGATGCGCTCCCAGAGGGGTTTTCTGGGTTTCCTCACGCGCGAAACTTTGCGCACGGGCGATCCTAGTAGGAGCGTTGCTGCGCTCAAACCGCTGACTGAACAAACGCTCGCTCTATGAAACGATTCGATATTTTCCGCCCGTTCCTCGTTGCTTTGCTTGCCGGCATTTTCCTCGGCCCCGTCTCTTTACCCGCCGCGCGCGTGGCCGGAGACCCAGGCGGCCACACTAATCGCGGAGTCAAATACGCGAAAAAGAAGGAATACGAGAAAGCGGTCGAAGAATTTACCATGGCGATCGAATTGCAGCCGAAGGACCCGAGGAATTACCGTAATCGCGCCATCACCTACCGGTTGATGGGCGAGCAGGGGAAAGCGAAGGCCGACTTCGCGAAAGCGATCGAGCTCAACCCCGACACGCCCAAGTCGCTGACCGATAATGCCCGTCTCCTATTGCGCGATAAAAAGACGAAGGAAGCGCTCGCGCAGCTCGACAAAGCGCTCGAGATCGATCCGCGCAACCGGCCGGCGCTTCGGCTCCGCGGCTACATCTATCTCCAGCAGGGCCAATGGAAAAAGCGATCGCGGATTACGACGTCGCGATCAACATCATCCGCGAAATGGATGTCGAGGGGCGATCCCGGCGCGGCTTTGCCTATCGCAACCTGAAGCAATACGACAAGGCGCTGGAAGATTTCGACAAGGTGATCGAGGCGAAGCCAAAAGACATCGAAGCCTATCGCCGCCCCGTTTACGTCTTTCGGGAAACGAAGCAGAACGAGAAAGCGATCGCTGATCTCCAGACGATTTTAAAACTGAAGCCGGACGATAAAGACGCGCAGGAGCAGCTGAAGGTGCTGGAGAAGAAAACGGCCGGCAAGAAGGCTCCTGGGTAGAATTTTACTCCGTTTCAAGTTCGTTGCGGGCGAGGCGCCGCTACCTGCACGCGAGGCGCGTGCGCTCCCGAGGCTGAGCCGCGCTCAACCGCTTTACCGGCATTTCAGACGCGCTCCCGCACCAGGAAGAACACAGCGGTAATTCGCTTTCCGCAAGGCAGCGAGTGTCCGCTCCAGACACCGCGGATGGAAATCCGGGTCTCTCGCGGTGCGGTGTCCCTCGTGCAGGAGCAGAATCGCCCCCGGTTTCACCGCTCTCAGGATACGAGCTCCGACCGCATCCGGATCCTGGCTTACAGTGTCGAGACCGCGCACGGTCCAGCCGATGAGCAGTAGCTTGCGCCTTTTCAGCAACGGATGAACGAGGAAGTTTTTCATCCCGGCCGGCGCACGAAAATACTTCGATGAGACGTCGCAGCGATCGATCTCGGAAGCGATCCGGCCCGGTGGCAGACACCAAAACGTTCCGCTCGGATGGGTGGCAGTGTGGTTGGCGATGTCGTGCCCGGCGGCGCGAATCGCTTCCATTTCCTGAGGGAATTTCGCCACCTTTTGTCCGATGACAAAGAAGGTCGCCTTGGCCTCAAATCGTTGCAGGATCTCGATCATTCGTGGGGTATGAATCGGGTCCGGGCCGTCATCGATTGTGAGCCAGACCTCGCGCTGATCCGTCTCGAAACACGTCACGACCGGCCCCCACCACTGGCAGTTCGCGACGAGAGTGGGGAACAAAATCAGCATGTGAGAGAGAAAGAGCACCCCAAGCGCGAGCCATGGACGGAATGCGACCGCGACGATAAAGAAGATCGCCGCCCCGAGGGCAAAGCCGAGAATGAGTCTACGACTCATGCCGGAATCTGAGGATGAAGAGCGCGAAGAGGTTGAAAAATAAAAGGCCGATCCAGAAAGTGCCTAAAGATTTTATCAAGCCGGATTCATCACGCACGAAGAGGAAAGCCAGCCAGGTTGTCCAGGCCATGATGACGAAGTGTTGGAAGGGATTGTTCGTCGGCGCGCCGTAAAGCCCGAGCCGGCGAAGGAGCGCGACGATCCTGGCGTTAACGAAATAAAGGAGCAGAAAAGCAATCCAGAGCGCGAACGGCAGAAGCAACAGGTCGACCACTTTGAGCGGGCCCGGCCTAACGAATGGAAGGAGGAGCCGCGCCGCGAAGACGCAGCTCATGCCGAAGACCAGAATCCCGAGCCCGTAGGCCTCCCAGCGGCTGAACTCCGCCCGCCGCACCACGCGGCCGGCGAGCCGCGCGACCAGCCGAGGCAGGGCAAAGGCATAGCCGAGTTCGGGACCTTCCTCTTTCATCGCGCGGGAAAAATCGGGACGAGTGAAAACCATTGCGACCAATTGGCCGCGATCACGTTTTCCAAAACGCGACACCATTCGCGCATCGCTTCCTCGATCACGACCTCGCGCCCGCGCTCGTCGCGCCGGCAATGAATCGGCGGGCGCGCGATGATCTTGTAGTGATGGAATTTGGTCCGGACAATGAAGAGCGGATAAATCGGCGCCTGTGCCACGAAGGCGAGCATGAACGGCCCGTCCGGCAGCGTCACTTCCTCGCCGAAAAGGCGCGCCCGACGTTGCGAGACATGAGCGACCGCGCGATCGCCCTGGATGGAAACAATCTCGCCCGCCCGGATCGCGTTCAGGAGTTCGAAAGGCAGGGACATGCTGGTCGTGTTGTAGGCAACCTTGACCGCGCCCGCCCCCGCGCGCTCGAGTGATTCGTCGAGATGCTGTGCGGTTTCCGCGTCCGCTTCCGGCGCGCGCACCATCCGGATGTTGCGCTTGAAGCGTTCCGCGAAAAGGGCCGCGCCGAGGTCGTAATTTCCCATGTGCGCGGTGAGCAAAATCGCGCCGTTTGCAGCGGCTAGCTGATCGAGAAATTCCGCGCCTTCCAATTGGTAGGCGAACTCCGTTTTGGCCAGCTTGTGATCGGCCGCGTCGGAGATCGTCCAGGCAAAATTGTAAAGCGTGAGCCAGGCGCGACCGAGATTGAGAAGCGGATTCGAACCGGGCAAAATGACCCGCAGATTGCTCAGGATCGCGCGCCGGGCCGGGGCGGCGAGAAAGAAGAAAAAGATCGTCCAGAAAAAGATCATGACCGGCCGGAGATAGAACGGCACGTTCGTTAGGCCGAAATCGAGGTACTGCCGCCAATAAACGCCGCGAACCGCAAAGCGGCGCCACCAACCGCGCGACATCAGGCTTCGACGGTCGCGGGGGCGGCCGCGCCGGGAGCGAGCTTTGGGCTGGCGAAGAGAAAACGCAGATTGCGCAGCTCCGCTCCCCACCAGCGAAAAAGGCCTTTGCGGATCAATTTGTGCAGCCGAACGTCGGGCACGAAACCATCGTAGAGCTCGCGCCAGCCGGCGTTGTGCGTGCCGACGACGCCGTGCGCGATTCGGTTTTTCCCCAGCGCGACGAGGCGTCGGTTGTAGAATTTCATCATTCCGGCAAAGAGCCGACCGGGCGTTCCCTCAAACGGCAGCTCCAGAAAAGCTCGCTCCGGATTTCCGTAGACCGGCCTAACGAGTCCAATGAAATAAGTCCCGACATCGAGGAGGAGCGCGGCCGACATGAGATCGGCTTCGCCCATGTAGAAGTATTTGTCCTGGTAGAGGGTCTCAAACCAGTGGCGATAGGTGGTCACAAACTGCTCGTTGTAATAGCGCCGCCGTTCCGTGAGATCCTCTCCGCCTAACGATCGGACGACGAGATCGCTCACCACCGTGGTGGTGTAGGCGCAGAGGTCGAGTCCCGGGCTGTAGAGCGGATCGATAAAGCTGGCCGCGTCCCCCGCGATCGCCCAGCCCTCGCCGCAGACCTGCGCGCTGTAATAAGGGAGCGCGGAATAGGCGCGCGCATCGTGCTCGACCACTTTCGCCTCCCGGAAAATCTCGCGACCAACCGGATGCGTCAGGATGTGTTCGTGCAGCCGCTCCCCGAGGCTCGCGCCTTCCGGAAGCTTAAAAAGGCGGCTGTCGTAAACCAGCCCGGCGCTGAAATCGCCGCCCTTGAGCGGAATGATCCAGCACCACCAGCCCTGGCCCATGAGGTGGTTCGTCGCCCAGACCCGGCCGGTGCGCGAGGCGGCTGCGTATTCGGGAAATTTCTCCCGCCACTCGTAGCTGTCCCAGTCTTTCACCCCGGTGAAACGGGCCCAGATAGCGTTAATCGGGTGGGCGGTGTTCTGGCGGAAGTGACCAAGTTTGCGGGCGAGAAAAGCAGCCCGCCCGCTGGCGTCGATCACCCAGCGGCAGCGCACTTCGCGTTCTTCGTCCTCGACGTTTATGCCTAACGACTGGCCGCTCGCGCCCGTCAGCTCGCAGCGCGTCACCTTGGCCGGCTTCCAGACTTCGCAACCGGCCGCGCGCGTCAACTCGAGGAGGTGAGCATCGAGTTTCGCACGATCGACCTGGAAAGTGGGAAGCCGCGCCTGATAGCGGGCGCCGACTTCAACGCAGTCGTCGAAAGGCTGGTCGGGGCGATTGGCAAACCAGAGCCGGAGACCTTGTTTGGTCAGTTGCTCGTGCCCGAGATAGCTCGTTAGGCCAAGCACCTTGGTCAGGAAACAACTGCTCACCTCGGTCGTCGATTCGCCCACTTTGCGATCGAACTCGGTCGCTTTCTCGATGATCAGGATGCGCGTCTCGGGCCGGCGCCGCTTCATGAGCAGGGCGGTGGCGGCGCCGGAAAAGGCGCCGCCCACGATCGCGACATCGAACTCGGGAGCCATCAGGAGGATGATGGACTGCCGCCCCGGGAAACGCAATGATGCGGACGGCGATGATCTTCACCAGTGGACGACTGATTTTTCCGGACCGGACCGAGGACGGACTCGCGCTCCGGACGGAGGGCGGCCGGATCGTCGAACTCGGTGCGCTCACTCCGAACGGCGGGGAAGAAGTCGTGGACCTCGCGGGGAATTATCTCGCCCCCGGCTTCATCGACCTGCACGTCCACGGCGCGGTCGGGCGGGATACGATGGAGGGAACGGCGGATGCGTTTCGCGCGATTTGCGATTACCACGCCAGCGGTGGTACGACCTCACTCCTCCTCACGACCGTGACCGCGCCGATCGCCGAGATCGTCCGCGTCGTGCACGCGATTGAAGGAGAAATGGCCAAGATTCCGCAGTTGTGCGGGGCGCATGTCGAAGGTCCCTTCATTTCGGGAGAGAAACACGGAGCTCAGCAGGCTGACTTCATCGTGGAGCCGCGCGCGGAACTGGTCGCGGCCCTGCTCGAAAACACCCGCCCGATCAAGCGAATGACGCTTGCGCCGGAGATGCCGAGCGGGCTTGAGTTGATTTCTCGCCTAACGAAAATTGGAATTGCGAGCAGCGGCGGGCATAGCAACGCCTGGGAGGAGGAGGCGCGAGCCGGATTCGAGCGCGGAATGCGGCAGGTCACCCACACTTTCAACTGCATGTCCTCCCTCCGCCGTCGCGATGGAGAACGGGTGGCCGGCCTGCTCGAGTTCGCGCTCAGTGAGCCGGAGATTTTTTGCGAACTCATCGCGGATGGTCGTCACGTCGGCACAACCCTGATGCGGATGCTCTACCGAGCGAAAGGCGCGGCGGGGATTTGCCTAGTGACCGACGCGACCGCGGGGGCGGGCTTGCCTAACGACAGCCGGTTCGAGCTCGGTGGAGCGGAGTGTGTGTTACGCGACGGCGCCTGCTGGATGGCGGATGGATCCGCGCTCGCGGGGAGCGCCTCGCGCATGATCGATCTCGTTAGGCGGATGGTGGAGGAAGTTGGCACCCCGGTGCAGGAAGCCGTTCGGATGGCGACGGAAACGCCGGCGCGGGCGATGGGTTGGAAGAACAAAGGTGCGCTCGAAGTAGGTCGCGAGGCAGAGTTCGTCATCCTGAGTCCCGGATTGGAAGTGGTTCGGACCTTTGCCGAAGCTTAAAAAAGCTGACTTACAACTGCGACCGAAACGGGAGCATGACCCACTCGGTCAGGCGTTCCCAGAGCGAGCGGTTCTTGAATTGCTCATAGGTGTATTCGGTCGAGTGCTGCAGATCGCTCTCGAACATCGCTTCCATCGTGTGCCCAAACCCGGCGTCGTATATGGCCAGATCGAGTTCCTCGTTTATCGCCGAGGAGCGTGGATCGAGATTCGAGGAACCGACGAGCGAGAAAAGCCCGTCGATCACCATCGCCTTGGTGTGAATCATAGTCGGCTGGTATTCGAAAATCTTCGCCCCGCCCTCCAGCATTTTGCCGTAAGCGGAGCGTCCCGCGCTTTTCGTGAGGGGCTGATCGTTATGCTGTCCCGGCACGATCAGACGGACGTCGACGCCCCTCTGGACCGCTTTAACGAGCAGCTCTACCTGATCCTCGCTTGGTGCGCAGTAGGCGTTGGTAATCCAGATCCGCCTCTCCGCGGCGGCGAAGGCGATCGCCTGGGTCAATGGGACGGGTGCCATGGAGAAGGAGTGCGAGGAGATCAGTTGGCCCTTTACTTCGCCGACGGGCGCGAGGGCGGGGAATTGGTCGGCGCCGCTCAGGGTCTCGCCGAAGGTTTTCATCCAATGTTCCTCGAAAGCATTTTGCAATTCGCTGACGAGCGGGCCCTCCACCCGCACCTGCACGTCGTGCCAATGCTTTTCATCCTGGGCGTGGCCCGACCATTGATCGGCAAAACCGACTCCGCCGGTAAAACCGACTTTGCCGTCGACGACGAGAACCCGGCGATGCGAGCGGCGATTGGTCCGATCGATCCGCCAGGAAAGAAGAGGATGGTAGTAGGCAAATTTGCAGCCCGCGTCCTTCATCATTTTGACGTCGGAATTATCCAGGCTCCACCCGGACCCGACGCCATCGAGCAGGACGCGCACTTCCACTCCGGCGCGCGCGCGGTCGATCAGAGCGTCGCGAAATTTCCGCCCGGTCTCGTCGGAATAGACAATATAAGCCTGGAAGTTGACCGTCTTTTTTGCGCCCCGAATGGCCGCGAGCATGGCGGGGAAATAAGCGTCGCCATCCTGCAGGAGTTCGAGCTTATTTCCCCCCATCGGGACCGGGTCGTAAAGCGCGAGCGCGGAGCCGAAGAATTCCGGCGCATTCACCGCGTAGGTGTGCTCGACGTGGTACTCGATGACGTGTCGACGAATGAAAAAGATGCAGAAGACCGCCACGACCCCGAGGAATGCGAGAAGGACGGCGACCCACTCGAAGAGCTCCAGTTCCAACGGACCGATCTTTTTCTTCTTCCGGGTGCGTGCCATGTAGTGGCGGCCTTGTCGGCCGCAAGAGGGATTCGCGACTGAGGCATAGTCCGGCCCCGTCGTGTGCGGCGATACTGTCTCCGCCAGTGCGCGAGATTCGGACGCCGCCTTGTAGACGTTCCGATCTGCGAAACGCCGCCCTGGTTCCGCTTCGATGCGGTCCCCCGCGCTTCGCAGAACGATGGGTCTACAACATGATTTGCGCGCGCGGGCGGGTGAGGTTTCTTATCCTCCGCCGCCGGTCCGCTGGTCCGCGGCTTTTTCTGCCATGCCGAACCGCGCCACCTCATCCGATCCCGCGTTGCCGGCCAACATCGTGCCGATGCCCCCACCTAACGACCAGCCGGCGAAGGCTGATTTCTCCGCCCCGAAAAATTTCATCAACCGCGAGCTGAGCTGGCTCGAGTTTAACCGCCGTGTTCTCGAAGAGGCGCAGGACCCGGCCCAGCCGCTCCTCGAGCGGGTCAAGTTCCTCGGGATCGTGAGCTCGAATCTGGACGAATTTTTCGAGATTCGCGTCGCCGGCATCAAGCAACAGATCGCCAGCGAGACGAGCGACGTTGGGCCCGACGGGATGAGCCCGACCGCGACCTTCGAGGCGATTGTGCGCGTCGCGCACGAGATGGTAGCGGAGCAATACGCGCTCTGGAACGAGGAGATCGAGCCGCTCCTGCGCCAGAACCAGATTTTCATCCATCACATGGCGGACCTGAGTGCGAAACGCGCCGCTTGGGCGCGCCGTTATTTTCAGCAGGAAGTTTTTCCGATGCTCACCCCGCTGGCGGTCGACGCCAGCCATCCCTTCCCGCAGCTCCTGAACAAGAGCCATAACCTTCTCGTGAGGGCGCGGGCCAGAAAAGGCGGCGAACCGATGCACGCCATCGTGCAGGTGCCGCGCGCCGTCTCGCGTCTCATTCACGTGCCGCGAGGGGAAAAGGGCGACGAGAGCTGGAACTACATTTACCTCGCCTCGCTCATCAAACAGCACGTGGCCGATCTTTTCCCCGGGCTCATTCTCGATGGCGTGCATGCCTTTCGCGTGACCCGAAACAGCGATCTCTACGTCGATGAAGAGGAGGCGGAAAACCTCCTCCGCAGCATCGAGCAAGAACTGCGACGTTCGAGCCGGGGCAACGCTGTCCGTCTCGAAGTCGAGGCCGATTGCCCGAAGGATTTTTCGGATCGGCTGCTCGATTTTTTCCAACTGACCGAGGCTGACCTTTACAAAGTCGACGGCCCGCTTTCCATGACCCACCTCGCGCCGCTGGTCTCGAACGATGCCTTTGCCAAGCTCAAGGACCGCGTCTTCCAGCCGGCGCGCGACGTCGCTCTGCCGCCGCACGCTGATATTTTCGAGGTGATGCGAAAGCAGGACATCCTCCTGCATCATCCTTACGAGAGTTATGACCCGGTGGTCGAGTTGGTGGAAAGTGCGGCCAAAGATCCGCTTGTTCTCGCGATCAAGATCACTCTTTACAGGACGAGCGGCGATTCGCCGATTGTCGAGGCGCTGATCGATGCGGCGAGCAACGGCAAGCAGGTGACCGCACTGGTCGAGCTGCGGGCGCGCTTTGACGAAGCGGCCAATATCCAGTGGGCGCGCCGTCTGGAGGAATCCGGTGCGCACGTCGTCTACGGCGTGGTCGGATTGAAGACGCATTGCAAGGTGCTCCTCGTCGTGCGTCGCGATCCCGACCGGCTCCGCCAATATGTCCATCTTGGGACCGGCAACTACCATACCAAGACCGCGCGCATTTACACCGACTTCAGCCTCTTCACGACCGCGCCCGGCCTGACCGAGGAAGTGGCAATCGTCTTCAACACCCTGACCGGGCTGGCCGGTTATCCCGGGTTGAAAAAGCTCTTCGTCGCTCCCTTCGATCTCCACCAGCGGGTCGTTGGGATGATTGAGCGGGAACGCGATCACGCCGCCGCCGGCCAGCCGGCCCGGATCGTGGCCAAGCTGAACTCGCTCGTCGATCAGGAGATCATCGAGAAACTTTACGAAGCTTCCTGCGCCGGGGTGAAGATCGACCTGATCGTGAGGGGAATCTGCTCTCTTCGGCCGAAAATTCCCGGCCTGAGCGAAAACATTCGGGTCATCAGCATCGTCGGGCGTTTCCTCGAGCACAGCCGCATTTATTACTTCGGAAACAATGGCGAGGCCGACCTCTTCCTCGCCAGCGCGGATTGGATGCCGCGCAATTTCTATCGCCGGGTCGAAATTGCCTTTCCGATCGAGGCGCCGGCCCTGCGCCACGAAATCATCGACGAAGTGCTCCCGCGTTTTTTGACCGATTACGGCAAGGCGCGCGAGCTGCAACCCGATGGAAGTTATGTGCGGCTGAAGCCGGAGGAAGGCGCGCCGCGTTCCCAGGCGCAACTGCAATTCCGCGAACATTCGCGCCGCCAGGCTAAAAAACTGGCCGAGAAACAAAACGCCGCCAAAATGCGCCTCTCGCCGATCAAGAAATTGCCTAACGACCGGAAATGAAGAAAATTCTGGTCATCGACGTCGGCGGTTCCAACGTCAAGCTGATGATCTCTCAGGAGGAGAAGCGTCGGAAATTTTCTTCCGGTCTGAAGCTCGGTCCGGACGAAGCGGTCAAGGAGATCAAGGAAGCGACGCGCGACTGGAGCTTCGACGCTGTCTCGATCGGGTTTCCCGCGCCGGTGCGCGACGGGAAGATCGCGAGCGATCCAAAGCATCTCGGAAAAGGCTGGGCCGGCTTCGATTTCGCGAAAGCGCTCGGGAAACCGGTACGCCTGATCAACGATGCCGCTCTCCAGGCGCTCGGGAGTTATCATGGCGGCGGTCGAATGCTATTTCTCGGGCTCGGGACCGGGCTCGGCTCGGCCCTCGTCTGGAAAGAACATCTCCTGTCGCTCGAGTTCGGCGACCTGCCTTTTGGCGACGGAATCATCGAAGACTGGCTCGGCGACGAAGGTCTCGAGCGTCTCGGCAAAAAGGAATGGCAACGCGAAACGCTTCACGCCATCCAGCATCTCAAACTCGCGGTCATCGCCGATTACGTCGTGCTCGGGGGCGGGAACGCGAGGTCGCTCGAGAAATTACCCGATGGCTTCGAGCTCGGGCACAACCGCAACGTCTATCCGGGCGGCGTCCGGCTTTGGGAAACCGACCCGGAGACGAAGCGCCCGCGCTGGCGCATTTTGTAACTCGTTAGGCGGTCTTTCGTCATGCGGGCATATCTCGACCTTCTTCGGCTCGTCCTTGAGGAAGGAAAAACGCGCACCGATCGCACTGGCACCGGGACGCTCTCGGTTTTCGGGGCGCAGGCCCGGTTCGATTTGCGGGAAACTTTTCCGCTCCTCACGACGAAGAAGCTCCATCTCAAATCGATCATCCACGAGTTGCTCTGGTTTTTGCGCGGCGATACGAACGTCGCCTACCTCCAGGAACGCGGAGTCAGCATCTGGAACGAATGGGCCGACGAAAAGGGCGACCTCGGCCGGGTCTACGGCGCGCAATGGCGCGACTGGCGCGGGCCTAACGACGAGCGAATCGACCAGATCGATCGCGTCATCGAGCAGATCAAAACCAACCCGGACAGTCGTCGGCTCATGGTCACGGCCTGGAATCCGGCCGAAGTCGACGCGATGGCTTTGCCGCCCTGCCACGCGCTTTTTCAATTCCACGTTCAGGACGGCGCGCTCAGTTGCCAGCTTTACCAGCGAAGCGCCGATCTTTTTCTTGGCGTGCCCTTCAACATCGCGAGTTACGCCCTCCTCACCATGATGGTGGCCCAGGTTTCTGGCCTAACGAGTGGCGAATTCATCCACACTTTTGGCGATCTGCATCTTTATCGGAACCACCTCGAGCAGGCGCGCGAACAGCTCGCCCGGGCGCCGCGCCCGCTCCCTCGGATGGAATTGGATCCCGCCGTGAAAACTATCCACGATTTCCGCTTCGAAGATTTCACGCTCGTCGGCTACGACCCGCATCCCGCGATTAAGGCTCCGATTGCAGTCTGATTCAGGTGGGCGTCGCTTTCCGAGAGGCACCAGGCTGCGTCCGTCGCCGGCGCGCAACTCGACGCCGGAACCGTTCTGCGTTGGCAAATAAACCTCGGCCTTGAAAGGTTGCAGAGCTGCGACTACTGCTCTCGACCGATGAAACGCTGGCTCCCGTACCTGATCATTGGCGTCGTCGGCCTCATCACGGCGGCCGCCGGGGTCGTCCTTTACAAGGCAAAGAAAGCTCCGACGCCGTCGGCGACCGTCGAAGCGAACGAACCGGCAAGGGCAGAAACGGCGCATATCCGCGGTCCGGCCCGGGCTCCCGTCACGATCGAGGAGTTTGGCGATTTCCAATGCCCGCCCTGCGGCATGTTGTCGGAGCCGCTAAACCAAATCGAGCGGGATTTTGCGGGCAAGGTGCGGCTCATCTTCCGCCACTTCCCGCTTGCCAAGCATCTCAACGCCCGTCGCGCGTCTCAGGCCGCGGAAGCGGCGGGTCTGCAGAACCGCTTCTGGGAGATGCACGATCTCCTTTATCGGGAACAGGAGCTCTGGAGCAAAGCGACCGTGCCGGACGGATTATTCGTCGGCTATGCCCAAACTCTCGGGCTCGATCCGGAAAAGTTTCGTCGGGACATGCAGAGCCCGGAGGTGAACGAGCGCGTTTCGGCTGACGAAAGCCGTGCCGCCAAACTCGGTCTCACTCTCACCCCGACGGTTTTTGTGAACGGCAAATCTATCAACCTTGCGCAGGGACCGGTCAGCATTCGCGCCGCGGTGGAGGCCGCGCTGGCCGAAGCTCCGGGACGACCATAATGGCTCGCCGGCAACAACAACCAGCCCGCGCCTCCAGGCCGGACGCGGCTACGATCGTTTATTCGCTGGCCGCCCTCCTTGCCCTGGCCGGATTGGCTGATGCTCTTTACCTTACCGTGCTCGATCTTTCCGGGCAGGCCGCGGCCTGCGGCGGCTCCGCCAGTTGTTCCGAGGTTCTCTCGAGCAAGTATTCTCATTTCGGCCCGATCCCGGTCGCGGCGCTCGGGCTTCTCGCCTATTTCACAGTCTTTAGCAGCGCAGTCCTGGCCGTTTTCGGTCGCGGGCGCGCCCGTTTGATCCTCAATCTCACGGTCGGGCTCATGTTTCTCGGGACTCTCTGGTTCCTTTACGTGCAGGCCTTCGTCCTCCACCAATACTGCCGCTACTGCCTGCTCTCCGCCGCCGTCACCCTCTTCCTCGTCGGGCTGCTTGTGTCCGCTACACCCCGGTCGGTCCGCGAGTGAAGCGCTCCCTGCTCTCGCCGCCCCGGCCAACTTTTCCTTCTTCTCTCTGTGCACGCGGCGGTCTCTGCGTTTAAGAATAAGCCACCGATGAATCTGCCCGCACTCAAACGGCTCTACGATCAGCCGCTCTTTGATCTCATTTCGCAGAGCCGCGCGGTCCACCTCGAGCATTGGCGCGGCGAGCAGGTGCAGCGCTGCAGTCTCCTCTCGATCAAGACCGGCGGTTGCAGTGAGGATTGCGCCTACTGCGCGCAAAGTGCGCATTATTCCACCGGATTGGAGCGGGAGGAGCTGATGCCGGTCGATGAGATCATGAGCGCGGCGCAACGGGCCCGGGCGCAGGGCGCAACCCGTTTCTGTATGGGCGCGGCCTGGCGCGGAGTGCGCGAGGGGACCGAAAAATTTGAGCAGATCCTGGAGACGGTGAGGGAAGTGAGCCAGCTCGGGATGGAAGTCTGCGTGACGTTAGGCGAGATCGGGCCTAACGAGGCGCGCAAATTGAAGGAGGCCGGCGTGACGGCCTACAATCACAACATCGATACTTCGCCGGAATTTTATCCCGAAATCGTCAGCACCCATACGTTCGGAAATCGCCTAGCGACGATCGCGGCGGTGCAGGAGAGCGGGATGTCGGTCTGTTGCGGCGGGATCGTCGGGATGGGGGAAGGTGTGCACGACCGGCTGCGAATGCTTGAGGTCCTGAGCGGTTTCGATCCGCAACCGGAGAGTGTGCCGATCAATTGCCTGATGGCAATGCCGGGCACGCCGCTCGCGGAACAGCCGCCGATCGACATTTTCGATCTCGTTAGGCTAATCGCCGTCACCCGCCTCGCCATTCCGAGGGCGCGGGTGCGACTCGCGGCCGGCCGCACCCGGCTGACGCGAGAAGGCCAGGCACTCTGTTTCTTTGCCGGCGCGAACTCCATTTTTTACGGCGATAAACTGCTCACCGCACGCAATCCGGCGGCGGATGCAGACGTGACGCTCCTGCGCGACTTGGGCTTAACGATCGGCGTCTGAAAAGCGGCTAAACCCTAGCGCAAATGCGAGGTGGTCACCGCAATTCCAAAGTCTAAATTTACGCGGCTTGCGAATGCTGCGCGAGCAGACCGCCGTAGAGTGCTTCGTAACTTTCGGCCGCTTGTGCCCAGGAAAAATCGAGGCCCGCGGCCCGTTTTCTTAACCGCTCCCATTCCGTCCGGTTCTCGAAAACCTCCCGGGCCCGCTTGATCGCGTCCCAGAGCGGTTCGCTCCCATATTCGTAAAAAAGAAAGCCGTAACCGCTGTCGGTGGAAGGATCGTAATCGACGATGATCTGCTCGACACCGCGGGTGGCGCGCGCGATCGGGAGGACGCCATATTTAAGGCTGTGCATGGCGCTAAAGGCGCCCGGCTCGACCCGGGACGGGATGAGGGCGATATCGCTCCCGCCTTCGATCAGGTGCGCGAGTGTTTCATCGTAATCGTGCCGATAGGCGAGCCGCTCGGGGTATTTGCGGGCCGCAATGGCGAGAGCGGTTTCGTAGGCCGGGTCGCCTTTGCCGAGGATGACAAGGCGCACATCATCGGCCAAAAGGCGATCCAGTACTGGCATGAGAATGTCGAAGCCCTTCGCTCCGGTGAGGCGCGTGACCATTCCAAAGACCGGTCCGCGCGGGCTGGGCGCGAGCTGAACCTGGGCGAGGAGAGCGTCACGCGAGGCCGTCTTGCGCTCGAGTTTGTCCGGGCCGAAACGGGCCGGGAGAAGCTTGTCAGTCGCCGGGTTCCAGCGCCGGTAATCGGCCCCGCCGAGGATGCCGGCCAGCCGTTGGGCGTGTTCTCGCAGGACAACATCGAGGCCTTCGCCTAACGACGGATTCTGGATCTGATGCGCGTAAGGTTCGCTCGAGAGAACGACCCGATCGGCGAAGAGGATGCCGCCCTTGAGAAGATTGAGTCGACCGAAATACTCGACGCCGCGGAGGTCGAAATAGCGGCCCGGGAGATTCGTGAGCGCAAAATCCCAACTGTCGAAATTGCCCTGCTCGGCGAGATGATGAATCGAAAGCACAGCCGCAAAAGGCAGACCCTGGTCGCGCACGAGGACGGGCACGAGCGCGGCCGTCCAGTCGTGGCAGTGCAGAATCTCCGGACTCGGCGTCATGCGGCGCGCAATCTCGACCGCCGCTTTGCTGAAGAAGATGAAGCGGGCGGCGTTGTCTTCATACGGTTCGCCTTTTTCGGTGTAGATCCCGGCACGATCGTAAAGCTCGTCACAGCGGACAAAAAAGATTTGGAGATCCTCCGCCGTCCGGCCTTCGAGCAGATCGGCTTCGAGATTTCTGTCGCCTAACGAGATTTCGAGGCTGACGTGGAGCGGCTTGGTTGTGATCTTTTTGTTCTGCCGAATCTCGCGGTAGTAGGGCATGGCGAGCGCGACCTCGTGGCCGCGGGCTTTCAATTCGCGGGGCAGAGCGACGAGCACATCGGCGAGCGCGCCCGGGCGGGCGAGGGGCCAGCCTTCGCTGCTGATCATGAGAATCTTCATGCTTTAAATTAACCGCAGAGTTCGCGGAGGCCGCAGTGTTTTTTTGACGCTCCGATACCGCACTGCGCCAACCATGGAGGCTACCTGTCGTACATCGGAAGGGAATCTCGCTGTCGCCGGAGCGGTAACAACGGCTTTGCGGCCGTGGTGGAAGCCTCCCCTGTCCCATCCGTCCGTCTCTCACAAAAATTTCCTAAAATCTCAGTTTCCTGATCGGCGACACGACGGCGGATGGAAATGTTAACTCGGCCGACATCGGCCAGACAAAGTCGCAATCCGGCAATCCGGTGACCGGCTCCAACTTCCGCGAGGACGTGATGGTGGACGGCAACATTAGCAGCGCCGATATCGGATTGGTGAAATCCAAGTCGGGCACGGCCCTTCCTCCCTAAGGCGCCGGGTAATTCCGATTAAAGCGAGCGCGCTCGCTCCCGGAAACGGGGCGAGCGCGTTTGTTTTCTCGAGATCCACACTTCGTGGGGTGGCAGGCTCTTGGATTATCGCTAGCGCGCTTCTCCCGGATATCTCTCTTTGATCCACGCCAACGCCCCGGCCCGGTCGCGGAGCGTACCTTCCAATTGCTGGGTCTCGACTGCCTCAAGGATTTCGCCAAAGCGAGGGCCAGGTCTCATTCCGAGCGCGATCAAGTCGTCGCCTGTCACGAGGGGCGGCGGGATGATTGGTTCGTGGGCGAATTCCTCCTGTTTGCGCCGGAGAAATTCGTAATTGTCCAGCATGCCGTGACTGCTTGTGCAATCGACTCGGTGCAGCTCCAGTTCGTCGGCAAAGGTCGGGCGGGCGATGAAACGCTTTAGTTTCGCTACCCGCATGTTTGGGACGTCCTTGAAAACCATGTGTTGCCGTACCGCTTCGACTGTCGCGTCGATTTCCAGTCGCGAAAATCGGAGCCGCTCCATCAGCGCTTCGGTCATTTCGGCGCCAACCCGATCGTGGCCGTTGAACCGGATCCGTCCCTCCGGATCGACAGTCGCGGTCGGTGGTTTGCCGATGTCGTGAAAGAGAACGCTCAGGACGAGCGGGAGTGAAACCTCACCGGGCAAAAGCTGCAGCATGATCCGGGTGTGCCGGAAGACATCGCCTTCCGGATGGAACTGGGGAGGCTGTTCGCAACCTTTCATGGCCTCGAGCTCGGGCAGGATCTCTTTCATCAGCCCGCTGGCATCGAGCAAATCCCAGCCCCGTGTGCGTTGCGGAGAGAGGAAGATCCGGACCAATTCTTCGCGAATCCGCTCGGCGCTGATCTCCCTGATGGTGGGAGCGGCCTGCAGAATCGCCGCCCAGGTCGCGGGCACGATTTCAAACTCGAGCACGGTCGCGAAACGGATCGCCCGCAGCAGGCGGAGCCTATCCTCCGCGAAACGCTGTGCCGGTTCGCCGATCGCCCTAACGAGCCGGGCTTTGAGGTCATCTTGGCCGCCAACGAGGTCGATCACGGCATCGTTAGGCGGATCAAAGAACATGCCGTTGATCGTGAAATCGCGTCGCCGCGCATCCTCTTCCGGCGAAGAGAAACTAACCGCGCTTGGATGACGTCCGTCGAGGTAGGCTCCATCGGAGCGAAAGGTCGCGACCTCGAATTGCTGGTCGTTCTCGAGCACGACGACGACGCCAAAGTGCGCGCCGACTGCGTAGGTGCGCCGGAAGATTTTCTGCACTTCTTCCGGGCGCGCGTCGGTCGCGATATCGATGTCTTTTGGGGCTTGGCCGAGAACCAGATCACGCACGCAGCCGCCTGCGAAGTAGGCGACGTGTCCGGCGCCGCGGAGGCGCTCGACGATGGAGCGCGCGGTCGCGAGCATGGGCGTTTCGTCTTGCCCGACAGGGACACGTTTCACAGCGGGATGCTCGTCTCTCGTTGGGCGGCTGTCGAGAACCCGAAGGGCCTTAGAGCGGTGGCGGTTGCGGCGGGTTTAGTCGCTTTTCTGGGAATGTTGCTGGCGACGCCGAGGGCCGCGGTCCGGCTCGTTTTCCGCGAAACGCTTCTATTTTGAAGCCGAACTCTGCGACGCGTTCGAGGCGCGCGAGTCGCGAAAGGAATAAACCATAAAGCAGGCAACGGCGATGCAGATGCAGGAGTCGGCGACATTAAAGGCCGGCCAGGGATGGGCGAAAGGAAGGTGCAAATCGAAGAGGAGAAAATCGATCACGTGACCGTGGAGGAGGCGATCGGTAAGATTGCCGAGGACGCCGGCGAGAAGCAGGCCAAGCGCGATGCGCTGCCAGGGATCGCGCGGTTGTTTCCGCAGGAGAAGGTAGAGGACGACGAGGAGCGCGATGCAGGAAAGGACGATGAAAAAGCCATTGTTGTTGCGGAAAGAACCAAAGGCCGCACCCGTGTTGGTGACGTGGACAAGCGTGAAAAAATTGGCAATCACGACATGCGGGTCGGAGGGATCGATGAAGCGGAGAACGAGATGTTTTGTGATCTGGTCGAGCGCGTAGAGCGGGAGAGTGAGGTAGAGGAAGATTTTCATGGGAGCGCGGTGGAAATTTTCCGGGGCGCCGAACGCAGCACGCGAGGCGCGTGCACTCTCCCAAGCTCGCGGCGGCATCTCATCTTTTTGCGATGACTTCCGCGCAGCGGTCGCACAAGTCGGGGTGGGCGGCGATTGTGCCAACGGCTTCGCGGTGACGCCAGCAACGCGCGCACTTCTTGTTAGGGGTGAGGCTGACGGAGGCGCTCGGTTCCTCGGCTTCTTCCAGTTTCAGGTCGCTCAGGATGAAAAATTCTTCGAGTTCTTCGCGCGGGACGTTCGTTGCAAAGCGCTCGTTGCAGCGCAAAACGACGGCGGCTTCGAGCGCGTTGCCGATCAGTTTTTCCTGGCGCGCCTTTTCGATCGCCTGGCCGATGATGCCGCGGAGTTTGAGTAGCTCTTCCATGTTTTCCCTCACATTCTTGTCGCGCAGGTTATCCTGAGGCACGGGAAAGAGCTGGAGGTGGATCGAGCCAGCGCCGCCAAGGTAGCCCCACGCCTCTTCGGTGGTGAAGGCGAGGATCGGCGCCAGTAACCGGCTGAGCGCGTCGAAGATCTGGCGCATTGCCATTTGCGTGGCGCGGCGCCGCCGCGAACCGGACGCATCGCAATACATCCGGTCCTTCGTGATGTCGACGTAGAGGCTGCTCAGGTCGACCGCGCAGAATTGGTTGAGAGTGTGGTAAACCCTGTGGAATTCGTAAGCCGCATAGGCCGCGCGGCTTTCTTCGATGACCTGCTGAAGACGATCGATTATCCAGCGATCGACCAGGGTCAGGTCCTCTTTTTTGATTTCCTGTTCTCCCGGCTCGAAATCATGCAGGTTGCCCAACAAGATCCGAAGGGTATTCCGGATCCGTCGATAGGTGTCGCCGAGTCGAGTGAACATTTCCTCCGAGAAGGGAACATCGTCGGTGTAGTTGACGCTGCTGACCCATAGCCTGACGAGATCAGCGCCGTGCCGGCTGACGAAATGGCCCGCGTCCATCGGCTTGCTGTAGGTGCTCGATTTTGAGATTTTCTTTCCGTCGACATCGACCACAAAACCGTGGGTGACGCACGTCTTGTAGGGCGCACGATCATTCAGCGCAACGCTCGTCATAAGCGACGATTGAAACCAGCCGCGGTGCTGATCGGTCGCTTCCAGATACATGTCGGCCGGGTCGCGCAGCTCGGGATGAGTCGCGCAGACGGCACGATGGGAAACGCCGCTGTCGATCCAGACATCGATCGTGTCGTTGCGATGGCGGGTTCCTTCCGGCAGATCGAGCCTTTGCGCGAGGGCGACGTCGTCGAGCTCGAACCAGACGTCGGAGCCGCGCTCGGCGACGAGATCGGCGAGTCGACGTATCCATTCTGGATCGAGTAGCGCAGCGCCTTCGGCGGAGTAAAAAACGGGCAGCGGCACGCCCCAACTGCGCTGGCGCGAAATAACCCAGTCAGGCCGCGATTCAACCGTGCCGGCGATCCTTTTTTCGCCCCAGGCCGGGATCCAGTGGACATGGGCGATGGCGTCGAGTGCCTTCGCGCGCAGGTCGTCGATCCGGATAAAAAACTGTTCGACGGCGCGGAAAATGATCGGGGTTTTGGAGCGCCAGCAATAGGGATAGGAATGCTGATAAGCCTGTTCGGCGATGAGCATGCCGCGCTCGCGTAGCAGCCTGACGATATCGCTGTTGGCGTCGAAAACGTATTTCCCCACCAATTCGGGGAGACCGGCTTCCTCAGTGTAGCGGCCGAGGTCGTCGACCGGCGAGAGGATCGGCAGGCCGTTCATTTTGCCTAACGTATAGTCGTCATCGCCGTGCCCGGGGGAGATATGGACGGCACCAGTACCGGTGTCCATGGTGACGAAATCTGCCGCAAGGACGATCGCGGTGCGTGGGAGAAAGGGGTGTTGCGCGCCGATGCCTTCAAGTTTGCTCCCGGGGAAAGTTTCGAGCGGTTCACCGTCCGGTTGCCAACCGGTGGCAGCGGCGACCGCGCTGACCAGGCTCTGGGCGAGGACGAGCGTTTCGGATTCCTGATTGTGGACGAAGCGTTGCGCCACGTAGCGCTCTTTGGGATGGACCGCGATCGCGAGATTTGCCGGCAAGGTCCAGGGGGTCGTCGTCCAGATGACGAGGCTGGCCTTCTCTTTCCATGCGCCGGTCACGATGGGAAATTTCACCCAGACCGCCGTGTCCTCCCGGTCCTGGTATTCGACCTCGGCTTCGGCCAGGGCAGTTTGCGCGCCGGTGCTCCAAAAAACCGGCTTCATCGATTCGTAAACCAGCCCGTGCTCCACGAAGACGGCAAAGGCGCGAAGAATCTCGGCCTCGTAGGCCGGATTCATCGTCAGGTAAGGATTCTCCCAGTCGCCGAAGACTCCGACGCGCTTGAATTGTTCGCGCTGGATATCGACGAATTTGAGGGCGAACGCCTTCGAGCGCTTTCGCACTTCGAGGGGTGAAAGGCCGCGCGTTTCCTTGACCACTTTGTATTCGATCGGCAAACCGTGGCAGTCCCAACCAGGAACGTAAGGGGCGCGGAAACCGGCCATGGTTTTCGATTTCACGACCAGGTCCTTGAGGATTTTGTTCAACGCGGTCCCCATGTGCACGTCACCGTTGGCAAAGGGTGGCCCGTCGTGCAGGACGAAAAGCTCGGCCTCGGCGCGGGCGGTTTGAATCTGGTCGTAGAGCCGGGCTTCCTGCCAGGAACGAAGGATCTCGGGTTCGCGCGTCGCGAGGCCGGCCTTCATCGGAAAATCCGTTTTCGGCAGGTTGAGAGTCTCCTTGTAATTCTGGCTCATCGCGGAGCGGCGACGCTAACATTCGGCCTCGGAAAAGCAACGGGCCAAGGGGAGATCGAACGTCCCGCAAAGGGTTCGGGCGATTGCCCTAACGAATCGTTTTTTGTTTTGAGTCGGTCGAGATGCGATTAATGTCGCGGCCGATGCGAACGGTTTTTCGAGCTTCATGAGACGATATGTTCCTTTCGTCATCATCGCGCTGGTGGGGCTTTTGACGGTCGGGGTGGCGACGGCGCTTTATCGGGCAAAAATGCATCCGATCAAGCCGGCCGCGTCTTCCTCCGCGGCCTCACCTGCGCCCGCATCTACCGCGGCAACTGCGCCGGCTTCGGTCGTGGAAGATGAAGATGAAAGCGTTCATGCCCGCGGCCCGGCAAACGCACCGGTGACGATGGAGGTCTACGGGGATTTCCAGTGTCCTTCCTGCGCCATTGCGACGGCCATGATTGACGAGGTGGAGAAGGAATATAGCGGGCAGATCAGGATCATCTTCCACGAATTTCCTCTCGCGATGCACAAGCACGCGGTCAAGGCGGCGATGGCTGCGGAGGCGGCCGGGCTGCAGGGGCATTTCTGGGAAATGCACGACATGCTTTACAAATATCAGCCGGTTTGGAGCAGGGCGTCCGATCCGACGACCTTTTTTGCCGCCTATGCCGAGTCGATCGGGCTCGATGGCGGCCAATTCGCGATGGACGCGAAAAGCCCTGAAGTGCAGGCGCGCATTATTTCCGAGGGCGATGCCGGTGTGGCGCGCGGGGTCAAGAACACGCCCACGATTTTCATCAACGGAGTTGAAGTCCTGAATGGCTTCCGGCGGGAAAATCTGCAACAGGCAATCGAGGGCGCGCTGGCGGAAAAGAAGAAAGGTTAAGTTGTCCAGCAAAAGGAAAAAAGCCTTCGAGAATGAAACCAGCGTGGGTCGTCGGCGATCGTCGCCCACCTTGTATTGGTCGCTCGCGATCGTCGCCCTCCTCGGGCTGGGGGACGCAACATTCCTGACAGTGGCGCACCTGACCGGCGACGATGCGGTCTGCGGCTCGGCCATCGGCTGCTCGGCCGTGCTTGGAAGCGCTTATGCGACGATCCGGGGTATCCCGACGGCCGCCTTCGGGGCGGTCGCCTACTTTACCGTCTTCAGTCTGGCGATTCTGGCTGCTTTTGGTTACACGCGGATGAGAGGATTGCTGATCGGGGTGGTCGGGCTGATGTTTGTGGCCTCTCTCTATTTTCTCTATTTGCAGGCCTTCGTCTTGCACGCCTTTTGTCCATACTGCCTCTTCTCGGCGGCGGTGACTTTCCTGTTGGCTGGGTTGCTCCTGGCGTTTCCGGCCACCCGCTGAGCGTTTCCCCGGGGCCGACCCGCAAAGAGCGCTCAGCCATCCGTAAAATTAGAGAAAAAAAGCACCTGCGAAGCGATATTACCAAAAAGTAATGAAAAGCTAGTGGACGGATGGCGCGAACTTTCATAGCCTCCATAACAGGTAAAAGATCTTTACCTGTAGTACATACTCACAGATATCAAAATATATATGAATAAAAGGTCAGCTTCTCGACGCGCGTTTATTAATCCGCGTGTCTTTATGGGATTCACGCTCAGCTCTCTTGGCGTCTGCATGGCGCTTTTGGCGTTTAGCATTAACTCGAGCTCAACGGCCAGCGCGGCGAGCAAACTGAACAACGGCGTCAAGGTCATCTTTCCCGATCACAGCGATGTGTCACCGGCGATGCGGGATGTGGAGGCTTGGCCCGTCCAAAGGGTGCAAGAACATGAGGCGGCCGAAAATCCGAGAGTCTCTACTGGGGTTCACAAGGACGTGCCTGACCAGGCGGTGCAAAAGGGCTCGTGGCTGGGCAAGCTCGCCCCGAGTATTCCGGCACCCATCCTCAATTTTGCCGGCATCCCTTTCCCGGGCGTCGGTTGTAACTGCGCTCCGCCTGATACCAACGGCGAGGTTGGCGCGACGCAATACGTCCAGATCGTGAACGAAGGCTACCAGGTCTTCGACAAGACGACTGGCGCTTCGGTTCTTGGCCCGAACAGCATCGAATCGATCTGGACCGGCTTCGGCGGCGTCTGCCAGACCGGCGGCAACGGCGATCCAATCCTGCTCTATGATCAGATTGCGAACCGCTGGGTCGTCACTCAGTTTGCCGGGGGACTCACACACGAGTGTGTCGCAGTCTCGACGTCAAGCGACGCTACCGGGAGCTATTCCCGGTATGACTACAATCTGGCGGCAGTCGCCGGATCGGCTCTCTATGACTACCCGCATCTCGGGGTATGGCCAGACGCCTACTACATGAGCATGAACGTGTTCAACACCTCTGGCACCGCATACCTCGGCCCGCAGGCCTTTGCCTTCAATCGTATCAAAATGGTTGCAGGAGATCCTTCCGCGGAGATGGTCGTGATGCCGAGGCTTAGCTCTTCGAATCCACCGATGCAGCCAGCTGACCTCGATGGCTCGACGTTGCCGCCGGCCGGCGCGCCGAACTCGTTCGTCCTCTTCCCGGATACGAGCACCTATCGGGTTTACCACTTCCACGTTGATTTCGCCGTTCCAGCCAACTCGACCTTCACCCTCTTTGGCACGTCGCCAACAGCAGGATTCACCCAACTTTTTGCTTCGGTGCCGCAGCTTGGCGGTGAAGGTCTCAGCAACCTCGCCGACCGACTGATGTATCGCCTGGCTTACCGCAACTTTGGCGACCACGAATCACTCGTCGGCAATTTCACGGTCCGGGCGAACAACATCGCGGCCATCCGCTGGTTCGAATTGCGCGGAGTCACCGCGGGTCCGATAACGACCTTCCAGGACAGCACCTATCAGCCGGACACGGCCGACTGGCGTTGGATGGGCAGTGCGGCGATGGACGGCCAGGGCAACATTGCTCTTGGCTTCAGCGCCTCCAGTTCGTCGATCCATCCGCAGATCCGCTACACCGGTCGCCTCGCGACCGACCCGATCAACACCATGACGCAGGGTGAAGGTCATATCTTTGACGGTGCGGGTTCGCAGATCTCGACCTCCGGTCGCTGGGGCGACTACAGCGACATGACGGTGGACCCCGTCGACGACCAGACGTTCTGGTTCACGACTGAGTACGACGACACCACCAGCAGCTTCAACTGGCGGACGCGCATCGCCAATTTCAAACTGGCGACAGGCGGCGGCCAGAACATTGTGCTTAGCGCGCAGCCGAGAGCACGGGGCAATAAAGCAAAAGTCACTCTGACTTGGGATCCGGCCGACGGCGGCGACGTCAACGTCCTGCGGGACGGTGCGGTCGTGCAGACGACAGCAGACGATGGCAGCACGCAGGACAAACTTCGGAACGCGAGTGGGCAGACGTTCACCTATCAAGTGTGTGAGACGGACTCGGGCGATTGCTCGAACGAAGTCCAAGTCATGATCCCGTAAGGGCTGACTCGTAATAGTGGCAGTTTAGCTCCGGGAGTCGTCCTAGCCGACTCCCGGAAGTATGTTCGAAGTTCAACCAGGGCATCCAGCGAGTTCGCTGGATGCCCTTCTTCTTTCCAGCGCTGCTACTGGCTCTTCTCGATTATGTCATGGGTTTGCTTTTGGGTGCCACGCGGAAGAGTTTGGGACTAGTGAAACGGAAAGCGCAAGACCATGATAAGCTTTAAGTCAGTAGTGATTTTAATCGGGCTGGCCAACATGTTAGGCACTGCATTTTCTCAGGCGCAGTCACCAAAAATGATCGGCAATTGGAAAATCGAAATCACATTCGAAAATGGAGTACACCGCTCCGTGCTTTTCGAATGTCACGAGTCTGGGAAGGGCTCTTTTCAGCTGTTGGATGCCGGAGCCAAGGTCTGGGGATCCAGTGAGCCTTTGGAGGGAAACTGGATTCAGGGCGACGAAGGCTCTGTCACGATTTCCGGTCCGATGCAATTTCCACTGGGTAACATCGGAATCGACAGGGGGACATTGGTCTTGAAGGGAAAAATTGGATCCGAAGGCGCGATCACGGGAGAAGCAACGTTCTTTCCTCTCGATCAGGATCCAATTGATCCCAAAGCCAAGCCGTCAAAAAGTGGATCGTTCAAAGCGGTTCGTGGTTCGGGCGAGGATCCTTCAAAGCCGCCCGCGGCCTAACAATCGACCAAGAATCGGATCAATCGATTCACCTCCTTGTTTCCAACGATGCCGCGTTTGCCCCTCCGAAGGCGCTGCATCTCACCCGCGAATACATTGCCGAATTGTAAGGAAGAAAGTACGGGACAATCAGCCCGTCACTTTGATAGCCTCAGGGAGGCTGGGATGTCCCTGGCCGCGCACCACACTTCAACACTAATACGCATCTACTATGATAAAAAAATCCACTTCACAATCCGCCTTCTTCCATCTACGGGTCCTAACCGGCCTGTTTTTGGTTCTTTCCGGCGTCTTTCTTGTGCTGATTGGCATGGGCACGTTCTCTGCCCAAGCGCAGCAGAGGAATAAGACAACTACCGCCGATCCGCTTGTCCCGGCAGCATTCGACTGCGCCAGCATTCCGAACCTCGGCGTCCAAATGCAGGAAAACCTGCGCGCTGGAGCGCTCATGATTTACTGCGGCCAGGCGCAGGGAGGTTCAGCCGACTCTTTCGCCAATACATCGCAGTTGGTCCAGGAAATGTTGGCGCCGTTGCTCGGCAACTCCGACGTCGATCTGATTACCGGCGCCGAGATTGGGAACAATGTTACCCAATCGGAGACCTTCACGGCGGCTAATCCTGATAATACTAACGAGATCGTCGTTGCCTACAACGACTCGCGCGGCCGAAACGCCAACCCGATCAACATCTCCGGCGCCTCTGTTTCGACCGACGGCGGCGTTACCTTCACCCGCCTCACCAGGGCGTCCACCGGCCAAAGCCCCTTTGCCAATACTTTTGGTGACCCGGTGATCTTGTACAACAAGCCGACAGGCACTTGGTATTCGGTCTGGCTCGATGCCGGCTGCGGCGCTCAAGGCCTCGGCGGTTACAAGACGACCACTCCCGCGAATGCTGACAGCTGGACCCATTTCTGCGTCCACACCGGCGGCTCCGACGACCGCGAATCAGCCTGGGCCGACAATAATCCGAGCAGCCCCTTCTATGGCCGGATGTATGTCACTTGGAATGATTTCGCTCGCAATGGCGGCGCCATCTACGTTCGCTACTCGACCGACAATGGAGCGACCTGGACGAATGAGCGACAGATCACGAACACATTCTTCCGCAACGTGCAGCTGACCGGCGACTCCGCCACGGGCACTTTGTATCTTGCGTCGATGAATGAGATGGGCGGCGGTCTGGGAAACCGTTCTAACCTCTTCTACAAATCCACGGATGGCGGTAACAGCTGGAGTCAGGTTTACAGCGGTCCGTCCTTCGCCGGCCCGGGTGTGACCACATGCGCGTCCAACAGCTATTTTGCTTGTATGTTTAACGGCCCGTCCTTCTGGCGGCACATGGGCTGGGGTCAGCCCGCTGCGCTCAACAACGTTGTGCATTACGTCTATGATTCACGCAGCGGCGCCGATGCCGGCAACGTCTTCTACATCCGTTCCACCGATGGTGGCGTCACCTTTGCCGCGCCATTCCAGTTGAACACTGATGCCACCACCCGCCCTCAGTGGCAGCCTAACATTACGGTCGGCGACGACGGCAGCCTGCTTGCGGTCTGGTATGACGGTCGCGAGGCCACCACCTGCAGCAAAGGTAACCCGGCTGTTCCGTGCTACAGAATGTGGGCACGGAAATCAACCGACAACGGAGCGACCTGGGGACCAGATGAGGCGTTCTCGGACGTAGTCACTCCATTGCCCGGCCAGCCTGACCCAGGCATTGTCGCGGAATATGCAGGCGACTATGACTACAGCTTCGCCTCACCGGACGGCCATATCCATACGTGGACGGACGGGCGCATTCCGCTCAGCGGCGCTTCCCAGCAGGATGCCTTTGTCGATCAGGAGGCAATCGGCGGCGGCGGCCAGACCATTACGCTTACAGCGCGCGCCAGAGCGCGGGGAGTTAACGGACAAGTCGAGCTAACGTGGACTCCGGCCGACGGCGGCGACGTCAACGTTCTGCGAGACGGCGTCGTCGTTCAGACGACAGCGGACGATGGAAGCACCAAGGACAAAGTTCGGAACGGGAGTGGGCAGACATTCACGTATCAGGTGTGCGAGACGGATTCGGGCGACTGCTCGAACGAACTCGACGTCATGATCCCGTAAAGGGAATCATTAGTTTGGCTCCGGGAATCGTCCTAACCGATTCCCGGATGCTTGCGAAGGGCATCCGGCGATAACGCTGGATGCCCTTTCCGCTTTTTGGGGCCGGATTTAGTTCCGTCCGTCGAACGCCTGACGCCCCGTAGCAATGAACCTGACAAGAATGTAAGGATAATTAGCCTGACATTCAATCCGAGAGTTTCGTAGGGTTCTAAAGACCGGCTTTACAAGACGCTTCTTCTTCTGGCGCGTCGAGTTGGTAACTAACTTAAAAAGAGAGGGAATATTGTTATGAAAAAATTATCCAAGAGATTTGGATTCGTGAGTCGACGGGCTCTCTCCGCGGCAGTGTGCCTGACCGCGCTGGTCTTAGCGCTCTTTGCGGTTCGCGAAGCGGTGGCTCAGGGAAAGGCACCCCGGATCCAGGGCGTCAACCGCGGCTTGTCTCCGGTAGTCAAGTTCGACGTCTCTCCGCCCCTCCGCGATATCAAGATCGCGCCGCTTGGACCGGGTCAGATTGCGGAGAACGAAGACCGCGAGATCAGGCCTTTCCGAGTCCGGTTTGCACCGGAATGGGATCCGGTCCTTCAATCCACGGTGGGAGGAACCAATGGGAGTGGCACGGAAATCCCGGGCCCCCTCGTCAGCTTCAATGCTCAACCGAATGTCAATGGGGTAGTCCCGCCCGATCCGAATGCCGCTGTCGGTCCCAACCACATTGTCGCGATGTGTAACCTGACCTTCCAGATTTTCGATAAGACGGGCAACTCGCTCTTTGGTCCGGCCGCCAACAACACCCTTTGGGCTGGATTTGGCGGCGCCTGTCAGACTTCAAACTCTGGTGACCCTGTTGTGCTGTATGACCAGCTGGCCGATCGCTGGCTTCTTTCGCAGTTTACCGCTTCCGGAGCGCCCTATATGGAATGTATCGCCATCTCCACGACCAGCGATCCCACCGGTTCCTATTATCGCTATGCCTTTTCGACTGGTAACAATTTCCCCGACTACCCGAAAGCTGGCGTCTGGTCGGATGCCTACTATTTCAGCACCCGCGAGTTTGCCGGCGGCGTCACCTTCGTTGGTATCGGCGCCTATGCTCTTAATCGCGCCCAGGCGATAGCTGGTGATCCCAATCCGCAGCTCATCTCTTTCCTCGTGCCGCCGATCGGTGGTGGCGCAAATGTCGGCGATGGATTGCTCCCGAGTGACCTGGATGGATCGACTCTGCCGCCACCGGGCACGCCGAACTTTTACATGGGCTCGCAGGATAACAATGCCTCCTACGGGGCAACGACCGACGCGTTGAATCTCTACCGATTCCACGCCGACTTTAACACGCCGGCCAATTCAACCTTTACCCTGGCCTCCACGATTACCTCCGCCCCGTTTAACTCCATTCTGGCTCTTTGCGGCAGCGGGCGCGCTTGCATTCCGCAACCCGGAACGAGCGTTAAGATCGATCACCAGGGTTACCGCCAGCGTCCGTTGTTTCGTTTGGCTTACCGCAACTTTGGCGACCACGAATCACTCGTCACGAACCAGTCGGTGTCTGCCGGATCGGGCCCCAACGGCGAAGTCTCTGGAGTTCGCTGGTGGGAAGTGCGCGATCCTAATGGCAGCCCGTTCATCTTCCAGCAGGGCACCTATGCACCAGGGCTGACCGACGGCATCCATCGCTGGATGGGGAGCATCGCGATGGACGGCCAGGGCAACATGGCTCTGGGTTTCAGCGCCTCGAATTCGACGGTCTTTCCGAGTGTCTCTTACACTGGGCGGCTGGCCGGCGATCCGCTCGGAATGATGACGCTCGGTGAAGCTGACATCGTAACCGGGACCGGCTCGCAAACCTCGAGTTTCAATCGCTGGGGCGACTACACTTCGCTCACCGTCGATCCGACCGACGACCAGACCTTCTGGTATTGCAACGAGTGGGTTCCGACCACCAGCGTGAGTGGATGGGTAGTGCGCATTGGCAGTTTCAAGATCGCGACTGGCGGCCAGACCATTACGCTTAGCGCGCGGCCGAGAGCGCGGGGCAATAAGGCAAAAGTGACCCTGACGTGGGATCCGGCTGATGGAGGCAATATCAACGTCCTGCGGGACGGTGCGGTCGTGCAGACGACAGCGGACGATGGCAGCACGCAGGACAAACTTCGGAACGCGAGTGGGCAGACATTCACCTACCAGGTGTGTGAGACGGACTCGGGCGACTGCTCGAACGAAGTCCAAGTCATGATCCCGTAAAGGGAATCGTTAGTTTGGTGCCGGGAATCGTCCTAACCGATTCCCGGCGCTTGCGAAGGGACATCCGGCGAACCCGCTGGATGTCCTTTGTGTCTCCTGGAACCAAGGCTTCTCGCTTACTCGTCCGCACGCGCAAACGGATGCCCGCCAAGTTTCCGGCAAAGCGTGTCGCCGATCTCGGCAATGATCTCGATCTTGGTCGGGTGGTAAAACTCGGCGTCTTCTAGTTGATGCACAGTGTGCTCATGATCGATCGCGTAGGCCGGGAGATGAATCAGGTTAGCTGCGTCGCTGCAGAGTAATCCCGCGCTGATTAGCCGCCCCGTTTTCGCATCGGCCCAGAATTCACCGAAACCGGAATCGTCCCCGGCCAGATGCAGCTTGCCGATGTCTCTGCTTTCGGCCGCCGCGCTTATCAGTTTGTGTCCGTCTTTTTCCGCATCGGCCGGAGTGCAGCCGGCAAAGGCAAACTCGGGATCCGAAAAGATGACTTCGATATTGGAACGCTTCGTCCATTTCCGAGCCCCATCGCTGCAGGCATTCTCGGCGGCGATTCCCGCTTCGATGTGCGCGTGATGCACGACCATCCGGAGCCCCGCAACGTCGCCCGCGGCAAAAAGATGCTCTTTTCCTTTCACGCGCATGTCGTCTCCGATCTCAAGCCGTCCGCTAGCGCTCAATTCAATGCCGGCCGTTGTCAATCCAATATGATCGACCGCCGGCCGGCGGCCGGTCGCAAGCAGGACCTTTGCGGCCACGATCGCCCCAATCGAGTCCGCGCCTCGTGTCTCGAGAATAAATTCGCCAGCGGCGTTGCGAGTAATCCGCTCGACCTCACGTTTAGTCAGAACGCGGATGTCTTCGCTCTCGTAAATCGAGGTGATGCGCTCACCAAATTGAGTTGGAAATTCCGCAAGGATGTCGGAGCGCGAAATCAGAGTGACGTTTGACCCGAGTCGCGCATAACGAAGTGAAAACTCGAGCCCGATCGCGCCGGCTCCAATGACCGCGAGGGACTTGGGGATGCGCGTGTTCTGCAGGATTTCATCGCTCGTCCAGATCCCGTCCCACGACAGATCGAGTCCGGCGATTTTCGGAAAAATAGTCACCGAACCGGTGGCGATGATCGCCGCGTCAAATGCGTAGCGTTTCCCTTCGCTCACGATCTCATGATCACCTGTGAAGCAGGCGTTCGAACGAATGATGTTAAAAGTATCGTTCGCTCGGTCCCTGATCTCCTTCTGTCGATAGTCGCGAAACTCCGCGATCTCGTTGTCTTTCCAGCGCACGATCTGGGTCAGGTATTCGTTAGGCTGTTTCGGCTTTACCTCCAGCCAGCCGTGCGCTTTCGCGTGGTGCATCGCGTCGATCGGCTCGAAGAGCGCCTTCGACGGCATGCAGCCGGCATTGATGCAGAGTGAGGCGTGATCGGCGTTGTTGCCCATGAAAAACAAAACCCGTGCGCCGTTTTCCGAAGCGAGCCGGGCGGCCGTAAAACCAGCTGAGCCACCCCCCATGACCGCGATCGTTTTCATCTCATCGGGCGGAAGCAGGTCAGTCTCGCCTAACGCATCATTTCTCCGTTTGGGCTTTCTTCAGGACTTCGATCACTTTATTCGGAGTCAGCCCCTCCACGTAACCGAATTGCCCGAGGGGTTTTGCGCTTGAATCGAGCACGATGACGGTCGGGAATCCCTCGATCCCGTACTCTTGCGCCAGCTTCGTGTTTGCCGCCCGCTGCTCCGCCGGGACTTCTTTTCGGCGCGGGAAATCCACTTGCAAGAGAACGAGGTGCTTCGCTGCGTACTCGGCGAACTCCGGTTTCGAGAAGACCTGCTTCTCCAACATCATGCAGGGCGGACACCAATCCGAGCCGGTGAAATCCATCAGTAGCATTTTGTTTTCGGAGCGGGCCTGCGTTTTTGCGGCCTCGAAATCGATCAGCCAGTGAGCCTTTTCGGCGGTCGGCGTCTTTTCGGCCACCGGGGCCTTTTCCGTCTTGCCGCACGCGACGCCCAATAACCCGATCGTCAGGTAGAAGAGGGCCAAATATTTGATATTCATCGCAATCCTCCTTTCGCGGGGGGCGCGCCCTCCTTCAACTGGTTCCTCCGGATTTTATCGTGGTCGAGCCGGCTGCCATCTTGTGATTTAAAAAACGGTTTGATTTTCGCTTCCAAGCCGACCCGGTCGGTCGCGCCTTCCAGGCCGTCGACGATATTGCCGGCGCGATCAATCACGAAGGTAGTCGGGAGAACCGCGACCCCGCCATAGGCTTCCGCTGTCTCCGCGGTGCCGATGACAACCGGATAATTTATCTCCATCCGTTTCGCAAAACGCGCGACGCTCGCGGGCTCCGCTTCATCCATCGAGATCCCCAATATGACCAGGCCCTGGGGCGCATATTGCTTCTGCAGCGAGATGAGGTCGGGAATTTCCGCGCGGCAAGGTGGACACCATGTGGCCCAGAAATTCAGCAGAACCACCTTTCCCTTAAAATCGGAAAGCTTGACCGGTTTGCCCTCCAAACTCTGTAACTCCCAAGCTGGGGCCGGCATGGAAGCGTCCGGCGAGTCAGCCGCCATTATCGTTAGGCAAGAGAGCAGCCCGATCGCGCACAGGGCACTTGTCTTTTCTCGAGTCATAAATTTACAGGAAACCATCAGGCGGAGTCGTCGCTCATTTTTGATCCACCGCGATAATGAACCACTTTTATCTTCTCCAGGGTCACGAGCCCGCCATTCATCATCTCGTCGAGGTGCGGGAGGAGAGTTTTGACGTTCTCGTCCGTGTCCACAATCTCGATCACCATCGGCAAATCCATCGAGAGCTGCAGAATTTTCGCGGTGTGAATCCGGCTCGTCGCGCCAAAACCCATCGGCCCGCGCAGGACCGTCGCGCCCGCCAGGTGCAGTTCGCGCGCTTTTAGCACGATCGCTTCGTAGAGCGGCTGGTGCTGCCAACGATCGCTTTCGCCGACAAAGATGCGGAGCAGGGTGGCTTCTTCAGGAAGTTGCATGGCAGGCCTAACGAATAACTAACATAAGCGCAAGTGCGCGTCCGAGCCAGACCGCGATCAGACAACAAACCAGCGAAAGGACGCTGTTCAATCCCGCCCGCAGCCAGTCGCCTTCGCGCGCCAACTCGAGCGTTTGCAGGCTGAAGGACGAAAAAGTCGTGTAGCCGCCGCACATCCCGATCATGACGAATTGCCGCATCCGCGGCCCGACCAGGAATGGCCCCTGCGGATCGGTCAGGCCGGCAAAAAGACCGATCGCAAAGGAGCCGGTCACATTAACGAAAAGCGTGCCTAACGGAAAGACCTCGCCAAATCGCTCTCCGACAAAGCCCGATGCCCAAAAGCGCGCCCCGCTTCCGAGCGCTCCGCCGAGCATGATCCAAAAGTATGTGAACATAAAAAAACTCCGGCCGTTGCCTCTTTACTCTGAAGCACAGCAGGAGTCATCAGCTCAGGCGGTTTTCCCCATTTTGAGGAAGGCAAACTCCATTGCCAGCCCGCACTTTATGCGGCTACGGCAGTTGGGCAAGCCGCCGCAATGTCCGAAACGGTCGGTTCTATGTCCGGTTCCCAAATTTGACAGAGAAGTGGGCGAATATTATCCACTTGGCCACATGAAATTCACCGGTCGTAGATTGTTTTTCAAGGTCAGCCTTCTCCTGATCACAGCGGCCTCAGCACTGGCCAGCACCTCTTCCTTCACTTGGACGCAAGATTTTCCATCCATCTCCCCGGGAGCGCGCTCTTACCCCGCCATGACTTATGATCAGGCGAGCAAGAAAATTCTTCTCTTCGGCGGTTTTGGGGACACAGGTTACTTGAACGACACCTGGACTTTCGACGGCACTACCTGGACGAAAGTGGACCTGGCCGTGGCTCCGCCTGCGCGAACCAATGCGCAGATGGCCTCCGATTATCGCACTCGTCAGGTGGTTCTCTTTGGCGGCTACAATGGACACTCCGACCTCGGCGATACGTGGCTTTGGGACGGCCGCACTTCCACCTGGACGCAGGCGACCCCGGCGCACTCGCCCAAGGCGGTGACTGGGCCGATGGTTTTCACCGGGCTGCGTGGCCGCGTCGATGAATTCGGCGGTTTCTCCGGTAGCCGTTATGAAGGCACGATGTGGGAATGGAGTGGGTCGGATTGGCGACAGGTGCAGGCCGCGATGTTGCCTTACGCGCGATCGTCATCCGCGGTCGGAGTCGATAACGTCTCGAAGCAAGTTGTCCTCTACGGCGGGCTGGCCGATGTGAATCCTCTCAATACCTGGACCTTCGACGGGACGACCTGGACTCTGGAATCACCCACCATGCAACCGCTCACCGTCTATGGCGCTTCCGCCGCTTTTGAGCCAAGCCTCAACAGTGTCATTCTCTTCGGGGGCGCTGATGGCGGGGTGGACCAAAATCGAACCTGGTCGTGGACTGGTTCGACCTGGGTCGAATTATTTCCTTCCCTCTCGCCTCCAGCGCGCGAAGGCGCCGGCATGGCCTACGACAAAGAGATCGGTCGCGTCGTTCTGTTCGGCGGGCAGAGCAGCGGGATGCCTTTGGGCGACACCTGGGAGCTGACTCCCTAGGTCATGAGATAACTCCTAGATCAGCGCCCCGCCGCAGCTCGAGCCCGCCCCGGCGGTGCAGCCGAAGCAATGGTCGCCGGTCTGGATCTCGCGATGCTCGATTTGAGCGGGATCGACGTCCCAGAGATGTAAACCCTCCGACCCTCCATTGTGCCATTGCATCTTGAGCATTTGGTTGAAGTCGCAGTCGAAGACTTCGCCCTGCCAACTGACGTTGATCGTGTTCCGGCACATCAGGCCTTGCACGGTCGCCGGATTAAAGGCGTCGTTCAGGAGCAGCATGTAGTCGGCGAGCTGATTGTTGTTCCTTAACCAGGAAGCGAAGCGCGCAACCGGCAGGTTCGTGATCGTGAAGAGCTGGTTGAAGACGATCCCGAAATGATCTTTGAGCTCGCGTTTGTAATCTGCTTCCAACTCCGCCTGCGACCCGGGGAGGAAGGCGCCGTTCGGATTGTAGACGAGATGGAGCGGAAGCGTCGGATTGATCCCGTAGCCTAACGAGTTGAGAAGCTGCAACCCCTTGATGCTGCCGTCGAAAACCCCTTCGCCGCGCTGCGCGTTGACGTTCTCCGGGGAGTAACACGGCATCGAGGCGATGATCTCGATCTGGTGCCGCGCGAGAAAGGCCGCGTAATCTTCAAAACCCGGCTCAAGCAGAATTGTCAGGTTGCAGCGATCGATGATGTGCCGCGGCGGCGTGAGCGCTTTCAGGCGTTCGACGAAGTATTTGAAATCGGGAATCATTTCCGGCGCGCCGCCGGTCAGGTCAACCGTTGGGATGTCGGTTTTGGCCAGCCAGTCGATCACCCGATCGACGGTTTCCCGGGTCATGATTTCTTTGCGCTTTGGCCCGGAGTTCACGTGGCAGTGAATGCATGTCAGGTTGCAGAGCTTGCCGACGTTGATCTGCAGGATCTCCGTCTTCGTGTGGCGGAGCGGGAGCGAGTGCTCAGCGAGCTTGCGCGAAAACGTGTTGTCGGCCGTTAGGTTCATAGGTGACGCAGCAGAGCATAAGCCGCTGCGCTGAGAAGCGCAGCACACGGCAGCGTGATGATCCAGGAAAGGACAATGTTGCGTATGACGCGCGCGTCGGCCTGGCCGGTCGCGAGCCCGATGCCGAAGAGCGAGCCGACCGAGACGTGCGTCGTCGAGACCGGCAGGCCGAAGAGACTGGCGACGATGACGAGAATGCCGGTGGCGAGATTGGCGGAGAATCCCTGGCCGTGGTTCATCGGGGTTATTTCGTGGCCCATCGTTTCCGCGATTCGCCGCGAGTGGATGAGACCACCAATCGCCATTGTGACGGCGACGGCGAAAAAGCCCCAGCGCAAATCGAGCGCCTGGAGGAGAAGGAGCATCGCGACGATCTTGGGCGTGTCGTTCAAACCGCGCGCGAAACTGACTACGCCGGCGCTGAGAAAATGCGCGCCGTCCATGATCTGCTGCGAGCCAAGACCGAGCATCGAGCCGGCGTAGCGTTCGCGACAGTTTTCCATTTCATCCACGGTTAGCCTCGGTAACGTCGGGGCGGTTCGCATCGTTAGGATGGAATCCGGTTGTGGTTGCGCGACGACGCGTTCTTCACAATCGATGCAGATGCACCACTCTTTCTTAATCCCGAGGACGAGTCGCGCGCCGCGCAGGATGAAGTAGAGCAACCCGCCGAGCAGGATGGCCAGGACCGGACTGAGAAGCAACGGCAGAACGAAGCCATTGCCGAGCGATCCGAAATTTACGCCGTTGCCAACCGCGACGAGTCCACCGCCGATCAGCGCACCAATCAATCCGTGGGTCGTAGAAATGGGAAAGCCGAAGCGAGTTGCGAGGATGACGGTAAGCGCCGCGCCGACCACCACCGCGAGCAGGAAGGCTTCGGAGCCGACGATCGCGTCGGGCACGAGCCCTTTGCCGGAAAACTTTTTCAGTAACGACTGGGCGAGAAAAATGGCGGTGATCGAGCCGGCAAAGGTCGTGACCGTAGCCCAGGTGATGGCGGTGCGATAGCTCGCCGCCTTGCAGCCGAAGAGCGAGGCGACGCCTTTGAAGTTGTCGTTCGCACCGTTGGAGTAGGCGAGGAAACACGTCGCGCAGAAGAGAGCCAGTGCGATCATGTGCGATTAAGCTGCGCGAAAATTGAGGTTTTCCTCATACCAGCCGCGTGATCGGCTGCAGATTTTGCAGACGGACAGCATCACCGGCACTTCCACGAGCACGCCGACAACGGTCGCCAGAGCCGCGCCGGAACCCGCGCCGAACAACGTGATGGCTACGGCCACGGCCAGTTCAAAAAAATTGCTGGCACCGATGAGCGCGCCGGGCGACGCGACATTGTGCGGCACGCGCAATTTGCGCATCAACAGATAGGCGAGCGACGCGTTGAAATAGACCTGGATGACAATCGGCACAGCCAGCAGCAGCACCGCCAGCCAGCGTGTGGTCAAATTCTCCGCCTGAAAGGCGAAGATTAAGACGAGCGTCAACAGAAGTGCAAAAATTGTCACGGGATGAAACTTCGGAAGAAACTTTTCCTCGAACCAGTCCTTACCGCGCAAATTCAGCAGGATGGTTCGAGTGAGCCAGCCCGCTGCCAGGGGAATGACAATGAACACGACCACGCTCGTGATAAGCACTTTTGACGGCACGACGACGTTGGCCACGCCACATAGAAACATCACGATGGGCGCAAAGGCGACGAGCATGATGAGGTCGTTGACCGCGACTTGCACAAGTGTGTAAACCGGGTCCCCGTCCGTGAGATAACTCCAGACGAAGACCATGGCGGTGCAGGGCGCGGCGGCGAGGATGATAAGGCCAGCGGTGTACTGCTTCGCGAGTTCCGGCGAAATCCACCCGCTGAAAATGTGTTGCATGAACAACCAACCGAGGAACGCCATGCTGAATGGTTTTATGAGCCAGTTGATAAACAGCGTGACGGCGAGACCCTTGGGCTTGCGAGCTATGCCACCAAGCGCAGTGAAATCCACCTTCAGCATCATCGGATAAATCATCAGCCAGATGAGCACGGCGATGGGTGCGTTGACATGTGAACCCTGGCCGAACTCCAGCCTGCTCACGTTGCTTGTGAATTGGGGCGCTAACTTGCCGACCGCAACGCCGACCACCATGCACAGGAAAACCCAAACGGTCAGAAAGCGCTCGAAGAAGGCCAGGCGTTTGGGCACGGTGTTCAGAGAATGATCCATGAGTCAAAATCCAATGTCACTGGCGGCGGCAGAGTTCCGCTGGGCTGGTTTTCAAGTCGCTCATTGGATCAACCCGATCCTAGCAGCAACTGCCGCCGTCGCAGCAACTGCTCGCTTCCGTCGTGACGTTGTAGTCCTGGCCCTTGGTTTCCTTCGGGTAGCGTCGCGCGATGTGCGAGCAGTCGAACGGCTTCGCTTCGCCTAACGGAATATCGACCAGCGGTTTAACGAACTCGAAGAACTCGCGATAGGGCGCCTTGTGATAAAGGTTGTAGGTCTTGTCGCAAACCGCGTAACGCACTCCGCGTTCCATCCGGTGGTTGTCGTCGTCGAGCACTTCGCGAAATGGACCGCGGTAAATGACCGCCTGATTCCGTTCAAAGCACGGGCCCTGTTTACCTTTGAAAGCCTCGACGGTGACGGAGCGGAACTCGATTCCCTCGACCGTCTGCCACGGTTGCTCATCGCGTTGTAGGATCTGGATTCCGTAGAAACCGGCCTCGCTAAAGGCCTGCAAAAATCCTTCCTCGGTCAGCGCGCCGGCGATGCAGCCGCTCCAGAGTTCCGGATCGTTTTGCAAATGTTCCGGGACGTCTTCGTCGGAAACGATGTCCGAAATGACGGCGCGTCCGCCTTTTTTCAAGACCCGGAAGATCTCCTCAAATAACTGCCGCTTCGATTTCGGCTCGACCAGGTTGAGCACGCAATTGGAAACGACAACATCAACCGAGTCGGTCGCGACGAGCGGATGTTTGACTCGCAAATCCTGCGCTAGCTCGTCGGCTCGGAGAAACGACGCTGCGTCGGTGATCGGGCGAGTGTGTAATTCGGCATCGAGTTTCTCGAGATCGAGGGCGAGGTCCTGGATCCGGCCCTTCCGAAACTCGACGTTGTTGTAACCGATTCGCTCCGACACGATCGGCGCGTTGGTCCGGGCGACGTTCAGCATCTCGTCTGTCATGTCGATCCCGATTACTCTCCCCTCTGGCCCGACGACCTGCGCGGCGATGAAGCAAATCTTTCCGGTGCCGCTGCCGAGATCGAGCACGGTTTCCCCGGCGCGCAGATATTTGCTCGGATCGCCGCAACCATAATCGCGCTCAATCACCTCCTGTGGAATGACTTTGAGGTATTCGGGGTTGTAATCGACTGGGCAACAAAGCTTCGCTTCGGCGGCTTTGGCTCCGGCGGCGTAACGTTCCCGGACGGCGGTTTCGGCGTTGATCGTGCTCATGTGATGGAAGTGGCGTTGTTGATACTCGGATCGAGTGCGTAAGAGAATCTTCCAGGCTGGTTAATTCCCCAGGCTGGAAAGAAAGTCTTGTGCGCATTTTGTTACGTCCCGCATACGGGAAAGGATGCCGCACCGCAAGATTTTACAGGAGCGCCGCAACCATTCCGGCTACGTCGATTTGCCACGGGATTGCCGGACAGCGAACAAAGTTTGAACGAGCCCCCTCCCCGTGAGACTAAGTATGCCGTGAGATCCCGTCGCGCTTCGCATCTCGCCCGCGTCGTCGTCGTGCTGCTGACCATCCTGGCATGGTTCGTGGCCTCCGATCATTGCGCGTTGGCCGACCTCCTGCTTCGTCCCGTCGCCGCGTCGCCGGCCCAGGACTCTTGTCCTGGTCATTCGCAGCCGGAGAAAAAGCCGGGCCAAAGCGATTTGCCCTGCTGCAAGACGCTCGTTGCGACGCCTGCCCCGGCAAAATTCTCGGCTGGCTACGACGCAAACCAGTTTGTGCCCCAGCCGTATCTCGTGGCTGATTTTCAATTAGTCGTTTGGAACTCCCATGCGCCCCTGGCTGAGCTCGATACCGGGCCACCAGGCGTTCGCACCTTCGCGGAATCTGTCTTGCAGCGGAGCATTCTGGCTCACGCTCCGCCTGTTGGTTAACGACCTGACCGCTCGCCTCGCGCGAGTGCTTCAGTTCGCTTTCTTCGTGCCCGATGGCGTTGCGTCGTCGTTAGGCAGGTGTCCTTTCCTTTACTTATCCAACCTTCATATGCCAGACAGATTTCCAATTCCAAATCGATACATCACTACGGCAGCACTCTGCGTGGCTGCGATCACGCTGGCGGGCTGCGCCGTCAGATTGCCGCCGGCGCCCGCTGCCAACCCAGCCGACCCGCATGCGCCGGAAGCGGCGACAGTGCCCTTGCGGCCGACGCTTCTCGCCAGCTCCCGCACTTATCTTTCCCTACGCGCTGACGACCGCGAACAAGAAGCGAAACAGATGGGCGCGAGCAAGATGAAAATGAGAACGATGGCGGACGACATGGCGGGGACGTCGAATCAGGGCCACGACATGGGCAGCACGCAATCCGAGACCGTTCAGGCGGCCGCTCCGTCCGGAGGAGCCTATTTCACCTGTCCGATGCATCCGGAAATCCACCAATCCAAACCCGGCCAATGCCCGGAGTGTGGGATGACACTCGTCAAACAATCCGGCGCGACGGAAGGAGGAAACCGATGACGCGGCCCTTGCTCTTGTCGCTCGTCGCGACGCTCGCCGCGGGATGCGCGACGCCCAGTGGATCGCTCAATCGCGTGCAGGGAACGGTCGCAGAACGAAGCGGCGAAAGCGTCCACTGGAACCGTGGTGGTCCGGAAGACGCACAGATTGAGCAGGGAGTGCAAACGCTCCTCCGCCGTCCGCTGACCGCGGATCGAGCAGTGCAGGTTGCGCTGCTCAATAATCGCGAGCTGCAGGCCCGTTTCGAGGAAATCGGAATCGTTCAGGCCGAAGTGATCCAAGCCGGCTTGATCAGCAATCCGAATCTCTCCGCCAGCTTCCGTTTTCCCGATCGCTCGCCCAGCGGGACCAACATCGAGTATTCAATCGCGCAGAACTTTCTCGAGCTGCTCGTCCTGCCTTTGCGCAAACGAATCGCCAACGCGCAACTCGCGCAGACCGAAATCCGCGTCGCGGATGAGGTTCTGAAACTGGCTGCGGAAACGAAGATCGCCTTCTACACCGTCCAGGCGCGTCAGCAATTGCTCGATCGGTTGCGCGTGATCTCGGAGACCAATGAAACGGCCGCGGAGTTTACCAAGCGGCTGCACGATGCGGGTAACACGAGCGACTTGGAACTGGCGAACCAACAAGGCAGCTACGAGCAATCGCGTCTCGAAGTGGCGCAGACCGAGTTACAGGTTCGACGCGACCGGGAACGGCTGAATCGCCTGATGGGCGTGTGGGGCGCGAACACAAACTGGACAATGGCCGATCACCTGCCGGAATTACCCGAGAGCGAAGGCTCGCTCCAACGTCTGGAATCGCGCGCCATAGCCCAACGGCTCGACCTCCGAGCTGCCCGCATGCAGCTCGACCTGGTTGGACAGTCGCTCGCTCTTCGCACCAAGACGCGGTATGTGCCGGCGGGAGTCAGACTTGGCATCAGCACCGAGAAGGAAGCGGACGGACAGAGAGTGACCGGACCGACTCTCGACCTGGAGCTACCCATTTTTGACCAAGGCCAGGGAGAGATCGCGAAACTCACCGCGCAATATCGCCAGGCGCAGCGCGAACTGGAGGCGATGGCGGTCAATATCCGCTCCGAAGTGCGCGAGGCGCGCGACCAGATGGCTGCGGCGCGTGATCTCACTTCCTATATCGGGAAGAAACTTCTGCCGACTCAACAACAGGCGCTGAATCTCACGCTCCAGCAATACAACTTCATGCTCAAAGGCGCCTACGATCTCTTGCTGGCGAAGCAGAACGAGGTCGCGGCCGAGCGCAGTTATATCGAGGCCTGGCGCGACTACTGGATCGCGCGCGCCGAGTTGGAACGAGCCGTGGGTGGCAACGTTAGCAGATCGTTCTCCTCCTCGTCGTCGTCCTCGGCCTCGAAAAATCCAACCCATTAACCGATGCAAAAACATTTCGACCACGAAAAACTCGAAGTTTATCAGGTGGAACTTGCCTTCCTTACATGGGTCACCCCGCTCCTAAGCAACGTAAAAGCCTTGGGAGCGACATCACGCACCAGCGAAGTCCTGGATCAACTTGATCGCGCAAGCCTCTCCGCTCTGCTCAATACCGCGGAAGGAAACGGTCGCAGACAACGCCAGACGCGGGCTAAGTTCTTCGACGACGCACGCGGATCGGCCACGCAGTGCGCAGCGTGCTTGGACGCGCTCGTCGCGAAGCGGCTCTGCCAAGCCGAGGAAGTCAGCGAAGGAAAGGAATTGTTGCTGCGAGTTGTGTCGATGCTCTCGAAGCTGGTGGACCGATTTGATCGGAGACTGAACGAAGAAGAGGGAACTTACGGAATCGAGGATGAGGACGACGACGAGTAGGAGGACGATATTATGATTACACGACGAAAATTCTTCTCCGGCACGGCAGCGCTCTTTGGTGCATCCGCTCTCGCACAACGCATCGCTGGCGGAACACAGTTACTGGCCGCGCAAACTCCGGGAAAGCCGGCAACCGGCGGCAAGGTCAATTATCGGCCGGTCGTCACGCCTAACGGATCTACTCTCTCTTGGGTCATGAAAGATGGAGTGAAAGAATTCCACCTCATCGCCGAGCCCGTGAGGCGTGAGTTCGCCCCCGGCATGATGGTCAACTGCTGGGGTTACAACGGACAATCTCCGGGCCCAACAATCGAGGCCGTGGAAGGCGACCGCGTCCGTATCCTGGTCACAAACAAACTCCCCGAGCCGACTACGGTGCACTGGCACGGCTTCATTCTGCCTAACGGAATGGACGGCGTCGGCGGCCTTACCCAGAAACACATTCCGCCCGGTGAAACCTACGCTTATGAATTTCCACTCGTCCAGCATGGTGCGCAGATGTATCACCCGCACTCCGACGAGATGACCCAGATGGCGATGGGGATGGAAGGTTTCTTCATCATCCATCCGAAGGACGGATATCCCGAGCCGGTCGATCGGCATTTCGTCATCTTTCTTCAGGAATGGGCGATTCACCCGGGAACCTTCACGCCTGACCCGAATGTGATGACTGACTTTAATATCTTTACCTTTAACAGCCGGGTCTGGCCGGGAACTGATCCGCTTGTCATCAAGCGCAACGAGCGCGTCCGGATCAGCTTCGCCAACCTCAGTATGGATAGTCATCCGATTCATTTTCACGGACATCGCTGGTGGGTCGTGGAAACGGACGGGGGGCAGATTCCCAAGACGGGTTGGTGGCCGGAAGCGACCGTGAACGTTCCTCCTGGCACCACTCGCACGGTCGAGTTTGTGGCGGATAACCCGGGTGACTGGCCGTTGCATTGCCACAAGAATCATCACGCCATGAACGCAATGAGCCACGCGATTCCGAATGTGATCGGCTCGGATCAAAAGGGCGTGTCGCAGAAGATCGGCAGGCTCGTTCCGGGTTACATGGCCATGGGTGAGACCGGCATGTTTGGGATGTCGGAAATGGCGGAAATGATGACGGGGCCCAGGAACACACTCCCGATGATGACCGGCACCGGCCAGTTCGGGCCAATCGAGATGGGAGGCATGTTCACCATTCTCAAAGTGCGCGAAGGCATTACCACCTATGACGATCCCGGTTGGTACAAGAACCCGCCCGGCACCGTCGCGTCATCCGTTTCTCGGCCTAACGAATCAGCAAGTGATCCGACGCGCCACGACCACTCATGAAAAGAATCTCCAAATGCTCACTCACCTTTCTCGCCTGTGTCTGCCTTATCGTTCCGACACACCTCTCTCTGGGCGAGACCAACGTGGCGGCGGTCACGGTGGACAACTTTCACCGGGCCTTGGCGGCAGGTAAACGGGATGAAGTCATGTCGCTGCTTCAACCTGACGCTTTGATTGTCGAGAGTGGCATCGTCCAGACCCGGGCCGAATATGAGCGCGAACATCTCGACGAAGATATCGCCTACGCTCGAGATGTCCCGGGAAAGCGACTGAACGTTCTCGTCCGGCAGGAAGGCGACGTCGCATGGGTCACCAGTACCTTCCGCCTCACCGGGCAGTTTCACGATCAGCCGGTCGACAGCTTTGCAGCCGAGACGATGCTCCTGACCAAAACGTCGGCAGGCTGGCGCATTGGCGCCATTCACTGGTCGAGTCATAAAGCGTCCAAGGAGTAGGGTTGGTTCTGGCGCGCCGGCGGCTGTTTGACGGCATCCCCTCCGGACCGTAGCCTCGCCGCATGCTCGTTGCGATCGGCCGGACCACGACGATTGCCGCACTCTGCCTGTCGTTAGGCTTGCATTGGTTCGCCCTCCAGTCGGTCGCCTGGACCGCGATGCTGGTGGCTAATGTAAGGCAAGTACCGCTAAGTGAGGCGTTCGCCCGGACCTTCGATGGCGCGCATCCGTGCGATCTTTGTCAGGCCGTCGCGGCGGGGAAGAAGTCGAAAAAAAAATCCGAGGTCGTGCCGACAATCGCGAAGATGGATCTCATCTGCGCAGCCCGGACGCTGAACTGGCTGCCGCCGTGGGTTGACTACGCGTTCCCCTCCTTTGCTTTTCTGATCCCGGAGCGTGTTCTCGCTCCACCCGCGCCGCCGCCGCGCGTCCTCCTCGCCTGATCAGCGTTCGTTAATTCCACTGCGCCGGGTGTGTGTCCGGATTGCAGTGAATCCGTTTCCGAAACCCGGGGTTCGGCATGACCTGATGGCGGCCGTCTCCATTTCCTGAGGAAGAAGCATCTTGAAGAAAATTCTATGTTTGTTTGGCGCGTTGGCCCTGCCGCTGGCGGCGCGAGCCTGTGATTTGTGCGGCTGTTATACGCCGCAACTTGAGACGTTTCCGACCCGCGAGGCCGTAATCTTTGGCGAGCCATCCGGCGCGCTTGTGGGAGGAGCATCCTGGCTGGGCGGATTCTATGGCGCGGTCGCCGAGCAGTTCACTCATTTCGGCACCCTGCAATTAAATGGCTCCGAGCTTGCCAATCCAACCGGTCAATACCTCAACAGCTCCATCACGCAGCTGGTCGGAGGATATACCTTCAGCAGTCGTTTCGCACTTCAGGTGAATCTGCCTTTGATTGACCGTGGCTTCCGGCGCCCGGAAGGTTTTGAGATCCAGGAAGGAAACGTCGCAGGTCTGGGCGATATCTCGCTCCTCGGCCAATTCCTCCTCTTCCAGATCGACTCCGGCGGCAAGCGCAACCTGAACTTCGACGACCCGAAATCGCCGCGGATCGAAGTGCGCGAACCTGACTTTACGCTTTCCGGTATCTTCACCGGCGGTCTGAAATTCCCGACCGGCGCGACCAGTCGATTGAAGGAAGAATTCAACGAGGTCGAAGTGGAAGGAGCACCGGAGAGTGGGATTCATGGCCACGACTTGACGTTAGGCACCGGTTCCTACGACGGCATTCTGGGTGGGCAACTGGCCCTTCGTTACAAAAGCTTCTTCTTTCAACAGGAGCTGCAATTCACCCTCCGGACCGAGGGCGCCCACCAGTATCATTTCGCCAACGATCTCTCCTGGAGCGGTGGCCCGGGCTACTATTTCGTGCGCAAAAAACGCGCGACAGTCGGTCTCCAGGCGGTTGTCTCCGGTGAATACAAGAATGTCGATCGCTTCCAGGGCAAGGTCGCGGCCGATACTGGCATCACCTCATTTTTTCTCGGTCCGAGGATCATGGCTTCGTTAGGCAAAATCAGCGCCGAAGTGGCGGCTGAGTTTCCGCTCTCGATCAAGAACACTGCCCTCCAGGCCGTTCCTGATTACCGCCTCAGCGGAGCGATTGCGATTCGCTTTTAAGCCGGTGCAATTTGCACGAACCGCAGCCGGCATGAGTGCGATTGACTAACAATGAATGAGACGCTCCAAACCGTTGCCATCATTTGTCTCCTGATTGGCGCCATTTCGGCGCTGACAATTGCCGTGGACGAACTGGTGGGTCACCCGCAGCAGATGTGGATCATGAACGTGGTCTGGCCGATCACCGGTCTCTACGCCGGGCCGCTCGCGCTCTGCGGTTATTACAGTGCCGGTAGGCTTTCGACGAAGGCTGCTGTGCAGCTGTCGAAGGAGCGAAATGAGGATTCGCCCGGGAAAAGGAAGCCGGTCTGGCAGATGGTCGCGCTCGGGGCAACGCATTGCGGGCCCGGGTGCACCCTGGCTGATATCGTGGCGGAATGGACGCTCTTTTTCTTTCCACTCACGCTCTTCGGGATGAAGATTTTTGGCTCCTGGACGGTCGGCTACTTCGTTGCCCTTGCCTTCGGAATTGTCTTTCAGTATTTCACGATCGCGCCCCTGCGTGGCCTGTCGTTAGGCAAAGGGCTCGTTGCGGCGGCCAAGGCGGATTTCCTTTCCCTCACCGCCTGGCAGGTCGGGATGTACGGCTGGATGGCGATTGCGACCTTTCTCATCTTCGGCCACGAGATTGAGAAAACGAATCCGGTCTTCTGGTTCATGATGCAGATCGCGATGCTGGCCGGCTTCCTGACCGCCTTTCCCGTCAACTGGTGGCTCATCCGCGTCGGGATCAAGGAGGCGATGTAGACGCTTCTCTCTGCGAAGCGCGGCAGCCGCGTGTCGTTTGTTAGGCAAGAGCATCGCCGCCGGGGCGAGAAGTCCGGCTGCCCCTGCAGGCAGGATGCCTGTGCTATCATGACGGGAGGTCGCGCCACCCCTCGCCTCCGAAAATGAAAGCGAACGAAGAAGCATTCATCGACCCGATCTGCGGGATGACCGTGGACCCAGAAAAGGCCGCCGCCGTCATCGAACGCGACGCCGAGCGTTTCTATTTTTGCTCGACGCATTGTCGTGATGAGTTCGTTAGGGGCAAGGAAGGCATGGACGCCCCCGCGGAAGAGTACACCTGCTCTCATCACGATCAGGCCGCGGTCGCCGTTCCGGCGCAGCCGACGGCAAAGAAATATTTCTGCCCGATGTGCGAAGGCGTGGAAAGCGACGAGCCCGGCAGCTGCCCGAAATGCGGGATGGCCCTGGAGCGCAACCCGACTTTCCGCGAAAAACCGAAAACGATTTACACCTGCCCGATGCACCCGCAGATCGAGCAGGATCACCCCGGGGATTGCCCGATCTGCGGGATGGCGCTCGAGCCGAAGAACATCGCGGATGCCGGCGCAGAAGAAGAAAACGCCGAGCTGCGCGCTATGACGCGGCGCTTCTGGATCGGGCTCGCTCTCGCGCTCCCCGTCTTTGCCCTCGCCATGTCGCACCTGATCCCGGGCGCGCCCGCCTGGCTGGAGGGCGATGTTTCCCGCTGGGTGCAATTCATTCTCAGCACGCCGGTGGTGCTTTGGGCGGGCTGGCCGTTTTTCACGCGCGGCTGGCGCTCCATTACGCATCTCGCGCTCAACATGTTTACCCTCATCTCGATCGGCGTCGGTGCGGCCTACTTCTACAGCGCGATCGTGATGCTCCTGCCGCGAATCTTTCCCGCGAGCCTGGCGGTTCATGGAAAAATAGGCGTCTACTTCGAGGCGGCCGCGATGATCACCGTGCTCGTGCTGCTGGGCCAGGTCCTGGAGGGGCGCGCCCGCAGCCGGACCGGAAGCGCGATCCGCGCTCTGCTTGGTCTGGCGCCAACCACCGCCCGAGTGGTGCGGGACGGCGAGGAGAAGGAGGTGCCACTCGACCAGGTGCAAAAGGGCGACCAACTGCGGGTGCGCCCGGGCGAAAAGGTGCCGGTCGATGGCCGGGTGCTCGACGGTCTAACGAACGTCGACGAAGCGATGATCACGGGCGAGCCGATGCCGGTCGAAAAGAAAAGCGGCGACGAGGTGACCGGCGGAACGGTTAATCAAACCGGCAGCATCCTGATCGAAGCGGAACGGGTCGGAAGCGAGACGGTTCTCTCGCAGATCGTCGAGATGGTGGCGCAGGCGCAACGAAGCCGCGCCCCGATCCAGGGCCTGGCCGACAAGGTCGCGGGTTGGTTTGTGCCGACGGTCATCACGATCGCGATCGTCACTTTTTTCCTCTGGTGGTTCCTGGGCCCCGAGCCGCGCTTCGCGCACGCAATCGTCAACGCGGTCGCGGTCCTCATCATCGCCTGCCCGTGCGCGCTCGGCCTCGCCACCCCGATGTCGGTCATGGTCGGCGTTGGCCGCGGTGCGCAGGCCGGCGTCCTGATCAAGAAAGCGGAAGCGATCGAGCTGATGGAGAAGGTGCGGACGCTGGTGGTCGACAAAACCGGCACCCTGACCGAGGGCCGGCCGGCCGTAACGCAGATTTTGCCTAACGATTCGAGTTCGGAGGAGGAACTGCTCGCGCTCGCCGCGGCGGTCGAGAGCCAGAGCGAACATCCACTCGCCGCCGCGATTGTGCGCGGCGCACAGGAGCGTGGGGTCCGAGTCGAGAAGCTGAGTGAATTCCAATCGACCACCGGCGGCGGCGTCAGCGGAAAGGTGAACGGACGGCGCGTCCTCGTCGGCAAGCCGCAGTTCCTGCGCGAAGAGAAGGTGCGCGGAGTCGATGAAATGGAACGCCGGGCAACCCCTTTGCAGGACGAAGGCAACGGCGTGGTCTTCGTTGCGGTGGATGGCGAGGCGGCCGGTTTGATTGCGGTGGCAGATCCGATCAAGAAATCGACGCCCGGCGCGATCGAGCAACTGCACAAGCTCGGTTTGAAAATCATCATGCTGACCGGCGACAACGAACGCACGGCGCGCCGCGTCGCGGAGAAACTCGGGATCGACGAAGTGGAAGCGGGCGTCGAGCCACAACACAAGAACGACCGGGTGCGCCGTTTGCGGCAAAGCGGCGATGTCGTCGCGATGGCCGGCGACGGGATCAACGATGCGCCTGCTCTCGCCGCGGCCGATGTCGGGATCGCGATGGGCACCGGCACCGATGTGGCGATGGAGAGCGCCGGCATCACTTTGCTCAAAGGCGATCTGCGCGGGATCGAAAAGGCGATCCGGCTCAGCCGGGCCACGATGAGCAACATCCGACAGAACCTTTTCTTTGCCTTCGTTTACAATTCGTTAGGCGTACCGATCGCCGCCGGCATTTTGTATCCCTGGTTTGGTATCCTCCTCAGCCCCATCATCGCCGGCGCGGCGATGAGCCTGAGCTCCGTCTCGGTGATCGCGAACGCCCTCCGCCTGCGAAAGATCGAGCTCTGAAAAAAAAGGGCGGTTGAAAAATCGCCACTCCGTTAGCGCGTCTCCGCAAAATGTTCCTGCCTGACGACCGGCGCGCCATCCTCGCCTTCCAACTCCATCTTCAAGGCGAGAAACTTGAGCAGGTCCTTGAGAGACACGATTCCGGCCAGCCGGCCGTTTTCCGTAACGAGCAAGCGGCTCGCGCCGGTTTTATTCATGAGTGAAAAGGCGCGGATCGCGTCCGTCTCCGGTGTGACGGTGTTCTGTTGATTGCACGGTTGCGCGAGCTCGCCCACGGTGCGCGTTTCCCAATCGCCCCGCGGCACTTCCTTGATCTGCTTGAGCGTGACGCAGCCGACGAGGGAGCCGTCATCGACCACCGGATACAGCTTGTAGTGATACCGGTAAATGAAGTGCTCAACCAGGTCCTGCACGGTGGTGGAAGACGACACCGTGACCGGATCAGAGCGCATGAATTGCCGCACCGGTTCGCCCTGCAACATCTCGCGCACGACCATTTGCTGGAACGCCGTCTGCGAAGCGTGCCGAATGAAAATGCCGAGCACGAACCACCAGATGCCGCCGATGATGTTCCCGGAGAAAAAGCTGATCACGCCAAGCAACCCGAGGAGCCAGCCGAAGCCGCTCCCGATCAACGACGAGATACGCGTCGCCCAATGCAGATTCCCGCGCACGCCCCAGAGAATCGAGCGCAGGACCCGCCCGCCATCGAGCGGAAAGGCGGGCACCATGTTGAAGACGGCGAGGAGGAAATTGATCCAACCAAGGTAAGCCAGCACCGCCACGACCGGCACAACGCCACCCAGCATGACGGCCAATTTCGCGAGCGCGAGAAATCCGACACCCGCCACCACGCTCGCGATCGGGCCGGCGATCGCCATGAGAAATTCCGATTTCGGGTTGGGCGGCTCGCGCGTCATTTCTGCGACGCCGCCGAAGATGAAGAGCGTGATCCCTTTCATCGGAATGCCATACTGGCGGGCGACGATCGAGTGGGAGAACTCGTGAAAAACGATGGAAACGAAAAGTCCGAGTGCGCCGGCCACGCCCATCCACCAGTAGGTCGCGATCGGCAGCCCGCGAACGTGCTGCGGGAAATATCCGACCGCCAGCGTCCAGGTGATGAGGAACGCGAGGATGAGCCAGCTCAAGTCCACATGGACTTGGAAGCCCATGAGCTTGAAGAGAGGAATGCGTTTTCCGAACATGAACGAAGTGGGCGCTGCCCAAGCTAAGATCGAGCCGCCGTTCTCCAATCGCAAGCCGGCCTCCCGCTGAGTAACGTGTAGACGCGGGTCAGTCCATCCATCCGCTGACGTTCCTCTTCAGCATTTTCATCAACGGCATGGTGCTCGGTTTCACGGCCGCGAAGATCGCGATGACCGGCGACTAGGCTGCCACTCTCTTCGTCGATTACGGCCTGGTTACGCCGCCGTTTTCGTCGCATTGGCGTTGCTTTACTGGCACGGCTATCGACGCCGGGACGAGCTGGATCTTACCGAAGTCGAATGGTGCGACACCCGCTGGGTATTGGCGGACTGCTTTGCCGCGCAGCGATCGGGGTTGCTTCGACCGTGATTGCGCTGCTGGTCTTTCCGCGGCGGTTGGCCTGGGCCGGGTTCATTTATTTCTCACTCGCCATCATCATGTGGATCCACGGCATAGCTCGCGGGCGTAGCGTAGTGCGGGTGCGCGCGCGGATGGCCTCCTCCGCAGCGGACGTAAGCTAAGGAGCGCAGCCTTCGGAGAAGTCTAAATGCTTGCTCGACCCCAGGCAGCTTTGATGCTAGAACGTAAGTATGTTTCGCAAGCTTGCGGTCATGCTCTTGGTTAGCGCCGCAATGCTTCAAGTACCGCTCGCCTCTATCGCTTGCTGCTTGCGTCCGGGTTCGCACCACCCGGCCTCCTTTTCCGGCGGATGCTGCGAGACGATGCCCTGCTGCGTCACTTCGGGCGAAAGCACGACAGCACCGGTTATCCCAGTGCCACCGGGGCAAGAGTTGTCTGCGGTTCCAGCTTCGACTTGTTTCGTTAGTCTGATCGATCTCCCTCCGGATCAATCCGTGGCTCGACTGGCCAAGCCACCGCTGATCGCTCACTCGCCACCACCTCTCGCAGTGACGGGTATCTTCCTCATCTGATTCGGCAGCGCTGACCGGCGCTGTGTGCCGTTCTTTTCGGCACTCCTTTCGACCTTCACCGGCTCGAATTTCCGAATCTTATGAGACTTACCTATCTACTTTTTTGCAGCTTATTTATCCCCGCATCACTCAGCGGCGGGCCAGTCGACCGGCTTGTTCGCGAGGTCTTGCAAAAGAATCCGTCGCTCGCCGCTGAGCGCAACAAATGGGAGGCGCTGCGGGAACATCCGAAGATCGCCGGGTCGCTGCCCGATCCGACCCT
>CAWFYE010000006.1:0-96251 GCA_963819975.1 uncultured Verrucomicrobiae bacterium | reverse complement strand
AACCGGGTTACAGCAAATACACTTACCCGCATCCTTTGCGTGGCGGCGGTGGAAATACTCCGCCATCTGCGCCGGAGGATCTGCAGATAGAGTTGCCATAAGGAGCCGAAAACCGCAGTTGATTGTCTGCTAGAAGCCTTTCGGATTTGATCGGCCACGTTCCGATCCGCCGGAACGGCCTCCATAGTTCGAGGCTGGGCTTGATTTGCCGCTTTCTTTGTTGGGGCGCGGACGAGTCACTCAAATGGTTTGCTTTGGTAGAGCGGTGAGGCGATCGAAACGCGCAGGCTCTAACAAACTTCAACGCCATCAAAGCTCCACTGGGACGAACTCCTGCTTATAATGGCAGAAGTTGAGAACAGAACGTGAATTCACGGCTAAAATCTGCGATCAAAAGAATGGTACCTTACCGTGCGTATTCGCCTTTACAGGACATCCTTCGCTACGCGATGTCGCTCAGGTTTATCGGTAGTGGCTATAGATGTCCGTTCTGCCAGCGGCAGTTTTCACGATTTCTTGGAACGGGAATCGATGTTCCGATTCTTAAGCAATTGGGAGTCGTAGGTGGTGGCTACAGGCTCAATTCGGTATGCCCCCGTTGTTACTCCGAGGACAGGGAGCGGCTAATTTTACTGTTTCTTGAGAAGGAAAAAAGCTACGTTTTCTCAAAGCCTGTTAGCGTTTTGCATATTGCGCCAGAAAGGAACTTGTCTAGAAGGTTTAGGCATTGTTCTAACGTAAGGTACAGTAGCAGCCGACCTGGATTCTCCTTTAGCAGACATTCGGATGGACATTACAGACATTGGGATAGAAAGCATGAGTTTCGACCTAATTATATGTAACCATGTTTTGGAACACGTTGTTGATGACAGGAAGGCGATGCGAGAATTGTTTCGCGTCTTGAAACCCGGCGGATTGGCAATTTTGCAAGTGCCGATTGCCATGTTGACTGAAGAAACTGTGGAAGCTCCTTCAATTACCGACCCAGCTGAGAGAGAACGACGATTTGGGCAAAGCGATCACGTGCGTATTTATGGTCTGGACTACCCGAACAGACTCAGAGAGGCGGGGTTTTTTGTGGTAACGCCGACGCCGCTTGATTTTTTAGATGGAAGCAGCGTCGCTCAATACGGGCTTCTTGCAAATGAGAGGCTTTTTGTATGCTCGAGGGAAAGGGACTAACGTGGCACCTAGTCAAGCTCAGCACGGGACTTCGCGGCATGAACAATCAGCGTCAAGTGGGGATACTGCCGCACGAATGGTCTTAAGTTGCGTCGCGTGCTGGGTCTTTTGCTTTTAGTTGTCTTTTTATGCAGCCTTTAGTTTCAATTCTGATTCCAGCCTACAACGCTGAGCATTGGATCGCGGAAACGATCGAATCTGCGCATCGGACAAACATGGCCCAGAAAGGAAATCATCATTGTCGATGACGGGTCCCGGGATAAAACACTGGCGATTGCGCGCAAGTTTGCTTCCAAGACTGTATCGGTTATCACTCAGGAAAATCAGGGCGCGGCCGCGACGAGAAACAAAGCTTTCTCGCTCTGCCAAGGGGATTACATCCAATGGCTGGATGCCGACGATCTCTTGTCATTGGACAAGGTCGCATTGCAAATGCAAGCAGCGGAAGAGTCTCAAGACAAGCACAGGCTGTTCTCTTCGGGTTGGGGTTCCTTTATGTCTCGTCCCGCCAAGGCGAGATTCAATCCGACGAGCCTCTGGTGCGATCTGTCGCCGACGGAATGGTTGCTGCGAAAGTGGGAGTGCAACGTCCATATGCAAACCGCCACCTGGCTCGTCAGCCGTGAATTGACGGAAGCGGCGGGACCGTGGGATACGCGGCTCCTGGCTGACGATGATGGCGAGTATTTCTTTCGTGTCATCCGCGAAAGCACAGAGATACGTTTCGTGCCGGAGGCCAAAGTCTATTACCGGATCACGCCGTCTGCCCGGTTGAGCCACATTGGCCGCTCCAAAAAGAAAATAGAGGCCCAGTTTTTTGGCATGAAATTGCAGATCGGTTATCTGCTCGCGCTTGCGAACGACGAGCGTGGGCGCGCGGCGTGCGTCAATTATTTGAAAACGTGGCTCCCTCATTTCCATCCAGATCGGCCGGACCTCGTGAAGGAGGCGCAAGATTTGGCCGCAACCCTCGGCGGGCGTCTCGATATCCCCCGGATGGGATGGAAATATGCCTGGATCGAAAAGCTCTTCGGGGCTCACGCAGGCAAGGAGGCCCAGATTCGCTATAACCGATGCAAGTCGTGGGCCTTTAGGAAGTGGGACGGAATTTTGTATTCCCTTCAACGCCCACGGCGGGGAGTGGAAGTGGACCGTTGAGGGGGCACGCCCTTTCGCATCGTCAGGTGGGCTGACTCGTTGATTGCCTTGTGGACACCTTAATCGTCAAGTTGGGCGCCGCGGGAGATGTTGTCCGGACGACGACCTTGCTCCGACCTCTGCACGGAGATATCACCTGGTTGACTGACTCGAAGAACAGAGTCCTTCTGCAGGATCTTTCTCGCGATGTGCGATGCTTTTCCTGGGAAGAAAGAGATTCCTGCCGGGACAGGAAATACGATCTCATCATCAATCTCGAAGATTCGCTCGAAGTGGCGACCTACGCCGCGGGATTAGATCATCAAAGAGTGTGGGGAGCGCGTCTCGGCCCCGACAACAGCGTGACCTATACGAACGATTCCCGCTGCTGGTTCGACTTGAGCATCGTCAGCCGTCATGGACGACAGCACGCCGATGAACTGAAGCTGGCCAATCGCTCGACTTATCAGGAGTTGATTTTCCAGGGGCTCGGAATGCGGTTCTCGGGGGAGACCTACCTTCTCCCCGCGACGCCTCGATCACTGCTCGTGGGAGACGTCGCGATTGCTTCGGAGGCCGGTCCGGTCTGGCCGATGAAAAAGTGGGCCTATTACGATGAACTTCGAAAGGAACTCGAAGGGGCTGGACTTGTCGTCAACTTCCTGCCAAAACGGCCTTCGCTTCTTGAACATCTGGCCGACGTTCGCGGTCATCGGTGTTTGGTTTCAGGAGACAGTTTGCCGATGCATTTCGCGCTCGGGAGCGGTATTCCCTGCATCTCCATCTTCACCTGCACCAGTCCGTGGGAAATTTACGAGTACGATCTCCAGGAAAAAATTATCTCCCCCTTGCTCGCCGAGTTTTTCTATCAGCGCGGCTATGATCAACGTGCCACCACGGCCATCGGTGTGGAGGAAGTATTGGAGGCAGTGATGAAGCAACTTCGGAAGTCAGAAGTCTGATCGCTGATCTCCGACATCTGTCTTGATCTCCGCTCTCGTCCTCCGTCCTCCGTTCCGTCTCTCCGCGCTCCCTTCTCGTCGCCGTTCTCCGCCCTCCGTCTCGGTCCTCTGACATCCGTCTTCTGAAATGAAACTCCCTAGCTCTGAGGAAGTGCTGCTCGAATCGAGCGAGGCGGAATCGCACCGGCGTCACCTCTCGACGGATCATCTCCTGGACGACTTGAAGGGACGGACGGTCTCGGGCGCGTTTGTAACGGCCGTAGCCCAGGGTCTGCAGCTAGTGTTGAGTTTGGCGTCCGTGATTGTGCTGGCACGGCTCCTGTCCCCGCGCGATTTCGGGCTCTTTGCCATGGTTGCTACGGTGGTCGGCTATCTGCGGGTCTTCAAGGACGCGGGACTTTCCACCGCGACGGTGCAGCGAGAAGGAATTACCCAGGCTCAAGTCTCAAATCTATTCTGGATCAATGTCGGGATAAGTGGCGCAATCACTATCGTACTGGCGGCGTGTTCACCGCTTGTCGCCTGGTTTTATCGCGAGCCGCGCCTGGTTGGTATTACCCTGGTGTTGTCCGCTACTTTTATTCTCAATGGCCTGGCCGTCCAGCATACCGCGCTTCTGAACCGGCAAATGCGTTTTATGGCGCTGGGGGTCATTCAGGTCGGTTCGACGCTGATTGGCGTTGCTCTCGCGATCACGATGGCGCTTCTTAAATTCGATTACTGGTCGCTGGTTATTTCCAATCTGGTCACGGTGTTATTGGCCAGCCTGTTCACTTGGATGGCCATTCCATGGCGGCCGCACGCGCCGTCGCGTCGGAGCGAAACCCGCTCTCTGGTTAGCTTCGGAGCGAATATGGCGACCGGCGGCTTGATCTATTCGTTGGCCAGAGGGGCCGATGTCATGCTGATCGGTCGGTATGGTGGAGCTATTCCTCTTGGTTTTTATTCACGAGCCGGCGCGTTGCTCACTCGTCCGATGGATCAGATTGCATGAGTCCGATTGGCTCGGTCTTTCTGCCCGTCCTCTCGCGCGTGCAAAGCCAGCCGGAAAGGTATCGTCGCACCTTTCTTCGCATCTACGAAGCAATGGCCTTGGCGAGTTGTCTCTTCACCGGCTTGCTTTTCGCGCTCGCACGTCCCCTGACCCTCGTCGTCCTGGGTCCGAAATGGGAACAGGTGGCCATCATTTTTGCCGGATTTACCGTGGCTGCCTTTTGCATGCCGCTGACCACGGCTTCGACCTGGCTTTTCGCCAGCCAGGGACGCGGCAAAGATTGGCTCTTTGCCAGTTCGTTGCTGTCGGGGATCACGATTGCTTCCTTCGTCGTCGGTCTGCCCTTCGGCCCCGCCGGAGTCGCGATTGCTTATTCGGCCGCCAGTCTGTTGCTCGGCCTGCCGGTCATCTATTACTTCGCAGGTCGCCAGGGACCGGTCACAACGGCAGATTTGTGGAGCCGCCTCCTGCGTTATGCGCCGCTTTGGATAATCGTGTGCGGGACGACCTATCTGATGCGCCTTTATTTCGAGAACTCTTCGCCTTGGAGTCAACTGGTGATTTGCTCTCCCGTTGGGCTCGTCGCTGGCCTGATTCTAATCTGGGTCGTCACTCCGATGCGCCAGACGGCTTTGAGCTTAATTGAAATTCTGCAGGAAATGTTATCTCGGAGAGTGTCCTAGAGAATCAGTGTTGCGCTCAACCATGCCGAAAGTTAGCGCCATAATTCCTACATATAATCGCGAGGAACTCGTCGTCCAGGCGGTCGAGAGCGCTCTCAACCAGAGTTTCAAGGATCTTGAGGTCATAGTCGTCGATGACGGATCCAGCGACAACACACGTCGGGCCCTGGAACGGTACCGGAACAGGATTCGATACATTTACCAGAAGAATGCAGGTGTCAGCGCAGCCCGGAACAAAGGTATTGAATCGTCTGAGAGCGAATGGCTGGCATTCCTCGATTCCGATGACGAATGGAGGGGGAGCTATCTTTTTGAACAAATGAGGAGAGCCAGAGCAACTCCCGGAATCTGCATGCAGGCTGCTGATTGCCTTTATACGGGATTGAATGGCGAGCAGAGCACTTATTTCCGGATGAACAATGTTCTGCCAACGTTCAAAAGAAATGATTACTTGATGATGAGTGATCCCTTCCGCTTCGTGATCGAGCACGGACCGTGGCAGGTGGGAGCGACGGTTTTTCACCGCGACGCTGTTAAGAAGGCAGGACTGTTTGATGAAGATCTGAGGATTTCTGAAGACTTCGATTTCATGGCGCGCATGGCTCTTCAGGGGCCGCTGGGATTGGTTCGCGAGGCCTTGGTGAACATTTATCGTCGGAAGGAAGCCATCCCCTGCCTGAGTCAGCCGGCAAGGAGCGCCCCACTCCAAGCAAGGGAATCAGACGAGAGAATGTACGAGAAGCTGCTTCGCATTGGAAGTTTGACGCGGGGTCAACGCAGAGCCTTGAACAAGATTATGAGCGCGAACAAACGAGCGATCGGTAACCTGTTATTGGCAGCTGGAAAAAAGAGGGAAGCCAGAGAGTGTTATCGCCGTGCTGTTCTTGTGCATCCATCGTTACGCTCTCTGGGAAAATACATCTTGTCGTTTCCGCGCACCAATTGAAAAAGAGAAAGCACGTCATAGTTCTGGACCAAGTGACGGCACCTTCAGAAGAATGATGAAATCACCGCGTATCCGGATTCTGTATTTGGCCCAGTGCTGGCCGACTGGAAGAATGTTCGGTTCAAAAGTGCGCACGAAGCAGATCTCGAGTGCGTTGCAGGCACTTGGCCAGGTCGACTTTGTCGTGGTCAAATTTGAGGATGATGATGACTCTGAGTCGGGCTTGAAGAGCTCGAATTCCTCCAACGTCCTGAGATTCATCAAGCTGTTCCCGCTTGGTTCTCGTTCCATTGGGCAGCGTCTGCGTTGCGGTTTTGATTCCCGCTTCGTCGGTTACTATGGTCAGTCGGTTACACCTGCGGACAAGGCGTTTCTTCTCGAGCTGCTTCCACAATACGATCTCGTCTGGCTGCATCAGTTGCGCACGGCCAATGTCTTTGGTCAGTGGTCCTGGGCGCGTTCGGTCATGGACTTGGATGATGTCCCGAGCGCTCTTCTCAGCACGGCGCGAAAGCTGAGGCCTGAGGCCGGACGGTGGTTGCGGGACGAGTTGCGCATTAACGTGGCGAAGCGTCGAGAGCAACGACTTGGCGAGAGGTTCAGTGTCCTTTCCGTGTGTAGCGAGAACGACCGGGATTATCTGGGCCATAGGACGAGAGTTCATGTCATCCCAAACGGTTTTGCCAGGCCCGCCACGGAACCGTCCCGCAAAGTTGTTGAGCCGCCCCGAATCGGCTTCATCGCGGCCTTCGGATACGCGCCGAACAGCGAGGGTATTCGATGGTTTGCGGAGCGATGTTGGCCCCGAATTAAGAGGGAGGTTCCGGAGGCCCGCCTCCGATTGGTAGGTAAAGGGAGTGATGGTCCTCTTAAACCGGCTGGTCCTGAGATTGACGGTCTTGGATGGGTCGAGGATCCGGGCGAAGAGATTGCGACCTGGTCTGCGATGATAGTGCCAGTCCGAACGGGCGGAGGGACGCGGGTCAAAGTTGCCGAGGGTTTCAGCCGTAAGTGCCCGATCGTGGCCACCTCTCTCGGAGCTTTCGGTTATGAAGCCAGAGACGGGCACGACCTCCTTCTGGTGGACACACCGGAGGATTTTGCCAACGCCTGTGTCAGAGTCCTTCGCCACCCCGTGGAAGCAGCGGAGATGGCCGAACGGGCATGGCGACAGTTTTTGGAGCGGTGGACCTGGGAGGCCATTCGTCCGCGCGTTTGGGCGGCAGCGGACGATTGTTTGCGTCAAAGTGCGCTTGCTAAAGCCGATCTTTGAAAGCGCGTCTCCAGGAATTGAACAAACCGGACCGGACGACCCCCAGCTAATCTATCAAATGGAATTCACCAACGAATTGGTCATCGAAGCCGGCCGAACAGAGCGTCAATACTGGAGAGATCTCTGGAGATATCGGGAACTCTTTTACTTTCTCGCCTGGCGCGATCTTCTCGTTCGTTACAAGCAAACCGTGGTTGGCGTGGCCTGGTCGCTCATCCGGCCTCTTCTCACCATGATTGTGCTCACCGTCGTGTTCGGAAAATTCGGCAAGATGCCATCCGGCGGCGTGCCCTACCCCGTTCTGGTCTTCTGCGGCCTGTTGCCCTGGCAGTTTTTCTCGACCGCATTGTCCGAGAGCGGCAATAGTTTGATCACCAACGCAAACCTGATCACCAAGGTCTATTTTCCGCGGCTCGTGATTCCGGCCAGCAGCGTCGTAACCAGCCTGGTCGATTTTCTTATCTCGGCGGCCTTCCTTGTTCTCTTAATGATCTGGTATCGCTTTGCACCGTCGCCCAACATTGTTTTTCTGCCGTTCTTTGTGGTCCTTGCCTTTGGTGCATCGCTGGGGATGGGTCTCTGGATCTCGGCCCTGATGGTGGAATACCGCGATTTTCGTTTCATCGTGCCCTTTATCGTGCAGTTCGGTCTTTATATCTCGCCGGTCGGTTTCTACAGCAGCGTCGTCCCAGAGCAATGGCGGCCCCTCTATTCGCTGAATCCGATGGTGGGCGTGATCGATGGCTTTCGCTGGGCGATTCTCGGGGGCAAGCAAGCTATTTACCTGCCGGGCATGATTGTTTCCGTCCTCGGTGTCGTTGTGCTCCTTCTGACCGGGATCCGGCATTTTCGAAATACCGAGCGGACGTTTGCGGATGTTATTTGAAGAAAATTTGGAAAAGCGGAAAGCAGAAATTTGGAAAACTGAAATTGTCAGAGACGAAGCGCTGAGCTCGGATAAAAGAGATCTGATTTCAACTTTCTGCTTTCCCAATTTCTGCTTTTCAATCGAGCTACGATGAATCAGGGGCGATTGCCGATTGAATTCCGGGACCGGACGAAGCGATTTGCGTCAGCCACAATTCGGTTGTTCGTCAAGCTGCCAAAATCGCGCGAAGAAGTCCGCGTTTTGGGCAAACAATTGTTGCGCTCGGGAACGTCTGTCGCCGCTCACGTTCGCGAGGCATCGCGGGCGCGGTCAGATGAAGAATTTGTTTCGAAACTGGGCGGCGCGCTGCAAGAGGCTGATGAATCGCAAATGTGGCTTGAATTGCTTCGCGAAGATTGCGGGGTTGCTCCAACAGATACCTCGTTCATGGAAAACGAAGCCGACGAACTTATCGCAATTATCACTACGATGATCAACAAAACCAAGGCAAAAAGCCGAAAGCTGAAATGCGAAAGCTGAAATGCTGAGATTTAATTTCAGCTTTCAACTTTCGCAATTTCAGTTTTTCACACGATGAGTGCCCCAATAATTTCCGTCGAAAATCTTTCCAAGCGGTACGTTCTCGGGCGTCAGCGGAGTGGAGATGGGCTGCGCCATGCCCTGGAAAATCTGGTCCGGAATCCATGGGGCTGGCTGAAGCGGAAGGGCGGCGAGCTGCGAGCAAAGAACGAAGAAGAATTATGGGCGTTAAAGGACGTGTCGTTCGAAGTGCAGCAAGGGGAGGTGGTCGGTATCATTGGGCGCAACGGCGCCGGCAAGAGCACGCTCTTGAAAATACTCAGCCGGATTACAGAACCAACCAAAGGCTGTGTTCGGTTGAGGGGCCGGGTGGCCAGCCTGCTGGAGGTTGGAACCGGGTTCCACCAGGAGCTCACCGGGCGCGAGAACATTTTTCTCAATGGAGCAATCCTCGGCATGACGAGAGTCGAGATCCGCCGCAGGTTCGATGAAATCGTCGCTTTCTCCGAGGTCGAGAAGTTCCTCGATACGCCGGTGAAACGCTATTCGAGCGGGATGTATGTCCGTCTCGCGTTCGCGGTTGCCGCACACTTGGAACCAGAAGTCCTTTTGGTCGACGAGGTTTTGGCAGTTGGCGATTTGGCCTTCCAGAAGAAATGCCTGGGCAAGATGGGAGAGGTGGCGCGCGGCGGAAGGACGGTTTTGTTCGTGAGCCACAACATGGACGCGGTGCGAACGTTGTGCCAGCGAGGGATCCTTTTTGAACACGGCGGTGTTCGGACTGATGGAGATGCGGAGAGCGTCGTGGAAGCCTACTTTGACGATCTCTCAAGCGGTTTCGGTCGCCAGGAAAAATCGGGCTATGGGCTGGCAATTCAAAGGATTGTTCTAAAAAATGAGGAGGGCCAGGTTTCACGGCAGTTTCGGCCGGGCGAAGATTTGATCGTGGAAGTCGCCTATGACGCGCGAAAGCGCGTGGAGAAACCGTACTTCCAAGTCGTGATTCAGAGCAGCAGAGGCAATTGCTTTGCGGCCAACATGTTGCTCGATGGGCATAGGCCGGAGGTGCTCGAAGGCGAGGGAGTGATTGCCTGCAGATTCAAAGCAATGCCGCTCCTGCCTCAACGGTATTCGGTCAGGATGGCGATCAAAACGAGCGATGGAAAAGATTACGTCATGAACTACGAGGACGTGGGGTCTTTCAGTGTCACGGCCGATCTGGAGGACTACGGCTATAAAGGCGATTTTCGGACGCGAGTCTCCGAGGCCACCGCGGTGGTCATTCCATACGAGTGGCATCTGCCCGACGGAACGATAGCCGCCGTCTCCTTGAGCGATCCGGTGACGGCGATTTCCAGATGAGTGGTGCGCTAAAAAAAGTCGCGCTTTGCACCACGATTTACCCGGGCGTTGAGGCGTATCTGCCGGATTGGTACCGCTCGGTGAGGGCCCAGACCGATCGAGACTTCCAACTCTGGGTCGGGTTGGACGGCATCGACGCTGGCAGCGGTGGAAAGAATCATTGGAACACCCCTGGAGGCGACCTGGATCGATTCAAAACCGGGCGATACTCCAGCACAGATCCGGCAGCGAACCATGGCCCGGGTCGTGGAAGCTTGTGATGCGGTAGTCCTGGTGGACAGCGACGACATATTACACGAGTCCCGCCTGTCTGCGGCGCGGGCTGCTTTGGAAAAAAGCGAGTTGACCGGCTGCGCCCTTCGACTGGTCGACCAGGAGGGCCAAGGATTGGGATTGACGTTCGACTTGCCTCCCGGAAGGAAACCAGAGGAAGTCTTGCCTCAGCATAATGTTTTTGGTCTATCAAATTCAGCCTATCGGTCGGATTTGCTTCGACGCTGTTTACCGATTCCCGCGAGTGTAGCCCTGGTTGACTGGTTTTTGGCGACCAAGGCGTGGTTATTGGGAGCGACCCTGGCCTTCGATTCGGTGGTCCGGATGGATTACCGACAGCATGGAGCGAACATGGCACGGGTGAGATTTCCGGTCAGCCCCGAACAAGTGGTCGGGGACACAGAGTTGGTGCGGAAACATTTTCAACACGTGCTTGCAGAAAAATCCCCGGATTTCCTGCCCGATCGACTGGCTCGGGTCGAGCAGGTAGCTTGCAATGTCGAATCATTCAAAGAGTGCATTGTCCATGACCCTGGCCAGCTTGGACGTTATGTTGAGGCATTGAACTTGCTCAATCCCGCGCCAATTTGGTGGTCCTCTGTTGCCCACCCTGCCTTGGAACCAATGTGGCAAGCCAATATCTGCCAATCATGAACACGGTCAGTTTCGGGGAAGTTGTGGTTGGTGCGGGGCATCCGCCCTACATCATCGCGGAGGTCGGTTCGAATCATAACGGTGATATGGGGCTATGCCGGCAGTTGATCGATGCGGCGGCGGAAGCCGGAGCGCACGCGGTCAAGTTTCAATCCTGGAGTGAGGCCTCTCTCATCGCAGAGGAGGAGTTTGCGAGAAATACGCAATATTCCGACAAGAAGAAGCATTTCGGATCACTCCGTGAAATGGTGCGAGCATACCAATTCACCGCGGAACAGCATCGCGAGGCCAAACAACATTGCGACGCCCGGGGGGTGGCGTTTTGCTCGACGCCGTTTTCAAACGAAGAAGTAGATTTGCTTGTGGCACTCGGCGTGCCCTTTCTCAAAATCGCTTCGATGGATATCGTCCATCTGCCTCTTCTCCGATATGTCGCACGACAGCAGCGGCCGGTGGTTATTTCCACTGGGATGGCTACGCTGGCTGAGATAGAGCAGGCCGTCGCTGTGATTCGCGCCGAGGGTAACTCTCAGATCGTTTTACTGCACTGTGTTTCGATCTATCCACCGGACTACGGAATGATTCATTTACGCAACATGCCGACACTGGAGCGGGCCTTTGATGTGCCGGTTGGATTTAGCGACCATACGCTGGGAACAGCCATTCCTTTGGCGGCGATCGCGCTCGGAGCTCATGTGATTGAGAAGCACTTCACGCTCGACAAGGAGATGGAGGGCTGGGATCACGCCATCTCGGCGAATCCCGCTGAATTGCGGACGATCGTGGAGGAGGGGAAGCACATTTTCGAAGCGCTGGGCAGCGAGCAGCGCCAGGTCAGCGCGGCAGAGCTGGAGAAGCGCAGGAAATTCCGCCGCAGCTTGGTGGCGCGACGAGCGCTCGAGAAAGGTTCTGTGCTAAGCGAGGATGATCTCGCCGCTAAACGTCCGGGCACTGGCATTTCGCCGAGCGAAATCGGTTATGTCATTGGCCGAACATTGACGTCGGCCATCGGGGAGGATCAAGTGCTCCAGTGGGGAGATTTGCTGTGACTATCTTCGCGACAACGGTCTGAAGTGGAACTGCCGATCATCATTCTCGGGGGCGGTGGTCACGCGAAAGTGGTGATTTACACGCTTCTTTTGCAGAACCGACAAATCCTCGGCTATTGCGACCTTGAACCGAACGGCAAGCCAGTCCTGGGGGTCGCACGAATGGGAGGGGAAGAGAAGATCTTCAACCTGGCGCCTGATGGCGTACGTCTCGCAAATGGAATCGGATCGTCTTTACGCGGGGCAGTCTATGAACGGTTCGCCGCCGAAGGATATCTTTTCGAACAGGTCATCCATCCCTCAGCCGTGGTGGCCGCAGATGTTCAACTCGGGAAGGGCGTTCAAATCTTTGCCAATGCTGTAGTGCATCCCGGAACATCCGTTGGTATTGACACCATCATTAACACTGCTGCATCAGTCGATCATGACTGTGTCCTTGGCAATCATGTTCACATCGCGCCCGGGGCCGTTCTATGTGGCCATGTGCACGTCGCGGACGGAGCGCAAATTGGAGCTGCGGCAACGATCATCCAAGGGAAATCGATTGGGGCTGGGAGCGTTATCGGAGCGGGAGCGTTAGTGCTTGGGAATGTTCCGCCGAAAGTGAAAGCCGTCGGGGTGCCCGCGCGCGTCACGGAATGAGAAGTCAGGAACACGGGAGTGGACCCGACGCCATGAAAACCGTCTACGTGGTACACTGCATCGATACGGAGGGACCTCTGCATGAGTCGCTCGATGCAACATTTGAGCGGTTGAAAGGGATCTTCCACCTGAACTTCGAACCGAGCGTTGAGTTGTTGCGCCGGCTTCAGAAGGGCCAGGTCGATTTGGGTGGGTTGGAAGCGGCCGTTCAAAGGGTTCTGGATCCTCATCTACTCTCCTACAACGATACCTGGGACAAAGTGGATCTGATGCTAGCCGATGCTCTGTCGGTCAGATTTCGGAATGAGTTGCGTGACACCTATGGAGGTGGTTGGATTTACAATTGGTTTTGTGTTGACCACGTCGATTATGACGTGAATCCGCGGCGGCGCGACATCGGCTATCACAATGTTTTCGATCATTACCGAACAATTCTCGGTGAGACGGGATCGGTGCGAGATGGTCTTCATTTCCACTACCATCCCCATGCCTTCCGGCGCGAAGCCAATCTTTGTGCAACTCACTGGTGGGCGAACTCAGATAGTCTTGCCCAGGTACTTTCGCGCAGAGTGATCGAACGGAAGTGGTTTCCGGCTGCAAATCGACCAGGATTCCACGTTACGCGTCCAGATAGTCACTGGTTCCTCGAGCAGTTTATTCCGTTCGACTTTTCGAGTCAGGCGATGGTTGCGACCGAGGAAGACAACGCCCAATTCGGACTCGATGGGGGGCGTTTTGGCGACTGGCGCCGCGCACCGGCCAACTGGCAGCCCTACCATCCGGCGCACGATGATTATCAGACGCCGGGGAATTGCCGCCGCTGGATAGCCCGCTGCTTGAACGTGGGAACGCGTTACCGTTTACTGAGCGAGGCGGATGTTCGGCAGGCGTTCGTGGAAGCCCGTTCCGGCAAACCAGTCGTGCTGGGTTTGACCAATCACGATTTTCGTGACCTTCGCCTCGACGTAGCATCGGTTCGAAGGTTGCTCGTATCGGTGAGCAAGGACTTTCCCGATGTCGCATTTCAATTCTCCGAAGCGATCGCTGCGATGCGGAGCGCCATTGGCCTGGTCTCTCAACCTCCCTGTGAACTGGAGCTTTCGCTAGTCAGGGAAGGTGAGGCGACGCACGTCCTTAAAGTAGTAAGCCCAACGCCTGTTTTCGGCCCGCAACCGTGGTTGGCCTTGAAGACTTCCACGGGCACGTTTCATCACGATAATTTTGACATTCTGACCCCCTTTCACAAGTGGCAATATGTCTTTGATGAAGAGACCTTCCCAATCAAAGCCTTGAGCGCAGTGGGGGTGGCGGGGAACAATGCTTTCGGGACCACAACCGTGTCTGTCCTGGAGACCGAGACGGGCAAGGTGTCGAGGCACATTTGGAACGCGCCCGGGACGGACATCCCTGTTTCGGAACCGAAAACATTGGAGTACGCGTGAAAGACACCGAAAGCGAGAAGCGCCTGGTCGATACAATCATCGCACCGGCGGTCGCTATCTCCCAGGCGATGGCGCAACTCGAACGCGCCGGGACCGGTGCCCTGTTGCTTTGCGATGGCGATCGACACCTTTGTGGACTGTTGACCGATGGCGACATCCGACGGGCAGTGCTGCAAGGTCGATCCCTGAATGATCCATGCAGCACGATCGCAACCCTTGATCCTTTTAAAGTAGGAGCGCCCGTCAGCCCGGAGGAGGCGCTCCGAGTCATGAACGAGCATGACATCCACCATTTACCTTCGGTGGATGCCGACGGCCGGATTGAAATCTTTATCTTGCGGCAGGATCTGACGGTTGAAGCAGAGCAGGTTCGGGCTGAGCGCCGTCTTCAAGCTTCGATTGTTGCGTCCGGCGCTTCAATTTCCGAGGCTATGGCGCAACTCGACAAGGCGGCCACAGGGGCTCTGTTGGTTTGCGACCCAGACCGTCGCCTCCTCGGATTGCTCACGGACGGAGACTTTCGCCGGGCAATTCTGCGACGCCAACCCCTGAGTGACCCTTGCGGAACGATCGCGAGTTCTCATCCCATAGCCGCCCGGTTCCCTGTTTTACCTCCGGAGGCCTTGCGGCTCATGGACAAACATGACGTCAGTCAATTGCCGGTAGTCGATAGCGAGGGAAGAGTTCAGCGGTTGCTTTTGCGCAAAGACATTGCGCCGAATGCCGGCCCGGCTCTTTCTGCCGTGGTGATGGCGGGCGGTCTCGGGACCCGACTTTTACCTCTCACCGAGAAGGTTCCCAAACCGATGTTACCGGTCGGCGACCGACCGTTGCTGGAGCTAACAATCGCCCAGTTGCGCCGCGCCGGTATCAAGGATGTAAGCCTGACTACTCACTATCTGCCCGAAGCCATATCGGACCATTTCAAAAATGGAGAGACCTTTGGGGTGCGCTTGAATTATTTGCAGGAAGAGAATCCTCTGGGAACTGCTGGTGGGCTCAAGCAACTAAAGCACTTCGAAGGCACGATGCTGGTGATTAACGGAGATGTCCTAACTGGCGTTCCGTTCGATGCCATGCTGGATTTCCATCGCGCCTATCACGCCGACCTCACCATTGGAGTAAGGAAATACGATGTCCAGGTCCCTTTCGGTGTCGTTGAATGTGAGGATGTCCATGTTACACAGTTGCAGGAGAAGCCATCGCTCAGCTTCTTCATTAACGCGGGCACCTATCTCCTTGAACCTGGGGTTTGCGACTTTATCCCGTGCGGCCAGCGTTTCGATATGACGGAATTGATTCAAGAGCTGATCGAGGCAGGAAAAGTTGTCGTAAGTTTTCCCATCATGGAATATTGGCTCGATATGGGCAGACACGAAGACTATCGACAGGCTCAGGAAGATATTCTTAGCGGAAGGATTAAATAAGGCCGCTCCTGTTTTTGAGCGCAGGGATCTTGTGGAGGGCCTTGTTATTTACAAACGAACTTTTCAAAATGGATGGAGCCTGCTATCAGTCCGCCGTGACCCACGCCGTCGGCTGAGAAAGTGGCTCCTGAACACTGCGGGTTGTGGGAAAACACCATGTCTTTGCAAGAAGCACTGCGAAATTATCTGAGCATTGATCTGGACGCGATGCGTCCGGTTGGATTCCTGGACCAGGAAGCCGAACAGATTCAAACTACGGTTGGAAATGTCAACCGCGGGCGCGGTTGGATGCCCAATCACACATGCCCGACTTGTGGATCGAGGCGCCGCGCGGTACGGCTCGAACGATTCGGCAGAAAGATCCTGCAATGCCTTGATTGCGATATTGGGTACGTGGACGCGTTCCCGACTGACACCGGAGATGTCTATAGCCATGAGGGCTACATCGAAACGCAGCAGAGCAGCTACCTCGAGAACGTGGACTACCGCAAGCAACGCTTTGCAATGGAACGCCTGGACATTATCGGGCGCCATCTGCATCGCGCTTCGAAAGGGGCTCGTCTGCTCGATGTTGGTTGTGGCACAGGCTGGTTCCTTGAGGTGGCACGTGATCAAGGGTACGTCGTGAGCGGCATAGAGATCGGCCGAGAATTGGCTCAATACACTTCGCAAAAATTGGGAGCTGCGGTCCACACGGTGCCCTTGACGGAATTGTCTCCAGACGAAAAATTCGACGTGATCACGCTGTTCGACGTCCTGGAGCATGTTACCGACCCCCGTGCCTTGCTTAGATCAATACGCTCCCATCTAAACCCGGAGGGGATCGCTTTGTTGTTTACTCCAAATTTTGATTCGGTCGGGATTGCTTTGTTGCGGGAACAATCAAGCCTGGTCATGCCCGCTGAACATCTTTTTTACTTCACGCCAGCCTCGCTTCGGCGATTAATTGAGGAGACGCCACTTGAGATCCTCGAGTTTGAAACCAAAGGCATGGACATTCCGGACTTATACTCCTACTGCCGCGATCTGGAGGGGAGTCAGGAGGTGGCCGATTTCCTCGCCGAACGAGGTCCGATTCTTCAGGCGGTGATCGATTCTGCGGGCTGCGCTAACCACATGAGGTTTGTTGCACGCCTTCAAACGGCCACGGCAGAAGACTAATGGAACTGGCTCTTGCAAAAATGTCTCCGCCTGCTGCGACCCATCTTGAGATCGATCGGGTTTTGCGATGGCGAGATTGGCGGGCGTCCGGAATGATTGTTTTGTGAAAATCCTAATTTCTGGGGGCGCAGGATACGTTGGCTCAACCCTCATCCCATTGCTTCTCAATGCCGGCCACACTGTCCGGGCGTTGGACTGCTTGAATCACGGGGGGAGTTCGCTGCTGTCCGTATGGTCGGATCCGGCCTTCGAGTTCCGGCGCGCGGATATCCGCGATCGTGGGGCCGTGGAGTCTGCTCTTGCGGGAATGGAAGCTGTCGTTCACCTCGCGGCCATCGTTGGCGACCCCGCATGCGCCCGGGACCCTGATCTGGCGAGAGCGGTCAACTTGGAGGCGTCTCTGGCCCTCATCCAGGGCAGTCGGCGTGCTGGGATCGAACGATTCATCTTTGCCTCGACATGCAGTAATTATGGAAAAATGAAGGACGCGAACAATTACGTGGATGAGGAATCGGAACTCAGCCCGGTCTCTCTCTACGCGGAAACGAAGGTGGCTGTGGAAAAGGCGCTGCTCGCCACTGGCAAGGGCGAAGGATGGTCTCCGACGCCACTGCGCTTCGCGACCATTTTTGGGACTTCGCCACGGATGCGCTTCGATCTCACAGTAAACGAGTTCACCCTGGAAATGCTGGTCAAGAAAAAGCTCGTCGTTTTCGGTGAGCAGTTCTGGCGCCCATATGTCCATGTCCGGGATGCCGCCCTCGCGATCAAGCTGGTCCTCGAATCTCCGGTAGCCATGATAGCTGGCCGAGTTTTCAACGTGGGCGCGACGGACCAGAATTTTCAAAAACAGCAATTGGTTGAGCTGATCCGTCCGCACGCGCCGAATGCCGTGGTCGAATTCGTTCACAAGACCGAAGATCCCCGGGATTATCGGGTTTCGTTCAGTCGTATCAGCGAACAATTAGGATTCCAAGCCACCCGCACGGTTGCGGAGGGGATCGCGGAAGTTGCGAGTTTGGTGCGTGAGAATGTAATAAATGACTTCGACAATCGAAATTATCGTAATTGATGGCCCCTGAGGAAATCGCCCCGGGAGCGCCTCCGTCTCCTGGTTTCATTCCCTTGCTCGTTCCTGAGATCCGGGGAAACGAATGGCGCTACATTAAGGAGTGCCTCGATACGAATTGGGTCTCTTCGGTGGGGGCGTTTGTGGATCGTTTCGAAAACGAGATCGCCAGCCGTGTGGGCACTCAATTCGCGGTCGCGACCGTCAACGGGACTTCCGCGTTACACGTGGCTTTGCTCCTCGCGGGCGTGCGACCGGAGGACGAGGTGCTCGTTTCAACTCTGACCTTTATCGCGCCGGTTAACGCCATTCGTTACGCCGGCGCCTGGCCGGTGTTCATCGACGCGGAACCGGACCATTGGCAGATGGATTCGGCCGGCGTGGTGGAGTTTCTGGAGCGAGGCTGCCGCTGGCAGGAAGGGACGCTCTATAACCGGCGGACCGGTCGCCGTGTAACCGCTTTGATTCCGGTTCACATCCTCGGGCATCCGGTGGATCTCGATCCCATCCTTGAGGTGGCGCGCAAATACGGCGTGAAGGTGATCGAGGACGCGACCGAGAGCCTGGGTGCGACCTACAGGGGCCAAGCTGTCGGAGGTCTCGGAGATATGGCGTGTTTCAGTTTCAACGGGAACAAGATGATCACCACCGGCGGTGGCGGCATGTTGGTCACCGCCAACGAGGAGTGGGCTCGCCGGGCAAGGTATCTTACCACTCAGGCCAAGGATGATCCGATCGAATATGTTCACAAGGAAATCGGCTACAACTATCGGCTGACGAACCTGCTCGCGGCCATGGGTTGCGCTCAACTGGAACAGCTGGATGAATACATCGCAGCAAAGAGGCGAATCGCGCGCCGCTACGACGAGGCGCTTCGAACCCTGACAGGAATCTCGTTTATGAAAGAAGCTTCCTGGGCGTTTAGCTCCTGCTGGATGTACACTCTCCTCATCGACGAGACATCTTTTGGCATGACTTCACGGCAATTATTACGTGCCTTGAACGAAAGGAAGGTCCAGACCCGGCCACTTTGGCAACCCATTCACAGGTCCGGAGCGCACGGGGGAAAGAGTGCGGCGGAAATGCCAATCGCCGAAACGCTCTACGGGCGGGCTCTCAGCCTTCCCTGCTCCGTGGGTTTGAGCGATGACGAGCAGCGCCGGGTTATTGAGGAGATTCAGGCGATCGCGGCCATTGCAGTTTCACGGAAGGCGGCATGCATTTAGTCAAAAATAGAAACGCCTCGGCCGAGGATTTGAAGGAATGCGGACGGTTCATGCATCAGTTGATGACGGAGCTGTTTCCGATCTGTCGAAGCATCACCGGCGACGGGGTGCGTGAAACGCTGCGCATCATTCAGTCCCACATTCCCGTCGAGATGTTTGAGGTTCCGTCCGGGACGAAAGTGTTCGATTGGACCGTTCCAAAGGAGTGGAACATCCGAGACGCGTTTGTGCTCGATCCCACGGGAAAAAAGATCATCGACTTCAAGCAGAGTAACCTGCACGTGGTCGGCTATTCCACTCCCATCGCCGGGAGCGTGACGCTTTCGGAACTCCAGAAACATTTGTACTCGTTGGAGGATCAACCAGATGCGATTCCGTGGGTCACCTCGGTTTATGAAGAACGCTGGGGTTTTTGTCTCGCACACAGCCAGAGAGTCGGGCTGAAAGAAGGGACCTACGAGGTCTTCATTGACAGCGAGCTCACGGCGGGTTCGCTGACCTATGGAGAGTTGGCTATACCGGGAAAGTCCGATAAGGAAATTTTCATATCGACCTATGTCTGCCATCCGTCGATGGCGAACAACGAGTTATCCGGACCGGTTGTGGCTACGATGCTGGCAAAATGGCTCGCCTCTGAACCACGTCGCTTTACCTATCGTATCATATTTATTCCCGAGACTATCGGGTCGATCGCCTATTTGAGCAGGAACCTTGAGTCAATGAAGCGGAACATCATTGCCGGGTTCAATTTGACCTGCGTGGGGGATGAACGCGCCTACTCCTACCTTCCTTCGCGGAATGGTTCCACCCTGGCGGACAAGGTAGCTCTGAACGTCTTGCGCTCCAAGCATCCGGATTTTAAGGAATATTCCTTCCTCGACCGAGGCAGCGATGAACGACAGTATTGCAGCCCCGGTGTCGACCTTCCCGTGGTGTCGCTTATGCGCACGAAATATCGTGAATTCCCGGAATATCACACTTCGCTCGATGACCTCGAGTTTGTGACACCTGCCGGGTTGGAAGGAAGTTTCGCGTTGCATAGGGATTGCATCGAGTTGCTCGAACGAAACAAAGTGTACAAGATGACATGCCTTGGTGAGCCGCAACTCGGGAAACGCGGATTGTACCCCACCATTGCGACGAAGGATTCGCATGCGCTTGTGACTGATATGCTGAATTTCATTGCTTATGCAGACGGAACAAATGACCTCATCGACATCAGCAACACGATTCGAGTCCCTGCGAAAAACCTTTACCCGGTGATCGATAAACTTGTGGCCGCGGGTTTGCTCCACGAGCAGATGACTGACTAGGGGACTATTTCAACAGTCTGCAGGGTAAGCAATCCCTCGTGAATCAGTCAATCTAATTGTGAGCGACGGCGTTTCAAAAATACTTTTCATGATGGCCCTTCGGAGCGGTTCCAAAGGGGTTAAGGACAAGAATATCAGGCTGCTGGGAGGAAGGCCGCTCTTCACACACTCCATCGGGGCAATCCTCAACTCACAGGCTTACCGCGACGGTGGAACGCTTCTAGTCAACACGGACTCCCTAGAGTACGCGAGGATTGCGAATCAGTACGGGGCAACAACTCCTTTTATTCGACCGGCAAGCATTGCCGGTGATAGTTCGCCAGTTCGTGATTCCATCGACTACACCTTCAAGTTTTTCGAATCGAGAGGCGAAGCATTCGACTTTTTCGCGCTGATTCAAGCCACTTCGCCGTTTACCGTGAGCGCCGATCTGGACCGGGCAGTTGCGGTCTTGAAGGACGGACCGCGGGTCAAGTCCGTCATTTCGGTGACTGAAGCGGACGTTCCTCCAGTCTGGTGCAACACCCTCGATGAAACGCTGAGCATGAAGGATTTCCTGGCGAAAGAAATTCGGCAGAAGAACAGGCAGGATTTGCCCAAGTATTACCGGGTTACGGGCGCCGTCCGGATAGCGAGGTGGGCGGACTTCAGGGATAACAATTACGATTGGTATTTCGACGATTCGAAGGCCTTGGTCATCGATCGTTCGCGCTCGATTGATATCGATAGCGAGGAAGATTTTGGGTACGCGGAATTCCTGATGCATCGGAGACCGGTTGCAGAGTAGCGAGGCGCCACGTCAGCAGCAACGAACGGTGACAAGTGGCAGATAGAAACTAAGAGCACGGAAGAAATTGGGTTTTCGAGTGGCAATTATAGGTGCGGGCAGGATTGGTGCATTGCTGGATCACCCGCACAGCTCGCACATCTTGACTCATGCCCACGGGTATAAGGCAGTCGAGGGTTTTGAAATTGTGGGTTTTGTGGATCGGGATCTCAAAAGAGCCGAGGATGCTTCGACCCGTTGGGGTGGCCGCGCCTTCGACGACATGGAAGAGCTCTTTGAAAAGGAGGACGTCGATGTGGTTTCCGTTTGTGTGCCTGACGATTTGCATTGCGAAACCCTGGTCGCTCTGGCGAAAAGGTCGGTGCAATTCATCTTTTTGGAAAAACCGGCAGTGCGGACGTCAGCGGAGGCGCGGGTGGTCGGCGCTCTTTACGCCGGACTCGAGATCAGAGTTCTGGTCAATTATACGAGGCGATTCGTACCGGAAATCATAAGAACCAGAGAGGCCATAAGAGGCGGCGATTATGGTGCATTTCTGACCGGAACCGGATATTACGGCAAAGGACTGCTGCATAACGGGTCGCACATGGTAGATCTGTTGAGATTTCTTCTCGGAGAAATCGGCGAGGCGGAAAAGATCGGAGCAACCGCTGATTTTTATGAGGACGACCCGAGCGTCTCGGCGTTCCTCACTTTGCGCGACGGGGGAGTTTTCTACCTGAGACATATCGATTGCAGGGAATTCGACATCTTCGAATTGGATTTAATCTTCGAAAGGAAACGGATTCGAATTCGCGAACTCGGAGCGGTCATGGAGGAATATTCGGTCTGTGACAACGATCTTTTGAAGGGGTATCGGACCATGAACAAGGACACGGAATATTCGACCGAACATCCGAATGCGATGAAGCATGCGGTGGCCAACATCCGGAACAATCTGGAGCGGAATGAGCCCTTGGCGAGCACGCTGGAGGATGGGTTGGCGACGCTGAAGGCCTGTTTGAGAATTTCTCGCGGGCCGGCGGGATGAAAGGCAGGAGGATACTGTTTTTTTCGCGGGATCCCGGTGGCACGAATGCGGTCATGCCATTGATTGAGCCGTTGCGGACCCTGGGAAATGAGGTCCTCGTTTACGGGAAGGATGCAGCTCTTTCCATTTACCGGAGACTGAATCTGGATTGTGCGGACATCCGTGACGCCATTCCATCGGGGAGGGAAGGTGAAACCGACAAATTTGTCCGGGTGCTGGGTCCCGACCTGATCGTGACCGGAACGAGCTCGGAGGATTTTACGGAAAGACATCTATGGAGGGCCGCGGACAAAACGGGAATTACAAGTTTCGCCGTGCTTGACCAATGGACCAATTATCGACTCCGGCTCGTTCTCGAGAAACAGGATTCGACCAAAAAGGACCTTGATCAGCGAGCTTTGGTGACTCCTTCTTTCTTTTTCATCATGGATGAGTTAGCGAAAGCGGAAATGTCCGCACTTGGGATCGATCGAAAGCGCTTGGTCGTAACCGGGCAGCCGTTTTTCGATTACATTCGGAAAGCCGGAGATAAGTTCGCCGCTCAAGAGATTGAGGAATTACGACGGGCACTTACCGAGAACCGTGGCGGGATGGTATTTGTATTTGCTTCGCAACCGCTGACAAACATCCACCGACAGAATGGGATGGCAGAGGATCACTGGGGTTATACCGAAAGGACGGTGTTCCAGAGTCTGGTGACCTGCCTGGGAAGACTCGTTGAGGATCTGGAAGCCAGGGTGACGCTCGTCATACGGCTTCACCCGAAAGATAAGCCTGACGCCTACCAGGATATTATATCAGTCTGTCCCCAATCAGTCGATGTTGTTTTTGACCGAGAAACCGATTCCACTCTGCTTTTGAAAGCGGCCGACCTGGTAATCGGGATGTTTTCGATGGTTTTGCTGGAAGCCGCGATTTTGGAAACACCCTTTATCAGTGTCCAGATAGGATTAAAGAGGGAGAACCCTTTAATTCTCGACCGGCTAGGCCTGACGCGCTCCATCCTGAGTGATGGGCAGTTGGAAAAAGCCTTGCGTAAAGTGATGAATGGGGAGAAGCAGGAAGGGCCGGACTTGCCGTTCGAGTTCGGAGCCACGGAAAGGATTGTTCAATACTTGGAGGCATATCGATGAGTAAGTTGGCCCTCTTTGGCGGTCCAAAGGTCAGAACGAAGCTCTTCCCCGCTTACCGCACAATCGGGCAGGAAGAGGAGATCGCGGTGGTCGAAGTCCTGAGGTCCGGAGTGCTTTCAAAGTTTGTCGGAGGCTGGCATCCCGACTTTTATGGCGGTCCCCAAGTGAGGGGTCTGGAGGAAGAGTGGGCGACGCACTTCGGAGTCAAGCATGCGATTACGGTAAATTCCGCAACCTCCGGGTTGTACTGCGCGGTGGGGGCGATTGGTGTCGGGCCTGGTGATGAAATCATCGTGCCGCCCTACACCATGAGTGCCTCGGCGACCGCACCACTGATCTTCAATTCGATTCCGGTCTTCGCGGATATCGAGGAGGATTATTTTTGCCTGAGCGCCGAGTCGGTCGAAGAACGAATCACCGAAGCGACGCGCGCCATCATCGTGGTGGATTTATTCGGCCAGCCCTATGACGCGGAGAGGATTAACGCAATCGCCAAAAAGCACAACCTTTGGGTGATAGAAGATGCGGCGCAGGCGCCGAATGCCCGATACCGTGGCGCGTTTGCGGGGACTCTTGGTGACATCGGCATTTACTCGCTGAATTACCACAAACATATCCATGCCGGGGAGGGCGGCATCATTGTTACGAACAACGATGAATTGGCGGAGAAGATGCGACTGATACGCAATCACGCGGAGGCCGTGGTTGAAGACAAAGGCGTCACAGACCTCGTGAACATGGTGGGTTTTAACTTTCGGATGAACGAAATCGAGGCGGCCATTATCAGGGAGCAGCTCAAAAAGCTACCCGCCCTTGTCAAACAAGGGCAAGAGAACGTGGACTACCTGGCGGCGAAGCTGTCGGAAATACCCTGTCTCGAGCCGGCCCCGGTGCGTTCTGGATGTGAACATGCTTTCTACATGCACATCCTGAAATTCGACAGTCAGGTCGGAGGAATGCACCGGAATCGCTTTGTGGAAGCAGTGAAGGCCGAGCTCCCGCCCATTGAACTTCGTGAAACGGAAGGGGTCAAAGTTACGACCGGGTATGTGAAACCGCTTTATCTGCAGCCTATGTTTCAGCAAAAAATCGCTTATGGGAGAAACGGTTACCCATTCCGGGGCGATCAGGCCTTCCGTGACGTATCCTATGACCGCGGGAGTTGTCCGGTCTGCGAGCGGATGCACTTCGAGGAACTGATCAACCATGAATTGATGAGACCCTCCATGAGCCGGCACGACCTCGACGATGTCGCAACAGCCTTCGCGAAAGTTTGGGAGCACAGGAACGAGTTACAGTAGCGAATCGTCGCGCATGTGAAAACGATCGAAAGGCTCGTCAGGGAAGAAAGAGGCGATGGGTCGCGCGCCAAAAGGGCGATAGCGCATCCGGTGCGGTTTTTCTTCAGAGCTCTTAACGCGTTCAGGTGGCAGGCGCAAGCGGTGTTGCTGAAGCCATTTTGCGCGTTTCTTTTGCGCTGGGGAAGCAAGATGGGAATTTCCCCGAACTTTCGCGGAAGAGTGTTTTGGAGAGCCGGCATTAGAGATATCGTCCCGCGCCCGGAATTATATAGGTTTTTGTTACAAGAGCGGCCTATTGGCCAATACTATGCCGATGCACCGCAGTGGTCTTGGCGAAGTCAGACCATTATTAATAGATTGTCCCCATTGATCGCGAAAGAGGACAGCATCCTCGAAATCGGGTGCAATCTGGGCCGAAATCTCAATCATCTGTGGAAGGCCGGTTTCAGGCAGTTGCGAGGCATGGAAATCTCAGAGTATGCTGTTAGACGCTTGCGCTCAGAGTATCCCAGTTTGTCCGAAGTGATTATTGACATTGGGCCGGCGGAAGCGTCGATTCGTAGACTTGGTGACAAATCGGTAGATGTTGTTTTTTCCATGGCGACCCTAGAGGAATTACATCCTGATAGCGGGTATCTCTTCGAGGAGATCGCGCGGGTAGCTAGGAAGTATGTGCTTGCGATTGAGCCGAAAGAAGGTCATCGGTCACATTTCCAATACCCTTGGAATATGGTCGAGGAGTTTGGGAATGTTGGGCTCGAATTCGTAGATTCGAAGCCTTGGAGTTCGCTGTGGCCGAACGAATTGACGCCTGAATATGAGTGGGCGGACGACATGCACCCGTACGAAGCTTTTCTTTTCAGGGTAAAGCGGGAACGGGGTTCGGTGGCGCGTTCGTTAAGAGGATCGCAGGCGCAATAGGTGCGAATCGTCGTTGATACGGCTCTGAATACGGGTGCGGCTGAGTATGCCAACTTGGGCGACGTCGCGATGCTCCAGGTAGGGGTCGAACGATTGCAAGCGCTATGGCCTGCCGCGCGGATCGATGTTCTTACAGACTCTCCAAAGAACCTGGCCTTGTTCTGTCCCGGAGCAACTCCACTCCCTCGAGTCGGAAGGGATTTTTGGGTGGGCGATAATGCCATTTTGGGCGGGCCTGAAAGGATGCTGCCCCGGGCGACGGCGTGCAGGATCAGCAGTTCGAGTAGAATTTTCAGATTGCGATGTCCCAATGCCTTCAAGCGATTGATGCACTTGAGGTTGGGTTTGAGAGATCGAGGGAACGTCAGGCCGCATCTTGACGCGTTTGTCGAAGCGATAAGCGACGCCGATTTGTTTGTTGTATGCGGGGCCGGGGGATTCACTGATAGCACTAGGGATTGGAATATATCAACCCTTAATACCGTGGAAGAGGCTGTCTACAGGGGGGTCCCCGTATTAATGTTCGGGCAGGGGATGGGCCCTCTGAGTGATTCCCATGTTCAGTGCAGGGCTCGCAAGGTTCTGCCAGAAGTGAGATTGCTTTCCTTGCGTGAGGGTCGAGCCGGTCCGGCCGTAGCAGAGTCGTTAGGAATAAAGCCGTCCCGTATCATGACCACCGGGGATGAAGCCGTGGAGCTCGCGTATGAAGCCAGAGTTTCCGAGCCGGGCAAAGGGCTCGGCATTAACCTTCGAGTGGCGTCATATTCGAACGTCAGCCACGACATGATAGACAACGTAAGATCGGTTCTGCAGGAGTTTGCGCGGCGTCATAATGCGTCTCTGCTTCCGGTTCCGATTGCATTTCACGCCTCGGCGAACGATCATCTGACGATTCAGCAGCTTCTGAAGGGATTCGACAATCAATCTGATGGTGGGGTCACACTCAACACTCCTTTGAAAGTGATTAAGCAAGCCGGAATGTGCAGGATCGTTGTTACCGGCGCATACCATGCCGCCGTATTTGCTCTTTCGCAGGGAATTCCGGTCGTTGGATTGAGTGCCTCGGATGACTACGCTGCCAAGTTTTTGGGATTGCAGGACCAGTTTGGTTTGGGGTGTGAAATGGTTACTTTAGACGCCGTAGATGTAACGGAGAGGCTGGGGGAAGCCATCGAGAAAGCCTGGAAATCAGCAGAGGAAGTCCGTCCGCTTTTGCTGGAAGCGGCACGGCGTCAGATTGAAATGTCGCAAGGGGCCTACCTGCGAGCGAAAGAAGCGGTAATGTCTCCCAAAGGTAGTCGCAGTTTAGAGAAGTGAGATTGCCAACACGGACGACGGATAGACGCACATGAGCCGTGTATTGATTTTCTCGCCCTACGCGACGCGCCCTCATCTTACCGTTTACGAGGGTACGATCGCCAAGGCGTGCCAGGTGCGTGGAGCCACGGTGGAGTACGTTCTCTGCGACGGCCTGTTACCCGAATGCGACATGCATTGGGACTCATTCCTGTACCAACGGCCTAGACCGCTTGATATTTGCGCACAATGCCAAGCCGGGTCCAAGGCACAAATAGCGGAAGTGGGCCTCCCCCACAGATGGCTCGGGGAATTTATAACCAAGGCTGGGAAGGAAGAAGCCTTCGCGTGGGCCCAAAGCTTGGCGCCCGTTGAGTTTAGCGGGGCCACCTACCTGAAGCACCCAATTGGGGAGTGGGTTGAGTCATCGATTTTCTCCTATTTTCGGCAATACCCTGCAGACTTGGGCAACTGGCGAGTTGTCAACGCATACCGCGGCTTTCTTTTGAGCGGAGCCCTTGTGGCGATTGGCATTAGCGCGTACCTAGACGCGCATTCGATCGATTGCGCGCTTCTGTTTAATGGCCGGCAGTCGATCACTCGGGTTGCGTTCGAGCTTTTACGGAAATCCGGCGTTAGAGTCCTGACCCATGAAATGCCATTTTACCAAAATGGGCATATCATGGTGAAGCCGAACGCGAGGTGCTGGAGCAACCAACCGTTCACGGACTTTTGGAATCTTTGGGGACGGGTTCCTTTGACGCGCGCGGCTCTCGAGCGAACGCTGAAATGGCTGACTGATCGCAGGTATGGCAGGAACCTGACCTGGTATGCCTACAACCCATCGATTACGGCGGACGGCAACCTCCGAAGGCGGTTGAACATTACCGAGAGTAAGAAGCTGCTGGCGTTGTTTACCTCTTCGACCGAGGAAACGGCCGGGGATTGGGAGCTGGAGGGTGCATATGAGTCGCAGTCAGTATGGGTTCAGGATGTTCTCGACTGGATAAAGTATAGAAACGATGTCGAGCTTGTAATCCGAGTACATCCGCATCTGTCAGGACAGACCGGGTTAGGGAGAGCTTTTGATGAATATTCCTTCTATGAGAGGCTTAAAACATCCATGCCGGCTAATACTCGTATAGTGATGCCTGATGAATCTCTGAACAGCTATGCCTTAATGGACGAAGCCAATGTTGGCCTAACGTTCGGCTCCAGCACCGGGATCGAGATGGCAATGCTGGGCAAACCAATCGTGCTCGCCGCGAGAAATTTCTACGAAGTGGGCGCGAATATCATAAATGTTCGTTCTAGAGAATCCCTGGGTGAGGATTTGGAAAGGAGTCTGGGGTCCTTTGTGACAAAGGAATTGCGACGGGAAGCGTTTCGCCTGGCCTATTACTACGCCTTTAAGTTCGAGCTTCCGTTCCCATTGGTATCAGTATTTGGAGTGATGGATTTCAAACTGAACTATGAGGGACTGGAGGCTTTAGAACCGGGACGAGATGCGACGCTCGACCATATTTGCGATTACCTTCTTTACAACAAGTCACTTTTCGATGCCCCCAGCGAAGCAGAAGTAACACGCAGTACGGAGGACGAAGACGCTTTTTTTGATTGGGTCGAAAGGACGCCAGATTGCTTACGGGATCGGAATTATGAGCGGCTCGTGCCGATTCTTAATGGGATAAAAAGAATAGTCCGGAAATTGCCTTTTGGTGCGGGGGAAGCGATACGTCAGACGGGCAAAGGCATTTACCGGTCGTTTGCGAAGTAGGTCAAAACAAACCGAAAGAGCCACCAAACGGCCTCTGCGTGATCAATGGAGCGTGAGCAGGCGACTTATTTGTGACGAAAATCACCGTGGTGCGGGAACGGCGGTGGCGACGGCATTGAGGTGCGGAACGACCGGATTCAAAGTGGCGAAGGAGTAAGAACTGTGCCGGCCGATACTCAGGGGCGTCAGAGGCGTTGGGGAATTTTTGTCCGGAAGGAGCGCTGGGGGCTTTCATGGCGTGGATGGTTGATTGTAGTCGCAACGGCGATTCTGACATGCATTTTGCTTTGGTTTCATATTTACCCGTTTCTCGCGGTCACACATCGCGTGAATGCAAATGTTCTCGTGGTCGAAGGGTGGATTCATGAATACGCCATCCGCGCGGCGGTAGAGGAGTTCAAGAGGGGCTCTTACGAGCGCGTGTTCGCCACCGGCGGCCCGGTCGAAGGAACCGGTGGCTATACCAATGACTACAATACCTCTGCCAGCGTCGGGGCCGAGCTTTTGCAAAAATGTGGCCTTCCCGCCAAGGCCGTGCAGATGGTTCCTTCGCACGTCATGGATCGTGACAGAACGTATGGTTCAGCTATCGCTCTGCGGGACTGGTTTCGGGATCGAAAAATATCTGTTCGTGGAGTCAATGTTTTGACCGAGAATGTGCATGCACGTCGCACGCGTCTTTTTTTCGACTGGGCGCTTGGTTCCGACACTTCGGTCGGCATTATTGCTGTGCCCAATCCTGACTACGACTCAAAATATTGGTGGCGGTATAGCGAAGGCGTGAAAGACGTTGTCGGCGAAACGGTTGGCTACTTGTATGCCAGGCTTTTTTTTAGAGCCCCGAACGCAAAAAGCATTGCCCATAGGGAATGACGAGATCTTGCAGCTAAGTTGCGCCAGGTCGCTCCGAAGGAGTCTAGCTGGACGCGCGAACCTCACGGAATGGGCTTGGATTCTGACTGGTCAACGGATGATCGCCGGTTCCAATCTCGTTCCCCACGCGTGGCTGTAGAGGATGCAATAAACTTTCTTTGTGAATCCGTAAATCGAACCTAATCGACTCGAGGAGAATCTGGAAGACAGAGATCAATATCCAACGACTGGCGAAACGGTGCAGGTTTCTACAGTTCCGTCTTTGCCGGCAATTCCACCGCGGCAGGCAGAACGTTTTCGCCGGTTCGGCCTGTTTGTCCTCGTTCTTTCGTGCTTGTTCCTGATGCCCCTCCTCGATCTGGCCAGACTCGCTTGGGGAAGCGAGCTGCACTCGCAGATCTTGTTAATCCCTTTTGTCTTCGCCTGGCTTGTTTACCTCCAGCGCGAGGCCTTGCCGCCCCAGTCTTCAAGGTCGTTTGCGTGGAGTATTCCTGTTGTGGTCGTCGGCGCAGTCGCCCTCGCCATACAGTTCGCCCACTCAGGATTCTTGGCGTCGGTTAGCCCGAACGATCGTCTTGTCCTGAAGATATTTGCGTTTGTTTGTTTTATTGCGGCCGGCGGATTTGTGTTTCTCGGGAAGGCGTGGATGCATGCGCTCTGGTTTCCGTTTACGTTCTTAATTTTTCTGGTTCCGCTCCCCGACGGGCTGGTTTACTGGCTGGAAACGGCTTCCAAACTGGCATCCGCCGACGTGGCCAATCTCTTCTTCAACATTTCCGGCACCCCGCTGGTGCGGGATGGCACCGTCTTCCAGTTGCCCGGGATTGTTATCGAGGTAGCGCAGGAATGCAGCGGAATCCGCTCCAGCCTCGTTCTTTTCATCACGAGCCTTCTCGTGGCACACATTTTTTTGCGAAGCCCATGGCGCCGAGTCGCGTTGGTGGCGTTTGTGATTCCGCTCGGGATTTTGCGCAATGGGTTCCGGATCCTCGTCATTGGTTTGCTCTGTGTGCATTACGGCCCGCAGATGATTCACAGCATCGTTCACAAAAGAGGGGGGCCCCTTTTCTTTGTCCTGTCGTTGATCCCGCTTTTGTTCTTCCTCCTGTGGCTACGCCGGGGTGAAAGAGAGCATTTGCCCGGAAAAGGACCTTTCGATTCGGGGAGTGATGAATTGTTGATTGATTAGCGGGGGGCCGACAAGGGGCTTTAGATTGTGCTGGACTCGTAACGCTGCCCTGCCAATAATGCCTAAATTGCCTGTAACTTATGATGTCAATTCCTTCTGCCGTTAGCAATGCTGTTCACCCAATACTTGGACTCGCGTCACTGTCGAGCATGCGGAAATACTGTTCGTTTGATCGGCAGCGCGGCTTTGCTGTCAGGGCTTGTTTGGTTCTCCTGATCCTTGCCTTCGCCGGTTGCGCGACGACTGTTTCGACCAAGCTTCCGGAGGAGCCGTCGGCAGGTGCGCCTGTGATTTTATCTCCCGGCGATGTGGTTAAGGTAAGTTTCCCGGGCACTACTGAACTGAGCCAGACGCAGACAATCCAGGCCGATGGGAAAATTAACTTGCCCTTTATTGGTGAGGTTGCCGCGGCCGGCCGAACGATTGGCGACCTCCAGCGTAGGCTTGAGGCTCTCTACAAACCTCAACTCCAGAACGCAACTGTGGTTATCACTTTGGAGAGCAGCGTCACGCCCGTGGTTATCGGGGGCGCGGTGAAGAAGCCTGGGAAGTATGCGTTCGATCGACCTACGACCGTATTGCAAGCTGTGATGGAGGCCGGCGGCATTGATCAATTTGGAACGTTTGGGAAGGTAAGCGTCATTCGTCTTGTCAACGGTCAACAACGCACCGAGGTGCTTGATCTTCGTCCGATCCTTCAAGGCAGGCCCACGAGGCCTATGTATGTGCACGCCGGGGACATTATTATGGTCGGAGAAAGCGCGTTCTAGCTTGAACCATCCCGAAACCGTGAGGCGATGGCGCCTCGAGTTTTTCCTGAACGTCGGTCGGGCCGTGAGCAATCTACGAAAATGGGGGACTGTCCTACGGCGCGCTATCCAGTTTGTAAATCTCGATCAGAGCCACTCCTGTTGAATCACCGGCGCCCCGGACTATCGCGGTGTATTGACCCGGCGGTAGCGTAGCTATGATCGCAGCTTCTTTTTCATCGGAAGGTTGGATCGTCGTAGCGAGGATTTGTTGTTCCTGCTCGGCGCGCCAGTCGTTGTTTTCAAAGATGAGAGAGCCGTCGCCGTTGTAAAGCTCCAGGATGGGATCTTCCAACGCTCCAGCGACGCGGAACGCGCTTAAGGAAGGCCCGATGGCGCGGATAAGAACCTTTGTGGGTTCAGATCCGCCGACAATCAGGCCGCCGATCATGACGTCGTCACCGCTCCCGACCAGGCCACGAGTCGACAAGTTCTGAACGCTCGAGTTGCCCGGAGCGAGATCGTAGAGTTCGCAAAGGGCGTTGCCCGAGGAATCGTTGGCGCCCCGGAGCACAGCCGTGTAACTGCCCGGGGGAACGGTCGCTACGATGACAGATTCTGCGGGATTCGTTGGTTCTAACTCAGGCAGGACAGTGCCGGGAGGGAGCGACGTCCAATTGTCGTTTTGTCCGATCAGCGTACCGGTGGAGTCGTAGAGTTCAAGCACTGGATCGGCCAGGACCCTCGGCACACCAAGATCAGCCAGCGACGGCCCCAGGGCTCGGATTATGATGTCCTTGTCGGCATCACCATCGATGATGAAGCCGCCAATCATTGCGGAATCGCCGGGTCGCACCCGAACACGGGTGGAAGTGTTAAGGAGGTATTGAGGTAGCGGGGTCGGGCTTGGGTCCGGCGTCGCAGTTGGCGTCGGGGTAGCAGTTGGCGTCGGAGTCGGTGTTGGCGTCGGAGTTGGCGTTGGAGTTGGAGTCGGAGTTGGAGTTGGAGTTGGAGTTGGAGTTGGAGTCGGAGTTGGAGTTGGAGTCGGAGTCGGAGTCGGAGTCGGAGTCGGAGTTGGAGTTGGAGTTGGAGTCGGAGTTGGAGTCGGAGTCGGAGTTGGAGTCGGAGTCGGAGTTGGAGTCGGAGTCGGAGTCGGAGTCGGAGTCGGAGTTGGAGTCGGAGTCGGAGTCGGAGTTGGAGTCGGAGTTGGGGTCGGAGTCGGTGTCGGCGTTGGCTTCGGAGTTGGAGTTGGAGTCGGTGTTGGGGTTGGAGTCGGGGTTGGGGTTGGTAATGTGTATACAACCTCTTTCGAATTTGGGCTTTCCAGACCTCCAGTGTCGTATGCGGTTGCTGCAAAAAAATACTTCGTACCGGCGGCGAGACCCGATACTGTCGCGGAGGTGTTGTTGAAGGCGTCAATCTGATTTGGATAGACGCCGCTCGTCACGCCATAGTGCAGGCGGTAACCTGCGATATCATTTTCTGGATTCTTGGCCCACTGAAGCGTCACATTATCCGCGAAGCAGAATCCGCCAGCGGTCAGGAAAACGAGGCCGCTGAGAAGAACCCTTGAAAGACGACCGCGGGTTCTGGAAACTATTGTCATTATAGTAATTCAAGCATCTCATGTGCCGCGCTGACGCAAAAGGTATGCGCGTTTCCGCCATCACCGGAGCGCTCGGACGTTCCGAACCTCGGGCCATTCCAGAAGCGGTACGCGTGGCTCCGGATCGATTACCCCTCGGAATCCAGGACAACGATTGACCAAAGCATCGATCACGACGGAGAATTCGGATCCCGGCAGGAGACGCCGCTAATGGATGAATCGCGGCAGCAGATGGTCTTGCGTAAGCCCCTGCTTCCAACACCGACAGAGTCCGGATCTCTTGGAACCCGGCGCGCTGCTCGGGGTGATGAATCAGTAGCCTGTAGGCGTTATTTCCGGAGATTGAGAACGAATATTGCGCTGCTGCCACTATAAAGAGGCCTGTATGGATTTGACTTTTTGCCTGACTGCTCTGGCCGCTTCCCTTTGCGTCGCTTTGGCGTTGATCGCTCCTTTTCGCAGTCGGCAGAAAGCGGCGAGTTGGTTTTTCTGTGCGGGGATGTTGGTCTTTGCAGCCGAAAGCGTCCTCCAAGCGGTTTCTTTCAAGACAGCCTCGACAGCCGGAGTCGACTACTGGCAAAGCTTGGCCCTTGTCCCAGCTTCGCTCCTTCCCGGCATCTGGTTTTGCTTTAGCGTAACGTATTCCCGCGGCGAATATCGGGCGTTCTTTAGGAAGTGGGGCCTGCTTTGTCTTTTTGCCTCTCTTTTGCCAGTGATGTTGACCATCTCGTTTCGCAGGGAGCTGGTTCATATGCTGCCCTGCAGCGAAACTGATCCGACCCTATGCCTTAGCTTCGGCCTTCCTGGGAGAGTATTGAATGCGCTACTTCTTCTCGGGACGGTCCTGATTTTGATGAATCTTGAAAGAACCCTCCGCTCAGCTGTTGGAACCGTTCGATGGCGGATCAAATTTCTCCTCCTTGGACTCGCCGTCATTTTTGGTGTGATGATCTATACCCGGAGCCAGGCATTGCTCTTTTCGGGCCACGCGCTGGAAGCGGGCGATCTTGAAACGGCAGCTCTTCTTCTTGGTTGCCTGCTCATGGGGATAGCGCTTTTTCGCGGTGCCTTCAGTAACATAGATGTCTATCCGTCGCGTGTTGTCTTGCATGCTTCACTCACTGTCCTTCTGGCGGGCAGCTACCTCCTGGCGGTGGGGCTACTGGCTCTTGCCGTTTCCCGATTGGAAGACGCGCGTAGTTTTCAGCTCCAGGCTCTCCTTCTCTTGATCGGAGTCGTGCTTCTATCAATTGTTTTGCTCTCCAACAAGTTTCGGCAGCGGCTCCAAGCGTTCGTGGGCCGACACTTTAAGCGCCCGCAGCATGATTTTCGGGGAGTGTGGACACTTTTTACTGAAGGTATTTCCGGTCCTCAGGATCCTGCAACCCTTTGTGCTTCCGTCGCCAAGCTCCTTTCCGAAATCTTTAGCGCATTGTCAGTCACTTTGTGGCTGGCCGATACTCAGAGTGGCGGACTGGTACTTGTCGCCTCCACTTCCGGCTCACCGCAGCGGAGAGACAATGACTCCGCCGGTGGGTCTCTTCGGGCCGGACCGATCGTCGAGCGGCTGCAAGAGTTAACCCGCCCTTTTGACCTTGATTCCTCAAGCGGAGAATGGGCAAAGGAACTGCGCGAGATTGGCTCCGGTCGATTCAATCAAGGTGGTCACCGGATTTGCGTGCCGTTGCGGACAGCCGATCGGTGCCACGGTGTCGCCATATTGGCGGATCGGGTCAGCGGAACCCCCTACTCGGTCGAGGACATTGACCTTCTTGAGTGTATTGGTGTTCAAGTCGGTGCCAGCCTCCTCAACCTGCATTTGGCTGCCGAAATGACTGCCGGCAGGGAGCGCGAGGCCCTCCAAACGATTTCGGCGTTTTTCGTCCACGATCTCAAGAACGCGGCTTCGACGCTCAGCCTCATGTTGACAAACTTGCCAGTCCATTTCGACGATCCCGGCTTTCGCGAGGACGCCCTGCGCGGGATTGGCAGTACCGTCAAACGCATCAACCGACTCATCGCCCGCGCAGGCGCGCTAAAGCACGGTCTTGAACTGAAGCCGGCAGAACTGGACCTGAATGCCTTGCTTGCTGAAGTTGTCGCGCAGGTGGACCGAGATTCCGGCCCGGAATGGGTGAAAGATTTTCAACCTGTTCCAAGCTTTACTGCGGATCGAGAGCAACTTCAGAGTGTGGCCATGAACCTGCTCTTGAACGCTGCCGACGCCGTCGGGAAGGAGGGACGCGTGAGAATAGAGACGAGCCACCGAGATGGTTGGGCTCAAATTGTCGTTGCTGACAATGGCTGTGGGATGAGCCGGGAGTTTGTGCGAGAGTCTCTCTTCCGGCCTTTCCGCTCAACGAAAAAAGAGGGACTGGGCATCGGAATGTTCCAGTCCAAGATAATTGTTGAAGCCCATCATGGGAGAATATCGGTCGAGAGCGAGTTAGGAGAGGGTACGACGTTTCGAGTCCTATTGCCCCTGGAAGGGCGGCCAGCATGAAACCCATTTTGCTTATCGTCGACGACGACGAAGAAATCCGCGCTCAAATGAAATGGGCGCTCGGGAGCGAGTACGAATTGCGGATGGCCGGCGACCGCATCGAGGCGATGGAAGCATTTCGAGGGGAACGTCCGGCTGCGACGTTGCTCGACCTCGGACTTCCACCCCGGCCCAATGATTCTACCGAAGGTCTAAGTGTGTTGAGCGAACTCGTGGCAATTGATCCCGCGGCGAAGATCATCATTATTTCCGGTCAGGGAGAAAGGCAAAACGCGATCGACGCAGTGGGGGCGGGAGCTTACGATTTCCTGTGCAAGCCGGTGGAAATCGGTGAACTAAAACTTATCCTCCAGCGTTCCATCTACGTGTCCAAGCTGGAATGCGAATATCGACAACTCCAGCAACAGGTACGTGCTGGAGAGTTCGAACAGATGGTTGGGACAAGTCCCCAAATGCAAGGGGTCTTTTCCTATATTCGGAAGGTTGCTGGAACCACTGCACCGGTGCTCCTTCTTGGTGAAAGCGGCACTGGGAAAGAGCTGGCAGCCATTGCCATTCATCAACGAAGTAAGCGGAAGGAAAAGCCGTTCGTTGCGATTAACTGCAGTGGCATCCCAGAAAATTTGCTGGAAAGCGAACTTTTCGGACATGAGAAGGGGGCTTTTACTGGGGCCCACATGCAGCGCAAAGGTCTCATTGAGAATGCATCCGATGGAACCTTGTTCCTTGATGAGATTGGAGAGTTGCCCCCCTCGCTTCAGGTCAAGCTCCTGCGGTTTCTGCAGGAACAGCGGTTTCAACGTGTGGGCGGACGGCAAGAGATTCAGATCGATACGCGCGTTATCGCCGCGACCAATGCCAATCTCCAAGAGTCAATCGACCAAGGGAAGTTTCGCGAGGACCTCTATTTTCGACTGGCTGTCGTTGTGATTCAACTGCCGCCATTACGAGATCGTGGGGATGATATCCCCCTGCTCGCGCGGGAATTTCTCCAGCGCTATGCGGCGCAGAATAACAAAAAAAGCCTGACTTTTTCTCCTGAAGCATTACGCGCAATTTGTCGACATCGCTGGCCCGGGAACGTTCGGGAAATGCAAAACCGGGTAAAACGCGCGGTAATCATGGCGGACGGGAAGCGTCTGACGGCCGATGACCTTGAACTGACCGAATTGTCCAAAACGGCGCCAGCCACGCTGAAAGAGGCTCGGGAAACCGTGGAAAAAGAGGTTGTACAAAATGCATTGAAGCGAAGTCAGGGGAAGATCACTTCCGCCGCTCTCGAACTTGGGATCAGCCGGCCGACTCTTTATGAGTTGATGGATAAACTCGGGATCGACCGGCCTGAACGTAACAGTCCGGAGCCTGGGTAATAGCAACATTGTCTCCTAACTTATCAAGAATGCCGAAAGTCCTCTTTCTGGTTCGGATGGCTATCATATCCCTGCTGGTAAATTGCATTCTGGTCGGCTGCACAAAAGAAGCAAAAAAAACGCGCCTTTTGAAGACAGCCGAAAACGATTTCAAAGCCCGAGCGTATGACAGAGCCAAGATAGAATACATTAACCTCCTGCGATTTGGCGGACAAAATGCGACGGCCATGGCTCGCTTGGGCCAGATGTGGTTGGAACAAGGCGCACCATTTAGGGCAGGAGGATTCCTGCTTAAAGCGCGAGAGCTTAATCCTGATGACTTGCAAAACAGGCTCAGGCTGGCGCGGGCGTTTAACGCCGTTGGAAAGCGCGCCGATGCAAAAAAGGAAGCGCTTTTCGTTTTGCAACAATTCCCCGCCAACGGCGAAGCCCTAATGTTTTTGACGGAAAGCGCGCACACTTCCGAAGAAATCAAGATGGCTGAGCAGGCCCTCCAAAAGTTTCCGCAAAAAGACGCGCCATGGTATCAATTAGCCGCAGCAAACATTGCGATTCGTAAAAAAGATGTCGCAAGAGCCCAAACGTTGGTCGCCACTGCTTTGTCGCGCGATCCCAAATTGCCTGAAGCCCATCTGCTTATGGCGATTCTTCATTTGCTGCAAAAAAATTCGGGAGGGGCGGGCCGCGAATTCAAAACCGCAGCCGAACTGGCTCCGGCTCGATCGAGCATTAAACTAGCCTACGCTGAATTCGAAGCAGGGACTGGCAGTGGTGAAAAGGCGAACGCGTACGTACGAGCTCTTACTCGCGAAACGCCCGATTTTTTGTCTGCCTGGATCTTTCTTGCTCGTATGGCATTCACCGAAAAGAAATTTGACCAGGCCTTGGCACTACTTGAGAACGTCTTTTCCCGAGATAGCGAGAATCTTGATGCTCGGATACTACAAAGCGATAGCTGGTTGGCGAAAGAGGAGATCAAAAAGGCCACTGAGGTGTTGGAAGGTTTGAATCGAGCCTACCCAGGCCTCCCGATTATCAAGTGTAAGCTGGCGCGGGTCTATCTCCGGGATAACAAGACTTCACAGGCCATCGCTGCCCTGGATCAAGCGCTGGCGGTCGATCCCAAATACGCAGAAGCCATTCTGCTCCGCTCGGAACTCAATCTTCGCACCGGTCACGCCCGCGCAGCCATCAGCGCACTGGAGGAAGTGCTCAAGAGAAATGCCGGCTTGAGATCGGCCCAACTCCTCCTTGCTGACGCCTACCGCGTATCGGGCCGGAACGATGACGCGGTTAGCATCCTTAATGAACAGATCAAGGTCGCTCCAAATGCGCCCGAACTCTATTTTTTTCTCGGTGTGATTGAACTACAGCAAAAGAAAACGGACGATGCCCGCAAAGCTTTCGAGAAGGTTCTACAGTTATCGCCTGACAATTCGCTTGCCGTAGAGCAGCTCGTTAACATCGATCTCGAAACCAAGGATTTTGCTGCCGCGGCGCACCGAGTGCAGGTGCAATTGGAGAAGCATCCTGATCGTGCCAGTTCTTATGTTATGGATGGGCGAGTCCGGCTTGCCCAGGGAGAATGGAATGAGGCCGGATTGGCTCTGAAGAAGGCTCTCGAGCTCGATCCGAATTCTGTGCCTTCCTATGAGATGCTGGTCAAAAGTTATCTGGCGACCAATAGGCTTCCGGAAGCCGTGCACGAACTTGAGACGGTTCTTGCGAAAGCGCCACAAAACCAAATCGCCTTAATGACTTTGGCGACCATTCGCGAGAAGCAGAAAAATTATCCAGATGCGCGTGCGGCCTACGAAAAGTTGCTTTCTCTCAATCCAAGCTTTATTCCAGCTCTCAATAATCTATCCTACCTTTACGCCGAATATCTCAATCAGCCGGACAAAGCTTATGAGTTGGCACAGAAGGCACGCATCCTCGATCCGGACAGCGCGGCAGTGGCCGATACCTTCGGCTGGGCCGCCTACAAACGAGGCGATTACCCGCAGGCCGTGACCGTGTTACAGGAAAGCGCGAGCAAACTCGAGAGCAATCCCGAGATTCAATATCACCTTGGGATGGCTTATTACATGATGGGCCAGACGGATTTCGCCCGCGCGGCCCTCGGAAAGGCGGTTGAAGCGCCCAGCGATTTTCCGAGCAAGAGTGAAGCGCAGCGCAGGCTTAATTTTCTCACCCAGGCAGATGGCGGCCCCAATATTGAACCGACTGCCGATGAGATAGAGGAAATCCTCAAGCAAAATCCGAATGACGTAATGGCGCGATTCCGCCTCGGGGAGATCTACGAGAAACAGAAGGCATTTGACCGAGCAGCCGTTGCGTATGAGGCAACCCTTACTTTAAATCCGAGCCTCGCCTCTGCCGCGCTCAAACTAGCGCAACTTTATTCAGGACCGCTGCAGAATGGCCCAAAAGCTCTTGAATTCGCCCGCAAGGCCCGGGATCTGGCGCCGCTGGACCCTCAGGTCGCGGGTCTATTGGGCCGGCTCGCGTTCGATAATGGAAATTTTTTATGGGCATACAGTCTTCTCCAAGAGAGTGTGCGCCAGCTTGTGGATGATATCGCCGTCGAGCGAGACTTCGCCTGGGTCGCTTACAGACTGGGAAGGATCGACGAGGCGCAGCAAGCGATGCAAAAGGTGATCAGCCTCAACCCGAATTCTTCCCAGGCGAAAGACGCCCGAGAATTCCTCGCCATGTTGGCTCTAGAGTCGAAACCCCAGGATGCCGTGGCAGCGGAACCTGAGATAAACAGGGTGTTGGTCGGTAATCCCAATTACCTTCCGGCACTGATCGCTCGTGCAGTTGCCCAAGCCGAGCGTGATCAAACAGGGGCCGCTGCCGAGACTCTCCGGCAGATTCTGCGAGATTCACCTGATTTTGCTCTCGCCCAAAAGCATTTGGCAGCGCTGTATGTGCGCGATCCCGATAAGAGGGACAGCGCCTACGAATTGGCCACCAAAGCTCGTAAGAGCCTAACGGAGGACCCCGAACTGTCCGAGATCCTGGCCGAGGTTAGCTATCGAAGGAAGGAATATGCGCGCGCCATCCAACTGCTGCAGGAAAGTGAGCGACGCAAACCGCTAGACGCAAAGGCCCTTTTCTTTCTTGGAATGTCTCAGCTGCAGACCAAGCTTAAATCGGAGGGCCGCGAAACTCTTGAGCGGGCCCTTGCCGCCGCACTCGAGGAGCCCTTCTCGACTGAGGCCAGGCAAGCTCTCAAAGAGATCCAAAAGCAAAGCCGAAGTGTCCGACCTTAGTGGATTCGAGATCTTTCGGTCTTCCCGCAACCTTTGTTTGATTGGTGTTTCGTGTCACCGGAGGGATTTGGCACATCTTAGGCAAGCTCCGCACTGCTTTTGAAACCCAGGCGTGAAGATTCGGCTGGCCAAACAGGAACGACAGCCGAGTTACTCCGCGGCAGACGCCACTTGGTCTAGTTTTCGTGTGGCTTGGCGCGAGCGTTTTTCCTCAACCTCGACGGGTTCTTCGGGACGAACGCTCCCGACCGGGCGGGTTTCAAGGATCGCTGTCTTCCAGCCCGTCATCGGTTTTCCGACGATATGAAAGCCGTTGCAATCTTCATAGGCCTCCGGCGCGCTCTTCAACTCGTAGACCAGCAGAGCCACCGAGGCGGAGGACAATCCTAACAGGCCGAGAACTATAAGCACCACTGTTATTAAGCAGGTTTTGTGCCGATCAGCGTCCGAGATCGACAGCTTATTGACTCTACGATAATAAATTTGTCCATATGGCGATCAAATTGCTGGTTCAATAGCCTCCAATGTGCGTATACAAGCGCGGGCTTTTAATACACTCGTGTAATTATCAATTACATTTTACTCTGCCAATTGTTTTTCGCAATCTTTCTACGCCTGCTTGGAACGAATGCCAATGCACTCGATATGCGTATTTAGTGGACCGGGTAGTCCTGGGGGGCTAGTTCGGGGGGCGACACCGGGACGTTGCGCAAAAGTGCTGTTCACGGGCGACCCCTGTGCTATATCGGAGCCTGCTCGAAGCCGTGGTTAATGTTGGGCACTCCAGATTTTGCACTACACCGCACATGTCGCTCCCGGATCTCGCCACAACTCGATCAGAGTGACGTTGAAGCCAGTAATGAGCTTTTCAGATTGCCGCCCCTCCCCGAAACTGCTCCAGGTCTTTGCAGGGCTGAAGCTGGGACTGGCGATGCTGATCATCTTCCAGGGTGCATCCCTTTGGGCGGCGGAGCCAGCGGTGGAAATCGTCACTCAGGATAGTGCCGCCCAGTCCTCACCCGAGGAGGTGAGGCCCAAGCAGTCGCAATTTCCTTTCCTGATCACCTTTGGAGTCCATGGCGGGTATGATAGCAATCCCGACACAACGAGCGATGGCTCAGGATCATTTTTCACGGACCAACAACTTACTCTTGCCTATGATCGTTTGCGCGGATCGCTTGACAGCAAGGCACTTGCCACGGTCGGGGTGGTTGAGAGAGGGAACGGCGAGACGGACGTTAACGCCTCTTTGGATCTTTCATTCAGCTACGCTGCATCACCGCGACTCACCTTGGGCGCGGACCTGAACGCCGTCTATACCTCGGAGCCGACTTTCACATCAAACGTCGGTCCGACCCAGCGCGCTGGGAACTATTTTACGACCGCAGACCAGCTTTCGGCTGCCTATCAGTGGTCACGCCGGGTTTCGACCCTCAGCACCTACTCTTTCCGGCTTGTCCGATACGAAAACAGTGCGACGGCGGCCTTTTCAGATCGTCAAGAGAACACGCTTGGTCAAGAATTCCGGTTCGAGGCTTGGAGGAATACCATCCTGGTCGCCGACTACCGGTTTCAGTTGGTGAACTATGTTAGCGCCCCATTGGATTCTACGACCAACTATGTCCTGGCTGGCGTGGAGCACGAGTTCAGTCGCAGGCTGCGAGGTCAGTTCCGGGGGGGCGTGAGCTTCCGTTCGCTAGATCAAGGAGGATCTGAGGTCGACCCAGATTTCGAGGGATCGCTCGACTATGTTATCGGAAATAAGACATCCGTCGGCTGGACCGCGCGATACGGAGTCGAGCAGGCGACGGAACCGAACACCGCCGGTCAGACTACATTTCGGACCGGATTACAGTTTCGCTATGCTTTCACCGCACGGATCAGTTCCGCGCTCGGTTTCAGTTACCAACACAATGACAATCAGGGAACAGTCTCAAGCGCAGGAAATGTCCAAGCGACCGGGGGAAGTTTCGCGACCGACGCCTACGACATTTTAGTCGACGTTCGCTATCAGATTAACCGCCACCTTGACGTTGATCTAGGCATTCAGCACAGCGAGAGCACATCCGCAATCTCGACCCAGGACTACTCGCGGAATATCTTTTCGCTTGGGGCAAACCTGACCTTTTGAACCGCCGCGTCAGGAGACGCATTCGACGTGGCTTGGGAGGTCGGATCGAGCCCAGGCGCGCTGCTTGGAGTGCGCCGGTGGCCAGCGATCAGTCGGGCCCGGGCGAAATGATTCACTCTGCGCTCCTGCATCGGCGGTACGGCCTCGGCTTCAAGACTCGACGATCGATCTCTTTTCTTTCCGCTTATGTGCAACCAAAAGTCCGGCAAGCACAAGAGCCAATAGGGCCAAGGTGCTGCCGCTGTCTGGGACACGCTGCCCCACACCAAAAAAATTCTGCCGCTTGGTCCCGTTTGCGAAAAGACCGAATTGGGCGCCCAGGATGTCGAAATCCGGCGCGTTCGGAAGAACGAAGTCAAAGTGTGCCCCGTAGAAATCGAATGCACTGGCATCGTCGTTGGGCGTCCCATTGGGATTGAGGAGCGGGAAAATGTAGCCGAGACCAAGGTTGAAGGTCTCATCGTCTGCGGTGACGTCCCCACCGCCAAAACTCCAAAGGGAACTGTTCTGCTGGTGCAGACTGTCGAACGTGTACGCCTGGCCAACCACGTCCATGATCGTGCCCGTGCCGTGAAGCGTTAGCATAGGCTGCAAGGAAAACGTACTGCTCGTGCTGCCATAAAGGTGGACGAAGCTGTCGTTCGCAAATGTGAAATCGATCGAAAGGGTCTGGCCGCTGAGGGTCGCGATACCCGACGAAAAAGGGACAATGAGCTGGTCATAAACCCGGTCGTTCGGTGGCCCGAGGTTGACATCAATGGTGCTCGCGCGAGCACTGCCGCAAAGCAGCAGTAACCCGAGCAGCATTCGGCTGATGATCTTGGCGAGTGCAAATTCGCGACTGTTGCGAGAGATCTGGGGCGCGCAGGCGGCGAGGCAAGAGGACGAGCGGACCTGGATCATAGGCGTGTCGAAAGTGGCGTGGTTGAGGAAAAACAGGAGAAGATTTTCGAATCGAGACCGAGGAAGGTGGAGGCTTGGATCAAAGATAATCATCGTGTCGTGTGATCGTATTATTAAATGATCGAACCTGGCTAGCATCTTTTTGCGTCGGCAACCCGATGCGGCGAAACAACACTGAAACGGCAGACTGGAGGGGCTATTCCGAACTTCTTCTTGTGGGTGAAAGCAAGGATGAGGCCGTCGTTTAACCAGTTTCGTTGGCAATCTCCTGCCACGAGGGTCGGCGGCCTCGATGAGCGAAACCGGTCAGATTTTTTTGACGCAACGCGCAGATTCCTCACGGAGGGCTCTTTCGAAAACCGCTCAGGCAAACCTCCGCTGGATTTCCTTGCCGCGGGCTCTGATACGGGCATAGTAAACGCCGTTTGACGAACGCCGGTAAAGGCATCTGGCATTTCCCGACCATTTGCTGTCGTGGACTCGTCCGAATTCGGCAAAAGGGGTCTTAGCTCAGTTGGTAGAGCGCCTCAATGGCATTGAGGAGGTCAGGGGTTCGAATCCCCTAGGCTCCAAATTTCAAGCCGCCCGAGCCGGCTCGCGCCGAAGAGTGACCAGATAATAAATCGTCCCCGCCGCTCCGAGCGCGCTGGCTGTGACGAAGTTCACGCCTGGCCCGAATTTCCAGAGCAACGCGCCCAGCAGCGCGCCAGTGCTGACGAGAAGATCGCGCACCAAATAGTAGGTACCGATCATTTGCCCGCGTCGTTGCGGATCGCTGTAGCCGATGATGAGGGCCTTGCGCGACGTGTCGCCGAATTCTTTCAAGCCGCGAATCGCGAAAGCCAGCACGAGCATCGCGAAACTGCCAGAGAACCAGAGCGTCATCGGAAATAGCGTGAACATGATAAAAGTCACGAAGACGAACGGTTCGCGTCCGTATTTATCGGCGAAATGAGAGGCCGGAATGATACACAAGGTGGCGGTGAGCATTTCGACTGTGGTCAGCAGGCCGACGCCTTTCGCATCCGTGCCCACGTAATCCATGACGTAGATCACGACCCAGGCGAATGGGATCCGCTCGCAGAAGCGGATCAGGATATCGCTCAGGAGGAGGCGGCGGAGGGGCGCGTTGAAGTTCGTCAGGCTGCGTCGGAATCCCCAGCGTTCTGTCTTTGCGATCGCGACTCGCGGGACCGCGCGTAGTTGCCGTTGCACGCCGATCGTTGCGACGGAAAAGAGAATCGAAACCGCCAACCCGATCCGGACGCCGGTGATCATGCCGAAGCGATCGATCAACACCCCGCCGAGAAACGGCGCGATCATGATCGGCAAACGCTTGATCACCGATTGCATCCCAATGCCCATCGAGTGCCGATTCGCCTCCAGCGTTTCGGCGATCAAAGAAAACGTCGCGGGGAGGGAAAAACAGGTCCAGGAAAGGAAGAGAAACATCCCGCAGATGACCGCGCCCCAATGCGGGACCGCGAGCACGATCGCGTAGCCAGCGATGGAGAGAATGTTGAAGGCGATGAAGGCGCGGCGAAATCCCCAGCGATCGACCACCAGGCCGCCGGGGTAGGCGTAGATCGCGCCGAGCAGCGTGCGCAGAGCGTCGAAAGTCCCGATGATGAAAACCGTCGCACCGAGCGCCTGGAGATATTTCGGGAGGAAGCGGATCCACAATTCCTCGCCCAGGCCGATCGCGAAGATGGCGATGAGGAGAATAACGAGGTTGCGCCGGAGGCCGAAAAATTCCGCCAGGGCGCTCCGGCTTTTCATCTGCAGCACCGAGAAGCCACTGCGCTTCGGTCGTCAACTGCTCTTTCATCTTGGCACAAGGACGGGCGGTCGTTAAGCTGCACGGACCACGAGCCCCATGAAACCGATCGTCCTCATTCACGGTTACAGTTCGGAGAGTCCGACAGCTGATCCGACTTCAATCGCCAATATCTACGGCGATCTGCCCCGGCACCTGCGCGACAGCTACGATGTGGTCGAGATCGATCTCTCGCGCTACGTCTCGCTCAACGATTCGGTTTCGATCGCCGACATTGCCCGCGCCTTGAACCGCGCGTTGCTCGAGCAACATCCCGCTTTGCTCGAGGACGGTTTCCACGTCGTCATCCACAGCACGGGCGCGCTGGTCATTCGCACCTGGATCCGGCTTTTCAGTCCGCAACCGTCGCCCATCCGAAATCTGGTTTATCTCGCGGGCGCGAACCTCGGGAGCGGCTGGGCCAGCATCGGGCAGGGACAGGTGGCGCGCTGGGGTCGTTTCGTCTTCGAGCGGGGTGCGCAGCGCGGGGTGAAAGTGCTTCAGGCGCTCGAGCTTGGTTCCTCGCCGACGATTGATCTCCATCTTTCCTTCGCCCAACCCGCCTCGCGCATGCTGGAGGACTACAAGGTCCAGGAATTCATCATTATCGGGACGCAGGCCGATCCTGGCTGGTTCACTTTCCCGATTCGTTATGCGCACGAGGATGGTTCCGACGGCGTCGTCCGCGTCGCGGCGGGCAATCTCAACTTCAATCATCTCGCGATTCAGCCGAACGAGGAAGCTGCGCTTCTCTCCTGGCCTGCCATTCGGGCCGCCGTCCAAGCTGCGGCGGTGAAAGCAAATTTCCCGGAATACTACTCGGTTCAGGCTCAATCCTACGCCGGAAAAGATCGCCCTTCCGTGCCCTGCGGCATTCCCTATCGCTGCGCGCACTCGGGCGACAAAATGGGAATCGTTTCCGGCTCGATCCCGCGTGAACAGGTGGAGCGCATGTTGAAGCTCGCGCTTGAAACACCCGAGCGCACAACCGCCGCTTACCAACGCGTGGTCAACGCTTTTGATCGCGAAACTGCCGCTACTTACGAGTCGGCCAGGACGATGCGGAATCCCGGCTTGTTCAATTTCTTGAACGATCCGCGCAACCAGTACGACCCCCATGGGCAGGTTATCTTCCGGCTCCGCGACCAGGATGGGTTGCCAATCCCGATCGGCAACTCTGACATTTTCTTCGTCTCGGAGCAGGGCGCGAAAGGGACGATCCCGATTCAATCCCTCATCGAGCACACGAGCGTGAGCGGGATCTCGCCTAACGTCATCACCTTTTATCTGCGAACGCAAAAATTCGACCGGCGCGCGAAGGGCTGGGTCGATCAACTGGCGAACGTGAGCGACTTCGAGCTCGAGATCACCGCGATCGAACCGGCTGCGCCGACCCAGGATCCGCTCATTTCTTATCTGCCGTTGCGCATCCCCCTCTCCGGGAAGCAAGTCAAGAGTCTCATCCAGCCGCATCGCACCACGATTATCGACGTGACACTGCTCCGTTTGCCTTCTCCGGATCTATATCAGCTAATGCGGTTTTAGCGGCGCTTTGGATGACAATGTAGCGGGCCGCCATTTGACTCCCTCCCGGTCTCCGTATCCCTTTAAAGCAATTGGCATTTCGCCAATTTCTGCTCTTCAGGTTTAATTAACTTCCATAAAATTATGACTTCACTTTTTTTGTCCGGGCTGCGCGCTAGCGTCGCGGTCGCCTTCGTCTCTTCTCTGGCTCTCTCGCCTGCGCTGTCCGCAGCGGAGAAGGAAATTCAGTTTCCAGACGCAAGCCAGCACGCCACCGTTACCCAGCGCATTGGCCTGATGGATGTATCGGTCGAGTACTCACGCCCGAATATGCGCGGTCGCGAAATTTTCGGGGGGCTCGTCCCTTTTGACAAAGTCTGGCGAACGGGCGCGAACGCCGCGACCAAAATCAAGTTCAGCGACGCGGTCAAAATTGGCGGCAAGGATGTCGCGGCGGGTGAATACGCCTTTTTCACCATCCCGGGCAAAAGCGAATGGACCGTGATTCTTTCCAAGAACGTCAAATCCTGGGGCGCGTACGATTACAAGAAGGATAGCGACGCGCTCCGGGTGACGGTGAAGCCAGAGACGCTTGCCGCCCCTGTCGAGTCGTTCACGATCGCGTTCGACGACCTGAAGGATAACGGCGCCACCATCGTCCTGAAATGGGACAAGACGCGAGTTCCCGTGGAATTGACGACTAACACGATCGAGAAAGTGAATCAGGAAATTGAAACGGCGCTCAAGAATCCGAGCGCGCTCGAGCCGACGTTCTACTACCAGGCGGCCAGTTTCTATTACGATCACGACAAGGATCTCGCCCAGGCCGCCAAATGGATCGACACCGCGATCGAGAAACAGCAGCCGACCCGCTATTTCCTCTACTACAAGAAGGCACAGATCGAAGCCAAGCTCGGGCATAAGGCGGAAGCGAAGGCGGCCGCCGAAAAATCAATCGAGCTTTTGAAGGCCGGGGAGAATCCCGACGAATCGGCGATCCGGAACAGCCAGTTGATCATCGACGGTCTGCGCTAACGATCGGTAGCCGACCGGTCCCCGTCGCCGAATCGTCCATGTCCTCGCTCTTGCGCTGTCTCGTGGCGACTCTGCTCGCGCTCGTTAGTCTGAGCGACCTCGGGCGCGCCGCTGAGGCGCCCGAGGCGATGGATTCCGCGCAGATCAGGCTCGCCCTCGAGAAGCTCAATGTCCTCGGCCGCGTCCTCTATGTCGCCGCTCACCCGGACGACGAGAACACGCGTCTCATTGCCTATTGGTCTAACGGCGCCCTCTACGACGCGGCTTATCTTTCGCTCACCCGCGGCGATGGCGGCCAGAATTTGATCGGGCCGGAACTGCGGGATCAACTCGGCGTCATTCGCACGCAAGAGCTGCTCGCGGCGCGCCGGATCGATCACGGTCGGCAATTCTTCACGCGCGCGAATGATTTCGGTTTCTCGAAATCACCGGAGGAAACCTTGCGCATCTGGGACCGGGAAAAGATTCTCGCCGATGTCGTTTGGGTGATCCGGAAATTCCGGCCCGATTTGGTGGTGACGCGGTTCCCGACCGACGACAAGGAGACGCACGGTCATCACACCGCTTCGGCCATTCTCGCAGCGGAAGCTTTTCGCGCCGCAGCCGATCCGAAGCGATTCCCGGAGCAGCTCAAGTATGTGCAGACCTGGCAACCGAGCCGGCTGCTCTGGAATTCCTGGGCGGCCTTTCGCGCGCAGGCGCGCAACGAGCCTCTCGATGTCACCGGATTGATCCCGCTCGAAGCGGGCGGCTATCAACCGCTCCTCGGAAAATCCTATCCTGAGATCGCCGCCGCCAGCCGCAGTATGCACAAGAGCCAGGGCTTTGGGGTCGAGATCGAGCGCGGCGAGCGGAAGGAGTATTTCAAGTTTCTCGACGGCCAGCCGATCAACGAAGGGGGAGGGATTGCCGACGGCATCGACCAGACTTGGGCGCGCGTCCCGAAAGCCTCGGGCGTGAGCGACAGGATCACGAAGATTCTCGCCGACTTCGATGCTACCCAACCGTCGGCCTCCGTTCCTGCGCTCGTCGACCTTCGGAAAACTTTGCGCGGTCTCGGTCAGGATCTCTGGGTCACGCAGAAGTTGGCTGAACTCGACCGCATTATTGCCGCTTGCCTCGGCTTGCATCTCGAAGCCGTCACGGAAAAGCCGGTTGCGCAGCCGGGCGAAAAGCTTGCTCTGCAGGTCGAAGCGATCAATCGCTCGCCGGTCGAAGTGAAATTCGAATCAATGCGCTTCCTGCCCGGCGGTGCCTCCGTTCCGATCGGAAAGGCATTAGCCCCTAACGAACTCTTGATCCAGAAGACAAGTGTTACGCTGCCGAAGGAGCTTCCGTTTTCCCAGCCGTATTGGTTGCGAAAGCCGGGCACGATCGGCACCTACGCCGTTTCCGATCAAACCCTCATCGGCCTGCCCGAGAACCCGCCGTCTGTTCCAGTCGAGGTCGATCTGCAGATCGGTGGCGAAACAATTACCTACTCGTTGCAGCCACGATTCCGAAAAGTGGATCGGGTTGCGGGCGAAGTGAGCGAGCCGCTCGTCGTCGCCCCGCCGGCTTTCGCCGAGTTGCCGCGCCCCGTTTTCATTTTCGGCAACGGAGAAACCAAGACAATCAACGTCCGCGTCGTGGCCGCATCCGAAAAATTTCTTAGCAACGTTGCGCTTGCTGTTCCGGCCGGCTGGAAAGTCGAGCCCGTCTCCGTTCCGGTCCAATTGGAGGGCGCGGAAAGTGAAGCGAACTGCGCCTTTCAAGTCACACCGCCCGCTACGGAGAGTGAGGGAATCCTGCGCGTCGTTTTCATGTCGAGCGGGGAGCGGACGCAGGCCTATAGCCAGCAGCGGATCGACTACGCGCACATCGAGCCGCAGACTCTGATTTCCCCCGCCCAAGCCAAACTCGTTAGGGCGAAAATCGAAAACAAGGCGCTGTCAGTCGGGTATATCCCGGGCGCCGGCGACGCCATTCCGGAAAGCCTGCGCGAGATCGGTTCCGACGTGAAAATTCTCGCCGACGAGGAGATCAAGGCGGCGAACCTTGCCCACTTTGATGCCATCGTCCTCGGGGTGCGCGCCTACAACGTTCATCCGGAAAGAATCGGCGCGTGGTATCCGGAATTGCTCGTCTATGCCAAACAGGGCGGGGTTGTCATCGTGCAATACAACACCATGCCCGGGCCCAAGCCTAACGAGTTGCCGCATTCCCTCCACGTTTCGCGTGATCGAGTGACCGACGAAAACGCAGCGGTTCGTATCCTCGCGCCGGATCATCCGGTGATGACCTTCCCCAACAAGATCACGGCGCAGGATTTCAGCGGCTGGGTCCAGGAGCGCGGCCTTTATTTCCCGGACCAATGGGATGCGGCCTGGACCCCGGTTCTTTCCAGCAACGATCCCGGCGAACCGCCGCGTGACGGCGGCTTGCTCGTCACCCCGGTCGAGAAAGGCTGGTTCATTTACACCGGCTATTCCTGGTTTCGCGAACTGCCGGCCGGTGTCCCTGGCGCCTACCGGATCTTCGCGAACATGATTTCCCTCGGCCACGCCGAAAAATGAAAGCGCCTAACGAGGACGTTCCGCTCTTCGGGACCTGGCGCAAGGCCTACCTCGCGGTCGTCGTTGTTTTCGTGTTTGAGGTCGCGTTCTTCTATTTCGTCAGCCGCTTTTTCTCGTGAGCGGCGTCGATTACGCAGTCCTTTTCGGCACGCTTCTCGCCATCGCGATTTACGGCTGGCGGAAGAGCCACGCCGATCATGACCTCAATCATTATCTGCGCGGTGACTCGAGCATCCGCTGGGGAACGATCGGACTCTCCGTCATGGCGACCCAGGCCAGCGCCATCACTTTCCTTTCCACGCCCGGGCAGGCCTACGAAAATGGGATGGGGTTCCTCCAGAATTACTTCGGGCTGCCCTTCGCGCTCATCGTCGTCTGCGTGGTTTTCATACCGATCTATCACCGACTCAAGGTCGTCACGGCCTACGAATACCTTGGCCAGCGTTTCGATCAGAAGACGCGTTTGTTAGGCGCGTTTCTCTTTCTTCTGCAGCGCGGGCTCGCGGCCGGGATCACGATTTACGCCCCCGCCATCATTCTCTCCGCCCTCCTTGGCTGGAACCTGCGCCTCACGATCCTGCTCGCCGGTGTCTTTGTTGTCGTTTACACGACCTCGGGCGGCACGACCGCCGTCAGTCATACCCAGAAATGGCAGATGGCCGTCATCCTCGCCGGGATGGCTGTCGCCTTCGGGATGATTCTGCATCGGCTTCCGCCCAACGTTTCGTTTTTCGACGCACTCTCGATTGGCGGCAGGATGGGCAAACTCGACGCGGTCGATTTTTCCGTCGATGTCGAGCGGCGCTACACCTTTTGGTCGGGCACACTCGGCGGATTTTTCCTCGCACTCTCATATTTCGGAACCGATCAATCGCAGGTCCAGCGCTATCTCGCTGGCGGCTCGCTTGTCGGGAGCCGGTTCGGTCTCATTTTCAACGCCGTTCTCAAGTTGCCGATGCAGTTTTTCGTTCTCCTTGTCGGCGTGATGGTCTTCGTCTTCTTCCAGTTCGAAAAGCCGCCGCTCTTCTTTAATCAACCGGCCTACGAGCGGGCGGCGCAGAGCGCGCAAGCGGACAAACTGGCCACGCTTCAAAACCGCTACGATGCGACCTTCGCCAAAAAGCAGACGGAGATTCGCGGCCTAACGACGGCGCTCGATTCTGGTTCGGCGCCGGCAATCGCGAGCGCGACGAGCGCCGTGCGTGAGCAACAAAGAGCGATCGACGATCTCCGCGGCGAAGTGAAGCAAACGCTGAAAGCGGCCGATCCAAAGCTCGAGACAAACGACGCCGACTACGTTTTCATCAGCTTCGTGCTGCACTACCTGCCGCACGGCGTCATTGGATTGCTCATCGCGGTTATCTTCTGTGCCGCGATGTCCTCGAGCGCCTCGGAGTTGAATGCTCTCAGCTCGACTACCGTAGTCGATTTCTATCGCCCGCTCCTCCATCCGAACGCGAGCGAAGCGCACTACTTGTTTGTCTCGAAGCTGTTCACCGCGCTCTGGGGCGGGGTCGCTATTTCTTTCGCTCTCTTCGCCAATCTGGTCGAGAACCTCATCCAGGCGATCAACATCCTCGGCTCGATCTTCTATGGGAGCATTCTCGGGATCTTTTTGGTCGCGTTCTTCCTCCGGTTCGTGCGCGGATCGGCTGTTTTCGTCGCCGCGCTTACCTCGCAGGCGCTCGTCCTGGTTTTGTTTTACACAACCAAGATCGGTTATCTTTGGTACAACGTGCTCGGTTGTGTCGTGGTCCTAACCCTCGCGGCTCTGCTCGAGAAAACGGTCTTTCGCGAACGGAGCATGGCCTAACGAGATGTCGTCGCCGATTATCTGTTTCGGGCAGCAACCCTGCGGGATTTTCCCGCGCCGTTTTCTTTTCTCGAAAATCCAAACCGCCCGGCGCCTTCAGCAGGAGATCGGGGGCGAGATCGTTTTCTTTTATCACGATAGCGATCACGACCCGCGGGAGACGATGACCATTCTGCGCGATCTGCGCAGTGAACGGGAGCACCGGATCAACTTCCAATTCGCGAACAAGATTCAAAAACAATTCTCGCCGCTCTTCGCGAAACGAGTCTCGCGGGAATGGCAGGAGCAAACCGCGCGACAGTTGCCGAACCTCGTCCCGCAAACCCTGGTGGAGGAATTCAAGAAGGTGGAGGCGAACAACGTGGCCGATTTTTGTCTCGAAATGTATCGGCGGCTCGGTCTGCTCGAGGGAATGCAAATCGCTCGATCAGGTGATCCGGAGTTTCGCCGCCGTACAGTCGCGATCGAGGACTATTTCGTGGATGTTTCGTATAAGAGCGAACTAGTGCGCGCGCGTTTCACCCCTGAGGCGTTGATGTTGCACAAAGGCGGCGATTCTTATTTGAAGCTGCCGCTCGAAAAATTCGACGCCGCCCAGATCAGCCCGACGCGGGACACACGATTGCGTTGGATGCAGTCGGTCATCGGCTGCACGCACTACGTCGCGGGCGCGAGCGAGGTCAAATATCTGAACACGGACGATGCGCCCGGCGTCCAATTCATCACTCGAGACGTAATCTCCGAGTCCGACCGCGCCTACGTTCCAGATGCCTGAATCGAAACTTCACCTTCTCGCGGTCGGCGCCCATCCGGACGACGTCGAGTTCGGTTGCGGCGGCGTTTTGCTCGCGGAGGCCGCGCGCGGAAGCGAGATCTCGCTCTGTCTTTGCTCTCGTGGAGAGGCGGGCAGCAACGGAACGCCTAACGAACGCGAAGCGGAAGCACGCGCCGGCGCCAAAATGCTCGGTGCGAGGATCGAGTTCCTCGAGATGGGTGGCGATTCCCATCTCGAAAATTCCGTCCTGAACCAAATCGCAATCGCATGCCAAATCCGCAAGCTGCGTCCCGATATTCTGCTCGGCCCGACCGGGGCGCTCGATCAGCATCCGGATCACGTCGTTGTCAGTCAGTTATGTCGCAGTGCCGCGCGGCTCGCACGCTATGGGGGGCTGGCCGAACTGCGCGATCTTGCACCCCATGCGGTCAAACATCACTTCGAATACGCGATCACTCCGGGGGGAGAGCCGACTGGCGAATGTTCGCTGGTCCATGTTGATGTTGGCCCGCACTTCGGACGCTGGGTGGAATTGATGGAATGCCATCGAACGCAACTGCGCACTCGCAGTTACATCGAACTGCAAACTGCGCGTGCCCGGTTGCTCGGTCTGACGGCGGGAGTCGAATACGCGCAAGCGCTTTATCCGACTTCCGATTTTCTGGTGAAAGATCTGGCCGAGCTGCCGGCGTCGGTTCGTCTTTTCTAAGGTGGTGCGGCGTCTCGGATGAAAATTGGAATCACCTGTTACCCACTGATCGGGGGGAGCGGCATTCTGGCGACCGCGCTCGGGTCGGAGCTGGCGCAGCGCGGGCATGAAGTTCATTTCTTTAGCTCGGCCCTTCCTGTCAGGCTCGATCTCAAGCAACCGGGAATTTTTTTTCACGAGGTGGTGGTGAATGAATACAGTCTTTTCACCTACCCCGACTACACCCTCCCGCTGGCGGTGAAAATGGCGCAGATCGCGCACGAAACCGCGCTCGATGTCTTCCATGTGCATTACGCCGTGCCGCACGCGACCGCAGCCTATCTGGCAGTGCAAATGCTGGGCGCAAATGACTCGCACGTGCCGAAAATCATCACCACGCTGCACGGCACTGACACCACTTTGCTCGGCCAGGATCCGAGCTATCGGCCTGCAATCGAGCACGCGCTCTCACATTCGGATGCGATTACGACGGTCTCGGAAAGTTTGCGGAAAGAAACGGTCGCCACCTTTCGCCTCGAGCGGCCGGTGGAAGTAATCCGGAATTTTTTCGCGCCCTCGAATCGGCTGCGTTCGCGCGAGGAGATCCGGCGTGAACTCGGCCTGACGAATGAGGAGTTTCTCGCCGTCCACATCTCGAATGCGCGACCGCTGAAGCGAATCGATCTGCTTCTGCGCAGCTTCGCCGCCGCGCGTAGTTCCCGGCCGCTCCGTCTGCTGGTTTTGGCTGGGGGCCCTTTTGCGCCGTATCAATCGCTGCTCGACGAGCTGAATCTGCGCGATCGCGTGATCGTGAAGGAACAAGTGCGCGAGGTGGAAGAATACCTGAATGCGGCCGACGTCGGCGTTTACACCTCGGAGAGCGAGAGTTTTGGCCTGAGCATTCTTGAAACGCTCTTCCACGCCAAGCCGGTCGTCGCTTTCCGGGTGGGCGGAATTCCGGAAGTGATGGTGAATGGAGAGAACGGATTTCTACATTCCTTTGGTGACACCGATGCGGTTGCGCGCTCGATCGAACGATTGGCGGATGATCCCAAACTGGCACGGGAGTTGGGTGAGCGAGGACGGCGTCGTGCCGCGGAGCACTTTACGGCCGACCGGGTGGTGCCGGAGTATGAGGCGCTTTACCGGCGGGTGGTTTCGGAGACAAAACGCGAGGGGTCGGGCTAGCCGGCGGTTTACCCGGCGTTCCTGGGGGCGGCGCGACGGAAGGCGTGGGACTCGGCTCGGTCTTGATCAGATCAGCGCGATTTTTGAGCAGTTGCTCGACGGTAAACTTGTTTACCAGAAACGGTCGTCCTTCGAGCTTCTTCTCTTTCGCCAGTTTTTCTTCGAATGCTTTTTTCGTTTTCGCGAATTCCTCGTCGCGCTTTTTCTGGTCCTCCGGTTTCTCGTTAGGCGGAGGAGTGGGTTGGGGGGGCGGCGTGGCCTCGACCGAAAGTGTCAGCGGATAAGTCTCGCCTTTCAGTTGCCCGATCTTGAGCGTGTAGATGAACCCATCAACGGTTTCGATCGTCACGGTCGATGGATTCTCGAGGTTTGCTCCCGGTTCAAGGACGTCGGTGAAATTGAGGCTGGAAATGGAACTAGCCAGAGGAGCGGCCTTGGTGTTGTCGAGTTCTTCGCCCGGCTTCGGATCGGCGAACTTCCATTGGGCGGAGTCGTTTTCCCGCACCAGTTTCCATTTCATGGTGGGCGTGGTCCCGTCGAGCGCAATCGACTTTGGTTTTTCGATTTTGATGAAATCGCGATTTAACCAACGCTCCGGCTTCGTCACGAGATCCGAGAGCGGATCGGAGACCAGGGCGATCCGCTTCGCATCGTTCTCCGGCATGAGGTAGCGGCCGGCCGGAAATTCTCGTTGACCGAGGCTCTGGCTCGACTTCTTGAGATACTGTTTGCCGGCGAGGAGAGCGGCGACTTGCTTCCCGTCCTTATTTTTCAACGAGAGCAGCGTCCCGCTGTGTTTCGCCTCCTTGGACGGCGCGAGCAGGTCAAAGCGCGCCAGTTGCGACGGCCCGACCTGGAGCGTCTGGACCGGTTTCAGGTTCCACACTTTTTGCAGGAAGCGGCTGACCTGTTCAAAGTTTGCCGGATAATCGGCGCGCTCCTTAACGACCCAAAGATCTCCTTTTTGGACCAGGTTTACCTCGCCGGTTCCATCCTTGATTTCGATGTGCGCGACATCGTTGAGCCGGAACTCGACAGCTCTTGCGTCGCTCGAGACCGATTCGCTTTCCCAGGCGCGTGCGCCACGGTGAAAAATCACCCAGCCAATTCCTCCGAGGACCAGCGCGAGGAGCAGAATGAGGGAGAGCTGTCGGGCGCTCATCGGGCGGCTGAACGCCTCCGTTTCACGACCGCAAATGCAAGGCCGGCAAGAGCAACGACCGCGGGCATCGCGGCGATATCGACCCACTTGATTCGATTCTCGAGCGAATCGATGTCGGCCCGGAGTCTCTTGCGCACTTCCTTCAGCTCCGTTCTCACCTCGGCTTCTTTCTTGCGAAAATTGGCCAGTTCTTCCTGTTGTTGCGGCGAGAGAATGAAGCGCTGGCCTTCCTGTTTTCCGCTCTGCAACTGGCCGATCTTGCGTTGCATATCGGCCAGGCTCCCCTCCAATTCCTTGATCTTGCTCCGGTAACTCGCTTCGGCATCGGCCTGCAGCTTTTTCACGACCGTGAACGGCCGTTCGCTTGAGGCGCGGCTCCGGACCGCGATCAGGTTGCTGTCGCCGGAGAGTTGATCGATCACGTTTTGGGCGAAAGCGAGGTTGCCGTTGGCCGGCGCGAACAAACGCTGGCCGAAGGCGTTCCCGAGCTGCCGGACCGCGACCCGGTCCTGAATCATGTCACTGTCGCCGATCAGAACGACGGTCGTTTCTTTTTTTGACTCCTTCAGGCTGGTTTCGTCCTTCGCCGGCTCTTTTTTCTTCTCGTTAGGCTCGTTCGCTGCCGGCTTTGGTTTTCCATCCGGGAAAGCTGTTTTGAATTTTCCCGTCAGCCGGATGGCTAGCGGATATTTGGTCCCGGATGGTTTAAAGGAATTGGAGATTGCGTCCCCGGGAAGGCGCGCGAGCATCGGATCGACCAGGTCAGAATCTTTCGAGGAATGAAGGAGCACCGTCTCCTTCAAACCTTCCGCCGGCGTTCCGCTGAAAACTCCGGCGAAGACAAGGAAGAGATTGCCCGTTTCGGCGGTTGCAATGTCGTCTTGGTTCATCGCCTTTTCAGTTAGAGCGAGCACTGCGGGCGCCCGGCCCTGGCTGGTGCGGGCGACGAAATCCATGTCCGCAAGCACCTGCGTAGCGTTAAAGGACACGCCCCACGGCTTCATGAGCCGATCGAGGTTCGAACTGCTCGGTGGCGCGCTAAATTGCTGCGAGGCCATTTGCTGATCGAGCGCCGCCAGGGGATCGAGGAACGCGACCAGCTTGCCGCCACGCAGAACGAACTGATCGAGCGCGTAGAGTGTCGTGTCAGAAATCGCTTTCGGATGAATGACGAGCAGCAACTTGACGTCGTCCGGGATGGCGGTCGCGTTCGGCTCGATCTGCTTGACGTTGTAATCGCGCTTCAGTTCTTCGATCAATACCCACGCCGGCTCGCCCTGTTCCTGCATCGGCATGGCCGCGCCCATCCCCATCACCGGGAGCGAGCTGAGCACCCCGATGACCGGTTTTTCCGGCGTCATGACCCGCGCGATCGAGCGGGAGATGTCGTACTCGAGAAGTTTTTGGCGCTCCGGGGTGAGAAAGGGGATCGCGTCTTTTTGATCGAGCTGGCTCACGCTCAGACCGAGGTAGACCCGCTCGCCGTTCGAGAGTGCCTGCGGTTCGACGCCGTCCAGCCGGGCGGAATCCTCCGCATCGGAGTCCGGCTCGGGATCGAGCTTCTGGATTTGGACCATGCCATGCGAATTCTGCCGATACTCGCCTAACAAGTCATCGACCTGCTGGGCGTAGGTCTTCAAAAAGACCGGCATCCCGTCAGCGCTTTGCGAAACGTAAAAGCGAATCTGGACCGGCGTATCCAGCTTTTTCAGGATCGCCTTTGTCCCAGGAGAGAGGGTGTAGGCATGTTCGGCGGTCAGGTCGATACGCTGCTTCGCCCGGCCTGCGATGTAATTGATCGCGACCAGGATAAGCAACATCGCCGCCACTCCGACAACGGAGAAAAGACCTGTCTGAAGCGTCTTCTTTTTCATCGGGAAAGAAACTCAGCCGTCGCGATGCGCGCGCAGGATCACGCTGGTGGTAAAGAGGCAAAAAACGATCACAGAGATGAAGTAGAGGATGTCGCGCGAATCGATTACGCCCTTCTGGATGGCGTCGAAATGCGTCATTACGCTGAAGGCCGAGATCGCCTGCACGAACCAGGGATTGGCCCAGTGCACGAGCAGGTCGGTCACCGGAGGCCAGCCGGCGAGGATGAGAAAAAGGCAAAGCACGACCGAGAGAATGAAGCTGACGACCTGGTTACGCGTCATGGCGGAGGTCATGGCCGCAATCGAGAGATAGGCGCCGGCGAGCAGGATGCTCCCGACGTACCCGGCGACGATGATGCCGTTATCCGGATTGCCGAGATAATTGACCGTAATGACGAGCGGAAAGGTGAGCGCGAGGGCGAGGATGAGCACGATCCAGGAAGCGAGAAATTTTCCGACGATCGCCTGCCAGGGAGTGACCGGCATGGTGAGGAGCAACTCGATTGTGCCGAGGCGCCGTTCCTCCGACCACATCCGCATCCCGACCGCAGGGACCAAGAAAAGATAAAGCCACGGATGCCAGGCGAAAAACGTCCCGAGGCTCGCCTGTCCGCGATCGAAAAAATTGCTCACCATGAAAGTAAAAAAACCGGCGAGAAGAAGAAAGATAACGATGAAGACGTAAGCCACCGGCGAGGCGAAATAGCCCGAGACTTCGCGTTTCGTGATCGTGAGGATGTTGCCTAACGACGAGCGCTTCGCCGGCATCTCAGGCGCCGCCATCGCTGCTTCTGCCTGCATCGTCTGAGCCGTCATGGTTTGCGGGGAGCCGTTTCCGGCAGGGTGATGTTGCGGAAGACTTCATCGAGCCTGCCTTCCTCAGTGTGCAGTTCTTCGATCTGCCAGTTTTCCCGCGCCGCGAGCTGGCCGATGGCGGCCGCCAGCTCGCCGCGGGCTCCGTTCTTTCTCGGGTAAATGCGCGCTGCGGTCGGCGATTCGCTCAGGATCGTTAGGTGCTCACCGCCGCTTAGTTCGCCCAGCTTGGTCTTTACGGCAGCAGGATCGCCGTTTACAAAACGCACCGTGACCGCGCCAGCCACGGTCGATTTTTGTTTCAGCTCGGCCGGCGTGCCGTTGGCGACGATCCGGCCGGAATCGATGATGATGGCGCGCGAACAAACCGCTTCGACTTCCTCGAGAATATGGGTCGAAAAAATAATCGCCTTCTTTTCGCCCATCTGCCGGATCAGGGTGCGCACTTCGTGCTTCTGGTTGGGATCGAGTCCGTCGGTCGGCTCGTCGAGGATCAGAACGGCGGGATCGTGGATGATCGATTGCGCGAAACAGGTGCGATGTCGGAAACCTTTTGAGAGCGTCTCAACGCTCTGGTGCAAAACGGAACCGAGGAAACACATCTCGACCACGCGCTCGACTGCCCGCGCCTTCTCCGCTCCGCGAAAACCGCGCAGCTCGGCCGCGAAATTGAGAAAGCCGCGCACCGTCATATCCGTGTAGGAGGGCGCGTTTTCCGGCAGATAACCGATCAGTCGTTTCGCCGCGATCGGGTCGCGTTCGATATTGAAGCCACCAACGATCACGTCGCCCGCGGTCGGTGGGATGAACCCTGTGATCATCCGCATGGTAGTCGATTTTCCGGCGCCGTTTGGCCCCAGAAATCCGAGCACCTCGCCACGCTGGACCGTGAACGAGACGTCGTTCACCGCCAGCTTTGCGCCAAAAGCCTTGCTCAGATTTTGAACTTCAATCATGGGGAACCCGTGAGGGTGTGTTCATAAATCGGAGCCGCAAAGATAAATAAAATTTTCAGTGCGCAAGAAAAAAAGCGGTGCCCGGGTTTAGCCCTCCTCCGGCTACCGTTGAGGTGTCGAACCGCCGTCGCCTTCCATAAAGTAGGTGACACCGGAGACCGTCATCGCGTTCAGATATTGGCGCCAGATGCGGTCGCCGATCTTGCGCTGCGCGATAAAGTGCTTCTCGACCGCCTCCGATTGCCCTTCCTGATTGACCAGGGCTTCGCGCAGAATGCGGCCTTCCATCGGGCGCGGCGCTTTCATCCCGAGAAGCCAGAGAATCGTCGGCGCGACGTCGATGTTGCCGCTCGGCGTTTCGTCTTCCCAACCGCGGCGGAAATCAGGGCCGCTCGCGATCAGGGTATTGTGCATGTCGTGCGGGCTGAGAGTGCTGTGGCTGCCGTGGCCCTCGCTCCGGCCCACGTCGGACGTCATCTGGCCGGCGATTCCGAATTCGTTAGGCTGATCGTTCCAGTGACAGGCCACGATCACATCCGGGGCGGCCGCGCTTGCCAGCTGCGCCTGGGCAAAGCTAAAGGTGCCTTCGCCTCTTTCCCGCGTCAGGATGACGCCGGCAAAATCGGAGCGCTGCAGGAAATCGACCAACTTCCCGATCACCGCCGGGTCGTGCTCGGCGACGTAAAATGTGACGCTGCCGCCGAGCGACACGACGAGGATTTGCCCGCGCTTCGGCTTTTCATCGAAGGCCCGGACCGCATCCAACCCTTCCGCGCGCAACTGCGCCGCGACATCGACAGCCGGATCGACGGTCGAAAAGCCGTGATCGGAAACGACGAAGATGTCTGTCGTCGTAAGGGCGTTTTTCGCTTTGAGCGCGGCCAGCACTTTCGCCAGGTTTTGGTCGCTGCTCTTGATCGCCGCCATCGCCGCAGGTGCGCCGAGAGCGGTCTCGTGCTCGGTCAGGTCCGGTTCGCTTAACCAAAGGAGGGAAAACTTTGGAATCTCGTCATGCCAGAGGACTTTCGTGAGAGCGGCAGTCGTCCAATTATCCTCGCTTTCATTGGGAAAGCTCTTCCTTACCGGGAACGGACCGAGCGCAGTTGTGATTCTCGTTTCGGCCGCGGCCGGCAGAATCTTACCCCGGTAAATAGCGGTCGACTTTTTCGCCGCGTCGCTCGTTCGGGTGCGCGCGCGATCGAAAAATTGCGCAACCGGTTTCGAGCCCGCGACGGCCGTCCAGCGGCCAGCCCCCTGCAGGATTTCGGATATCGTCGGGACAGCGAGGTGTTTCGCGGCAACCTGCGGATCGCTGCCATCGAGGGCGGGAAAGTCGGAGGTGTCGAAGGGCTTCGCCGGATCGATCGCGGGGCGAAATTCCATGTTCGCGACAATGCCGTTGTGGCCGGGAGAGACGCCGGTCGCGAGGACCGCCCCGTTGACGTTGGTCGAACTCGGATAGGCTGCGTGATTGTTCTTGAAAAAGACGCCGTCGCGGGCCAGCGCAAAGAGCGTGGGCGCGTTCTTTTCCGTGACCAAATCGGGCCGCATCCCATCCCAGACCACGACCACGACATGATCGGCTTTGCCACGTTCCTCCGCGCCGCGTGCGGCGCAAAACGAAATGAAAAGGAGAGCAGCAACAAGGAAACGGCCTGGCATTGGGGCAGAAACTGGCACGTTCTTTCGATAAATTCGAGGACGCAGGCGTAACGATCCTGTGTCAGGCTCCGAGCGCGATGAGTGATGCGACCAGCCAGCCGGAGCGATTTCATTTTCCCGCGGCGCGGCGTTTGAAACTGAGCCGCGAGTTCAAGCAGGTGCGCGAAGAGGGGCGAACCGTGCGCGGCGGGCTGCTCATGTTCGGCGTGCTGGCAGTAGAGGAGGAAAAAAAGTTCCGGGTCGGTCTGGTCACTTCGCGCCGACTGGGCGGGGCGACGGTTCGCAACCGCGTCCGGCGGCGCCTCCGCGAAATCGTGCGGCGCAATCAACATGTGCTGAAAGACGGGGCATGGCTGGTAGTGATCGCTCGACCGGCGGCCGCGCAGGCTGATTCCGCCGCGCTCGAAGCGGAATGGCTCCGATTGGCGCGGCGGGCCGGCCTGTTGTAGACGCTTCGCTCTGCGAGGCGCGGGGGAAGGTGCCGCTGCAGATCGAGCAGGAGATCAAGATTTGCGTCGCGTAGGCCGCGCTTCTATCCTACGCCCCTGACGATGGTTTTGCTCGTTCGTTTCCTCATCCGCGCCTACCAATGGACGCTCTCGCCGCTGCTTTCCTGGCTCGGCGGGCCGTCCACCGGCTGCCGCTTTCATCCCACCTGCTCCGAATATTTTCTCGAAGCCGTCGAGCGTCATGGGGCGTTGCGCGGAACCTGGCTCGGGGTGAAACGTCTCGCGCGCTGCCAGCCGTGGGGCGGGCAGGGGGAGGACCCGGTTCCGGCTCCTTCCGCTCAGCGGGCACACAGCTTGGCCTGTGAATAATCTCGTCGGATCAGTTTATGGACAGACAAGCCTGGATCGCCATTACCCTTTGCATCATCGGGCTGGTCGCGTGGCAGGTTTACATGGTGAAACATCCCGCCGTTCCTCCGGCGAAAGTGCTCGCTTCGCCGAGCCCGGCGGCCACCGTTTCGACCGCGTCAACACCGCCCGGCTCCGCGGCGCCGGTTGAAACGACGACCGCCGTTTTGCCTAACGAGCCCACCCCGGCTCCGACGTCCACTCCCGCTCCGTTCGTCGAAAAGAAAACGACCCTGCGCAATGCCGATCTCGAGCTTCTCCTGACTAATCGCGGCGGCGGCATCGCGGAGGCAGTTCTGCCCAAGCACAAAGGCGAAAATGGCGCGCCGGTAAAATTGAATGCCCACCAGCGCGTGCCGATCGGCGCGATCCTGGAAAAGCCAGCAACGCCCGTGCTGGAGGAATTTTCCGTCGTGCCGGGCGAGGGGAGCGTGCAATTCGAGCGAGTCCTGCCGAACAGCGTCAAGCTGCGAAAAAAATTCTCCCTCTCCTCCCAGCCTAACCAGAAGGACAACTACGTCGCGCAATTGGAGGTCGATTTCCAAAACAGCGGCACGAGCGCCTACACCAATCCCGGCTATTTCGTCGCGCTCGGCTCGGCCGCGCCGATTCATCACAACGATTTGCCGAACTACACTCGCGTCACCTGGTGCATCGAGGGCAAGACGAAGTCGACCGATGTGAGCTGGTTTGCAGAGCAGAATTATCCCATCATCGGAAAACAAAAACGGGCCGCGCAGCAGTTCTTCGAGGAGAAGATCAACAACGCTGAGTGGCTCGGGGTGAGTAATCAATTTTTCGCGACTCTCATTACCCCGATCAGCGCGAAAGCGACCGGGGTCTGGGCGGAACGCTTCCAGTCGTTCCAGAAGCCCGACGGCCAACCTGAGTACGGCATCGAAGGCGCGATGGGGATGCCCGGTTTCAAAGTGGCCCCGGGCCAGACCGCGACCGCCCAATTCCAGCTCTACGTCGGCCCGAAGCTCTACAACCGCCTCGCTCAACTGACCCACGACGAAGCCGAGATCATGGACTTCGGGCTCTGGAAGTTGGTCAGCCAGACGCTGCTCAACATGATGAATCTGATTCATCGCTTCGTCGGCAACTACGCGGTTGCGATCCTCATCCTGACCGCAATCATCAAGCTCATCCTCTGGCCGCTCCAGACGAAGGCGAACAAGTCGATGCGCCGGATGGCTGCGCTCTCGCCCAAGATGCAGGAGCTGCGCGAGAAGTTCAAAGACGACCCGACGAAGATGAACGCCGAGGTCATGAAGCTCTACAAGGACTACGGGATCAACCCCGTCAGCGGCTGCCTCCCGATGCTGATTCAGATCCCGATCTTTTTCGGGCTCTTCACCATGCTGCGCCAGGCAGTCGAGTTGCGGAACGCCAACTTCCTCTGGGTGCACGATCTTTCGCAACCGGACACAGTCGGGCACATCCCCGGTTTGGGTTGGCCGATTAACATCCTGCCCTTGATCATGGCGGGGACGAGCTTCTGGATGACGCACGTTACCCCGAAGAGCGGCGACGCCACTCAGCAGCGGGTGATGATGTTCATGCCGCTGATTTTTGTCGTTTTTTGCTACAACTTTGCCGCTGCTCTTGCTTTATACTATACAACTCAGAACCTGTTTACGATTCTGCAGTTGTATCAGAACCGAAACCAGCCCCTCCCGAAACTGGAGAAAGTGAATCAGCCCGACAAAACGAAAAGGAAAAGGACGCTGAAACGCTGATGAGCACCGAAGCCAAACCGACCGTGAATGCGAAGGAGATGCTCGACACCATGCTCGGGTACCTCGGTTTCGTGGTCGAGATCGAGGAGACTCAGAGCGAGAGCGGCAATCCGACCCTGCAGATTTATACCGAGGAAGCCGACCGCTTGATTGGGCGCGAAGGCGAAACGCTAGACGCCGTCCAGTTTCTCCTCAACCGGGTCGTGCAGGCGAAAGACCCCGAGGCGCCGAAATGGATCGTCGATTGCGAAATGTATCGCTCGATGCGCCAGGACAAGATCGTGCAGCATGTTCGCCAGATCGCGGAGCGGGTCCGCCTCTCGGGGCGGCCGCTTCAGCTCGAGCCGATGAATTCCTACGAACGCCGGATCGTGCACGAAGCCTTCAAGGACGATCCCGAGGTTGGGACCTGGAGTCCGTCGGATTCCGCGCGGATCAAACAGATCACGCTTCTCCGGCGGCCGGTGAAGAAAAAGGACGCGGCGGCGGATTAAAACAGAGTCGAGCGATTGCTGATCTGTCATCCCGAGCCGCGCAGACGGCGAGGGATCTCCCAATTGGCGATAGACTCTCTCGTCGCCTAACGATTTGTCCGGACGTGAGTTTTTGGCCAGAGCGAAAGCCGCTCGACGCCTGTGGGGTCCTTCTCCTGCGTTTGCGTGGATCAGGATGACAAGCTGGATTAGCGCTCCCGAAAACGCAAAAGGCGCGCGGCCGAAGCCGCGCGCCCGCGCATCAACCGGAACGGGGAAATTACATCATGTCCGGCGGCATGAGAACGGTGTCGATGACGTGGATCACACCGTTAGTCGCTGCGATGTCGGTCTTGGTGACGTTAGCGCCGTTCACCGTCACTTTGCCGTCGTCCACCTTGATGTCGAGCTTCGAGCCTTCTGCGGTCGGAGCTTCCATCGACTTGACGTCGGCCGCCATGACTTTGCCCGGGACTACGTGGTAGGCCAGAATCTTGCCAAGCTTCTCCTTGTTCTCGGGCTTGAGGAGGCTTTCAACCGTGCCAGCCGGGAGTTTGGCAAAGGCTGCGTCGGTCGGGGCGAAAACCGTGAAGGGACCCTTGTCCTCTTCCAGCATCTCTTTTTTGCCCCCGGCCTTGAGAGCGGTAGTGAGGGTGCTGAACATCTTTGTGCTCGCGGCGGTGTCGTAGATGTTCGTTTCCGGGCCCATCTTGCCGGCGAAGCTGCTGAATGTGAATGCACTGATTACTGCCAGTGCGACTGTGAGTTTTTTCATTTGGTCTTTCTGTGTTTGCTTTGGATGCAATCCGTAAAATGTCAGCGGATCGCGGGTTTGGTTACGTGTGGTGATCCGCCTGCCGTCCCTCAACGGATGCATGAAATGGCGCTGGGGTGAGGTTCTGCGGGACTGGAATCCAATCGGCGCGAGAGCCGCGATCCTATTTGGTGAAGATCGATAACTGGGAGCGCGTTTTGCCCGACCGTGGCAGCTATTGGCTGACGCGTTTTGTCATTCTGCGTCTGCTCGGCGTGATCTACGCGATCGCCTTTCTGGTCGCTGCGAATCAGATTCTCCCACTCATTGGCGCCGACGGCCTCTTGCCGGTCGGCAATTTTCTCGCGCGTGCGCGAGAAGTCCTCGGTGGTTCGTTAGGCGGATTTTTTCGTCTTCCTTCGCTCTTTTGGCTCGATCACTCCGACACCGCGTTGCTCGTCGCCGCCTGGGTCGGTTTCGCACTCTCCTGTGTCGTGGCGTGCGGCTATGCCAACGCCATTCTGCTGGGCCTTCTCTGGATTCTCTACATGTCGTTCGTGCATGTCGGACAGGAATGGTACGGCTACGGCTGGGAGGTGCAGCTCCTCGAGACCGGCTTCCTCGCAATCTTTCTCTGTCCGCTCCTCGATCCGCGGCCGTTTCCTCGCCGGCCGCCGCCGCTCGTCATCATCTGGCTTTTTCGCGCCCTCATTTTCCGGATCATGTTCGGAGCGGGGATGATCAAAATCCGCGGAGACCAAAGTTGGCGCGATTTGACGGCGCTTTTTTATCATTTCGAGACCCAGCCAATCCCAAACGGGTTCAGCCGCTGGTTTCACTTTCTGCCGCGGGCGGTTCTGCGTGCCGGAACACTCTGTAATCACACTGCCGAGCTGGTCGCGCCATGGTTTGTCTTCTGGCCGCGGCTCGCCCGCACGATCGCGGGAGTGGTGATCGTGACCTTCCAGTTCACGATCTTCCTCGGGGGCAATCTCTCTTTTCTGAACTGGCTCACGATTCTTCCGGCGCTGGCCTGCTTCGACGATCGAACCTGGAGCAAAGTGCTGCCTGCTCGCCTAACGAGTCGAGCAAAGAACGGGCAGGCCGCGGCAGTTGTCTCGCGGCCGATGCTCGGCACCTCCTGGGCGATCGGGGCGCTCGTCGCCGCACTCAGTATTCAACCGGTGCTGAACATCTTTTCGCCCCACCAGATCATGAACACGTCGTTCGATCCGCTCGATCTCGTCAACACCTACGGCGCCTTCGGGACTGTCGGGAGGGAGCGTTTAAACGTCGTCTTCGAGGGCACGAATGACGCCCGGCCTGACGACGAAGCGGATTGGAAGCCGTATCCCTACAAAGGGCTGCCGGTAGCGCTGGATGAGCGCCCGCCCCAAATCGCGCCTTACCAATTGCGGCTCGACTGGCAGATGTGGTTCGCCGCCATGGGCACGCCCAACCAATATCCCTGGACGCTGAACCTGATCTGGAAACTGCTCCAGAACGATCCGGGCGCGGTCGGCTTATTTCGCTCCAATCCGTTTCCGGAGAAACCGCCGCGCTATATTCGAGCGGTCCTTTACCGGTATTCCTTCGTCAGACCGAATCCGCAGGACCTTTGGTGGAAACGGGAGAAGCTCGGGCTCTGGCTGCCGCCACTCGCGGCCGACAACCCCGACTTCAAGCAGTTGCTGCGACGGGCCGATTGGCTCCACGATTACTGACGGCGAGTCAGCTTGCCACATCAGTTCTTCTTTTTGCCGCTCGCCTTCCTCTTCGGCAAACCTTTGCGGTTCGTCCCTGCTATCTCCTTGAGCTCTTTCTTGCTCATCGATTTGGCCATGCTCTTGGATGCGCCCTTGAGCGACGACCTTTTCTTCTCACCGCGTTTCGCAGCCAGGGCCGCGCCGGCTGCCATTTGTTGTTTTTTGGATTTTGCTGGCATACCTGATCTACGTAGCAATCGGCCGGCGTGGCCCTGTTCTTCCCCGAGTTTTTACGGCGGGCCGTGATTTAGGTTGCCGCCATCTGGGGCTTGTTCCATAATACCGGCTCATGTTCGCCAGGTGGAAGATTGTTCCCTTGTTCCTCGCGCTCCTTATCTTCACGGGGAGCGCTCTGGCCGCGTCTGATTGGGACATCATCAAGATCCGCGGGCGCGAATACCTCTCGGTCGATAACATCGCGAAGTTCTACGGGCTTCCCACGGGAGTTGCGCCAATCGAGAAGCGCATCCGGCTTGATAATGGCACCATTTCCCTCCGGGTCCAACTCGATAGCCGCGAGATCATGATCAACGGGGTGCGCGCCTGGCTCTGCTTCCCGGTGACGGAGAAGGACGGACGGTATCTCGTTTCCCGGGTCGACCTGGCCAAAACGCTCGAGCCCCAACTGCGCCCGCAGATGATCCCCAATCTTGGTCAATTTAAGACCGTTATCCTCGACGCCGGCCACGGTGGTTCCGACAAGGGCGCGATCAGCAGCTACGGATACGAAAAGGATTTTGCGCTCGACGTCGCGCGCAACATCAAGCCGCTCCTCGAAGCAAAAGGGCTCAATGTAAAAATGACGCGCGACCGCGACGTCTTCGTGCCTCTCGAGCTTCGCGCCCGGATCGCGAACGCGAGCAAGGACGCCATTTTCGTGAGCATCCATTTCAACGCCACCAATTCGAACCCGGCTGCGCAGGGCTTCGAAATTTTCTCACTTACACCGCGCGGCGCGCCGTCGACTGACGACGACGCGCTCGCGCTACGGTTTATGAACATGCAGGCCGGCAGCCCGGTTGACGCGCCCAGCCTGGCGCTCTCGATGAGCATTCATCATTCAGTCGTCGGCCATTTCTCCGAATTCGACCGCGGGATCAAGCGGGCGCGATTCGCTGTCCTTCGCCTTACGCAAATCCCGGCGGTCCTGGTCGAGGGTGGATTTCTAACCGAGCGAGGTGAGAGCCAGCTCATCGCGCAGAGCATCTGGCGGGCTAAACTCGCGCAATCGATCGCCACTGGGATCATCAATTACAAGGGACTGGTCGATAACAAGACCCGTCCGATGATGGTGGCCGACTACCGCCGGGCATCGGAAGGCCAGCTCGTCCTGAAGGACGCCACGGCACCGGCAAAACCGGAAGCGTCGCCCGCGGCCGTTGTCATCCCGGCGAGCAACTAATCGGATCGGTTGGTTGTAACGTTCGCTGTCGGGACTAATCGTGCGCACACACGCAAACCCGTGCGCTGGGGCAGCGCACCCCAGAATTCACTCCGGCTCCGACACCAGGACGCACCGAAAACCATAAATCACATCACGCTCGCTCCGGTCGACCACGTTGCGGTAGGAGGTGAGGAGCTCGGCCCGCTGCTTGTTGGCCCATGATCCGCCTCGCAGAACGCCCCAACGACTGCCCGGTTTGTAGAGATCGGAGCACCACTCCCAGACGTTGCCGCCCAGGTCGTAAATGCCTGTGGTGTTCGGGGCAAAACTTCCGGCCGGTGCGGTCGCGGTGAATCCGTCGCTCCGTCCCTCGATTGCGGCGTAATTCCCGGCATCCTTCGGTGGCGGCCATGAATCACCCCAGGGAAACTGATCCCGCACCCGGCCATCACGCTCTTCGGGGGTCTTTCCGACCTCGTTGAGCAATCCGGCCGCTTCGCTCCATTCCTGGTCGGTCGGCAGCCGGTAGCTTTCAGTTTCATCGAGAAAATTCTCGCGCCGCTCCTTCTCAGTCAGCCAGCCGCAAAAATCCATTGCGTCCTGCCAGTCCACTTTCACGACCGGATCTGTCTCGCTTTGCGTAAAGCCCGGAGCCAGCGGCTGGCGATTTGTCGCCGCACAAAAAGCGGCCCAGTCGCGCACTCGCGTTTCCCAGGCACTGATGTGCCAGTCGCCGATTGGCACGAAGCGCATCCCGAGAGAATTTTGCCAAACCTCGCCCCGCACCGGGCTCAGCTTTTTGTCCAGACGCGCGGCGAGAAAAGTCTGTTCGTTAGGCTGAACCTTGCCCTGCACTTCAGCGGCTTTGAAACCGGTCAGTTGCAACTCATAGCTCACTTCGCCCGGTTTGACGTCGTCCAGCAGGAGGGGCGTTCGCCCGAGTTCCCGCCCGCCTGACGAGACCGTGGCCCCGGCCGGCGCGCTGATGATCTTCACGCTTCCATTGGCAAACTGGAACGTCTTTAGCGTCACCTCGCCGCGCTTGATCTCGATCTGGTCTTTCAATTCCCAGCCCGCCTGTTTCGCCACCACCTCGTAAAGACCCGTTGGCAGACCCCGCAGCAACGTTGGTGTCTTGCCGTGGCGAGCGGGCTCACCCTGACGACGCAATTCAAATTCCGCTCCTGGCGGATTCGATGCCAGTTGCACCGAGCCCTTGCTCCGCACCAGCTTGACCATGGGCGGCTGCCAACTCTGCGCCGGCTCGAGCGTTACCTCCATTTCGATCGGATCGTAGTCCGGCAGCATCACGCGCAACGTATGTTTCCCGGGCTTGAGATCTTGGAACTTCGCCGGACTTCGCTCCATTCGATCGTCGAGCATCACCATCGCGCCGGCCGGCTCGGTCGAGACAGTCGCCATCGCCGGCCCGGTCGGCACTTCCTTTCGAAAAGCAAAATGGCGAACCGACCAAAACGCGGCCAGCGCGATGAGCAACACCGCGATGACGATGGGAATCATCATTCTAGAGCGGCGTCGCACCGATTTCCCCGCGTCGATCCGTGCCAGATCACGCCGCATTTCGTCCGCGTTTTCGTAGCGTTTGGCCGGACTATTCGCGCACGCTTTGAGGAGGACTTCATTGAGCTGTAGCAGCCGCTCTTTGTCCTCCCGCTCGTCGAGGTTGCTGCTCAGCTCCGGGAAATCGAGCCGGTCCTTTCCCATGCTGATTTCGTAGAGCACCTTCCCAAGGCTGTAGATGTCGGCTTGCGGCGTGCCCGGGCCTTCCGGCGGGACGTAGCCTTCCGTCCCGACAAACGATCGCTGCCCGCTCGCCGCCACCAGCCCGATGTCGGCCAGCTTCGGCACGCCCTGCACAAAGATAATGTTCGAGGGTTTGATATCGCGATGCGCCAGCCCCGTTCGGTGCAGGGCACCGAGCGCATCCACCAGCAGCAGTCCGATCCGCAGACATTCGTCGGCTGGCAAAGTGTGACCCAGTTCCGCCTTCAACGTCTTCGGGGCGTAGCGGGTGACCTCGATCTCCGCGCCGCTGACCTGATCGTCGGCCAGCTCCATCACGTAATAAAAAAACCCGCCGGATACGCTTCGGCCGACATGCAGAATATCGACGAACCCGTCATGAGCGCGTGAGATCGGCTCGAACGATGACATCCCCTCGAACTCGCGATTGAAAGCGCGCTCGCTCTCGAAGGTGTCGCGATAGACGACCTTCACCGCTCGCAGCGCTCCCGTCAGACTACGCGCCAGCCAGATCTCGCCGTAACCGCCGCGCCCGATCACGCCAAGCATCTCATGATCGGGAATCGCCGGAATGCGCACTACTTTTCGTTATACCTTCAACTGCGTCAGCGGTCTATGCCGCGTCTAATCGTTCCTCCAGGACGACAATTCCCCTAACGAGCTCGCTCGACCTTCGAGAGCTCCTTCTTCAGCAGTCCGCTCAAACGATGCTTGGCCAGATAGACCTGCGCCACGCTCACTCGCAGTTCCTTCGCCACCTTCTGCACTGGCCACTCCTTCATGACGTAGCAATCGAAAATCTGATACTGCTTTGCGCTCACCTTTTTCTTCACCCGTTGCGTCGCGGCCTGGAGCAGATTGCGATGCCATTCTTCATCCCAGGCCACGTCGAGATCGAACCCCGCCGGGTCGGCAATCCGCTCGATCGTCGCGGTAATTCTTTCGACATCACCGCGGCGCGTTTTCGCCCGTTGCTCGCCGGCGTTCTTCCGTTTCCGGAACTGATCCGCGATCCGCCAGCGCGTGATATTCAAAAGCCAGCCCTTGAACGAGCCCAGCGCCGGATCGTATTTCAGACGGTCGATCTTTTTCGCGACCGTAATGAGGGTCTCTTGCACCACCTCTTGCGCCTCGCTTTCCGTTAGGCCGGCTTTTCGCGCCGCGCGGTGGATCAGCTTCCAATAGGAATCGAAAAACTGCTGCCAGCGTTTCCCGTCGTTCCAATCGCCCAGCCGGTCGACCAGGCTGCGGCGGGTGACGAGGAATTCGCTGCGAGTCACAGGCATGCCCTCTTATCGCATGCCGCAAAGTTTTTTGAAATTCCCTGAAAGAATCGCGCGGCTCCCTCCGTATGACGGGCAGAACCCAACTGCCTTATGTCGAAACGCCCATTCACCAAAATCCTCGGAGACTTCACCTGGACAGCGCCACCCTGGCTGGGTCGCGCCAGCGGCTGGGCGCTGTCCCATCGCGTCCTATCCGTTGCCTTAGTCCTCTTCCTCACCGGCGCCGGGTGGACCTGGCATTGGTACCAACATCGCCCCCAACCGGCGCGAATCAGCGTGCGGGCGCAGCCGATTCCGGTCACCAAACTGGAAAAAGAACTGAAACCCGCGCCCTTGGAAATCCGCTTCTCCGGTTCGGTCGCGCGGCTCGATCAGCTTGGAAAAGAGGTGCGCGAAGGCATCCGGCTCGAACCTGCTCTCCCAGGCCGCTGGTCGTGGATTTCCGATTCGCGCCTCGCCTTCCAGCCCGCGACGGATTGGCCAGCTGATCAAAAATACCGGATCAATTTCGCGAAAACGCTCTTCCCGAAACAGGTGCTGCTCGACCGCTATGCGCTCGAGGTAGCGACACCTGCCTTTCGCGGGAGCGTGAGCGAGATCGAGTTTTACCAGGACCCGCGTGATCCGGCGGTTCACCAGGTAGTCGCGACGCTGGAGTTCAGCCACAGCGTGAAACGCGACGAGCTCGAACGACACCTGACCATGGCGCCACTCGGCGGCTCGGATGTTTTCGACGATGGGGCCGACCGATTTAGCGTCACCTACGGATTGCACGACCGCCTCGTTTACGTGCGCAGCGTTCCGCTCAAATTGCCGCCGCGCGAAGACTTCATGAAGTTGATCGTTGGCCCGGGAACCACGACGACCCAGGGCAACGCGCGAACCAGAAAGGAGTTCGACGCCAAGGTGCGTCTGCCGGACATCCGGTCGTTTTTCAAAATCGAGAACGTGGAAGGCAAAATCGTCCGCAATGCGGAGAATGAGCCCGAGCAGATTCTTCTCGTCAGCACGACCGCTGCGGCCAAACCGGAAGACGTAGCCAAGGCATTACACATCTGGTTGCTTCCGCCTAACGAACACGATCGCGAAATCGGTCCGCGGGACGTCGACGCGGAATTGTTAGGCCGTTCGCAGCCAGTCGCGGCGACCCTGATCCCGGCCGAACACGCGCAAACCAAGCTCCACGCCTTCAAGATTCTGGTCGAAAGAACCGGCCGCCTTTATCTCAAAATCGATCACGGCGTGACGGCACTCGGCGGCTACCCGCTGGCGGCGGATTACGACACTGTTCTCGAACTTCCGGAGCTGCCGCGCGAGATCGAGATCCAGGGACACGGCGGCATTCTCGCCCTTCAGGGCGAGCGCAAGCTCTCAATCAAATCGCGCGGAGTGACGGAGATCGAATACGAGCTTGCCCGCGTCGCGACCAGCCAGATCAACCATCTCGTCACTCAAAGTGAAGGCCGCTTCGACCAGCCGCGCTTCTTCTACGAGTTCAACGAGGACAACATCTCGCGCATCGCGACCGAGCATCAATTGATCAATCTAACGAACCGGTTCCAGGCCAACTATTCGTCCTTCGATTTCTCCGGACAGCTCCAGCTCCCGGCCGATGGTGGGAGCGAGCGCGGACTGTTTTTCATCCGCGCGCAGCAGTGGGACCCGATCAAGAAGCGCCCTATTCGCGATGTCGGAGATCGCCGCTTCATTCTCGTCACCGACCTCGGGCTGCTGGTGAAGAAGAGCGCCGACGGGAGCAGCGCCGTCTTCATTGTCTCGATCAAGACCGGCGACCCGCTTGCCGGGGTCAAAGTCGAGTTGTTAGGCAAGAACGGTGTCGCCCTCGGGCGCGCCACCAGCGGGACGGATGGGCGGGTCAGCTTTCCCGCTTTCAAAACCGACGCCCGCGAAAAATCGCCCGTCGCCTTCGTCGCGCGCCTTGGAGAGGACGTCGCCTTCATGCCGTTTGATCGCGCCGACCGGCAGCTCGATTTTTCCCGGTTCGAGATCGACGGCGAACAAAATGTTGCTCCCAACCAACTCGAAGCCTTTCTCTTCACCGAGCGCGGCGTCTATCGCCCTGGCGACCTGGTTCACATCGGTTACATCGCGAAGCAGCGCGATTGGCAGGGGCAGCTCGCTGGATTGCCGCTCGAGATTGAAGTGCTCGATGCGCGCGGACTCGCCGCGCAGGTGCGCCGGGTAAAGTTGCCGGCCGCCGGATTCGACGAGCTGAACTTCGCGACCGCCTACGAATCACCAACCGGAGAATACCGGGCCAATCTCTACCTCGTCCGAAACGGCTATCGCGACCTCCTCATCGGCAGCACCAGCTTTCAGGTAAAAGAATTTCTTCCTGACCGGATGCGCGTGACGAGCGAGCTGAACAGGCAAACGACTCGCGGCTGGCTCGCGCCGAACGGCGTTAAGTCTCTCGTCACCCTGCGCAATCTTTACGGGACGCCTGCCACCGAGAGGCGGATCGCAAGCCAACTCAGTCTTTCTCCCGCTCGCTTTCACTTCTCCGAATACAAAGACTACGTTTTTTTCGATCCGTTAACGGACGCTCAGAAACGGCGCGAGCCGCAGACCGTGGATCTCGGCGAAACCAAAACGGACGTCGACGGCAAAGCGACGGTCGATCTCGCGCTCGAGCGTTTCGCCGATGCCACCTACGAAATGACGCTCAGCGTGCAGGGCTTTGAGGCGGAGGGCGGCCGCAGCGTCGGCGCCTATAACAGCGTTCTCGTTTCCGCGCTCCCTCACGTCATCGGTTACAAGGCCAATCCGCAGCTCGATTTCCTGGTCAAGGATCGGCCCGCTGCGATCGATTTCATCGCGCTCGATCCGCAGTTGAACAAGATCGCGCTCGACCAACTGCGCTTCAATCTCATCGAGCGCACCTACGTTTCCATCCTCACGAAAAAGGAGAACGGTGACTACGCTTACGAGTCGGTTCTGCGCGAGACGCCAGTCAAAACGGAAACGCTCGCCATCGGGGCCAATGGTCTGAATTATCCGCTCCCGACAGCGAAACCGGGTTGTTTCGTCTTGGAAGTTCGCGACGCATCCGATCGTCGTCTCAGCCAGGTTACTTTCACCGTCGTAGGCGACGGAAGCGCGACCCGTTCGCTGGCTCGAAACGCCGAGCTGCAGGTAAAACTCGACCGCGCGCAATACAGCACCGGCGACGAAATCGAGATCAGCATCACGGCGCCCTATACCGGCGCCGGCCTCATCACGATCGAGAACGATCGGGTGCTGGCGCACGCTTGGTTCAATAGCAGCACGACGAGCAGCGTGCAGCGCATCAAGATCCCGGAAGGGTTCGACGGGACGGGCTACGTCAACGTCTCCTTCGTTCGCGCGCTCGACTCGAAGGAGATATTCATGAGCCCGCTCAGCTATGCCGTCGCGCCGTTCACGGTCAACAAGGAGAAGCGGCGTCTCCATGTTGACCTAACGACCAGCGATCTCGCCAAACCAGGAGAGCCCTTCAAGATCGCTTACAAGACAGACCGGCCTTCCCGGATCGTCATCTTCGCGGTCGATCAGGGGATTCTGCAGGTGACGGATTTCGAGACGCCGGATCCGTTAGGCTACTTCTTCCGCAAGACCGCTCTCGCGGTCGAGACTTCGCAGATCGTGGATCTGATCCTGCCGGAGTTTTCCATCCTGCGCGCGACTTCCTCCGCGGGCGGCGACGGCGATGCGGAGAAGCGCCTGAACCCGTTTAAACGGGTAACGGAAAAGCCGGTCGTCTTCTGGTCGGGCGTGATCGATGCCGACGGCACCGAGCGTGAAGTCACTTACGATGTGCCCGATTATTTCGACGGCACGCTCACTGTCATGGCCGTTGCCGTCGCGTCGGATGAGGCGGGCTCGGCGGAGAAAGATACCATCGTTAGGGGGCCGTTTGTTATCACACCCAGCGTACCAACCATGGTCGCGCCGGGCGATCGCTTCGAAGTTGGCGTCACTGTCGCGAACAACGTCACTGGCTCGGGTGAGAATGCTGAAGTTGCCCTGACGGCGGAACCTTCCGCACAGCTGGAAATCGTGGAGACCCCGGCGCAGCCATTGCACGTCGGGGAAGGGCGCGAAACAACGGTCACATTTACCGTCCTGGCGAAAGACCAGCTCGGCGCGGCCAGCATCACCTTTCACGCCTTCGTCAGTGGTGGCGAGGAGAGCACCCGGCGCGCGACGCTCAGCGTGCGCCCTCCGGTGCCCTTCATGACCGCCGTGCGCGGCGGCAATTTCACGAGCAAGGATTTCGCGCTGCCGGTGAAGCGCGAGATGTACGCGGAGTTTCGCGCGTTGGAAGCGACCGTCTCCGCGCTCCCGCTCGGTCTCGCGCGCGGACTCGATTTCTATCTCAAGAACTATCCGAACGGCTGCAGCGAACAGATCACGAGCGCGTCGTTTTCGCGCCTGCTTCTCGCCGATGAATCCGACTTCGGTCTCAGCCGCGCGGAAGTGAGCGCGCAGCTCGAGAAGACGTTTGCCACCTTGCGCCGCCGCCAGAACGATCAAGGTGCCTTTGGCTACTGGTCAGCCGAAACAGGCGAGGGGACGGATTTCATCTCGGTCTATGTCACTCATTTCCTGGTTGAGGCGAAAGCCGCCGGCTTCCCGCCGCCTAACGACATCCTGCAAAGCGCGCTGCGGTATTTGCAGACCATGGTGGCGCGTCAGCCGGCGAATCTCACTGAGGCGCGCACCATCGCCTACGCCATTTACGTCCTGACTCGATCGGAGGTCATCACCACCAACTACATCCTCAATCTCACCGATTACCTGGAAAAGAATCAGGCCAGGAAATGGGAGAGCGATCTGACTGGAGTTTATCTCGCCGGATCCTGGTCGCTTCTACGTAAGGACGACGAGGCGCAGCGGCTGATCGGCGCGTATCGATTAGGCAAACACGAACCGGAAGAAAGCTGCGATTTCTACCAGCCGCTTGGGGCTGACGCCCAATACATCGCGGTCGTGGCGCGCCATTTCCCTGATTTACTCAAGCAGATGTCGGTGGAGGATTTACAGGCGCTGACTGCTCCGATTGGGCGAGGCGAATTCAATACCCTCTCCGCTGCCTACGCGGTCATGGCGCTGAAGAGCCTCTCGCAACAGATCGCGGCAAATCCGCCTGAGCTGGGAATCGTCGAGCTCAACCGCGAACAGCGCGAAACGCCGCTGGATGCAATCGGCAAACTCGTTAGGCAGAGCACGTTCTCGGCGAATGCGGTCGGGCTGCGCTTTCGGGCCGAGCCTCCGCCGCAGGGTCTGGGTGCATTTTATCAAATCGTCGAAGCCGGATTCGATCGGCATTTGTCCGCCGAGCCGGTTGCGCGCGGACTCGAAATCTATCGCGAACTCCTTGATGCCAACGGCCATCCCGCAACGACCGCACGGCTTGGTGAGCCGCTCACGGTGCGTTTGCGGGTGCGCAGTCTCGGTCGGGACGAGGTCACGAACACCGCGATCACCGATCTGCTGCCGGGAGGATTCGAGATCGTCGATAGCTCTCTCAGCCCCGGCGTCGACCGGGCCGGATGTGATTATGTCGAGGTGCGCGAAGACCGGGCGGTCTTTTTCGGCAGCGTCGGCCCGAGCGTGCGGACGATCACCTACCAGATCAAGCCGTGCAATCGGGGTGAGTTCGTCGTTCCTCCACCCTTCGCGGAATCGATGTACGAGCGCGGGATCAATGCCCGCGGAACCGCCGGCAAAATCACGGTTGTGGAGGCGAAATGAAGCGCGGTTTGCCGAAATTCTCCCACTCGCGTGCGCTCCATGGAATCGCCGCCGCGCTTCTTGGGTTCCTCGTGACGTTGGGATGTGTCTGGCTCTCCCTCCCCAAGCCGCCCTTGCTCGACGAAATCACTTTTTCGCGCCGCGTCTTCGATCGTCACGGCACACTGCTGCACGTGACGCTGAGTGCGGATCAGAAATACCGGATTTTCACCCCGCTCGCGCGGATTTCGCCCGACCTCATTCACGCCACCCTCCTGCAGGAGGATCGCTTCTTCGAGGATCATCCCGGGATCAACCCGATCGCGACCGCCCGCGCCGCGTTTCATTTCGTGCTCGGCCGGCGACGCGGTGGCGCTTCCACGATCACCATGCAGCTGGCGCGGCTGCGCTTTCACATCCAATCGCGGACCATTCGCGGGAAGTGCGAGCAGATGTGGCGCGCCCTGGAACTGGAGCGTCACTACAGCAAGGAGCAATTGCTCGAAGCGTATCTCAATCTCGCGCCTTACGGTCGCAATATCGAGGGCATCGGCGCGGCCAGTGAAATCTACTTCGGCAAAGACGCGCTCCATCTCACTCGTCATGAAGCGATCGCGCTCAGCGTTGTCCCGCAGAGTCCGACGCGTCGAGCCCTGCGAGTCGCGCGCACCAACAAGGCGATCGCGCCGGCGCGGAACCGCCTGCTCGATCGCCTAACGAACGGCGACGACGCGACCGATAGCGCGTTTTCGGCGCAGGCGAAGGCGCGCCACAATCTTCTTGCCCCGCATTTCACGACCGAAGTGCTCCGGGAATCGGAAAGCAGCGATATCCACACCACCCTTGATCTCGCCTTGCAACAGCTGGTCGAGCGCCGGATTTCCGGCTACGTCGCGGCCAACGTGTCGCGCGGCATTCGCAACGCCGCCGCCATGCTGGTCGATGCCCGCGAGATGGAAATCCTCGCCCAGGTCGGCTCCGCGAATTTCACCGACGTCTCGATCGACGGCCAGGTCGACGGCACGCGCAGTCCACGCTCGCCCGGCTCGACCTTGAAGCCGTTCGTCTACGCGCTCGCCCTCGACCAGGGATTGATCCATCCGCTCACTATGTTGAAGGATGCGCCGCGCAGTTTCGGCGCGTTTGATCCGGAGAATTTCGATCGCGAATTCGTCGGACCGATCAAGGCGACCGACGCGCTTGCCCGCAGCCGCAATATTCCCGCGGTCACCCTCGCCTCTGAGCTGCACGAGCCGACTCTCTACGGATTTCTCCAGCGGGCCGGGGTGGAGCTACCGCGCGATGAAAAGTTCTACGGCCTGGCGCTGCCGCTCGGCGGCGCAGAGGTCACAATGCAGGATCTCGTCAGGCTGTACGGCGTTCTCGCCAACAATGGAGAGATGCGTCCGTTACGTCGGATGGTCTGTAGACGCTTCGCTCTGCGAAGCGCGGGGGAAAACGGCGATCAAGAGCAAGCCCCGCTAATCTCGCGCCTCCCAGAGGGGGGCGTCGACAGGCTGCTTAGCCCCGAGGCGGCCTTTCTAACCCTGGAAATGCTCGGGCAAATTTCGCGTCCGGGCTTAAGCGGCGCGCGTGCCGACGACGCCATTTTTTGGAAAACCGGAACCTCGCAAGGATTCCGCGACGCCTGGTCGGTCGCGGTCTTCGATCACTACGTGCTCGCAGTCTGGGTCGGCAACTTCGATGGCAAAAGTAATCCCGCATTCGTCGGTCGGACCGGCGCGGCGCCGCTCCTTTTCCAGATCGTCGACGCGTTGCGGGCCGGCGGCTACGCGCGTCCCACGCGTCACGAGCCGCCGCCAAATGCCAATCTCCGCCAGGTCGAGTTTTGCGCAGTATCCGGTCAACTCCCGACCGATGCCTGCCCGCATCGAGTCAGTGGATGGTTCATCCCCGGAGTCTCGCCGATCAGTCAATGCCGGATCCATCGCGAGATCCTGATCGACGTCGCCTCTGGTTTGCGGGTCAATGCCGAGGATGGAACTCGCGCCACCCGCCGCGAAGTCTTCGAGTTCTGGCCCTCCGATCTGCTTGCTCTTTTCGATCAGGCCGGCCTGCCCCGCCGCATACCGCCGCCATTTTTGCCCGAGTGCGGGGTGGAAGCGCTCTCCCGGCGCGGCCAGGCGCCGCGAATCGTTTCGCCGAAGAGCAACACCACCTATTCGTTAGGCGATCATGCCGGCGCGGAGCGCGCGCTCAGTTTGCAGGCGGAAACGGAGCCGGATGTGAAACAGATCTACTGGTTCGCCGATCGCGCCTTTCTCGGCACGAGCCGGCGCGGGGTGCCGCTTTCGTGGCAACCGAAAGCCGGCAGCTACAAAGTCATCGCTCTCGATGACCACGGCCGTTCCGATACCTGCGCCGTGACCTTCGCGTTGGCGGAGATGGGGCGCGTCAGATGATCGTTGGCCCGAATGCGTTTGACTCGATTACGGGCACTCGTTAGGCTGCGGGCACCAATGAAAAAACTATTGAGCTACACAATGATCGCGCTTCTCGCGACGATCGCCGTTTCCATCGCCGCGCCGAGCAATGACGAGATGATGGAAAAAGAGAAGTCCGCCTGGCAGGCCTTCAAAGACAAGGATGCCGCTGGGTTCCAGAAAATCGTCGACCATGACATGGTCGGAGTTTACGCCGACGGCGTCTCCGGTATGACGGAGGAATTGGCCGACATGAAGAAGTGGGACATGAAATCGTTCAAGATCAGCGATTTCAAGAGCCATTCCGATGAGAAGGACGTCGTTGTCATGAGCTACAAAGTCACCCTCGAGGGTACCTACGACGGCAAGGACGCCTCCGGCACGTACAACGCCGGGTCAGTCTGGAAAATGGAAGACGGCAAATGGCTCGCCATCTTCCATACCAACGTCATGCAGGCAGGCGCGACCGCTCCTGACGCGCAGAAAAAAGAATAACCGTCCGGGAACCGAGCATCATTTCCGGAAGCAGCGCGTCGATTTGGGCGCGCTGCTTTCAGGAAGCCTTGCGTTGACTTCAAAGCGTCGGCCGCTAGTCTGATCCGGTAGTTATTGCGGGGGAGCCAATGGCTGAGAGTTCGGTGCCGCGCGGGCGGAAACCGGAGACCCCTTAAACCTGATGCGGGTAATGCCGCCGGAGGGAGTGAGGAGTTCGATTTCAGCCATGCGTTTCCACGCATGGCTTTTTTGTTTTCACCGGAAACAGAAATTAATCAGGAAAATAGGCCGTCACGCAGCCGCAACGAAAATCATATGAATCAGGAAAGCAGGAAAACAGGAAAAGTGGCTTTCGGCCTTGTTGAGCAGCGAAGCCTGTACTTCCCTGTCCTGCTTTCCTAATTAGTTATTCTCATGATCGCATCCAAAGAATCAACCGAACCGAAATCCTCCGACTACGTGATGCCCAACTCGCAGCGTGTTTACGTCGAAGGCGAGATCCATCCCGAAGTCCGCGTCCCGATGCGTGAGATCAGCCTCGCGCCGACGAAGGATTTCAGCGGCAACCTCGAGCCTAACGAGCCGGTTCGAGTTTACGATTGCAGCGGGCCTTGGGGCGACCCCGATCAATCACCCGATTCCGCCCAAGGCCTCCCGCCCGTCCGCGCGGAATGGATCAGAAGGCGAGGGGACGTGGCCGAGTACGACGGCCGCGAGATCAAGCCCGAGGACAACGGCTATCTCACGCGCGGCCACGAAGAATTCGCCAGCACCGCCGAGCGTAAAAACCGCCTCGACCATTTCCAGGGCGCAAAACGCAAACCGCTCCGCGCGAGCGCCGGTCATCCCGTCACGCAACTCTGGTATGCGCGCCAAGGCATCATCACCGCCGAGATGGAGTTCATTGCCATCCGAGAGAACCTCGGACGCGCACAGAAATCAGAAGTCAGAAGTCAGAAGTCAGGCAATGGGTCGCACTCCCCCGATCCGACCTCCGACCTCCGATCTCTGACCTCTACTTCGGAGCAGAATTCCCTCCAACACCAACATCCCGGCGAAAGCTTCGGCGCCGCCATTCCAGCGGAAATCACCCCCGAATTCGTCCGCTCCGAAGTCGCCCGAGGACGAGCAATAATCCCCGCCAACATCAACCACCCCGAGCTCGAGCCGATGATCATCGGCCGCAATTTCCTCGTCAAAATCAACGCCAACATCGGCAACAGCGCCGTCGCCAGCTCGATCGAGGAAGAAGTCGAGAAAATGCGTTGGGCCACCAAGTGGGGCGCCGACACCGTCATGGACCTCAGCACCGGCAAAAACATCCACGCCACGCGTGAATGGATCATCCGCAACTCGCCCGTTCCCATCGGCACCGTCCCCATCTACCAGGCGCTCGAGAAAGTGAACGGCCGCGCCGAAGACCTCACCTGGGAAATCTTCCGCGACACCCTCATCGAGCAGGCCGAGCAAGGCGTCGACTACTTCACCATCCACGCCGGCGTCCTCCTCCGCTTCGTCCCCATGACCGCGCGACGCATGACCGGCATCGTCAGCCGCGGCGGCTCCATCATGGCGAAATGGTGCCTCACCCATCACCGGGAGAGTTTCCTGTATGAACATTGGGACGACATCTGCGACCTCATGGCCGCCTACGACGTCAGCTTCAGCATTGGCGACGGACTCCGCCCCGGCTCCATCGCCGACGCCAACGACGAAGCCCAATTCGCCGAGCTCAAAGTGCAGGGCGACCTGACCACGCGCGCCTGGGCCAAAGGCGTGCAAGTCATGAACGAAGGCCCCGGCCACGTCCCCATGCACTTGATCAAAGAGAACATGGAAAAGCAGATCGAGTGGTGCCACGAAGCGCCCTTCTACACGTTAGGCCCGCTCACCACCGACATCGCCCCTGGCTACGACCACATCACCAGCGGCATCGGCGCCGCCATGATCGGCTGGTACGGCTGCGCCATGCTCTGCTACGTCACCCCGAAGGAACATTTGGGATTACCAAACAAAGACGACGTCAAAACCGGAGTCATCGCGTATAAGTTGGCGGCCCACGCCGCCGACCTCGCCAAAGGTCACCCAGGCGCCCAATACCGCGATAACGCGGTCTCGAAGGCCAGATTCGAGTTCAGGTGGGAAGACCAGTTCAATCTCAGCCTCGACCCCGAAACAGCGAGAGAGTACCACGATGAGACGCTTCCCCAAGAAGGGGCGAAGAGTGCTCATTTCTGCTCGATGTGCGGCCCCCACTTCTGCAGCATGAAGATCACCGAAGATGTACGAAAATATGCAGCCGAGAACGCTATCGAGGAAGATACGGTTATCGAACACGGTCTTCGCCAGAAGGCTGCAGAATTTGCGCACAGCGGAGCAGAACTGTATTCCACGACGAATGGAGCCGACCGGGATGAGGCGACATAGACTGTTCGAAGAACAGCCCGTCAGGGCGGAGACGCTGGGCAGCGGCTTCGTCAAACCTTGCCGCAAGAGGGCGCGAAAACCGCTCACTTCTGCAGCATGTGCGGCCCTCATTTCTGCAGCATGAAGATCACCGAAGACGTGCGCAAGTATGCCGCTGAGCAAGGCATCGCGGAATCAGAAGCCCTTGAGTCAGGAATGGAGGAAAAGGGGAAAGAACTTGTGGAGCAAGGTGCTGAGCTCTACGCGAAGGCGTGATCCCATCTGGGGAGCACACGCGCCTCGCGTGTCGGTGATGGCGCCCTCGCCGTCACGAACTTTTCTGCTACGCTAATTCTGATGAAAGCCGCGAAGCTTGAACCGGAAATCGTCACCCGCAACGGGAAACCGGTCTCCGTCATCTTGCCCATTAAAGCTTATCAAGAGCTGCTCGAGCGAGCCGAAGACGCGGAAGATGTCGCGTGGCTGAGGAAAATGCGGAAGAAGCCGCTCCACTACCGGCCGCTCAGCGAGTATCTCGCCGACAGGAAAGCGCGTGTTTGAAGTTCTCCTCGAGCGTTCTGCTGAGAAGGATTTACGTCGGCTCACTTCCCGCGTTCACGAGCAGGTTATCGATCGCATCGCCGCCCTCGCTAAGAATCCGCGACCGTCTGGATGTCGAAAGTTGAGCGGAGGCGAGAACGACTGGCGGATCCGCGTCGGCGACTACCGAGTGATTTACGAGATTGCCGACGTGATTCGAGTTGTGCGGGTTCGTCGAATTCGGCATCGTCGTGATGTTTACCGCTGACGACGCATGTTTCCGTCTCGACAGCGTCCGCGAGTTTCACGATGAATGGAGCCGATGGGAATCGAGCGACATAGACTGATCGAAGATCAGCCCGCCAGGGCGGAGTTGCTGGGCAGCAACGCCGTCAAACTCTCCCGCAAGAGGGAGCGAAGACCGCCCACTTCTGCTCGATGTGCGGCCCGCACTTCTGTAGCATGAAGATCACCGAAGACGTTCGCAAATACGCAGCCGAGCAAGGAATCGGGGAGGAAGATGCGCTCGCGAAAGGCATGGCCGAGAAGTCGCGCGAGTTTACCGAGCGCGGCGCGAAGATTTACGCGAATGGGTAGCGCACGCGACTCGCGTGCTGGCGATGGCGACCTCGCTATCGCGAACTTTTCTCCTCGTTCCGACGGATGACCGAAACAGCCACATCGAAGAATGGCACCCCGATTCGCCTTACCGACGAGCGCTGGGTTCACGTCACGGAGGAACACGCCGAACTCGCCGGCTATCGGTTCGAAGTCCTTGACGCCATCACCGACCCGGAACGGATCATCGCCGGAAACGGCGGAGAGCTTCTCGCCACGAAAACCCATCCCGATGGCAAGATTCTCGTCGCCGTGTATCGTGAGCTTGCCGAAGACGGTTTTGTAATCACGGCATTCATCACCCGACGCGCCGCCTCACTGAACCGAAGAAAGCAGCTATGGCCATAAGCGAGATCAAAGAATTTCTGAAGATCGTTCCCGCTGTGCGGAATTCGCCCGGCCAGTACCTCTGGTCGTCCTACGATGCAGAAGCCGACGTGCTCTACATCAACTTCAAGAAGCCAAGCCACGCCAGCGACAGCGAAATCACAGAGGACGACATTGTCGTGCGCTACGAAAACGGTGACGTCATCGGCTTAACGGTGCTGCACGCCAGTAAGCGCTGAATTTCTCCTCCCGGGGAGCGCCCCGAAAGCATTCGGGGCTGGTTTCGGCATCCTGCCGCCGTAACGCAGGCGAACGCCGAGGCCGGGCTTTCAAACGAACTTCCAATCTTGGCGGCTTTGAAGTTACATTATCGCCGTGAGCACCCGAGAACTGATCGAGAGGGAGATCGCCGACTTGCCGGAAGACCTCCAACGCAAAGTTTACGATTTCGCCGTCGGTCTAAAGACGAGGATCGCCGAGGAGCCGTTTAACGGAGTTGCTCTGAGCGACTCTGTCCTCCCGCGCGACTGGAATTCCCCCGAAGAGGACGCCGCGTGGGCAGACCTGTAGCCGGCGAAGTCGTTAATGCCAGTCCGGCTCGGACCATCCCATTTCCACAGACCGATCTTGCGGTCGGGAAGCGCCGACCGGTCTTCGTGCTGGTCGATCTTCCGGGCGACGACGTGATTCTCTGCCAAATCACCACGCGAGCGCGTGCTGACGGCTTTTCCATTCCACTTGATACTGCCGATTTCGAGCGCGGACAGCTTGCGCATCCGAGCTTCATCCGGCCAAACCGGTTATTTACGGTTGAGCGACGCGTCATTCTTTATTCTGCGGGGAAGGTGAAGGCAGGGAAGCTCGACGAGGTGTTGGCAAAGGCTCGCGCTCTTTTTTGAAGCAACTCGCCACGAGGATGATATAAATTTGCCCGGCAGCTGATCGATTCATGAGCACAAGAAAAACGAACGGCGCGAAAAAGACGCCAGCATTTGTCGCCCGGGTAGAGCGAGCATTCGCGCGCGTCGTACGCAAAGTGCGCGCAGAAAGTCGCCGTTCTGGTTTGCTCTTGGTGGTGTTTCCGAATGGAAAACCAGTGGGCAAGAAAATTCAGAGTCCTTCTCGATGAAATCGCTTCCGGAACCTGAGATCATCACGAAGAAGGGGAAACCGATTTCTGTAATCCTGCCGATCAAACTGTATCAGGAGATGCTGAAGCGGCTGGAAGACGCGGACGACGCCGCCTGGTTAAAAAAGGCGCGCCAGAAAAAGCTCCACTATCAACCCTTGGCGCACGTGCTCGCCAATCTCGCCAAGAGCTGAGGGAGCAAGCTCTGGAATGGAATGCAGGAAAAAAGGAATGAGCTCCAGGAGGCTGGCGCCGAGATTTACTCGAAGGCCTGAGTCATGCTACAATCCACTCGATGAAATTCGCTACCACGCTCGATCGCGACGAAGACGGCGTGTGGATCGCCGAATGTCCTTCCATTCCCGGTCGCGTCAGCCAGGGCAAGACGCGCGATGAGGCGCTCGCCAATATCAAAGAAGCGATCGCACTTTGCCTGGAAGTTCGCGCCGAACGCGGCTTGCCGTTGACCGTCGAGACCCAGCAAGTCGAAATCACCGTTTAGATGCCGCAACTTCCCGTCATGAGCGGGCGCGAAGTCGTGCGCGTTTTCGAGAAACACTGCTGGGAAGTCGCAGACAGCGAGGCAGCCACATCATCATGGTAAAGGCCGGAGAGAACGCCACGCTCTCGGTCCCTGATAACAAGGAGGTCGCGAAAGGCACTCTACGCAGCCTGATCCGCGCCGCCGGGCTGACAGTTCAGGAATTTTGCTCCTAAGCCGTAAAGCCATCTCAGAAACATGATCAGAAATGCAGGCCGTAACGCAGCGCGACAACGCGAGGCCGGGCTTTCCAAAGAGGAGTGAATCCGTGGACAAAGGCGCGGAGTTCTCCGCCAAACCTTGATCTCGCTTTGACGATCCAAGTCGACCAGGATATTTGAGATGAAGCGACATTTACTCTGCCTCTTTCTGTTTGCCCTGCTCGCCCTCATGGGAAAGACCGCGGCGGCGGCCGAAGCCCCCGCTTCGTCTTACCAATCATTGGCGACCTTGTTCACCGACTGGCGCGCGTTCAACCATCCCGCCATCGTCAAAGGCCGGCCCGATTACAGCGTCGCCGCCATGGCGAAGAAGGCCGAAGGGCTCGCCGCCTTCCGCGCGCGTCTCAAAGCCATCGACCCCAGCGGCTGGTCGACCGAGCAGAAGAACGACTATCGCATCGTCGAAGCCGAAATGAACGGCCTCGATTTCTTCCTTCGCATCCTTAAGCCCTGGCAGCGCGATCCGGGCTTCTACGCCACCGTTTTCCCGGAAATGAGCGATGTTCCCGCGCACGAAGGACCATCGGCCGAGCCGAACATCGATCTCTTCGCCTGCAAATTCCCCTTGTCGCCCGCCGACGACGCCCGGCTCACCGAATTGCTCGGCGCGATCCCGGCCCTCCTCGCTGACGCCAGAGTCAACCTCGCCCGCAGCATCGCCCACGACCTCTGGGCTTGGGGCGATCAGGCCTTTGCCGATCAGGCGGATTTTCTCGCCCAATGGCAAAAGGGTGACCTGCAACTGCGCGACCTGGGCGGCACCCGCAAAATCTCCCTCGACGGCGCGAGCCCGGCGCTCAAGGCCGCGGTCGAGAAGGCCCGCGTCGCCAGCGCCGACTTTGCCGCCTATGTGAAGGCGGAGGCGCCCAAACGCCAGGGTCCCTCGGGCGTCGGCAAAGCCAATTACGATTGGTGGCTCCAGCACGTCATGCTCTCACCGTTCACCTACGACCAGCAGATCGAGCTGCTCCAGCGCGAGCTCGACCGGTCGCTCGCGTCGCTCCGGCTGGAAGAAGCGCGCAACCGAGAGAAACCGCCGATCACGCCCATTGACGATCCCGCCGCCTATGCCGCGATGAGCCGGGCCCATGCCGAGAAACTCTACCGTCTCTGGGTCGACACCGGCACGATCGCCGATAAACCCTATGCGCACGACGCGCTCCTGGCCCAGGCGCCGACCTACGTCCCGTTAGCCGACCGCAATTTCTTCAGTCACGTCACCGCGCTCGACCCGCTCCCGCTTTCCAGCCACGAATTCCACTGGATCGAGCTCGCCAGGCTCGCTCACGAAACGCAGCCGACGCCGGTCCGCTCGCAGCGTCCGTTGTTCAACATGTATGCCGACCGTTCCGAAGGTTTCGCCACCGCGATGGAAGAGATCGCGATGCAGGAAGGCATCTACGACGATGAACCGCACGGCCGCGAACTGGTCTGGGCCATGCTGGCCAATCGCGCCGCGCGCGGGCTCGCCTCGCTCCGCGTCCAGAACAACGAGATGACCTTGGCCGAAGCCGGCAAATTCCACGCCGGCTGGACCCCGCGCGGCTGGTCGGACGCGAAGAGCAAACTGGTCGGATTCGAACAGCTCCTGTATCTGCGCCAGCCCGGCTACGGCCCGAGCTATGTCGTCGGCAAAGCGCAGCTCGACCACATGATTGCGCGCGCCAGCCACCAAGCCGAAGCGTCCGGCAAACCGTTCAACCTCCAGCAGACCTTCGCTGCCATCTGGGCGTCGGGCATCGTCCCACCCTCGGTCATCGACAACGAATTCCTCGAGCGCCTGCCCTGACCGCAAGAAACCTCCACTTTCTAGCCAGCCTCACATGAGCGAAGAACCACCAGCCATCCCCCTGGCGGATGTTCTTCGATCTGGCCCGGATCGAGCAGCTCCTGGAGCAAACGGAAATCGACAGAACGCTCTTGGACGACATCCTCCGCCGGTATAATCTGCAACTGCCTGCCGCGCCATTCACTCGCGAACACTTCGGAGTAGCCTGGCGGCGGCGGGCCCAAGCCATGAACAACACGATGCGCCGCTGAGCTGGCCCGCCAGCCGCTTCGAAGAAAAAATCCGCAAGGTCGGCCAGCTCATCAAGCTTTCTGCAACCGTGAAGTCGTCGCGTGTGCGCGAAGATGCGCTGTCTTATCCGCAAACGAGAAATCCACTGCCGAAGAAATGATTTTGCATTGCGAATTTCACGATGAACGGAGCCTGTGGGCACAGAGCGACGTAGACAATGCGAACGCATTGGGCGCAGCCTGAGAATATGGGAAGATTCGAAATCAATCCGAGTCGATCCGCAAGGCAACGGGCGGCCCGGAGCGAAACAAAATGCAGGCCGAAATCGACAGAACGCTGTTGGACGACCTCCTCAGCCGGTATAATCTCCAACTGCCTGCCGCGCCTTAGCCTCTTGTCGCGCCGAAGCGCAGCGAAGGAGGATGTCGGCGGCGGGCCCAAGCCATCAATACCACCATGCGCCGCCAGCTCGCCCGCCAATCTTTCGAGGAATGGAGCCGACCGGGACGAGGCGACATAGACTGCCGGGACGGCAGCCCGAGTGGGCGAACGAGCGGGTGGCGAGCGAGTCAATACGAGATTGAGCGGGAGCGCTCGGATAGATGACATCAAAGGTCACCCGCAGGGCGAGGTTCGCGGACAGACGAACCCGTCAAAAAATCCGCAAAGTCGGCCAACTCATCAAGCTTTCTGCGGAGGTAAAGTCGTCGCGGCTGCGGGAAGCGCCGCCGATGAAGCAGCGCACCTACGGCCCGCGCCAAAGCACGGAGGAGACCAGTGTCGATAGTAAGCTCTGACCCCTATTGGCCTATTGGCCTCCCGTGTGGAATTTGAGACGGTGGGCGAAGTTTATCAGAAGGCGTGATGCGCATTTGAATGCATACGATATGGAGCGGGAGCGCTCGGAGAGACAGCGCAAATGCGCTCCCTTCAGGCTTCGCGGCCTGACGAAGCTCGTCAAGCTGGCCAGGAGTGTAGACGTTGAATCGCCGCTGAGCTGGGGATTGCGGAAGTAGAACCTCTTGAATGAGGAATGGAGGAAAGAGGAAAGCATTTGCCAAAGCCGTTGCGGAAATTTACTCGAAGGCATGATCGGTGGGCGGTATATTCCAGCAGGAATCTCGCTCCTAAATGAGACGACTCTCGCCGAAGTGGCATCGCCACCAACGGGCTTTGCAACGCCGTGCGTTGAAGCTCGGGAGAAGGATCAAGCGTCGTCGGCGATCCCTCCATGGCAATCCGCACAATCGCAAAACGAACCGCGCAAAACCGTTTTTGCCGAAGCGTGCCGGGTCTTTGATATGCCCCGCCACGCTCGATTTCGGAAGCGATCCGGTGGACACGGTTAAATTCATGATGGACGTGCGTGCTGCGCTTACGCAAGGCGAATACAGCCGCATCCTGATCGACCACGCTGCGCTCAGGAACTTATCGCCCTCAGCGGCCTTGGTGCTTATAGCGGAAATGTTCTATGCGCAGCAGTTTGCCCCCTCAGTCGAACTTCTTTGCAAGTTTCCTAAGACGCCGGCCGTCCGCGATCTGCTTGGACAAATCGGTTATTTCAAATATTTCCCAGCTGTTTCTTGGTCGGCACCCCCCGGCGGAGCGCGCTTTTTCCTTGAGCATCGCCGAGGCGAGGGGGTTGATCGTGATGCTGCAAGAGTTCTCTTGGATCACCTGCGAACGACAGGAAAGCTATCGAGCTCACTTTTGTATGAGGCGTTGGCGGAAGGTATGCAGAACGCAGCCGAATGGGGATACGAAAACCGACAAACGGGATATCGCTTGTGGTGGCTTTTGGGTTATCGGGATGCCTCGACAGGAGAAATTGCTTATTGTTTCTACGATCAAGGAGCGGGTATTCCCGCAACCATTCGCACTCGCCTTTCGGACCGGGTTGCGTTTCTTCGTCCGAAGGGGTCGCAACTTATCCGTCGAGCCGTCATCGCCGGACATTATTCGCGGACGGGAAAACCGAGCAGGGGCCGAGGGTTGCCAACGCTCAAGCGGTTCATCGACGCCGCCGCGGCAGGAGAATTGCTCATCCATTCCCGGGAAAGCCAGTGCATCTTTCGAACAGGCCATAAACCAAGATTGTCAGACTACTCCGTCTTGTTGCGCGGAACCCTAATCTCATGGACCTTCCAACCGTGAATCGAAACGAACCGAAGCAGATTTCTTTGGTGAAAGACTTTACGGATGCTCCAGGCGGTCGAACACGCTTGCAGGGCGATTTTTCTGGGGAGGAGTTCCGCGAAACTCGAATCGAGCCAGCTTTGCGCGAGTACCTCTCACGTGATCGTGGACCTTGATGGCGCCTTGGGGCTTCCGTCCTCGTTTTTGGATGAAGCGTTCGGGCCTTTCGCTGGCGAAGTCGAAGCTGGAAAGCTAGAAATACATCTGACCGATAACGCGGTTGCAAAGACAATCCTCCTCGATTGCCTCGCTAAACACGCCGCGTAGGATAAGGGGATGCAATTGTTTGCCGAACTGTTTCAACGGTTATCGGCTGGCGCCCAATGGATAGATTCATGGGCGCACATTTCAAAGTTCGAGGTCAAGGATTGGCTCGGAGTGACGGGTTTTTTTCTTGCGCTAGCAAACTTAGTACACACGCAAAGGAAAGATCGACGCGAGCCGATTCGGGCGCGGATTTTTCAGAATCTTGACGAGCTACGAACGGGAATGATCCAGGTTTCGGATGAGGTGGAAAAGCATCTTTGCTGCGAAGAGGGACGAAAGACAAAGGAAGATATTTACCGGGCCGAGTCGAAGTGCCGACAGCTTCGTTCGGAGTTAGAAGCGAAGCTTCCGACCTGCGCCGAGAAACTAATGAGGCTTTACACCGACTGGTGGTACGCGGTGAGCGATGACGGCTTTCCTCTACAGCGTCCTTCTGACAAATACAGACGAAACGACGCTCGAATCGCAAAGATTTCAGCTGTTTTGACGCCAGTGCTTAGCCACATAGAAAGTCTCCGTTGCGACTGTGCGGCGAACCGAATTAAATACTGGAAGAAGCGCAGGCGCCGATGGTGGTGGCGGCAGGGCTAACGTTCCGTCACCCTGTCCCAAGGCGGAATCTCATTCGGCCGAGGGAACGGGCTTTATTCTGGTCGCCTTCCGCTATCCTCGACTGGGAGATAAGGGGGAAGGCCAGATCGGAGGAACAAACTGCCTCGGAACGCGAGATATGATTTTAATTTTACGTAATACCAAACTAGGTGAACGAACTTTGCTCAACTAAAACGGAATATCTAACGGTGTTCCAGAGTCGATTGGAACGCGCGGACGCTGTCGACATTATTGCTGATGACGTCTCGTTCGTCCGCCATTTGATTGTTACTCTCATCGCCTGCCGGATCCGCGGCGCAAGGATCAGAATCGCCTTTTTCCGCAGTCGATCGAAGATTCTGATCCTAGAATTCTGCATCTCTTAACAGGGCTTAACTGCTCGGTCGGTCCACTGCTCCCGATTCCGACCCCGCTGGTAGCCGCCTTCTTCGATCCAACATCGAAATCCGACGCTTCGATGCTAATTCCTCTAAGAGGGTTAGAACAGCAAGCTCTATGCGGGAAATTGTACATTTCGCCCCTCGACTGGACGGTGATCGAAGGCATGTACTCAGCTTATAAGTCGCTTTTGCCGAATCACAGCGCGGACGAGTTTGCGCCGACGCTTGATGGAGCCACGCGATTCGATCGAGACGAGATCATTCTTCGTCTAAAAAGCAGACACATCTATCGGGAAGGAGAGTTCGAGGACCGCACGGTTTCACCCGAAGAAATTTATCCGCAGAAGCAACTTATTCGACGCTTCAAACGCAACCAGGTTCGACTGCTGCGGAGTATGTATTCTGGCCAGAGTTGTCCGCTATATTGAGCCGCCCGGTGGTCGTCTTCGGCGAGGGCGCTTTTTCGTTCATTACTCCTCCGGTTGTCGAGGAACACAATGGAAAACTAATAGTGGCGGAAGGTCATACGAGACTATTTGAATCGCTTTATTCGAAGGAATCCGAAATTGTAGGAACCTGTTGGCCCGCAATATCGCGAGCCGACTGCCTTCGGACGCCGGCCAGTGGAAGAGGTTGCCGTTACTGACGAGGATGTAGATAGCGGTGCTCCGCCCGATCGAGATGGAGTTTGCCGCCCAATCGAGTCACTAACTCATCCGACAAGTGACTGGATCGCCCGGAATCAATGAAAACCGAGGGGTTAGAACAGCGAGGGGTCAGAGCTCACTATCGCACCCGCACCGAAGGGCCGGCGCTGTGGTCGAAGCCGCGGCGGTTAAGCCGGGGAGCCTGTTTCAGGTCTTTTCCGAAGGCCTGTCGGCGACGGAGTCGCGGTGTTCGTCGAATTCGATGTGGTCGATGAGGGATTCGGTCGGTTTGCCGGTGAGGCCGCTCTCCTGGATGCGCTGCGGGAGGACACGGCTGCATTCGTCGCGCTAGCCGAGCTTGACGCGATTGACAGACCTTCCTCGGTATTTCCACGTAAAACCAAGCCCGACGTTGACGTATCGACACGGGCTCTTGCATGATACGCGCGATAACGAATTTCCATACTTCCCATGCCCTTAAGAATCTTCTTCAGGAGACGCCGCATGAACTCGAAGACCGCACGTCAGCAAATTATTGCTTTTGCCGGCGACGGGCGCTTGCGAGACGGAACCGCTGCATCTGCCGAGTTTCGAGAGTACGTGGAGCTGATTTGAGCCGCTCAACTGGCAACATATTGTATTCAATGCTTGGACGGAGCCTTCAACGATTCGGGATTAGTTTTGCAAGATCCTATCGATGAAATGGAAGGCGGCTTGGATTCGAAGTCCAATTCGGAAGATATCGCGGAAGTCAGAACGCGATCGACTTCGATGGCATTCGGAAGTTCCCTTCTGGGCATCAGGCGATCGTGGAAGTGAAAACAACTTCAGCATACCAGTTGCGGTTGGAAACGATCGCGGGCTACCGCAAGCGGTTGATTGGTCAGCGACAGTTGGTTGCATCGCAGTCGTCGGCTTTAATCATTGTGGGTTGGGACGACCCGTCGGATTTGGAAGCGCAAATACGTGGATCGAGGCATGCGTGGGATGTGTGTCTATTAGCGTCGAATCACTTTGCGTCTCCTTGACGTGAAGGAAGAACTCGAGGATCCGGCGATCGTGAGGATAGGAGACGAGATCCTAATCCTCGCGAATCAACCAAGTTTGGATGAAATGATCGAGCTACTATTTTCGACAGCATTAGATTCCGCCGGAGGTGGTCGACGAAACAGTGGCCGGCGATACTGGAGACGAGACCGATGGTCGGACTGAGACGGTGGCGACTTTCCAGCAAATCACTGTAGACGACTGGAAAAGCATCTTGGTGTGAACTGATCAAGCAGACACGCAGCTCGATGGCTCTCCTGACGTGAAACTGGTGGTTTGTCAAGCATCTCGCGCGTATCAAAATCGCGGCAGTTTAGAAGGATACCGGTTTGGCTTTCACGAGTTCCAATGGATATGATAAGCGCTGCCAAACGAGGGTACGCTGTTTTCCAGTGTGGCACTCCGACAAGTCGCTTGTGATTCCCGCAGCCGATCTCCCTGGTTGATCTGATTCAATGACCAGACGACGACGAAGACCAGCACCTATCGGCATGTTCACATTAACGGTTTGACCCTCATCCGAAAAGCAGGTGCTGTGTCCATCGACCTCCGGCCCTTTCTTTTGTCGGCCGACTGAGGGCCGTGCGTTAAAAAATCAGCGTGAGTCTGCGCTGGCTGGCGGCTCGCCTCCGCATGGGAAGCGAAGGACACGTCAGCCGGATCACAGGCGACCTGGCAGATTTGGTCGATCAGCCGAGGCGACAATCGCTTGAGAGAGCGCTTCAGCAGAATACAAGAAAAAAAGAGCTGCGCCCCCTCTGCCCGCCTTGAACTCCTTGCCCAACCCTTGCCCTTCCCTGGGCTCACGGCCTTAGTAGCGAAAGTTAAAGGGGGCGACCTATCAAGATTCCTACCACAAGGCCATCGATGAAAATCTCGGCCCTAACAGCAACGTAACAAATATGACCTCCTCCAGAAGGCTTAAAGTTAAACGCAGAATATGGAACGAACATTTCCTTGGTTTCCAAATCGAGAGCCGGTCCCTCGATGACAAATGTAACGCTCTCGGTCGAAACGTTGCCGAGTCGAATCCTTGAAGCGCTTCTCATTTGGCGCAGACCGCAGGGGTATACCGGCATTACCCATAAAAATCAGTGGAATCTGAGCATTCCTACCTGAAAGGGCCACGAGTCGTCCGGGAAGACGTACGGAAACTCCCGACTTGGATTGCGTTACTTGCGGTCGCCCGACTTCGATATGTGGAACGATAGCCGGTTTCGCTTGGTAACCCCCACTGGTGACTCTACCATCTCTAAAATCGAAGGAGACAGTTACAGCAGCGACGCCAAAGGCCGCACTGGGCACTACAAATCCTGGGCCTCTAGGTAAAGTGTTCCACCTCTCCTTGCTTCTGGCGCTCCGGATCCCCCCACTTGTCGATCTGCGGGTAGTTGGCCACTTTCCGGAATTCGTCCCAGTTCATTGAGAGATATCGTTAGGTTCTTTTCTGAGTTCTGACCCGACCGGCAGAAGCGCGTTATCAACGATATGCTCGAGCTCTACGGTAGTAGGTTGTTTGGTAAATTTTCCAATAGTTATCATCATATACCCAAATCGTTTTCACGACGGCCAACGGATCTTGCAATTCTTGGAGCGAGGGGGCGGCGTCTCTTCCGCGAAGTATGCTTCCTTAACACATCGCTTGAATTGTTCGTATCCTATCCAACCAAAGCCGCAGTCTCCCCATTCGCGACCCCATGAGTTTTGGACTTCGAATGCGTGCAGGTTTTCGTTGAAACCAATTACGACAAGCGCGTGCGTTCTCTACGCATTGAACCTTCCGCAGTGGAAAACTCAGTCCATTCTTGTTTCCCTTCAATTTCCTTGAAACTGCTGTCGACGTTGGCACCAATCAATATCGGGTTACCTTCCTGTAGGGATCTTTTGATCAGGTTGATCTTTTGCGGTTCGATTTGAAAAAAAGATCTTATCGCGAAATGAGATGCTTACCTCTTTGGCTTCTTTCGATGGTTGGGAATCAAAATTGTTCGGGTCATATGGCATTCTCGACCAAGTGCTGCACCCGGTTCTGCACGAAAACTTAAGCACATCTATAAGAGTAGAGCCATCATCCTCATCGCCATTGATTTGATTTGTATACAAACGCTGGGCTAAACGTGTGCGATGGGTCCGCTTCTTCATTCTTTATCAGAGAGAGGCCAAGACCGTTTTTTCGCTACTTGATAGGAGCGTAGTGCGTATACTGCCGCCCAAGCGGCACAGGATTTCTGATTACCCTGTTTACCAGGAGGAGGCATGAACTCGCGAAGCGATTTATCGTCATCGAGTGTTTTTTTAGTAGACGGCTGTGATTGGGTCGGAACCGGTGCAATGGCTTTTAATCGGTCCGGATAAGTAGCGAGAAGTTTCCGGTCACGTAGTCGTCAGCCGTCAGCAGGGAAGGCAAGAAGGCAGCAACACCCAACCAACCGCAAACAACAGCTTTCCTGAATCTCGATATCCGCTGAATTCGCGCCTCTCGAAGGGCACGCAATCGATTCAAGTTTATCCGCGTTGGGCGTATTGTCATAGCCGCCACACCAATTTGCTTGCGGCCGAGCGTATTCATGGCCAAAACATCAACTGGGGCAATAGATCGACACACAGAGGGTAACATTCCATGAATATTAAGAAGCTATTCAGGTATTGGACTGCGATACAAATATTCGTGGCAGTAACGTCTATGCTCGGCCAGGAGAATGATGCCAAAATCGAGCGGTTCATCCAAGAGCGCGCTGGACTGGAACCGCCACCGAACATAATCGAATTGGCCCGGGCGGACAACCGCCAGGCCGAACTCGTAGACTACTACTTGGACAAAGAGCGACTCGCGGCAATAGCATCTAAGTGTGGTACTGAGCACACCGGTGTTTATCAACAGTATCGGCCGCTCAGCGGCGCTGCGTTTGTCGGCATCTAATACAACCAAGGATATCCAGGCGCTTCTCTCAGAGGTTGGTAAGCAGGCTGGTCAAGTCGACCCTAAAGCAAGGAAGGTGGATCTGCGAACGATCGGATGGGTCACGGCTGTGAAAGATCAAAAGACATGTGGCTCTTGCTGGGCTTTCGGGACGATCCCCGCGTTCGAAAGCAGTTACGCCGAAGATCAATAACGGCAAGCTTGTCGACTGTTCCGAGCAGTCTCTTGTAAGCTGCAGCGGCGTGGGCTCTTGCAAGGGAGGCTTTTGGGCATCGAGATCTTAGCGCGATATGGGCGCGGCGTCGGGAAAAAGGACTGCCCGTTGCCACCGGCCAAAGATGGTGCGTGTATGCGAGATATTGCCAGACCGTTTAAGGCGGTAAATTTTGGCTGGGTTAGTAAACAGCACGAAATCCCGACGATCGACGAGATAAAGACAGCGCTGGCGAACCATGGCGCCCTAGTTGTCGCCGTGCGCGTCACGCCAAATATGGTTCGATTCCTACGCCGAAAAGCTCACGGCGAGGTTTTTGATGAAAGTGACAATCGCCAAATTAACCACGCCGTTACATTGGTCGGTTGGGACGAAGACAAAAAGGCCTGGCTTATTAAAAACTCGTGGGGAACCAATATTTCGGAGACGCGGGATTCTTTTACATCAAATACACGGCTAATAGCATCGGATTTGCGGCTCAATGGATTGATGCTCAGAATGAGAGACTTCCAGTGTCCTCTGTATCAGTCGGAGCTATCTTAGAAGACACAACA
>CAWFYE010000005.1:0-134646 GCA_963819975.1 uncultured Verrucomicrobiae bacterium | reverse complement strand
TATTTCTTCGATAACGTCGAGACACGGGTCGGCGCACAAAATCAATTCGTCGGGGTGTCGCAGAAAATTCCCTTCCCGGGCAAACTGGCGCTCGCTTCGAAGAAAGCGTCGCGGGAGGCAGTGATTGCGGCCTGGGAATATCAAACGCTGACGCGCGAGCTGATCCTGCGGACCAAGACCGTCTACTACGACCTTTATCAGGTCGATCGATCGCGCGCGATCCTGGACTCCGAGTTGTCGCTCCTCGGGACGATCACGAAGACCAGTCAGTCGCGCTATGAAGCGGGCGTGGCGCAACAGCCGGATGTGCTCAGGGCCCAGCTCACAACCTCCGACATCCAAAAGCGGCTCCTTGATCTGACCGCGCAACGCGAAGGCGCTCTCGCGCGCTTGAACGCGTTGCGGAACTCACCGCAGAACACGCCCTTTGCCGTGGCCGAAAAGTTGGTCGCAGCTTCGCTGCCGGACCGCTCACGCGCCATGGCGATCGCCCTGCAGTATCGCCAGGAATTACAACAAGCCGGCGTGGCGATCGACCGCGACCGTATTGGACTCTCGCTCGCCCGAATGGATCGGCTGCCGGATTTCACGCTCGGCGGCGCTTATACGCAGGTGAATCGAAACATCTTCCAAAATCCGCCGGATAACGGGCATGACGCTCTGGTGGGTTCGGTGAGCGTCAACGTGCCGATCTGGTTTGGGAAATTGAAAGCGGAAGAGCGCGAAGCGACCAAGCGCCTCGAGCAAAGTCGCGCCCTGGCCAACGATGTCCGAAACAATGTGCAGGCCGACGTCCAGTCAGCCTGGTTCCGCGCGCAGTTGTCGCACGACCAGTTGTTGCTTTATCGGCAGACGTTGCTGCCGCAGGCCGAGCAAAGTTTTTCGGCCACGCGCGCTGGATACGAGTCGGCCAAAGCTAATTTCATCGATCTGCTCGATAGCGAGCGCGCTCTGTTGGCCTTGCGGCTCGGCGAAGTCATGAGCGAGGCCGATCTGGCCCGCGCCCTGGCGCTGCTCGAACGCGCGATCGGCGTCGACCTGGCGGGCATCGGAAAGTGGAATGGATCAAAATGAACAGTTCACGCATCATCCTGCTCTTATCAGCCGTCGGCCTTTTGAGCTTCGGTTGTTCCAAAAAACCCGAGACGCCGCCGATGGAAACGAAGTCCGAGGCCAGCGCTCCCTCTTCCACCGGAAAGCAGCTCTACCAATGCCCGATGCATCCCAACATCGTGATGGATCATCCGGGCAATTGTCCGATTTGCGGGATGGACTTGGAGCCGATTGAAAAGGTAAAGATGGAAGGAATTCCCGGCCGCGCACCGGTCCAGCTGACCAATGTGCAGGAACAGCTGATCAATATCCGGGTCGCTCCAGTGGAACGTGCGGAGGCGGAAAAGACCCTGCGTGCAGTCGGATTCATCGGCTATGACGAAACCAGGGTCGCTGATCTCAACAGCAAGGTTAAAGGTTGGGTCCGGAAACTCTATGTCGATAAGCCGGGACAAGCGGTGCGGGCGGGCGAGCCTTTGCTGGCGCTCTACAGTCCGGATCTTTATTCCGCCCAGCAGGAGTACTTGCTGGCCCTTCAAGGAACCCGCGGCTCCCGCAACTCTGCCGGGTTGAGCGCCGAGATGAGGAAGTTTTCCGCAGCGAACAATCAGGGCAAACAGTCCTTGCTCCAGTCCGCGCGGAAGCGGCTTGAACTTTGGGATATCAGTCAGGCGCAAATCAAAGCACTGGAAGAATCCGGCACGCCAAAGGATACGCTGGAGCTGACCGCGCCCATAAACGGAGTGGTTGCGGAGAAAAACGTTCTTCCCAGTCAGATGATCAATCCTGGAATGCTACTCTATCGCATCGCGGATCTCTCCGATGTGTGGCTCGACGCGGACGTCTACGAATACGAGTTCGCACTGATCAAAGTCGGGCAGAAGGCGAACATCAATGTCGATGCCTATCCCGAGAAGACCTTCGAGGGCGAGGTATCGTTCATCTATCCCTATCTGCAGAACAAGACCCGCACCGCCAAGGTGCGTCTGATTTTGCGAAACCCGGGGGAACTGCTCAAGCCCGGCATGTATGCCAACGTCACGATCGAGTCAGATCTCGGCGATCAACTCCTGGTTCCGGCAAGCGCCGTCTTCGATACTGGGAAACGCCAGTATGTCTTCGTCCAGGCGGGGAAAGGATCCTTCGTGCCAAAGGAAATCGAACTGGGCCAGAAGAGTGGTGATCGCGTTGTCGTCTTGAAGGGACTTGAAGGCCATGAACAGGTCGTCGTCGATGGCAACTTCCTGCTCGATAGCGAGAGCCAGATAAAAGCCGCGGCTGGCGGAGGCGCAATGCAGATGCCGATGCCCTAAACAGAGGACCATCAAGATTGAATTCCTCGCCGCCGACAATGGAATCTCCGCCCCCGGCCAAGCGTTCGTTCATCGAACGAGTCATCGCCTGGTGCGCTCTGAATCGCTTTCTCGTTTTGGTCGGCACTTTCTTCGCCATCGCCGCGGGAATCTATGCCATTCGCAACGTCCCGCTCGATGCCATCCCCGATCTCTCCGATGTGCAGGTGATCGTCTTCACGGAATGGCCCGGGCGCGCCCCAACCATCGTTGAAGATCAGGTCAGCTACCCAATCGTCAGCACGCTCGCGGCGGCGCCGAACGTGAAGTATGCCCGCGGCCAAAGTTTCTTTGGTCTTTCCTTCGTTAGCGTCATTTTTGAAGACGGCACAGATATGTATTGGGCGCGCTCGCGCGTCCTCGAATATCTCAACCAGGTTCGCAATCAGTTGCCGGAGAATGTGAATCCGGTTCTCGGCCCCGACGCGACCGGAGTCGGCTGGGTTTATGAATACGCGCTCGTCGATGACACGGGAAAACACAGCCTCGCTGAGCTCCGCTCGTTTCAGGATTGGACGCTCCGCTACTACCTGCAGAACACGCCTGGTGTCGCCGAAGTCGCTTCGTTAGGCGGCTACGTCAACCAATACCAGGTCGATATCGATCCCAACAAGCTCCTCGCTTTCCACATCCCGATTAACAAGGTCATTGAAGCGATCCGCGCCTCGAACAACGACGTTGGTGGGCGCGTCATCGAGTTCGGCGAGACCGAATACATGGTGCGCGGCGAGGGTTACATCAAGAACCTGGCTGACATCGAAAGGGTCGTCGTCGGCCTGGGCGAAGACGGCGTTCCCATTATGGTAAGGGATGTGGGCCGCGTTCATCGCGGACCGGATATCCGGCGCGGCCTGCTCGATCTCGACGGCAAAGGCGAAGCGGTCGGCGGCATCGTCGTGATGCGCTACGGCGAAAACGCGCTCAAGACGATCGAGGCGGTCAAGAAAAAGCTCGAAGAATTCAAGCCGTCGCTGCCGCCGGGTGTGCGCATTGTCACCGGCTACGATCGCTCCGATCTGATTCATCGCGCGATCGCGACCCTCCGCCAAAAGCTGGTCGAGGAAAGCATCATCGTCAGTCTGATCTGTCTCCTCTTTCTTTTCCATTTCCGCAGCGCGCTGGTTGCGATTCTCACGCTCCCGGTCGCCACCCTCCTCGCCTTTATTCCGATGCACGCCCTTGGCCTGTCTTCCAACATCATGTCGCTAAGCGGGATTGCGATTGCGATCGGCGCGATGGTTGATGCCGCCATCGTCATGGTCGAAAACGCGCACAAATGGCTGGAGCGCTGGGAGCATGCGCGCTCCCGCCGGGAGCAGGAAGGTGATGGAGCACTCTCGACCGAAGAACGCGAGGTCGTCGATCTGACCCGGACCCGTGTCATCATCAAAGCCGCGCAGCAGGTGGGCCGGCCGCTTTTCTTCTCGCTCCTCGTCATCACGGTCTCGTTCGTGCCGGTGTTTTCGCTGCAAGCGCAATCGGGCCGGCTCTTCAAGCCGCTCGCCTACACCAAGACCTTCGCGATGTTCTTCGCCGCGCTCCTGTCGGTCACGCTTGTGCCGATTCTGATGGTCTGGTTCATCCGGGGAAAAATTCCTGATGAGAACCGCAACCCGATCAACCGGTTTCTGGTTTGGATTTATCAACCGCTCGTTAGGTTGGTTCTGCGTTACCGCTGGACCAGCCTGATCATCGCGGCCGTTCTCCTCGCGATTACCTGGATTCCGAACCGGCGGATTGGCTCAGAATTCATGCCGCCCCTTAACGAAGGCTCGATCCTTTATATGCCCACGGCAGTGCCGGGTATCGCGATTAGCGAGGCGAAAGAGATTCTGCAGAAACAGGATGCCATCATCGCTCAATTCCCCGAAGTCGAACATGTCTATGGCAAGGTCGGCCGCGCGCGCACCGCCACCGATCCGGCGCCGCTCTCAATGATCGAGACGGTCATCACGCTCAAGCCGGAGAACCAATGGCGTCCCGGCTTGACGTTCGACAAGATCAAACGGGAACTGACCGCGCGTCTTCCGTTTCCCGGCATGCCCGCGATCTGGTGGATGCCGATCCAGACGCGCATCGAAATGATGGCGACCGGCATCCGGAGTCAGATCGGGATCAAGGTGCTCGGGACGGACCTGGCGAAGATTGAGGAGATCGCGACCGAGCTCGAAAGCCTGCTCAAAAATGCACCGCACACGGCCTCCGCTTTTGCGGAGCGCGTTACCGGTGGCTATTACGTCGATTTCAAAATCAAACGCGACGCGATCGCGCGTTATGGGTTGCGGGTGGCAGACGTCGAGGAGGTGATCGAGAGCGCGATTGGCGGCAAAAACATCTCGACCACGGTGGAAGGTCGGGAGCGCTTTCCGATCAACGTTCGTTATGCGCGCGATTTCCGGAGCGACCTTCCGGCGCTGCGTCGTGTCCTCGTGGCCACACCGGGCGGCGCGCAGATCCCGCTCGAACAATTGGCCGAGATCGGTCTGAGTACCGGTCCGCCCTCGATTCGCGATGAGAACGGCGTGCTCGCCGGCTTCGTTTTTGTCGACACCGCCGGAATCGATCTCGGAACCTATGTCGAGAACGCGAAGAGATTGATCGCCGATCACATCAAGCTGCCGCCGGGTTATTACATCCAGTGGGGTGGTCAGTATCAATATCTGCTCAAGGCGCGCGAGAATCTGCGCATCGCCATCCCGATCACACTTCTGATTATTTTTCTCCTCCTCTATCTCAATTTCCGCAACGTTACGGAATCGTTGATTGTGATGCTGAGCGTCCCCTTCGCTCTCGTGGGCGGAGTCTGGCTCCTCTATTTGTTAGGCTACAACTACAGCGTCGCGGTCGCCGTTGGTTTCATCGCCCTGGCCGGTGTCGCCGCGGAAACTGGAGTGGTGATGATCGTCTATCTCGACGAAGCATGGGACAACCTGAAGAAGAAGACTGCGCGACCGAAGTCGAGCGATCTCTACGATGCGGTCATGTTCGGTGCCGTGCAGCGCGTGCGGCCGAAGATGATGACGGTGTGCGCCATCATTGCCGGTTTGCTCCCCATCATGTGGAGTCACGGCACCGGCGCCGACACCATGAAACGAATCGCCGCGCCAATGGTAGGCGGCATGATCAGCTCGACCATTCTGACCCTGCTCATCATCCCGGCGCTCTATTTCCTCTGGCGCCGGCGCGAGTTGTCAGACATCAGCGAAGAGGAAGCTGCGCCAATGCTTCGGTGGTCGCGCGAAACTCGTCGCCGTCTCTTCAAATGGATCGCGCTCATCATTGGCCTGATCGCGATCTTCTTCGCCGGAAGTTTTGTCTGGCACAAAGTCCGGCCCGCAGAAATCTCCGGCGCGCCATTTTTCACCCAGAACGTCAACGGCCTGACGGTGAATTTCATTGAGCGTGAAGGCCGGCTTCACGAGGGCAAGAACGAGCTACTCATCGAATTTCGCGATAGCAAAGAGCAGCTTGTCGATGTGGGTTAGGTTAAGTTCGATCTGGATATGAGCATGACTGGTATGCACATGCACTCCGGCGCGACGATCGAGAAAACCAAGACGCCGGGCCGCTATCTCGCCCGACTGAAGATCGACATGGCCGGCGATTGGAACGCCAAGATTTCCTTTAATGGACCGCAAGGAAAGGGGGAAGCGAATTTGCCACTGAACACCCGCTGAGAAATCGCGATGAAACTCCTCCAAATAACACTGCTGCTTCCGGTCGCTTTCTGGATTTCCAGGGGCTGGGCCGGTCGCGGCGTAACGAAAGGTGGTTTATGATGAACCATACAGCCGGATGGATGAATGGCTGGATGGGCGGAGGGATGTGGTTTTGGACGGTGATCGGCGCCTCGTGGTGGTCCTGCTCGTCGTCGCTAGCAACAAGCTATCCAAAAAATAGTTCGGCGCGCGGCGCCACTACGAAGTGAGTTCTAAACCAAGGAAGCAAAGCTATGCTGTTCAAAATATCGACTGACAAAACCGTGAGTGAGACAGCGGCCGCCGTGCAAGCCGCCGTTGCGGCCAATCACTTTGGAGTCATGCAGGTGCACAACCTCAAAGAAACCATGACGAAGAAGGGCGTGGAGTTCGGCCGCGAATGTCTGATCTTCGAGGTCTGTCAGCCGCAACAAGCCAAAAAGGTTCTCGATCAAGACATGAGCGTCTCCACGGCGCTGCCATGCCGAATCTCCGTTTACGAGGAGAATGGCAAGACGGTTCTGGCTACTTTGAAGCCAACGACGCTTCTGGCCATGTTCAACGTTCCGTCATTGGAACCAGTGGCACAGGATGTCGAGGACACCCTGGTTAAAATCATGAACGAGGCGGCCGCCGCCTAAACGTCAGCCCCTAACCATCAGCTTCTATCGTACCGCTATTCATCACCTTCGAACGATCCATTGGATCCGTTCAGCTAACCAAGAGACAACGAACACAAACAAAACAAGATGAAATTAACACACCTCGTATCAATGATCATTGCGGCCACGCTTCCTGCTTCAGCGCTTTTCGCGCAAGGGGAACAGGGGAAAATGGGCGACATGATGAAAGGTGATCACACCCAAATGGTGGAGATGCACCAGAAGATGGCCGCCGAGATGAAGGCGCAGGACGCCGAACTCGACAAGCTCGTGGCCGCGATGAACAGCGCGACGGGCGAAAAGAAAGTGGACGTGATCGCGGCCGTCGTGAGCAAACTCGTCGAGCAACGCAAGGCCATGCACGAGCAAATGGGCGCGCTGCATGAGAAGATGCAAGGCGGGATGATGAAGCACCGCATGATGAAAGAGAAACCCGAGAGCAGCCCGGCGCCGACCGCTCCTTAACGCGCCGGTGGCAGCTAACTGGGCTTAAGCGGGGCCGGCCCACCATGCGGGTTCCGGGCAGGCCGGCGCAGGACGAATTGGCCAAGAAGGCATATGGGAGATGCCCGATGGTGGTCAGGCATAAAAACAACGGAGGATCAGAATGCTTGAGGGCGTGATGCTTCTGTGGTTTCTGCTTACCGCGCTGTCGCTGCTGTTTGTGGTGGTTGACATTCGGACCACGCCGGCATCCCCGGTCCTCAAGTGGGGGTTCATATTACTCACCGCCTACACCGGGCCACTGGGCGCATTTCTGTATGTATTGGGTTGTCGCGAACCACTGCCCGGGCTGCACGAACGCTACGTCGCGACACGCTGGAGACAGGTCATGGGTTCGACCATGCATTGTGTGGCTGGCGATGGCATAGGCATTTTGGTGGGCGCGGTCGTTGCCAGCCTGTTTCATTTGCCAAGAGTTGCTGATGTTGCGCTAGAGTATGTTTTGGGCTTCGGCTGGAGTATTTTTCAAGCTCTCTTCATGCGGGGCATGGCGGGGGGTTCCTATCGGCGTTCGCTCACCAGCACTTTCTTTCCGGAGTTGCTGTCCATGAAATGACCGTGGAGACCGCCACCGCCCTCCACGCCGAACACGATGGAAAGACGTTCTACTTCTGCGGCGAGCACTGTTGCGAGAAGTTTCTCTCAGCGCCGGCTGATTCCAAGCCGGAGGACAAGTCCGGAGGCTGCTGCTGTGGTTAACGCCTCCGGCGCCGCTCATGCGAGACCTTGCGGGCGGACACGTTAAGCACACCGCGACGCCCAGCATTGCGCCTGCCGCAAAGGCTTTCATGACGATTTTCACAGTCGCAGGGTTGGCCCTCGGGATCGCCTTCGCGACCTGGCTTGGGTAAGTGAAATGAGAGAGCGAATTGTGGCGTGACCAAAGGAGTGTTTATGAACAACAACAATATTATCGTTAGTAGTCCGGGACGACTGGGAGTGGCTTTGTTTCCACCTTCGTTCTCGGCTGGTTGGCGGGAGCGATGGTCGCCGCCTTCTACAATTGGGGTGCCAGCAAAGTTTAAAATCGTGACCCACGCCGACAGCATCGCCGGCGCGCGCTGTGGCCACGAAACTCGGGATTGCCGAAATCGAAGGGGGCGTCGAACCGCAGCGCAAAAAAGGAAAGCGTGCGGTGGTTGCGCGAAAAGAATCAGGTTGTCGTACTGAGGCATCAAAATACTTGGTGTAAAACCGATCGCGTTGCGAAGTTGGCTTTAGCCGATGATTCCTGCTCTCATCACTCTTCTCCTCGTCGGGAGCCTGTTCGCGGCGTTTTTTATCGTGGAGCGGTTCCTCCCGCTCCGGGCGCACAAGGCCGAGTTGATCGCGCGCCTGATCGTTAATCTCTGCTTCTCGGCGCTGGCCTTTATCGTCGCCGGAATGCTCGTTAGGCCGGCGGCACAGGCAGCGCTGCACTGGGCAGGCGCTAAGCCGTTCGGTTTGATTCACGTCATTCCACTTCCTGCCGCGCTGCAATTCATCATCGCCTTCCTGCTCATGGACCTGAGCTTTTACTGGTGGCATTGGCTGAACCACCGCAGCCGTTTCCTGTGGCGCTTTCACAACGTGCATCACATCGATGCCGACCTCGATGTCTCGACCGGTTTTCGATTTCACTTCGGCGAAGTGGCGATGTCGGCGGTTTTCCGCGTCGTGCAGGTCGCGCTCATCGGCATTTCCGCGCCGGCCTTTGCGACCTATGAACTGGTTTTTCAGGTCAACACGCTTTTTCAACACAGCAATGTGCGGCTGCCGATTCGCCTTGAGCGCTTGCTCAGCAAGGTGTTCGTGACGCCGCGCATGCATGGCATTCATCACTCCCAGGTCCAGGGGGAGACGAACTCAAATTACTCGGTGGTCTTCTCTTGGTGGGACCGGATTCATCGCACCCTCGGGCTGAACATCCCGCAAGCGGAAATCGTCATCGGCGTGCCTGGTTATTCGACGCAGGAGGATCGGAAATTGATTAACAGCATGCTCCTGCCTTTCAAAAAGCAGCGCGACTACTGGCGAATGCCTGACGGCGCGGTCGCCCTCCGGATCAACCGCGCCGAATCGACTCCCAATCCCACCCGCCTGGCGGAGTGACGGGGCTTGATAGTCTTGACTATATACCAGATGAGGCATATAGATTTCAGGCCATGAAATTAAGCGAACTCAAATCACTCCTCCGCGCGCATCCTGCAGCCGAGCCGCGCCTTATCCTGCCGAGCGGCGAACAGATCCCGGCGCATTTTCACATCACCGAGGTCGGGCACGTGACGAAGAAGTTTGTCGATTGCGGCGGCACCTTCCGCGAGGCCGAAGCCTGCGTCCTGCAAACTTATGTCGCGGATGATTTCGACCACCGTCTCGCCGCGGGACGCTTCGCCGACATCCTTGATCTCGGGCAACCGATCCTGCCGAACGACGATCTCGAGGTGGAAGTGGAATGGGATTGTTGCGTCATCTCGCAATACCCGATCGCCGCGGCAGATGTGTCCGGCGACCAAATCGAGTTTCAACTCGGGGACAAGCACACCGATTGCCTGGCCAAGGAAAAGTGCGGTTGCGAGACAAAGACCGAGGCTGCGACGGCGTCAGCCTGCTGTCGTTAGGCGAATGAGGCTGGCCGAAATCTACCAATGCTTCTGCGAGCCGACGCGGCTCCGGATTCTGCATCTGCTGACGCAGTCGCCCTTGTGCGTTTGCCATTTTCAGGAAGCCCTGCGCGAGCCGCAGGTGAAGATTTCGAAGCATCTCGCCTACCTGCGCAGTCGCGGCCTGGTGCAGACGAAGCGGAGCGGGAACTGGATCATTTACTCACTCCCCGCGAAACCGTCCGCCGAGCTGGAAATGAATCTTAAGTGCCTGCGGGATTGCGCGCCGTCCGATCCGGTTTTCGAAAAAGACCTGCAACGCCTGGCGCAACTGCAATCGAATTGCTGCGAACCGGCGGAAGTTTTCGCCAAGTAACCAACCAGCCAACCTTCCATGAAAAAACGCGTCCTCTTTATCTGCATCCACAACAGCGCCCGGAGCCAGATGGCGGAAGCGTGGATGAACGAAATCTGCGGGGATGAGTTTGAGGCGCAGAGCGCCGGACTCGAGCCGGGCACGCTCAATCCGCTCGCCGTCGAAGTGATGAGCGAGGTGGGGATCGACATCTCGCATAAGGGCACGCAGCGCGTTTTTGACGTCTGGAAGTCCGGCCCGGTTTTTACTTACGTTGTGACGGTTTGCGATGAGAGCAGCGCCGAAAAATGTCCCATTTTTCCCGGGCCGGCGAAGCGGTTGCACTGGAGTTTTCCCGATCCGTCGATCGTGACCGGAACGCACGAGGAAAAGATGGCCGAGGTGCGCAAGATCCGGGACGAAATCCGTACCCGGATCGAAATGTGGTGCGACGAGATCTGCGCGCCGGCGGAGGCGCATTGATGAACAGGCCGCGTCCTCGCCTCGCCGTGCCTGCCGACGCGGATGCGATCAACGCGATCTACAATCACTACGTCCGGACTTCGGCGGCCACCTTCCAGGTGGATGACGAAACAACCGGGGAACGCGCCGATGAATTGCGCACCCGGCCGGCTAATCAACCGATTACTGTGCTCGAGGTTGCCGGCGAGATTGTCGGGTGGGGCGCGCTCTCTCCATTTCGCTCCCGCTGCGCCTACCGTGATACGATCGAGCTGACAGCTTACGTCCGGCACGACATCCACCGAGCCGGCTACGGCCGGGCGATCGTGCTGGATTTGATCGCACGCGCGCGTTCGTTAGGCTACCACACCATCCTGGCTGCTTCCTGTGAGGAATCCGTCGGGATGATTCGACTGCTCGGTTCGTCAGGCTTTCAGGAAGCGGGCCGGCTCCGAGAGGTTGGAAGCAAGTTCGGACGCCGGCTCGACGTCGTCTACCTCCAGCTGGTACTCTAAGCAAGCGCGCTCGACGTCGCGCGCGCGATTCTATTGAGTAGCAACGACTAGAGGAGGAAACGTGATGATCTGCTTTGACAAGACCGACTACGGCGAGACCGATATCATGAAAGGCCTGCTCGCGGGGGTCGCAGGCGGGTTGCTCGCTTCGTTTCTGATGGAGCAATTTCAGGCGGCTTGGACCGCGGCTTCAGACGCGATGAGCTCCTCGAAAAAGCGCGGCGGCAGAAATCCGGATCCGACCACGGTGAAGGCTGCAAATTTGGTCTCGGAAAAAGTGACCGGACGCAAGATACCGGCCGGCTACAAGCCGATCGCAGGCGCGGCGGTTCATTACGGAATTGGCGCGAGTTCCGGAGCAGTTTATGGCGTTTTGGCGGAAGTGGCGCCGGTCGTCACGATCGGTGATGGCGCAGGATTTGGGACGGGACTCTGGCTGCTGGCCGACGAACTGGCAGTGCCCGCCGCGGGCTTGTCGAAGTCTCCGAAGGAAATTCCCCTAACGACGCATGTTTACGCGCTCGCCTCGCATTTGGTTTACGGCTGGATCACGGAAACCGTCCGTCGCGCGGTCCGCCGGGCGTTGTAGCTGCCGCAGCCCGTTCAGGCGGCCGCAGCGTGTTTCACATGCGAGGGCGCGGGCCGCACCGTGGTGCGTTGCGGGCGGACGACCTTGGCCGAAAGCGCATTGCTCGCGTGACGGCGGAACGCGCTTGGCGAGACGCCCACCCGGCGTTCAAAAGCGCGGCGAAAAGCATCGGAACTTCTGAAGCCGACACTTTCCGCGACGCTTTCCACGGTTGTGCGCAATCCCAGAAGGCGCCGACGCGCTTCGCTGAGACGCAACTCTTCGACGAAATCTGCCGGAGTGCAGTCAAAGACCTGCTTGAAGAGGCGGCTGAAATGGCGCGGGCAGAGGCAGGTTCTTTCCGCCAGGGTATCGACTGTCATCCGTTCGTGCAGATGGCCCAGGATCCAGGCCGGCAATTCGGCAACCCGTTCTGTCGGCTCAACTTGGTAAACCGTCGCCTCGAAGTCATCCCCCCCTACACCGGGGGGACGCAGACGCATGACGAGCTCGCGCGCCACGCCGCGCGCGATCTCGCCGCCGTAATCCTCCTGGATCAAGGCGAGAGTCATCTCGATGCCTGCCGTCCCCCCGGCGGAACTGTAAAACGAGTCGTCTTTCAAGAACGCGACCGAACGATTGATCCTGAGTCTTGGAAAACGCTGGGCGAGGTCGCGCGCAAAACGCCAGTGCGTGGTGACATCGCGGCCATCGACCAGACCGCTCTGGGCGAGCGCGTAGATACCGGTGGAAACGGAAACGATCCGGCGCGTGTGGCTGGCCTGGGATTTCAGCCAGACGGCCGCCTGCTGCCGCGTCTCGGATTGGCGGAGCCCTTTCCCGCCCGGGACGATAATGGTGTCGAATTGAGGCGAGGAACCGGCCACCACGTCGGCCTTGAAATGCAATCCGGACTCGGAGGCAAAGCTCTTGTTCGTGAGCCCGACGATGATCGGCTTGTAGCAGGGCGGACCGCCGCTCTCGCCCGGATGCCGGGCAATGGCGAGCGCCTCAAGCGGTCCGGTCAGGTCGAGTGCTGCGACATTCTCATAGCCGAGGAGCCCGATGAGCTTCGGCGTCCGTTCCTGGGCAAGCTTTGCGAAATAGGTCATAACGCAAGGCGAGGAAGAGCGGGTGGTGGAGTGGAAAAAATCTGTCTCACACCCTTAGATGCAATAACCGCGTGAAAAAGAGCTCACGCGGTTGAAAGAATTTTTCTGGGAAAGCGTTTTGGAGTCTGCCCTTACTCCAAGCGGATCGGTTTCTGCGCTTCAAGGATCAATTTCTCGAAGCGCGGATCTCCGCGCAGTTCGTCCCAATCCGGATCGAGCTTCAGCTCGCCGTAGCTCGGAGAGCCGGCCTGCTTCATGAGCGCCGTCAATTGGTCAATCGCCGCATCCTTGTCGCCGACCCAAGCCTGGATCATCGCCTGCATGCTCGCGTATTCAGGCCCCTCTACAGCATCGCGCCAGCTCGGCACCAATTGCACTGCCTGTTGACTGGCTCGCAAAGCCTCTTCATTTCGCCCTAGACCAGCGTATGCCCAGGCCAGATTGATAATTGCGGGCCCATCCTTTGGACGTTTCTGGAGCGAAGCTTCCAGCGTTGTTCGAGCTTTCTCGAAAGCTTGCCAGCTCCTGGCAGCGTCTCCCTGAGCCCGGGCAATCGAGGCTTCCATCAAGTCAAGATAAGAATAGGATGGCACCATTTTCGACTTGCCGGCCGCTTCGATTTCACGCAGCGCCCTGCCAAAATCCCGCTGGTAAAAGGCGCTTCGCGCGATGGTCGAGTGGAGTTGATCGGCCTCATCCGCCAAGCTTTCGAGAAAGGCCTGGGCACGTGCCGGTTCTCCTTGGGCAATGATGCACTCGGCCTTAGTTGACGAAAAAACTCCCGAACGGTTGGGAATATTCCGGATGGCCTGCTCGGCTTTCTTTTCCGCTTCCGGATATCTGCGCAAAAATTGATAGGTCTGAATGACTTCGGTCGCGACAAAGGGATCGTGCGGGTCGATTTCCCACGCCTTCTCTCCATCGCGCAAAGCTTCCTTCCAGCGACCCAACCGGCGTTCGGTCAACGCAGTCAGATCAAAGAACCGGACGCGCCCGCCCGGCAAAGGGGGAGGAGCGGAAGCCAGCTCTGCCTGAGCTTTTTCATAATCTCGCAGCCCATTGTAATAGTATTGCGCCTGGGCAAGATGACTCTCCGAGAGATTGGGGGCTAACTGAAGGGCTGTCTCGGCAGCGACCCTGGCTTTCTCCAAACGAGCCGGTGCCATGTCTTCGGTGAAGCGATAGATGTACAGATTCACGTTCGCCCGAAGGCAATAAGCCAGGGCAAACTTGGGGTCGCGCGCGATCACCTGATCCAAAAGCTCATCTGCCTTTGTATACTGGTAATCGAAAAATAGCTCCCGCGCCTGAAGGTATAAATCATAGGCTTTTACGTCGGCCGTCGGCTGGCTTTCAATCGCCGCCTTTTCACGCGCCGACAATCGTCCCTTGAGCTGAGTTACGACTGCTTGTGAGAGATCGCTCTGCAACGCAAAAAGGTCGTCCAGTTTGCGGTCATATTGTTCAGCCCACACCTGCACGTCAGACTCAGTGTCGATAAGCTGGGCATTTACCCGGACCCGGTCGTCCAGCCTTCGCACACTTCCTTCGAGGACATAAGCAACCCCCAGGTTTTGACGAATCTCACGCACATCCCGCACGCCCTTGCGATATTGAGAGACACCCGAGCGGCTGATAACCTTAAGGTCTTCTGCCTTGGCGAGATCGGTCAGAATGTCATCCTGGATTCCGTCGGCAAAGTAACTGGTCCCATCGGGAGCCGCGAAGTCGTCAAAGGGAAGGACGGCAACACTCTTTGCTGGGATGGCAGCGCCGAGCTGGCGATACGATATACGGGCCTTGGGTTGAGAATGACGGACCAGAAAAAACCCGGAGAGAAGCGCCAGGACCAGGAGAAGCGCAGCCAGCGCAATACTTTTGGCGGATGGTTTATGACGGCCTGCAAAGCGTGCCAATCGATAAGGCAGAGTACTGGGACGCGCGTGAACCGGTTCGCCCGCGAGATAGTGTCGAACGTCCGTCTCCAAGCCCGCGACCGAGGCGTAGCGTTCCGCTGGATCCTTCCGCATCGCTCGGAGGATGATGGCGTCGAGATCGCCGCGCAGAGCATGGCGAGTCTCGGATTCCTTGGCCGCGAGGCTGGGCAGAAGAGGTTCCTCTTTGCAGACCACTCGCGCGACTTCATCCAAGTCGGGCTGACGCATCCGAAATTGATGCGGGGTATGACCGGTCAACATTTCGTAGAGCAACGCACCGAGGGCATAGATATCGCTCGCCGTTGTCACTTCGTCACCGCGCGCCTGTTCGGGTGAAGCGGAGATAGGAGTTAGCCGTTGTTGCCCGGTAGCAGTGAGGGCCAGGGGATTTTCTTCGAGCAGTTTGGCGATGCCAAAGTCGAGGAGCTTGGGTTCGCCCTCCGCGGTCACAAGGATGTTGCTTCTTTTCAGATCACGGTGCACGACCCTGCGCCGATGGGCCACTTCGACAGCTGCACAGATTTTCAGGAAGAGGGCGAGGCGCTGGCGCAGCGGAAGGTGATGCTCGTTCACGTAGTCGGTCACCGGCGTGCCCGGCACATACTCCATCACGAAGTAGGGCAGACCGTTCGCAGTCGTGCCGGCATCGAAGAGTGAGGCGATATTCGGATGATCAAGCGACGCCAGGACCTCGCGTTCGGCGCGAAAACGATCCAGCAGTTCGGCCGTGTTGCCATCAACGGGCTTGATGATTTTGATCGCAACCTCTTTCTCAAAATATCCATCCGCCCGCGCTCCGAGATAGACCGTCGCCATGCCGCCATGACCCAGCTCCCGCACAATAACGTAGGCGCCCACACGTTGTCCGGTGAGTGAAATTCGTTCCCGACGCACCGCGGAGCTGGCGACCCTGGCGCATTCTTCCAGGCGATCGGTGCCTTCGGCGGCAACCGTGTCTGCCCCGGCGAGAAAGGACTCGGCTTCACGAAGCAACCGGAGGTCGTCTCCGCATTCGCGCTGCAGGAGAGCAGTGCGGGCGGAGGGCGAATCTTCCTCCAGGGCATCAGCCACGATCCCTTTCAGCCGGCTCCAATGTTCCTGGTTCATTCTACCAAATGTGAATTTTGGGCGGGTTTATCTTCATCAAAACATAGCCGGGCGATCAATGGAATTCCAACAGGCTCCGCCGCAGCCAGAGTTTTGCCACGGCCCATTCCCGCTTCACCGTCGCGGGCGAGATGGATAACAGAGTGGCGATTTCTTCGATCGTTAAGCCGGCAAAAAAACGCAGCTCCACGATCTGAGCCTGGCGCGGATCGAGCGCCTCCAGTTCCCGGAGCGCTTCGTCCACCGCCGCGACATCGATCTGGTGCCGTTCGTAGAATTCCAACATCACTTCGGTCGGATCATTTCCCCCGCGCTTGGCTCGGGTTCGGGCAACGGCGTGATTGGTCAGAGTCTGGCGCATGAGCCGCGCAAAAATGGCGAGGAGGTGACCGGGATTTTCCCAGGCCACTTCTTTCTGCGCGGCGAGCCGCAGATAGGCTTCGTGGACCAGCGCCGTGCGCTGCAGAGTATGCTCTGGTCGCTCGTGGCGCAGGTAACCGCCGGCCAGCACGCGAAGTTCTTCGTAGACCAGCGGCATCATTTCGGCCAGTGCCTTCGCCGTGTCCGAGGCAGCATCTTCGGGGGACGCCGAAAGCGTCGAAGAAGCCAGATCAGGAGTCGATTTGGCTTCGTTCGAATTTTCTTTTTCTCGCCTCGTCATGGGGATGGCCAGTCCTTCATTCCAGATCTCCAGATGAGTCCAACGATGGCTCTCTGTCGAATGTAAACCCGTTGCGCGCAAATGCGAAGGAGGCCGATGACTCGCGGCGGACCCCGGCCGCGCGACCTGACGGACTTCATGCGTCCTTCGGGAGATCGAAATGGAAGGGAAGCCTACCGCAGGTGGGCTCCGGCGACGTCTCGTCGCTCTTAGGCCAGGGTGATGCCAAGCTTTAGTCCGCTGGTGTAGAATTCGCAGTCGGTCCATCCGTCGTTTTGATTTTCAGGGTCTCTTTCAGCCACCCAATTCGTTCGCGGGTCGCTTCTTCGTTGAGTTCATGCTCAGCGGAGTAGAACCGCACGTCCTTCGGTTCCGCGGCGGCCGCCGCCAGAGCATCCGCACGCGCTTTAGAGACATGAATATCGTTGTCGGCGAACTGGAGCAAAATCGGCATCTTCAGCTTCGGCAGATAACGGATGGGATCGAGCGGCGCCAATTCATCCACGAATTTTTGACGTGCTTCGCCTTCCAGCTTCGGCTTGCCATAGAGGAACCAGTCACTGAACGATTGCGCGCCCGCCATGAAGACAAACGCCCGGACGCGTGCGTCGCGGGCCGCGGCGAGGACGCCGTACATGGCGCCGAAGTCGTGGCCGACATAAGCCACGCGTTTTGGGTCGATCTTTGGCTGCGCTATGAGAACATCGATCGCCCGCCGCAAATCCTTAACCTGCCGAACCGATCGATCGTAATCACCCGCCCGTGTCCGCTCGTCGAAATATTCTGGCCGGGACCACTGGGTGTCGATTAAGAGCGACAAGGCACCCGCTTTCGCCAGCGCGACGGCATCGGGGACAAATTGGGTTCGGTTCGAGGTGGGCGCGGGCGGTCCGTACCAATGGACAAAGAGTATTCCCGGACGCGGCCCCGTTACCGCCTTGGGAGAAACGATCGTTGCTGCATTCCGACTGCCATCGGCGCTATCGTAAGTGATCTCGCGAAGCAGGATGCCATCCGAATCCCTGGTTCCCGCGTCCCGCACTTTGAGCGGCCGGGTGTGGTCATAGTCGAAAGAGATTTCGGCGGCCGGACTTGCTGCCACCAGGAGGAACCATGGAGCAAGCCGGGCGAGGATTTTTGATTTAGAAAGGTAGATAGCCATCGTCGGCGGTCTTGGATCTCGAGGTTCGCAGTAAGTGGACGAGCCTTCATTGTTTGTGAAAGATCGCTCGTTGCTGGGCGAGGGGGCTACGAAGCGGCTTATCAGTCGGCCACTCGTAGCCCCCTTGGGGGACCCATCTGTCACAGGACCACTTAGAACTTCTTAGTTAACTGGATGTATAGAAACCGCCCGGTGGAATCGTAGAGGAAACCGGGATAGTTTGTCGTGTTGCCGCCGAAGCCAAAGGCCTTCGGAGGGTCGGTTCCGAAAATGTTATTGCATCCCAACGTGATGGTTGTTCCGTTGAGCGCACGCTTCCACATCGGCAGACCGTAGCTGGACGTTTGAGTGGCCGACGCTTCGGTCGGTTTGCCGTCTTGGCCTGTGGATATGTCTTTCGCATCCTTCGAATAACCGGCGACGGCCTGATTCTCGACCGGCGGGACGAAGGTAAAGTCATACGACGCCTGGCCATCAACAATCCACGTCTGACTGACGTAGTGATTGCGCCCATCGGGCTTCAGTTCCTTGAATCCATCAAGGTAACGCAGCGTGCCAACCAAATCCCAGCCGTTCCAATTCCAGTCGAGACGGTGAACTCCACGCCACCTCAGGTAGCCGTCGGCACTGATGGCTGAGACGCTGGCGACCGAGACCCCGTTTAGTTCGGACGTTTTGCCGCCATCCACCAGCTGGACTTCGTACTTGTTCGTCCAGGTCACTTGCGTGAGCGAGGTGAAGGTGCCGAACGATGTTGGATAGATGTATTGGAGACCCAAATCGATACCGTTCACCTGAACGCTACCGCTGTTGATGAACGGGACGAAAATGCGGTTGATGTATCCCGTTGCGCCCCTCTCTACGATTTCGCCTGGTAGGAGGCCACCGAACTGTTCACGGTTGAGAATTCCTGGGACGCTCGACAGAGCCACCAAGCCAGTCTGCTCGATGTCCCAAATATCGATTGAAGCCGTCAGGCCAGGCACAAACTTTGGCGTCCAGACGATACCGGTTGTGAAGGAGACGGAATCTTCCGGTGTCAATACCGGGCTGCTGGTGAAGACGAGGTTCTGTTCCGGCTCAGTCCGGCTTGGGTCGCCAATCGGGACCGGAGGGCCACCTAACGAGGTGGGCAGGGTATCGGTAACCAATCCGAGAGCGGAAGTCGGACTGCCGTAAAGTTGGATCAGGGACGGCTCGCGGAAGCCCTTGCCAATCGTGGCACGAATGGTGAGTGATTCATCGAGAGGCTGCCAGCGGATACCAAATTTTGGCACCGCCACGTTCGTGTTGTTGTTTGTGAAGGCTTCGTAGCGCACCGCGGCCGAAAGTTCCAACGAATAGAAACCCGGGAAATTGAAGGTCGGGCTCGTGATTGGGATATTGGCTTCTGCATAGATCGCCCAGTCCTTTCGGCCCGCGTGAGTGCTGGCGCCTGTCGAATTGCCGGCAATGTCGCCATCGAGCGAAAGTTGATCGACATCCTGGGTCAGCTGCTCACGGCGGAATTGTCCACCGAAAGCAAAACCGAGTCCGCCCGCTGGCAGCTTAAAGAGGGAAGTGGTGTAGATATTGAGATCTAGAGTCGCAATCTCCGACGTATCCACATCTTTGGGATGAATGGTGGCATAGGCCACATCCGCGGCATTGGTCGGAACTGGCGGGCCGTGCAGCGCATCCGCGAAGGGATTAAACGCCGTCCCACCTTCTAAAGCGCCACCCGGGCCAAAGACCGGTGAGTTTTGATTCAGAATCTGGGAAAGCCGAGAGCTTGAGACGACCGTCGATGGCGAGCTTGCCTGGATATTGTTATAGCGGAATCCGGTGTCGTAACCCCACGTTCCGTCGAACAACTTGTCGCCTTTCACCCCGAGTGTGGCGAGGAAGTTGTCGGTCGTGTTATCAAAGAGACGATTCCCGAACTCCAGGAATCGCGCGCGGCTGCCACCAGAGATAATCTGGTTGAACGGATTGAATGGGTTGACCGCGTCAGGCGGCAATCCAACCTCTTCAAAGGTCGGCGTGTTCGGAGGTGCGACGCCGTTCAGGTTCGTGCCAGGCGGGATGGCGATCGCAACCGCGCCGGGAGTCTGGAAGTCGCCGGTCGCGGTCGGTGCCAGCTCATTGTGCGTGCTGCTGTGCTCGTAGAAGACGTCACCGAAGAGAACCATTTGATCGCCAAAGATCTTATGGCTGAAGTTGGCGAATCCACCGTAATTCTCGAGCTCCGGGTAGGCGCTTGAGAATTGGTTGAAATCGAAACCAGGTAATTGATCGAAGGGCGCTCGCGGCCGGCTTGTGCCATAGATATAGGCTGAAGCCGGCGAATTGCCGGCTGAACCCGTCGGCGCGGTGCCGAAGATAACCCCGCTTGCGGGGTTCGGCAAAGTGGCCGGATCCACGCCTGCGGCAATGACCACATCTCTCGACAGCTGGAGGTTATAAGGTGTGGAGTTGCTACTCAGGAAGGGAGGCACCGATGAGTAACCGCGGTCACGATTGAAGATAGAATTGCGTTTGTAATAGTTCATCGTGCCGGTGACCTGGGTGGTGCCGTCACCCACACCGAAGATGACCGAGGCGCGAAATTCGCCCGAGTCCTTATCCAGCGTGTTGCCATACGACACGGAGGCTTCCGCCCCTTTGTAGTCGTGGCGCAGCTTGATATTGACCACACCTGCCACGGCGTCTGCGCCGTAGGTCGTGGAAGCACCGTCCTTCAGAATTTCGATGCTCTCGATGGCCGCTTCCGGAATCGAGCGCAAATCGAAGAAGGAATTTGTTCCACCTTGACCGACTGGATACGGCGCGAGCCGCCGGCCGTCGACCAGGACGAGGGTTTCCTGAGGTCCGAGGCCGCGGAGCGAGATAGCCGACGCGCCAGGAGTGAAGCCCGTGGCGTTGTTGGCAATCGGGACGCCGCCGCCGTTGGCTACCGGAAGATCCTTGATCAGCGCTTCTGCGGTTCGCGCGCCCGACTTGTTGATCAGGTCACGATTGATGTTTAAGACCGGGTTGGGTCCGACTTCCTGGGCCGTCGGAATATTGGAACCGGTCACGATAATGCGCTCGGTTTCGGCCACTGAGCCTCCCTCGATTTGACCGATCGCATTAGGTTGACTACCCGCTACTCCGGCACCGGTTGCGCCAGGGTCATTGAGCGGTTCGTCCGGGCTCAGGCCCGGCTGCGACTGCTCTTGAGCGAACGCAGCGGAACCCGCGAGAATCGGAATCGCCACGCCGACCGCAAGGGCCTTGCGAAGAAATCCGAACTTGGTGATTATGGTTCTGATCATTAGTTTCTCCATTGGTATGTTTAGTTAGGTAACGACCAAGTTTTAAGGGGTCAGAGAAAGTAGCGTTAGGACTTAAAGGCGACACTTCGGGACCTCTGCCAACTACCTTTGAACGCGCACTCGAAAGCGGTGTCGCAATCGTAGCCTAACGAACAACAGCTCTAGGACGTGGGCGCGCCCTCAACGGGGTGGTTTCATTCCCGGCGAGATAGCTCGCTGGTCCGGAACCGAAGCGGCGCTCAAAGGCACGACGAAAGGTGTCGGCATCGCGAAAACCCACCGAGCTGGCAACGCTCCGCACTGTTTTGCCCCGGGAAGAAAGGCGTCGTCGCGCTTCGTTGAGGCGCAGGTTCTCGACGAATTCTCCGGGAGTGTTGCCGAAGACACTTTTGAAAGCGCGGGTGAAATGGGCTGGGCACATACAGGCCTGTCGTGCCATGACCTCCACGGTGAGATTCTGCTGCAAGTTGCGCATGATCCAGGCCACAAGGTCCCCAAAGCGATCGATCGGTTGGCGGCTTGGATGGAAGGACCCTTCGTTGTCGTTGGGCTGAGCCTTCGGCACGAGATACGTCATGAGTTCCCGGCCAACTGAAAGCGCCACTTGTTGGCCGTAATCTTCTTCAATCAAGGCCAGTGCCAGGTCGACTCCACCGGTCAGGCCAGCTGAAGTGAAGAACCGGCCATCATGGATGAGGCGGCGCTTGTGATCGACCCGCAGGGCCGGGTGGCGCCGCCGCAAATCCGACGCAGAACGCCAATGACTGGTTACCTCTCGTCCGTCGAGGAGACCGGTCGAGGCCAGCGCGTAAACCCCGGTGCAGATGGAGGCGAGCCGGCGCGTTTCGTGAGCGCGGCTGAGAAGCCACTCCGCCAATGGTTCTTGAATTTCGGGCCGGAGGATGCCACTCCCGCCGGCTATTATTATCGTGTCCAAGGGTGGCGCGCTGGCAACCGAATCCTGCGGCTGAAAAGGCATTCCCGATTCGGTTTTGAATGGTTTGATCGTTAAGCCGAGCGTCCGCGTTTGGTAGCAGGGAATATGGCCGCCGAAACCATCGTCCAGGTAGGCCGCCGAGAAAGCGTCGGCTGGTCCGGTCATATGGGAAGCGATGACATGATCGAAACCAACGATTCCAATTTGCTTCGGACGCATGGCCAAAGTTCCGACCTTCAACTCGCAAGAGATAGGACATTTATCCGATCATCCGGGACACGAAGATGGAGGGAGCACTCTCTTCTTGTGCGCTAGGGTGACGCCAGTGCTTCGACAATCCTGAAGAGATGATAGGGGATGGTGCGCGCGTCCTTACCGCCATTGAAACGCGGCATATCCTGAATTTGGGAGGTGGTTACGTAGAGCGAGCCGTTCGGTCCCCACGCCAGACTATCGGGCCAGCTTAGGCGGCCATCGACCGCGACTTGCTCCAGCTTTTTCTCCTTTGGATTGAAGGCGATGACCGCGCCGTGTTCAACATCGGTCAGGTAAAGCTTTCCGTCAGGTCCCATGATCATCCCGTCTGGGGCCGGGGTTTCGATGACTGTCTCGACTCTGGAAGCGAGATCGCTTTTCGTGAGGCGAGAATTTTGCAGGTCGGCTGTCTTGATTCGGTAAAGCGTGTGTCCGGTCAAGGCATGATAATAGAGAAAGCCGTTCAGCCTATCTAGAGCGATCCCATCGGAATGGATCTGCGGTGGTTTTCCATTCTCACCCACTAAAGCCCTGCCTTTGATTTGCAGCTTAAAGTCTTTCTCTGCCTTGGTGGAATGATCGTCTTCCAGGACGCGCCGCGCTTTTCCGCTTGTCAGGTCCACGACCACGATCGCGCCCAGGCCGGAGTCGGTGATGTAGGCGGTTTGGGTCTTAATGTCGATGCGGACGTCATTCAGATAACTCTTCCCTGGCGCGATCTTTTCGCCGAAAGGAATCGTCTGCACGACGGCGTTCTTGACCAGGTCGACTTTCACGAGCTTCGGACCGCGCACCACGGTCTCTTGCATCTTCGGGGCGGCGGGATCGAGAATCCAGAGGCTGTCGCTGTCGTCAACGTAGACGCCTTGCACGCAGACGAAACGCTTCTCCGGCGTGCCCGGTCGATTCCACTCTTCGTTTGGGAAGGGGACCGGTTTTCCGTCGATCAGTTCCGCGACGGAGAGGCTGTGATCGTCGGACCAGTTGGGAAAATTGACGAAGATCCGTCCCTCCTTGGAAACGGCCACGCCGGTCACCTGCTGGTCGGGAAAGCTCGCGACCATTTCCAGGGTGGCGAGACTGGCCGGCGACGAAACCGCCGCCAGGAAAGAAAGCGCCGCGAAAGAACGAAAAATCGGAAGTTTCACTTTCTTGATTCGTTTCCCGCCACCTCGACGGTTTGGCCAGGGTGCGTCTGCCGCGCGTCGCTTCTCGTTAGGGGAAAATTCTTCGCTTGGATTCGTGGGCAAAGCAGGCGAGGAAATCTCGCCCGCCGATGAAAGCGCCCGAATTCCAACGCACCGCCGCCGTGCCGGAGGATCTGACCGGCCGCCCGCGCCGGGTCGCGACCGGCGGTGTTTCGTGGCGAAAAACCTTTTCCGCCTTCCAGTATCGCAACTACCGCCTCTATTTTTGCGGACAGATCGTTTCTTTGATCGGCTCCTGGATGACGAACACGGCGCAGGGCTGGCTGGTTTACCAATTGACCGGCTCCAAGGCATTGTTAGGCATCGTCGCCGCCGCCGGGACGGCGCCGATGCTGTTTTTCGCCACTTGGGGCGGGTGGGCGGCCGATCGTTTCCCGAAACGTTCCGTTCTCATCTGCACTCAGGTCGCGATGATGGTTTTCGCTTTTATTTTTGCAGGGCTGATCTGGTCGGGACTCATCCGGCCGTGGCAGATCATTGTGCTCGGCTTGTGTGGCGGCGTGGCGATGGCCTTCGACATGCCGGCGCGGCAATCGTTCGTCGTCGAGATCGCGAGCCGCGAGGATCTGATGAATGCGATTTCACTCAACTCCGCCATGTTCAACGGTGCGCGCATCATCGGTCCGGCGATCGCGGGTTTCCTGATGGCGAAAGTCGGGATTGCGCTCTGTTTTTTTATCGATGGCGTGAGCTTTCTTGCAGTTCTCAGCGGTCTCCTCATGATGCGCCTGCCGCCGCACGCGCCAATTCCCGGGCGCGGCGGGCCGCTTGCGCAATCGCTCGAAGGTTTTCGTTACGTCTGGAATCATGTCCGTGTCCGGACAATTTTCGCGCTCTTCGCGATCGTCGGGATATTCGGCTGGTCTTACTCTGTGCTCATGCCGGCTTTCGCCCGCGACGTGCTCCATCTCGGCGAACAGGGTTACGGCTTTTTGTTAGGTGCGAGCGGAGTCGGGGCGCTCATCGGCGCGCTGACGACCGCGACTTTTGGGAGCAACATTTCTCCGCGCAAACTCGCCTTCGGCGGCGTCTGGCTCTTTTCCGCGATGCTCCTCATCTTCGCCTTCAACCGCAACCTGACGATCGCGCTCCTCTGCCTTGCCGGCATCGGGTTCGGGATGATGCTTTTCTTTTCCACCTCTAACACCACGGTGCAGACGATCGTGCCCGACGAAATGCGCGGCCGGGTGATGGGAATCTGGGCCCTGATTTTCGGTGGAATGATTCCGTTTGGCGCTCTCCAGGCGGGCGCGGTCGCGCACTACGTCGGGACCTCCGCAACGCTCGCGATCGGGGCAGTGATCTGCGCGCTGGCCGCGTTTGTCACCCTACTCATCGTGCGCCGGCGCGATGCGCAACTGGCCGGCGCGGCCTAACAATGAGCTATAACGGCGACCGGGAAAAAATCTGCGCGGCGTCCGACTGGGAGGAGGGCGCAATCGCGCACCGTTTCGTGATCGGACCGACCTGGTCGAGCGAAGAAACAAACGCGACCAGCCCGCAGCGTGAAACGCGTCCGTAGCTCGGCTTCAGGCCGACCGCGCCAGTCAGCGCCGCCGGTTGGCGGACTGATCCGCCGGTGTCCGAGCCTAGCGAACCGATCGCCATCTCGGCCGCGATCGCCGCGGCCGAGCCTCCGCTCGAGCCGCCGGGAGTACGACTCGTGTCTCACAGATTGCGGGTCTGCTTGACGCTCGAGTTCTCGGTCGAGGAGCCCATCGCGAACTCGTTCATGTTTGTCTTTCCAAAGGGAATCGCGCCCGCCGTTTTCAGCTTCGAGATCACGGTCGCGTCAAACATCGCGCGGTAATCGCGCAGCATCCGGGAGGCGCAGGTGCATGACTGCCCCGCCACGCTGATCACGTCCTTTACCGCCAAGGGGATTCCGCCTAACGGCAGGCGCACATCGACCGTCGCGGCGGCGGCGAGAGCGGCGTCGAAATCGCCGAGAGGTAGGCGTCAATTTTTGGTTCGAGGGTTTCGATCCGCTCCTGCAACGCCTCCAGCACTTCGCGCGGCGTCACCTCGCGCGCCCGCAAAAGCTTCTGCAATTCGACGATCGTCAGGCCGGGAAGATCGCGCGACGTCATTCGATCACCTTTGGGACGATGAAGAGGTCGTTCGCGACGCGGGGCGCATTGCGGAGGGCTTCCTCCTGTGTCAGGCCGGGCCGGGATTCGTCTCTGCGCCAGACGTCAAACTTCGACGAGGCGTGCGCGTCCGGTTCGACGCCGTCGAGATTCAACTCCTGGAGTTTTGCCGCGTGCTTCAGGACTTGCGCAAGCTGGGTCTGGAAAAGCGCCGTTTCCTCCGGACTCAGTTCGAGCCGGGCGAGGCGCGCGACGTAGGCGACATCGAGATCGGACGGCGTGGACATTACGCGCAATCAACAGGCTTGGCCTCACTTTGCCACCCGGCAGCGAGTGAGCGGATCAAAAATGCAGATGGGTCGCGATCCAGATGATCGCGATCGAGAGCGCGATGATGAGGACGAGAAAGATGAGGCGGCCTTCGCTGCGCTGTTTGCGAAGGGACCGGGGCCGACGGGTTTCGCGGCCAAAGTCGCTGTAGCGTTTGTCATTCAATGCCATCGAGACATCGAGGCGACGGCCGCCGGAACTGGCGCGCTCAAATAATTCCTCGCGTTCGCGGCGGGTCTTTTCCTCCGCCACGCGGGGCGCTTCCTCGATCATGCGCTGGAGATCGTCCATCTGCTTGCGCAGATTTGCCTCGAGGCGCGCGAGTTCCTGCTGCTTCTGATCGAGCGGTGTGTCGGAGTGAGCGCGTCGTCGTGCCATGCTCGCTCGCCTAACGAGTTGCGCCGCTGAAGTAGAAGAAGAGGAGGAGCGCGATCGCTCCGAAGATGATCAACGGCAGGCTCAAGGCGAGGCCGATCTGGAGCCATTGCCCGAAGGAGTGAGCGGGCTCTCCGCTTGTTTCAAAACCGCTGCTCATCTCCGGCAAAGGACCGGCTTCGTTTTCGTCCGCGGTCGCCTGAAGGCGGCTGCGCTGCTGGCTGTACTCAGTCCGCGCATCATCCACTGTGCTGAGAGCGCGGCTCAGTTCCTTGCTCAGGTCGACCGGATTCCAGGTGCGCGGATCGATCGACTCGAGCAGCTCGAGGTGCTGGCCGAAACTCTCCCGGGTCGCCCGGAGTTGCTCCATTTTTTTCTGGGCGTCATAGGCTTCGCGTTCTAGGACGACAAGGGAGCGGGTCAGCTTGTCGGTCATCTCGGCCCGGCCCCGCTCCAGTTCTTCCTGGCGGCGGCTCAGTTCCTCGAGTTCGCGCTTCTGTTTTTCGATTTGCTCCTGCTGGCGCTTGAGTTGGAGCAATTGCTCCTGCGCTTTCTGCACCTGGGAATCGAGGTGCTCGGTGCTGACACTGTCTTCTTCGTTTAGCTCCAACATTTGTTCGATCGGGCGGATGCGTTCAGACATGGCGTTTTGAGCGGCGGATCCTACGCCGGGGATATTAAATGGCCGTTCGAAGATTGCCAGATTTTTCGCGCACGTTTGGCAAAAATTGAGAAAGAAGGCCCTTGCCTAACGACCGGGCATCATCTCGAGGAGCAGGCCGCGAAAGTATTCTGTCTCCGGCAAAGTCGGCAGGACGGGGTGATCGAGCGCCTGCTCGAAACGGCGTAAACGCCGGGCGGAACGCCGGGCGTCGACCAGCGCGTCCGCGATCATTTTCTCGAAAATTTCCCCGCCGACGTGATGGGAGCAGGAAAAAGTGGCGAGCAATCCGTTAGGCGAAAGGAGATTAAAAGCGCGTACGTGCAGTTCCTTGTAACCGCGAAGCGCGTCGTGCAGGCCGCCTTTGGTTTTGGTAAAGGAAGGCGGATCCAGAATCACGAGATCGAAGCGCTCCTCCGCCTTCTCGGCCCCACGGAGGAATTGGAAAACGTCCTGCTCGACCCAGCGCACGGCGAGTTGATTGCGCGTCGCGTTTTGCTCGGCGGCGCGGATGCTCTCCGCGCCAACTTCGACTCCCACGACCTCCGTCGCGCCACCTCGTGCGCAGGCAAGGGCGAAGCCGCCTTGGCTGGTGAAACAATCGAGCACCCGCCGGCTCCCCGCGTGCTGCGCGACGAGGGCGTAGTTCGGGAGTTGATCGAGATAAAAACCGGTCTTTTGGGAATGCAGAAGGTCGACCTGCAATCTGAGTCCGGCGACCTCGATTTCGACGTCGCCCGGCGCTTCGCCGAAGAGCATTCCGCTGCGCAGTTCCATACCCTCGGCGCGCCGCACCGGCGCATCGTTGCGCTCGAGAATCGAAATTGAGCCAAGCGTCGCGCCCAGTGCCCTAACGATCAACTCCTTGCGCTGATCCATCGCGAGAGTCAGAGTTTGGAGGACCAGTTGATCGCCGTAACGATCGACGATTACACCCGGCAGCCCATCGCTCTCGCTCCAGACGAGACGGCAAAGTCGCGGATCGATCCCGCGCCGTGCCCGATACTCGATCGCCTGAGCGATTCGGCGCTGGAAAAAATCGAGATCGAGATCCTGTTTCCGACGCGAGAAACGGCGGGCCACGATTTGCGATTTCGAGTTGTAGATCGCGCTCCCAATGAGGTGATCGCGGCCGTCCTTGAGCGAGATGACGTCGCCGTCCTTCGGCGAGCCGAAGATCTTCAGAACTTCGCCGCTGAACACCCAGTCGTGCCCGTGGAAAATCCGTGCGCGAGGTTTAACGACGAGGCCGCCCATCGGTCCTCACTGACGGGCAGGGGCCAGAGCAGAGCAAGCGGAACTAGAGGGCCATTCGGGGTGGCGTCTGAGGTTTACACTGGCAATCTGGGCATCATTGCCTAAGAGTACCAGGCTACACTAATCATTTCAACCAACCCTATCCCGCTGCGTGAATCCTACTCCAAGCTCGCCCGAAACCATTCCGCCAACTGGCGCTTCCGAGCGCGCCGATCTTCGTCCGGAAAACATCAACGACGCTGTCATTCGGCTCGCCGGCAACTCGCAGGACGGCATTCAAAGCGCCGGAGCTTTCCTCGCCCGGCTCGCCGGCCGGAGCGATCAGGACGTCATGACCTACATGACGATTCCCGCTACGATCTCGGGCGGGCCGTCGATTTTTCAGGTCCGCATCGGGTCGGGCGAAGTCCTCTCCGCCGGTGACGAAGCCGATTTCCTCGTCGCCTTTTATCAACACAGCTACCAGGACCACATCGACTTCCTGAGGGAAGGCGGCGTCCTGCTTTATGATTCCGATAACGTCGAGCCGAATCTCGACGACAAGCGCTTCGTTTACGTCGGCGTGCCGATCACCGGCCTGACGGTCGAGGCGCTCGGCGGCACCGCCAAGGACAAGGGCAAAAACATCTTCGTCCTCGGCCTGATCTCGAAAATTTTTCATCTCGATGTCGAGAAGATGAAAAAGATCATCAGCGAAAAATTCGCCGGCAAAGACGAGAGCATCGTCAACACCGCGCTGATGGCGTTTCAGGCCGGCTACGCCTACCCGGTCGGGAAAGTTCTCTCGCACCAATACCAATTTGAGCACATCGCGAAAAAGCCGGGTGCGCCCGACCAGATTACGATGGATGGCAATCAGGCGCTCGCCTACGGGTTGATCGCCGCCGGCGTGCGCTACGGAGCAGGCTACCCGATCACCCCGTGGTCTTCCGTCATGGAAACGCTGCGGCGCGAGTTGCCCAAATATGGTGGTCTCTTTGTCCAGGCCGAGGACGAGCTGGCCGCGGTCTCGATCGCGCTCGGCTTTTCCTATTCCGGCAACCTCGCCGTCACCGGCAGCGCCGGACCCGGCATCTCACTCAAGACCGAAGCCATCGGCTGGTCCTCGATGGCCGAGATCCCGCTCGTGGTCATTAACGTCCAGCGCGGCGGACCGAGTACCGGCCTCCCCACCAACGTCGAACAGAGCGACCTGTTCCAGGCGATCTATGGTGGCCATGGCGACAGCCCGCGCGTCGTCCTCGCTGCCGAAACGGTTGAGGATTGCTTCTACATCGCGATCGAAGCCGCCCGCATTGCCCGCAAATACAGCACGCCGGTGTTCATTCTCAGCGATACCTCGCTCGCCACTCGCATCGAGGCCTTCGAGGAACCAAGGCTCGCCGATTTGATGCTGGAATCGAAACCGGACCTGACACCGGTCGACAGCCACAAGCCCTACGCCCTCGACCAGATCACCCACCACGCGCCGCCCGGCACGGCGATTCGCGATGGCAAATATCCGCTCATCAGCGGCCTCGAACACGACGAGTGGGGCCATCCCACCGGCAGCCCGAAACTGCACATGGCCATGACGGCCAAGCGTCGCAATAAATTGCGCGAGCTCGCCGAGGAAATTCCGGTCCCGGAAATTTTCGGCGACACCGAGGGCGACGTCCTGCTCGTCGGCTGGGGCTCCACCTACGGCCCGATCCACGACGCCGTGAAACGCGGCCGGCGCCATGGCGAAAACCTCGGCGCGATCCACCTGCGCCATGTCCATCCGTTGCCGAACGGCCTCGAGAAAATCTTCGCGAAATTCAAACGCGTCGTGGTCGTCGAGATGAACGACGAGGGTGTTTACGGCTTCGGTCAACTCGCCACCATTCTGCGCGCCCGCTATTGCGAGCCGAAAATCTCGAGCCTCACCAAGACCGACGGCCTCACTTTCCGGGTGAAGGAAATCCTCGGGCGCGTCTTCGAAGGCAAAGTCTTCCCGCCGGCCTCGCGCAACGGAGCCGACAAGACCACCGATGTCCCGCCCGTCGCTGTCGCCACGGCGCGCGCTGAAGCAGAGGTTTCCACCGCCGTCGATCACGCCGGCGATACCACGCCGACCCGTCCCGAGACCTACGAATCGGCGATGCCGAGCAAGTCCAAGGACTCCACCGCCGCCTAGTCTCGCGCCAACCAATCTTCACTAACGAATTCCAAAATGAGCACCGACACACTGACCGCTGAACCGCCACGCGAGAAACTCACCAAGAAGGCCATCACCGCCGATCACCCCACGTGGTGTCCCGGCTGCGGGGATTTCGCCGTTCTCGCCTCTTACTACAAAGTCATCGAGAAACGCCAGATCGAGCACGAGAAAATCGTCACCTTGGCTGGTATCGGCTGCTCCTCGCGCTTTCCCTATTTCGTCAACGGCCACGGCGTCCACTTCATCCACGGCCGCGCCGTCCCGCTCGCTAGCGGCATCAGCCTGGCCCGGCCCGATCTGCACGTCTTTTTGTTCGGTGGCGACGGCGACGGGTTCAGTATTGGCGGCAACCACCTCGACCACGGCGCGCGCAAAAACATCAACATGACCTACGTCATCATGGACAACTTCGTCTATGGCCTGACGAAAAAGCAGACTTCGCCTACTTCGCCGATCGGGTTCAAATCGAAGACCGACCCGCAAGGCGCGATCGACCAGCCAGTCAACGCGATGAAGAAACTCGTCGCGAGCGGAGCCACCTTCGTCGCGCGGACCCACGCCAGCCAGGTCAACCACATGATCCAAATGATCGAGCGCGCGATGGATCATCCGGGCTTCAGCGTTATCGAATGCCTGAGCGAGTGCGTCGAGTTTTTCCCCGGCGCCTTCGACAACGCCAACCCGCGCAAAGGCGGCGCTTTCGAAGTGATCGAGGAGAAAAAATACGACAACACGCCCGAGGACGAAGCGCGCCACGATGTGACCGACGAGCTCGCGGCGTACAAACTGGCCCAGATTCCATTCCCCGGCGTCTTCGGTGTCTTCTACCAAAACGATCGCCCGACTAAAAACGCGCTCGAGAAAAAGTGGATCGATAGCACCCGCGAAAAACTCGGCCACGCGAGCGACATCGACATTCTGCGGAAGACCTTTGACCGGATGAAATAGTTCTTGATGAGTCTGACCGAGATCCTTGCCGAGATTCCCAAGCTTTCATTCGCAGAACGGCAAGAGCTGGTCCGCCACACAATCGCACTTGAGGACGAAGAACTGACCCCGGAGGAGAATGCGATTCTGGAGGAGCGTCTCGCTGATTTCCATCGCCATCCAGAGTCCGGCACCTCCGCGGAAGAACTGAAATCTTCCATTCTCTCGCGAATCAAGAAATGATTCCGCGGATCGTCGTCCGTCCATTGGCGGTCGAAGATTTGGTTGAAGCTGCAACTTGGTATGAAGCGCGGACGCCGGGCCTCGGTGAACAATTGATCGACGAGGTTTTGCGTGCGATCCAGCGGGCTGGTTCCGAGCCGGAATTGTTTCGAGTCGTTCGTCGCGATGGAGAGATCCGGCGAGTCCTAACGGACCGCTTTCCTTACTGCATCTTTTTCTCCGTCGTCGGACATGCGATTTTCGTCCACGCGATTCTTCACGGCGCACGGCACGATCGAAGATGGATGAAACGCGCGTAACCAAGTCAATAGGATGAAGACCCTCGGTATCGTTGGCGGGCTTGGGCCGGAATCGACCATCGAATATTACCGCTTCATCCTCGACGGCTACCGCGCGCGGGTGACCGATGGCAGCGCACCGCACCTCCTCATCGACAGCCTCGATGTGAACCGTGCGATCGCGCTGCTCGCCGCGAACGACCTCGCCAGCCTAACGACTTACATTTCCGATTCGATCGACCGGCTGGCGCGCGCCGGCGCCGAGATCGCGCTCATCGCGGCCAACACCCCGCATCTCGTCTTCGACGAAGTCCAGCGGCGGGCGCCGATTCCGTTGCTCAGCATCGTGCAGGCCGCCTGCGAGCACGCGCGAGGCCTCGGGCTCCGACGGCTCGGTCTATTAGGGACTGGCTTCACAATGCGCGCCCGTTTTTACCCCGATGTCTTCGCCCGCGTCGGACTGGCGTTGATCACGCCTAACGAGACCGAACGGGCTTTGATCCACGAAAAATACATCCACGAACTGCTCAAGAACCATTTCCTGCCCGAAAGCCGGGCTGCGATTATCGCCATCATCGAACGGATGCGGAACGACGATCAGATCGAAGCGCTCCTCCTCGCCGGCACCGAATTGCCGCTTCTTCTCCGTGGCGCTGAACCAGAAGGCGTCACTTTTCTCGACACGACGCTGATTCACGTAAACGCCGCGGTCGAAGCCATCGTGCAATAGCGATTCACGTCCCGGCTATCGGCCTGACTTCTGACGAGGGGTGCGATTGTTATTATCTTGACGTTCGTCGCATTCTCTCCCAGGAAGGGAGGCTCCGCTTTTGGCACCGTCTTGCGTGGAAAGGAAAGACTCTATGACTTCTTCCTTCTCTTCTTACCTTCGCCGGTTCGCATTCGTTTTCACTTTGCACGCCCTTCTCTCCAGCGATCTCCTTGCAGGAGTAAAACGAGACTACGGCATTTATCCCGTGCCGCCGGCGCCTCCTTTGCCCGCCGCTGGTGGCACCGTGGTCGACCCGACCTTTGGTACTACCTTTATGCGCCTGACCGATTCTCAAGACGGTCCGGAATGTATCAATTCCTACTCTTACTGGCCGACCTTTAATCTCAATAGCACACGGCTGATGGTCTACAGCGGCACTGCGCCACTCCTGTATCGATTCGACCCGACTGCTTTCAAGATCATCGACAAGGTTACCTGGAATACCATCATCCCAGGAGGAGGATCTGTCCGCTGGGACGACGCCATCTGGAGCGGGTCGGATCCCGACCTTATCTACTGTCACGATACGATTGGCATGAAGATCTGGCTCTATAATGTTGCAACCCAGAGTTACACGCAGATAGGTGACCTGACCGCGCAATACAGACATGGCGATTATCTCTGGCAGATGAGCAAGCCAATTCGAAATGACAATATCTTTGCCTTTACCCGCCGCGACGCGCGTTATCGCGTCGTTGGGTATTTTGTTTGGCGTCGGGATACCAACCAGGTGATTTATGACGTGGAGACGACTCAGGTGGATGAGGTCCAGGTTGATAAGTCGGGAACTTATCTGGCCGTTAAGACGGGTCTGCAGGGCGCTGGAGCGATCGAAGTCCAGGTGGTGAACCTGAATACGTTCGCCGTCCAGAGTTTAACCGATGACGGCCCTGACTACGCGCCGGGACATTCCGACAACGGCACGAAGACAGTGATCGGGGCCGATAACTGGCGCAATCAGATCACGTTTCGTACCCTGGCCGATCCCCATACGCCCTTCACGCTGATCAGTTTCGGCAATGACTGGACGCAGGATTATCACATCTCGATGTTGGCGAACAGTGAGAAGTGGACCTTGGTGAGCAGTTATTCGCCGGTCGCCGGAACGCCTGACGGACCTTTCCACGACGAAATTTACCAGGTAGCGACCGACGGCAGCCTGGCGGTGCGCCGTTACGCTCATCATTTTTCAGTCTACGGCGGCGACTACTACGCGAGTTCCCGCGCCGATATCAGTCGCGACGGCCGATTTGCCGCCTTTACGAGCAATTGGGGAGTCGCGGGTGGGCGGAAGGACGTTTTCATCCTCAAACTTCGGTAAAGTTGATCGCTCCTGAGAATTTTTTGTTGAATCCAATCGCGCCGCCAGGCGCATCTATTCAATAGACACCATGGAAACTACCTTCCCGACTCCACCACCGCTGCCGACCAGTTCGGCCCTCAGCAACGTGCGTACCTGGACTGCGCTTTGTCACACCAGCGCTTTGCTGGGCGTTTTTCTCCATTTCCCTGGTCACCTGCTCGGGCCGCTCATCGTCTGGCTGATTAAGCGCGGCGAGTCGCCCGAGATCGATGCCCACGGCAAGGAATCGCTCAACTTCCAGATCTCGATGCTTCTCTACACCATCATCTCCGGGATCTTTTGCATCATCCTCATCGGTTTTCTCTTCATTCCGATCCTTTGGGTCTTGAACGCCGTCTTCGTCATCATCGCCTCGATCCAGGCCAGCGACGGAAAATTCTATCGCTACCCGATGACGATCCGGTTCATTCAATGACCCGCGCGCTCGCCCGGTCGGTCCCCGGCGTCCTTCGCCTAACGAATAAGAGGCCGAGCAGCATCAGGAGCGCGACCAGACAGAGCCACGCGAACCAATCACCCGTGCGCGAGTAAAGGGTTTGTTCGCTGGTCACGTTGAGTTTTCCGGTCACGGTCACGAAGTGTTCGGGCGCGGTCGGCGCCTCCGCGATCACCCGACCGCGGTTATCGCTGAGGGTCAGGAGCCCATTGCGGCCGGCGCGGGCGAGCGAGAACCCATTCTCGACCGCGCGCAGCATCGCCATCCGCGCGTGCAACCACCGGTCGACATTGAAATCCCACGCCGGCACGAGCAGCAGGTTCGCGCCCTCGGCCGCATATCCACGGCTGAGCTCGGGGAAGTCCATGTCCTTGCAAATCTGCAGTCCCCACCGGCCGGATGGTGTGTTCAGCACGACCAAGGCAGCGCCCGGTTTCTCCGGTTCGAGTCCGGGCACGAGATGATGTTTGTCGTAGTTCGCCTCCAATTGGCCCGCCGCGGAGTAATAGCGCGCCGAATTATAGCTCCCCGACGCCGTCCGGCGGACGATGCCCAGGTCGATCGTCGAATGAGTTGCCGCCGCGGCGGCGGAGAACATCGCATCCACCTCCGGCAACGAATCCTCGCTCACGCGCACGATCTTTTCCGGAAGCACGACGACCTGCGTCCCGGCGGGCGTGGCGCGCTGGATTTCATCCGCATACTCGCGCAGGAGCCCGAGCGCGACCTTCTCGTCGCTGTTAATATAGACACTGATCGGCACATCCTTTCCGATCAGGGCAATGCTGACCGCCTCACCCTTCGGTTCCGACCGCAACCGTCCGATGCCGAAGAGAAAGACCGCGCCAAGAAAGAGCCCGACACTAGCAAAAAGAACCGTCCGCTCGCGACGCGTTCCGAGTTCGATCGAGAGCGCGGCGACGGTCGCGGCAAAAAGGAGCACGACAAAGCTGATTCCCCAGATCCCGGTGAGCGACGCGATCTGGATCAGCGGCAGACAATTCATCTGCGTGTAGCCGAGATTGCCAAAGGTGCTGTGCGGCGAGCCGACCTCAGAGAGATATTGGAAGGAGACCCAAAAGACGGGAAAAGCGAGCGCCGCCAGGAACAGCGCGCCACGCCGGAGAAAGCTGCGCACCAAGAGCACGCCGAGTGCAAAGACCAGCGCCGGCACGAGAAAGAGAACGAGCGTGATCGGCAGCGGCACCTGCACCACGCGGGTGAAGTAACTCCACATGTTAAACTCGCCCGCGAACCACGCGCCGGCCGCGAGCAGGAACGCCGCCCAGCGGCCGAGACGCGGCGCGATTGCCAGCACCGGCACCGGCGCCAACCACACCATCCACCAGATCGGATGCAGACCCGTCCCGAAGTAAAAGAGCACCGCGGACGCTGCCCCGGCGAGAATGAACCAAGTAAGACCGGAACCGCGGGAACGCGCGAGGAAGGGCATGGCGCTGCTCAGGCGTTTAAGCGTTCGGCGCTGATCGGGCCGCCCGGGATCAACAACAGATATTTCATCTGAAGAGACGCGGCGTCAGCCGATCGAAAATCGCTCCGTCACCTCATCCGCCCGATCCTCTGTCCCTTCGTTCGCAAACATGGCCGGGAGCAAAGCCAGGGCATGGCGCTGACTCAGTTGGAAAGCCTCGAGGTTGCTCAGGCCGGCGGTCGCCGGTACCGAGTCGAACTCCGGCAGATCGAGCCGCGCGTTTTTCCGCGCGAGCTCACGTTGTAAATTCGCCTCGGATCGCTTGTCGTATTGTATCGGTGGCATATCTCTCCAGGATCGCGTTGAACTCCGGGCTGGAGACATCGATCTCCGCCGTCCTCATTAAATGCCTGACGTCCTGCAAATCAATCCCCATTTCCGCCCGCATTGGATTGCGCAGCGCATGCAGTTTCATGGCGATAAGATGGAGTGGGCTGGGGATGGCAAAGCTGAGCCCGTTGCCAATATTCGCGCGCCGGCTCTCCGCCTGGATCTTGCCAAAAGTTTCTTCGCTGGCCAGCATCAGGTCCACCGGAAGCGCAGCCGCCGGGTCGGCTTCCAGGCGGAGCCGGATAAAATTTTCTGTTTGTCGGGAAATCGCGTAACCGCGCGTTTTGAAATAGGCGATCCAGCGCTCCACGTCCCCCTCGCGAACAAGAAGGTCGAGATCAAAAGTGGTGCGGGAATAAGCATGGAGGTTGACGGCGTTCCCTCCCACCAGGATCGCCTCCAGCCCCTCGGCCTCGGCTTCGGCAGCGAGAGCGATGGTATCGGGATCAGGCATTGGGATCTTCCGACCAGATCGCGCACTCGTTCCCGCTCGGTTCGACGAAATGGAACCGCCGCCCGCCAGGGAAGGAATAGATATCGGCGCTGATCTTGCCGCCGAGTTCGATCACCCGGGCGCGAATTTCCTCCAGCCGCGGATGATAAAAGACGACTAGGACTCCGCCCGCCTCGGAGGTTGAGCACTTTTTCGCCCGGCTGAAGCCGCCGGCGATCCGCCCATCCTCAAACGCAGTATAATCCGGCCCGTAATCGGTGAACTTCCAGCCAAAGAGTTGCTCGAAAAACTTCCGGGTGGCCGCCAGATCCGCCGCCTGGAATTCGATGTAATCGATCTGGTTATCCGCTCCCATAATTGCGAAGGATTTTGCGGAAACGATCCCCGCCCGGCAATGCAATTCGCATTTCGCCGCGCATCTCGTCACTGCTTTGAAAGCCCGGCCGCTCCTTCACCCGCGTTACGGCGGCGTTTCAGATTCCAGGAACGACGGTCGCCTCTTCCATCTCCTCAGGCGACACTTCCGCCTTGTCGGTGATCAGCTTGCGCAGGAACGGAATGAGCACGACGAGGGCGATACCGACCACGAGGCTGCCCGCGCCAAGCGCGCCGAAGAGCTTCGCATACTCGGGGTTGGTCGCGAGCGCCGTGGTGCCGTGCGGCTCGGGGATCATGCCCGAGAAATCGCCCGCGAAAAGCGACGCGAGACCCGTCAAGAGCATCCAGCTGCCCATCATGATTCCCTGATACTGCTTCGGCGCGATCTTGCCGATCATCGCGTAGCCGATCGGCGAGATGAGCAACTCGCCGACGCTCTGCAGCACATAACTCATGAAGAGCCACACGAACGCGCTCTTGCCGTCTACGCCAGCCAGCTTGATGCCTAACGGAAGAATGAGAAAACCCAGCGCCATTAAAATCAGCGAGGTCGAAAACTGCCGCGGGATGTCGATTTTCCAACCCCGCGCACGCATCCGGGTAAAGAGCGCCGCGAGGATCGGGCCGCCGACCACGATGCAGACGGTGTTGATATTCTGAATCCACTGCGGCTGAATCTCCACCTTCCCAATGAAGAGGTTGACGTTGTGGACGGCGAACAGCATCAGGCCGCTCGGTGCCATTTGGTACAACGACCAGAAAGCGAGCGAGCCGAGCGCCAGGATCAGATACGCCGTCATGTTTCGCCGCTCGCGGCGATCCGGATGGCGCACCGTGAGATAGATGAGCGTCAGCGCGACCGCGCCGCAGATGCCCTTGATGATTGTCTCGGTCCCGTCGGGCCGCTGGAGCATGAACCACACGACCGGCACGCAGCCGATGAGAATTGCGAGGCCGGCGAGCAACCGCAGCCGGAATTGCTTCGACGTCACCTCGAGCAGCGGCGTGTTGCGGTCGGTCAGCGTCTTCCACGACGCCAGGGCAAGGATGATGGCGACGAAGTTGCCGAGCGTCGCGAAAATGAAAAGACTCGCATAGCTCTCCGTTCCCTGGAAATAGCCGGCGACGGCGAACCCAACGAAGAACCCGACGTTCATGCCCGCATAATTCCAGAGAAAAGCTCCTTCGCGGCGCGGATCGTCCGAAGTAAAACGCTGCGTCAGCATCATGTTGATGCAGGTCACATTGAGCCCGCTGCCGGTCAGGAAAAAAGCGAGGCCGACGTAGAACATCGCGAGCGAGCCGGTTGCAATGCACGCACAGCCGATCACTTGCGACGCCATGCCCCCGACGAAGAGGTTCCGGTTCGAGAGGAAACGCCCGCCGAGGTAGCCGCCGAAGAGGTGCAGGCCGTAGTTGAAAGCGCCAAACACGCCCATCAACGTCGTGGCCGCTTTGACCGAGAGCTGGAGATGCTTCGTCGCGTAGAGGACCAGCGTCGAGTAAAGAACGGCGAAGCCGAGCGTCGCGAAGATTTGAATGAAGAAGAGCACGGCCGTCCCCTCCGGAGCTTTCGCGAAGAGACGTTTGGTTGAAGACATGGCGTGAATTCTACAGCTCTTTCGGCAAGGCGATGTCGAGTTGGTCGATCGAGCGACCGGGGAGAATGGAGCCAGCGGGAAGCTGTGCGACATGGACAAGCGAAGCGCGGCCGAAGGCCGAGAACGGGGGCGTTCGAGTCAAAAGGCGTTTAGGCGAGCTCATTGGCCACTGTTGTCGCCCGCCGCCCCGTGCGATGTCAAGCTGCACTCCAACTATCGTCGTCCCGCGCTTTCTGATACGTTGCCCGCGTGCCGGATTACAGGTTCACCGCCTACTTTGAGAAACAGGTGATGCGCAAGCGGCCATACCTCACGAAGGAGATGTGCGTTCGGCTCATTCAATCCCCGGCACGTGTTGAGCTGCAGGAGGAGGACCGCTATCTGTTCTGGGCTTCGGTCGAGGAACTCGAAGGCCGATTCTTGTGAGTCGTCACACTTTCCGATAAGCTCACCATCCACAACGCATTCTTGGATCGCGGATTCCGGCCATGAGGCTCAATTATTTTCCAGACACCGATTCTCTCTACATTGACCTCTCGCAAAAACCGAGCGTTGAGAGCAGGGAAGTTTCCGCAGGAGTCGTAATTGACTACGATGCCGAGGGGAACCTTGCCGGAATCGATATCGACCACGCCAGTCGCAAGCTGGACCTGCGCGAACTGGTCACGAGCCAGCTTCCTGTCGCCGCGAAAGCATAAATTCTCTCCCGCGCCCTCCGCCGTCCGCCCTCCGACTTCTTCCTTTATGAGTTTGAGCGCCTCGGCCGCTTCCGGCGCGTGTGCCGGCGTGCCGCTTCCATTTCACCGAGCCGAGCGGCAACGAATGCGCCATCTGCTCGGAAGATCCGGGCGCGCGAGTCTGAGCGCGAGCCGAGAGAAAGTAGGTTCAAGGCATCGGCACGACTTCGAGGAATTTATCACCGTCTTGGAGGGGCAAGATCGAAGCCACCTTACGCCGGGGGCGGGGAACGCTGACGAACAGAGGAGCGGGAAGGCTTCCCCTCTGCACGCAGCGTTTGTCAGCCTTGCCGCGGGACTATTTCAGCGTGTCCCGGAATGCGACCGATTCCTTTTCCAACTTGCCGCCCATTTTCTCGGACTGGGTGCTGGAGTTATCCATCGCCTTGCCGTCCGGTGTGGTCGACGCGATCAGCTTATGACCGGAGAAGTAATACTTGCTTCCGACCGCGTTCTTGTCGTGACCTTCCTTGCCAGCGCCGTTCTCTTCCACGAAGACGAAGACTGGCTCATTGTTGTAGAAATAGAACTCCTCTGTCTTATTCGAACCTTTCAGCGGGTAGGTTTTCACTCTTGTCAGGGTGTCTCCGTCGTAATAGCCGTGGACTTCTTTCCAGTTCTCATCGGTCACCGCTTTCAAAGAACCTTCTGTTACCATCACGTCTTTCCGCTTGTCGGAAGAGATGCCTTTCTCGACATGAGCGACGTAGGTCTGAATTGCCGCCACCTTTTGCTTGACGCTGGACGCGCTATTGGAGAGGACCGTGCCCAGTTCTGTCCCCGTTGTCTCTGCTGCAGTCACGGACGACAGACCAGCTGCCAATCCGAGACATACGCTCACTATCAGTTGTTTCTTAATCATTATTTTCCTTTGGTTGTTTTCCGCTAAAGAGAATTACCTATTCGGTGCGGCTCGCCTGAGCCGAAGCGAAAGACATGAGGTCATTCGACTTGAATGGAGTGTCCTGCGACGCGGGTTCGGCGATATAGCATGAAAAGATCTAATTTGCTGGCCGGCCGCCTCGCGACATGACATTTCCACCTAAGCAGGCGTCATTTGGTCGGTTGTGCTTGAAATGGAGCAGATCGCGGGCCGTCAACAGGCTTATCATTTGGTCGAACATCAGCGCACCCTCCACCCTCGCTGCCGCTCTCCGGAGTTTGAATTTGAAAGCCCGGCCGTTGCCCAGGTTACCCGCCGCTGGGGACATCCGTTACAGCTACTTTCTTCGTCAGTTCGTCACCGGAGACTTGTCAAGATTTGTTGCCTGATCCGCAATTCTTCCACAAGCGCTCACCCGGGATAGATATTGTGCGAGCCGATGTCGATCGTAACGACGCGATCCCCTTCGACATAGAAGGCAACCCGCAGATCCGCCTCGATATCCACCGCATAAATCGTCCGAGCATAGCGAGCAGATAATCTTTAAATCTTATGCGCGCGCAAACGTGTATCGAAGGGGTGCAGTTCGAAAATTACAAACGCCATTCGAGCCTTCTCCTGCTGCTGGGCCGAGAGCTTGGAGAAGCTGCGCTAAAACGCCCCGGGTCGCAGTGAGGCGATACTTCACTGGTTATCGCGGATCGGTTCCGTCAGCGCGGTGTCCAGATCGACAAACTGCCCCGCCTCCGCATCGGGTCTCTGGTATCTGGCCGGCACGGTGCAGGCCTGGCGCAGCATCGGCTGGGCTCGAGCCCGCCTGGGGGCGGCCGCCTAGCAGCGGGGAGACTGCGGGCTTGTTTTTCCGCGCTCCCTTCCTCATCGTCAGACCGGGCGGCACAGCGCAACGGAGGAAGTTCATATGATTCGACATCTGCTGGTTTTTGTTTTGGTCGGCCTTTCGCCGCTGCTGCACGCTGAGACTCCGCTGCCGGACGAGAAAGCGTTGCAGGGCTCGGTCGAGCAGTTGCGCACTTCGCATGGACGCTGGGACGTTGTGACCGAATTCTTGAAAGAGGATGGAACGGTCGCGAATTCCGCCAAGGCAACCTACGAATTTTCCTGGGTCGTGCCGGATCGGGTTTTGATGGGCAAGAGCGAGTTCCCGGAGATGAAACGGGCGTCCGGAATCCTTTTCTACATCAGGGAAAAAAATCAGCAGATCGAAATGGTGTCGGTGGGCGCGGACGGAGTGCTTTGGACCATGACCGGGCCGCTGGGGGGCGAGGAACGTCTTTCCCAGGAATTCAAGACGGCCGGGGGCGAAACGGGGCGACTGCGCTTCACCAGATTCAACGTCTCGGCAGATCGGTTCGAATCGAAAATGGACTACACGGAAGACGGCGGCAAAACGTGGAAGCCGGGCAATCACCAGACGTTCAGGCGTGCTGCTAACTGATCAGGCATGGTCTCAGGTCGCATTCAAGTTCATTGCCGCCGCTTCACGCAGCGAGCTCGCAACAATCGCAAGGACCGCTAATCCAAAGCCGCCGATCACCAGCGCCAGCACGCCGAAAGGATGCCTTCCCGCTGCCCGGACGACAAGCTCGTCGCTGCGGGCGCATCTCTGCCGTCCGATTAGAAAGCTCGGCCGCTGCTGTGAAGCCGTTACGGCAGCTTTCAGAATTTCAGCTTTGGCCTTGGCCTCGGTCCCTTCCTCAGCCCGCTGTTGCCTGACCCCGATCCCCCCAATTCCCGAAAGCGTTCGGGGGCGAAATCCTTGAGTGTGCGCACGGCGACTGCTATGATTAAGCCGGTGAGCGTTTCTGAATTGAAAGAGGAGGTGTCCCGCCTGAGCAAGGCCGAACGGCTTCAAGCAATGGAATGGCTCTGGGCGTCGCTTGCCAAAGAACAACAGGACATCGAGTCACCAGAATGGCACGGCGAAGTGCTCGCCGCGCGTAAGGTAAAGGTGGACTCGGGCGAAGCAGAATTTCTCAGCGTGACCCAACTCAAGAAACGCCTGCGCCGTTGAAGCAAGTTGTCGTTCTTGCGGATGCCGTTGAGGACATTGAAGCAGCGAGAGACTTCTACGAAACGCAGGAAGCCGGAGTGGGCGAATATTGTGTCGATTCGTTGTTGACCGACATCGAGGCTCTCGGCTCTTTCAGCGGGATTCATCCCGTACACTTCGAATTTCACCGGATGTTAGCGAGCCGTTTCCCATTTGCTATTTACTATCGCGAGCACGGCAATGAGGCGCAGGTTATCGCCGTCCTCGATTTGCGGCGAAGTCCAAATTGGATTCGCAAAGAATTGAGCAAACGAGGAGAATAACAAGCCGGTCGCCCATGGAGCGAACCGTCAAGCCGACGTTTCAGCATCTCGTCACCCGCCACCGCTTCCAGCTTGTCAGAATCTCAGCGTTTCAGTTTTCAGCCTTTGTCCCCCAGACTTGTCAAGATTCGTCGCCTTGTCCGCCAGTTCTACGAATTCCCTGCACTGGCACCATCTCTGGCACAGCGGGCTTGCATCTTGCCTCGGCAGAAAATATCCTCCCGTCGTGAGTGGAGTGGACGAAATTAAGCAGGCCATCGACAGGCTTAGCTTTCAGGAGCGCTGCGAATTGATGGCCATGCTCGCTCCCCCGATCTATGACGAATGGGATCAACAGATGCTGAGCGATTCGGAACAGGGGGGAAAGCTCGACCGGCTAAAGGAAAAGACACACGTAGAATACCAGGCTGGGAAGTGCACCGAATGGCCGCCCCGTGAAGTCCCTCGTTCATCCTGACTTCTGGAAGCTCTACTCCGCGTTGCCTCGCGAGGCGCAACTGCTGGCGGACAAAACTTATGCTCTCTGGTTGAAGGATTTTCGCTATCCTTCACTTCATTTCAAGCCGCTCAGGCGCGGCCAGTGGTCGATCCGAATTGGAGCTCACTACCGCGCAGTTGGATACTTCGCGACAAGGGACCATTTTCTTTGGATCTGGATCGGGACCCATGAGGATTACAACAAACTACGGCTTTAGCCGTGTGAATTGACTTCGATTAACTGGCGTTTCCCCCGCCTGATCCGGATTCACCTTCTGACTTAGCCGTTCTTCCTTCGAGTCGATTCACATGTCAAAGCCGATGGCTGGGGAGCGCGTGCGCCTCGCGCGCCGATCTCGGCGCCCCCGCCGAGATGAACTTTCATCCGATAGCTTCCCCCTACGCTTCCGCCAGCGCTCTTCGCAGTCTCCGAATGACGCGTGCCCGTTTCTTCGGTGTGAGCTGACATTCCCAGATTCGCACAACCCGCCAGCCGGCTTTACGCAGAGTCCGCGTCACCAATCGATCCCGCGCGACATTCCGCTCGAACTTCGGCAACCAAAATTCTGTTCGCGACTTGGGCGCATAACTGAACTTGCAGCCGGGGTGCCGATGCCAAAAACATCCATCGACGAAGAGCGCGGAGGCGTTCTGCCGATTATGTGGTATCCGGAGCGCACGGAATAGTTGCTCCTCCCGCTCAAGCCAGCGTAGGAGGGTCTCGTCCGTCTACCAGCCGCCCTGCTCTGCGACCTGTTGGTCGATGGACGCTGCGATTGCGGCGAAGTGCTTCGCGATCTGTGTCGCCTCGTCCGCGTCGGTGCACTCTTCGCAGATGAATGAATCGTCGCTGCTGTAGCCGGATTCCATGAAATCGGCTGTCTTGCGCCATGATTCGGCTCGCGACTCGATGCCATCGAGCAGCTGGCCGACATCGACGCTGTCCAACACGATCGTGAATTTTTTGCCCATAGCAGACGGGTGTAATTACCTGGCCAGGAAGGGAGGCGGTAGCAAGTCTTTTTTGTTCCATCTTAGAACACAAAACGAAATGGCTAAACTGGTAGCCTGGAGGCCACCAGATGGCCCAGCCTTCGCAAAATCTTGTCGGCTCGCGCGTGAAAGAAGCTCGCGCAGCCGCCAACCCGCCACTCACGCAGGAAGCCCTTTCCCTCAAGCTCTTCAAGCTGGGCGTTTCAATCGACCGTGCTGGCGTCGCCAAGATCGAGACGGGTATTCGGGGTGTTCTCGATTTCGAGTTAGTGGCACTCGCGAGGGCGCTCGGTGTCAAAGTGACTTGGCTGCTTAACACGAAGGAATAGCCGGATGCCGGCGTTCCACCACACGACACTCGGTGCGTTGCTGGCTGAAGATGAGCAGAGGATTATCGGTCTGCTCATCACAGGCGCAGGCACCGCGAATATCGGGGAACACCTCCATACGCAGACTCGCGCTTGGCAGACAGAGATCGCCATTCTGCAAGCAGCAGCGTCCGAACTGTTGGCAAGAATTCCGGAGAGCGGCCAATGGGGGCTATTGCTAGAGTATCCTATTCCCCGCCGGCAGCGGCGACTAGACGCAGTAGTTCTGGCCGGTGACGTCGTCATCGTGTTGGAGTTCAAGGTTGGCGCCAACACCTACGATTCCTCTGCACGGAGGCAGGTCGAAGACTACGCTCTCGACCTTCGAGACTTCCATGAGCAAAGTCTTGGACGCGTCATCGTTCCGGTGGTCGTGGCAACCGAGGCGCCTGAAGCCTTAAGCACTGACGCACCGGCGAGTACCGACCTCGTTCGGTCCGTGCGACTCGCAAACGCCAAGACTCTATCGAGCGTTCTCGCTGATGCCTATCGGGAATCTCATGAGGAGGCGCGACCACACATCTCGATTGCTGCTTGGAATTCTTCAGGCTACAAGCCGGTTCCGACCATCATCGAGGCGGCTGAAGCACTCTTCGCCGGTCAGAGCGTCCGCGAAATTTCAGCGTCCCACGCCGACGTTTTCAATCTCACGCGCACGGCCTCGAAGCTCATGGAAACCGTTGCCTGGGCACAGGAGAACAACCGGAAAGTCATTTGCTTCGTCACCGGCGTTCCCGGAGCCGGGAAGACGTTGGCGGGCCTGACGGTCACTCACGACCCGCAACTTCGCAGTGCCGATCGACCGGCGGGAGTATTTCTTTCGGGCAACGGACCGCTGGTGCGAATCGTTCGAGCGGCGCTTGCGCGCGACAGCAAGCGGAGAACTGGTTTGTCGGTCTCGGAATCGAAACGCCGAATCGAGGCGTTCGTTCAAAACGTTCATACATTTCTTCGGGAGTATTCCGACAATCCGACCGCCATACCGCCCGACAGGGTTGTCGTATTTGATGAAGCGCAGCGCGCCTGGAACGCCGAGAAGCAGCGGAAAAAATTCCACCGAAACGCATCCGAAGCTTCGGTGATGCTGTCTATCATGGACCGCCACCCGCATTGGGCGGTCATCATTGCGCTCGTCGGTGGTGGACAGGAAATCCACGACGGCGAAGCCGGGCTTGCTGAATGGGGCCGCACCCTCGCCGAGCAATTCCCCGAATGGCGCATCGTCGCATCGCCGGAAGTTCTGTCTGGGGGAGTTGGTCTCGCTGGGCATCGCCTCTTTAAAAGCGATGATTGGAGTCAGCTCGACATCGAGCCAGACCACTTGCTCCATCTCCCGGTTTCAATTCGCACGTTTAAGGCGGAGAACGTGTCACGCTGGGTTGATGCTATTCTCGATCGAAATGCTGCGAAAGCCGCGAACCTTTTCAGCGAGTTTGGCGACTTTCCAATCGTCCTTACCCGTTGTCTGGATACAGCACGTTCATGGCTTCACACGCGGACTCGTGGTGAGCGCCGTTGTGGTCTGGTGGCAAGCTCGGGCGCGCTTCGCCTTCGCGCCCACGGGCTAGAACTGTCGGGCCAATTCCGCGGAGGGTATCCATACGAAGAGTGGTTTTTGGCTCCTCCCGGTGATGTACGCTCTTCATTTCAACTCGAAGTCGCGGCAACCGAGTTCGAGTGCCAGGGACTGGAACTGGATTGGGCTGGCGTTTGTTGGGGCGGCGACTTGGTCCTCGAAAAGAGTGGTCGGTGGCTGTCTCGCCACTTCCACGGCAGAGGTTGGCGCAACTACCGTGACGCAACCGATAAACAGTATTTGTTGAACAAGTATCGCGTTTTGCTGACGCGCGCACGGCAAGGCTTCGTTGTTTGGATTCCACACGGAGATTCAACAGACGCGACCCGCAATCCCTGCTTGCTCGATGCGACGGCGGACTTTCTTGGCCAGTGCGGCATTCCTTCGATCGACTAAGAAAACTGTTGTCGACGGCGATGAAGCAAAATTTGCCCTGCTGTGCACGCCGCACAATCCCGCTGACATACGCGAGAACTAGGTCCGCCTTCTCAGCAAGTTGCTATTGCGACAGCCCAACTACCTCACGCCGCTGGCGAACGTTGGATCCAAATCGGACAAGCGTTTGATGTCAAACTGACATCCATACACTTCATCCGAATGTTGCCTTTGAATCTACGGACTATGAGTCACATTCGTTGGTGACTTCTCGACGGAGAGCACCTTGGTTCGGTAATCTGGCAAGACTCCCCCTCATTTCGTCACTGACGAAAAATTTCGGGGCATCGCAACCGGAAGCCATCGCTCGCGAGTTTGATTCAAGAAGCGACCATACCTTCTGTACCCACCCAGCGTCAGTGTAGCCCCACGCGGAATAATGAGGACAGCTAACTCGGTTTGGAAATGTCTCCGCAAGATGTGTGTTGAAAAGCCTTGTGACCTCAGTGTGAAACAAAATAAATAGCGTATGATCCTTCGCGCCAAGGTCTTCCATCTCGTTGCGAAAGCTTGTGACGTGCGAATGTAAATTGACACACCCTATTCGCAGCTGGTGCCGCAATCGTGCTGAGTTCGGTTCAACGCAGTCCTTAATTAAATCCGTCATGTAAGCACCGCGGTAAGGACTTTTGTTGAACGCGTACATTAGTTTTCTTGCATGATCGCGACTGTGAAAGTTTCGCCACGCGCTCGGCAACTCTCCAGAGATGTTCAGAGCGACCATCACGACTGATGTTTTGAGGTCCGGCAGATTATCGCGAATGACGCTTGTGTCTTCCAAATCGCGACTATTCCAGACCGCCCAGCTCGCATGCTGCGCATATTTTTTTTCGAGACTTTCGAACAGGCTTGGATGCATTGTGAAGACGCTCCGCCGAGGCCGAAATGGTTCAAGCTTTGCCGACGCCAAAGTTCATCTGGTTCTGTCCGCCTGAGGCGGGCGCCTTTTCCTCCGTCACGAGAGCGTGGTAGCTGATGTTGTCGTCGAGCTCCATGGCCACTGCCTCTTACAGCAACAGCTCATCTTTCAACCACTCTGGTTGTTGGGGAATTGCGGCTCGCGCCTTCAAGAATTTATCAACCGCTTCCTGACGTTGTTCGAGCGTGGTCCCGGCTTCGATCTTCTGCGCGGCTCCCAGCGAGAGAACATCGACCCGCTCGTTGCCCAGATTGCCAGAGTGCCCGCGCACCCAATGCCATCTGATCTGATGCATGGTGACGGAGGAATCCAGCTCCTGCCAGAGGTCTTTATTCTTGATCTTCTTTTTCCAGCCACGCGCCTTCCAGGCATTGATCCATGTCGTTATGCCTTCGCGCAGATACTCCGAATCGGTGAAGAGATCGATCTCGCATGGTTCCTTCAACTTTCGCAAAGCCTCGATCGCGGCCTGGAGCTCCATGCGATTGTTCGTCGTGGCCAGTTCGCCACCTGAGAACTCCTTTTTTACTCCGCCATATTCGAGGGTTGTTGCCCAGCCACCGACTCCAGGATTACCAAGGCACGCACCGTCGGTGTAAATCGTTAACTTTTTCACAAACGAGGGAGACTGTGCTGGATTCGAGCGAGAGAACCAAATTCAAACCTTCAAGTCCGCTGGCCAAACAATGAAGTCGCCGTTTGTCGGGCTGAATTTCGCTTCTCCGCCGGCTCGTTTGCCAGCGTCAGTTAGCCGCGCCTGGCGCCCATTCATCTGCACGTAGCCGCGACCGATCAGTCGATCGACCACTGTCCGGGTTTTCACGCCGAGGCGAGCCGCCAGCTTCGCTGCGGTCAATTTGGCATAGTCGCGCGGCGCAGCGTCTGCGATTTTCCGGACCGGCTCAGATTGGAGCACCAGGTTTTCACGATCGGCGAGGGGGCCCGGAGGGGTCAGTCCGTGAATCTCGGTATTTCGGATCAATGCTGCTGGCGCCAGTCAACATCGAGGGCTCTTTGCCGCGCATGAGCCGCGACACGGCGGTACGCAAACCTCCATGCGTCGAAATCGGAATTTTTTCGACCGTCAAGAATTCGCTTGGCGTTCGGTCCGCACCCAGCTTTACTGAACCGCATGGTTGCCGTCATTCCAAAGCGCTCGGCGCGTCAGGTTCAGCACGAAGTCAAAGCGATGAACAAGGCTGCGAAGAAGATCAACAAGTCGGCAGCGGCGGCGCGAACCTTTTTGCAGAAGAATGGCTTCATCACCAAGCAGAACAAAGTGAGCGCGCATTACCGGTAGCGCGCACCAATGTTCGCGACTTCGTTCCTCCTCGGCTATCACGGCTGTGACGAACAGGTCGGCGAAAAGATTTTAGGCAGCGGTGACCATGTCTCCCCGAGCAGCAATGATTACGACTGGCTCGGGGCCGGCGCTTATTTTTGGGAAAACAGCCCGGAGCGGGCAATGGCTTGGGCGAAGTTTCTGCAGAAGCATCCTCCGGCGCCTTCCCGCAGAATTCGCAAACCGTTCGTGATCGGCGCCATCATCGATTTAGGAAACTGCCTCGATCTGAGCGACGCCGGATCGCTCACGATCATTCAAAACGGATACGTACAGTTCAAGGCGATGACGGAGTCTGCGGGAGCTGAACTACCGGTCAACGAGCCCGCCCATGATGAGGATACGGATTTGGTGAAAAGGCATCTGGATTGCGCGGTCGTGAATTTTGTTCATCTGCTACGGGAACGGTCCGAGCTGCGAGGATTCGATACCGTCCGAGGGATCTTCACCGAGGGCGGCGAATTATATCCGGGGGCGAAGATTCAGTCGAAAACTCACGTGCAAGTCTGCGTGAGGAATCCGGCGGTGAGCATCAAGGGATATTTTCGGCCCCCGGCTGCGATCTAGTTTACGGGGACGATCCCATGGAATCGAAGTCGTCGTCGTAGCAGAAGCGACATTGCGTTCGCGCCTTGGCCAGCGCCAAAAAACAACCGCAACGCGCCCCACTCCCAGTATTTCAACAGTCTCTTAGTGGTCGTAGCGCTTTTCGCCGGCCTTGATGGCAACGGGCAAGTCATTCCCCTCCGGCGGTAGCGGGCAGGTAGCGTAGGGAGTAAAAGCACACGGCGGATTCTCCGCCTTGTTGAAGTCCAGCGTCGTCTGGCCATTGACCGGCTTATCTGCATCGAGGAATCGCCCCGCGCTGTAAGTCTCGCTCGAGTTGGAGGCGTCGCGGAAGATGATAAAGAGCGATCCGTCGTCCTGCAGGACTGGTTGCAATGAGTATTCCTTCCCTTGCAGAGCGAACCGCAGACGGCCCGGACTCTTCATCTTGAAGTGACCGCCGAGCACATTCGGAACGATCAGCTCCTTCGGCTCCGGAAGGGCTTCGAGGTGAGCCGGCACGCGGTAGCTCTCGTCGACCGGAAACCAATTCAAGCCTTTGAACGCCATTCTCGCCTTGCTCTGGTTGTCTTTCAGCCGGATGCCGAAGCGATCCCCGCGCCGGATCAAATAAAACATCTGGCTCCCAACGCGAATCTCCGTCGGTTTCCCCTTCTCATCGGAAACGAGATCGATCGTCGAAACGGGCTTGTCATCGCACCTGGCCTCGACGCCGCTGGCCACCTTCAACGTCGCGACCCCGTTCTTGAAGTCGATTTCTCCAAACGTCACCCTGTCTAAAGTTGTCCGTCAGCCGCACATCGAATTGCGGGCCCGTGCCTACGGTGTTCACCCCATCCTTCAGCCAAAACAACCCCGCCAGCGTCAGCCATCCGTCCTCCTTCTTGAGATGGGTCTCCTCCTCGCTTCGCCATTTTTCGACGGCCTTCACGTAGTCCGACTGCGCGAGCACTGAGCCGAGGGAAACGAGAACGATCGCGAGACAAACAGCGAATTTCTTTTCCATCGCTTACGTTATGGACCGAAGAACTTCGTTTGGCGAGTGTGCCGCCACTCGCAACGATCCCCGGACCCGAAAAGCTAAGACGCTGAATGGAGCGAGCGGGGCGAGCGACATAGACGGGAAGCCGCGAGGGTAGCGGTGAGCGAACGGGATGTGAGCGAATCAATGGCGCCGGCAAGGGCGAGCGACATAGACGGGAAGCCGCGAGGTAGCGGAAGCGAGCGGGATGCGAGCGCATCAAACGCGGTCGAAGCAGACGGGGACCGCCGGAGTGAAACAGAATCCGTTTTGGTTGACCAGGAGAACCCAATTAGACCTGCAAGTCGCTGGCTACGCGCGTTGGCGGTCGTCAAGGGTCACCACGGAATCACCCTGCGGTCTCGCCAAAACTTTCCCGTTTCGCGCTGTGGCGCGTCCGCCGCGAGCCGGACAATTCCGGATGCGCCTTCGGCAACGGAACGGGTCGCGTTTGTGCCACCCATCTCGGTTCTCGCCCAGCCGGGACAGACGGAATTGACCGCGAAGTAGTGATACCAGATCGCGCGCAGTTGCTTCATCCCGCCGCGCTGGTCATGATTCCTGATGCAAAAGATTACGCCGTTTCTGTGGTTTGATGGGCAGGCAGAGGAGGCTGTGGGGTTTTATCTCTCGGTCTTTAGGGATTCGAAAATTCTGTCGACGGCGCGTTATCCGGAGGATGGGCCGGGGGAGGCCGGTTCGGTGATGACGATCGCTTTCGAGCTGAAGGGCGAACAGTTCGTGGCTTTGAATGGCGGGCCGGGGTTTCCGTTTACAAACGCGGTTTCGCTGGTGGTGAATTGCGAGTCGCAGGAGGAGATCGATTACTATTGGGAGAAGCTGGCGGCCGATGGCGGCGAGCCGATCCAGTGCGGCTGGCTCAAGGATAAGTTCGGGTTTCCGTGGCAGATCGTGCCGGGCAAAGTATGGGATTGGCTGCAGGATACCGATCCGGCGCGGGTGAAACGCGTCACAAGCGTGCTCTGGCAGATGGAAAAGCTGGACCTGGCGGAGCTGGAACGCGCGGCGGCTGGCGGTTAGGCGAGCGGGGTCTGCAAGCGTCGTGCCTGGATTCGGCGACGCCAGGCCAATTCCTACTTGCGCCGGCGTTTGGAGGGGAAGAGGCGGTTCTTGGCGTTTTCGGTGAGGAGCGCGACCGCGGGATGGTGCAGTCGACGCTCGGCGGTGATGGCGTAAAACTGCGCGGTCACGCTGGCGGTGGTGCCGATCGGCTCGAGGTTGAACTGGCGCAGATCCTTCGCGACCACCTCAGCCATCGGGATAAAGCCGAGGCCTTCACTGGCCACGACCGACATGAGGGCGGTGTCTTCAAATTCGCCGAGGACGAGCGGCCGCAGCCCGCGCTTCTGGAACCATTTTTCGAGGGAGCCGCGCAGGTTGGTGTTGTGGGTCGGGAGCAGGGCGGGCGCGCCGTTGAGCGACTTGGGGAAACCGCGGCGAAGTTTGCGCGCGAGCGCCGGCGCGGCGCAGAAGGTGACGCCGCAGGTGCCGAGGAGATGATTATAGGTGCGCAGCTTGACCCGGCTCGCGGCGGGTTCATCCGCCAGCACGATGTCGAGCCTCACGTTCGTTAGGCGAGCGATCAGGTCGCCGAGACTGTCCTCGTGACAGACAACCTGCACCGGTGGGTTGTGGTAGAGCGCCGGGCGAAGGATTTCGCGCGCGACCAGCTTCGGGACGGAGTCGGTGATGCCGACATTCAAACGCATCGGGCGGGTCACCGGCACACCTTTGACGCTGCTGAGCATTTCCTGGCCTAAGGAGAAGATGGCGTCGGCGTAACCGTGCACGAGCTGGCCCATCTCGGTCAAAACGAGGTTTCGTCCGCGCCGTTGGAAAAGCTTTTCGCCGAGGGCCTGCTGGAGCGACTGGAGTTGGGCCGAGATGGAAGGCTGGGAGACGCGTAGTTTTTCGGAGGCTTTGCGCAGACTGCCGAGATTTGCCACCGTCCAGAAGTAGCGAAGGTGATGATAATTCAGCCAATCCATGTCCGGCGAGACTCTTCTAAAAAAGCGAAGAGTCCATTCCAATCTTCGTATTAGTCGCGGTCGACTTCTGCGGCCACGGTGAGCGCATCATGAAACCAAAGCCATCGACCAACCCAACAATCCTGGCTGCGCAGGGCGGCGAGAGCCTCCCTGATCGCGCGGACTTTCTGCGTCGGATGGCGCGGACTTTCGTGTCCCGGCCGTGGCGCCCAGCGGCGCCCGGCCCAACGAAAATTCAAGCAAAGGACAGACCTATGAAAATCAATCTTCGCTTTCTCGGCATCAAACCCCGTGAGCAATGGAAAGAACAGGTGGAAAAAGAAATCGATGCGCTCGGCAAAGTCGCAGCGGTGCGCAGCGCGGACGTGGTGCTGGAAGGACGGCGCGAATCCGGTCCGTTCTTCCGGTTGCGCGCGCTCCTCGCGGTGCCGGGTCCCGATTTCCATGCCGAGGGGGTCGATCACACCTTTGCCGCCGCCTTGCGCAAACTCGTCCAGGAGCTGACGCGACAGATTCGGCACCGCAAGGGGAAAAGACTCAGCCAGCGGCGTTCGCCGGGACGGAACTGGGCACTGAGTGGCGGCGGCGGTCTTGGCAGTTTGGCGGCTGGGCGGAGGTGACTAAGTCGCCGCTCTGGGAGCGCTCAGGCTTTTGCTGTAGAACCCGGAGCGGTCGAAGCAGCAGGGACGGCGTTTGCCGCTGGCGAGCATCGAGCAGGCATTTTTGATCCTGCGGGCACGCGTTTCCTGCCGCTTGGCGGAGGTGATCCAGTGGATCCAATCCCGGCGGGCCATGGGTGTGATGTCCGACCATACTGTTCTCGCTTTGGGGGCGGCGGTGGCAAGGGCGTTTTTCAGTTCTGGCGGGACCGTCGGTTCCGGTTCCGTTTCCGGGGACGCGATCTCGAGGGTGACAACATCGCCCGCCGCGGCGGCGGCAGCTTCGCGCAGTTTTCGGTCCACCTTGAGCCAGTGGCTCTTCTGGCCATCGGGCTCGACCATGGCTTGGAAAGGGAAGTCATTGAGGGTGCCTTCGATCGCCGTCATGCCGCGGGAGGGGAGCCTGGCGCTGGCGATCTTTGGCAGGATGAGAAAGGTCCAGGAAACGTCCTTCCCTGTCTCGGCCGGTCGGAGGAGTTTTGCTTTGAAACGGATCTTGGAAGCGGTGCCAGGCATTGTCGGGAAGGTTTTCAGGTTAGGTGGGAAGCAGGCAATCCGAAATCGCGGGATGCGCAAGGCGCCCGTCAAAGATCACCACGGGATCACTTTGCGGTCTCGCCAAAACTTTCCCGTTTCACCTTGTGGCGCTTCCGCCGCGAGCCAGACAATTCCGGATGCGCCTTCGGCAACGGAACGTGTCGCGTTTGCGCCGCCCATCTCGGTTCGCACCCAGCCGGGACAGACGGCATTGACCGCGAAGTCCGGCAGGGCGGCGGCGAGCTGGACGGTGACGCCGTTCAGCGCTGTCTTGGAGATGCAGTAGCCGGGCGCCCAACCGTCGGCGCCGTCGGCCAGTTGTCCGCCGCCGCTGGACACATTGACGATCCGCGGGTTGTCGCTCTTTCTCAGGAAGGGCAGGAAAGCCTGCGCGACGAGGAGCGCTCCGAGCGTATTGGTTCCCAGTGTCGTCTGAAACATTTCCGCACTGAGCGCGAGGACATCCTTGTCTTCATCGAGGAGAATGCCGGCGTTGTTTACGAGCGCGTCGAGGCGATCGCTTTGCCTGGCAAACTCCTCGGCCGCGCGCTGGATCCTCTCGGGTTTTGCAATATCGATCGGAAGAAAACTGACCTCCCCATTTCCTGCTTTCCTGCTTTCCTGATTTAATCTTTCTGCTGCCGCCTTGCCGGCCTCTTCATTGCGCGCACCGAGAAACACCCGAAACCCTTCGCGGGCGAGTTGGCGCGCCACTTCGAACCCGATTCCTTTGTTTGCGCCGGTCACGAAGGCGGTTCTTTGGTTTCGTCGCATTCACGAAATTGCGACGTCTGCCGTCGGAAATCAAAGCCCCAATCGAGCAATCCGTCGCCGTTCGTCGGTGACTATGAACCCACCAACATCGCAGGGCTGTCGCAGGCCGCATTCATCGCGGGGTGAAACCAATCCGCCCTTTTGGGCACGCGTTGCTCTGCATGAGCACGCGCGGGTTGTTCGACTTGCCTAAAGCCCAAGTTCCCAGGCCAGTTCGCGCAACGGCGTCCCGGGCTTACCTCGGTTGCGCTTCTTTGCGATAGCGCGACGCGCCTACACTCCTAAAGAGAAGCGCTGCTTCCTGCGTTCGCGCTTTTCTGAGAGATATTCTGTGGATGTTAGCCGTTCGCGGTCTGGGCCAGCACGATCAGGAGGTCGACCAGCCGCCAGGCAATGAACGCGACGGCGAGCGCAAATGCGGTTAGCTCCAGCGGGTCGCGCCGGTTCTGCGCGGCGAGCATCTCGATCGTCATGCGGCGGTAGGCGCGGCGGGCAGGGTCGGTCGGGCGCTGGAGAGCGGGGACGGGTGCGGCGCCGATCTCCGGCTGAAAGAAGTAGTCGGTCGCCGGGAAGGCGCGCTGGCGGCGGGCTCGGCGGTCGTACCGGGCGAGCCGGTGTTCGATTTTAGGGGCAGTGGTTGGTTTCATGTTTTTTGGTGGGTTGAGCTTCTGAAATTTGCGGCTCCTTGAGGAGAGGAGCGGGAAGTGTGCCGCAGGAGAGAGGTTGAGCCGGAGAATTCGCCGAGAGGCGAACCGGTGATTGAATCAGACTCCGATCACAGATTGCCGCAGACGGGCGTTCCGGATCGAAATCATTGTTTTCATGAGGCGGGATGCCATGCCATCCTAACGGATTGTCGAATTCCGCCGCGTTGCGCTCAGGTGACGTTTCGGAGAAGGAAGAAGTAGAGGCGTGGGCTTGCGGGCGGCGGCAATTATTGGCGTTTTCGCCGTTCCTTTTGATCTGGTGGAGGAGCTGCATCTACCTCTCTTTCAGCTCGTTGAAGAAGTCAAGATTGGCTTGGAGCGCTTTGGGCAAGGAATCGGGGGCAGGCAAAAATCCTGTGACAGGACAGCAGTGAGGCCCGCGTGCTTGACGGAGCGCCGGCAAAAGAGTCCGCTCGGCGTGTGTCGATGACCTTTCCATTTGCCGGGGGAAGACCATGACCGTTTCGAAGCGTACTTCTCTGGGCATCTCGTTAGGCGCGATTATCCTCTACTGGATCTACCAGATTGTTTCGCAACGCCCGGACGCGCCGTTGCCCGCGCATTTCCCGGACTTGGTCTGGCGCATCGTGCGCGGCAAGATCATCGTGCTGGCTGCGCTTATCCTGCTCCTCCGCCTAGAAGGCGAAGGGTTTAAGGCGCTCGGCCTGAACGCTCGCAAATGGCCGAAGCATCTCGGGATCGGATTACTCTTCGGTCTGGCGATGTTCCTCGCGCTAAACGTGGGGCTCGCCGCGGTAATGCACTCGCTCCTTCCCCGGCCGGCGGCAAGCGGGCCCACGATCATGTCGTTCTTCAAGGAGCCGGCGAACCTGCTCGCCTGGCTGCCGATCGGGATCTTCGGGGGAGGCGTGGTGGAAGAACTCCAGCGGATCTTCATTTTCACCCGCTTCGAGAAATGGCTCGGGCGTCCGGGTCTCATTCTAGGAATCGTGCTCAGCTCGGTGATGTTCGGCCTGGGCCACCGCTACCAGGGGCTCGGGATCGCGATCTCGACTGCGGTGTCGGGGGTGGTCTTCGCGCTTGTCTATCTGCGCCGACGCTCCGCCCTCGAGCCCATCACCGCGCATGCGTTCAGCGACGTGCTCGCCATGCTGGGTGCGACGATGCAGGCGAGGTAACGCGTCCTTTGCGCGACGGTGTACCGCACCCGGCCGTGTGTCCAAAGCTGGATGACTTGCGTGAACGCGGCCGCGGCGGAGCGGCACTCTGTTGTTTGTCATTTAAGCATTGTTGGATGCGTCGACTCTTGCCGCGCAGGCAGAGACAGCTGGCGCGCGCGCGTTTCGCACGAACTTGAATCCATTCGACGGTGCGCTGCATCATAAAGGCATGAGAAGCATGCGCGCGGTTGTAGTTTTCCCTGTTGTCTGGTTGACCGTTCTCTTCCCGGGATCGATGAAAGCTGCGCCGCCGCAGGTTCTCCCGCTTGAGATGAAAGACGGGAAGTTGACCGGCACGGGCGCGGCCCTGCTCCGCGCGCAGTTGCCGACGGCGCAATTCATTCTCTGGGGCGAGGAGCATGGGTTCGCCGATTCGCCGATTGTGCTGCGCGCGCTCGCGCGAGAGGCGCGGCCATTCGGGTTCAAGCGTCACGTGGTCGAAGTGGGGCCGCTCTCGACGCAGATGATCGCCGACACGCTGGCGCGCGACGGTCTGCCGGGATTGCACAAGCTGGTGCATGAGGTTCCGCTCGGGATTCCGTTCGTCTCGCTCAAGGATGACGCAGAGCTGGCGACCGATTTTCTCGGTCACGATGAGAAAGGGGCGCCCTATCTCGAGGGCATCGACCAGGAGTTCGTCGGATCGTCGCCGTTTCATTTGCAGCGGCTGAAGGAGATCGCGCCGAACGCCGAGGCGCGCTCGGCCGCGGAGAAGCTGCTGGAGGAAGAAACGAAGGCGGCAGCCACCGCGGCGCAGGACAAGTTCCTGCTCACACGTTTCCACGACGCGGACTTCGATGCGTTGGCGACGCAATTCAAAGGATCGGCCGAAGCGGAGCAGATCATCGCGGAGCTGAAAGAGAGCGCCGCGATTTATCAGCTCTGGATGAGCGGTCACAACTACGAGAACAACGCGCGGCGCGCACGGCTCCTGGCGAGATATTTCCTCGCCGCCTACGGAAAGCCAGCCGATACAAAGGCCAAATTTGTGTTCAAGATGGGCCTCGAGCATGTGGCGCTGGGTACGACGACGGTGAATACGGTAGATGTCGGGACGCTCGCGACGTCGATCGCACGGATGAATGGTCTCACGGGGTTGCGGATCGCGTTCCTGCCCATGGGAGGTCAGAAACTCGACTTCGTGCCAAGACCCGGTAATCCAACGAAGATCACCAATTACGACAGCGCGGAGGCAAAGGCGTTCTTTGCCGGGATCGGGCTCGAGGCAGCGGCATTGCCGAAGGAGAGCTGGGCGGTGGTGCCGCTGGAGCCGATCCGGCAGACGCTCGACAACAAAGGGCTCAACGCCCTCAAGCCCTTCGCGCGTTTCGTTCTGCTCGGCTACGACTATGTGATCACGACCCCGGCCGCCAAGGCCGGCGTCTCGCTCTACTGAAAAGCGCGACAATTTCCTTGCTGACTTCTGGGCGGCAGGGGCCCAGGCCGCTGCTTACCCGTTTGCGGTCCGGGCCAGCGTGATGAGGAGTGTGAGCAACGGCCAGGCGGCAATCGCCGTGACGAACGCGAAGAGGGATATTTCGAGTGGCTCGTCTCGTTGGTGTTGCGACAGCATTTCCACTGTCATCCTGCGGAACGCGCGTCGGGACCGGTCGCTCGGCCGACGCCAGGCGCGGCCGCGTGCGAGGTCCGTTAGCGGTCGAAAGAAGGAGTCAGTCTCGGGGAAAGTGCCGCGCTGGCGGGCTCTCCCGTCGTGCCGGGCGAACCGGTGTTCGGTGCTCAAGGTGGTGGTTGGTTTCATCTTGTTTTGGTGGGTTGAGGTTTGCTGAAAATTCGAGGTTCTTTAGGGGAAGACGACGGGAAAGTTTCCCGCAGGACAGAGGTTGAGCCGGTGAGGTCGCCGCAGGCGATCTGGTGGTCGATCAGACAGCGATCGCAGACTGCCGCAGCCGGGCCTTCTGTATCGCAGTGTGGGTTCTCATGATGAGTTAATGCTAAGCCGGCCCGGCGGCCTGTCGCGTTACGTTCAGGTGACTTTCGGCGGGATGGCTGCCGTGCGATCTCTTTCTTGCGACAACCGCTGCCGCTGCCCAGAATGAATTCATGTCCTCGGAAAGCACGCGGATTGACGAGATTGTCGACGGGATCTACCGCATCTCGACCTGGCAGGAGCCGTACGGCATCACCTTCAATCAATTCCTGATCGCGGACGAACGCCCGGCGCTCATCCACACCGGGATGCATCACCTCTACGGCAGCGTGCGCGACGCGATCGCGCAGGTGCTCGACCCCGGGAAACTCAGCGCCATTCTCCTCCTCCACTGGGAAGGCGACGAGAACGGCGGGATGGACCGCTTCATGCGGGCGGCGCCCGAATCGGAGCTGATCGGGTCGCTGCTTTCGATTGAACTCAACGCCTCGGGGTTCGGCCTGACCGAGCGGGTGCGCGGCTTTCGCGATGGCGAGACGCTCGACTTGGGCAAGCACAAGCTGCGTTTCTTGGAGACGCCGCATGTCCATCACTGGGATTCGATGATGGTGATCGACGAAACGACGCGCAGTCTCTTTCCGTCCGATCTCTTCATTCAGCCGGCGGACCAGCCGCCAGTGGTGAGCGAGGATTTATCGGTGCCGATGCTGGAGTTGTACCGAGGGGCGGGGATTTTCGCGCATGAATTTCCGATCCGCGACGTGGTCGATCGGCTGGAAAAGCTCGCGCTCGATTGGATTCACCCGATGCACGGTGGTTCCTTTCGGCAAACGGAGTTTTCGCGTTATACCCGGGCGCTGCGCGAGAACGAATTCGCCTACCGAGGCACGCTCCTCGGCCGCGAGATCGCCAAAGCCGCGCCCATGTAGGGAGCTCCCTCTCGATCCAGGTCGCTCACGAGGAAGGTTTTCATTCTTCTCCGGCGGTTCACTGCCTAACGAATCATTCCTCAAGCGGCTCAAAGCCGGCAAACATTTCCTCCGCTTCCGGCAACGTTTTGAGCGGCACGCAGTCAATCACGGCGAACATTTCGTTCCAAAGCGCGAGCACGTTGGGATTCTTGTGCGCGGCCTCGATCGCAGCCTGGGATTTCCATTCGGACACCTCGGTGATCGTGCCGTCGCGTCCGCGCATGATCACGGGCACGCGATCGGTCACGAGTCCTTCGGCGCGCAGGAGTGGCATGCGCCGCCTAACGATCGCCAGGACCTCGTCGCTCGTCATGCCGGGCTTCGGTTTGTAAGCGACGATCACGACTATGCCAGCCATGCGCGGAGTCTGACGGCGATTGCCGCTGCCGGCAAGATCCGAGACGCGCCCGGAGTTCATTTGCCCCGGCGCTTTTCTGAAACGGAGCTGGCACAGCGGCTGCTAAATACAGTGCAAAGCTCGGGAGTCACTTAAAACTACTAACCTTTACGTTCACTCCGGTTAGCTTTTGCGGGATCAGAAATGATCCCGCTTTTTTTTGCCCGCGCGCGGCGCGAAATTCAGAAGCGTGTTGCGAATTCTCTCCCGAGACTCAGGCTTTCGGGCCGCCCTTGCCGAGGGCGCTGCCAATCGCCGCGGCGGCAAAACAAAGAGCGGCGAACACGAGGATCATCGGAATCACGGTTCGTCCGTTGCGGTAGAAGAAGTAGGCGAGCACGAGGTCGCCGATCATGGCCAGCGTATAGAGAAGCGTTTTGGACATGGCGAGGAGCATTCGCGGACGGCGCGCGATTTGTCGATGGCTAATTTCGAGCGCTTCGAAATTTAGCGGGCGCCGGTCAGGGGCGCGGCTGGAATGGCGGCACGGTCCTTCCATCCGGCGACTGTCAGATCGGCGGCGCGGAAGTTGGAGTTGATCGTTATGCCAGTCATCTTCCAATGATGGGCGTGGAGTCGGAACGGCACCCGGATGCGTTCGTCGAAATCGGTCGGCCAAAGGATGCCGTCGATCTCACGAAACTCGCGGAAGGTGACGTCAACCTCGGCACCGCGGGTGCTTTCGAGACCATTCAAAGTCATGCGGACGCGGCGGAGTTGTTTGCTCGCGCGATCGATGAAGAGAACGACGCGATCTTCGCCCGCGAATCCGAATCCTGGACGCAAAACAGCGAGCACCTTGTCGCAAAGGAGGTCGTCGACCATGGCTTCGCCTGCGGAAGAGAAAACCACGCCGGGTCGATCGAAATAAAACGGCCCAAGTAGAAACATGGTGTAGGCGTCCGCGACGAGAGCGGCGGCCCGTCGGGCTTCTTCATCGTCGGAAAGAGCGCCGTTATAGGTGACAGTCACTTTCCCGGGAGTGCGAAGGACGACTTTTTTGCCGGCGGGTCCGGTGTGCTCCTGCGCCATGACGCGCTCCTGGACGAGGAAACGTTCCTCGGAGCCATGCCGGAACTTTGTATCGGCGAGGACGGGCTGGAAACGCGGGCCGATCGGGGCCCATTCGCCTTCGTAACGCACGCTCAAGTCGCGGACTTTCGCGAAGGCTTTCCCGCCATGAGCGCGTTGTGAGGCGGCGACGAGAGCAGCCGCGCGCGAGTCTGATCTCTCAACCGGGCGCAGACTGACCTGCGGCGAGGCGCAGGAAGCGAGAATGCTCCCGATCGCTGCCAGCAGAAACCAGGTCGAAGGAGAGAAGCGTTTCATTACCCGGCGGTGAATTCCGTTCGCAGACCGACCGGTTCCCAAGCCGCGAGTTCGCGGTCGGTCGCGCTGAGTTTCTTGCGCACCTTATCGTGCGCGTATTTGCCGAGGACGAGCCGCAGCGGCGGCGTCTCCGATTCGACCGCGGCGATGATGGCCTCGGCCGCTTTCTCCGGGTCGCCCGGTTGTTTGCTGTTCATCGTTTCAAGCAGGCGCCGGAACTTGCCGCTCGTGCGGTCGTAGTCGGCGATCTCGTTTCCCGCGGGGAGGAGTGAGCGCCCAACGAAATCGGTCCGGAAAGGTCCCGGCTGCACGATCGTGACTTTGATCCCGAACGGCTGCAGCTCGAGGGCGAGCGCTTCGGAGACGCTTTCGAGCGCGGACTTGCTCGCGCCGTAGATGGAGAGGCCGGCGTAGTTCGAGATCGTCGCGGCGGCGGAAATGTTGACGATGTGACCGCTGCGCTGCGCCCGCAGGATGGGAAGCGCGGCCCGGATGACGTCCACTGCGCCAAAGAAATTGGTCGCAAAATTGCGCGCGATCTCTGCCGGATCGAGTTCTTCAAGAGCGCCGATGAGGCCGTAGCCGGCATTGTTGACGACGCCGTCGAGTCGCCCAAATGCTTCCGCCGCCTGCGCCACGGTCGCTTTCACCGCCGCCGCCTCGGTGACGTCGAGCGCGAGCGTGCCGCACTCTTCCGGATAACGCGTGGCCAGATCTTCGAGTGCGGTGGCGTCTCGGGCGGTCGCGATGACGCGCTGACCGCGGGCGAGAACTCGATCGGTGAGGGCGCGGCCGAAGCCGCTCGAGCAGCCGGTGATTAACCAGACCCGGGAATTTGATTTCGATTCCATGTTGTCGTTAGGCAAAGTGAAATTGCGGAGCAGTTTTTTCCACACGCATGACGGCTTTCGCCGCCGCCCAGCCGGAGAGAGCCGCGCCTTCAACGCGTGGTCCGGCAAACGCGTCCCCGGCCAGAACAAGCGGAGGCGTTTCGCTCAAGATCGCGCAGGGTTGATCATCGACCTGCATCGGTTTGCTGTAGCGCCAGCCGTGAACCTGGAAGGTCCTGACTCCCGCGCCTAACCACTCCTCGGCCGCGGCGAGGAGAAGTCGCCCGCTCTCCGGCCGGTCGCGCTCCCAGTGCTCGAGACTGAAAGCATGGCTGGCGTGAATGGTCACGGCCGGCTCTGAGGAAATTCCTTTTTGCTGATTGTCGGCAATCCAGGCGATCGGTCCGGATGCGGGCGCGAAACCGCCAGGCGCTGGCACGCGCGACGGAACTGCCAGCACGGCGAGAACGGCGAGGCAGCGTTCGTATTTGATGTTCGTTAGGCGCCCGGAGATTTCTTCTGGAAGAGCGATCTCACCGGCCTTGAGCAAGGCGAGTGATTGCGGGACCGGCGGCGTAAGAATGAGCGCGCGAGCCTGAAAGATATCCCCGGCCGCGGTCGCAATGTTCCAGTGATCTTCACCACGGCGAATCGCCTCGATCTCGGTTTCCAGCATGATTTCAAAATCCCACGCGAGATATTTGGCGACGGCGGTCATGCCGGGTCTTCCACGCCAACGCGGATGTCCATCCGCTTTTTCCGTGAACCCGCGGCACCATTCTTCGGCGACGCCGATTTCCTGCCAGTGCGCGATTCCGGCGGCGAAACGCCGAGTGCGCGAGGTGAAGAATTGCGCGCCATGATCGAAGGTGGCGGCTCCGATTCTGCGGGTTGCCATTCGCCCGCCGACGGTGCGGCCCTTGTCGATCAGGAGGACGCTGCGGCCGGTGCGTTGTAATTCAGCGGCCGCGCTCAGGCCGGCCATTCCGGCGCCCACAATCAGGGCGTCGAAAGTCTGCTCCGAGATTTGGCCGGTGGCGGTCATGTTGAATGATCCGAGCCGGACCGCGCCTGAGACGCATTATTCGGCTCCGGCGGCGCTTCGTTTTTTCAATCGCGAGTTTCGGCTGTAGCGTAATGAAGATGATTTCCGCCGTGTCTGCTGCGTCTTCGCCTAACGAACAACAGCGGCTTGAAGTGCGCGAGCGTCCCGCGAGGCGCCCGGCCATGTATCAACAGTGGCGCGATCTGCTTTTCCTGCACTGGGAATATCCGGTTGCGGCGATTCAGGCTACGCTGCCGGAGGGTCTGCACGTCGATATCTTTTCGGGAAAAGCCTACCTGGGAATCGTCCCGTTTTTCATGTGCAACGTGCGCCCGCGCTTCCTGCCGACGGTGCGCGGCATCTCCGATTTCATGGAGCTGAACCTGCGAACCTATGTGCATGACGCGGCGGGTGTGCCGGGCGTCTGGTTCTATTCGCTGGACGCGAATCAGTGGCTCGCGGTGGAAATTGCGCGGCGCTTTTTTCATCTTCCCTATGAGCATGCGAAGATGGAATCGAGCCACTCGAGCTCGGGCGCGATCCGCCATTGCTCGAGCCGCATGGGCAGCGCAAAGCCGACCGTTTTTGAATACGGGCCGGGCGCGGAATTGCCCACGGCAGCGCCCGGCTCGCTCGAGTTTTTTCTCATCGAACGCTACCGGCTCTACGCGAGTGCCAACGGTCGCCTGTTTCGCGGTGCGGTCTTCCATCAACCTTATCGGCTCTCTGAGGCCGAGGTGACATCGTCGGACGATGGTTTGCTGGCGCTTGATGGTTTCTCAACTACCTGCCGACCGCCCGATCACGTCATCATGTCGCCCGGAGTCGACGTGACGATTTTTCCCCTGGAGCGGGTTTGATGAGAGAGCCTAGACTTCGTGAAGAGCAATAAGTAAAGCCTCTAGCTGGAGTGGCCAACAGTTCTTCTTCCGCCGCGCCGAACAAGTTCGGTACTTTTGGCGGTGTCTTCACGCCGAGCACCCTGACGATTCTGGGTGTCATCATGTTTCTCCGCTTCGGCCTCGTGGTCGGCGAGGCGGGCCTGATCCAGGCGGTCCTGATCGTACTCGCGGCGAAACTGATCACGACCCTGACCGCGCTCTCGGTTTCGGGGCTCGCGACCAACACGCGGGTGCAGGGCGGTGGCGCGTATTATCTGATCAGCCGCAGTCTCGGGGTGGAATTTGGCGGCGCGATCGGAGTCGTTTTCTTTCTCGCCCAGGCCATTTCGGTCGCGCTCTACGTGATCGGTTTTACGGAGGCGTTCCAGAATTTGTTCCCCGCGCTCGGGCTTTCCGCGCGCGTCGTCGGCACGATCGTGAATGTCGCGATCTTCATCTGCGTTTATGTCGGCGCGAGCTGGGCGATCAAGGTGCAATACGGAATTCTCGCCATCCTCCTCCTCGCGCTCGGCTCGTTTTTTGCCGGAGCGATCCCGGCAGCGTCGGGGGCGACGTTGCACGCGAATCTGCACCCCGCCTACCCGGCCGGAAGCGGGTTCTTCGTCATGTTCGCGCTCTTTTTCCCGGCTGTGACCGGGATCATGGCGGGCGTCAACATGTCGGGCGATCTGCAGAATCCCGCGAAGTCGATTCCGCGCGGGACGCTGGCCGCGATCGGGTTTACCGCAGTGGTGTATTTGGCGATGGCGTTTCTCTTCGCGGCCGCTTCGCCGCGCGATGCGCTGCTTGAGAAGCCGCTCGTGATTCTCGATGTCGCCTGGTCGCCGTTGCTCATCAACGCCGGGATTTTTGCGGCCACTCTTTCTTCTGCACTCGGGAGCATGATGGGCGCGCCACGCATTCTGCAGGCGTTGGCGCGGGACGATATTTTTCCGCGCCTGCGCCCGCTCTCGCGCGGGAGCGGTGCGAGCAATGAGCCGCGGCGCGCGACCATTCTGACTCTGGTCATCGCGCAGGTCGCGATCGTCTTCGGCGACCTGAACGCAATCGCGCCGATCATTACGATGTTTTTCATGGTCACCTACGGGACGATCAATCTGGCGTGCTTCTATGAATCGGCGACGCGCAACCCGAGCTATCGCCCGTCGTTCAAGCTCAGCCATTGGTCGAGCGCGCTTCTCGGCGCGATCGGTTGCGCGGCAGCGATGTTGCTGCTCGATCCGCTCTGGGCGTCGGTCGGGACCGGAGCGATGGTGTTCCTGGTCTGGTGGATCGGGCGCAAGGAGATCCGCGCGGCCTGGGGAGATGTGCGGAGCGGGACGGCGTTCGAACAGGCGCGCCGCGCGCTCCTCAAGCTGGAGGAGACGCGTTATCATCCGAAAAACTGGCGACCGATCATTCTCGCACTCAGCGGCGGCGCCTGGCGGCGGAATCATCTCGCGCAATATGGCTCATGGCTGACGGCGGGACGCGGCATCATGATTCTCGCGCAGGTCATGGAGGAGACCGGCGAACAACTGAACGAGCGGCGCGACGAAGAGGAAGACAAGCTGCGGAAATTTATTGCCGGAGAACAATTGCAGGCCTTCCCCGCGGTCGTGATCGAGCCCGATCTCTTGAACGGCGTCGAGTCGCTCGTGGAATGTTGCGGGATCGGCGGCATCCGGCCAAACACGGTCCTGATCGGTTGGGCCGATAACCCGAAACGGCTGGCGCGTTTTTGCCAGGTCCTGCGGCGGATCGCCGAACTGGAGCGAAGCGCGCTGATCGTCTATTGCCCGGACGAAGAAAAACGGCTGACGGCCGCGCCCCAAGGCTCGATCGACGTCTGGTGGCAGGGCGGCAAAAATGGCGCGCTCATGCTCCTGCTCGCCCACATGCTCAAGCAAAATCCGGAATGGCGAAATCACCCGATCCGTCTCGTCTTCGCCCTCTCCGATCCGGAGCAGGAAGCCAAGACGCGGGAAAAACTAGGTCGGCTGATGGAAGCGGCCCGGGTCCCGGCGACGCTCGCGATCGTTTCGGGCGAGGATGCGATGGTCGCGATGCGCAGTTCCTCGCAGGACGCCGCCCTTGTGCTCAAGGGTTTCACGCCGCCTGACGAGGCGGAAGAACTCCAGACGCTGGCACAGATGCGAGCGGAGATCGGAGATCTCCGGCGCGTCATCATGGTTTACAGCGCCGGCGGTCACTCGCTCAGCGCCTGATCTTCGCCTAACGAAGGCAGCGAATTAGCTCGCCGCGGCCGCGGCCTTGGCCTGGGCGCGCTCATTCCAATCGGCCCGAAGCGTTTTCATCTCCGCCCGCAGAGCCACCATCCGCGCTGGCACGCCTTTGTATTTTTTTACCGTGCCATTGACCTTGCGGTCGACCGCGCCCTGGCTGACGAGCCCCTGGAGTTTCTCGTAGGAACGGAGGCGGAGCATTTCTTCGCCTCCACTGGCGGCGTTCCGCTCGCGCAGATTGGCGAGGAGAATGTCAAAGAGCGGCTTGAATTCGAAGGCGGTCTTGGAAGACAAGACCGCGACCAGCTCTTCAGTGATGATATCGGGGGCTCGACGGGAAAAGAACGTACCGGATGGTTTAGCCATCGCGGACTATAGCGCAAATTTCCAAAATAACGACTGGGAAGTTGCCTAACTAAAAGAAAAATGACGGCCCCAAAGTGTCTCAAGCAATCTCAGTCATCTTTCCGCCCGATGTGGGCATGTACGATGTGCAATCCCACCAGCCGCGCCACCAGCACCATGAGATAGATCTGCCCCGTAATTGCCTCGAGAGAAGCGAGCGTGCGAGCAGTCGCGGAACGCGGGACGAGATCGCCGTAGCCGACGGTGGTCAGGGTCATGAAACTGAAATAGCGCATCTCCAGGACCCGGGCGACGTAATTGTCGGGCGAGACCGGCGAGAGGGCGAAGAAGGATCCGGGCTGCAATCCATCCACCAGGGCATAGGCAAAAGTCCAGGCGTAGCCGATGAGAAGGTAGACGCAGACCGCGGCGAAGATTTTATCGAGGGTGATCTCTGCTCCGCGCAGGACGTAATTCAGGATTGTGACGCAGAAATAGAGAATGAGAACGACCACGCAGCTGTCCGAGAAGATGGCCGCCCAGCGTTGCTCCGTGATCAGAAGCAGCCAGGCCGCGACGATCGAGATGCCGCAAAGACCGAGCGCGGCGGCAAAGAGCCGTTTTCGTTCGACGAGCGCATAGGTAGCGGTCACGAGCACGACCGTCGCGACGATGTTCATGATCAGGACGCCGTGCCGGAAGATCGCGATCACCGGCGTGACGACGAAGAGAAAAAGAATCGAAACGAGGAGCGCGAAATGGCGCCATTGATCGCGAGGCTTTGGCTTCACTGGTCCCCAGCGTGCGGCAGCAGCACGCTGCGGGGCAAGCCTGCGTTTTGTTGTAGCCGGGATCGAATCCCGGCAGGCGAGTAAACGTTCGGCGGCGCGCGAGGCCAGCCGGGGTCAGCGCGCCCGGCGACAGTTTCTCGTAGATCCCGACGAAGCTCGCCTTCCTCGGCACCACTTCGTCGACGGTCATTAGTGTGATCAATCCCGATCTTTCGACCAAGCCGGTCAACATATCGACGCGCGGCCTGGCCGAGAACGGTGACGGTGTCATGATTGCGGGCTTTGTCATTCAGGGCAGCACACCGAAGCAGGTTATTATAGAGCGACGATCAGGCCGCGATCGTGGCTACCGGCCTCGCGCCAGCGAGTGACAAGGAATCCGCCATCCTGGCGACGCTCGATCCTGGCAACTACTCGGCGGTTGTCCGTGGGAAGAACAACACGACGCGGATCGGACTCGTCGAAGTGTTCCAAATGCCCTAGCTCAGCATGGGCGGCCGATCGCTTGGTCGATCACGGGTCGAGGGCGTAAACTTCCACCAGGGCTACGCCTTGGCCGGCGCCGGCATCGTGCACAATTGCGGTATAGGCGCCGGGATTGAGGGTCGCGATGATGGCCGATTCGTGGGCGTCGCTGGGCGCAAGGCCCGAGCGCGCGATCTCGTCGCCCTGTACCTCTTGCCAGTTGTCGTTCTGGTAAATAAGAGAGCCATCCTGGTCATGCAGCTCGAGGACAGGATCGGGTAACACGTCGCTCAGGCCGAAGGCCGCGAGGGACGGGCCGATGGCGCGAATCATGACTTTGGACGGTGCGACGCCGCCGACGATAAAGCCGCCGATCATGACGTCGTCCCCAGAACCGACCTCGCCGCGGGTGGAGATATTGCGCACCGAGGAATTCTCGGGAACGAGGTCGTAGAGTTCAAAGAGCGCATTCCCCTCGATTCCGTTCACGCTCCGCAGGATAGCGGTATAGGTGCCGGGCGCGAGGTTGGAAACGATGACGGACTCGGCCGGGTAGACTGGCTCGAGACTCGTCGGAACGGTTCCCGGCGGGAGCGTGGTCCAGTTATCGTTCTGCTGGATGAGGGCGCCGGTGGAGTCGTAGAGCTCCAGGCTGGGGTCGGACAGGACTCGTCTCACGCCCCGGTCGCCCAGGGATGGTCCGAGAGCACGGAAGACAACGTCTTTGTTGGCGTCTCCCTCGATAATGAAGCCGCCGATCATGACGCTGTCACCGCCGCGGACTTCTACCCGGGTGGAGATGTTGAGGAGATATTGAGGCGGCAGGGTTGGGGTCGGGGTTGCCGTTGGAGTGGGTGTTGGTTTTGGAGTGGGGGTCGGCGTCGCTGTTGGGGTCGGGGTTGGCGTTGCCGTTGGAGTCGGGGTCGGTTTTGGAGTGGGTGTTGGTTTTGGAGTGGGGGTCGGAGTCGCGGTCGGGGTGGGTGTCGAAGTTGGCGTCGGGGTTGGTGTTGCTGTCGGAGTCGGGGTCGGTGTTGGGGTTGGAGTGGACGTTGGTGTGGGAGTCGGCGTCGCTGTCGGCGGTGGCGTCGGGTTTGGCGGTGGAAGAAGCTCCGCGGCGACCGCGTCGAGATCGTCGAAGTACATCGGGTTCGCAACGTCTTGACCGTAGACCTGCAAATATTGAGCGCCCATTGCGACGCCTGCTTCCATCGCCTGACGTAATGTTCCACGAAGGTCGCCTCCGCCTCCACTGGTTGGACTGCCAGCCATCTGGAAGCCAACTGGATTGGTAAAGCGATGATTGTAGATGATCGCGTTTGGTAGATAGTTCGTTGAGCTCTCGGCGTTTAGCCCCCAATTCTCAAACCCGATGCGCGAGCCGTATAGGCTGAGCGAAGTGTCCACGACGGACTGGAGCGCAGTCGTTCCTCTCGTCCCGTTGAAAGGTACTGCCAGAGCCGCCACGAACGGCGTCCGGGTTAGATGCGCGGCGTACTGCGCGATGATCGTGTTACTCGATATCACCCACGCCGCCGCGGCCGCTGTGATGTCTTCGCCGTCGGGATAAGGGAAAGTGTCGGGCATGTGCATCTCTGTCGTTCTGCCAACTCCGCCCATCGAAACGCTCGCAAGCTGCCCGTCGTACCGGTCGCAAAACGCCGCAATAAAGATCAGCGCGTTTTTCTGCCACACCGGGTCCCATGGCAAAAACTGGTAAAGAGTCTCGCCTGTTCTTGCGCTGATCATTGGATGCGCTGTAGCTCCGGCGTCGATAAGCCATGCCGGCAACGCGCCAATTCCCCCTGACGGGTCTCCCGAATTAAGGTTGAGGAGAACGATAAACTGCTTCTTGTTCGCGGCCGCGGTCGCAATTTGCGAGTCGATGTCGCTCCAATCGTACGCTGTGCTGCTGGTGGGTTGAATATCTTTCCAGTAGTACTTTTTGTAGCGGCCGGATGTGTGCGGATTTGTGAAGGCTTCGGATCCGCCGCCGAGTATTCCAGAGGGGGAGAGGTTGTCGGCAAAAGCGCCGGTGGCGAAAAGCGAGAGAGCGGCACTGAGAAAGAATTTTAAGAAGAGATGGCCCATTATGTAATATCTAGTTATTACGGTAATTATAGCAATGCCTGTGCCGTAGCCCAGCCCAAAGGCCCCTTCGTGAATGCACTGTCACCCAGAGGCGCCGCCGCTCTCTGGCGGTCCGTTGCCGAAGAAATTACGAGAGAGCAGCGCTCATTTCGCGAAGCACGCGCGGCCCGCGAAAAATAGAGCCGGTGTAGATTTGCAGCAGCTTCGCGCCGTCTATTCGTGCCACCCGGTGCGATGGGAAAACAATTATGAAAATGTCCCGCCTCATCGCTTTCGGTCGCTTGGAAGCGGTCGATCGCTTCAATACTGGCAAGCTACCCGAAGCGGCTCTTGTCCAAGGGTGATGATATTCCCGCCGACGGAGTAATCGCCAGAGGTGATCGGCCCGAAACGGCGCGTTTACGGATCGAGGGCGTAAACTTCCACCAGGGCTACGCCTTGGCCGGCGCCGGCATCGTGCACAATTGCGGTGTAGGCGCCGGGATTGAGGGTCGCGATGATGGCCGATTCGTGGGCGTCGCTGGGCGCAAGGCCCGAGCGCGCGATCTCGTCGCCCTGTACCTCTTGCCAGTTGTCGTTCTGGTAAATAAGAGAGCCATCCTGGTCATGCAGCTCGAGGACAGGATCGGGTAACACGTCGCTCAGGCCGAAGGCCGCGAGGGACGGACCGATGGCGCGAATCATGACTTTGGACGGTGCGACGCCGCCGACGATAAAGCCGCCGATCATGACGTCGTCCTCGGCTCCCACCTGACCGCGGGTGGAGATATTGCGCACCGAGGAATTCTCGGGAACGAGGTCGTAGAGTTCAAAGAGCGCATTCCCCTCGACTCCGTTCACGCTCCGCAGGATAGCGGTATAGGTGCCGGGCGCGAGGTTGGAAACGATGACGGACTCGGCCGGGTAGACTGGCTCGAGACTCGTCGGAACGGTTCCCGGCGGGAGCGTGGTCCAGTTATCGTTCTGCTGGATGAGGGCGCCGGTGGAGTCGTAGAGCTCCAGGTTGGGGTCGGACAGGACTCGTTTCACGCCTCGGTCGCGCAGGGATGGTCCGAGAGCACGGAAGACAACGTCTTTGTTGGCGTCTCCCTCGATAATGAAGCCGCCAATCATGACGCTGTCACCGCCGCGGACTTTTACCCGGGTGGAGATGTTGAGGAGATATTGAGGCGGCAGGCTTGGGGTCGGGGTTGCCGTCGGGCTTGGTGTTGAGGATGGAGTTGGTGTTGCCGTCGGAGTCGGGGTGGCGCTCGGCGTGGGTGACGGAGTGACGGTTGGTGTCGCGGTAGGGGTCGGACTTGGCGTGGATGTCGGAGTTGGCGTTGGCGTGGCGCTTGGAGTTGGAGTGGGAGTTGGCGTCGCGGTTGGAGTGGGGGTTGCCGTTGGGGTGGGGGTTGGTTTTGGAGTGGGGGTCGGAGTCGCGGTCGGGGTGGGTGTCGGAGTTGGCGTCGGGGTTGGTGTTGCCGTCGGAGTCGGGGTCGGCTTTGGAGTTGGCGTCGGGGTTGGCGTTGCCGTTGGAGTGGGGGTCGGTTTTGGAGTGGGTGTTGGGGTGGGGGTTACCGTTGGGGTGGGTGTTGGTTTTGGAGTGGGGGTCGGAGTCGCGGTCGGGGTAGGTGTCGAAGTTGGCGTCGGGGTTGGGGTTGCCGTTGGAGTCGGGGTCGGTTTTGGAGTGGGTGTTGGGGTCGGAGTTGCCGTTGGGGTTGCGGTCGGCGTGGCCGTCGGAGTCGGCGTCGCGGTGGGGCTTGGAGTGGGCGTCGGGGTCCCGGCTGGCGGCACGATCGCGGTCACTTCATCCGAGTAGCCGCTCTCCACGTTATCCGTGTCGTAAGCGGTCACGACAAAATAATACTGAGTGCCGACCGTGAGGTTCGTCAGGGTGGCGGTTGTTTGATGATGCGCATCATCAAACCGGTTGTAAGGGCCGCCGGGGGCCATGCCCCAGTAAAGTTTGTAGCCTTGGATGTTGCCCTCCTGATTCGGATCCCACGAAAGTGTGAGGCTGCCGGTATCGGCAAAAGCACTGGTGGCGAGAAGGGAAAAAGCGATCAGGGCGAAGGATTTTGAAAGGAAGCGGCTCATTATAGAATAACTTGTGTTTATAGTAATTATAGCAGTGCCCGTGCCGTTCCAGGGGTAAAAAACGAGCTTTTTGGCCCTCCTGAAGGGGTTCGCGGTTGTGCAACCGCCGATGAAACGAGGTGCGCGCGACACCTCAGCGCGAGGGATTTGCTAGCGAATCAGGAAACGGCCGTGCTCAGTTCACGGAGCAGATGCGGTCCGCGAAAAACATAACCGGTGTAAACTTGCAGAAGCTCTGCGCCCGCCGCGAGCTTCTCCCTGGCCGCAGCTGCATCGGTGATTCCGCCAACGCCGATCAGCGGCAGTCGAGTTCGTTCGCGCAGGAACCGGATGACTTCCGTTGAACGCCCGCGAAGGGGAGCGCCGCTCAGACCGCCGGTTTCGTCCGGGCCGGCTAATGCGTGGTGATCGAGGGTAGTGTTTGTCGCGATCAGGCTGGCCAGGGCAAATTCCTCGCAGACCTCGACGATTTCGCCGAGCGCTTGCTCGGAAAGGTCGGGCGCGATCTTGAGCAGAAGCGGTTTGGGCGATGCGAGCCGCGCATTTTCGTCGGTGATGACGCGCAACAGCGCGACCAGCGCCTCGCGTTCCTGCAAACTGCGCAGACCGGGCGTGTTGGGCGAACTGATATTGAGCACAACGTAATCGGCGAGGGGCGCGAGCAGACGAAAGCTGTAGAGGTAATCGGTCGGCGCCTCCTCGAGCGGGGTGATCTTCGATTTCCCGAGATTGATGCCAATCGGGATCGACGGCGCTGAGCTGCTCGCGCGCAAACGCCGGAGCCGGTCGCCAATCACATCCGCGCCCTCGTTATTGAACCCGAGCCGGTTGATGAGCGCTTCCTGTTTCGGGTAGCGAAAAATGCGCGGGCGCGGATTTCCGGGCTGCGGTTGGGCGGTCACGGTGCCGATCTCGGCGAATCCGAAACCGAGCGCCTCCCAGGCCGGGATGGCGACTGCGTTCTTGTCGAAGCCGGCGGCGAGCCCAAATGGATTCCGGAACTGCAAACCGAAGAGCGTGCGCGGATGCGGCGGCGGAGCGAACGAGCGCAGGAGCGCGAGGCCGCCGGGGATCTGCGGAGCCGCCCGGAGCAGGCGCATTGCAAAGTGATGGGCGGTCTCCGGATCCATCCGGAAAAGAAATGGCCTGACGAGCTGCGCGTACCACTCACTCGTTAGGCGATTCATTTGCCGATGCAGAAAGTGGCGAAGAGGGCGTCGAGAATTTTTTCCATGTCGGCGTGACCGATCACTTCGCCGACCGCCTGCAATGCGCCGCGCAGATCGACCGCAACCAGTTCCGGCGCGAGATTTTCCGTGAAAGCGCCCCGCGCCAAGTCGCAGGCGGCAAGGGCGCGGCGCAGGCAATCACGATGGCGGGCGTTGATCGCGACCGCGCTCGGGATGTCCCAACGCTGCGCACTCACCTGGGCGAGGATCGCATCCTCCAGGCCGGCGAGTCCGTTCTCGCTCGTGCAGGAAATGCGCAAGGCCTCGCAGTCTTTCCAATCGGCGTGCTCCGGCAGATCGCTCTTGTTCAAAAGCAAAAGCTCGGCGACTTCTGCCACGCGCGCGCTGAAATGCGCGGGGCGCGGCGCGCTCGCATCGACCACATGGAGGACGAGATCAGCGTAAGCCAGCGAGCGTTCGGTCCGCGCGATGCCTTCGTTCTCGACCGCGTCGGATCCGCTGGCGCGCAGTCCGGCCGTATCCGTGAGGCGAAGTGCGATGCCGCGCAGGTTCACCACCTCCTCGATCGTATCGCGGGTCGTGCCCGGCGATTCGCTCACGATCGCGCGCGGGAAACCGAGGAGGCGATTGAGAAGGCTCGATTTCCCGGCATTGGTTGCGCCGTAAATCACCACCCGCACTCCTTCACGAAAGATGCGGCCCTGGTCCGCAGTCGCGAGGAGCGCGTCGATTTGGCCGCGAATCCCATCGAGTCGGGAGAGGAACGCGGCACCGACATCCGGCTCGATATCTTCGTCGGGAAAATCGATGTAGGCCTCGAGATTCGCGATCAGGCCAATCAGGTCTTCGCGCAGCTTCGTGATTTTTTCGCCGAGCCGGCCTTCGAGTTGTTCGGCGGCCGAGCGGAGCGCGAGATCAGTTTGAGCCCGAATCAAATCGATCACGGCCTCGGCCTGGGTGAGGTCCATTTTTCCGTTGAGGAAAGAGCGTTCTGTAAATTCGCCTGGACGCGCGGCGCGCGCCCCGGCGTGGAGACAGGCTTCCCATACCCTTGCTGTGACCAACACGCCGCCGTGGCAGCTTATCTCCACCACGTCTTCGCCGGTGTAACTGGCCGGCGCCCGATGGACGGTAAGCATGACCTGATCGATGACGCGGTCTGCATCCACGATTTCGCCGAAGTGCTGGAAATGCGAAACAGCCTCGGACGGTTTCTGCTGGCCACGAAAAATCTGATCGGCGACCGCGACCGCCTCCGGACCAGAAAGCCTGACGAGCGCGATCGCACCCTCACCGGGCGGGGTCGAGACGGCGGCGATCGTCGCCGTGCCCTCGTCAGACATGACTGCTAAGCACCTCGCGAAGAGCGGCGATGCAGCGGCGATTTTCTTCCATCGTCCCGACAGAAATTCGGACCCATTCGGGCAGGTTATAGCCGCTCAGGGCGCGTACGATCACGCCCTTGCGCAGGAGTTTTTCAAAAAGCGCCTTTCCGTCACCCACTTTGACGAGGACAAAATTAGCGACGCTCGGCACGAAGGGCCGCCCGAGCGCGGCAAATTCCGTCTCCAGATAGCGCCGGCCTTCGTCGGTCAGGCGTTTTGATTTCGCCTGATGCTCGGTATCCGCGAGGGCCGCAACCGCGGCGGCCTGGGCGACGCCGCTGGTGTTGAAGGGCGTTCGTGTTTTCTGCAGGACCCGGATCAATTCCGGCCGCGCCATTCCGTAGCCGAGGCGAATACCGGCGAGGCCGTGAATCTTGGAAAAGGTACGGAGGACAATGACGTTACGGCCGGCCCTAACGAACTGAAGCGTGTCCGGCGGAGTGTCGAGATACTCGTGGTAGGCTTCGTCGAAAATAACCACGACGTGATCAGGCACAGCGGCCATGAAACGATCGAGCGCTTCTTGCCTAACGAGTGTGCCAGTCGGGTTGTTCGGGTTGGCGATGAAGACGATCCGGGTGCGGGGGGTGATCGCCTGCGCCATCGCCTCGAGATCGAAACAATATTCGCGGTCGGGCACGGCGATCGTCCTGGCCTCGAAAAGTGAAGCGACCAGGCGGTAGGCGATGAAGGCATTCTCCGAAGTCACCATTTCGAACTTCGGCCCGAGGAAAGCGTGCCCGATGAACTCGATAATTTCATTCGAGCCGTTGCCGAGGATGAGATTTGCGGGTTCGAGCTGCAGCTTTTCGGCGAGCGCGGCGCGCAGGTAAAAGCCGCCGCCATCCGGGTAAAGGTGGGCGCCGGTGAGTGCGTCGCGCATCGCCGCCTGTGCGCGGGGCGACGGGCCGAGCGGGTTTTCGTTTGAAGCCAGCTTGATGATCTGATCGGGATGCAACCCGCATTCGCGGGCCGTTTCCTCGATCGGCTTGCCCGGTTCGTAGAGAGCGAGGTCGCGCAAATGCGGATTGGCCAAGTCCCAAATGGAGTCCATAGGAGGCAGTCTAACGAGGTTTGCGCGCTTGAACAGCCGGGAGCGCGGTTCCGGTTTCGTACGAAAGCTTCGTTGCCTATTTCGTTGCTTCCGAGGAAAAGAAGTGACTGGAGTGCCGGGAAAAATGAATAACGCCGAATACGACGCAGTGGTGGTGGGCGCCGGTCCAAACGGACTTGCGGCGGCGATTACCCTGGCGCAGGCCGGGTATTCGGTGCGGGTGCTGGAAGCTAATTCCACGATCGGAGGGGCCGCGCGCTCGGCCGAGCTCACTCTACCCGGGTTTGTGCATGATCTCGGTTCGGCGATTCATCCGCTCGCCTTTGGTTCGCCATTTTTTCGGGTTCTGCCGCTCGAGCGGCATGGTCTGGAATGGATCCAGTCGCCGATCGCGCTCGCCCATCCGCTCGAGAACGGCGCCGCCGCCTGTCTCCGGCGGGATTTGGAGGAGCCGAACGACTCGTTGGGCAAAGACGCTCGCGCCTGGCGCAGGCTGTTGCAGCCCTTCGTGCGCGACTGGGAAAAACTGAGCGCGGAATTTTTGCAGCCAATGCTCCATCGTCCGCGCCACCCCATCGCCCTGGCGCGCTTCGGACTGCCCGCGCTTTTTCCGGCGAGCGCGCTGGCCAGGTTCCAATTTCGCGAGGAGCCGGCGCGCGCTCTCTTCGCCGGGATCGCGGCGCATTCCTTTCTTCCGCTCGAGGGGATCGCTTCCGCCGCCTTCGGACTCGTGCTCGGCGCGGCTGGCCACGCGGTCGGCTGGCCATTTCCGCGGGGCGGTGCGCAGGCGATCAGCGACGCGCTCGCCGCGCACTTGCGCGACCTGGGGGGCGAGATTGAAACCGATCGGCGGATTGAGAATCTTGAGCAGCTCCCGAAAGCGCGCGCTGTTTTGTTCGACACCACCTGCTGGCAATTTGCCCAGATCGCCGGTCCTCAGCTGCCGGCTCGTTACCGTCGTCAGCTCGAAAATTTCCGGCACGCGCCGGGCGTTTTCAAAATCGATTACGCGCTGTCTGCTCCCGTCCCGTGGCGGGCGCCGGAATGTCGATCAGCCGGGACGCTTCATCTCGGCGGGACGCTGCCGGAAATCGCGGCCAGCGAACGTGAGGCAGAACGTGGCCGGCACGCGGAGTGGCCGTTCGTCCTCGTTGCGCAGCAAAGTCTCTTCGACCGGACGCGCGCGCCCGGAAATCAACACACGCTCTGGGCCTACTGCCACGTGCCGCACGGGTCCGATTTCGACATGACGGACGCGATCGAGCGCCAGATCGAGCGGTTCGCCCCGGGTTTTCGCGATTGCGTGCTGACGCGTTACACAGCCGGGGCGAGTGCGCTCGAACGCTTGAATTCAAACCTGGTCGGGGGTGATATCAACGGCGGCGCGGCCGATCTCTGGCAATTGTTCGCACGACCTGTCGTTAGTCCGGCGCCCTACCGGACACCGCGGCGCGGGCTCTATCTTTGTTCCTCGTCCACTCCGCCTGGCGGCGGCGTGCATGGGATGTGTGGATATCACGCCGCTCGGACGGCGTTGCGCGACGTTTTTGGGAAACGTCTTCCGGCCGTTCCCGCCTAACGAGAAGAGTTAGGTTGTTGCGGCCCGCGCGAGGCCGTATGCGCTTCGGCCGCCGGCCCGCCGTTTCGCTCGATCCCGGCGAGGTCGCCGCGCAAGACCCTGAAATTGCCGACCGTCGGCAAATCTACATCGCGCTGCCGAGGACGTAGACTTCGACCAGTCCGGTGCCGGTCGCGGTGCCCGCGCCGCGCACGATCGCGGTATAGCCGCCGGGAGCGAGGGCGGGCAGAACGGCGGCTTCCAATGGATCGTTAGGCGGAATCGTGGTCGCCTCGATCTCGGCGGCGGCCGGGTTGTCCTGCCAGTTATCGTTGAAATCGATTTCGGTGCCCTGGGCATCGTAGAGAGTCAGGGTGGGATCGGACAATGGGTTGGGCACCGACCCGGCGAGCGAAGGGCCGATCGCGCGCACCAGGACCAGTTGGGATCCATTTCCAGCGATGATGAAACCGCCGATCATAACGTTATCGCCGGTCTGCACGTTGCCGCGGGTGGAAATGTTCAAGAGGCTCGCGCCCGGGCCGCTGTCGAGGTCGTAGACTTCGACCAGACCGACCCCACTGGTTCCAGTCACGCTCCGCATGATCGCGGTATAAGCCGAGCCACTGCTGGTCGCGGGAATCGTGGTCAGGATGGCGGATTCGTTAGGATCGACCGGCGCCAGGCCGCTGTTCATGATATCGCGCTTGTTCGTCGCATTTTCCCAATCGTCGTTCGAAGCGATCAGAGCGCCGGTGCCATCGTGCAATTCCAAAGTGGGATTCGTTAGGGCATTCGTCACACCCGTGAGAGACGGACCGATGGCGCGGATCACGACGCGCTTGGAGACCGTCCCTGAAATGATGAATCCGCCAATCAAAGCGTCATCGCCCGCCCCGACCTGCAAGCGGGTGGAAATGTTGGCCGCGTGCACCGGAGTGCTAGTGACATTGACGGCAAAGGTCTGTGAAGCCTTGGCGCCGTTCGCGTCCGTCGCGGTGACGGTGATGTTCGCGCTCCCGACGCTGTGACCCTGAACGAAGAGACCGTTTGAAATCACGCTCGCGCTCGCGACGGCGTCGTTATCGCTGCTCGTGGAAAAAAGGAGCGGCCGCGTGAACCCGCTGACCAGGGCAAAGTTCTCCATCCTAGGGTAGGTCATCGTAAAATTGCGCAGCGGAAGGTAGTTAAAGGCAATGCCGTATTCGCTCACGGCATAATAAGTGGGCAGCGCTGCAATCGCATCGACCGTGGTCATGCCATCGGTGGAGATGGTTCCGAAAACGGTGTAACCGCCGTTGATCGTATCGAGATTGCTCGGTTCGCCGCTGTTGTCGGCCAGGTTGATGAACCATTGATCGGTTGCGCTGTCCGGGTCGGTCGGCAATTTCGCCATGGAGATCGTCCCTCGGACGTTGTGCAAATCGGGCCGCGCCTCATTCGGGATCGGGCTAAAGGCCACAACCGGACCGGGGATCACATCCGGCGGATGGAAAGGATCCTGGGTCGCGACGTAACCGCCGCCCTGGATGACGAAATTCTTTTCCGAGCGATGGAAAAAGGTGGGCGCGACGTTACCGAAGTTTGGATCATTCGGGAGGTAGGCGCCGGTGTCGATGTAGTGGAGAAAGTTATCGACCGTGATCGGCGTCTGTTGGTCGTAGAGGGTCACGTCGATCGTCCCGAGGGAGGTCGTCATCCGGACGGTATTCGCCGGCAGAGTGGGATCGCTGAACTTGGTGTTGAGATCGATTTCCTTCGCCGGGGTGGCGTCGTAGAGGGTCTGATCAGCGATTTGCGCCGAAACGACCGGCGCCGCGCGCAATGTTGAGCCCGTCGCGAGGAGGACGAGCGAAGAAATGAGAGCGAAAAATGGAAGACGGCCCAAAAGCATCGGGCATTAATACGGTCTTTTCGGTAATGCTCAAATGCGGCGGCGGCAAAACTCGGCGATGCAGAGCAGGCGATTTTACTTTTTGATCTCGAGGTAGCTGCGGTTCTTCACCTTATCGGTCCCGGGTTCGATTTCCTCGATGCGCATTTGTTTCAAGAACCAGCGGCCATCGATTTTTTGCGCAGAGACGACCTCGAATCGTTTCACGAGCAAATTTTTCTGGTCGTAGCCTTCCATTCGCATGAGCGCACCGCTTTCCTTGTCGACCCAGAGGAGGACGGTTCTGTAGGGGGAATCCTTCGTCGGAGCTATCAGACGTAACTTCCAGCAATTGCGAGTGCGGAGGGTGTCGGCTCCGAGCACTTCGGCGTTAGGCCAGTAAAGAAATTTGAGCGCCAGATCACCGTAGGTGACTGCGGTGCCGCCGATTTTTTCGTCGAGACGCGAGGCGGAAAACTTTTTCGTGCTGTTGAGGAAGACGAGATCGAGTCGGGTACCGTCTTCCTCGAGACGCAATTGCACCGTCTCGGGCGGGTTCGTGAAGGTGTAGCGAATGACGGGGCCGGTCTGGGTAATGCGAAACGGCAAGACCGTGCTGCCGGAACGCAGTTGACCCATGAGATCGAGCTGTTGTTGCGATTGGTGGAGCCGTACCTGGCCGAGGATTTCCCGGGCCGAAGGCGGGGGTCCGGCCCGGAGCGGTGTTAGGGGAACGGTCAAGAGGAGGAAGAGGACGATGCGGTTAAGCACTTGTTTCGCCCCGGCCCGCTTCTTATCGTGGCCCACCGCGGCGCCCGCGGATTCATGGATCAAGCTTTGTTTCATCTTATTAACGAGCAATGGACGAGTCCGGCCCTCGATGTGTTCATGGCCGCGATCAGCAACCCCGATATCTGGACGCCGTTAATCGTTCTGCTCGGGCTTTATGCGTTGATCTTCGCCGGTTTCAAGGGACGCGCGCTCGTTTTCTGTCTTGGCCTCGCTCTCTTCTTCAACGCCGCCGTCACCTCGACGGTGAAGAATTTCGTCGACCGCCGCCGCCCGAAACACGTCGAGCGCGTCCGAATGGTCGTCCAGGCCAAGGCGAGCCCGAAATTTCTCGCCCTCTTCAAGCCGGTCACGATTCGTTATTCCGACGCGAGCGATCGTACCCGTTCCGGCCCTTCGTTTCCGTCCGGCCACGTGACCACGAATGCGACGATTGCTCTCGTTCTGACCTTATTTTTTCGCCGCTGGGGCTGGCTCTATTTTTTCTTCGCGTTCGCGATCGCCTGGTCGCGGGTCTATCTCGGGGCGCATTGGCCGAGTGATGTGATCGCGACTTTTTTCCTCGCTCTCGGCGAAACGGCCATCCTCCTCGCGCTGCTCGAGGCGCTCTACCGCCGGACGATGTCGCGCTGGGCGCCGGATTTTTTCAACAGGCATCCCCGCCTGATCGGTAATGCCATCGCATGAGCGCGAACCGGGCCGTCTGGATTTTCATTTTGGTGCTGACGGCAATTCGTCTCGCCTTGCTCGGCGCGACGCAGCTTTCGCCGGACGAGGCCTATTACTGGATGTGGTCGCAGCGTCCGGCGCTTTCCTATTTCAGCAAAGGGCCAGGCGTGGCCTTTGCCATTCGCGCGAGCACGTCGATTTTCGGCGACAACGAGTTTGGCGTCCGATTTTGGAGCCCGCTTCTCGCGGCTGGGACGAGCCTCCTGATCTTTTATTTTGCGCGGAGGATTTTCAGCTCGCTGGCCGGCTTCTGGACGGTCGTGGTCCTGAACGTCACGCCCATCTTCAATCTCGGCAGCCTCGTTTTCACGATCGATCCACTCTCGCTCTTTTTCTGGGTGGCCGCGCTCTACACGTTCTGGCTCGCGATCGAGCGCTCACCGCGTTTTTCCGGATGGTGGCCGCTGACCGGGCTGCTCATCGGGGCTGGCTTTCTCTGTAAATATACGAACGCTCTCGAGCTGGTTTCGATTCTTCTCGTTCTGCTCCTCGCCCGGCGGCTGCGGCGCGAATTCCTGCGGCCGAGTCTTTATCTCCTCCTCCTCGTGTTCGCTCTCTGCACCATTCCGCCGATCGTGTGGAATTCGGACCACGCCTGGATCACTCTCGCGCATCTCAAATCCCGCGGCAGTCTTGACTCGGTGCCGGGCTTTCATCCGCTCGAGCTCCTGACCTTTCTGGGTGAACACTTCGCGACCTATTCTCCGTTGCTCTTTTTCGGGCTCGTCTGGGCGACGATCGCCGGGTGGCGGCGCGCGCAACGCAATTTCAAGGTCTTCTATCTTCTATGGTTTGGGTTGCCGGTCTTTCTCTTTTACCTCGTCCTCTCGATCAACGAGGCGGCCGCGCCAAACTGGGACGCGCTCGCTTTCCCCAGCCTCGGCATCCTCGCCGTTTCCTATTGGCGCGAGCGAGCCGCCTCCCGCACTCGCGCGCACGCCTGGGCCAACGCCGCCGTTTTCCTTTCGCTGTTGATGAGCGCGTTGCTTGTCGTGTTGATGGTAAATCCGGCCGGCCTCAACCGCCGCGGGCACGACCCGACCGATCGTTTGCGCGGTTGGAAAGCGATGGCAGTCGCGGTCAACAAGGTGCGGGTTGATTTCGAAAAAAAGACCGGGCAACGCGTCTTCCTCATTGCCGATGAACGCGATCGCGCTTCCGAGCTCGCCTTTTATCTGCCCGACAAACGGATCGAAGGACCGGGGCATCCGCCGGTCTACATTCCGGAGTCGCAGGACATGATAAACCAGTTTTCGTTCTGGCCACGCTACGATGAATTTGTTCCTCTCCCGCCCCACGCCACGCGCGACCCGAACGAGATCTACACCGAAGAACAGGGAGTCAACCTTTTTACCGGGCGGAACGCGCTCTTTCTTCAACTGGGGAAGAGGGATCACCCTCCGCGCAACATCCGCGGGGGCTTCGGGCGGACCGAGCTGATCGACACGATTGAGGTGCGGACCGATGGCCGCCTCCTGCGCGAGTTGCAGATCTATGCCTGCTATGATTATCGGACGATGCCACTATGACGGAGGACATTTCCCAGCCCGCCGTATCGGTCGTGGTCCCGCTCTTCAACGAGGAGGAGAACGTCCCGATCCTGCAGGCCGAGCTGGCCACTGCCCTCGCCGGCATCCCGCACGAGATTCTTTTCGTTGATGACGGGTCGACCGATCAGACGCTCGCCCGCCTAACGAAATCGCCGGAAGTTCGCGTCCTGCGATTCGAGAAAAACGCCGGGCAAAGCGCCGCCATGTATGCCGGGACAAGGGCCGCTCGCGGCGCGATCATCGTCCTGATCGACGGCGACCTGCAAAACGACCCGGCCGATATTCCCCGGCTCCTCGCTGCGATCGAGCGTGGGGCCGACCTGGTCTGTGGCTACCGGGCGCAGCGCAAAGACACGCTGGTCAAGCGCCTCACGAGCCGGATTGCCAATTTTGTCCGGAGCCGCTTCACAAAGGACGGGGTGCGCGACACCGGCTGCACGCTCAAGGCGATGCGGCGCGAATGCGTGCGAACGCTCGTGCCGTTCAAGGGAATGCACCGCTTTATTCCCGCGCTCGTCAAAGGCGCCGGCTATCGACTGGTCGAGGTCCCGGTCAATCATCGCGCGCGCAAATTCGGCACAAGCAAATATGGCCTCGGGAACCGCGCCGTCCGTGCCACGATCGACATGTTTGGCGTGCGTTGGCTCCTCTCGCGGCAGCTCAGCTACCGTTTGAAAAGCGAGCTGTAGGACCTTTTATTTCCCGGCTTGTCATCCGAAGCGCGGACGCTAAGCTTCCGGTCCACTCGGAGCATCCGCATGTCTTTGGCCAGCCTTTTATCCTCCGAGCAGATCATTCCCGAGATGAAGGCGACGGAAAGGTGGCCAGCGATCGTTGAACTGATCGATCTGCTCGTTGCGCAAAAAAAAATCCAAGCTGCCAGCCGGGAGGGGATTCTGGCCGCGCTCAAGCAACGCGAGGAAACCATGAGCACCGGGATCGGTTTCGGGATCGCCATCCCGCACGCTTCCTCCGAGGCGGTGACCGAAGTGGTGGCGGCCTTCGGACGTTCCACTCAGGGGATCGAGTTCGACGCCCTCGATAATGCTCCGGTAAAATTTGTCGTCCTCTTTGTCGTGCCGAAAGATCAATTTCAAACCCATCTCCGGACCCTCGCTTCGATCGCCAAGTTTTTGAATGATCGCTCGGTGCGAGAGAAGCTCGCCGCGGCCGGGACGAAAGAAGAAATTCTGGCGGTCTTCGAAGAACGCGCGGCGAAATAAGCGACCCGCCGGCGCGTTCTCTTTCTCTTGTCATCCGATCCGGCGAAGCGCGGAGAGAAACCTCCCAACTGCAACATTTGCGTTCTGGGATGCGCGATCGTGAGCTTGCAATCGAGAGGCCCCCCCGTCCTGCGGCGGATCGGGATGACAGGTAGACGTTCGTTGCCTAACCTTCGTTCCTCGCCATGGAAACATTTCAGTCGCTACTAACCGCCGAGTTACGGTGCGCGCTCAGCGCAGCCGGTTTGCCATCCGCCGGTGAGGTGACGCCGGCGACCGACTCGCGTTTTGGCGACTACCAGACCAATGCCGCGCTCATCCTGGCCAAACAGCGCGGAGAAAATCCGCGACAACTGGCGCAGAAAATCATCGATCACTTCGAGCCCGGAGAATTGGCGGTACCACCGACGATTGCCGGGCCGGGGTTTATTAACTTTACGCTCAAGCCGCAGGCAATCGCAGCCCATGCGGGACAGCTTCTGCGCGACGATCGCCTGGGCGTACCGCTCGCCGGGAAGCGACACCGGATCGTGATCGACTTCGGTTCGCCTAACGTTGCCAAGCCGATGCATGTTGGCCACATCCGCGGCATCGTGATCGGCGACGCGCTCGCCCGGATCGCGAAATTTCTCGGGCACGACGTGATTCGCGACAATCACATCGGCGATTGGGGGACGCAGTTTGGGATGGTGATTTACGGTTGGAAAAATCAGCTCGATCGCGCGGCGCTCGCGCGCGACCCGATCGCGGAACTGGTCCGGATCTACAAGGAAGCGAACGAACTCACCAAAGTCGACCCGGTCGTGCGCGACGCCTGCCGCAACGAACTCGTTAGGCTGCAGGCCGGCGAGGAGGAGAACCTGCGCATTTGGAATGAGTGTGTTGCCCTCTCGATGAAGGAATTCGAGTCCGCCTACGAAATTCTCGGCATTCACTACGACATCCAGCGCGGTGAGAGTTTCTACAACGATCGGCTGCCGGCCATCGTCGAGCGACTAAAGAAATCCGGCCTCGCCGAGATGAGCGAAGGCGCGGTTTGCGTTTTCTTCCGCGACATTCCCGAGCTGGCCGAGCGACCGTGCATCATTCAAAAAAGTGACGGCGGTTTCAACTACGCCACGACCGATATCGCGACGATCGATTATCGCGTTCGCGATCTCGGCGCCGACACCATCTGGATCGAAACCGGCGCGCCGCAGCAACTGCATTTTAAGCAAATCTTCGAGATCGCGCGGCGCGAAGGTTACACGGCCGATTTTCGCCATATCACTCACGGCAGCATTTTGGGCGATGACCGCAAGCTGATGAAGACGCGCTCCGGCGAAAACGTCCCGTTGCGCGATTTGCTCGATGAAGCCATCGCGCGCACGCGAAAATTCGTGGAAGAAAAGAACCCCGAGCTGCCGGCTGACGAGAAAGAAGAGATCGCGCAGACGATCGGAATCGGAGCGGTCAAGTACGCTGATCTCTCGCAGTACCGGATGACGGACTACATTTTCTCCTGGGACCGGATGCTCTCCCTGCAGGGAAACACGGCGCCGTATCTGCAGAACGCCTACGTCCGGATCCGCTCGATCTTTCGCAAGGCGGGCGAAAAATTTGTCTTGCCTGACGAATTGGTTCTGACCGAGCCGGCGGAGCTCAACCTCGCCAAGCGCCTCGCGCAGTTTGCCGAAACCGTTCCGCAGGTATTGAACGATTTCCGGCCCAACCTGCTCGCGAACTACCTCTTCGAGTTGGCCAACGCCTTTCACGCTTTCTACGAAGCGTGCCCAGTTTTGAAGGCCGAACCGTCGGTGCGCGCCAGCCGTCTCGCTCTTTCCGAGTTAACGGCCCGTGTTCTTCGTCGCGGTCTTGGTCTTCTCGGAATCGATGTGCCGGAAAAGATGTAGGCAAGAGTTTCTCCTCCCGGTTTCTGGGGCCGCTCATCCTGTTCATCCGGTAAATCCTGTCTAAGTTCCCCGTTCCGTGAGCGCGCCGCACCCTCGTATTCCCAGCTCGACCTACCGGCTCCAGTTCAACCGACAGTTCACCTTCGCCCAGGCCCGGACGCTCGTGCCTTACCTGTACGCGCTCGGGGTCAGCGATTGTTATGCGTCGCCTTATTTCCAGGCGCGAGCGGAGAGCCTGCACGGCTATGACATCACTGATCACAACCGCCTGAATGACGCGATCGGCGCGCGCTCCGAGTACGACGCCTGGATTGCAGAGCTGCGGTCCCGCGGAATGGGCCAGGTGCTCGATTTTGTGCCTAACCATATGGGCATCGGCGAGCCAACAAACCTCTGGTGGGCCGACGTCCTGGAGAATGGCCCAAGTTCGGAATTTGCGCCCTATTTCGACATCGACTGGCAACCGCTCAAGTCGGACCTGCGGGACAAGGTTCTGATCCCGATTCTGGGAGACCAATACGGACGCGTCCTGGAGCGGGGCGAATTGAAAGTCCACTACGACAGCGGTCGCTTTTTTCTGTGTTATTTTGATCATGAATTTCCGATCGCGCCCGGAACCTATCGGCACATACTCGAGATCGCGCTCGAGCAGTTGGGCGATCACAAAGAAGAAGATTTCTACGCGGAATTGCAGAGCATCCTGACCGCGCTCGAATATCTGCCGCGCCGGACGGAACGCGATCCGGTCCGGATCGCGGAGCGGGCGCGGGAGAAGGAAATCATCAAGCGCCGGCTTGAGCGTCGCTGCCAGGAAGCGCCCCCGGTGCAGGAAGCGGTCGAAAAATCTCTAGCGATTATTAACGGCACCCCGGGCGATCCGCGCAGCTTTGACGCGCTCGATGCCCTCCTGACCGACCAGGCTTATCGCCTCGCTTTTTGGCGGGTCGCGGCGGAGGAAATCAATTACCGGCGTTTCTTTGACATCAACGACCTTGCCGCCATCCGGATGGAATTACCGGAGGTTTTCGACGCGGCGCATCAACTGCTCCTCGAACTGATCGGCAATGGCGCGGTCGCCGGCTTGCGAATCGATCACCCGGACGGCCTGTATTCACCTAACGAATACTTCGAGAAACTGCAGCGGCGTGCCGCGGAAGCGCTCCGGATTCCCTTCTCGGAGGGAAAGCGCGCCATCTACCTCGTGGTCGAGAAGATCCTGAGCGGCGACGAGCAGTTGCGGAGCGATTGGCCGGTCCACGGCACGACCGGATACGACTTCATGAACGACGCGATCGGCGTGCTGGTCGACAGCGCGGCGGAGCGCGCGATCACGAGCACGTTCCACAAATTCATCGGGCACAGCCTGCATTTCGGACATCTCGTCTACGCGAAGAAGCGGCTCGTGATGCGGCTCTCGCTCGCGAACGACGTCAACGTGCTCGGTGCGATTTTTGACCGGATCTCGGAGAAAAATCGTTGGTACCGAGATTACACCCTGGATGCCCTGACCATGGCAGTACGCGAGACGATCGCCTGTTTTCCGGTTTATAGAACGTATCTCGCGCCGAACCGGCCAGTGAGCGAAGCCGACCGCGCCGTGATCGAACGCGCGGTCGCGGCCGCCAAAAGGCGCAACCCGGCGCTCGAGGAATCGGTCTTTAATTTCCTGCGCGACATCCTGCTCTTCCGTTTCCCGGAAAACCTGGATGACACAGCGCGCGAGGAGCACATCAATTTCGTTTTGAAATTTCAGCAGACGACGGGGCCGATCATGGCCAAGGGGCTGGAGGATACGGCCTTTTACATCTACAACCGGCTGGCGGCGCTGAACGAAGTCGGAGGCGAGCCGCAGCGTTTCGGATTGAGCCTGGAGGGTTTTCACCGGCGCAATCGCGAGCGCCAGGCGGAATGGCCCGCCACCATGCTCTCAACCTCGACCCACGACACGAAACGAAGCGAAGATGTGCGCGCGCGGATGGCGGTGATCTCGGAGATACCTGATCAATGGCGCCGGTCGTTAGGCCGCTGGCGCAACCTGAACCGGCGCTGGAAGAGACGGAACGAAGAGGGCGAGGCGCCGGACGGGAACGAGGAATACCTGCTTTACCAGACGTTGCTCGGGAGCTGGCCGCTCGAGCCTTTCCGCGAGCTGAGCGACGATGCCCGGGCCGATTACGTGGCGCGCATTCAGCAATACATGGCGAAGGCGATGAAGGAGGCGAAATTGAACACGAGCTGGGTTCAGCCGAACGAGCAGCGGGATGCAGCGGTCGCCGCTTTTATTGAGAAAATTCTCGACCCCTCGTCCCGTCATCGTTTTCTCGAAAGTTTCCAGCCCATCGCGGAAGAGGTCGCGCGCGCGGGTGCGATCAACTCGCTTTCGCAGGTGTTGCTCAAGCTCGCTTCGCCCGGGGTTCCCGATATTTACCAGGGAAACGAGATCTGGGATTTCAGCCTCGTCGATCCGGATAATCGCCGGCCGGTCGATTACCAGCGCCGCCAGGAGATGCTCGAAGGTCTGGCCGGGGCGACTCCGGAGGATTTGTTAGGCAGCTGGCGCGACGGGCGGATCAAACTCTTTCTCACCCATCGCCTGCTGACGTTTCGGCGAGAGAATCCGGAGCTCTTCCATGGTGGAAGTTACGTTCCGCTGAATGTGACCGGTGAATTTGCCAATTGCTGCATTGCTTTCGCGCGCGAAGCGGAAGGCAAATCGATCGTCGTGCTCGCGCCTCGCCTGAGTTTGCGAGTCGGATTTCCGCCGATCGGCGAGACGTGGCGCGATACCGCGGTCCAATTGCCGGAAGGTTTTGCCGGCGGGCGAGATCTGTTCACAGAAGCGATCCTCGAGGACGGCGGAACGCTTCTCTTGGCGCAGGCGATGGCGCGGATGCCCTTCGCGGTTCTCGTTGCTACGCGCCGCGGCTGAAGCGTTCGACGAGCGTGACGATGGTGTGCGAAAAATTCGCGAGATTGCGCACTATGTCGGTCCCGAAACTTTCAAAAGTGATGCGGGGCGATGCGATCACGAGCAGAACGCTGAGTAAGAGCAGATTGATGAGGTAAATCACGACGAGCGAAAAAATCGTCCCGTTGTCGCTCAGGTCGGTCTGGTTCTTGGGGATCATCCAGCAGGTAAAAGTGAGGTGGAACGCCCACGTCATCCCGACCAGGGCGTAGAGGAGTCGGCCGTATGGCTGGAGGTTGAAGAACAAGCTGAGCGCCCCGTAGAGAGCGAGAACGAGGATGCTGTAGAGGGGGAAAAAATAAGGGGCGAGCGCGATGAGAAAGTTATTCTTGTCGGTCAGGATGTGGCCGCCTTCCCGGCCGACCTTAAAATGGCTGACCCGTCCGCCCATCATCCAAACCCAGAGCGCGTGGGTCAGTTCATGGCCGAAGACGTAGATCAGGAGTGGGCGCGGCAAACCGAAAAACGCGATCAGCCAAAGAACCGCGCCTAACGAAAAGAACCAGAACTCTTCGCCTGCCCAGAGCCGTTCCGCGACCGTCGCGCGGGCGAAGGAAGTAAAGAAGGTTTGGCTGAGGAGGGCGCAGATCGGGAGGAGAAAAAGGGCGACGATGAATTTGACCCACTTCGTCGGGACCATGAGCGATCGACGGGGAGGAGTGCCGCGCCGGGTCGGAACGACGTAGGGGGGCACTTTGACGCCACCCCGGACCGGCCGGCGTTGGGTCGTACGCCGGGGAACGCGCCGTGAGGCCATTCGTCAGGCACGGCCCATATAGGCACCGGTGCGGGTGTCGATTTTGATCTTTTCACCCTCGTTGATGAAGAGCGGAACGTTAACCGTCTTGCCGGTTTCGAGGACGGCGGGCTTGGTCACGTTGCTGGCCGTGTCGCCGCGCAAACCCTCGGGCGCTTCCACCACTGTGAGCTGAACTGAGGAGGGCAGTTCTACCTGCACCGGTCGGCCTTCCGTGAAGACAACCTCGACCGGCAGATTCTCGACGAGGTAATCCTTGGCATCGGTCAGCAAATGATCGTCCAGGGTGATGGTCTCGTAAGTATTCGGGTCCATGAAATGGAAACCGGTATTGTCCTTGTAGCTGAACTCGAGGGTCGTGCGCGAAATCTCGACCAGCTCCACTTTGTCGGTTGAGCCGAAGCGGACATCGGCGCTCTTGCCCGTGTTGATGTAGCGAATGATCGCCTGGACAAAGGCGCGGAGATTCCCGGGGGTGCGGTGATGCACGTCGAGCACGATGGCGGTGTTGCCGTTGTACTTTATTGCTTGTCCTTTGCGAAGATCGTTTGCAGCGGCCATGGGATGCGAGATTTGGTAGGTCGTTAGATGATGTAGCGGCGCGGGGGCTGAGGGCCGATTCTTACAACGCCCCCCTCGCTAAAGCAACTTTAGCTTGGTCAGATCCGCCGAGTCGACAATCCCGACTGGCACTCCGCGGTCGTCCACCACGACCAGATCGTCGATCCGATGGCGCTCGAGGAGGTTAAGCACTTCGACCGCCAGTTTGTCCTGGTGCACGACGACTGGGTTAAGTGTCATCAGGTCGGCCACGAGCCGTTCGCCGATCCGCGGATCGGTCTGGAAATGCCGGACAAAATCGCCGTGAGTGAAAATCCCGAGCAGTTGTTCGTCTGGTCCGGCGACGACCGCGGCGCCAGCGCGGAGTGAAGTCATGAGTTCGAGCACGGCGCGAATATTCGCCTCCGGCTTAACGAGCGCGAGGGCCGTGCGTGGACGCATGATCTGATGGACGCGCACGAGGAGGCTGCGCCCGACCATGCCAGCGGGATGAAACTTGGCGAAATCTTCCTTCTGAAAACCGCGCGCCTCGAGCAGGACCATGGCGAGCGCGTCGCCCAGGGCGAGCATGACCGTCGTGCTCGAGGTGGGGGCCAGGTTTAGTGGACACGCTTCCTGCTCGACGTTGACGTCGAGCAGGATGTCGCAATTCTGCGCGAGGGTCGAGTCGGTCGCGCCGCAAATCGCGATTACATCGACCTGAAAGCGAGTGATGGCAGGGAGGATCCGGAGCAGTTCTTCCGTCTCGCCGCTGTAGCTCAGGGCAAGAACGACGTCACCATCCGCAACCATGCCGAGGTCGCCATGGAGGGCGTTGAGGGAATTCAAGACGACGGCAGGCGAGCCGGTGCTCGTTAAGGTGGCCGCAATTTTTTCCCCGATGTGTCCGGATTTTCCGACTCCCAGTACGATCACCTTGCCGCGGGTTTCGACCGTTTTCTTGATCAAATCGACGGCCCGGGTGAAATTTTCGCCCAGCCGCTCGCGGAGCCGTTGGAGCTCGGAAATTTCTAAATCAATGACACGAACGGCCTTTTCAATGTAATCCATCGAACTATAATTGTGGGGTGAGGGCAGGGCGCGAGCAAGCCATTGCGCGTTCCGCCGCGCTTCGGGGAGAACTATTATGAAGAAAATATTCCTCAGTATCTTACTGGCGACCGCGAGTAGCATGGCCTTTGGGCAGGGGCAAGGTGAGCTGACCGCGACCACGACGACGACAACAACGACGATCACCACAACTGACTTGCAGACGACGCTGCCCAAGCCAAGGTCGCCACAGGCTGTGCCGCTCGTTCCGACGGAGGGCGCCGTGCAGGTCGCGATCCGCACAGGTAAGCCGATTCAGTTAATCAATCCTGCAGCACCCGCCAAATACGGAGACGGGAACGACCGCGTCTCGCATGATCCAAAAGATCCGGGAAAGCCGAAGGGCATTGTGTTCTGGTCGTTGAACTTTTAGTTCTCTCTGCTGTGGGTCATAGCCGGGGGATAAACGTCCCGGCTACAATCGCCCTCTCAGCGAGTCGGAGTTGAATGGCACCCCCTTGCGTTGAACGTTAGGCGTGCCCGAGTCTCTGCCTGTCGTAGCCTGTTATTGCGCAACGTTTCTCAAGCCGGAGATGCTGCACATCTACCGGCAGATCACGGCGCTGGAGCGCTTTCGCCCGGTCGTAATCGCGCAGAAACGCGAAGAAGCGGAGCGCTTTCCCTTCGAGCCGGTCTTCATCGTCGGAAAACCGGCGACACATTTTCTCCGGCGCTTCTGGTTTCGCACGATGCGGGATGCGCCTTGGCAGATCTCGCGCCGGGAGGTGATGCAGATCCGGCGTCGGCTCGACGAGAGCGAGGCGCAACTACTGCATGTTTATTTCGGCCACATAGCGGTCCATCTCCTGCCGCTCATCTTGCATTGGCGCAAACCGACAGTTGTCTCCTTTCACGGCGCCGACGTCATGGTCGAGCTCGATAAACCGCATTACCGAGCCGCGACCCGCGAGATGCTGGCGGCGGCGCGACTCGTTCTCGTCCGCTCGGAATCGCTTGCCCGCGCGCTCGTCGAGTTGGGTTGCCCGAACGAGAAGATCCGGCTGCAACGCACAGGCATTCCGTTGGACGACATCTTGTTTCGGGAACGCACCTGGCCTAACGCCGGCGGCTGGAGATTCTTGCAGGCCGGGCGGCTGATCGAGAAAAAGGGTTTCATCACCAGCCTGCGCGCCTTCGCGGAATTTCAGGAAGAAAGTCCCGCCGCGACGTTCACGATCGCTGGGGAAGGACCGATGCAGGTCGAACTCGAGGAGCTGGCGCGCGAGTTGGGCGTGCAGCACCGCGTTCGTTTTGCCGGCTTTCTTTCGCAGAAGAAACTGCGCGAGGCTTTTTACGAGTCTCATATTTTCCTGCATCCGAGCGAGCTGGGCGCAGATGGAAACCAGGAAGGTGTCCCCAATTCCATGCTTGAAGCAATGGCCAGTGGCCTCCCGGTTTTCGCGACCATGCACGGCGGCATTCCGGAAGCAATCGACGATGGGAAGAGTGGTGTCTTGGTGAGCGAACGCGATCATACCGCATTGGCCGAGGCGCTGCGGCACTGGACGAGCCGGCCTCGGGATCTGAGCACGCTCGCGAACGCTGGCGCAGGGGCAATTGCCGCCAGGTTCGAACAGAAAGCGCAAGTGCGCGCGCTGGAAAATATCTATCGTGAAGCGATCGAATCCTAGGGAGCCGCTCCGCCCGTCCTACAATTTGGCGAAGAAGGCTTCCAGTTGCCGCGCGACAGCTTCGAAGCTGAGGCACTCGCGAGCTCGCTCTTGGGAATGAGTGACGATTTCTGCGTAAAAGTCTGGTTCGCGGAGAAGACGGGCGGCCAAATCTCCCAATTCGCCTAACGAACGACCGTATCCGCAGGTCGCGGGGAAGCCCAGACGATCGATCGTGCCGTCGCCGCCTACGCAGGGCATCCGACAAAGCAGAGCATCGCCCGCTACCTGCCCGGGCACGCAGCTCTTGTCGGCTTGCAGGACGATTTTGTGCCGCGCCATCTCCGCGAGGTAGTCGCGATAAGGGAGACGCTTTTCGAGAATCCGCATTGAACCAGGTGGAACACCGAGCGCGCCCAGAATCTTGCGACAGCGCTTTGGTTCTTCGTCAAAAACCGTGATCGATTCGCCCAAACCGGCCGCCAGAACGAGCGCGGCGAGATGATTACGCGAGGGGGCGTTCCACTCCCGCGTCCCGACAAGAACGCCGCGGCGTCCGCCTAACGACAGCGAGAAATCCCAGCGCGGATCGTCGATCGGGTAGGGCGTCGGGATGAATTCACCCCCGCCGTAAAAGACCACTGTCTCGGGCGTCGCGCCCAGGCAACCATCGGCCGCCTGCACGATTTCGCGGAGCCGCTCCGCTCGTTTCGGATCGGAGAGCTGTCGCGCAATCTGGTGCAGCCCAGTTTCCTTGAAGGAAACCGCGACCGGCAGTTTTGCCGCTTTCAATTTCAGGAGCGCGCTCCGCGTCTCCTTAAAATCGCCACGCAGCAGAAGCAAAACCGGTCGCCGCGCCGCGATCGCCCGCGCAACGTCGCGTTCGAAAGCGCCGCCAGTGCAGGCGGCGTAGCCGTGGAAATTGACCGGCGCATGTTCGCGATCGTCAGGTTCATTTTTGCCTAACGAAAAGTCCTGCGCGCGATCGCGGCCCCCGGGATTGAGGACGGTGAGACGAAAAGCGCGCTCCGCGTCGTTAGTGGTCGTCACCGAAATCGAGCGGCGCGGGCGGTTCGTTTTGAATGAGGGGCTCGCCCGTTTCATCGATCGGGCGGACCGGTTGGGCGCGCCGCACCTCGATCGTGTTCTCAGGCGTGGGCGCAACGGGAATAGCGCGCATGACGGGCTTATCCGGGTCGAGGCCAGGCTCATTGTTGCCACTGGCGGCTGCGACCGTCTTTGGTTTGAAGGTCGAACCGATCGCGTCGTAAGGATCTTCCTCCGCCAGGAGCGTCGGGCCCTGCATCGTGACCGGTGGGACTTCTTTGGTATCGACGGCGAGTGCGGCTCGCGGCCACTGGCTCTCGTCAAATTTTTTCACGAGCTGGGTCCGCACCGAATCGCCATGGATGTCGCAGCCATCGGTCGGCCTCTGTTCGTCAGTCGCTAACTCGACATAACTGGTCCGGCGTTTCACGATATCGCCGCTCGCGCTTCGCACATCTTCATAGCATTTGTCGGTCGCGAGGAGGCCGGATTTGGAACAGATCTCAACCTTGCGCAGGCCGGGCGGAACCGGGAAAGGCTGCGCCGCAAAGTGGGCGAGCGAAGCGTTCATCACGTCCACCCAGACGGGCAATGCCATGACGCTGCCGAAGGCGCCGCGATAGATTTTTTCCGGCTTATCGAATCCGGCCCAGACCGCGCAGGTCACGGCCGAGTCGTAGCCGGCAAAAAGCGCGTCGGTGAAAGCGTAGGCGGTCCCTGTTTTGCCGGCGGCAGGGAATTTCTGGAGCCCGTATTTTTGGTAGGCAAGCTGGCCGGTGCCTTCGGTCAGCGCATCCGTCAGGCACGATGTAATTTCGTAGGCGATTTCCGGGGTAATGACCGGGGCGTGCTGGCGATCGCGTTCGGTTTGCCAGACGATGTGGCCCTCTTTGTCCTCGATCCGGTCGAGAATGTGCGGTGCCGGTGCGCGCGAACCGCCGTTAGGGAAAATGGTGTATGCGCGGGCCAACTCGGCCAGCGTAATGACGCTGCTCCCGAGGAAAGTCGCGGGATAAGGACGCAGTTTGCTTTCTACCCCGGAGGCGTGCACCAACTGGGTGACCGCTTCCAGCCCGGCGGTTGTCCCGATCCGGACGGCCGAGCCGTTCTTCGACTTGGCGAGTGCCTCGCGCGCGGTGATCTGGCCTTCATACCGGTTGTTCGCGTTCTCCGGTCCCCATTCGCCGAGAATTCCCGTCGTGCCGCCGATCATGACGGTGCGGTTGTCGAGCGCGGAATCTTCCACCATCGACCCGGGAAAAAGACCCTTCGCGAAGGCCGCGGCATAGACAAAGGGGAGGATGGCGGTGCCCGGCGGGCGGCGCGCCTGAAGGGCGCGGTTGTATTCGTTATGCTCGAAATCGCGCCCGCCGACGAGGGCGAGGATGCCTCCGCTGCGGTTATCGAGCGCAATGACCGCGCCTTGCAGATATTCCGGCGGTGGCGGCGCGGCCGGTTTTTCGTTAGGCGACTTGCTCCGCCGCTCCTTCAGCAGGGCCGCATACTGAGCGTAGGTTTGATGGTTGTAGCCCGGGTTTTTTTCGGCGGCGTCGAGCTGAGCGTGGAGCGATTTCTCCGCCGCGGCCTGCATCCCGGCGTCGATCGTCGTGTGGATCCGAAAACCGTCGCTCATCGCGCGATCCCAGCCAACGGCGGCGATGACCTGCTGGCGGATGTAATCGATTGCGTAGTTTTGTCCGCGGGCGTTTTGCCGGTTCCCGGTGACCAGCCCTTCTGCCTGCGCACCCCGGTATTGCTCCTCGTTGATGAAGCCAAGTTCGAGCATTCGGTTGAGGACAAAGTTCCGCGCCTCGCGTGAGGCCTCGCGGTCCGACCAGGGCGAGAGTTTGTTTGGGCTTTTGACCAGGCCGGCGAGGGTGGCGCACTCCGCGAGCGTCATTTCGCGGGCCGGTTTGTCGAAATAGCCGCGCGCGGCGGCTTCCGCGCCGTAGAGCCCGCCGCCGAAATAAATCCGGTTCAGGTAAAGCTCCATGATTTTTTGTTTCGAGAAATTGTCCTCGATCCGGCGGGCGACGAACATCTCGAGGAGCTTGCGGCGAAAGGTTTTGCCTTTGAGTTCGAAACTGTTGCGCGCCAATTGCTGGGTGATGGTGCTCGCCCCCTGCCGGACGTGGCCAGCGACGGCGTTCTTAATCGCAGCGCGGACGATGCCTAACAAATCGTAGCCGTGGTGCTGGTAAAATTTATTGTCCTCGATCGCGATGATGGCGTTAACCAAATTGGCCGGGAGATGGTCGTAGGGGACGGTCTCGCGATTCTCGACATAGATCTGGCCAAAAATCTTGTTGTTGCGATCGACGATGACGCTGGCCGATTCCATCTGTTCGAGACGGGTGAGATCAAGCGTGGCGGCCTGGTGTCTGAGCGTGGCGGCAACGGGGAGGAAGACGAAGAGGCCGGCGAGAAGGACGACGACAAGAAGAGCGAGCGGGACATAGATCCACGGGCGCATGTACCAAGGGCGGTCGTAGCGGGACAATTCCGTCGGCGTGAAATAATCAACAGGCATGCGGCGAGCGGGCGAACACCCGGCAAATCGAAATCGCGCGCAACTTAGCGGCAAAGTATGGCAAATGCCAAGTGCTTGAGGGGTGGAAGAGTTCGGTCGACACTCCCGGAGGAATCCCCTCGGTCCGGGAGCGATGGTAGGAAACAAGGAACTGATTGACGAAATTCGCGCCGGAATCCGCACGCGCGGTCCGGTCCCGTTTAGCTGGTTCATGGAGCAGGCGCTTTATCATCCCGAGCACGGTTACTACAGCTCGGGGCGCTGCGCGATCGGGCGACGAGGTGATTACTTCACAAGTGTGAGCGTGGGGCCGTTGTTTGGGAGACTGATGGCCGGGCAATTCGCCGAGGTCTGGGAGATGCTCGACCGGCCGGACGATTTCACGATTGTCGAGCAGGGAGCGCATCACGGAGAATTCGCGAGCGATGTGCTGGAGGCGTTGCGCGAGCAAAGCCCGGATCTTTTCGAGACGGTGCGTTACCGGATTGTGGAACCATTTACGGCTTTGCGGGAGCGCCAGCAAGGGGTGCTGCAACCCTTCGCTGGCGAGACGGAATGGGCGGAATCGCTCGTAGCGATGGAGCCGTTTTGCGGCGTCCATTTTTCCAATGAACTGCTCGATGCCATGCCGGTGCATCTTCTGGTCACGATCGGCAAAGGCGAGGAGCGCCGCTGGTGCGAGCGAATGGTGGAGCGGACCTCCTGCGGTTTCACTTTGGTCGATCAGCCGATCGCCGACGCGCGCCTGGCGGAGCGCCTAACGAAACTGCCGGCGGTGCCGGAGGCCGGTTACGAGACCGAGATTAATCTCGCGGCGCTCGATTGGATGCAGGCGTTGGCGGGCAAGCTGGGCCGCGGGGTGGTGTTGATCGCTGACTACGGCCTGCCGCGGGACGAGTTTTACGCACCGAGTCGATGCACTGGAACACTGCAATGTTATGCCGATCATCGCGTGCTGCCCTCGATCCTGGAGCAGGTCGGGCAGAGCGACCTCACGACCCATGTCGAATGGACCAGCCTGGCGGAACAGGCCGAATTCTGCGGGCTGCGTCTCGCGGGGTTCACCGATCAGCATCATTTTCTCACTGGCCTGCTCTCGACTCATGCCACGCTCGCCTCCGCCGGGGCGGAAAAGAGCCGCGCGTTGCAGACCCTGATTCACCCCGAATTTCTGGGCATGAAATTTCAGTTCCTTGGATTAACGAAAGGCTTCCCGCCGGACGGAACGTTAGGCGGATTCAAGTTCGCGCGCGATGCGCGGACCGCCCTCGGGCTGGGCTAAACAATGCTCCCTACAACAGCGGCGATCCTTCGCTTTCGATGTGCATCAGTTTCCCACCGGCCTGTTTGATCGCGGCGAGGAGCGATTTCTGGGTCGTGAAGGTCGGATCGTAGCCAAGCGAAATTTTCTTCGGGCTGATGTCGCAGGAATCGAATGCGTGCGCATCGAGCTTTGCCAGGATGTTGCGGAGGCTTTTCTCCTGGTCGGGATCGAGCGGCTCGGTCAATTCGATTTCCGCGGCGACGTATTCTTCCGCGCCGGAAAGTTTATCAGAGTCATCCGCCATGTTTGAAAAATCGTTAGCGGTTGCCGATGTGGATGGCGTGTTTCTCGACCGCGAGAGCGGCTTCCTTGACCGCTTCGCTCAAGGTCGGATGGGCGTGGACGGTGCGGCCAAGATCTTCGCTGCTCCCGCCGAACTCCATCACCGCGACGATCTCGGCGATTAATTCCGAGGCGGCGTGCGACAAAATAGATGCCCCGAGGATGCGGTCGGTTTCGGCGTCCGCCACAAACTTGACCAGACCTTCGACGTCGGCGTTGGCCAGCGCGCGGCCATTGGCGCGAAATGGGAATTTTCCGACTCGCACTTTCATCCCTTTTTCTTTTGCGAAATCTTCCGTGATCCCAACTCCGGCCAATTCCGGGTTGGTGTAAATGATTCCGGGAATGACGTTGTAATTCACGTGCCCGGCTTTGCCCGCGATCAATTCCACACAGGCGATGCCTTCCTCTTCTGCCTTGTGCGCGAGCATCGGACCGGCGATGACGTCGCCGATTGCGTAAATGCCCGGAACGTTGGTGCGAAACATTTTGTCCACCTTGATTCGGCCACGCTCGTCGAGCGCGACGCCGATCTTGTCCGCACCGACCCCTTCGGCAAACGCGCGACGCCCGACGGAGACGAGGACTTTATCGGCCTCGAAGTTGAGTTCCTCGCCGCCTTTGGTGGCGGTGGCGATGGCCAGACCGTTCGCGACCTTGACCGACCCGACTCTGGTCTCGAGGTGGAATTTCATTCCTTGAGCGGTGAGAGCGCGTTGGAGCAGGTTGGAGACTTCGAGATCGAAGCCGACCGCGATGCGCGGCAGAAATTCGAGCACCGTCACTTCGGACCCGAGACGGGCCCAGACGGAGCCGAGCTCGAGACCGATCGCGCCCGCGCCGATGACGAGAAATTTTTCGGGCGGCTTCTCGAAGCAAAGCGCTTCGGTGCTGCTGACGACCGTGACGCCGTCGAATGGCATGCTCGGGAGATTGATCGGGACGCTGCCAGTTGCGATGATGATGTGGTTAGCCGTGATTTCGACCGGCTCGCCTTCGTTAGGATGGATCCCCACTTTGTCCTGTCCGGTGATGGTGCCGAGGCCCGTGTAGGTGGTGACTTTGTTCCCCTTCATGAGGGCGCGAACGCCGCCGGTGAGGGTTTTGACGACCTTGTCTTTGCGGCCAAGCATGGTGGCGAGATCGAGGCCGACCTTGTCGAGGACGATGCCGTGTTTGGCGGCTTCGTTTTTTGCGAAAACGAAATGATCACTCGATGCGAGGAGCGCCTTGCTTGGGATGCAACCAACGTTCAGGCAGGTGCCGCCGAGTTCGCTGTCTTTTTCGATGATGGCAGTCTTGAGTCCGAGCTGCGCCGAGCGGATGGCAGCGACGTAGCCGCCCGGGCCGGAACCGATGATGATGACGTCGAATTTATCCATGATGATTTGTGGGTGTAGCGGGGTTGTTATTTAAGCGTGGCGAATGTCGTTGTCACGATTGCTCGATCATTCACCGGGCGAGACGTCCGGTGGCCCCACAGGCAGAATGCCTGTGCTACCGCTAGAGATCGAGCAAGAGCGCGGTCGGGTTCTCGATCGCTTCTTTCACCTTGATGAGAAAGGTGACGGCTTCCTTGCCGTCGACTGCGCGATGGTCGTAGCTGAGAGCGAGATACATCATCGGCCTAACGACCACTTCGCCTTTCAGCGCCACCGGGCGCTGCTGAATGGCGTGCATGCCGAGGATGCCGCTCTGCGGCGGGTTGAGGATGGGCGTGCCCATGAGCGAGCCGTAGACGCCGCCGTTCGAGATCGTGAAGGTGCCGCCCTGCAGGTCTTCGATCTTGATTTTCCCGTCGCGCGCCCGGTTGGCGAAGTCTGCGATGTCGCGTTCGAGATCGCCGAAGCCCTTCTGGTCGGCGTCGCGCACGACCGGGACGACGAGGCCGCGGTCTGTTCCGACAGCGATCCCGATGTCGAAGTAATGATTGAGGATGAAATCGTCTCCTTCGATCCGGCTGTTGATCGCCGGCACCGCCTTGAGCGCTTCGACGGTCGCTTTGATGAAGAACGACATGAAGCCCAGTTTGGCCCCGTGATCGGCCTGGAATTTTTCCTGCACTTTTTTGCGCAGCGCCATCACTTCACTCATGTCGCACTCGTTGAAGGTGGTGAGGGTGGCGGTGGTCTGCTGCGACATGACCATCTGGGCCGCAATCTTGCGCCGGAGGGGCGACATTTTCTTGCGAGTGAAACGCTCTTCGCCGGGCTCGGCTGGCTCAACCGTCGGGGCGCGCTCTTGTTTTCGGCGCGGCTTTTCCTGGTCGTCGGTCGAATCCGGCGTCGCGCTTTGAAGGTGGGCGAGGACATCGCCTTTCGTTAGGCGTCCGCCTTTGCCGGTTCCGCTGATCTTGGCCGGGTCGAGTTTTTCTTCCGTCGTCATCCGCTTCACAGCCGGGGAAAGGACCTCGGCGTTTGGCGAACGCTTTTCCGCGAGTTGTTTTGTGGCCGGCGCCGATTCCTTGGCGGCGGGAGCTTTCTCTTTGGCTTTCGTGGGAGCGGTTGCCTTGTCGTCGATGATCGCGACGACTTCGCCGATTTTTACTTCCTCGCCTTCGTCGACTTTCGTCTCGAGCACGCCGGCCTTTTCGGCGGTGATTTCGGTCGAAACTTTATCGGTCTCGAGAGTGAGCAGGACCTCGCCGGCCTCGACGTAGTCCCCTGATTTCCTGTGCCAGACGGAAACGACACCGCTCTCGATCGATTCGCCGACGGCCGGGATTTTGACTTCGATGCTCATGGGTCGGCTAACTTAAGCCGAAGTGCGCGGCGCGGTCGAAAGGTTTGTAGACGCTTCGCTCTGCGAAGCGCGGGGAAAGCGCATCCAATCGGGAGCCGGTCTCGCGCCTCTCACAGGAAGGTGTCGACAAGGTGCACCCTCTTCGCCTGACGATTTGAGGCTAAGCCAGCTCGCCTAATGTTCGCCGGTTCACGGCGGCCTGCATGAATTTGCCCCAACTCAGGTTGTCCTTACCCGGGACGTGCTCTTGCGCCTTGCGAATCGCCATGTCCGAGACCGCCTCGAGGACCCACTGGAAATTCTCTTCTCCGACGTTGCTCCGTTCCGCGTCCGGCGCCGGATTGCAGAAATCGATCGCCATCGGCACGCCGTCGCTGATCGCGAACTCAACCGTGTTGAGGTCGTAGCCGAGGTATTGGTTCAAGGTCAGGACGCCTTGTTCGACTTTTTCCAGGATGTCGCGGGGGGCCTGCCAATCAGTCCGATAGCGCAGATGATACGGATTGCGCGGCTCGTAGTTCATGATCTTGACGTGCCGCTGATCGATCGAGTAACAGCGGAAATACATCTGAAAGTGCACTTCCTCCTGCAGCATCATGACGAGCTGCCCGGTCTCGCTGTAGGCGCGGAAAAATTCCTCCCGGTTGTGCAGGCGGTAGACGTTTTTCCAACCGCCGCCGGCGAAGGGTTTGAAAAATGCCGGCCAACCAATGTAGGCGAAGATCGATTCCCAATCGAGCGGGTAGGCGAGGTTGCGAAAGGAGTCGTTGTTCGTGTCGGGAGGCGGCTCGTGCGAGGGGAGGAGGACGGTTTTCGGAACGCCGACGCCAATCTTGGTCGCGAGCGCGTTATTGAAAAATTTCTCGTCTGCGCTCCACCAAAAGGGGTTGTTCACGACCGCGCAGCCGGCGATCGCTTCGTTCTTGAGCCAGGCGCGGTAGAATGGCACGTCCTGCGAAATGCGGTCGATCACGACGTCGTAGCCGCACGATTCGCCCTGGATGACTTTGTCGATCCGGACCGGCTCGGCCATGATGCCCTGACCGCCGGTCTTCTGATTGACCCGCTCGACAAAAGCGGGCGGGAAGCTGTGTTCCTGGCCGTAAAGGATTCCGATTTTTTTCATAATGTGAAAGAGAGGCGGGCGACATTGTGGCATTGCCCGGGGGAAGTGGCAATCGCGGGCTCGTTGGGCGAGGGGCTGCGTAGTGAAGTTGACCAATTTGCTGACTTATTCTTGACTCATCTCCGAAACAGCGGATTGAAACCGACTTGACTAATAACTGGACTTATACTTGACTAAGCCGCATGAGTTTCAAACCCGTCTTCACCATCACTCCCGGATTGCTTACGCATGTCGAGCAGGTGGCAGCCCTGCGTGAACGCATCCTGGCGGCGGCGGTGCAGGTGCCGTGGATTCCGGCCTTGCAAAAAGATACGCGCATCCGGAACGCACATTCCTCAACCGCAATTGAGGGGAACCCGCTGACCTTGGAACAGGTGCGGGCGATTGAGGAGGGCCGGGAGGTTCTGGCAACCGGTCAGCGACCGCGCCGAGAAGTAGCCAACTATTTCGCCGGTCTGCGCTTCGTGGAAAAAAACGCGCGGCTCGGCGTCGTCCGCCATCTCGAGGTGCTGAAGCTGCATCGTATCATGGCGGGACAAGTGATGGACCAGGGCGAAGCGGGCAAGTACCGCACGATTCGGGTGCGAGTGGGTGACTATATCGCGCCTCCGCCGGATCGGGTGAAGCCGCTCATGACCGAACTGCTCGGCTGGTGGAACGAGGAGGCGCCGGCTATTTCTCCAATCGTGAGCGCGGCGATCGTGCATCATCAATTTGAAACCATCCATCCGTTTGCGGATGGGAACGGGCGAGCCGGCCGCATGCTCAGCCTCTGGGAATTGTATCGGCGTGGCTTCGACAATCATCACATCTTTTCAATCGACGAATTCTATTGGGAAGACCGGCCGCGCTATTACGCCGCGCTGGAAAAGGTGCGGCGGGAAAACGGCGACCTGACGAGCTGGCTGGAATACAGCGCTGCCGGTTTGCGCGCGACCTTGGAACGAGTCTGGACCCGGGTGCAAAAGCTCACTGCGCACGGCGGGAAGGCGAAGCTCGTCCTGCGTCCGAAACAGGAGCAGTTACTCCATCTCCTGCGCGAGCACAAGGCGATGACGCCGCGCGAGATTTGGGACGGAGTGGGCCTTTCGAAACAGGGCACGCTCGATCTCCTTCGCCCGTTGATGAAGGCCGGATTGGTGCGCCGGGTTGGAACCAAGAAGAGCGGTCGTTATGTGCTGACGTAAGAGTCTCTCAGACGGTCGAAAGGTAGTACGGCAACATATCGCGCCAGTAGTTCCAATCGTGGCCGCACCATTTGCGGTCGTCGAACCAGTGCCGGATGCCTTTCTCGTTTAAAAGCGCGCTCAGCCGAAGGCTTTCGTGCCGGGTGTTGTCCCACTCGCCGGTCCCGATGATGATTCCCATGTGATTGAATCTCCAGCTATCGGGCAGGTTCGGAAGGTCCTGAAAGGGGCTGTTGAAATAGATGTTTTCGTCGTGGTAGCCGTTGAAAAAATCGCTGATCTCGAACGAGCCGCTCAAGCTGATGAGATGGCTGACGAGATCGGGATGGCGAAAGGCGATGTTGGCTCCGTGATAGGCGCCGAGGCTCGCGCCGCAGACCGCGACCCGATGGCAGTTGGCTTCCCGCCGCGCGAAATCCATCACGTCGTGCACGATCACGGTTTCGTAGGCGTTATGAGTTCGCATCCGGTCGGCTGGATGAATCGATTTGTTGTAAAAACTTTCGAGATCGATCGCGTCCGGGCAATAGATGGTGACGCGGCCGGTGTCGACGAAGTCGGCGCAGGCGTCGACGAGGTTGAAATCCTTGCACTGGCGAAAATTGCCAAATGAGGTCGGGAAAAGAATGAGCGGGAGGCCTCCGCCGTTGCCGAAGACGAGCATCTCAAAATCGCGGTTCAAATGCGGCGTGTACCAGCGGAGATAGCGTTCGTTCATGCGCGGCGCCGAATAAAACTGAGGGCGAGGCGGTTCGCGATGATAATTTCCGGCTCCACGGTGGGACCTTCGGCGTTTGCGCAGACGATTTTCCTCGCCGATAACAACCGGTTTCGATGGATGAAAAACACACTTTAACCGGAAACATCCAGTCTCACCCGCAATTCCCATCGCGGATTCTGCGCAACCATCGCGATGTGCTGGTTTACCTGCCGCCTGGCTATAAGCGCGCGCGGCAGCGGCGCTTCCCGGTGCTTTATCTGCACGACGGGCAGAACGTTTTTGACGCCGCGACTTCGTTTGCGGGGGTCGAGTGGGGGGTGGACGAATCGGCCCAGCGCCTAACGAGAAGGCGGTTGATCGAGCCCGTCATCATCGTGGCGGTGGCCAATACCGGCGAAGACCGGATCCATGAATACGCGCCCACCCGTGGTGTGATCGAGTCGACTGCGCTACGGAAGAAAAGGAGCCGCGGGCTGCTGCGAAAATATGGCCGCTTCCTGCGCGACGAACTCAAGCCATTTATCGACCGCGAATACCGGACCCGCTCAGAAGCGGAGTTCACCGGGCTGGGCGGTTCGTCGTTAGGTGGGCTCGCCACCCTCGCGCTCGGGCTCTGGTTCCCGCAGACTTTTAATCGACTCGCGGTCATGTCGCCCTCGATCTGGTGGGACAACTGCGTGATCTACCGGATCCTCGAAAAGGTGGAAAGGAAACTGCCGCTTAAGATCTGGCTCGACACCGGGACGAACGAGCCGGGCTGGGAGCGGGCGCGCGACCTGCGAGATCGGCTGGTCGAGGCGGGCTGGCGGGCGGATGACGACCTGCAATATACCGAAGCCGAGGGGGCCTATCACAGTGAAGCGGCGTGGGGGGCGCGCTTCGAAGCGGTGCTGCGCTTCCTCTATCCGCTTCTCCCGCCGGGGGCGAGGGAGCCCGTGTCAAAGCCGGTCGCCCTCGAGCCGGCAAGCCGTTAGGCGCTTCGCTCTGCGAAGTGCGGAGCAAGGCTGCCTGCTGAATGTTTGTCGTTAGGCGCCATTTTTCGTTTTCGGTTCGGCGAAGTTGCCGAGCTTGCGGAATTTCGTGTAACGCTCCTTAAGCAGCTCGTCGATCGGCGTCTCCATTGCGCGCCTCAGATTCCTGCGCAGGGCCCCGCCGAGATTGGCCGCGGCCAGGTCGTGATCGCGATGCGCGCCTCCTTCCGGTTCCGGCACGACTTCGTCCACCACGCCGAGTTTCATCAGGTCGTGCGAAGTGAGTTTGAGCGCCTCGGCCGCTTCCGGCGCGTGTTTGCGGTCCTTCCACAGAATGGCGGAGCAGGCTTCGGGGCTGATGACGGAATAATAGGCGTTCTCCAGAATGAGGACGCGATCCGCCACGCCGATGCCGAGCGCGCCACCGGAACCGCCTTCGCCGATGACACAGGCGATGATCGGGACGCGCAAGACCATCATTTCCCGCAGATTGACCGCGATCGCCTCGGCGATATGGCGTTCCTCCGAGCCGATCCCTGGATATGCGCCGGGGGTGTCGATTAATGCAATCACCGGAAGGTTAAATTTCTCTCCGAGCCGCATGATGCGAAGCGCCTTGCGATAACCTTCCGGATAAGCGCAGCCGAAGTTGCGCTTCACGTTTTCTTTCGTGTCGCGGCCTTTTTGTTGCGTGACCACGACGCAGCGTTGCTGCCCGAGTTTGGCCAGACCGCAGGGCATCGCCTTGTCGTCGCCGAAGACGCGGTCGCCATGGAGTTCGATCCATTCGGTAAAACAGCGGCCGATGTAATCAAGTGCGAAAGGCCGCTGCACGTGGCGTGCGATCTGAACTCGCTGCCAGGCGGTAAGATTGTCGTAAATCTGCCGCCTGGTTTCGCGGATCTTTAGCTCCATCGATTCCACTTCGGAATCGAAATCGATCGAGTGCTTGTCAGAGTGCGACTTGAGCTCCTGAAGTCGGCGCTGCAATTCAAAGATCGGCTTTTCAAAATCGAGCGGTTGCGAATCCATGATGATCTAACCCGGGAATCGTCAATCTAACGGAACGATTCACAATTCACTGCACAATCGTGACAGCCGTTTTCGGGTTTACAAGGCTGCTCAACTCTTCCACCTCGGAAGCCGCCATTCCGAAGCCCTCGCCGGGCGGCGGAATGTCGAGAATCTGGTGGGCGTCATCTGGTTCGGAATAAATCACATAACCAAGTGTGGCAAGGCGGATCCAGCGCGTGCTGTTGAGGAATTGCGAGTTGGCCAGGCCGACCCGTTTCCCATTCTTCCAGGCCATGATCTCGGCCACGCGGGTGTCGATTTTGGCCGGTGGATTTCCGGGCAGTTTCTCGTCCAGAATGCGGTAACGCTTAAAGAAATGGTCGCGATCGAGAAGGTAGAGAAACTTGGCGTTGCGCCGGATGAGGATGGAAAATTCCGGCCGCGAGACATGTAATTTCTGACCGATCCGGAGCATGGTGCTGCTCAGGTTATTGGTCCGCATGATCATTTCCGGCGTCGTTTTGAACTTGTTCGCGATTCGCGCCAGGACGTCGCCGCTTCGCACCGTGTATTCCTCTTTCTCCGGCGCCGGATAATCGGAGAGGAGGATACTGACATTCACATCGCCGAGCAGGTCCTGCGCTTCGCCGACGTGCAGGCCGCTCGGATATTTCTGGATGAAGGCCGTCAGCGCGTTGCGTGCTTCGAGCAGGTTTCCTTCGGTCTTCAGTTTCGCCGCGGCTTTAAATTCCGGCAGGCTTATATCCGGCGTCGCGACCGGGGTTGAGACCGCACTGCGCTCGGCTCGCATGACCAGTTCCGGGCGAATAAAGATCTTGTAACTAAAGAGCGCCGCGCCGCCAAAAATCGCCACGGCGAGCAGAAAAGCGAACAACCATTTCATCGAGCAATCGAAGTGCAGCTTCTCGCGGCGCGGGTCACCGGCGAGGCGGGGGGCGTTAGGCGACTAGCCGCGATCCTGTGAACCTTCGCTTTCCGGTCCTGAGAAAAACCGGTTCCAAATACGATAGCGCGGATGTTCCGGCTCATTCGTCCAGGTGAATTGGCAATCCTGACAATAGAATTCCTTCGGAAAAACTTTGAGCGCGAAAAGAATTCCGGCGAGCGCCGGGGTGAGAAATTTGCGGGTCAGTTGCGGATATTCGATCCGGGGCGAATTGCACTGCGGGCAGCGGAGCGCGCCGACATCCGGGTCGGCCGCTTCCCATTCCACGAGCAGGGCCTGGGCGCGCGGGAAATCCTCCTCCTCGACCAAGACCTTGGCGTTGGCCTGCGGTTTCGACATGAAGGCGTAGGTCTGCAGGTTTGCTTCGTTATGCAGATCGGCCTTCACGCCCGCCTCCTGCAATTTGTGCTTCAATCGTTTCGCCTTCGAAGGCTCGTTGTAAGTCGCGATCGTCACCATAATTCGTCCACGTTCGTTGGGCGTGCCTGATCAAACATCAACTAGCGCCCGAGTGCAAGACTGGCCGGTGGGAACCATTGGTAGAGGATAAAATAAACCAGCACTCCCGTGACCGAGACGTAGAGCCAGATCGGCATTGTCCATTTCGCGATCCGCCGGTGTTTATCCCAGCGCCGGCGGAAGACCGGGATCAAAGTCAGGATCACGAGCGGCAGCGTGACAAAAGCGAGGAGGATATGGGAGATGAGCATCGGAAAATAAAACCACGCGATCAGTCCGCTGTAGCCGGAGGATTTTTCGCCGGCCTGGGCGTGATAAACGAGATAGCCGGTGAGAAAAAGCGAGGAGGAGACCAGCGCCGCGATCATGCAGGCGATGTGCTGGCGCCAAAACCCGCGCCGGATGAGCCACCAGCCGAACAAGATGAAAATTGTGCTGGTAGCGTTAAGCGAAGCGTTAACGGCGGGCAGATCCGAGATCGTCATTTGGAGCCGGAACTCTAAACCGAAACGGAGCGCAAGTGTAGACGCTTCGCTCTGCGAAGCGCGGATCCGCGCTTCATTCACCCATAAACTTCTCCTCCGCGCCTACCAGAGGGAGACCGCAACAGCGCCGGCCTCCCGCTTGAAATAATGCGTCTTGCCCGTAGGAATCACCATGCCTGTCAGCCTCGACGAGCCGCCGCCACGGCCGCGGTTGCATCGCGGTCGGCTGCGCCGCCCGGCCCGGGTTCGGCTCGTTCTAATTTTACTGCGCCTAACGATCGTCCTGATCCTCGGCGGCCTCCTGGCCGGCGGATGGTATCTGGCCAAAAAGGGTTTCAGCCGCAATTGGCGCAACAAGGTTGTCGAAGAACTGCATAAACGCGGCGTCGAGGCCTCCGTCCGCCGCCTCACGCTCGATCCATTTCGCGGCCTGATCGCGCGCGATGTCCGGATTTACGATTACAAGAAGCGGGAGAAAACCCTCGCTCTGGTGAGCGAGATTTCGCTCGATATTAATTACGCCGCCCTCTTCCATCATCAGCCTTTCCTCAACGCCCTCGACATCCGCAACGGCGACCTCACCATCCCGCTTCCCCCGGTCGAAGGTCAGGTCTCAAACGCCGAGCTCAAACGCTTCCGGGCCCACGTTTATTTTCCGCCGGAACGGATCGAAGTCAGCCAGGCGGAAGGAGTTTTCTGCGGGGTGCGAATTTCGGCCAGTGGCCAGCTGATCAAGCGCGAAGATTATCGACCCTCGCCGGCCGAGTCGGCCGAAGAAGCAGCCCATCGGCTGCGCCTTTTGCAGAACCTTGTCACTCTGCTCCAGGGTTTCCGTTACCCGGGCGCGGCGCCCGAGTTACAGGTCAAATTTTCCGGCGATCTTTCCCAATTGGAGGATGCTCACGTCGAAGCCACCCTGCGCGGCAGCCGGATCGTGCGCGGCGAGTATGAGGCGCGGGATTTTTATCTCGCGGCGGAATGGAAGGACCATACCTGCGCCGTCCCGCAGCTTGAATGGAGCGATGCGGCCGGGCATTTCGCGGGCGGAGGGAGTTGGAGCCGGGCCGATCGGCAGGCCACCTTCCAGGCGCGGAGCAGCATCGCTCTCCAGCCGTTGTTAGGCAGCTTTGGTCTCGGTGCGCTCCTGCAAGACACGACCTTCCATTCGCCGCCCCAGATCGAGGCTTCGGGTTTCGCCACGATCGGCGCGGCCGAGAAAAAATTTGAAGTCGTGGGCAAGTTTGCGGTCGACAAATTTTCCTGGCACGCGATCGACTTTGAGGGTGCGACCTGCGATTTCGCCTGGGACGGCGCGCGCATCATGTTGCGCGACATTCGCCTGCGCCATCGAAGCGGGCAGTTGAACGCCGACCTCTTCGATGCGGCCGACGATTTTCGGTTGAACCTCGACAGCTCCCTCGTTCCGTCCGTTCTCGAGCCGCTCCTTCCGGAGAAAGCCCGGCCTTTCCTGCGCGAGTGGGGCTGGCAGCGTTCGCCCAATATTCATCTCAGCCTGCGCGGGGCGAGCCGCGATCCGGCGAGTTGGCACGGCGAGGGCACGCTCGCCCTCGGGCGGACGCGCTTCCGCGGCGTCTGGATGAACAGCGCGAGCGCCAAGCTGCGCTTCGGCGACGGCGTTCTCGCCCTCGACGATTTTCGTGTGACGCGCGACGAAGGCACCGGGACCGGCTCCTTCGCTTACGACTCTGGCAAGCACGAAGTCCGCCTAACGAATGTGGAGGCCTCCCTGAAACCGGCCGAAGCCATCATGTGGATAGAGCCCCGCTTCTGGGAACATGTCGTGCCCTATCGTTTCCATCGAACCCCTCACGTAAAGGCCAACGGCGTCGTCCAATTCGGCGCCGGCAAGCAGACCCATCTCCAGCTCGACGTCGATGCTCCGGGCGGAATGGATTACACCTTTCTCGACAAAGTCCTGCCCTTCGATCGGATCGCCGGTCAGTTGCTCTTCACCGACGACCGGCTCCAAATCCTCGGCCTGAAAGGGGAATTATTTTCCGGCGACCTTGCCGGCAGCGCCGACATTTCGCTGGCCAGAAACGATCGGCATTACACCGCCAAGGTCGAAGTAGAGAAAGCTGATTTTCCGAAATTGACCGATCTCTATTTCAAATACAAAACGTCGGAAGGGAAGCTGAGCGGGCGCTTTGATTTTGCGGGAATCGGGAGCGACGCGCGTCTTCTGAAGGGCGAAGGCCTGGTCAAAGTGACGGATGGCAACGTCTTCGCGATTCCGATTTTCGGTCCGCTCTCCGAGCTGATGAGCAAAATGTTTACCGGCGCCGGTTACAGCGTGGCCCGGGAAGCGAACGCGTCTTTCACGATTAAGGAAGGGGTCATTCACACCGATAAATTACGCGTTTCCGGCAAGCTCTTTGCGATGATCGGCCACGGCGACATTGATTTTCTGCAGAACAAACTCGACTTCGATATCCGGATCGACCCGAACGGGCCCGGCGCCGTTCTCACGCCGCTCTACCAGCTCTTTGAATATCACGGAGGCGGTAGCCTAACGAAGCCGGTCTGGCGCCCGAAACGCTTTTGATGACGTCGAAGAGAAATGGGAGCCATTTGCTTGGCGCGCACATGTCGATTGGCGGCGGGCTGCATCGGGCGATCGAGCGAGCGCGTTCGATCGAATGCACGGCGATGCAGATCTTCGTGAAGAACAACATGCAGTGGTTTGCCCGCCCTCTTGCGCGCGGGGAAATCAAAGCCTTTCTCGAGCATTCCCAGCGGGCGGAATTGTCGGCTGTTTTCGCGCATGCCAATTACCTGATCAATCTCGCAGCGACCAACCCGCAATTTTTGACCAACTCAATCCGCGCTCTGTCCGAGGAATTGACCCGCGCCGATCAGTTGGGTCTGCCCTTTCTCGTGCTGCATCCGGGTGCGCATCTTGGCGCGGGCGAAGAAGCGGGCTTGGAAAAGGTGGTAAAATCAATCGACCAGACTTTTCGCCGGGTCCCGAAGGTGAAAACGCGAATCGCGCTCGAGACCACGGCGGGCCAGGGCTCGTGTCTGGGTCACAAGTTTGAGCACCTGGCCGCGATCATCGCAAACGTGCGGGAACCGGAGCGGCTCTGCGTCTGTCTGGATACCGCACATGTTTTCGCGGCTGGCTACGACCTAACGAGCGAGGCCGGGGCGCGAAAAATATTTCGCGAGTTCGGTCAGACGATTGGTTTGCAGAAGCTCGTCGCCCTGCACTTGAACGACTCAAAGACCGCGCGCGGTTCGCGGGTCGATCGTCACGAGCACATCGGGAAAGGGAAAATCGGTCTGCCCGCGTTTCGCTTCATCATGAGCGATAGGCGTTTCCGCAAAATCCCGAAAGTGCTCGAGACGCCGAAAGGCAAGGAGCTGCGCGAAGACGTCGAGAATATGAAGACGCTTCGCGAATTAATTGCGCGTCGAGCTACTTGATGAACCGGATCGTAAAGGGATACCGATAAAGCTCGCCTTCGCTCGCTTTGATCGAGGCGACGATGACGAAAACGATATTCAGGATCCAAAGCAAAACCAGGATCGGGATTCCGATCAGGACAAAGCAAAGGATGACTGCGACCGCATCGTAAATCAGCATCGAGAGCTGGAAGTTGAGCGATTCTTTACCGTGAGCGTCGATCTCGGGCGACTCCGCGCGTTTCACCATCCAAACGATGAGCGGCCCGAAGATGTGGCCAAGGAAGTGGAAGAAGATTCCGAGCAGCGCACTCGCGTGACAAAGGACGAGCCAGGTGCGGGTATTGGACGACGTGACCGGAGCGGAAGGTGGTATCGTTTCCATACCCTTACTCTTTCACACGTTCGATGTGCGCGCCAAGCTCGCTAAGCTTTTCATCGAGATGCTCGTACCCGCGATCGATGTGATAAACGCGTCGTACTTCGGTTGTTCCTTCCGCTTTCAAGCCGGCCAAAACAAGCGCGGCGGAGGCACGCAGATCGCTTGCCATAACGGGCGCGCCGTAGAGACGCTCGACGCCCTGAATGACTGCGGTCGCGCCCTCGATCTGCACCTGGGCGCCCATCCGTTTTAACTCCGCGACGTGCATGTAGCGCTGCGGAAAAACATTTTCCGTGATCACGCTGATTCCTTCAGTGGTGGAAAGAAGTGCACACATTTGCGCCTGCATGTCGGTCGGGAAACCGGGATACGGTTCGGTCACCAGTTCGAGAGGCCTGGTCACGCTGCCGTTAGGCGAAACTGTGATCGAGTTGGCAGTCGTATCGATTTTGAATCCGGATTCCGTCAGAGCGGTCGTGACCGCAGTGACGTGCTCGGGTTGGACGCGATTCAAGGTAATGCCTTTGCCGCAGATCGCGCCCGCCACCAGGAACGTGCCGGTCTCGATCCGGTCCGGGATGATGTCGTGCTCGGCGCCGTGCAACTCCTTCACGCCCTCGATGATGATGCGACGCGTCCCCGCACCCTCGATCTTGGCGCCCATCTTGTTCAGGAAATCGGCCAGGTCGCACACTTCCGGTTCGGCCGCCGCGCCTTCAATTACGGTCACGCCCTCGGCGAGCGTGGCGGCCATCATGACGTTGTCGGTCCCCAGGACGGTCGGTCCGAATTTACCGCGCAGATTGATGACCGCGCCGGTCAGTTTCGGGGCAAAGACTTTGACGTTTCCGTTCTCGACCCGGACTGCGGCGCCGAGTCCCTTCAAATCCCTTGAGATGCAGATCGATCGGGCGATCGCCGATGACGCAGCCGCCAGGCAGCGAGACGGTCGCTTCCTTGCACCGGCCTAACAATGGACCGAGGACGCAAACCGAGGCCCGCATTTTGCGCACCACTTCGTAGGGCGCGACGGAATTCACCTTCTCCGCTTTCACCGTGACCGTGCCGCTGGCCCGCTCCACTTCGGCACCGAGATGCATCAGGATTTGGAGCATGTAATTCGTGTCGCTCAGATCCGGCACGCGATGAAGGACGCACGGTTCGCGGGTTAGCAAAGTGGCGGCGATGATCGGGAGGGCCGAATTTTTCGAGCCGCTGATCTTGATCGAACCGGAGAGCGGATGACCGCCGTGAACGAGAATTTTATCCATGCCGTGCAAAGAGGAACCGTGGGGTCCCTGCATAGTCCTTTTTCGAGCGAATGTCGCTGTAATTTTGCGCGGCGAGGAAGTCGGAAAGGCCGCTTTCCTGGTCGATCCCGATCTCAAGAGCGAGAGTCCCGCCCGGGTTCAAATGCGGCGGCGCGGTCGCGATCAGCTCGCGGATGAGTTCGTCGCCCGCCGGTCCGCCGAAAAGCGCGATCGCCGGATCGTGCCGCACCTCGGGCGCGAGCTGCGCGGCATCGCCGGCCGCGACGTAGGGAAGATTGGCCACGATCAGGTCGAAGGTGCCTTCGATCGGTTCGAGGAGATGACCCTGCATGAAACGGATTCGGTCCGGAATTCCGAGACGGTCCGCATTTTCGCGGGCGAGAGCGAGGGCGTCGGACGAGAGATCGACCGCCTGCAATTCCGCGTTCGGAAAACGCGCGGCGAGGGAGAGGGCGATGACTCCGGAGCCGGTCCCGACGTCGAGCATGCGCGGATTGGCTGACCAAGTCAGGTCGCAGAGATATTCAACCAGTTGCTCGGTTTCGGGGCGCGGAATGAGCGCGCGTTTATCGGAAACGAAGGTGTGCTCGGCAAATTCGACCGTGCCGAGGAGGTGTTGGAGCGGTTCGCCCTGGCCGCGTCGCCTGACGAGTTCGCGGAGCGGAGCGAGCTCGGTCTCGGCGAGCGGGCGCTCGAAGTCGAGGTAAAGCTCGATCCGCTTTTTGCCTAACGAATGGGCGATGAGATGCTCGGCGTTGAGCCGCGGGCTTTCGATTGCGCGCTTCTGGAAATAGGCGGTGGTCGATTGCAGGACTTCGAGAACGGTCACGGCAGCCTTTAGGCCAGCGCCGATTCCTTGAGCCGCTGCTCGAGATCGGCGTGCTGGAGGGCGGAGATCATTTCCTCGAGATCGCCTTCCAGGACGCGGTCGAGGTTGTAAAGGGTGAGGCCGATGCGGTGATCGGTAATTCGGTTCTGCGCGAAATTATAGGTCCGGATCTTTTCTTCCCGCCCGCCGGAACCGATCTGACTTTTGCGGTGGGCGGAATATTTTGCCTCTTCTTCGCGCTTCTTATCCTCGAGCAAGCGGGCGCGCAGAATGTTAAGTGCCTTTTCCTTGTTCTTCTGCTGGCTGCGTCCGTCCTGGCAACGGACGATTCGGCCGGTCGGAATGTACATGACCTGGACTGCGGAATCGGTCGTGTTCACGCCCTGCCCGCCGGGTCCGCCAGAACGGCAAACTTCGATCCGGAGATCTTCCGGCTTGAGTTCGAAATCGACTTCCTCGGCCTCGGGCAGAACCGCGACGGTCGCGGTAGAAGTATGAATGCGGCCCTGGGCTTCGGTCGCAGGCACGCGCTGCACCCGATGAACGCCGCTCTCATAGCGCAGTTTTCGGAAAACCGATTCGCCCGAAATTTTGAAAATGATTTCCTTCAAGCCACCGAGTTCGGAAGGACTCGATTCGAGGTCTTCAATCTTCAGACCGGCCGTTTCCGCGTAGCGATTGTACATCCGGTAAAGATCAGCCGCGAAAATGGCGGCTTCGCTTCCACCGGTGCCGGCGCGGATTTCCACGATCGCGTCGCGGTCGTCGGCTTCATCCGGCGGGAGGAGGGCAACCTGAACCTCGAATTCGAGATCGGCGACCCGCTTCTCGAGCGTTGGAATTTCTTCCTGCGCCATCTGCGCGAGATCGGCGTCCGTCGAAGCGGAGAGTTCGCGATTGTCTTCCAGTTGCCGGCGCGCGGTCACCAGCTCTTCCCATTTCGCGAGCAGATACTTGATCGCGGAATGCTCGCGCATTGTGTTGCTGGCCCGTTTCCGATTGTCGAAAAGGCGCGGATCGGCAATCTCGCTGTCCAGTTGCTGGAAGCGTTCCCGTTTACGCACGATGAGGGATTGGAAATCCATAAACAAAAACGGCGATTGCACGCCGAGGCGCAATCACCGTTCGTTAGGCCGAATCAGCTAAGCTTTTTTGGCAACGCCGGCACGAGTCGCCTTCGTGCTGCCATAGCGGCGCGCAAATTTCTCGACGCGGCCGGCGGTGTCGACAAACTTTTGTTCGCCGGTGAAAAACGGATGGCAGGCGGCGCAGATGCCGATCTTGATATCCTTGCGGGTGGAACGGGTATGGTAGACCGCACCGCAGGCGCAGCTAATCTCCGTCTGGTGGTAATCAGGATGAATGTCCGTTTTCATAGGAAAAGAGTCGGGAAAGTAGCCGCGAAAGCAGGCTGCTGCAAGCGATGAAAGCCGAAGATCCGTTGCTGGCCGCGTGGAACGCGACCCTCAACCGTCGGGCCGGTGCGCCGGCGATTTTCGATCCGCAGGGGACGGTTCTCTGCTGCTTTGAAGAAGTGGAGGAATTGAGCCGCGGCTACGAGGGCGGGACGCTTCGAAATCTGCATGCCGGCGAAATTCTGGCGATCCAGATCGGAAATCACGCGCATTGGCCGGCCTTGCTCCTAGCTGGCCTGCGCCGGGGCATCGTTTTGCTGCCGCTGGAACGCACGATGAGCGATCAGGAACGCGCCTCGGCGCTGCGAACCTGCCGTGCCGTCGCGCTAATCACGACGATGGAAGGCGGAGTCGAACGGCTGGCGGACCAGAGGGCAGTCGAATGGGGCGAGTGCCCGCCGGTTCTCCTCAAGCTCACTTCCGGCACGACCGCGGCGCCGCGCGCGATTCGATTCCGCAGCGCGCAATTGCTGGCCGATGCGACCCAGATTTGCGACACGATGGGGGTCACCGCGGCGGACCTGAATTTCGCCATCATCCCGTTGTCGCATTCCTACGGATTCAGCAACCTGATCACGCCCTTGCTCGTGCGCGGGGTGCCGATGGCGATCAGCACCGACCGGATGCCGCGGGCGGTGCTCGACGATCTCGCGCAGACCGAGGCCACGGTCTTCCCGGGAATGCCGGTTTTTTTTCAAGCCTTCGGCGAGATGAACGATGTCCCGGTCCTGCCCAAACTGCGCCTTTGTCTTTCCGCCGGCGCGCCGCTCAGCCTCCGAGTGGCGGAAAATTTCCGGGCGAAATTTGGGCTGCCGATTCATTCGTTTTACGGCGCTTCGGAGTGCGGCGGCATTTGCTACGACCGGGTGGCGATGGATTCGCCGGAGGGTTTTGTCGGACCGCCGATGCAGGGCGTGGAACTCGAGCCGCTTGATCCGGAGTCGGCGGCGACCCGGGTGCGGGTGCGGGGCGCGGCGGTAGGGGATGGTTATTTTCCGGAACCGGAGCCCGAGAAATTGAGCGATGGATCTTTCTTGCCCGACGACCTGGTCACAATCGGCGAGATGGGCGTGCGGATCGTTGGGCGGCTCTCGGACTTGATCAATGTGGCCGGGAAAAAAGTGAACCCGGCGGAGGTGGAAGCGCATCTGCTGAGTCATGAAGGGGTGCGGCAGGCGGTCGTGTTTGGGCGGGCCTCGATCCTGCGCAATCAGGAAGTGATCGCCTGTGTTGTGGCCGCGGAAAAGACGGACGAAGCCGCGCTCCTGGAATATTGCCGAAAGCGATTGAGCGGCTGGCAGGTGCCGAAACGCATCTTTCTCCTCGAATCGCTCCCGGCGAACGAGCGCGGAAAAATCAGCCGGCGGGAATTGGCGGCACACTTTGGCGCGGCCTGAGCGCGGGTGGCAAATGGCGCAATAAATCCGCCTCGAGACGCTCACTCTCCAAGCCGCTTACGAATATCAGCTGGACAAACATCAAAATTATTATGCGAACGATTCTTCTTTCCACTCTCGGCACCATTCTTATGCTGGCGGCTTTTTCCAGTTGTTCCACGACCGTTCGGACGGACAGCGGGCACGCCGTCACAACCGGTGTTCATGCAAACTAGCCGCCGTCTATAGAGCACGGTCGCCAACCCTGGCCGGCGGTTTCCGATTTCTGCCCCTGTCAGGGCGTGCGGCGCGGCGGTCCTTGGCGGGCGAAAAAGTACTTTTCATTTCGCCGTGCTTAGTCATTTCTAGGGCGAAACAGGCGTAGGTGGGGCCAGGGTGGTTCGCCACTTGCTTCCTGTTCGCTTCTGTGAACCAAGCCAGCGCCAGCCCTTCGACCCCGCGGCTCCAAGTCCTCATCCTGGAACCCGATGAGAATCTCGCCGCGGAAATTCTCGCCGCGGTCGAGGAAGCGGCTCCCGGCACGATCGCGGTCCGCGCGGCGTCGCTAGGTGAGGCGCAACAACTCGTGGTCGACCAAAAACCAGCCCTTTTTGTCCTCGATGTCGACGCCACCTACGACTTGGCGCAGGAGTTCATCTACGATTTGCGGACGAGTCATCCCGATGCCCGCGCCATTATCCTAACTGCGATTCATTTCGCGGCGCATCGTGAGCAGGTCGCCGGTCTGGGGGCGATTCATTTTCTCGAGAAGCCATTTCCGCGCGCGGATTTTATGATGCTGGTCGAGGCGCTGCTCGCGCCAGCCGACAAGAGCGAGGGCGAACGCGAACGCTTTCAGGGCACTCTGAGCGACCTCCACATTGCCGACATTATCCAGCTCAAATGCATCGGTGGTGCGACCTCGACGCTCGAGTTCACGGGTCCGCGCGGGGAAAAGGCGCGAGTCTATTTCGAGAACGGGCAAGTGCGCCATGCGACCGCGCCGGGCAAGGAAGGACTGCCCGCGTTTAACGAAATTGTCGACTGGAAAGGTGGGATGATTTCCGAAGTAGCGGTCGCTCCGGGCACCGCGCGCACGATCGAGATCGACTGGCAGGTGCTGTTAATGGAAGCAGTGCGGACGATCGACGAGTCGCGGAGCACGGAATTGCCGGCCGGGGCTTCTGCTGTTTCGCCAAACGAAATGGGGAAAACCATCCTGGTGATCGACGACAGCGCGATGCTGCTCAGTTTCGTGAAGGAGATTCTGGGCGAGCAGAATTACAGGGTCCTGACGGCGCCGACCGGGACGGAGGGGCTGGAGATCAGCCGGAGCGCGTTGCCGGATTTGATCCTGCTCGATTTTGTCCTGCCCGACATGAAGGGTGACGCGGTCTGCCGGAAATTGGTTGCCGACCCGACGACAGCAAAGATCCCGGTGGTTTACGTGTCGGGATTTGGAAGCGATCTCCAAACCGACAACGACGAAATTCCGAACGTGATCGGCGCGCTTAGTAAACCGTTCACCTCCGAGACGTTGATCGATTCGGTGCGTCGCTACCTTGCGGGGGAGAAAAACGTTCCTAACGAATTCAAGAGCGGGCCGCGTCCTGCGCGGAGCGAGCCGAAACCAAAACGGACCCCGATGGCCCCTGCTCCCGCCCGTGCGGCGGGAGATGAAATCGCGCGCGCTTCGCGCGGCGCATATTTTTGTGGTGACTCGAGCTTTTTCTCTCTGCACTGGGCGCTGCAGACGATTGCACGTGAGCAACTCACCGGAATCCTCCGCGCTTTTTGGAGCCGCGATTCGATCGAGCTTCTGGCGCGGGCTGGTGGGATCGTTCTGGTTACGACCCGCAACCCGCAGCTCTATTGCGAAGAGGCGCCCGTCACTCTCCTCAATGTGGAACGCGAGCGGATCGACGCGGCCCGGGCGCGGCAGGCAAACGATGGTTGTCCCCTCTTCGTTAGCCTGGCCCAGGAAGGGTTGATCCTGCGCGAGCCGTCGATGCAGCTCGTGCAGCACTACGGGCAACGGTTTTTTTCGCAACTCTGGACGGAGCGGGTGCGATTCATGTTCGAGCAACAGGAATTGCCCGAGTACACCGCCGAGCTGCCCGTTTCCGAGGACAGCCTCGACCAGTGGGCGCTGAGCACGCTCCGCTTCGTGCAATACCAGGCCCTCGACACGAAAGAGCTTTCCGACACCGCCTCGATCCCAGCCTACACCCGCGACGGTTTCGAACGCGTCCAGGAGTTGCGACTGACGGTCGCGGAAGCGCAGTTCGCCTCTCAGTTCAACGGCAGCCGTTCTATTGCGCAGATCGCAAAGAATCTCCGGCTCGACATCAAGTTTGCCCGCCTCACCCTTTTTCGATTTCTCGCGCTCGAGATCGTGGAATGCTGGCCGGCACAGCTCGCCCAGAAGCCGGAAGCGCGCGGCGGCCTGCGCGGACTTTTCGGTCGTTAGGCATTTTTCGAGCCAGCGGAGCTGAAGAGGGCGCACTCTGCTCACGAGAGGAGTCGAACCTCCACGGGTTTCCCCATACGGTCCTGAGCCGTACGCGTCTGCCATTCCGCCACGTGAGCGCTGCGCTGAGCGGCCTGTAAATTGCCCGCCGTCGCCCTTCCCGCAAGCGGCGATTCGCAGACGGCAACGGCCTTACATTCGGGCGCGCCTTTTTCGGGCCCGCGATTCGATCGCCCCGGCCCGGCGCCGTTTGCCTAACGACCGGAGGAGATCGGCGTAATTGGAAGCCACGATTTCATAGTCTTCCGAAGGTTTCTCGACGGCTTCCCATTGCTTGAGCGATTCCTTGTAGAGTTCCCCAGCGCGTGTCAGATCACCGCGCGAGTGGTACACGACCGCAAGGTTGCACTTCGATTGTGCAATATCGGAGTATCCCCTGGGGTTGGCCTTGTGGCGGATGGCGAGGGCACGCTGGTGCGTCTGTTCCGCCTCTTCCAGCCGGCCTTCGCTGGTGTAGAAAACGCCCAGATTATTCAGGACCGAGGCCACGTCCTTGTGCTCCGGCCCAAGCTGTTTTTCATAAAGCTCAAGCGCCTGCAGGTAATACGGCTCGGCTGCTTTTTGACGTTCGCTCCGGCGATAAATGAGGGCGACGTTATTTAGCATCGTTCCCAGATCCGTATGCGCGACCGTCTCGAGCTGGCGCCCGGCGCGGATGGCTTTTTCGTAGTAGATGATCGCGTCCTCCTCGCCCCCACCTACATCGCAGAGGTATGCCAGCCGGCGCGCCAGACGGAAGATGGCTCGCTCATCAGGCGGCTCCATTTTTTGGATGATCTCCAAGGCCCGGCCGAGGAAAACCCTCGCCTCGGCCTCGTTGCCCCGCAGGTCATGGATTTGGCCGAGCCGTTCGCAGCTCAGCGCAAGCGAAGGATGGTTATCGGGAAAGACTCGCTGCGCCAGGTCGAGTGCCGTTTCCGCCACCCGCAACGCTTCGGGAAGACGATTGCCGGCGCGCAACATCTCAAGTTTGTCCTGCAGGATGCGCCAGAGTTTTTCTTCGCCTTTCACGGCTACCAGCCTTCACTGAGCTGGCTGACGAGTCGAACGGCCAACTCTTCCGCGGCCAACGGGAGTGCCTGCTCTTCATCGGAAGTAATGTCGGGTCCGACGAAAAAGCTGGTCGTGCCGGCGATTTCGCCTGGCGAGGCCAGGGTCTTTCCCGTCCGGCGATCGACGAGCGTGTAGCGCACCCGGAGAGCGAGGTTGAATTCCTTTGTCGCCAGCACATTCCCGCGCACGGAACGGGCCGGGGAACGGCTGATGCGGGTGATGTCCCCTTTCAGGATGGCGTCGGCCTGGTCGTCGCTCGCGATGCGATAGGTCCCGTCCTGTTGAAATTGTTTGATCACGGTATCAGTCACCAGCACGGCGATGCGCGGGACGAGAGTTTTGTTATCGAAAGTCGGCACTGCAATACTATGCACATCGCGCAGGGCGTAGGGCTGGATCGGCCCGAGGTGATAACCGGCGCAGCCACCTAACGACACCAAAAGGAGGGCCGCGCCGAGAAGTTTCTTCACCGCTAGGGGGTGGCCGTGGCCTCTGGGGTGGGAGAAGGCCCCGGTGCAAGTGAGATGTCGGGGGCAGGGGAGCTTTCGGTCGTGGCTGGCGGCGGCAGGGAATCCGGATCGGACGGCGGCAAGGGCGCGATCTCGTCCGGATTGCCCCGCATCTCCGGCGGGGTAGCGGGCCTTTCCTCATGCATCGGCGGTGCGCCGGGGATTGTCGCGGCGGTCTTTTTCGGGAGACCCTTGGCGCGGCGCTCCGCGATCTCAGCCGCGGACTGGAGGGCGGCGTCACCTACTTTGGAACGCAACTGTTCGATCCGAGTCTTCGCAATCGCGCTCTCCGGTGAATTCGGCTGCTGCCGGATCACTTCATTATAATAAAGCACGGCAGCCCGGTAATTTTTGGCTTTGTCGTAATATTTCGCGATCTCGAACGAACCTTTGGTCTGGCGATGTTCGAGCATGGCCAGGTTCTCACGCGCCTGGGGGGCTTTCTCGCTTTTCGGAAAGCGGAAAAGGAAATCTTGAAAGGCGGTCCGGGCATTATCCGCGGCCGTCGGATCGTAGGTGCCGGCGCGGGCTGCGGCGAACCAGATGTAGCCGATCTGGTACTGGGCATCGACCGCCAGCGGATCGTTAGGGAATTTTTCCACGACCGCCTGGTAGGCGTCGATCGAAAGGTCGGGTGAGCCCTGTTTCTCGCGTGCCCGGCCGATATCGTACTGGGCCCGCGCGGTGTAACGGCCGTAAGGCGCGCTCCGCACGATGCCAGCGAAGATTTCAATTGCATCTTCGAGCCTCGAGCCGACTGGAATCCCGAGGATTTTTTTCTTCTTCCCGTTCAGCATGACTTCCCCGATCCGGAATTGCGACTCGATCGCTTCCTGAAAATGAGCAGTCTGCGGGTAGATCTCCATCAGCGCACGATAGGTCGCCGCGGCCTTCAGCAGATTGCCCTCCTGCTCCATCAATCTGCCGACGCGGAAGGTCGCTTCCGCCGCCTTGTCCGAACGCGGGTAACGCTTGACCAATCGCTTGTAAATCTTGATCGCCCGGCCCCTGTCGCCGTCCCTCTCCGACGCTTCCGCCTGGGCAAAGAGTTGGTTTGCGTTGCCGCTGATCTCTTCTTCCCCGGGCGCCTTGTACTTCACTTTTTCGTTCGGGCGAAAGACCACCGGAGCGGGGCTCCGCTCCGGAAACGCCACACAGGCCGCGGCGAAAAGAAGAAGAAAGCGAAGGCGAAAGCTCATTGGGATTCGCAGGGTAATGAACGATGCCCAGCCCGTCAAGCCGGGCAGCCGCGCCATTCCCGGTGGGGAAGGCGCGAGAAAAGGCGCGACCGCGGACTGCGATCCGATACGTTTTAGGAACGCAGGCGACCCGGCGATGGCGCTGGTCTCCGGCTCGCACTTTGAATCTTATCGAGCAGCAGAAAATTCGGATCGGCACTTGTGCCTGGAGCTTCGACGAATGGAGCGGAGTGCTGTATCCCAAGGACTGGCCCTCCAATCGCTGGCTGGAATTTTACGCCCGCTATTTTCCGGCGGTCGAGATTGACTCCACCTTTTACAGCGCGCCCAGTGCCGACGTTGCCCGGCGCTGGATGGAGATGACGCCAGCGCATTTTCGCTTCGCTTGCAAGTTACCGCGCGAGATCACGCACGAGCGTCGGCTGCGCGATTGCGGCGCCGAGTTGACGGCCTTCCTGCGCGCGCTCGAGCCGCTGGCGCCGAAGCTGCGTGTCGTTTTGATTCAACTGCCGCCCTCCTACGGGCCGGACGAGGAAAAAACCGGGCTGCGCGATTTTGTTGCGCAGTTGCCCTCCGATTATCGGTTCGCGATTGAATTTCGGCACGCCGGCTGGCATCGGCCGCATTTCATCCGGTTGCTCGAGAAACACCGCGTCTGCTGGGTTTGGGCCGACATGAGCCCGCTCAACGAGCGCAACCAGGCGCCCTTCGAGTTCCAGCCCATCACGACCGACTTCCTTTACCTTCGCCTCTTGGGCGATGCCCTGACGAAATACGACGACCAGGGGCAGCGCGTCCATCGCTATGGGAAATTGCTCTGGAAACGCGAAGCCGCGCTCGACAGTTGGGCTCTCCGGATCCACCGCCATCTCGATGAGATCCGCAGTGTCTGGAGCTTCGCCAACAATCATTACGAAGGCTTTTCGCCCGAGACCTGCCAGCGGCTGGCGCAACGGCTCGGTTTCGAAATGCCTTTACCGACCGCGGAATCGGTCGCTTCGCCTAACGAACGCGGCCAGCTCAACCTTTTCGCGGAGACCTCGCCTTCCGCCTAACGGATTGCTTCGCTGCCGAAATAGGGCTGCAGCGATTCCGGGAGGCGGACCGAGCCGTCCGGTTGCTGGTACGCTTCGACAAGGGCGGCGAAAAGCCGCGGCAGGGCAGTGCCCGAGCCGTTAAGCGTGTGGCAAAAGCGATTTTTCCCCTCCGCGTCCTTGAAGCGCAGATTCATCCGGCGCGCCTGGAAATCTTCGAAGTTCGAGCAGCTCGAAACCTCCAGGTAAGCGTCTTGGCCGGGTGACCAGACCTCCAGGTCATACGTCTTGGCCGAGCCGAAGCCGAGATCACCGGTGCAGAGTTCGATCACCCGATAATGCAGGCCTAACGACTGCAAGACCCGTTCCGCGTCGGACGTCAGCGCCTCATGTTCGGCGTAGGAATCTTCCGGCGCGGTGATTTTGACCAGCTCGACCTTGTCAAATTGGTGCACGCGAATGATGCCGCGTGTCTCCCGCCCGGCCGAGCCGGCTTCACGCCGGAAGCAGGGCGTATAAGCGGTGAATTTTTTCGGCAAATCCGCCCCGGCCAGGATTTCTTCACGATGCAGGTTGGTTACCGGCACTTCCGCCGTCGGAGCGAGAAACATCGCCCCGTCTTCGAGGCCGTACATGTCCTCCTCAAACTTCGGCAATTGCGTCGTGCCAACCATGCAATCGCGCCGCACGAGAAAGGGCGGACTGACTTCGAGGTAACCATGCTCGCGGGTGTGCAGGTCGAGCATGAACTGGATCAGGGCCCGCTCCAGGCGTGCGCCCGCGCCGGTGAAACAAATAAAGCCGCTCCCGCTCAGCTTGGTCGCCCGTTCCGCGTCGAAGAGTTTCAGCTTCGCACCGAGCACGACGTGATCGAGCACCGGATGATCGAACTGTGGTTTCTCGCCCCAGCTTCGGACGACCGGATTTTCCGCCGCACTCGTCCCAAGCGGCGCGCCGGCATGCGGGAGATTCGGAATGTTGAGCAACAAATCGCGCTGCCGTTCTTCCGCGGCGGTGGCTTGCCTAACGAGTTCCGCAGTCTCATCACCGATCTGCCGGACGCGTTCCTCCGTCGCGGCGGAATCCTCACCCCTGCTACGGGCGCCGCCGATTTCCTTGCTCAGGCGTTTGCGATCGGCGTTGCACTGCTGCAAGGCGGTTTCCAGCTTGCGGCGCTCGGCATCGACCGCCAGCACTTCGTCGATTTTGAGATGATCATCGCCCCCCCGGGTCGCGAGCCGGCTTTTTACAAAGTCGGGCTGTTCTCGAATGAGGCGGATGTCGAGCATGGGCAGGAAAAAGACAGGATTAACGGGATTAACAAGATTTTTAATCCTCCCAATTCTGTTAATCCTGTCAAAAGATGTGCTTCGAAAGCACGTGACTTAGGCGCGCGGACCCGCATACTTCCATCGTGGACCAGCTCAAGCTGCTCGGCGTCGCGCTCGGCCTCGCCTGCCTCGCCGGCGTCAATCTTTACCTGACGGTTTTCGTTACCGGCCTTGCGATCAATCAGCATTGGATCATCCTCGGCCCCCAGTATCAATCGCTCGCCATCCTCGGGAACCCGCTCATTCTTTGGATCTCAGGCACTCTTTATGTGCTGGAATTTTTCGCCGACAAAATCCCCTGGGTCGATTCGGCCTGGGATACGGTCCACACCATCATTCGGCCGATCGGCGGCGCACTGCTCGCGATCCGCGTGCTCGGTCAAACCACTCCGGCCTTCGACGTGGTCGTTGCGCTCGCGGCAGGCGGAGCCAGTCTCGTCACACACTCGGCTAAAGCGTCCACCCGTCTCGTAACCAATGCCTCGCCCGAACCGTTCTCAAATATCGGGCTCAGCCTTTTGGAGGACGTCGCGGTCCTGGGCGGGCTCGCGCTCATCCATTTTAATCCGATCTGGGCGCTGGGTGTCTTCGTTCTTCTGCTCTCGATTCTTCTCTATTTCGCGCCCAAAATCTGGCGCGCCGTCCGGGTTAAACTCTGGCTCATCTGGAAAAAGCTGAACGGCCCCCCCGACCGCGAAGCGACTGGAGATTTGCCGACGACACTCCCCTCGCGCTACGCGGCGGCGTTCAGTCACGAGAATTTGTTAGGCGAAACGCTCGCCTGGGCCGTGCCCTGCATAGCGAAAAGGGTGCGAGGCGTCCCGGCCAACTCTTCCGGTATGCTGATGGCGACAAACGAAGACTCTTCCAGGCTCCTCTTCCTCGCCCGCAAAGGCTGGGGGGCGCGTGCGCAAACGATCAGCCTCGATGGCACGGTCGCCAGCCGGGAGCCAAAATTCCTCTCGGAAAATCTCGTTATCGCTCCCGAGGCCGGAAAAGGCGCCGCCTACCTCTTCATCTTCGAGCGCGGGCGCGGGAAGCGCGTGCAGCAGATCGTCGAGTTCGTCAATCACCGGCAACTGGCTGCGGAGCCGCCACCAGCGGCCGAGCCTAACGAACCAATCTCGGCTTAAACATTGAAGGGGCTGGAGGTAAGGGGATTCGAACCCCTGACCTTCTCATTGCGAACGAGACGCTCTACCAACTGAGCTATACCCCCCTTTGCCGGCGGCGGAAAAGTAGGGAGCGGACGCCCGGTTCACAAGTGAAAAGAGCGCCATGCTCCCCCGCCTTGGACGCTTTCCACGGCGGCCGCGAGAAAGGCCATCCCAGCGACGCCGTCGTCGATCGAAGGGTAGTCGCAATCCGGCGGGATCGGGTTTCCCTCCAGCACTTCACGAATGGCGCGCGCGACTTCGAGGTAGATGTTGGCAAATGCTTCGATAAAGCCTTCCGGATGGCCGGATGGAATGCGGACAAATCGTTTCGCCGAGTCGTCGAGGTGGGGATTTCCAGGGCGGTAGATGCGACGCGGGGCTTCCGGGTACTTTACAATCAGTTCGTTAGACTCCTCCTGCTTCCATTCGAGGGAGGCTTTTGAACCATAGACTTTGATTCCAAGGGCATTTTCTTCGCCGGCGCAAATTTGCGACGCGTGCAGAACGCCTTTGGCTCCTCCTTTGTAGCGCAGGAGAAGGCTCGCATCGTCTTCCAGCCGGCGACCCTCGATGAAGGTGGTGAAGTCAGCGCAAAGCTCGTCAATCTCGAGGCCCGTGATGTAGCGGGTCAGATTTTCGACATGCGTCCCGATATCGCCAAGGCAACCGGCGGCCCCGGCTAGTTCCGGGTCGGTCCGCCAGGCCGCTTGCTTCTGTCCGTCCAACTCGATCGGCCGGCTCAGCCACCCCTGCGCATACTCCGCCGCGACCTTCCGGATTTCGCCCAGCTCGCCGTTCCGCACCAGCGCGCGCGCCTGCTTCACCAGCGGGTAGCCGGTGTAGTTATAAGTCAGCGCGAAGACCCGGCCAGTTTGCCTAACGAGCTGGCGCAGGACGCGGGCTTCCTCAAGATTGACGCCGAGCGGCTTGTCACAAACGATGTGAAACCCCGCTTCGAGGAATGCCCGGCAGACCGGGACGTGCGTCTGGTTTGGAGTGACGACGGAAACAAAGTCGATCCGTTCCCCAGCCGGCAGCTTCGTTTCTGCGGCCGCCATCGTTTCGTAATCGGGATAAACGCGCGTCGGATCGAGCAGCAACTCTTCCCCGGAAAGTCTCGACTTCTCCGGATTCGAAGAGAAGGCTCCGGCGACGAGCTCGATCTCGCCGTCCAGGCGCATTGCCATCCGGTGGACGCCACCGATGAACGCATCGCGCCCGCCACCGACCATCCCAGCTTGCAATCTTCGTTTCACACGGGCACCGTTTTTGCGGACGAGTAGACCGGCCTTGCCAGCTAGTCGCTCCTCCTTTGTTGTGCCCAACCGGAGCCCTGTCAATGCAGGCGTGCGCCGAATCGGCGCCGGCTATCTTTAGGCCGCGATCGCGATGGAGGCGCCTTTGGTCAGAACGGCGACAGCGTTCTGGATCTCGTCAAAGTTGAAGGGCTTCGACATCATCATGTCGACCTTCAATTCTTCGTAAGCCTGAATGTCTTCGTCCGCGAGGTGGGCCGAAAGGACGAGAATTTTACCTCTGAAATTCCGGGCCCTGAGTTGGCGCACCAATTCCAGGCCGCCCATTCGCGGCATGCGGTGATCGGTGATGACGACGTCGAAAGGCTGCGGACTGGCGCCGATTTTGATTAGTGCCTCCCAGCCGTCCGAGGCCCTTGCCACCTTGGCCATCGGACCGCCGAGCACGACGGCGAGAATCTGAGCAACAGCCTTTTCGTCTTCAACCGCCAATATCTGCAACGCTTGTCTCATAATCTTGTGAAATAGGAGAGCAAGACGCAGGCCGCGGGGATTTGGAATTGCGAGACCTTCCAGAGCCGATCTTCTTGATCCGGATGCCCGCCCCGGTTCGAGTAGCAGGCGCAGGAAAACGACGCTTCCTCTTGGCTTTGAGCTCGCCGGATAGAGATGAGATCGCTCCAAGGAAAGAAGGGGTTTTTTTTGGGCCCAGTCCCCTGAAGACACCGGGGTCTCCCGGTGAACGGCATTTCCTCGGATGCCCGGAATATTTCCTCATGTGCCGCATAAAGTCGAAAGAAGGCACACCCTTTGCTTTATAGTAAATACAGTGAATCTAGTTATTCATAAGTCCCTCCGAAGCCTTTTGCTCGCCCTCGGCTTCTTCTTGATTGCCGCTTCGGCCCTCGCCAACACTGCTAGGTTCACTTGGAATCCGAACCAGGAGCCCGATATCGCGGGGTATCGCCTGTATTATGGAACCGTCGCCAAACCTTATTCCTTCGCCGTCGAAGTAACCGGCACGACGGCTACGGTCACTGGTCTTAACAAAGGCGTTACCTATACATTCGCACTCACGGCCTTTAATACCGCAGGAGCGGAAAGCGCCTTTTGCGCTCCGGTTAATTACACGGTTGGCTCGCCAACACCGATTCCTCCAGCCGCCCTTGCCAATATTTCCAGCCGCACCCAGGTCGGCGTTGGCAATGACGTTCTCATCGGCGGTTTCATCATCGAAGGGGTGGTGGCCAAGAAAGTGGCGTTGCGCGCGCTCGGTCAATCGCTGGGCGTAGCCGACGCGCTGAGCGATCCGGTGCTTGAAGTAGCGAACTCCAGCGGGACGGTGATCGTCTCAAACGACAACTGGAACGTGCCCGGGCAAGAGGTCAGTGCGCTCGGGCTCGCGCCAGCCGACGCGCGCGAAGCGGCGCTCGTCGTCACTCTGGAGCCTGGTGCCTACACAGCGATTGTCAGTGGCAAGGATGGCGCGCAGGGCGTCGGCTTGTTCGACCTCTACGATCTCGATACCGCAACTGGACGCGTGGCCAACCTCTCGACCCGAAGCTTGGTCAAGCTCGACGACAACGTCATGATTGGCGGCTTCATTCTGGTCGGCGCGGAGGCCACGAAAGTGATCGTACGCGCGATTGGTCCCTCCCTTGTCCCGTTTGGTATCGCGGATGCCTTGCTCGACCCGACGCTCGAACTTTACGACAGCGACGGTTCACTCCTGGCCTCGAATGACAACTGGCGGAGCACTCAGGAGGCGGAGATCGCGGAGACAGCGTTCGCGCCGATTGATGATCGGGAAGCAGCGGTCGTCGAGACTCTGGCTCCCGGAGCCTACACTGGCGTTGTGCGGGGTGCAGACGGGACGATCGGCGTGGCGCTGATCGAGGTCTTCGCTCTCAACCAATAACAGCGGCCGGGGTTCCGCGAGCGATGCTCCCTAACGAACCTTGCCCGGCCCCCAAAGGGCGCGACCGGGCTTCGCGCCGGTATGCTCGCCCTCCTTCAGCACCTGTTGCCCGTTGACGAAGACGTGCTTCATCCCGACCGCGTATTGATGTGGTTTTTCGAAGGTCGCGCGATCGCCAATCGTGGCCGGATCGAAGACCACAACATCGGCGAACATCCCTTCCTTAAGCTGACCTCGATGATCGAGCCCCAGGTTGCCCGCAGGCAGCGCGCTCAACCGCCGGATGGCCTGGCCTAACGAAATCGCTTTTTCCTCCCGCACGTACTTGCCGAGGACGCGGGCAAAATTTCCGTAGGCGCGCGGGTGCGGATTCGATTTCAAAAAGACCCCTTCCGGCGCCTGCGACGCCTCATCCGAACCGAAGGAAATCCATGGTTTCGCCATTTCTTTGCGGATGTTTTCTTCCGACATCAGAAAGTAGATCGAGTCGATCCGCGACTCGTCTTCCGCGATCAGATCCATGATTGTCTCAACCGGATCTTTTCCGCGCATCTTCGCCACTTCGGCGAGTGATTTTCCGGTCAGCGGCTTGAGTTTTTCCGATTTGAAACCGACGAGCAAAATCTTCTCGGGCGAGCCGGCCGCGAGATAAAGATTTTCCCAGGCATCGCTCGGTGTTTTTACTTCCTGCGCGATTTTATCCCGCGTCGCCGGGTCGCGCAGTCGCTTGAAAAGAGCGGGGTAACCGCCCTCTTCCGTCCAGGGTGGGAGACAGGCATCGAGGCCCGTGCCGGCCGCGGTGTAGGTATACATGTCGGCAGTAATCTTGAGTCCTTCTTTTTGCGCCGCTTCGATTTTGGCGAGGAGCTGATCGAGCTTCCGCCAGTTCGATTTCCCGGCGGCTTTGATGTGGTAAACCTCTGCCGGGATCTTGGCTTCGCGGCTGATCTGGATGAGTTCATCGAGCGCTTCGAGGAGTTGGTTTCCTTCGCTCCGCATATGCGAAATGTATTTGCCCTGATATTTCGCCGCGACTTTGCAAAGCTCGATCAGTTCCGGTGTCTTGGCGTAAAAAGCGGGTGGATAGATCAACGACGTCCCGATCCCAAGCGCGCCCGCCTCCATTTCCCGCCTAACGAGCACGCGCATTTCCTCGAGTTGGTCCGGCGTCGGCGGCTTGTCTTCGAAACCGATGACATTCTCGCGAACGGTGGTTGCACCGATAAACGAAGCCACGTTACAGGACACGCCGCGCTTCTCCAAAGAGCGCAGATAATCGGCCAGCGTCGTCCAGGTGATGTCGTAGCGAATATCCTTCTGGTCGCGCAGCATCTTCTCTCGCACCTTGTCGTTGACCGGCCCCATCGATTCCCCTTCGCCCATGATTTCGGTCGTCACGCCCTGCCGGATCTCACTTTGCGAACGCCCGTCGGCGATGAGCGACTCGGTCGACCAGGAAAGCATGTTGATGAACCCGGGCGCGACCGCCAGGCCTTTCGCGTCGATCGTTAGGCCAGCTTTCGCGTCTTTGAAATCGCCCACTCCCGCGATGCGATCGCCCCGAAACGCCACGTCCGCCTTTCGCCCTTCCGCGCCACTCCCATCGTAGACCGTGCCGTTCCTGATCAGGACGTCGAATTCTTCCTCGGCAACGGCGGTTGTCATTGAAGCCAGCAGGGCGACCAGACAGATCGAGCGCAACATCTGGCGATTGAAGGAGGAGCCTGCGCTGATGTCGAATCCCAAATGCAGCTTCGGGTCGAAGATCTACTCGTAGTCGACCGCGACGATCTCCAATTCTTCCTCACCCGATGGGAACGAAAAGCGGACCCGTTCTCCGCGCCGCCCGTTCAGGAGCGCGCGGGCGATGGGCGATTGCCAGCTCACCCGGCCGCGGTCGAAATCCGTTTCGTCTACTCCAACGATGCGGTAGGTCGATTCGTCGCCATTGCTGTCGCGCACCGTCACCGTCGCGCCGAAGCGGACCGTATCCGGCTCGCTTTGCGGGTGCGCGATCACTTCCGCGGATTGCAGGCTTTTTTCGAGCTGGGAGATGCGCTGATCGAGCGCTGCCAGTTGCCGCTTCGCATCGGGATCGTCGATCGCGGCGACAACTGTCGGCCGCCTGTCTTGCACCAGCCTGGCCAGTTCCCGGCGCAAACTCTCCGCGCCCGCCGGCGTGATGTAGTTGCGCGCGCCTTCCGGCAATATCGAGACCGGCGAAGGCAGATCGGGGATGTCCGGTCCGTCAGTCTCCTCCCGGGTAAAAGCCTTGCTCATATTCCAGGGGAAAATCTGGAACCAAACCGGCCTGAAGGAAAGCGCCTACAGGTCGGGTGGCGGCTGGAGCGGCTGCGGATTGTCTTCGGGGGCTGTCTGGCCGTACGGCGGATTGTCTGGCGGCGGAGTGAAAGTGTCATCCGCGCAGCCGCTGCTCAAGAGCATCCCGCCGAGCACGCCGAGCGCCAATAGGGCTCTGATCGATCGCCGGAAGCCGGCGCACATTGAAGGAAAATGTTGCTGTCTCATTCCCTCCTAGAGACAGATCCAGCGAACTGTTGGTTACAGCATCGCCGCTTCCGTCTTCTACGCCCGCTGTACGGACCGCCAACCGAGAAGCCGGGCCGGGAGGAGCAGGATGGCCCGCACCAGAGCGAGGAGCGCTTCGAACGAAATCCCGATCAAACGAAACGGCAGCGCCAGGAGCCAGACGAGCGGAAAGAGGGCCAGCGCGAGGAGCGCCAACGGCCAGCAGAGGACAAAGAGAATGCACCAGCCGACGAAAAGAAGCAGGGTTTTCACGGCGTAATCTTTTCTCTCCGCGCAGCGGCGTCAACCCGCCCGGCCGCATGGGACATCAATCGGGAACCGTTCAAATTCTCACGGCGGCAACATCGTGCCGACCTGCCCTTTGACGATCGAGAAATCGGCGCCGTCGATCTGGCCGTTGGTGTTGATGTCTTCGCGGAAATTATCTCCGTCGGTCCGCGCGTTCCGATCCTGCTTCACCTCCCGAGTATCGGCTGAGTTCACGACTCCGTCGCCCGTCACGTCGCCCAACAGCAGGCCCATCGTCACATTGGCGGAGGGCAAAACATTGCCCTGGTCGTCATGCACGCCCGTCACCGTGACGGTCACGTTCTGCGCGTTGCAACTGGAAGCAACCAGATCAACGAGCAATTGGTGGGCATTGTCCCGGTTGATCATGCTGCTCCGCACATACCCGCAGGTCGCGGCCGCGTCCTCGACCGAAGCGATCTCGTTGTTGAACGTAAGCACCACCGTGAACTTCGGCTGGAGTCCGCCCTCGCGGCATTCGATTCCCGGGGGACCCACCAACGGCAGCTCGATGTCGAAGTGTCCCAGGTGCGAGACCGCCGCGACCAGCTCGAGGCCGCCGGCTTGGCCACCATTGGTCGTCTGGAGAATGGTTCCCGCTACCCCGACCGCGACCCCGGTCAAACCATTGCCGGCAAAACTGACGTCGAAAAGATCGGACGTCGTCCCGCTCGTTTGGGTCGTCCAATTTTGCCCCGAGTCGTCCGAGCGAAGAATCGTGCCGAAGTAGCCGACCGCGAATCCGATTTCGTTAGTCGTAAAGTCGATTCCCTGCATCCCGTTAGGAAAGAGCGTCGAAGTCCACGTCGTGCCGCCGTCGCTCGTGCCTGCGATTGCACCCCGGCCATCAAAGAGCACCCCCGATGTGACCCCGCTCAGGTCATCAAAAAAGAAAATATCGTCTGCCGTGCCTTCGTTTCCGTCGAAATAAAACGGGTGAAACGTCCAGTGCACGCCGCCATCGACGGTCGTGCCCTCGAGACCTTGGAAGATCGAGTTTTGCCCGGTCACAAATCCAACCGTCGGACTGATCATCTGCGCGCCGAAAAAGCCGCCGCCGAAAAATCCTTTTTGCGAGACATGCCAGGTCGCACCTGAGTCGCTTGAGTAGAGAATGTCCTGGGAAAGGCCGCCGCAGATTCCGTTCGCACCACTGAAGGAGACTGAGCGCAGACCGTCGCGCACCCCGCTCACTACCGACGGCCAGGTCGCACCGCCATCGGTTGTGCGCAGGATCAGCCCGCCATCGCCGACCACTACCCCCGCCACGTCGTCGAAAAAGTAAACGTCGTAGAGGTTCTGGGTCGTCCCGGAGGTCTGTGCGCTCCAGGTCGCGCCGAAATCCTCGGATTTCAGTATCGTGCCCGCATCGCCCACTGCGTAGCCGACCCCCGAGTCAAGCAGGTAACTACCGTGCAAGTCATTCGTCGTGCCGGAAGAAACCACCGACCACTGGGCCCAGGACTCCGGGCTCGAAATGAACAATAGAATCAAGAGTGCGCAGATTTTTTTCATGATTTATCCCTCGGTGATTATCTGGCGGGACGTGAATCGATGGTGCCTCTCAGGCCGGTTTAATGTTCTGATTCATCCGGAAGAAATTCGTCGGATCGTATTTCTTCTTGATCTCCACCAGCCGATTATAGACCGCTCCGTAGGCTGACTCGATGCGGTCGGTCTCTTCTTCGGTCATGAAGTTAATGTAGGCGCCGCCGCTCGCGAACGGCTTTGATTTGGCGAAAAACTCGCGCGCCCACGAGATGACAGCCGCGTCCTCCGCGGCCGTCTCCCAGCGACCATGCACATTCATGACGTAGTTGGCGTCGCGGCTCGAATAGGCCATCGCGTTCGACGCCACTCCCGCCGTCTGACCACCGAGCGAGCCGACAAAGATTTCGCAATGCGGCGACGGCAGCTTGCCCGCGTATTCGACGATGGCGTCGATCGCGCCATCGTCCAGTCGCGTAAAATTGTGCGACTTCCAATAGTTGCGCGCTCCTCGCGCGAGAAGCGGGTCGAAGGCTTGCTGCCAGGCGACATACAGCTGCACGCCGACGTGTTCGCCGAGCACCGTGCCGAATTTTCGCAACGGCTCGATCAACTTCTCGCCCGTTGCTGGATCGCCCACATAGCAGAGCGCAAGCACCACGATCTCTTTCCCGTGCACCTCAGTCGCCAGGAACGGGAGCGGCGGCGCTTGGCGCGTCACCATCCAGACATTGAGCTCCTCCGGCATTGTCTCAGTGAAGCGGGCGAACTGTGTGAGAACGGACTTCGCCTCGCTGAACGGGAAAGTGATCAGCCCGCTCAAGACGTTTGGTCCCACTCGATGGAGCTGGAACTCGAAGCTGGTGACGATGCCGAAGTTTCCACCGCCTCCACGCAATCCCCAAAAGAGATCGACGTTTTCCTTTTCGCTCGCGCGCACCTGCTTGCCTTCGGCCGTCACGACATTGGCCGAGAGCAGATTATCGATCGTCAGCCCAAACTTGCGGCTCAACCAGCCAAAGCCGCCGCCGAGCGTGAGGCCGGCGATGCCAGTCGTCGAGTTAATGCCTGTCGGCGTCGCGAGACCGTGCTTTTGCACAACCGCATCGAAGTCGCCGAGGGTGCATCCCGGCTCGACCCTGGCGCGCCGGGCTTCCAGATTGACCTCGACATTTTTCATAAGCGAGAGATCAATCATAAGACCGTCATCGCAGACCGCGTTACCCGCGATGTTGTGGCCGCCGCCGCGGATCGAGACGAGCAGCTCCTGCTCGCGCCCGAACTTCACCGCCTGCACGACATCGTCAGCCGATTTGCAGCGAGCGATGAGCGCTGGCTTGCGATCGATCATCGCATTCCAGATCTCGCGCACCTCGTCGTAATTCGCATCACCCGGGAGGACAACCTCGCCTTGGAAATTTGCTTTGAACTCGTCGATTGTCGCTTTTGGCAACTGTTTCATGTTGGATCCTTCCTATGCATCTGAGCTTAAGTTTTCGGTAGACGATACCGATGCACCCATAATCCGCCGGCGTCGAGCCGCTTGTATTGGCATTGCAGGATCACCGGTCCGACCCGCGCGCCTGCGTCGGTCTTGCTCTGGGGCCCCTCGAACCAAACCTAGAGAAAGCCAACGTTTCGCTGGCCTCCACTAGGCCCAACGCATTGTCTCCTCCCCCAACATCTCGCGTAGATGCCGGTGTGAGAGTCGCGAAGAGAAGCCGCCAACTTGATGAGCTCCAGTTGAAACGCCTCCGTTGTGAGGGCGGGTTCGGCGCCAACTCGCGTTCGCAAAGCCGTCAGCTGATCTGATCAAATGGCGATGTGGATGAGACCATAGTTCATTGCGATTTGCTTCCCGAGAATGGCTTCGTAATCAGTGTCTGGCATGGCGCAATCGTCTAACGAGAAGAATATGAGCTGTGCCGGGCGAGGGCGCGCGTTGCAGTAAGATAAGGAAAGGAAGTCATGAAAAGCTATTATTGCGACGATCCGGCGCCAGCTCCAGCTTAGTTAGATGGACGATCACGCATGAGCACAAGCTTTAGAGAGAAAGAGTAAGCACAACAAAATCACAATCAATGTTGCCGCGCCGACTCCCGCGACCTCGCTTGCCGTGAGCTTGTATACGATGCGCGTCTCCCACATAACTTACGCGATGACGAACACAGCCGCCCCCAAAAACACGCCGACTCGCGCATCGCCCAACTCTTCGCTTCCCAGACCGATGCTTTTATTTGGGAAAGCTTCCCCGGCGCCGGCCCCACTTCCTTCATCAGAGCTTCTTCGAATACGCCAACCAGTCCCTCCTGCACTGCGTCTGGGCCAAACTCTTCCTCCAAGAGCAGATGGCCAAAGGCAAAAAGCATCCGACGGCGGTGCGCGCTCTCGCCTTCAAGTGGCAGCGCATCATGTTCGTCTGCTGGCGCGATCGCACGCCCTACGACGAGACGACCTATCTCGATAGTCTCAAACGCAGAGGCTCACCCCTCGCTTCCAAACTCGAACTCAATCTCGCAACCGCTCCCTGAGTGTCCAATAACTCCTTCAAAATCCTTGACGGACCACCTCAGATGTATGGTTAGGCCTTCGGGCCGAGTTGTGAGCGCGATAGGCGAAACCCTCGAAAAGATATTGTCAATGTATTGCTAATAAGTGTTCCGGCCGCGGGAGGGTTTGCCTGGATTCGGCGCTTCGCTTTATAGACGACATGAAACTCCGCGATAACGCAGGCGCTAACGGACTCTTCTGCCTCGGTGGTGCTGCCGACTGGAAGCATCAGAAGGTAAGTGGAATCAGCGGACATGAGGCCAGCGGGTGTGAAACGCTGTGTCGAAGGATACCAGAGCACGACCGTGGGAATGCGAACCGAATCGAGCCGGCCGTTCGGGATCTGCAGAGGCGCCATCGTGGCGCGAAACTCGCGCCGGGCCTCTGCGTCTTGCTCCCGCAGGCGGTCGAAAAAATCGAGTAGCCCACGCTCAATAGAGAGTTCCTCCGCGGAAGTTTTCGTAAACTCTCGGTGCACGGTCCCCGAGGCGGGCCAAGGCAAGGCGCACAAGGCAATCAGATACAGGGCGCG
>CAWFYE010000004.1:0-478264 GCA_963819975.1 uncultured Verrucomicrobiae bacterium | reverse complement strand
CATACGCCAGCTCCACAAAGTGGAAGACTTGGCAGCGATAGGCGGCTCGGCTTGTCGCGGCGGGCGGAACAGCTCATTCGAGCAAGTCACTCCGGAGCGGCGGGATCGTGCCTAACGACTCGCCGGTCCGGATGCGGGCGAGCTGCCGTTCCACCCCCGGACGCTGCGGGTCTACCGGCGCCATTTCGTGCCATGCGTGGTCGTAGGCTTGAATGGCATCGGCGCGGCGATCGGCTCTCAGGCAGGCGTTGCCGAGGAGAATGGCCGTGCTGGAGCTCCACGGCAAAGCCTGCGAGACTTCAAGGAGCTTAGCCGCGAGCAAATTCCAATCTGGCTTTGGATTCTTATAGATCTCTTCCAGGACATGGCCGCGCAGACTGTAGGCGCGCGCCTCCGGAGCGACCCAGCGTCCACGATAGACGATCAGATTACCCAGGCGCGCGACGCGTTCCAGGCCGCGATAAGCCGAGACCGGATCCCAGTGCTCGTGTGGTGCGGGCACAAGGCTGCTCGTGCTGACGAGATAGTAGCCGTCGAAAACCGCGCCGGTGTTTTTGTCATCGAGCTGCGGAGCGAAGCGCGCGTATTGAATGTGATCGGCCTTTGCCTGTTCTTCGATGAACGCCCAGTAGCTCCCGCTGTAAACCGGTTTTCCCGAAGGCTTGATCACTCTGTCGTAGAGCGATTTGAACTCGCAATATCGCTGCCCGAGATCCTGCCCTTCGTTCATGAAATACTGGTAGGCGCCCGCGCTCCCGCCGACGAGTTGGTTGCTGTATTCCCAAAGGCGCGGTTCGCGGATCGTGCTGAAAAACGCGAGGAGCCAACACACCACGCAGGCCAGCCCGAGCGCGCGGCTGCGTGATTGCCATGCTCGCCAGACTGCCGCTCCGGCCAGAATCGAGAGCGACGAAATCAAAGGCAGCGCGTGGCGAATTCCGCCCCACGTTCCTTCGGAAGAAAGCAGCGCGAGCAGATGAGCCGCGGCGACGGCGCCGGTGCAAAGGAGAAGCGCGAGCATCTCGGGCGAGAGCGGTGCGCGCCAGAGGGCCACGATTCCGAGCAGGGAGAAGGCGAGAAGGAAGAGTGGCACCTTGGAAGCGACCAGTCCGGGCCAAAAGAAGAAGGGCGGATGTCCGGTGTACCATTTGCCGAAAAAGAGGTGATGCAGGCCGCGACCTTCCACCCCGGTGCGAACGGTATCAGCCAGGCCCCAAAGGTAGGAGCGCGGGAGCAGATGCCAACTGTCGGCGAGAGCGATCGCGCTCTTCGCGCCGCCGTCGCGCAGGCCGACCACTTTTTGCGCCATGGAGACGTTGAACGGGTCGGTGTCGTTAGGCGAAGCGTGCCAGCGACCGCCGTATTGCGCCCCAGAGGAGTATCCAGCCTAACAATCCCGCCGCCGCGATTTTGCCGAACCTGACAAATACGGCGCGAGTTCCCTGGCGCCAGCCCGACGCGATCGCGGCGACGCAGCCGGTCGCGCCAAGGCCGATCAATCCCGCCAGCGCCGAATGCTTCGCGCCCAGTGCGAGCCCGAGCGCGAACCCGAACACAGCAATCCATCGCCAACGCCAGGTGGAAATGACGAGTGCCTGCGCCGCGGCCGCAATCCCGAGCGTGAGCGCGAGGGGAAGATCGGTCATTGCGACTGGCGCATGGGCCATGAGCGTCGGTTCCAAAGCAATGAAGGCGAGCGCTCCCGCTGCCCAGGCGAGGCCGGCTGCGCGCCAGATCAAAAGGCCGAAGGCCAAAAGCAACAGCGCATGAAAGGTCCACATGCTGGCGCGCGTGCGCGCCTGCGCCGCGGCCGAGTCGTTATCGTAGAAAACGGTCTCCTCGGTGAAGTCGCGCTCCTCGACCTTTTCGTTCAGCGGCCGAAACGGGCGGAGCTTGAAACTATCCGGCATCGACGCCCCGAGCCAGAGTTTCATCAGTGGTGGATGCTCCGGATTGAGCCGGAAATCGCCCGTCCGCACATATGAAGTTCCGGCCACGAGGTGGTAGGGCTCGTCGAGTGTGAAGCTATCAAGCCGCGTGCCGAGGTGAGAGCGAAAGATCGCGAACCCCACGAGGGCAAGGAGAAGCAGCCATCCTTTCCATGGAAAGCCCGCACCCAGTGTCGGCCTATCGTTAGTCATGTGCGAGCCAGTTGCGCTCGCATCTAAACAGGAACGGACAAGCGAGGGCAAGCGATTGGACGCCGAGTCGCGAATAAGAAGACGGTGAGCGCTGAACAATATCAGAAGTGACGATCACTTTGGTGTTGGGTTGAGCGTCCGATCGAGACGGCGACCGAAGAGGAGGACAAGAAGGCCGCCACCGGCAGCGATGGCCGCGTGCATTGCCCAAAACGCAGTGGGAGTCATTTTCTCGTAGAAGCCACCGATCCAGCCGATCAGGTTGTTCGAAATGAACAGGCTCATGAAGGCCAGTCCCATCAGGGTGGAATTCACTTTGGCGGGCGCAGCCTGCGAAACCAGTGCAAGAAGCGTGGGCCAGTAGTAGAGGAAAGAGATTCCCAGCCCAGAGCTGTAAAGAAATGGCCAGATCGGATGAACCGGCGCATCGCCCGAAATGAAGGTTGCGGCCACCAGGATTAGGTTGCTCGCCGCAGCGAGCCACGCTCCCGTGCCGATCTTCGCCAGATCGTGCGGCTCGCGCCCTCGCGATGCCTGAAGGTTCCAAATCCATAGCACCAGCGGCACGCCCACGATACTGGCCAGCGCATTGATCGACAGATACCAAGGGATCGGAACACGGAAACTGCCCACCTTTGCCGCGACATGCTGCTGAATCCAGATCGGGTTGACGTTGTAGACCTGATAAAATGCCGTGGACTGAAAGATCGTGATGATGATCACGACGATGAGCGCGAAAACGACGCGCCACTCGGCGGCCGTGAGTGGAATGCCCTCGAATGTTTTTTTCTCTACCCGCGCAGGCAGGTGTCGGTATCCAGATAGATAAGTGGCAAGGCCAAGGAGCATGCAGATCGCTGCGACGCCGAAGCCGTAGTGCCAGCCATAAACCTGAGCGAGCAGACCGCAGAGGATGGGCCCGATAACGGCGCCGATGTTGATTGCGGTGGAAAAGATAACAAAGCCGCGGGTCCGCCGCGCTTCGTCATTTTGTGGATAAAGGGCGCCCACCTGCGCTGAGATATTACCCTTCAGGAAACCCGAGCCGATGACGAGCAAGAGCAAGGCGAGGAGGAACGACTGGTCAAAAGCCATCGCGATATGGCCGGCACTCATCGAGAGGGCGCCGATCACGACCGCGTTGCGTTGTCCAATCCAGCGATCGGCGACCATGCCGCCGAGCACCGGTGTGAAGTAAACGAATCCGGAGTAGAGGCCGACGATCTGCGCCGCAATCGCCTGGGTTGAGAGCGGGCCGAAGAATGATTCTAACGCCCAACGGAATCCGGAAAATCCGCCGACCTGCTCGACATGTCCCGGCAAGAGCAACTGATTCACCATGTAAAGGGCGAGCAGCGCCGTCATTCCATAGAACGAGAAGCGTTCCCACGCTTCGGTGAACGCGAGATAGAAGAGGCCCCTGGGATGACCAAGGAAGGTTGCGTCCCGGCGCCTCGGCGCAGCTTCGCCTGCGGTTGTCAGATCGTGCTTGTCCTCCACAGGGCGGCCACCCTAACAGACGATCGCACGGAGTTGCCAGATAAGTTGCCGTGATCCCAAACGGTGCGAGAACGCAGCCGCAGGCCGTGGTTGAGCCGAGTCACACACGCAATTTTCTGGCTCGCCGCGCTCAATTCGAGAAATTCAGAAGATGGAAATCAAAAGAAGCGGTTCGCAAGCGTCGGGGGAAGGGCCGGCCGATTGGTTTACCGGCACGGTACGGATCGATCCGTTGTTCGCAGCGCCGGAGCCTGCTCGTGTCCGCGGCGCCAGTGTGACGTTTGAGCCGGGTGCTCGCACTGCCTGGCACACCCATCCGTTAGGCCAGACGCTCATCATCAGGTCGGGCGCTGGGCGAGTGCAACGCGACGGCGGGCCAATCGAGGAAGTGCGGGCCGGAGACGTCGTTTGGTTTCCGCCTAACGAAAAGCATTGGCACGGCGCGGCGCCGACCACCGCCATGTCGCATATCGCGATTCAGGAAGCGCTCGACGGCAAAGTGGTCGATTGGATGGAAAAGGTCAGTGACGAGCAATACCAAGGCTGACTAAGGCCGAGGTTATGCGGTCGTCGCCATCGGCGTGACACGGGCGCTCTGGCCGGTTGTTGTGGCAGGCGAGGCGAACATCCGCAATTTCGCGAGAAAAGAGGGAGTTCCTTTATTCTTCTCGGGAACGGGTTTAACAAATGCTCTCAGCTTCAGCACATGCAGACCATCGTCATTGGCCACAAAAATCCGGATATGGATTCAATCTGTTCAGCGGTGGCTTACGCAAATCTGAAGCGCGTTACTGGCACGCCGAACGTGATCGCGGCCCGGGCCGGGAACACGAATGAGCGGATCGATTTTGTCCTGCTGAAGTTTGGGGTCGAGCCGCCGGTCTTCATCAGCGACCTCTCGGACCGGGTAAGCGATGTGATGGAACGCGATGTGATCTGTGTTCGCGCCGATTCGACGGTTTACGATGCCATTCATCTGCTCGAGAAAAGACGGCTGCGCGGTCTGCCGGTGGTCGATGAAGACAGGCGATTTCTTGGTTTGCTTTCGGCCTTCAAGATTAGTCATCACCTCTTCCCGCCGCGGGAAGAAGCGGACGCGGCCCGGCTGATTACGGCATCGCTCTCCAGCATCGTCGACACTTTCGGCGGCAAAGTGCTGACGGGCGAGCTGCCTGACGAGACGACGGAGTATCTGCTCATGATCGGGGCGATGAGCCCCGATACTTTTGTCGGACGCCTGGGCCAGCGGCGACCTGAGCAGCTCGTGCTTTTCGTCGGCGATCGCGAGGACATTCAAATGCTGGCGATTAGGGCAAAGGTGCGTGCGATCGTTGTGACGGGCGATCTACCGGTGTCGGCGGCGGTTGAGAAAGCGGCGAGCGCGGCCGGAGTTATAGTCGTTAGGTCGCCGCACGACACCGCGATCAGCGTGGACCTGGCGCGTGGCGCGGTCCAGGTGGGACGCATGCTGGAACCGGAACACCTCACGTTTATGCCGGACACTTTGCTCGAACACGTGCGCGAGAAGGCGGCGCACTCGGCGGCGTTTGTATTTCCGATTTTGGATGAGGCGGGAGTGCTGGTCGGCATCCTGGCGAAAAGCAACCTGCTGAAAAGGGCTGAGCGGCAGTTGATCCTGGTCGATCACAACGAGCTTTCGCAGGCGGTCAAGGGCGCCGACAAAGTGCGGATCTTGGAGATTCTCGATCACCATCGGATCGGCGGTTTCGCGACCGATTCGCCGATTCTTTTTTGGAATAATCCGGTCGGTTCCACGAGCACGATCGTCGCGCTTTGTTATCAGCAAGCCGGCGTGACAGTGCCGCGGGCGATGGCTGGACTGCTCATGGCCGGGTTGCTTTCCGACACGCTCAATCTCAATTCGCCGACCGCGACGGCGATCGATCGGTTGGTGCTGGGGCAGCTTTCGGAAATTGTTGGGATCGATCCGGCGCAGTTCGCGGAGGAGATTTTCTCGGTCGGTTCGCCGCTGCTCACCCTGACTCCGGAGCAGGTAATCACAGCGGACTGCAAGGAATACGACGAAGACGGACTTCGCTTCACGGTTTCACAAATCGAGGAACTCAGCTTTTCGCATTTCGCCGAGAAACAGGAGGCGCTCCTCACGGCGCTCGAAGAGCACACCCGCGGCACGCGGCTCTTTTTCGCCGCGCTCCTTGTCACGGATATCAATACCCAGACCTCGCTCTTGCTTTGTTGCGGTGCGCCGGAGTTTTTGCACCGGATCGATTTTCCAGTCCTCGGTCCAAACATGTGGGAACTCGCCGGCGTGGTCTCGCGGAAGAAGCAATTACTCCCGTATCTGCTGCAATGCCTCGCCGCTCTGCCGTCGGCGTGATCTTTTGGGGCGGACGAAGCCGCTGACGCGGCTAGGGCCGGCGAAAGATTTCGCCGCCCTTCATGACGAGGCGAATCTGCCTGACGGCTGCAATGTCTTTTGTCGGGTCACCTGAGACCGCGACCAAGTCGGCCAACTGCCCGGCTTGGATGTGGCCGCGATCGGCGAGATGGAAGATGGCCGCATTGCCGCTCGTCGCCTGGCGCAAAACCTCGAGCGGGGTAAAGCCGTATTCCTGCACGAGCAGCTCCATCTCGCGCGCGTTGTCGCCGTGGGTGAAGACACCGACGTCGCCGCCCATCGCGAAGGTCACACCCGCTGCGCGTGCTGCTTTCATGCTGGCGCGTTTTTCCGCGATGCGTTTCGGTTCCGGCCCGCTCCCTTTTTTCCATCCCCGATATTGTTCGACGGCATCGCCGGCCGCGACAGTCGGACAAAGAGCGACGCCGTGTTTCTTCATGAGTTGGAAGACTTCCGACGTGCCATCGTCGCCATGCTCGATCGTGTCGACTCCGGCGAGAGTGGCACGCCGCATCCCTTCGACGCTCGTGGCGTGCGCCGCCACAGGGCGACCGGCATCGCGCGCGGCCTTGACCGCGGCGTTCATTTCTTCCTGGGAAAACGTGGGGCGGGCCGGTTCGCCCGGGCCCCAGTGATAATCGGCGTAGAGCTTGATCCAATCGGCGCCTTTCCCGATCTGCTCGCGCACCGCCCTAACGATCCCGTCAACCCGGCTCGCTTCCTGCGCACCCTGCGGCAGATCGAGATCGGGCGAGAGCTTCGGACCGTAGCTTCCCGTCGCGACGATTGCGCGCGTGACCACGATCATGCGAGGGCCCGGCACGATACCCTGCTCAATCGCCTTCTTCAGGCCGACGTCGCCGTAGCCGGCACCTTCCGTTCCGAGGTCGCGGACGGTGGTAAAGCCGGCCTGAAGGGTGACGCGAGCGTGCGCGGTGGCCTCAGCAGTGCGAAAAGAGAGCGATTCGTTAGTCACCTGGTCGTTCCAGGGTGTTTCGTTGTAGGGATGAAGGAAGAAGTGGGAATGTCCTTCGATCAGGCCGGGAATAAGTGTGTCGTCAGGCAGATCAATCGTTTTGGCGTCGTTAGGCGCAGTGATCTCCGCGGCCGGCCCGGCCGCTTCGATCTTGCCGCCGCGAACGAGGACGGCCCAGCCGGGATGTAGATCCTTGCCATCGAATACCGCGGCCGGTCGGAGCAGAGTAACGGCGGGGGCGGCGGGTTCCGTCGCGCTGGCCAGGGCCGGGGTCAGGATGGCGGCGAGGAGTAAGCCGAAGCGAGCCTTCACGCCGATGACATTACCACAAACCGGGCAGGAGCCGTTTCGTCCTGATGGAATACTCCCGAAAGACCATCGCGGCGAAGCCGATGACCGAAACCAGGCTCACAAAAAGCACTCCCTCGTCCCGGAAAATCCGGGACGAGGGAGGTGCGACATCTTATCCGGCAAAAAGCCGAACGTGAATTATTGATCTCCCGGAACGGTGACCGAAGCAACGCCGTTGGTGTAATCGGGCGAATTGATGGTGGCCTCCGCCACTACCGTTCTGTATTTTCCGCCGGGGGCCGCGACCGTCTGGGTAATGGTCGCGCCGCCAGTCTTCCTCGGCTCGGTTCCGAAATCGGTTGGTTGAAGCACATGCACCCGCAGACCCTCGGTGCTGATCAGGGGGCCGGTTGGCCCGTCCCTGTGGGCGCCGGCGCTGGCCTTGATTTCCTGCTGACCGTTCACCATTTGTTGTTCCACTTTCACGACCAAAGCCAAATTCCGGACGAAGTTGGGATCATTCTCATTCAGAGTGCGGGCGCCGGTGTGAGTGAGCATGACAAAGCTCTGGGCACTGTGCGGTCCAAGTTTGGTCTCGGCACTGGGTCCGCCGGCGGCGCCACCGGGCGCGGCACAGGAGGCGAGGGAGAGAGCAGTAACTGTCGCGAGCAGGAAGTGCGGAAGGTATTTCATGGCTGCATTCTGGTTAGGCGGGATGCGGTCGTCAATCACTTGTTTTGGCCATCGCAAAAGTCAGGGTCGCGGGGAAAATGGCGCGTCATCGGGGGGGCTCGCCGCATCCTCTTCATCCGTTCGCGGTCCGTGGCGATGGGCTGCTTTGCGGGAGCCTTTTCTCTCCCGCGTGGTCCGTTGAATTTTTTGCAGTTTGGCGCGCTGCGCATCGGTCAGTTCCGGTTGCAGAGCGCGATTGGTCTCGGCCATCACTTGGCGGACCTTGGTGCCGGTCTCGGCGCGAATTTCCTGCAGTTGTTTGCTCGCGCGGGCGAGGATCGGTTCGATTTTTGCAATCTGTTGCGGAGTCAAATCGAGCTGGCCCCTGATGCGATCGCGCAAGCGCTCGGTCAGAAGGTGCGGGTGGTGTCCGTAATCGGAGCGCCACTGCCGGGCGTGATGAAAAGTGAAGAACCCGCCGGCCGCGCCGCCGGCGAGAAAAGCGAGGACGAATCCGGCAATCAGTTTTCCCTTGAACGAGGTGGTCATGGCTCGACAGCGCTGCTGATCGCGTTATCGGCGATCGCGTATTGATCGAAGGCTTCGCCCGGATCGTCGAACTGGCGGAGTTCGTTTACGAATCCGGCGGTGGCGAAGACGATAACGGCGAGAGAAAGCAGAACGACGCGGCGGAGAAGGCGTCCGATGTCGACCAGGTCGGGATTCGTGCCGGCACGCCAGTCGGCCAGAACGCGGGTGTCGAATCCGAACGGCATTTCGTTAGGCGAAGTGGGCGTCGTTTCCGCCGCAGCTCGGAGCAGGCGATCGAGTGGGGAGTTTTTCATCGGTTTCCTTCCGCGGTGATTTGGTCGAGTTGTCGCTTCATTTTCTGGCGGGCACGGAAGGCGCGCACTTTGACGAGCGAAGCGCCCCAGCCGGTCAGCTCCTGGATTTCGGCGACGGAGCGCTCTTGCAGGTAAAGGAGGTCGATCACGAGTCGCTCGGCTGGTTTCAATGCTGCAAGAAGACGTTTGACGAGATCGCGCGCGGCAAAACTGCGGTCTGGTCCCAGTGCTTCGGAGGTGGAGGCGAGATTTTGCACCACCGCCACTTCTTCCTCGCTCAGGTCGGCGTGGCGAAATTCCGGCCGCACTCGCTCGGACTGGATCTGGTTGATACAGGTATTGATCGCGATGCGCGAGACCCAGTGCTCGAGCGGGACCTTGCCCGAGAATTGCTCGAGTTTTTGGAAAATTTTGATGAAGATCATCTGGCAAAGATCCTCCTCGGCAGTGCGACGCGGGCGATGGGAACGGACCAGTTTAAGAACGAACGGATAGAGTCGGCGCACGATTTCGCGCGCGGCCGACTCATCGTGCCGGCGAGCCGCTGCGACGAGCGCGTCCACATCGAGTTCATCCGCCATCTCATCCAAGACATCTCCACACTAAGGGGAATGACCGGACAGCGCGCGTCTGGGTTACAGAAAATTCTTAACGGATGATGCTCGGAGATTTCGAAAATAACTGTAACCGGTCCGAATCCTCTCCGGTCATGATGCTTAACTTATGAAACTCACACTCATCACACTCAGCGCGATCGGCGCTCTTTTCCTCGGCAACTCGGCCTTTGCGCAGGGCCCTGATGGCGGCGGCAAGGGGCAGCGGGGCGGCGGTCGCGGGCACCGTCATAACCCGTTCGAGCGGACGACCGAGCAATTGAACCTGACCCCGGAACAAAAGGCGAAAGTGCAGCCGATCATCGACCAGGCGACGCCACAAATCGAGAACATCCGCCGCGAAGCGATGCAAAAGACCAAGGCGGTTATGGACGATACGATGGCGAAAATCCGACCGATGCTTACGCCTGAGCAGCAGAAGAAACTCGACGACGCGCAGAAGGATCGCCGCGGCGGTCGTGAAGGACGCGGCGGCCGGAAAGGTCATCGCGGCCATGGCGGACAAGACGGCCAGAGTGGGCAGGACGGCCAAAACGGCCAGGGCGACCCGGACAACGGATAAGTGATATTGGAACCGGCGGACGCGGTTGGCGTCCCCCGGTTACAGCGTCTTCGTTAGCTCGAAGGCGAGGAGCGGCAGTTCGCGGCGCAGGCCAGCCACTTCACTCTGAACCGTGCCGACTCGCTTTGCTCCCATGTGCAGATAAAAAGACTCGGCATGCGGGTCCGCCTCGATCGTTAGGCTGGTCGCACCCAGGGCAGCGGCCCGGTCGACCGCATGCTCGAAAAGGGCGCGCCCGACGCCCTGGCCGATTCGTGTGGGTAGGACCCAGAGATGTTCCAATTCCATCCTGCCCGGAGTTTGTCGCAGCGCGAGGAAGGCGACGATCTGGCGATCGATCGTCGCGACGTAGGTCTCATTTTGGGCGATGAAATTCGGCGCGATGGTGAGCTGTTCGCGCCACTGCTCCAGCCACTCAGGTGGATAACCCCAGTGGGCCTTGGCCGCCTGAGCGATTTCGCTCACGAGCGACGCATCGCCCGGTTGCGCGCGGCTGATCTGCATTTCCGCCAAGCGTCGCGCGCCTAACCGCCCGCCGGCAAGCAAAAGCGCAGCGATCCCTCGAAGCTGGGTCTCCGAAGTCCGCTGCGCCTAACGAGGTAAGATTGGCTGAGAAACCAGCTACTGCTCGAAGACTTTTTTGACGTCGCCGACCTTGTCCTGAACTTTGCCTTCCACCTTTTCGGCGGTGCCTCTGTCGCGCAAATCCGGGTTACCGATCGCTTCGCCAGTCTTCTCCTTTACCGTGCCAATCGCTTCCTTAACGGTGCCCTCTGTTTTATCCTGGTTTCCTGATGTCATACTTATGATTCGTGTTTGGTTGGGACGCAGGTCGTGCCGAAATTTCTTCCTGCCGCAAAGAAGAGATTGGCTGGCACGCCTTCATCGATCTACCGAGCAAACGTACCGCTCCGGCGTTAAAGCGCGCGCTCCGGAGAAGCAATTGAAGCGGAAGAGAATCCGAAGGTGGCAATTTTTCTTCTTCAATCTTCCATTGGAGATTGAGAGCAGCCCCGAAAGCGCCTGCTCGCGAAAGCGATAGAGTGATAAGCGTTCGCGTGCGGGATTTGCGGCGGGGAGCTAGCGCGGCATCTCCGCAACTATCTTGCGGACGGCGTCCTGAATACCGACGGCGTTTCGTTCGGGGGTGCTCAGCACGCCCTTTCCAACACCCCGAAATACGATCAAACGACGCTTTTGATCGAGAAAATCCAGGATGAGCGTCCCTTCGGTGTATTGGGTAACGTCGGAGTTCATGTGCCACAGGCCGCTTCCTGCCTCACCGCCACGATACGGCACGAAAGTCGTGTTCCTGGTCGGCATGGTGTGAAGCTTTTGGTTCGTGATGACGGTTGGCACAACCAACAATTCGCCTTTCCCCGAAGGCGCTTCGGCGATTCCGCGCTCCGCCAGACTCGCCTTCAACGTATTGCTGAGGGCCGCGCGACCCGTGGGACGGAGCTCAGGCGCCTGGCTCAGGTCGAGCGAATAGGTTTTGTAGCCGGCAAACGAAACTTGATGATTGTAATCCGTCGCGACCGAGACGGCCGGCCCGCTCGCACAAGAAGCCAGGAGGAGGCACGCCAAACTGAAGAAGCCGAAACTGAGCACTTTTGTTTTCATATTCGAATTTCGATGATGCGCCATTCTGGGCGATCTCCGCGCCCCTGTCGATGAGACTTTGGTCCTACCCGCCGCGGCGCCCTTGTCGAGACAATTCGGGCGTCGAGAAAGATTTGCATCTCGGTTTTTCTAAAAAGAGCAGTCAACACTGCGCCGTTCGAGCCGGTGCTATTTCCCTGCCGACCTTCGCCAGTGGGCCGGCATCCTGGCCCGCTTCGCCATACTCCTCCTCTCCATCATCGGCCTCGCATCGGGCTGGCGCTGATGTTCTCTTGAGAAAAGCGGCAACTGGTCAGCGCTGACTATGGACGACCGCGCACGATCTGGAAGACGTTCCCGCTCCCGATGTCGCAGATGTAAAGCTCGCCGTTGGCGTCTTCGCCTAACGACGTCGGATTGAGAAGCGGGAAGTTTCCCACTTTGGTCGGAAACAGGTCGGCCGTGATGTCCTGAAAATTCGAGGCGACCGTCCCGTTGAAATTGAGGGTATAAATTTTCCCGGTGAAATTGCCGGTCTCTGGTCCGAGGTAATCCGCGAAAACGTAAGTCCCGACCAGGTTCCTGATCCTCCGGCCCCGGTAGGCATAACCGCCAATGATCGTCTGTCCGACACTGTGCGGATAATCGTAAGCCGGATCGATCGCATTCGGCGGGACGGGATCGTTCGGATAGAACGGGTTCTGGATCGAACCCTCGCGCACTCGCCAGCCGTAATTCTGGCCGCCGGCCTGGGTAGCCGCTTCGGCGTCGATTTCTTCCCGCGAGGACTGACCGACGTCGCCGATAAAGAATGTGCCTAACGAACGGTCAAAACTGTTCCGGAACGGATTGCGCAACCCGTAAGCCCAGATCTCCTGGCGCACGTTCGGCATTCCAACGAAAGGATTATCGGCCGGAATTGAATAGGTCCCATCGCTGTTGATATGGATGCGCAACATTTTTCCGAGCAGAGTGGTGAGATTCTGCGCGTTGCCGCCCGGCTCGATATGGCCGGTCCCAGCGTCGTTACTCGACCCTCCGTCGCCGGTCGCGATATAGAGATTGCCTTTGTCGCCCGTCCGGGGGCTGAAACCGATCCAGCCTCCGTTGTGGTTGCTTTGCGGTTGATCGAAGGAAAGGATGATTTTTTCGCTCGCCGGATCGGCGGTGTCCGGGTTGGCCGTGACGCTGAAGCGAGCGATGCGCGTCACGCCCTGACCGTAGACTCCTCCCGGCACGACATAGTTGACGTAAAAGTAGCCGTTGTTCGCGTAGTTTTGATCGAAGGCCAGTCCGAGGAGGCCCTGTTCACCGGTGGTCGAGACGGAAATACTGAGAAAAGGAGGCTCTTTCACGGTGCCGCTTGCGAGATCGATGATGCGGATCTGGCCGCTCTGTTGGACGACGAAAAGCCGGGCCTTATCCCTCGGCGCCGCCGTCGCAAAGACCGGCAGACTGAACCCGCCTGCCACACGGACAGCATCCAAACCTCGCACCGCCTGGGCTTCGAGAGACACGACGGCAAACGGTGCGGCAAGCGGGAGCAAGGCGCTCGCGACGATCAAGCGAACTAATGTCGAGTAACTGGACGACGTCATCTTTCCATAATGACCGAAACCGGGCCTTCGGCATATCCTTTTCTGGTTGTGCGAGTAACTTTGCATGATGCGCGCCGCCATCGACCGGTAGGCTTTCTCTCGGCAATAAGATCTGGTTTGCGCCTGTCGCGTTAGGTGGCCGGCTGATCGACCACTCGCAAGACAATCTTTCCGCGCGTCGCGGTTCCGCGGGCGCGTGCATAAGCTTGCCGTGCCTGGGAAAGCGGAAAAATTTCGCCGACGAATACGCGGAGGCTGCCGGCATCAATCATTTTGGCGATCTCCGCCAGTTGTAAGCCATCGGCCCTTACGAGCATGAAAGCGTCACGCGCGCGCGACTCGAGGGTGCTTTCACTCGTGCTGGCGACGGTCACCAACCTGCCGCCCGCTTTCAGCACGCCCCAGGAACGATCGAGCGTTTCACCGCCCACGGCGTCGAAGACGGCATCCACACCGTGGGCGATGTCCTCGAAGCGGGTCGCTTTGTAATCAATCACCTCATCGGCACCGAGCCCGCGCACGAAATCCAGGTTAGCGGCAGATGCGGTGGCGATAACGTATGTCCCGCGCCAGTGCGCCAGTTGGACCGCGAACGTGCCCACCGCGCCGGCAGCGCCCTGGATCAGGATGCGCTGGCCGCGCTCCAGTTTTAGCTTCTCGAAAAGCCCTTGCCACGCGGTCAGGGCGGAGATCGGCACGACTGCCGATTGAGCGTGGTCGAGCGAGGCCGGTTTACGCGCCAGTGCGCTGGCCGCGACGACGCAATATTCGGCCTGGGCTCCGTTTGCGAACCAATCATTGATTCCGAAAACTTCCTCTCCAACTGTGACGCCGTTCACATTCGGGCCAACTGATTCGACGACACCCGAAAACTCGTGGCTCAAGACAATTGGAAACGGGCGCGGTTCTTTCGACGGCAAATTGAAGGTCGGAAACCATTGCAGCTCCGTAGGCGTGATTGCAGTCGCATGGACTTGGATCAAGACCTCGCCCTTCGTCGGTTCTGGTCGCGAAATCTCTCCCCAAACCAACGCCTCCGGCCCCGCCTGCTTCTCGAGATAGGCTGCCTTCATCCGGCACTCGTCGTCGAAATCACCCGTCAGATTATCGCTCAATCCGTCGCAGGCAACCGGGCCGCGCTTTGGTCACAATCATCCAGTTTTGCAGCGGCTTTATTTCGTGAAAAGATTTACCGACAAACCGAAGTTGCCAAGCAAGACCGGCAAACCAACGCTGACCAAAGGAGTCCAATATGAAAACCCAGGGGTACGACAAGCCACTTTACATTTTGCCTTTCGACCATCGCGGTTCGTTTGTGACCAAGATGTTCGGCTGGCAGGACGATCTGACGGCCGCGCAGAGTGCGGAAATCGCCGCCGCCAAGCAGGTCATTTACGACGGATTCAAGGCCGCCATCGCTGAGGGTGCGCCGAAAAGCAAAGGGGGCATTCTGGTCGATGAACGATTTGGCGAAAATATTTTGCGCGATGCCAAAGCGAATGGTTTTACCACCGCCTGCCCGGCCGAGAAGAGCGGACAGGATGAGTTTGAGTTCGAATATGGCGATGACTTTGCCAGGCACATCGAAGCCATTCAGCCGACGTTTTGCAAAGTGCTGGTCCGTTACAATCCCGAGGGCGATGCCGGGCTAAATCAGCGCCAGGCAGCGCGCTTGAAGAGGCTTTCCGATTACTTGCGATCAAACAGCGAAAGCCGGTTCATGTTTGAACTGCTCGTCCCCGCGGAGAAGGCCCAGCTGGAACGGCTCAAGGGTGACAGGAAAGCCTACGACTTGGAAGTTCGTCCCAGGTTGATGGTGGAGACGATCAAGCAATTGCAGGATGCCGGCGTCGAGCCCGATGTCTGGAAGATCGAGGGACTCGATCGGCGCGAGGATTGCGAGGCAATCGTCGCTGTCGCGCAGCGCGGTGGACGGGACAAAGTCGGCTGTATCGTTCTGGGACGCGGCGAGGATGACCGGAAAGTACGCGAGTGGCTAACGACGGCAGCTGGCGTTAAGGGCTACATCGGTTTCGCCATCGGACGGACGGATTTCGGGGAGCCGCTGGTGAACTTTCGAGCCGGGAAAATAACGCGCGCGGCCGCCGTTGCGGAAATCGCGCGGCGCTACCGGGAGTTCGTTGAAATCTTTGAGCGCGCGCGTGCTTCATGACGCAAGCTCCGCGCGAGAACCAAAGAGCTGCTCTGCCTTGATGATCTCCGCGACGGGCGGGGGAACCATCGCCTCCCACGCGGGATCGTTTTTCTCGATCAGGGCGAGGACTTCGGGTGTCCGGATGGAAAGATACGATTCGTTGTAGGAGCGAATGGGCACAATCCGGCCGATATCAACCAGGAGGTCGTGCAGATGATTCCACGGCGCCGGTGTCTGGACGGTTTCCAAAGTCTGGATCTGTCCAGTGACCGGGTCGCGGGTCGGATAGACGTACATTTTCACCGACCGTTTGAACAACCGCCCGACCGATTCGAGCACGCCACCGGGCAGATCGGTGTAATACTTTTCGTCAGCTACCTGCTGGCGAACTGTGGGCAGCCCGGCGGCGATGCCGATCAGGCCATCGGTGTAGCCCGCGAGGTAATCGGCCAGTTGGTAGTACGGCCCAAACCGCGAAATCAGGACGTCGAAGCCAAGAGCACGCAAAATATCCGCGCGCGCGAGGAAGTCGTCGTGTTCCGCCTGCGGCCCGGGATTGAGGCTGCGCAAGGTCATCTCGGCCAGCACGACTGGCGTCTGCCCGCGCACCTCCGGCTCTTCCAAGAACTGATCGCGTGCCCGTTCCAGGAGGTCGAGCGTAAGCTTCGTTGCCGGCCGGAAGGTGCCGCGCTCGACCAGGATTGGCTTCTTATAAAACACGTCCGCCGGCTGCACCACCTCGCCGCCCGCGGTGAACATGGCGGCGTCAGTCAACCCTCCTTCCACCAACTGCAGGCTCATCAACCGGTTATCGACGTCGGGAAAAGCCGACCCGGAAAATCCGATCACGTCGATCTCGATCCGTTCACGCGAGAGGTCATCCACGAGCGACGCGATCAATTTCGCAGGGTCTTCACGGTGATAGAACGCACCGTAAATGAGGTTGACTCCAAGAACGCCGAGCGCCTCTTGCTCCTGGGTCGCGGTCGAGTCAAGGAGGTGGGCGTGAATGATGACCTCCGACGGCTCTTCGCGCGGCCGGGTCTGGAAGCGGATGCCGAGCCAGCCGCGCCCGGTTCCCGCCTTGCGAAAGCTGCGGGTCGCGACGGTGTTGGCAAAGGCGAAGAAGCTTTTCGTGTCGCCGCGCTCTGCCTGCAGGCCCTCACATAACTGAGCAAATTCTAGCGCCAGCATGGCTTCGAGGCGTTCTCGGCTGACGTAACGTTTGGTCGGACCGTAGCGCCGGTCGCTCATCTTCATGTCGTAGGCCGAGACGGTCTCCGCGACCGTGCCGGCCGCGCCGCCGACAGAGAAGAACCAGCGCGCGACCTCCTGACCACCACCGATTTCGGCGATCGTGCCGTATCGTGTCGCCTCGAGATTAAGAGCCAGCGCTTTTTGGCGCGTGGAAACAGGCTGGTCGTTCATGGTCGCTTTTCCTCCCCGGTTGTTGTCGCTCAGATTAGAAGAATCCTAACGCCTTCCGAACATACGTCAGATGTGAATTTCATCCAGCGGACCAGCCGCGGGCTGGTTCCAGATCGACTCTCCTCTGGCGAGTTCGTTGTGTAAAGTGTGCTTGACATATGTAAAGCGTGCTTTACTATCGCTCTCATGAACATTGTGACCACAAACTCAGATCCGGAACAAAGCCTCGTCCGCTCGACCACCTGTCATCGCACCGTTGCCGGAATTCTCTGGCTGGCGACGGCGACGCTTGTTTATCTCATCTCGCTCTGGCTGTTGAAGCATCACACCGACTGGTCGCCGGGGGCACGCGTCGCCATCACGCTGGCCCCGCTCCTGCCGGGTATCCTCTATCTGCGCACTTTGCTCAAATCGTTCTGGCAGATGGATGAGCTGCAGCGCCGGATTCAAATCGAAGCGCTCGGTTTTGCCCTGGTCGGGACGCTCGTCGTGATGACAGCGATGAATATCCTTACGGTGGAGGGGATCCGGGTGGTGAATTATCCGCGCGGCCTTGGCATCGGCGGAGTTTACATCACCCTGTTCATCCTTTGGAGCATCGGCGTTTCCATCTCGACCTATCGCTACCGGTGAGAAACCAGCTCCGCGAACTCCGCGCCACGCGGGAATGGTCGCAAAACGAGCTCGCGGATAAACTCCGCGTCTCGCGTCAGACCATCAACGCGCTCGAAACCGGGAAATACGATCCCAGTTTACCACTGGCCTTCAAGATCGCCCGGCTCTTCAAACTCCCGATCGAGGAAATCTTCTCCGACAAATGACTTGCCTGCTGTCGCAGCGAATCATGTAATGGCAATCGGCAACAGAAGCCGAAAGGAGCAATCCCGCGCGAACCAAATCCATGCATACAAAAAATCCATCCGCCGTCGTTAGGCTCATCGCCATTCTCCTCATCGCAATCTCGACCGGCAGCGTCATCCCTGCGGCGCAGGCGGCGCTCAAAACTGTCTACGAAACCCAAGAGCTCACGCTCCCCGATGGAGACGTCGGGGCAGCAGTATCCATCTCGGGCAACCTGGCGATCGTCGGCAATACGGACTTTACCGGTGCTGCCTATATTTATGCCTTCGACGGCGCGAGTTGGAATTTCCAAGCGGAGCTGCAGCCGTTCAGCGGTTACGGTGAGCCTCACTTTGGTCATGCGGTTGCCATCTCGGGCAACGTGGCGATGGTGGGAGCGCCTTTCGACGACACCTTCCAAGTCGACGGCGGTGTGGTTTACGTTTTTCAATTTGATGGAACCACTTGGAAGTTCCAGAACATGCTGCACGCTCTCCAGCCAAGCGAGGGAGCGTTTTTTGGCTATTCCATTTCAATCTCAGGAACCAAGGCGCTGATTGGAGCGGCGGGGGGGACGGGGATTGCCTGCGTATTTGCCTTTAACGGTGAAACCTGGCGCCAACAAGCCGAGCTGATCCCGGATGATGGCGGTTCCCGAGATTCTTTCAGTCGCTCCGTGTCTCTCTCCGGGAATCGCGCATTGGTCGGCGCTCCCGGAAACGGCGGCACCGGGGCAGCGTATGTTTTTGACTTCGACGGAACCACTTGGAACCAGAGCGCGAAACTGGTCACCCCGACTGACGGCCGTTGCTTCGGGGACTCGGTTGCCCTCTCGGGAGATACGGCTCTCATCGGAGCGCCCAACACAGCGGGTTCGCGAGGCGCCGCCTATATTTTCTCCTTCGACGGCGCGAGCTGGAGCGAGGAGGCGAAACTGCGGGTTGCCGGAGGGCAGGCATATGACTACCTGGGGAGTTCCGTAGCACTTTCTGGCGCGATCGCCCTCGTTGGAGCCAGGCACCAATTGGATACGGGAAGAATCTACGAATATCTGTTCCGTCAGAACGAATGGAAACTGCGTGCGGAACTTGTGGCCTCTGATGGGACTGATGGGAATTCGCTCGGCAATGCCGTGGCGCTTTCCGGGAAGACTGTGTTCGGTAGTGCCGGCCAGGCCTACATCTTTTCGTTAAGCGGTCAGCAATAGCCACCTCTCGACGGGCTTGGGCGGCGCGTGCGCCGAGGCGTTACTGCTCTGCGTAATACCCTGCAGACTCTTCACCGTGAGCGCGCCCTTTCGCAGGGAACGAATGCCTTCCGACAAATGATCGGGCGACAGTCACCCCGGTTCAGTGTCCGCGCTCCGGCGGCGGTGCGGGTTCAGGTGACTCGGGCTTTTCCTTCTTTTGTGCCATGGCTGGAATCTGAATGGTAGTCAGCGAGCCGTCCACCCGATACTTCCGCAATGCCACGCACAGAGCGGAGAAGGCTTGTCCGCGCCAACGTTAAGGGAGTATCGTCTCCAAAACAGCTCCACCTCGGCCCAAGAGCTCGCCTCTCCACCAGCATGTCCCTCGCAACTCTCCTGCTCGGGCCTGCAGGTAGACGAGGTGTGATCGCCACCCCCGGTTCCGATCGTCAGCGACCTGAGAATGTGGTGCGATCGGCGGAAACCTGGGCGCGCGCTTCATTGCTTTCCTTCTCCTCTTGAGATAGAAACACCAACCTAAGCTATGGATAGGCGCACATTCATCGTGGCGGCCGCCGGTTGGGGCGCGTCAGCCGCATGGGGTTGGTCGGTCCCGCGCCGTTCTCAAGCCGTCTGGCGGGAGCGCCGGGCACTTTTTCCCCAAGGCGTCGCGTCCGGCGATCCGGATAACAACAGCGTTTTGTTTTGGACGCGATATCCCAGCTCCGGCAAGTCAGCGCAATTGACTCTCGAGGTGGCGGAAGATGAGTTGTTTGAGCGCGTCACCGCCAGCGCGCCCGTGACGGTTTCGCCCGCCGCGGATTGGACCTGTCGCGTTTTGGTCGGAGGCCTCAAACCTGCGCGCGTCTATTGGTATCGCTTCAGCGACCCCGACGGCAACGGCAGCCGGGTTGGCCGCACGATCACAGCGCCGGCGCCAGACGATCCGCGCCCGGTGAACTTCGCCTTTGTGAGCTGTCAGGATGTCAATGAGGGAAAGCTGAACGCCTATCGCCGGATGATTTACGAAGACGAACGCGCTCCCGCCGCTGAGCAGCTCGATTTCGTTTTGCACCTCGGCGATTTCATCTACGAGGTGGTCGAGTATCCCGACGAGGTGAAGTCACGCTACGACCGCACGATCTATGAGGTGGCGCGGTTTCCTGACGACCAAAGCCACAAGGTCGGCAACTTCCACATCCCGCTGACCGTCGATGGCTACCGCGCCATCTACAAAGGCTATCTCGCCGACCCCGACCTCCAGGACGCGCGCGCGCGTTGGCCGTTCGTCGCCATCTGGGACAACCACGAATTCTCGTGGCAAGGCTGGCAAAGCATCGTCAAGGCGGGGAAGTTCGAGCGGCCTGGCCAAAGCGTGAAGGTCGCGGCGAATCAGGCCTGGTTCGAATTTCTCCCCGCGCGTGTCTCTCCGCCGAGCGGATCGCTCGAGCGCTTCGGCCCACCCGCGGTGAAAGACGTTCCGATCGAGAAGTTCGACCGCGATGGGCTGGGGGTGGAACCGAACAACCTGACCGCGATCAACAGCCTCAAGGGCTACCGGGTGTTCCGCTACGGCCGGCACCTCGATCTGATCATTACCGACCAGCATAGCTATCGCAGCGCCGACTGCTTCAGCGATCCGTCTCTCGCAAGACTCGGCGGCGACGAATTCATTGGAATGTTTCCTGAGCCGCTGATGCAGGTTCTGGACGGCGGCCGCGGTTTCAATGGTGGCAAGCCTCCGGAGGAAATCCGGTTCAACGATGCGCATATCGCCAACCCGCAACGGAGCGCGCCGCCGCAAACGATTCTCGGCACGGAGCAGAAAGCCTGGTTCAAGGACAAGCTCAAGAGCTCAACCGCGACCTGGAAAATCTGGGGGAACTCGGAGGGCGCGCTGGATGAGCGCGTCGACCCGCAGAACCTGCCGCCCGGTCTCACCAAGGAGTCGTGGCCCAAGGACACTTACGCCAATATGGGCGGAGGTGACTACGGCACAGCCTACGCCGAGCGCGCGGAAATCTACGGGCTTGTGCGCGACGCGAAGATCACCGGCTTCGCCATCGTCTCGGGCGACCGCCACAGCTTCTGGGCCGGATACGCGACTTCGGAACTCCCGCCCGGCAAGTTCGAGCCCGTCGGCCTGAGCTTCGTCGGCGCGTCGCTCAGCAGTTCCGGCCCCATGGAAGCTTATGAGCACAATCTTCCGAAGGACGCCCCGCTCCGACCGCTCTTTCTCGCTGACAGGCCGGGACAAGCGAAGCCGGACTGGACCTTCAACATGCTGCTGAAGCACGGCGTCCGTTCCTGCCTGGAATATGCAAAAAGCTGCGACCTGAAGCGCGCCTGGTTGCTCTCCAACCCGGATCTGGCTCCGCACCTCGAGTTCGTCGATCTGGGAGGACACGGATATGCGAAGGTCCGATTGTCGGCCGACGCGATGCGCACCGAGTTTGTCTGCATCCCGCGCCCCATTACGCGGAGCGAAAAGCCGGACGGGGGGCCAATCAGGTATCGCGTCTTACACACTGCTGCACTGTGGAAGCGCGGAGAGCGCCCGCAGCTAAAAACATCAGTTCTCGAAGGCAAGGCTGACCTGTGCATCTAATCTGCGCGATAAAATTGAGCATAGGTGGCCGGGCTCATTGAGCCTTGACCGCTTTAAGCGGTCGAGTCGATAAAGGGCAATGCGGCAGACGCTTTTGCACAGCTTGTTCCCGCAAGTGCGCGCGGAAATCCTTCGCCTGCTTTTCACCAATCCGCGGACCGAATTGTACGTTCGGGAACTCGCTCGCCTGAGCGGGCTCTCGCTCCAGACCGTTCAGGATGAACTAGCCAAACTCGAAGCGGCTCGTCTCATCACCAGCCGGAGCAATGGCTATCACCGTTTCTATCGCGCCGATTCCAAACATCCGCTTTACGCCACCCTGCGAAAGCTCGTCGTCCGCGCTTCCGCGCGAGCGAAGCCCCAGCCAAAGGGGAGAGGCCAACGCAGCCAACGAGCGCGCCGAAGCAAAGACCAATGATCGCACCGCGATCGCGACATCTAAACCAATCGCTTTCCCTCTCTCTGGACAGCAATCCGTTGATGAAGCTGCCAAGCGATAGTTGACCGCTTTAAGCGGTCAATATTCAAGCCGCGGCGCAAAAGATAACCGCTTCATCGGCCCGCGGCTTCAATATATCGGGGGGATGCGCTGACTTTGAGTCTCGACCGCTTAAAGCGGTCGAGTCCGAACACAAGTTGGATGAATTCGATCCTGCGCACACCCGCGCAGGCCCAACTCGCCCATCGCCGGGTCGATTCATTCCTCTTCCTTATCTACCGCTTTAAGCGGTCAAGAGCGAACGCTCTGAAGCCACTAGAATGGCGGCGTCATGGAAGCGTATGAGCACAATCTTCCGAAGGACGCACCGCTCCGAGCGCTCTTTCTCGCCGACAGGCAGGGACAGGCGAAGCCGGACTGGACCTTCAACATGCTGCTGAAGCACGGCGTCCGTTCGTGTCTGGAATATGCAAAAAACTTCGATCTGAAGCGCGCCCGGTCGCTCTCCAACCCGGATCTGGCTCCGCACCTCGAGTTCGTCGATCTCGGAGGACACGGATACGCAAAGGTCCGATTGTCGGCCGATGCGATGCGCACCGAGTTTGTCTGCATCCCGCGTCCCATTACGCGGAGCGAAAAACCCGACGGCGGGCCAATCCGGTATCGGGTAGTGCACGACGCGAAGTTGTGGAAGAGCGGAGAGCGCCCGCAGCTAAGAACATCGGTTCTCGAAGGAAACGCTGACCTCTGCGTCTAACCGTTCGACAAGTTCCAACTGTCCGTCGTCCGCATCCTCGACCTTTGGTGCGCTCGGCCGCTCGCTTCCGCTACCCTCGCAACTTCCCGTCTACGTCGCTCATCCCAGTTGCTCCATTCTACTTCAGCCTTAATACCTTCTACTTTACGGGCTTTGGCCCGCCCTCGGCGCGACTGTCGACTGTAAGCTCCGATCCTCCGCTAACCCTCCGCTCTCCAATATGGCTCGTCCCCACATAAATTTTGGTTGTCTGGCGAAAGCTTGAAACTAGAATAGCCGCCGCCTTGAAAATCTCCCGGACTCTACGCGCGTTCGCGCTGCTTCTCTTTCTTCCCGTCTTCGACGTAAGGGCGTTTAACACCCTGGACAGCCAGTGGCCGAAAGAAGCAAACGTCGTCATGCACCTCGGCCTCGGCCCCACGAACCTCGCCCTCCAGGACGGATTTGCCTCCTGGAACGCATCCGCCGCCGATGCCGTCAAAGTCTGGGACGGTTACCTCGATTTCATCACCTTTTCTTCCGTCTCGGAACCGAGCGTGCCGCAAGCCTGCGGCGATGGAATCAATTCCGTCTTTTTCTCGAACACCATATTTGGTGACAGCTTCGACGAGTCTACGATCGCGATCACAGTCATCGACGGGAGCGACGATCCAAAAATCACCGCGGAAGCGGATGTCGTTGTAAACACCGCATTCCGCTATGACTCCTATCGTGGCCCGCTGCAATCGGACGTGATCGACTTTCACCGGGTGATTCTGCACGAGTTCGGGCACGTCCTTGGTTTGGCTCACCTCGACTTAACCCCACCAGGGCAGGTGCTGATGGAGCCGTACATTAGCGACGTGGATCATCCTTCACTGGACGATGTGGGAGGAGTCCTTTTTCTCTACGCAGCGAAATTCAACAACGACTCAAACTTTTTCCCGGCTCCGGAATCGACTCTTCGAGTGGGTGACTCCTTTGTCTGGCCCGAACTGGCCACGAACAACTCTCCCACTTCTTACTCGGTCATCGACCTGGCGCCGGGCCTGACTATGAACACGACGACGGGCGTGATCTCTGGCAAAGTGACTACACCGGGCAAGTATGATGCCGTCATTACTGCTCATGGACCGATCGCCGATGCCTATGGAGCCTTCTCTTTTTCGGTGATTGGGCTGAACGAGGTTCAAGGCCTCGTGTCGATTATCGGAGGTGTCAACGCTGGCTATTTTCTCGGGGATCCGAATCGACCCTGCATTTACGCCGGAGCTAACGACGGTATCAAGCGCATTAACACCGACACTGGAACGGTAACGTTTATCGCACCGGGGAGTTTTCCGCCGAGCATCTTGTCGCTTTCCGCCGATGGATCGCTCCTTTACTTTCGTCAGCAACTCACGAGCACTCTGCATCGGCTGGACCTCGAGACGCTCACCGAACTTCCCACCTTGACCATTCCCAGCGGCTACTCACAGGTGTTAGAAGGAATAGACGGTCGCGGATACGTGACTAGTCCCGCCGGAATCTGCCAGATCGACCTCATGACCGGCGTGGTGGAAACCACCTTCGGGCCGACTTCTGATCCGCAGATCGAGATAACACCGGACCATAAAACCTTGATTGTGACGCAGACCGGCAACTCGATCTCGGCTTACGATATCTCGACGGCGTCGCCGCAACTTAGCGCCACACAGAAAGGTCCCTTCGCTGGCACCCTCCCGAGTCCTGATAACGCGCGCGTTTACTGCCTCTCCGGGAACGCCATAGGTGGCCCGATCTCAGAATTACCTCTACCGGACCTGGCGCCTGGCCGCTCCTTCGGAAGAGCGGGACATTTGTTTTATTCGATTTCAGTGGGACACGATGGTTCCATTTATCAGCCGATTCAATCCTATCCAGATTCTGTCGTCGTTTACGACCCGATGTCGCTTCAGGTCGCGCGCGAACTGGAGATCAGCCATCGCCCGTTCTCCGATTGGGATGTATTCACCGTTTTCTTCGATAGCGACCCCGACAATTTTCTCCTCCTCACCGTCTCCTACGGGCAAACCGAGCTTTGGAAGATCTCGACAGATTTCGCTTCCTTTCCACCGCCCGATCCGATCCCGACACAGAACCTGGCGAACATCTCGACCAGGGCGCGCACGGGCGCAGGTGATGAGGTGATGATTGGCGGATTCATCATCCAGGGCGATGCGCCCAAGGAGGTCGTCGTGAGGGGAATCGGCCCGGCACTGCCGTTGAGCGGTGCGATTGGCGATCCGATTCTCGACCTTTACGATCAAACAGGAACGCGCGTCGCCACGAATGACAGCTGGACTACCAGCCGAATCGCTATTCTTGCCTCGCAGTTGCCGCCGAGTAGCCCATGCGAGGCAGCGATCAAAGTAACACTCGATCCCGGCGCCTACACCGCGGTTGTGCGTGACGCAAAAGGTCAGGCCGGCAGCGCGCTGGTGGAAGTTTACGACTTGGCGCCGTCCGCATCGGTCCTGGCCAACATCTCGACTCGGGGCAAAGTCGGAACGGGCGACGATGTCATGATTGGCGGATTCATCATCGGCGGCGCGGACCCAACACAAGTCCTGATCAGAGCGATTGGCCCTTCGCTTGTAGATAACGGAGTCGCACGCGCACTCGACGACCCAGTTCTGGAGTTACATGGCGAAGACGGAACCCTCCTTCAGTCCAACGATAACTGGCGTTCCACCGAGGAGACCGAGATCACGGCAACCGGGCTGGCACCGAAGAACGACAAGGAGTCCGCCATGCTCGCCACCCTCGACGGTTACAGATCCTACACTGCTGTTGTCCGCGGCCAGGGCGGTACGACCGGCACCGCCCTTGTCGAGGTCTATAACCTCAGCCACCCCAGCGCGAGCAAAGAATAAGCTGAGTCTGCGGCGAATCGCGCCTGCCCGAATTCCTTTCCCGCCCTTTGCGCAGCCGTCTCAGTTCGCCGATTTCCTCAGGCTGTATCCTATCCTCAAACAACCACCGGCCGTGCCGCGCGATTCCGCCCTTCGCGCTCCCGGCCAGGTGAAAGAGATCGCCGATCCCCGATGGAAGAACGTTAGTCATAGTCATAAGTAAGAGTCCGAACTCGAGGCGCTATCCAGCCGTTTCCACTAAGCAACGTCCGTACCCCGAGCCGTCGGGGCGTCCATTTTCACTCGAAAAAGCCTCTTTTTCCGGCAAATCACCACCAGCGCCGACAGCGGCCGCACTGGTTCAGAAAAAACAGGTCAGGAGACGATCCGCCCGACCCCCGGCAAATTATTTCCGGACGTCGGCGATCGTTTTTCACTGACGCGAGGGCTGCTCGGCGAACGAACGAGAATACAAGGCTTCGTTCACGGGCGAACGATTCACCAAGTAGACCGTGAAGAACGAACAGAACTAGGTGGCCGTGCTCGAATCCTGCCTCTCGATTTTACTACCGTTTTACAGCGTGCGGACAGCCGCCTGCTTAAGCTTCGCGACAAAATCAAGGACGCACCATTTTTGCAGCAAGCAGGCATAGATGAGTTCTTATCTGGAGAGATCGGAGTAACCGACGAACTGCCTCTGGAACAGCCGCAAGGCGCCCCGGCGTAAAGGGGAGAAAATGGGGTCGAAGCTTACTTTCGATTCTGGTTTTCATCCGTGTTTGGGCGACTCGGCGAACTCCTTTTTTTTGGGAGGGAAAGCCCCGCCTCGACCCGCGCGCGAGAGGGAATCATTTGAGAACCCCCCGGGAATGAATTCGCTACCGAGACTCGGCCACCCGGTAAGGCGACTCTCAGGGGATCGTCGGGCGTCTAATGAAAGAGTTTGGCTCTGACCGCGAATCCTGGGTAGAAGGTGTCGCATGTGGATCTATCTTTTGGCTCTTCTCATCGGAGTGGTGGCGGGTTTGCGGACTTTGACCGCGCCTGCGGCGGTGAGTTGGGCGGCTCATCTCGGCTGGCTGCATCTGCAAAACACCTGGCTGGCTTTTCTTGGGGCTGCCGTGACGCCTTACATCTTTAGTGCGCTCGCGCTGGCTGAGCTGGTGACTGACAAGTTGCCCTCGACGCCGAGCCGGAAGGTGCCGATGCAGTTTGGAGCGCGGATCTTATCAGGTGCCTTGTGCGGCGCCTCCCTCGGGGCGTCGGCGGGCGTCTTGGCCGGCGGTCTCGGCGCCGGGGCAATCGGCGCGGTGATCGGGACGTTCGGCGGGGCGGAACTGCGCGGCCGGCTGGCCCGGTTGGCGGGCCGGGATCTCCCGATCGCGCTCCTCGAGGACGCGGTCGCGATCGTCGGCGCCTGTCTGATTATCTCGCGCTTCGCATGACCGCGCATTTCGACGATTTCATTCTCGGCGCCGGGCAGGCGGGACCGTTCCTGGCCGAACGCCTCGCCGCGAGTGGGCGGAAGGTGGCGATCGCGGAACGCAAGCTGGTGGGCGGCACCTGCGTGAATACCGGCTGCACGCCGACGAAGACGATGGTGGCGAGCGCTTATGCCGCGCACCTGGCGCGGCGCGCGGCGGAGTTTGGGGTCATGCTCGAGGGCGGCGTCAGCGTCGATATGAAACGGGTGAAGGCGCGGAAGGATGCGATCGTGACCAAATCGCGCACCGGGCTGCAAAGCTGGCTGGAAGGGATGGAGAACTGCACCGTTCTCACGGGTCACGCGCGGTTCGAGGCGGCGCTCGAGATCAGCGTCGGCGCGCAACGCTTCACGGCCGATCGGATTTTCATCAACGTGGGCGGGCGCGCCTCGGTTCCTCCGATGCCGGGGCTGGAGCAGATCAAGTTCTTCACCAACAGCTCGCTGCTCGAAGTCGATTTCGTCCCGCCGCATCTGATCGTGATCGGCGGGAGCTATATCGGACTTGAGTTCGGCCAGATGTTCCGGCGCTTCGGGAGTGAGGTCACGATCGTTGAGATGGGGTCGCGGCTCATCCGCCGCGAGGACGAGGATATCTCTGAAGCAGTGCAGGGAATCTTCGAGCAGGAAGGGATCGCGCTGCGTTTGAATGCTAAGTGCATCAGCTTCGCGCCGGCTGGCGATGGCGTGATCGCGCAGGTCGATTGCGACTCCGGCGAGCGCGAGATCCGCGGCACGCATGTCCTTTTGGCTGTAGGCCGAGTGCCGAATACGAGCGATCTCGGGCTGGAGAAGGCGGGCATCGCGGTCGATGGGCGCGGTTACATCCAGGTGGATGACGAACTGCGCACGAACGTCGAGGGCGTCTGGGCGATGGGGGATTGCAACGGCCGGGGGGCCTTTACCCACACGGCGTTCAACGATGCGGAAATCGTCGCCGCCAACCTCCTCGATCACGATCCGCGCCGCGTGACCGATCGCATCCCCGCCTATGGGCTCTACATCGATCCACCGCTCGGCCGCGCTGGCCTAACGGACGCGGAGGTCCGCCAAACCGGGCGCCCGGCGCTGGTCGGAAAAATGCCGATGACGAAGATCAAGCGCGCGATCGAGAAAGGCGAGACGCAGGGCTTCATGAAGATCGTGATCGACGCCGAGACGCGCGAGATTCTCGGCGCAGCCGTGCTCGGGCCGGGCGGGGACGAGATCATCCACTCCATCCTCGACGTGATGTATGCGAAGGCTCCTTACACACTCATCCAGCGCGCGATGCGTTTGGCGGGTAAACAGGCGTGGACCCGGACGGGAGCGGCGGAGGGCCGCTTGCTCGCGCTTTGCCAAAGGTTTCAGGCGTGAAACCTTTTCTGGTTGGTCACTGCGAGGCCCTTCTGACTAGAGTGCGGCCCACTCAATAACTAGCCACGGCCAACCGACCATCACCTCATGCATCTTACAAAACTACTCTGCGTTCTCGTCTGCACCTCTGGATCCGCTCTCTACGCGGCGGGTCCATTCGATGTCCCCGCTGTTGAAGCGTCCACCATTCGTGCCCCGGAAAAGGCGGCGACGTCCAGTGCACCGGCGACGTATCCGAATGAATTCCGCTCGATCGATGGATCGGGCAATAACCCAATCGACGGATCGCGCGGCGCGGCCAATACCGCGCTCCTGCGTCACACGACGATCGCCTACGCCGATGGAGTGGGCTCGCCCGCCGCTCCGGATGAGCCGAGCGCACGCCTCATCAGCAACCTCGTGGTGGCGCAGCCGGAGTTGATCCCGAGTCCGATCAACTCGTCGGATTATCTCTGGCAATGGGGTCAATTCGTCGATCACGACCTGGATCTGACGCCTTCGATCGATCCGCTGGAGCCTTTCGATATCCCGGTGCCGCAGGGCGATGCTTCGTTCGACCCGGATGGCACGGGCACGAAGGTGATCGAGTTGGATCGCTCGCTCTACCAGATGATCAACGGCATCCGCGAGCAGATTAACGTGAACACGGCTTACATCGATGCCTCGCAGGTCTATGGCTCGGACGACGCGCGCGCGCTGGAGCTGCGGAAGCTCGATGGCTCGGGCGAGATGAAGACGAGCGAGGGCAATTTGTTGCCCTACAACGAGCACGGCTTCCCGAACCTGCCAGACACTTCCGCCGGCTATTTCCTCGCTGGCGATGTGCGCTCGAATGAACAGGTAGGCCTGACGGTGATGCACACGCTTTTCGTGCGCGAGCACAACTACTGGGCTGCCAAAATCAAGGCGCAGCAGCCTCAGCTCGATGACGACGGCATCTATTATCGCGCCCGCGCCGTGGTCGGAGCGGAGATTCAGATCGTGACTTACCGCGATTTCCTGCCGATGCTCCTGGGCAAGAACGCGCTCCCGCTTTACACCGGTTATGATCCCGATGTCGACGCTGGATTGAGAATGCGTTCTCGACCGGCGCCTATCGGGTCGGGCATACGCTGCTCTCGCCCGTGCTCCAGCGCCTCGATGGCAATGGCCAGTCAATCGGCGGGCTCGATCTTTCGATGGCGTTCTTTAATCCGCTGGAAGTGAGCGGGCCGGGGATTGAATGCTACCTGCGCGGGCTGGCCAGCCAGGTGGATCAGCGGGTCGATAGCTACATCGTCGATGGATTGCGCAACTTCCTCTTCGGCCCTCCCGGTGCCGGCGGATTCGATCTCGCTTCGCTCAACATCCGGCGCAATGCACGTTCACCGGACCGTGTCGAGGTTTTCCCGACCATGCTGGGCGAACTCCAGCCATCCGCCTAAACGACCACACATTCACCCGACCGTGTCGGAGCTTATCCCGACCATGCTGGGCGAACTCCAGCCACTCGCGGAGTAGCCTTGGTCATTCGTTTGCCGAGTCGCTCGTCACTTCGCTCTTAATTTCTCCGCGTAGGTTTCCAGGGTGGCGGCGTTGGCGGGGTCGTCGGCGTCCTTGGAATAAACCTCGACGTATTGCGCGTGGAGGGCGATGCCGGCGTCGAGCGCTTGCGCGAGTGTGCCGCCAAGGTCGTGGTTGCCGAAGCCTTCCGTGGAAGTGAGGAATTGTAGGCCGACCGGGTTGGTCTCGTGGAATTCCCGGACAAGTGCGTTAGGCGGATATTGAGGAGCGGAATGGGCGTTGAGCGTGCAATTCATGATGCCAAAGCGGCCGGGGTATTTCTTCGCCGCGGCGCTGACCACGCGCTCCAGCGCCTGCACGCCGGGACGGCCTCTGAACGGCTTGCCCGCTGTGAAAATGAACGGGGTGGAATGCAGGTTCTGGGCGTGGGCTTCGATGATGGCATTGCAGCTCGCGGTCCATTTCGCGACCGCTTCATCCATGGTGAGCCCGATGGTGGCGGGATCGCGGCAGATGTAGCTCTCGATGACGGCGCCGAGACCGCCCATGGCGAGGTAATCGACTTTGCCATCGATGTGCGCGCAGAGTGCTTTCACGAAGGCGAGGAGCGCCGGTTGCACGTCGGGATCCCACGGCAGGATGATGGAGCGCTTGTTGCCGCTCCGAGTCACGGGCAGCGAATATTGTTTCGCAGTCAGCCAACCGGGGATCGCGTTCCGCCCACCCCCTTCTTTCCGGCCGAGCATCGCCACGGAGAGGCCGAGGAGCTTGTGATTCTTTTGCGCGCTCGCGATCGCGGAATCGATCAGCGACCAATCGTATTCGGTCGCGCTCTTCGGCTGAATGTCGGACCAGCCCAGGCGGATCCGGACGCCCTGGACATGGGGATTGGTCCAGCCGCGGTCGAGTTCGATCAAGCCGGCCGGGCGCTTGGTTTGGTCGGATGCTGAGCTCGCGGTGGCAGAAATGGCAGCGGCGAGGGCGAGTATCGAGATGCGGAGAAGGTTTGGTTTCATGGTGTGTGGCGAAGGGAGGGCGGAGATTGCTCTCGCCATCTTCGACCGGGCTCGCAACGAAAAGTTCATTCGGTCGCGCGTGGCCATTGAGGGTAGCCGTTCGGCGAGAGCGCCGAACGGTGCGGGCGGGGCGCCCGCGCTCCCCGGACAGGGATGCTGCCGCGGCGCGACAATTCATTGAAAGCGGCAGGGCGACGGCTACTATGAGGCGCGGTGGCCAAACGCTCTCAGCACAATGCATGGAATGAAGTCTACGCCCTCATCCTTCTCGGGACTGGGACGTTGCTCTTCCTTGCCCTGATCTCCTACGTCCCGAAAGACATCCCGACTTGGTTCCCGCTCCTCAACACCACCTCGGCCCCAAACCGGCCGGCCCAGAATTTCCTCGGACCACTCGGCGCGATCGTGGCCGGACTCTGTTATTTCTTGATTGGGGCCGCTTCTTATCTGCTGGCGGCGACGCTCCTCGGATTCGGCGGCGCGAAATTATTTCACGGCGAGTTGAAAGTGAGCCGCCGCCTCGGCTGGATCATTCTCTTTATCGCCTCCGGCGCCTGCCTCCTTCATTTGCAGCCATGGTTTTTGCACGACTGGCGGCGCGCTTTCAAGATCCAGGGCCCGGGCGGCTGGGTCGGCTACTTCTTTGGCCGGCATATCTTTCGTTATGCGATGGGGAAGGGCTCGGTCATCGTTCTTGGCGGCATTTACGTCACGAGTTTGATTCTGATGACCGGCCTGCGGCCGATCTATCTCGTTAGGCAAAGCGTCCTCGCGCTCCGGCGCGGCTTTGTCGCGTTCAGACTCTGGCTGCTCCATCGCCGGATGCGGAAAGCGGACTTGAAAGGCCAGCTCGAGATCAGTCAGCAGCAGATCACCAAGCAACAGCGGGCGATCGAGAAAAAACTCCGCAAGAAGGGCGCCCCGGTTCCCAAAAGCGAACTGGATCCGGATGTGTTGCTGGAGGAGTTCGCCAACCGCCCCGAACCAAAAGTCGTTGATACGACCGCGCTGCCAGAAGAGGTGGTGCCGCCGCGCAAAAAGCCTTCCCTCGCCGAGCTGAAGCGGGGCTCGAAACCGAAGCCGGCTCTCGCCCTGACGACTGCGAAAGATTGGGAGGGCGAGAACTACGAGCTACCCGGCCTCGATCTCCTAGAGGAACACGACAGCGAAGGCCGGGTCGCGACCGATCCGGCAGAGTTGGAGGAAATTCAGCGGACCCTTATCGAGACGTTAGGCCAGTTCGGAATTCAGGTCGCGGCCGGCGACATTACCAAAGGCCCGACCATTACCCGCTACGAAGTCTATCCCGCGAAAGGCGTGCGGGTGGATAAGATCGTTAGTCTTGAGCGCGACCTGGCCCGGGCCACTCGCGCCGAGCGGATCAACATCCTGGCACCGATTCCGGGCAAGGACACGGTCGGGATCGAGCTGGCCAACAGCCGCAAAGTCAAAGTGACGTTGCGCGAGCTGCTGCAATCGGAGGATTGGCACGCCAGCACCGCCAAGCTTCCGATCGCGCTCGGCAAAGACGTTTACGGCAAAACGATCATCGCCGATCTCGCACAGATGCCGCACCTCCTCGTCGCGGGCACCACCGGGAGCGGGAAAAGCGTCTGCATTAACGCGCTTATCGCGAGCATGCTTTACCGCTTCACGCCCGAAGAGCTGCGCTTCATCATGATCGATCCCAAGGTGGTCGAGATGCAGGTCTATAACGATCTGCCCCATCTCATCATCCCGGTCGTGACCGATCCGAAGAAGGTCCTCCTCGCCCTCCGGCACGTGATTCTCGAGATGGAAAATCGCTACAAGATTTTCGCCAAGACCGGCGTCCGCAACATTACCGGCTTCAACGCACGGCCCGCCAAAAAAACCCAGAAGGAACTGGATGGGGATGTAGGGGCCGGCGTGTCGCCCGCAGAGAGCGACGAGGCTGCAAGCTCGCGCGGGGATGCGGCCGACACGGCCGCAGCCAAACGGATCGCCGTCCCGCGCGATGACGAGCCGATCATTCCGGACAAACTCCCATACATCGTCGTGATCATCGACGAATTGGCCGACCTCATGCAGACCGCGCCGGCCGATGTCGAGAGCGCGATCGCGCGCATCACGCAGATGGCGCGCGCCGCCGGGATCCACATTATCGTCGCGACCCAGACGCCGCGGGCCGACGTCATCACCGGCGTGATCAAGGCGAACATCCCGAGCCGGATCGCATTTCAGGTCGCCTCGAAAATCGACAGCCGCGTCATCCTCGACGAGAACGGCGCCGACCGATTGCTAGGCCAAGGCGATATGCTTTATCTGCCGCCGAGCACGTCGCGTCTCATCCGTGCCCAGGGCGTGCTCGTGACCGACGAGGAAATTCATCGCCTGGTCGATTTTGTTTCTGCGCAAAGCCCCGCCGCCTACGACATGGCGATCCACGAAAAGATTTCGAGCGCCGACAGCGGGGAGGCAGGCGAGGACGTAACCGACCAAGACGAAGAACTGGTCGAGAAATGTCTGGAAATTATCCGCCAGGAAAAGCGCGCCTCCACTTCGCTCCTGCAACGCCGTCTCCGCCTCGGTTACACCCGCGCGGCCCGGATCGTTGATATTCTGGAGCAGCGCGGCATATTGGGCCCCGGCGAAGGCGCAAAGCCGCGTGAGATTCTCGTCGATCTCGACGCCGCCGTCTGATCCCGCCGCTCCGATGGAACCGCTCGGCAAAAAATTACAAGAGGCTCGTCTCAAGAAGAAGGTTACTCTCGAGGAAGCGGCTCGTGTGACCAAGATCCGCGCTTCCCGTCTCCAGGAAATCGAAGCCGAGGATTTTTCCAGCTTCTCCAGCCTCGCCTACGCGAAAGGTTTCCTTCTTATCTACGGCAAATATCTGGAGGTCGACGTGTCGCCTTATCTCGACGCCTTCGAAACCTCGCGCGAGGTGAGCGTCGACGGCTACTCTTACCTGCAGGATGCACCGGCCTCCGCGCCTCCGCCGATCGTGCGCCGGCAGCCGGCGAAACGGCCCGCGCTTCTTCCCTTCATTATCGCCGTCGCGGTGCTCGTCTTCGGCTTGTATCTGGTCAAGCTCCTGCTCGACATCCAGCGCATCACCCCGACGCAGTCGTCTCGTGCGGTTGCTTCCGCGAGTCCATCTCCTTCCACAACGCCGGTCGAAAAGATCATCGCGCCGCGCGCTCTCCCGGTAGAAAGCACACCGGCGAGTGAGGCGCGCGTGACGGTCGCGCCCGCGCCGACACCAGGAGCGCCTGTCGCGGCACCCGCGGCCACCGAACCCGAGGTGCGCCGGGCTGAGCCCGTCCATCCCGAGGATATGGCAAGCGTTCCCACGCCGCCGCTCCCCAATCGCGTGCAGATCACGCCGGTGCAAAAAACTTTTCTGCGAGTTACGATCGAGGGCCAGACCCAACCGGCCTTCAACGGCTGGTTTGATCCTGCCGATCCCCCCCTTTCTTTTCTCGGACGACACGTGACCATCAAGGTGCTGGAGCGCAGTGCGGTCCAAATCACGAAAAACGGAGCGGCGCTCGCCGCGGGCGACCCGGATGTGACCTTTGAATAGCACTTCTGAAACCCAACCCGGCCTAACGAAGGTCGGAATGATTAGCCTCGGCTGCGCCAAGAACCTGGTCGATGCCGAGATCATGCTCGGGAGCGTCTTGGAGCACGGAATGCAAATCACGTCCGACGCGAGCGAGGCCGATGTCCTGGTCGTGAACACCTGCGCCTTCATCGATTCGGCGAAGGACGAATCGATCGAGGCCATCCTCGAGGCGCACGAGCAGCGCGGGCTCGGAAAACGGCCTAACCAAAAGCTGATCGTGAGTGGCTGCATGTCGCAGCGCTTCGCCGCCGAGCTGCGTGCCTCCCTGCCGGAAGTTGATGCATTTATCGGGCTCGACCAGGTGCGCGAACTAGGCGCAATCGTTGAACGAGTCGTCAGGGAAGGTGGAGAGCCTGGCGAGAATTTCGTTACCGCGCGCCCGACCTACATTCCCGACTGGGATACGCCGCGCTTTCGCCTCACGCCGGCGCACAGCGTTTACCTCAAGATCGCCGAGGGTTGCAATCATCCCTGCAGTTTCTGCGTCATCCCACAAATGCGCGGCCGGCATCGCAGCCGTCCGCCCGCCTCGGTCCTGGCGGAAATGCGAAGCCTCGTCGCGGAGGGCGTGAAGGAGATCAACCTCATCAGCCAGGATACCACCTACTACGGGATGGATTTGTGGACTGCGAAAGCCGGGCCGCGCCAACCGGTCGATTCTTCACGCGGTCCAACACTGACCGCGCTCCTGCGCGAGATCGAGGAAATCGAGGGTGATTTCTGGGTCCGCCTCCTTTACACCCACCCCGCGCATTGGAGCGACGAACTGATCGAGACGATCGCGCAATGCCACAAAGTCGCGCGCTACGTCGACATGCCGTTGCAGCATATCGACGAAGGGATGCTCGGCCGGATGCGGCGCGAAACTTCCCGTGCCCATATCGAAGATCTGATCGTTAGATTGAGGTCTGGCGTTCCCGGCATCGCCCTGCGCACGACTTTCATCGTCGGATTTCCAGGCGAAACGGAGGCGGAGTTTGAATCACTCCTCGAGTTCATCGAACGGGTCCGCTTCGAGCGGCTCGGGATTTTCAAATATTCGCAGGAGGAAGGTTCGCGCGCCGCCAAAATGCCGGGGCAGATTTCCTCCGCGCAAAAGAATGCCCGCTTTCGGCGGGCCATGACGCTGCAGCAAAGGATCGCGCGCGAGATCGCGGCCGAAAAAGTTGGTTGCCAGTTAAAACTACTTGTCGACCAACCGTTCGCTGCGCGGACGGAAGCCGACGCGCCCGAGGTAGACACGCGAGTCATCCTGGGAGCGGCCGCTCCGGTCGGCCAATTCGTTAGGCGGAAAATTCTTGGAGTCCGGGGCTATGATTTGCTCGCCTGAGCCCGATTGATGGTTGACACCTCCGGGTTGGTTTGAGAGACACGTTGCCGTCTTCGCCGAGGGGGCAGCTCATAGTGTTATGGCCGATCTGAACGAACCGAAAAAAGAAACCGTGCGCATCACTTTGCCTCCGCGCACCACGAACCGGCCGACTGTGCCGGTGGAAAAAGAAACGACTCGGATCAATTTGCCTAACCGGCCGCAACCTCCGCTACCGCCAGTTGGAGCGAAACCACCCCCACCCAATATGCGTCCGCCATCCGCCGGTTCGATCCGGCCGCCGCCGCCAGCGGGCGCCCTGAAACCGGCGCCGCCCGCGGGAGGCACGCCACCCGCCCGTCCGCCCTCCAGCGCGCCACCGGCGCCGATCGTTCCTGCCGGAGCGGTTCGTCCGCCGCCGCCACCAGGTGCCAGGCCGCCGCTGGCTCCGTCACCGCCAAGTGGTCTCAAACCCTCCGGCGCGCCGCCGTCCTCCGGCCCTCCCGCGACAACGCCGCCTTCTGGCCTAAAGCCGCCGGCACCGCCCCGGCCGTTCCTACCACGCGTCAACCAGCCGCCCGGCGGTCGCAGCATCGCTCCCACCGGACCGCGAAAAGAAACTGCAAGGATCGCAGATTCGCCGATCAAGGCGACCGTCAAATTGGGAGTGCAGCCGGCCAGCGTCGCGACGGCGCCCGTCATCCGGACTACGCCGCCGGCAGTTGCCAACCCGCCGGCGCAAGGCTTAGTTGAATCGGTGCCAAGAGCGCTCTGCTGGGCTTTGCTCGGCATTTCTGCGCTCACCTTGCTCATTCAACTCTGGACTTATTTCTCTTAAAAAAATCATGGAAAATTCCGCGGCCGTAACGATCGACGAAGCAAATTTTGACAACGAAGTGACCAAGAGCACACAAGCCGTGCTGCTCGATTTTTGGGCCGAATGGTGCGGTCCGTGCAAAATGATTGCGCCGATCCTGGACGAGATCGCGAAGGAAAAAGCGGGCTCGGTCAAAGTGGGGAAAGTGAACGTCGACCACAACCAGAGCTTGTCGGCGCGCTACAACATTCGCGCGATTCCGACGCTCCTTCTCTTCAAGGACGGCCAGTTGCGCGACCAGGTCACGGGCATGACGAGCAAGAAGGATCTGCTCAGTCGACTCGAGTCGCTCGCCTAACGGGCGGCACCCTTCTCGGTTAACCCTTAAGCTCTCTCCCGGAACTTCCGTCTTGCCCCACGGCTGGTCTCTCCGGTAACGTCGCGCCCGCTTCGCCGGGTTATGCACAAGCCTCGTCTTACTCTTTTCCAGATCTGGAACATGAGTTTCGGCTTTCTCGGCATCCAGTTTGGCTGGGGCCTGCAGATGGCGAACATGAGCGCGATCTACGAATACCTCGTCGCGCGCCCCGACCAGATCGCCAAACTCTGGATCGCCGCGCCCCTCACCGGTCTCCTCGTGCAACCGATCATCGGGGCGATGAGCGATCGCACCTGGGGCCGGCTCGGACGTCGTCGTTCCTATTTCCTCGTCGGAGCGATTCTCAACTCGCTTGCCCTCATCGCGATGCCGAACGCCAGCGCCGTCTGGATGGCCGCCGGGCTCCTCTAAATTCTCGACGCATCGATCAACATCAGCATGGAACCATTTCGCGCTTTCGTGGCCGACAAACTGCTCGCAGAACAGCGCTCGACCGGCTTCTCGATGCGGAGCTTGTTCATCGGTCTCGGCGCCGTTATTGCGTCCGGTTTGCCCTGGATGATGACAAACTGGTTTCACGTCATGTCCGCGGCCGGCGATGTCCACGCGATCCCGATTACCGTCCGCTATTCGTTCTATATCGAGGCGGCGGCGTTCTTCGGCGCCGTTCTCTGGACGGTGCTGACTTCGAAGGAATATCCGCCGGCCGACGAAAAGTCCTTTCGCCGGCTGAAAGAGCAAGGCCGCGGACTTGCTTTGGTCTGATGTCGACCGCGCTCGCCAGCCAAGATCCATTTATGAAGTTTTCGATCGCGCAGGAGAAGCTGCAGATCGACTACGGCTCCCGCGAGGTGGACTGGGAACGGACCGTTTTCGTTGCCCTCCAGTCCGGCTCCGAGCCGGGGTCAGCCGTCATTCCTTTCGGCGAGAACTATGAGGGATCGACCGTCTTCCTGCCCTTCCAGGCAGACAAGCTTTACCTCCTGCAGTTGGGAACCGACACCGCGAAAGTTTGGCAACGGAGTTGGACAAACTGGAAATGGAGCGATCGCGCGGAGGCGGAGAAAGACCTGGAGGTTGAGGTCGGAGCCTGCGATTGCGTCATCCGTCTCCCGCTCGTTTCGTTAGGCAAGAAACTCAAAGTGGTGATTTACTCGAAGGACTTCTGCCGCAATCAAAGCTGGGGACGCCTTTTCGGCTCGCTTGATCCGTTGGTCGTGGCCGGCGAAGGGGACAAATACATCCCGCACTATTACGAAGTCGATCTGGCCGCGAAGGACGCCCCGGTGAGCAAGGTCCGCGGCCGGCTCGGGCACGATGCACCCCGCCCGCGGATCTACCAGCTTTTCGTTAGGCTATTCGGTAATCTGAACGAAACCCGCCAGCCTAACGGGACCGTGGCGGCTAATGGCGTGGGAAAATTCAAAGACATTAACGCCGCCGCGCTCGATTCACTCAAGGCGCTCGGGATTTCGCACGTCTGGCTGACCGGTGTCTTGCAGCAGGCTACCGGAACGGACCACTCGGAGATTGGACAGCCGGCTGACGATCCGGACCTGCTCAAGGGGATCGCGGGCAGCCCGTATGCGATCAAGGATTACTTCGACGTTTCTCCCGACTACGCGGTCGAGCCGAAGAATCGTCTCGCGGAATTCAAAGCGCTCCTTGCTCGGATACATGCGCACAAGCTCAAAGCGCTGATCGATTTCATCCCGAATCATGTCGCGCGTTGTTATCACTCCGACATCAAACCGGAGATTGATTTTGGGACGAACGACGACCGCTCAGCCTTCTTCGATCCTCGAAACAATTTTTTCTATCTCCAACCGGACGCCGACGGTCCACCGCTCCGGTTGCCGACTTGCCAGGACGGCGTGCCGATTAGCCCGACCTGCAAACTCGAAGGGATGAAATGTGACGGCCTCTTCAACGGAGAAACCGAGTTCGGCAGGGTCACGGGCAATAATGTGGCGAGCTGGAAACCGGGCCTGGGTGATTGGTACGAGACGGTGAAACTAAACTACGGTTTCGATTTCACGGACCCGACAAAGCGGCGCCGGGAGTATCCGAACGCGCTCACGCCGGAAAAGAAGCTCCCGGATACCTGGACGAAAATGGATCAGGTGATCGCCTACTGGCAGGCGATGGGGGTGGATGGTTTTCGCTGCGATATGTCGCACATGGAGCCGCCGGAGTTTTGGAAATGGCTCATTCATGAGGCCCGCAAACGCTCGCCTGGCGTCTTCTTCATCGGTGAAGCCTACGATAGCGATCCGGCCAAGGTACCGGGTAACGATCCGATCATCTCTCGCCTGCACGGCGGCAGATCGAACGTCATGTTCGACCTGCTCGACGCCGGCTTCGACGCGGTTTACGACGATCCGAGCTACAAGGCCGTGAAAAACATCTACGACGGCCCGGGTTGGGCGAATGACATAGACCAAGCGCGCTCCGACGATTTCATTTTCGAAAACTCCGTTCGCTATGCCGAGAACCACGACGAGGTCCGACTTGCAGGCCGCGGAAATTGGGGCGGGATTGGGATGAATGTCGGACGCCCTGTGGCCGCGATCCTCTATGGCATCGGTCGTGGTCCAGTCATGCTCTACAATGGCCAGGAGGAGGGTGAACCAGCGGACGGCGCGGAAGGATTCGGCGACGACGACGCGCGCACATCGATCTTCGATTATTGGTCGATGCCCGAGTTCCTGAAATGGACGAACGGTCACAAATACGACGGCGCCGAGCTCTCCGGCGAGCAAAAAAATTTGCGCCACGATTACGGCCGTCTCTTGGCGATTACCAACGAGCCCGCCTTCCGCGATGGCGCCTTTTTCAGCTTAAATCCGGCCAACAACCAAAACCCACACTTCGGCCAGGCCGGCTCGGAGCCGGCGGGCGGGCATTGGCTCTATGCTTTTCTTCGTTTCGATCCGGTTTCGCGGCAACGTTTCCTCGTCGTGGTCAATCTTTACCCGAAAGAAGAGTTGCAGGGGACGCGAGTCCTTTTCCCGGCTGCGGCCACCGAATTTTTGCGTTTTAGGCCTAACGATTGTAAAAAGCTTCAGTTCGAAGAGCGGCTCGCCGGGAATCTCAAGCTAACGCTCGACCGATCGTCGCTTGCTGGCGCGGACGGCCTGCCGCTCCCCGATCTGGCTCCGCTCACCGCCTACTTCTTCGAGGCCACCCTGAAAGAATAGCTCCTGAAGAAAGCGCGCCTAAGAAGGATTCACCTACTCCAGGACTTTCATCGCGGCATTGTGTCCTGGAATCCCGCTAACCGCACCACCGCGCGACGCGCTCGACCCGCAGAGATAAACATTCTCGTGCTCGGTCTCGACTCCCCACTGTCCGGCCTGCTCATTCGTTTCCGCGAACGGAAAGGTGAGCGCTGTCTGGAAAATGTTGCCATGGTAAAGACCAAGTGCGTCCTCGATATCGACCGGGCTTTTGCCCTCGATGCACAAACTGCCGTCACGCGCTTTTGCGAGACAGTCTTGGAGCGGCTCGTCAAGCCAATGGTCGAGGCCGGCGAGGAAGGCCGCCTGCGCGCGCTCCCGCATCAGGGCGTTGTCCTTCACAAAGAGCGGAAACGGCGTGTCGATGCCGAACAGGGTCAAGGTGTGAAAGCCTTTTGCTCGCAACTCGGGAGAGAGGATGCTGTCATCGGTCAGGGTATGACAATAGATCTCACCCGGGACTTTGGTCGGTAACTGTCCCTTAGCGGCCTGCCTGTAGCTCGCTTCCATTTGGGTATAACTCTCGTCGATGTGAAATGTGCCGCTAAATGCGTCCGATCCGGAATTGGAGTGGTCCTTTAACCTCGGAAGACGATGCAGAAGCATGTTGATCTTAAAGACTGACCCCTCATCGGTTGCATCCGCTTCGTAGCCTTGTCCAAGGATCTTGGCCAGGACGTTTAACCCGAAGTTTACCAGCACAAAGCGGGCTTCAACGGTTTGCGCCCTTCCCTCGATTTCGAAATCCACCGTCCTTTTCGCACTCGTCAGGACGTCGAGCCCCTTGATCACGACCCGCGTCAGGATCTCGGCTCCGTGCGAGCGTGCCTTGAGCTCGAGCTGGCGCACCACGTTACCCATGCCGCCAACCGGAACTTTCCACTCGCCGGTTTTGTTTCCAATCAGGTGGTATAGAAAGCAGCGATTTTGGAGTAACGACGGATCGTGCGCGTGAGTAAAAACTCCGATCTTGCCATCCGTCAGAACCAGGCCGCGGACCAGGTCATCCTGCAGGTAGCGCTCGATCGCGTGGCCAATCGGTTCTTCCACCAGGCTGCGCCATGCTTCGCGCCCGTGCACGCTGGCCGCGAAACTCTGTTGCAAGTCGTCTTTTGCCCGTAATGGCTCGAGCAGAGTGTGCCAGACGCTTTCGGCGAATGTCTGGGACAGAGCATAGAACCGTTTCATGGCGTCGAACTCGGCCTCACTCCCGGTTAACTCGGCCATTGAACGGCGGCTCTCTGTTTCCGACGCGTTGCTGAGGAGTAACCCGCCGTGGCGTCCATCCCTTTCATAGGGAGTGTAAGAGGCTATTTCCCGGCGGCGGAGTTCCAGATTCAATCCGAGGTCGTCAATGATCTTGTGGGGAAAGAGGCTGACAAGGTAGGAGTAGCGCGAGAGTTGCGCGTCGTAGTCCGGAAAGACTTGCTGCGAAGTTGTAGCGCCTCCGATGTAGTCGTTTTTCTCCAACAGAAGAACGCTCAGCCCGGCGCGACTCAGATAAGAGGCGGCGACGAGACCATTATGACCCGCACCAAGGATAACCACGTCGTATTTCGATTTCATAATTCCGCCTGAACGAACAGGGGGAGGTTATGCAAGCGTGAGCTCTTCCGATGAGCGCTGCCGTTGGGCGTAGACAATGGCAGCAGCGAGGAAACTCAAAGGCACCCCGATCTGGGTAGCGTAAATAGCTGTTCGGAAAACCACCATGCGAAAAAATAAGAACCCATGTGCGGAGGCCGCGTTGGCGTATGCCGCGGCCGCCAAATAGCCGATAATGAACGCCGCCGCGGCGATCACAATCCAAAATAGATACCGCCAGGCCTCGGATTGAGAGCTACCTGGCCGCGGCTTGGGCTGACGGCGCAACCACATCCAATAAGCGACCGTCAGGATCACGAAGCCAACCACGGTGCTGACCTCCTGAAGAACAAGGTAGATCTGGACATTAATGGTACTAAGTTGGACAACGTGCTGGCGCAAAAATGGGATGCGTTCCACAAACCAGCCATTCTCATGAGTGAAGGCGTCCCAGAATGTATGACTCCAGGCGCCGAGCAGAAGCGATAGCAGGATGATCGCCCAACGTCGAGCGTTGGTCGGAAAGGACGGACAAAGAGGCAGCAGGGCCTGGCGATGGGGGGAGGGAAGCGTGTAACAGAGCGGCTTGCAGAAGAGATAAAACATGACCATGAAAGCAATCCCGGTGGGCAGACAGGCGATGAAGACTCCCGGCAGGGTGTGGGCAAACGTGGAGAGAGTGAAGTTATTGATGTAATAACCCAGGTCTGGCGTCATGCTGCCCATGACAAGGGCGGCGAAATCGAGCGGCTGCGGCGAGAAGCGGCGGAGCGGCAGAACAAGAGCGGGATGAGAAACGGTCCAGGGCATCAGGTGATCTTTTCGGCCACGATTTCGAGGACGAGCGGGGTAATCAAGCGCGAGTCTGGATTCGCGGCAGCCTTCGCCAGTTCTTCTTTCACCCGGGTCACAAAATCGGCGTCGATGCGCCCCAATTCTTGCAAACGCGCCAGTCCTATCCCAACAAAGGAAGCCGGCCACTGCCACATATGGTCACGCGGTCCAATACAGTAGATCCGGGGCACAGTGGACCTGACGGCAAAGCCGTTCCGGGCGAGATAAGTCGGTAGATCAAGTCCGATGTCGGCTTTCCCGCCGGCTGCCGCCCAGCTGGCCTTGACCTCCTCCGCGAAGCGCTCCTGACTCGGCAACCGGGGAATAAAACGCCATGTCAGGTAGTGTGCGTATTCATGGAAGATGGCTTTGCCTCCCGGGCGCATGACTCTTCCGAGCTTTTGCACGAGCAGGGCCGGATCAGTCACAAAGGACGCAACCCAGCGGCACCAGGAAAAATCATAGGAATCCTCCGGCAGTTCATCGGTCATCAAGTCCAGCTCGTGGACCTGCACGTTGCCGAGCGAATGGACACGGCATCTTTCTCTCAGCGCGCGAATAAAATTACTCGATCGTTCCAACGCGACTACTTTCCCTGCCGGCCCCACAATTTCAGCCAGATCGGCGGCGGCGTAACCAGGCCCAGCTCCGAGGTCGAGCACGCGACTCCCGAGCGTGATTCCGGCTTTCTGCCAGCAATCGAGCGCGATCGACCGCCAGACTCGATGTTGCAATCCAAGCCGGGCCAGTTCCTCATCGTGCGTTCCCAGCACGTAGTCGCGTTCCGCCGCCATCCGCAGACGATTCCATCGGTGCGCGATTTTCCCAGACGATTTTTTGTTCAGGGAAGAAAACAAAAGTTTATCGTGGAGCAGAAGTCGCGATCAAGGCAAGGGCTTGGACGTTCGTCTAACCATGTCGCGCTATCCTCTGGCGAACCGATCAACGCCCGTGGCGGACTTGGATCTTGCGCCGAGGCGTGCGACGCATCGCCTGCGGGCGAGGTCACGGTCAGCGGTTTGGCGTCTTTGGATTTGACCGGGGAGCAAAATTGCCAGAGGTGTCGCCGCAACCTGAACCAAGTGGCCCCCAATTCTCTTCGGCAATCGAACTAAGACGCATGAGCACGTCGGAAATTTTCCTCATCGCGATGGTCATCATTTTCACCGTGCCCTATCTGGCATGGCGGCTGTTCCGGACGGAATACTACGCGCCGCTCGTCGTCGTCCAGATCATCGGCGGCATCCTGCTCGGGCCCGGTGTCCTGGGTGCGGCTTTTCCGGAATATTACAACTTCGTTTTTAGCCCGCAGGTCATCGCATACCTGAACGGCATCGCTCAGTGGGCGGTCATGCTCTTCGTCTGGGTGGCTGGAATCGAGCTCGATCTCCAAAGGGCCTGGCGCTATCGGCGCGAGACCGGGATCACGGCCGGACTCGCCCTCGGCGTGCCGCTGCTTTTCGGCTGCGGGGCAGCTTTCATCATGATCTCGATGAGCAACGACTGGATGGGTCCGAAAGGACACACCTGGCAGGTAATCGTCGGCATCGGGATGGCCTGCGCGGTTACCGCCCTGCCGATCCTTGTTCTGTTCATGGAGAAGCTTCACATCCTGCGCGAGCCAATCGGGCAACGCATCCTGCGTTACGCCAGTCTCGACGATATTGCGATCTGGGGCGTGCTCGCGCTCATCTTGCTCGATTGGAATCGGGTCGGGCGCCAGCTCGGGTTTCTCTTCGTCTTCGCGCTCGCGTCTTTTCTCGTCCGAAAATTAATGTGGCGGATTCCCGAGCGAGACCGTTGGTACGCCGGGCTCATATGGCTGGCGGCCTCAGGTTTTGCTGCGGACTGGTCGGGCCTGCATTTCATGGTCGGCGCGTTTCTCTCTGGCGCCGTGCTCGATGCCGCCATGTTCGATCAAAAGCAGATGGATCTTTTCCGCGGTCATGTGTTGCTCGCCATCATGCCGGTGTTTTTCCTTTCCACAGGACTGCGCACCACCTGGCAGGTGGGCGGGTTCGTTGTTTTTGGGGCGGCCGCCCTGCTTCTCGTCGCCTCGGTCGGTGGCAAACTGGCCGGTGTTCAAATTGCCGGGAAAATCCTGAAGTGGGAGAAGGGCGAGGCCTCGATCATCGGCTGGCTCCTGCAGACAAAGGCTCTAATCATGATCATTTTCGTCAATATCATGTTGGATAAGCGCATCATCACGAGTGAGACTTTCACTGCGACTCTCCTCATGGCGGTGGCCAGTACGATGCTGAGCGTGCCGCTCGCCGGTCCGAAACTAGCCCGGTTGCAGTCCCTCATCTCCAGAGCTTCCTAACGAGCCGTCACTTCGACACTTTGACCAGGAGTTTTCGTCCTTTGAACTGAATCCCGTTCAGTTTTTTGAGGAGTAATGGGACGCGCGCTTCCGCGACATCGACCAGGGTCTTGGTTGCCTGCAAATGGATCGCGCCGATCTCGCCCTTTGGAATGGCGGTCACGCCCGCGATCACGCCGACGAAATCTCCGGGTTGCACCTCATGAGCGCGGCCGGCGTTAAACGCCAGACGCACCATCCCAGCTTCGTGGGATACCATGCCGGCCTCTTCGCGCGGTCCGCTCCGCGGCGGACGCTCATTTCGCTCGCGCTTTCCGCGCGGTGCTCGGTTGGTGTCGTAGTCATCGCGACTCCGTTCCCGGCGGACGCGCGCGCCGGGATCGGGTGGACGGTTGTAGTTGGGGCGCAGCCGATCTTCTGGGATCGCCTGCCCGGCGCGCGTCTTGTCTTCGCCCAACAAGTGTATGAGCGCCGACGCGATGTCGGTAGGTGAGTGTCCTTGCTCGAGAAGCCGGTCGAGCAATTCGTCGTGGCGTTTGTATTCGCCCTTCGTCAGCGTCTCACGGAGCGCCTCGGCAAAAACCGTCGCGCGCCGGCCTTCCACTTCCTCTGCCGACGGAATTTTTTCCCGCCGGATGCGGCTCTTGGTGAAGCGCTGGATATTCTCCAGCCGATAAATTTCCCGCCCGGCGACAAAGGTTACTGCCTTTCCGCCTTTGCCCGCTCGACCGGTCCGGCCGATCCGATGGACGTAATCTTCGCCGTCATGCGGCAGGTCGTAATTAAAAACGACCTCGATGTCGTCCACGTCGAGCCCGCGCGCCGCCACGTCGGTTGCGACCAGGATTTCGATCGCGCGTTTGCGGAATTTTCCCATAACCCGCTCTCGCATCGCCTGCGTCATGTCGCCGTGCAGTTTGTCGGCGTTGTAGCCGCGCGCGGTCAGGTGCTCGGTCAGATCGTCCACCATCATCTTGGTCGCGCAAAAAATGATCGCGAGCTTGATGTCCTCGAGGTCGATCAAACGACAAAGCACCTCCAGCTTCGAGCGGCGATCCACTTCGTAATAGATCTGCTCGATTGCCGGCACGGTCAGCGCCTCGGCGTGCACTCGGACGTTGACCGGATTGCGGGTGAACGTTTTGATCAACTCCTGGATCGGGCGCGGAATCGTGGCGGAAAAGAAAACCGTCTGCCGCTCGTCAGGCACTTCCCGCAGGATGGTCTTGATGTCATCCACGAAGCCCATGTCGAGCATGCGATCGGCTTCATCCAGAACCACCATTTTGATTTGGTCGAGCCGCAGACTCTTGCGTTCGAGATGATCCATCACCCGGCCTGGTGTGCCGATGATGATCTGCGCGCCGGCGCTCAGGCCGCGGAATTGCCGCTCGTACGACTGCCCGCCGTAGATGGGCAGCTCGCGCACACCGCGTTTGAAGAAAGCGAGTTTCGCTATTTCCTCCGCCACCTGCACCGCCAGCTCGCGCGTCGGACAGAGCACGAGCACCTGCGGCGCGCGCAGGCTCGGGTCGACCAGTTGAATGGCGGGAATGCCAAAGGCCGCCGTCTTGCCGGAACCGGTTTGCGATTGGCCGACCACATCCGCGCCTTCGAGCAGGACCGGGATGGCGGCTGACTGAATCGGCGAAGCTTCCTCGAAGCCCATCCGCTCGATCGCTTTCAAAATCTCCGGAGCGAGTCCCAGCTCCGCGAATAACTTCTTCTGCATCTGGCACTAGACCACGTCCCAGATTTTTTGGTCACCAGATTTTACGCGGTTGAGTATCTTTCAGAGTTAATGAATGTCGCGGGCCGCCCTTATCGCACCATCTGGCTTAAGCCTGCCGATGATCGGATCGTGCAGTTGATCGATCAGCGAGCCTTGCCGCATCGCTTCGTGGTCGAGGAGGTCGTGACCGTCGAGCACATGGCGACGGCGATTCGCGACATGCACGTGCGCGGAGCGGGCCTGATCGGGGCCGCGGCCGGTTACGGGATGTACCTTGCGATGCTGGCTGAAATGGAACCAGAGGCCGCGGCCGAGCTCTTGCTTGCGACCCGGCCCACCGCGGTTAATCTCGGTTGGGCGCTCGAACGCCAATTGACGTCTATCGGCACCGGCACGAGCGCGACGGAGAAAATTCAACTCGCCCGTCAAACCGCGGAAGCGATCGCAAACGAGGATGCCGAATACTGTCGGCAGATCGGCCTGCATGGGCTGGAATTGATCGAGCAAATCGCGCGTCGCAAAAACGGCCAACCGGTCAACGTGCTCACCCATTGCAACGCGGGTTGGCTCGCGTTTGTCGACTACGGTTCGGCTACTTCTCCGATCTATGCCGCCTACGATTGCGGGATCCCGGTGCATGTCTGGGTCGACGAGACGCGCCCCCGCAGTCAGGGCGCAAAACTGACCGCGTGGGAATTAGGCGAGCACGGCGTGCCGCATACCGTCATCGCCGACAACACCGGTGGACACCTGATGCAGCGCGGCGACGTGGATCTCGTCCTTGTGGGAACCGATCGGACTACCTACACCGGCGACGTCGCGAACAAGATCGGAACCTATCTGAAGGCGCTCGCCGCGAAGGATAACGGCGTCCCGTTCTATGTCGCTCTGCCTTCCTCTTCGTTCGATTGGAAGATACGCGACGGTCTGGCCGAGATCCCGATCGAGGAGCGCGGTGCGGAGGAGGTAAAACACGCCGACGGTTGGGTGGACGACCGGCTACTGGAGGTCCTTGTCACTCCCGCAGGCAGCCCGGCGGCCAATTACGCGTTCGATGTCACGCCGCGGCGGTTGATCAGCGGACTCATCACCGAGCGGGGGATCTGCCAGCCTAACGAGCGAAGCATTCTGTCGCTTTTTCCTGAACACGCGAAATGACGGAGACGGGCGTTGTAAAATTTCACTACGAGTCTGACGACCGCGAGCTCGCGCCGTTTCCCGGCTTCGAGGACTTGAATGCTGCCCGGCAGAAGATGCGAGAGATCGGCCTGCTCGGAGTGGATGAAACCGGGATTGGTTTTGGCAACGTCAGCCTGCGCGACGGGACGAGCGATGCTTTTTACATCACAGGTTCCGGCACCGGGATGCGCTCCGAGTTGAGATTGCAGGATTACGCGAAGGTGATCGCGTGGGATTTCGATCGCAATTGGCTGCGTTCTGAGGGCCGGGTGATTGCTTCCGCGGAATCTCTCACCCATGCGGCGGTTTATTCGATCGGTTCCGAAGTTTGCGCCGTACTGCATGGGCACGACCGAAAGCTGTGGCGAAGTCTGTGCGAGCGCGACGTTGCTACTCGTCCCGGTGTGCCATACGGCACGCCCGAAATGGCTCGGGAAGTTCAGTGGTTATTTCGCGAGACTGATGTGCGGGTGAAGAAAATTTTCGCGATGTCCGGTCACGTCGGTGGCATCGTTGTGTTCGGTCGCGATTTCAGTCAGGCATTGGCTGTCCTCGCGGCGGCCAGGGCTTCAACGTAGAGCGCCTCCCACCCTTGCTGCTTGTTGTTGGCGCCCAAACCAAAACGGCTTTAGCTTCGCCGCTTGCGAGGTTGTCTATGATCAAATTTCTGGGTGGTGTAATCGTTGGAATCTGCCTGCTCTTGCTCGCAGGTTACCTCTTCCTTGCGCAGGGCGGACTGGTGATGTCGACCGACGCCAAGCCATTGCCGCTTGAACGGTCCCTCGCGCGCAAGGCGCTCGCGGCATCGATCGGCAAGAGTGCGGAGGAGAAATCGCCTCTCCCGGCGGATGACGCCAATCTCCTCGCGGGCGCCAAGATTTATGAGCAAACCTGCGCCGGGTGCCATGGACAGCTTGGTCAGGGCGTTTCCGGCTTATCGAAAAGAGTCTACCCACACATTCCGGCGCTGCTTCCGCCGGCAAAAGGCGTGACCGATGATCCGGTTGGCGAAACCCATTGGGTTGTGAAAAATGGAATACGCTTCAGCGCGATGCCTTCGTTTGGCGGCAAACTGAACGACAACGAGCTTTGGCAGGTCAGTCAGCTTCTGCAGCAAGCGGATAAGTTGCCCGCTGCAGTGCAGGAGGCGCTCCGGACCAAGTAACCGAATCGATCGGCGGGAGGTCCGTGAGATCCGAAGAGCGGTTGCGGGCAGCTTCGATCGCTTTTCGTTCGCAATCGCACTTCGCGATTCTAAAATCAGGCTCGCATGAGCCGGGTCCGCCTTCTTTCCGACACGCTCGCCAGCCAGGTGGCGGCGGGAGAGGTGATTGAACGGCCCGCTTCGGTCGTAAAGGAGCTGGTCGAGAACAGCATCGACGCCGAGGCACGCTCGATCGAGGTCATGATCCGGCGGGGCGGCATCTCGCTCATTCGCGTGACCGATGACGGCATCGGGATGGACCGGGACGACGCTCTCCTTTGCCTGGAACGGCACGCTACGAGCAAAATCCGGACGGCGGCCGATCTCGCGACGGTGGCGACGCTCGGGTTTCGCGGCGAGGCACTCCCGAGTATCGCGAGCGTCGCGCGTTTTCGCCTCACCACGCGGGAGAAGGAGGCGGTCGTCGGCACCGAGGTGCTTGTTTCGGGAGGGAAAATCGAAACAGTGCGCGACGGAGGCGAGGCGCCCGGCACCCAGGTCGAGGTGCGCTCGCTTTTCTTTAATCTGCCGGCCCGGCGGAAATTTCTGCGCTCCGAAAACACCGAGACTCGCAACATTGAACACCAGCTCAACCTGCAGGCGATCGGTCATCCGGATATTGCCTTCACGCTCGTGCGCGATGAGCGGGTCGTCTTTCAACTGCCCGCGACCAGGACATTGCGCGATCGAATCCGCGACTTGATGGGGAGCGAACTGGTGGCGCGCCTGCTCGAGGTGGAACCTGGAAAAGGGAAACTGCGGGTGAGCGGATTCATTGGCCAGGCCGGCGTGAGTCGGGCGAGCCGGGCGCAGCAGTTTGTCTTCGTAAACGACCGGGCGATCGAGAGTCCTGTCATCGGCGCGGCTTTGAAGGAGGGCTATCACACCGCGCTCATGAAAGGACAGTTCCCGGTCACCTTTCTCTTCGTCGAGCTCGACCCGGCGGAGGTGGATGTGAACGTGCACCCGGCAAAACGCGAAGTGCGTTTTCGCGATCCGGCGGGAGTGCGCGAAGCGGTCGTAGTCGCGATCCGGCGCACTCTGGAGAGCGATCGGAGCAGTTGGCAGGAGCAGTTTCGGGCACCGACCGCGCCTGATGGTGCATTCGTTAGGTCGGCAGTGCCGATCGTCCCGCCAGCGGGGGATTCTCAGCCGACTTTCCCGGTGGCCGCGAGCCAACCGGCGGTGACCGACGTCCGTTTTTCGCCTAACGAGGAGCGCCGGCCCTTGCCGGAACATGAGTTCCGCATCCTCGGCATCCTGAACAAGCTCTATGTCCTGATGGAAAACGCAGAGGGCCTGGTCCTGGTCGATCAGCATGCCGCGCATGAGCGGATCCTGTTCGAGGAACTGCGCCGCCGGATGGAAGAACAGGGCGTTCCTTCGCAGCGCCTGCTCCTCCCGCAGGTGATCGAACTCGCGCCGCGCGACGCGGAATGGATCGAGCGCAATCTCGCGACCCTGCAAAAGATGGGCTTGGGAGTGGAGGAGTTTGGCCGGCACACCTTCAAACTGGAAAGCCTGCCACCTTTCCTGAGCGGCGCGGAGCCAGGTCGGCTCCTGCAGGATGTGATCGACAGCCTGAAATCAGCCAGCAACAGCAGCTCGCCATTGCGGCTCGGTGAAGACATGATCGCGAAAACGGTCTGTCGTCACGCGGTGAAAGCGAACGACAACCTCCGCCAGCCGGAGGTGGAGAAGTTGATCCGCGATCTTCTCGACTGCGAGCTGCCTTACTGCTGCCCGCACGGCCGGCCCACCATGATCCAAATTTCGCTAGGCGAACTGGAGAAAAAATTCGGCCGCAAAGTGTAGCGGAGGCCGCGCGAGCCGCAGGCAGCTGGGGCGGTCTATTTTGTCCCGGCTGCTGGCGCCGTTGCTTTCCAGTGCTTCGCGATCAGTGCCTTGATCGCGGGCGTCTGCAGGCGGTAATTTTCCTCCTCCCGGCTCGGCAACTCCGGGAACCACTTCCACCAGTACATTCCAGCGAGCGCCGGGCAACGCTCCGGCAAATCGAGCGCTACGTCGATGCAGCGCTGCTGGATTTCGTCTGCGTGGTCGCCGCCCATTTTGAAGGCCCAGGGCTCAGCCGCAGCGCGTGCGCTAACATTGTAGCCGATCTCGACGAAGAGGAATTTCTTGTCGCCATGCGCCTTGGAGTAGGCGATCAGCTCGGCGCATTTCTTCTTCCAGGCGGCGGCGATCTCCGCTTCGCTCGGGTTGTTGGTTTTCGTTAGGGGAAAGTAGGCGAGCGCCCCGATGTAATCGAGTGCGTCCCAGAAAGGCACCTCTTGGAAGCTGTCCCAGTTGCCGCCGTAGGTCAGCTTGCCGTGATAGACCTGGCGCACCGCTGCGATGATCTGGCGCCAGCGGGCGTCAAACTTTTGCGCGTAGGTGAATTCGAGCCCGATGCAAAAAATCCCCGCTCCGTGCGCCTCCGCGATTTTCGCCATCTGCACGATCCAGGTCTGGTAATCTCCGAAGAAACGATCCCATTCCTCCTTCGTCTCGAAATTGATCTCGCCGCGCCAGAGAAATTTCGTTCCCCAATAGGCGATGTGCGGAATGAGCATGACTGAGAGGCCGCGTTCGCGCGCCCAATCGAGCGGGACGGAGACGTGCCGGAAATTATCGTCGGTGCGGAAACGGACGTGCCCGTCGTTTTGAATCTGGGCATAGGGATGAATCGCGATGCTGTTCACGCCTAACGACTTCAGTTCGTCGAGCGTTTTCGCCATCTCCGGGGTGGCCCATTCCCAGCCGGAAGTCTGGCAGGAAATGGTCATTCCCTTGATCGGCCGAGCCCCTTCGTCGGCGCTGGCGCTGGACGCGCCACCGAGAAGAAGGCCGAGCATCAAACCGCAGCTAAGAACGTCGCGCAAAGAGTCCATCTTTCAGGAGGTAGTAAACGAAGAGACTATTGTAGCGCAGATAGCGGGTGAGCAACCGCCTCGGCTCGGAAGCGACCCGGAAGAGCCAGGTCAAACCGAGGCGCTGCATCCAGGTCGGAGCGTCCGGCTTGAGCCCGGCGTTGACGTCGAAGGCGAAGCCGACCGCGAAGATGACGCCGCGCTTGATCGCGGTTTTGTGGCGGTGAATCCAATCCTGCTGTTTCGGGGTCCCAAGCCCGATCCAGATGAAGTCGGGCGCGAGGCGGTCGATCTCGGTCAGAATTTCCTCCTCGTCGTCAGGCGAAAAATAACCGTGTCGCGCCCCGACGATTTGGACGTCGCCGAATCTGCGCCGCAGGGCCGCGAGGCATTCGGTTGAGCCGCCTAACAAGTAATGCGTCCAGGGACCGGGACTCGCCTCGAGCGCGCGTCGCATGAAGGTCGGCCCGTAGACTCGGTCGCGCAGGCCGGCGCCGCGAGCATTCAGGCACCAGATGAGGGGCATCCCGTCAGGGACAAAATGATCGAACCGGCTCGTGATTTCGCGGAAATGCGAATTCTGGCGCCGAAGCGTGACGATGTGAGTATTCGTGAAATCAATTGCATGCGGGCCGTCCCGCCGGGCCAGCGCGTGGGTATGCGCGATCAGCCCTTCGTAGGTCGTGGCGAGGAGCGGCGTGCCGAGCAGGTCGAAAGTTCGCATCGTTTCGGTCACGCCCGCCAACCCTATATCCTCGACCCGGAATAGAAAGGAAGAGCGCGCGCCAGCCGTCTCGAGCAGCGGAGTAGACACCTTTCGCGTCCGACCCCGATGATTATTGAATCCAAATGCAACGCGTGCCGCATCTCACTCGTAAAGCCATGAAATTCATCCTTGGATACCTGATCGTCGCTTTCCTTTCCATTCTCGTCCTGACTGAATTGTCCGCCTCTCCGCCGAAGGCGACCCCGGCGCCCGCCGCGCCGGAGGCCGCGGTTAAGGTTGATTCGGGTTGGAAGCCCTCTCATCGGTGATGCGCGCGGAAAAAAGCTAAAACGCCGCTCTTCATCGCGCAGGGCACGCCTGATCCGGCAGATGTACAAGGATGAGTCCGACCAAATGGTTGCGGCCTTGGAGAAACGCGGAGTGGAGGTCGAATACATGGTGAAGGACAAGGACGGTGATGAGCAATTCCGCATCCCCGGTGGGCCAATCGTGCCGATTTGCAGTTCAGCGGTCGTGGTGTGGCTGCTGTTACAAATGACGGCCCGCGAAGCGATTGGGGTCGGGGCCTTGCTCGCAGTGACGGTTTTGATTTTCTTCGTGCGCAAGGCACTCTGGAAATCGGCCAGGTCGCCGACCTGATTTCAGGAGCAATTGCCAGATTCGTGCCGGAGAAAAGAAAGTCCGTCCCGGTGCCGTAACGGATGCGAAGCAACGGCCGGGCTTTCAAACCCCGCGACAGCACGCGAGACGCGCTTTAGGGCTCGATCGGCGGGAATACGTTTTCGGTTTCGCCGGTGTCGATCCCGTGCCGCAGCCGGCTGTGGCGCACGCTGTAGAAAAAGTAAATCGCCAATCCAATCGCCAGCCAGGCGAAGAAGCGGAGCCAAGTCTCGATCGGCAGACTGAGCATGAGCGCGCCGCAGAAAAAGACGCCGAGGAGCGGAAAGATGGGAACGAAGGGGACGCGGAAGGGTCGTGGTCGGGTCGGATCTTTCTTGCGGAGAACAATCACACCCGAGCAAACGAGTGCGAAGGCGAAGAGCGTTCCGATGTTCGTTAGGTCGGCCAGCGAACCGATATCGGTCAGCATCGCGACGCCGCCGACGAAAATGCCGGTCCAGATGGTGGTGATATATGGGGTGCGAAAACGCGGATGGATCCGGGCAAAATATTGCGGAAGCAAACCGTCCCGCGCCATCGCCATGAAAATGCGCGGCTGACCGAGTTGGAAGACGAGCAAGACCGAGGTGAGACCCGCCAGCGCGCCCGCGCTGATCAGCGCCTGCGCCCACGGCTTGGCCGCAAAGGCGGTCGCTACGGCGGCGGAGTCGCCGAGGTAAGTCGTATATTTTTTCATGCCGGTGAGAACAAAGGACATGAGCACGTAGAGAATCGTGCAGATGATCAGGCTCGCGATCATGCCGATCGGCAAATCGCGTTTCGGATTTTTCGTTTCCTCGGCCGTGGTGGAGATCGCGTCGAATCCGATGAAAGCGAAGAAAACAATCGCCGCCCCGCTCATCACGCCGCCAAATCCGCTTGGCATGAAAGGATGCCAATTGGTCGGATTGACCATGAAGGATCCAAACGCGATCACGAAAACCACGACCGCGAGTTTGATAATCACGATGACTGTGTTTGCCGTCGCGCTCTCTCGAATGCCGTAGATCAAGAGCACCGTGACCGCCGCGACGATGAGAAAGGCGGGCAGGTTGAAGGCGATTGAGTGTCCCATGACGACGGGCAGGGTGGTGGAAGAATAGGCGCTGAGAGCAGCTCCGCCCTTTGCGATGATTGTGCCGGCGGTGGTATGGTCCGCGACCAGCCAAAGCGGGAATTTGATGTTCACGTTCGCCAATAACTGGACGAAATATCCCGACCATCCGACCGCCACCGCCATGTTACCGACCGCATATTCCAGGATAAGATCCCAGCCGATGATCCAGGCGATAATCTCGCCTAACGTCGCGTAGGAGTAGGTATAGGCTGACCCGGAAACCGGGATCATCGCAGCCAATTCGCTGTAACAGAGGGCCGCGAATCCGCACGCAACCGCCGCCACCACGAAGGAAAGCGCCACCGCCGGCCCGGCCGCCGGCCGGCCAAAGACGAGGTCGGTGTGGTTGATCCAGGAGATGATGAAATTGAGGACCGGCGTCTTCACGATTGAATCGCCAACCCGCGCCGCCTCGCCCGCCGCGGCGGTGCCGGCGAGGGCAAAGATGCCGGCGCCGATGATCGCGCCGATCCCGAGGCAGGTGAGATCGAAGGCGGTCAGCGACCGCTTCATTTTGCGATCGGGCGCCTCCGATTCGCCTATCAATAGCTCGGGGCTTTTAGTTTGAAAAAGTTTGGATGCCACAGATTTTCTCCGGTTGCTGCAGGGTTTGCGAAAGCGCGCGCATCGTCGCACCCGCGGATTGCGGCGGTCAATCCTTTGTTTCGGAAATGCGTCCCGCGCCTCGCCACTTGTGATGGCGTGGATTTAGCTCTCGAAAAGAGCATGCCTTTCTCTGGTCCGAACCTTTTTGCCGGGCTGTTGTTCAGCAGCGTCGGTTTCGTCGGGTTTGTTTACGGGAAACGGATGAGCGCCTGGAAGCCGATGTTCCTCGGCATCGGGCTTATGGCGTATCCCTATTTCATCGAGGACACGCTCACGATCTGCGCTGTCGGACTCGCCGGCACGGCCGCCCTCTTCTGGCTGCGCGACTGAGTTTTCCGCGCTGGTTCGGGATTGGACTTGTCGCCGGCCGCTGAATAGTCTGCGGCCGATGTCCGATGAAACGACGCCGCTGATTTTTGGCGATGCCGCTGCAGCCGAGCTAGGCAATTACCCGGGACGAAAGTGGCTGCGCCGGAAACGGAAAGCGCGGCCGCCCCTGACTCACTGCGAGAATTGTGGAGTGGCGTTGACCGGTCCCTACTGCGCACAATGCGGCCAACCGGCGGTTGACTACCACCGGTCTTTCGCCTCGCTCCTGGCCGATGCGGCCGACGCCTTTTTTAATTTCGACGCGCGTTTCTTTCAATCCTTTGGGCTCCTCCTCTTCAAGCCATGGCGCCTAACGAATGAATTTGTGGAGGGAAAACGCGCCCGTCATGTCCATCCCTTGCGCGTTTATCTCATCGCGAGCGTTATCTTTTTTCTCGTCATCAATTTCCTCTCCCGCGATACCCATTTCCAGGCGCAACCCGAGCCCGGAAAAACCCACCTCTCACTCTCCGACCCGCCGCCCATGCCGAGTCCGTTCGGCGTTCCGACGCCTTCGCCCGACTTTTCGTTAGGCATGTCGCCCCTGCCTTCCGCCAGGACCAGGCCTCCGTCCGAGTCGGGGCTTTCCCTGCAGTTCGATGGCGATGAGAGTAACTCGAAGTTTGGCCGTTGGATCGAAAAGCGGGCGAAGGAGAAGATCGGACCGACGGGCGATCGCAACGATCTTTTCCTCAAGGCTCTCATCCAAAACATTGCGCCGATGGTGCTCTGCTGCATTCCGCTCTTCGCGCTCGTTTTGAAAATTCTCTACGTTTTCAAAAAGCGATTCTATATCGAGCACCTCATTTTCGCGCTCCACACCCACGCTTTTGTTTTCCTAAGCACCGTCATCATTATCGGGATTGGGTTTCTCCTCTATTGGAAGGCGCCGATGCCGTTCACGCCGATCGTCTGCACCTTGCTCGGCACAGCCGTCATCATCCAGTTGCTCGTCGCGATCAGGCGGGTCTATCGGCAAAACTGGTTTGCCACCCTCTTCAAGTTCATTCTCGGCAGCGTGATTTATTGCGTCTTGTTGTGCGTTGCCTTTGGCGTCACTGCCATGATCACGCTTCTTCTCCCTTGAGTCGGACCGTTGGTTAGGCGCGAGATCTGGTTCATCCTATTTCAGCCTCGCCATGAGTCGCGGGTTCAAGAATTTCTTCTCCAGAACTCAAAGTTCAGAACGGAGGCAAAGGTGACCCAGGCGAGATAGGGCGCAAACAACCATCCGGCAATATGATCGGCGGCCGAGAAAGCAAGCAGCGTTGCGGCGATCGCGAGCCACTGTAGAACGATGACGGCGAATGCGAGCCCAATGCGGTGGGCGCCGAAAAAGATCGGCGTCCAGGTCGCGTTTATGAGGAGTTGGATGACGTAAAGCGTGAGCGGCAGTGTTTGCCCGCGCCAGCCTCCCTTCTGCCAGACAAGCCAGGCCGCAACCGCCATCATGAGGTATAGCGCCGTCCAGACGGGGCCGAAGATCCATGACGGCGGGTTGAATCGCGGTTTGCTTAGGCTGCGATACCATTCGTCGGGACGGGCGCGATAACCGATCGCCGGGGCGATGAAAGTGACTCCGATCCAACCGAGGAGAGGCAGGAGAGAACGCAGCATAATGCCAAACTGTTAGCGCAAGCCGCGGCCCCCGGCGAGAGCTTGTCGTCAAAACGCGCCTTCGCTTGCCACCCGCGCACAGGCCGGATAGAAAGACGCATGGGCCGTCAATGGTTGCATGCAAAACGGGAAGTCGCCGGACTGAAAAAAGGCCAGGTCACGGGCAAACTGGTGAAGGAGATTATGGTCGCCGCCAAAATGGGTGGCGCCGATCCGGCTGGCAATGCGCGTCTCTTCGCCGTCGTGGAAAAGGCGCGCCGGGCCAGCGTTTCGCGAGACGTGATCGAGCGCGCGATCAAAAAGGGCGCCGGCATCGGTGGCGAAAAGCTCGAGCTCGAGCATGTGGTTTTCGAAGGCTACGCGCCTAACAAAGTCCCGGTCATCGTCGAGGTGCAAACCGATAACAAGAACCGAACCGCGCCCGAGATTCGGGTCCTTTTCAAGCGCGGCCAGCTGGGCTCGCCGGGGAGCAACAAGTTCCTCTTCGATCACGTGGGCCTGGTGGAAGCGCACCATCCCGAGCGTTCCGCCGACATTGAGGCCGCTGCGATCGAAGCCGGCGCCCAGGAAGTTGAACCGCTCTCCCATGCCCAAAACGACGACATCCCGGCGGAGACGACTGGCGCGCGCTTCACGACCGCGGCCGCGAATCTGCACGCTGTCTCGAAATGGCTCCCCGAGAATGGCTGGACTGTGATCACGAGCGAACTCGGTTACGTCGCGAAAAATTTCCCGGATCTGAATGAGGAAGATCGCACCCAAGTGGGCGAATTCCTGCAAACGCTGGAGGACCACGACGACGTGCACCGGGTCTGGGCCGCCTTTCGTTAGGTAGAGCGATGTCGGACGAGACGACCCAGGCAATTTTCGGCGACTCGATCGTCGATTCGCTCGACAAACCGGGGCGCAAGCGGCGCGGTCTTTTCGGTTTCCGCAAACCGCCGGAGGAAAAGCCTCCCTTTACGCATTGCGAGGATTGCGGAGAGGAATTGCACGGTCGCTATTGCTCTCGCTGCGGTCAGGTGGCGGTCGATTATCACCGCTCGTTCCGGCACGTCATCGCGGATGTGGCGGAATCCTTCCTCAACTGGGATTCCAAATTCACCAAGACGCTCGGCCTTCTTCTCATTTCGCCCGGCTGGCTAACGAACCAGTTCGTCGCCGGCCGCCGCACCCGTTACCTCCATCCGCTCCGGCTCTATCTGCTGGTCAGCATTGTTTTCTTTTTGTGCGCCCGGTTCGTTCCGTTCCAGGTGAAGACACCCGACGTGACGAAGATGACGACCGAGCAGCGCGTCGAGGTGGAAAAGGCGATGCAGAATCCGGGCATCCCTCAAGCCGTGCGCGAGCAGGTCCTGCGCAATCTGGCCGAGCAGAAAAAAAAGGAGGCTGCGAAAGCTGATCGTTCACCGACGCCCGGAGCGGTTCCCTCGCCCCCGCCGCTCCCGGACAAAGGTGAAAATCTGGACCGCCAACTGGCTGACGTCTCGGCTCCCGATTGGCTGAAGACAAAGTTGCGGGAAAAGATCGGTCCGCACGGCAGCAACGTGGAACTCCTGGGCAAGACGCTGCGCGACAACATCTCGACCATGATGCTTTTTTGCATCCCGCTCTTTGCTTTCGTCCTGAAGATTCTCTACCTGCGCCAGGGCCGCTACTACATCGAGCATCTCGTCTACGCCTTGCACATCCACGCCTTTTTCTACATCGCGATCCTGCTGATAGTCCTCGGCGGGATCGCAGCGAAACGCTGGGTCCCGCCGCTGGAGGAGCCGCTCTTCTGGATTCTGGTGCTCGCGCTGGTGGTGCAGGTCTTTCGCTCGATCCGCCAGGTCTACGGCCAGAGCTGGTTCATGACGACCTTCAAGTTTTTCTTCGGAGGCTTCATCTACCTCTTCGTTCTTGTTATCGCCCTATTGGCCACTGCGATCGCCACGGTTGCGCTGTCTTAGAAAATCCGGTGTCTCTTCATGAAACCACTGATCCTTTTGCTCTTCGCGCTGCTCGGGGGCGCATCCGCTGCCCTGGCCGATACCGCAAAAATTGCCTTCGAACGCGGCGACTCCGTCTGGATGGCGCACGTCGACGGATCGGAAGCGAAAAGGATAGCGGACGGTGCGGCACCCGAGCTTTCGCCGGATGGCCAGAAAATCGCCTTCAATACCCAGCAAGCCATCGGTCAACCGGCGCATCGGCGGATCGCTGTGGCCGATCTCGCCACCGGGAAGGTTACGACCTTCGAAAATGTCCCGAGCGAAAACTGCCTCCAGCCGAGATGGTCGCCTGATAGTTCGAAGCTGCTCTTCTACCTTTATGTGAACAACGAGATGCGCATCGGGCTGCTCAACTCCGACGGCAGCGGATTTCGTTATATCGAGAAGCCGGAACCGAAAGCGAGCGGCAACTGGGGTGCGGCCTGGGCCGCCGATGGAGAATCATTTTTCTGTGAAGACATGGAGCACCTTTATCGGCAGGCGCTCGACGGCCGGACGATAAAGAAATGGACGATCGAAAAGCTCATTCCAAATGGCGACATGAGCGGCGACACCCGGCTCGATCTTTCAGCCGACGGGAAAACGCTGCTCATGGACATCGCCATGAAGGAAGAAAGTAAACGCAAGGATTGGGACGGACCACTGCCGGCGATCTGGACGCTTGATCTCGCGACCGAAAAGGTCACCCGCCTCACTCCCAAATCGCTGTATGGGTGGGACTGCCAATGGCTCGATGCAGACAACGTTCTTTTCGTTAGTCAGGCGGCGGACGAAAAAGAGCCCTCCGTCTATCGCATGTCGGTCACTGGCCAGGGCGAGGATCGCAAACGGCTGGCCGAAAACGCGCACTTGCCGAGCGCCTCGCGGTAAACGTCTGGCTCTGCACGATCGGGCTTGTCATCCGTCGGCGGCACAGCCAACCTCCCGCGATGAATCCAAAAAAACCGACGAAATTCCTGGCCGGCCTGTGCGGCATACTCGCTCTTGGCCTCGCCTCTTTGCAGGCGCAGGATGGCTCGCTTCCCTTCCCGGTGAGCGTCGGCGGCCAGGCGGCTACCTACAAAGCGGGCGAACCTTTTGCCAAGGTGGCCAATCCGGTAAAGAACGACGCCCCGATCGAAGTCTCGGCCAAGGCCGACATGGTCATCATCAACGTCAGCAAGACGAACGCGAAGGGCGAGCCCGAAGCCGGCGGCCAACCTGCCGTCATTCTCCTCCAGGGAACGAACAAGAGCGCGCTCAGCCAGTCGATGGACAAGAGGAAGTTCGAGACCGGAAATTATCTGATGAGCGTGGTGGCGGAGGGCAAAACGGCTTCAATTCTTTTCAAGGTCGAGTAACGAATTCTGTCGTTAGGCGGGGTTTCCCCTGCATTCAGTCGCGCTGATCGGAGACGCGTCAGCTGAGGAGGGCTTTTGCCTTATCGAGGGCGACGTCGATCTTCGTCGCGTCGGTCCCACCGCCCTGAGCCAGCTCGGGGCGACCTCCGCCCTTGCCGCCCACGAGCGGCGCCACTTCCTGGATCAATTTGCCGGCCTGATAACGGTTCGTTAGGGTCTTGGGGATCGAGGCGATCAGCGCGACCCGGCCTTCCTTCTCTCCGGCGAGAAAAATCGGCCCGTCGAAGCGCGTCTTGAGCGCATCGGTCACGGCCTGGAGCAGCTTGCCGTCGGCATCCGGCACCCGCGCAACCCGGAAAGCGGCCCCGTCGCTCGCCGCCAGTTCGTTCGCGATCGTCGCGGCGCGGCTTTGCACGTCTGCCTCCGTTGCCTTGGCGTTGGCCTTTTCCCAATCGCGCACTTCTGTTTCCAGTTCCTCGAGCTGCGTGGCGCGCATGTCGATGCTCGCCGCCATCTCCGCGGCGCTCGCGGTTTCAAACGCGGGAAGCGACGCCAGGTCCGGTTTCTTTTTCGCCAGCGCCTGAAATTTTTCGTCCTGCCGGCCGGCTTCGCTCCGTGCCCATTCGCCGACCGCGTTGCCCGCGACGGCCTCGATCCGCCGAATTCCGGCCGCGATCGCGCCCTCGCTCAGAATGCGGAAGGAGCCGATCTCGCCGGTCCCGCGAACGTGTGTGCCGCCGCAAAGTTCCATGGAGTAGCCGTTCAATTCGTTAGGCGAGCCGCCGATCTGCACGACCCGGACGCGATCACCGTACTTGTCGCCGAAGAACTGCATGATGTCGGCGTGCTCTTTCGCTTCCGCGTAGGGGATCTCCGTCCACGAAACCGGCGCCTTCTCCACGATCCTCTCGTTCACGAGTTTCTCGACCTCGCGCACCTGGGGTTCCGTCAGGGCCGCGCTCGAGAAGTCGAAGGTCAACTTTTCCGGTCCAACGTAGCTGCCTTTCTGCGTCGCATCGCGGCTAACGACTTCATGCAGCGCCCAATGGAGGAGATGGGTCACGGTGTGATGCCGCTCGATTGCCGAACGCCGCGTGCGATCGATCCGCACCGTGACGTGCTCACCGATCTCCGGCATCTTGTCCCCTGCGATGAGATGGATCCAGGCGTCGCCCGATTTTCGTGTGCCCTCGATTTTCCAGGAACCGCTTTCGCCCACCATCTCGCCCTGGTCGCCGACCTGACCGCCCATCTCGGCGTAGAGAACAGAGTTGTTGAGCACAACCGCTTTTCTGCCGCCCACATCAAGAATCGCCTGCACATCCGCGCTGGTGTGATCATGTTCGTAGCCGAGGAAATTTGTTGGCGGCTGTTCCACTGCATCCGTGACTTCGATGACGCTTTTCTTCTGCGCCTTGCGCGCCCGATCGCGCTGTTCCTCCATCAATTTCTCGAACCCTTCCGTATCAACGGTCAGCCCGCGCTCGCGCGCCATCAGTTCGGTGAGATCGAGCGGGAACCCCTGCTCATCGTAAAGACGGAAGGCGAACGCCGCAGTCACCCGATTCGCGTGCTCAACCTCCTGCCCAAACAATTCGATTCCCCGATCCAGCGTGCGGTTGAAGGAGTCCTCTTCACGTCTGAGAACCGTTTTGATGTGCGATTGATTTGCGTGCAGCTCGGGGAAGACATCGCCCATCGTGAGGGCCAGGACGTCGACCAGTTGGTAGAAGAACGGCTCGTGAAAGCCTAACGAACGCCCGTAGCGCACTGCCCGGCGGAGGATGCGGCGCAGGACGTAGCCGCGACCTTCGTTGCTCGGCTGGATACCGTCGGCGATCGCGAAGCTGAGGGTGCGGATGTGGTCGGCGACGACACGAAAGGCGACGTCGATTTTCTCCTGCTCGGTCTGGCCGGTGCTGCCGAGTTTCGGCAAGGTTGAGCCGTAGCGTTTGCCGCTGAGCTTTTCGATTTCATCGAAGATTGGACGGAAGACGTCGGTCTCGTAATTCGAGATGATGCCGGTGAAAACGGTAAAGTTCTTTGTCCCTTGGATGATCGCTGTGACGCGTTCGAAACCCATCCCGGTGTCGACATGCCGAGCGGGGAGGGGAGTGAATGTGCCGTCGGGGTTGGCGTTGAACTGGATGAAGACCAGGTTCCAGATCTCGATGCAGCGTGCGTCGCCGGCATTGACTAACGAGCCGCGAGTGTCGCCATTAGGCGTGAGATCGACGTGCAGCTCGCTGCACGGACCGCAGGGCCCGGTGTCGCCCATCATCCAGAAATTATCCTGCTTGTTCCCGTCGACAATATGGACGGCGGGATCGAGGCCGGCTTTTTCGAAGAGCACCTTCCAATGGTCGTGTGCCTCCTGGTCGAACTTGCTCGGCTCGTTAGGCCCGGGCCGATAAACCGTAGCGTAAAGGCGCGCGGGAGGCAGGCCCCATCGGCCAACGACCAGCTCCCAAGCCCACTCGATCGCCTCTTTTTTGAAGTAATCGCCGAAGCTCCAGTTCCCGAGCATCTCGAAAAAAGTGTGGTGATAGGTGTCGAGCCCGACGTCGTCGAGATCGTTATGTTTGCCTCCGGCCCGGATGCATTTCTGGGTGTCAGTCGCGCGCGGCGGGTCGTAGCTGGGCCTCTTCTGGCCGAGAAAAATCGGCACGAATTGGTTCATGCCGGCATTTGTGAAAAGGAGATTGGGCGCGTCAGGCAGAAGCGATGACGACGACACGATGGTGTGCTTCTTCTCGCGAAAGAAATCGAGAAAGGATTGTCGGATTTCGGCAGAAGTCATCGGGTGGAGTTTAGCGTGAATGAGGAATTTTTCATCGGCGTGGATCGGTGGTCGGATAGCGCACGCATTTCGCGTGCTGGCGACGGTGTTTCACCGTCGCGAGCTTTTCCTTGGAGCGATGACTTATTGAAACGTCTGCACTGTGGAAGAGTTCGTCGCGGCAAGCCGCGGGCCAGCACGCAGAATGCGTGCGCTAACCGGAGGAAAAGAGCGCTGCGCCTAACGAATTATTTTTTCTCTTCGTCGAGCTTCGCCTTAACCGCGGTCTCGATCTCTTCATAGAGGGCTGGGTCGTTCTTCAGCACTTCCTTGGCAGCGTCCCGGCCCTGGGCCAGTTGCGAGCCCTTGTAGCTCATCCAGGAGCCGCGTTTTTCCACAATCTGTTTTTCGAGCGCGAGATCGAGCAGCGCGCCGGTCGACGAGATGCCCTCGTTGTACATGATGTCGAACTCGGCTTCGGTGAAAGGCGGCGCGACCTTGTTCTTGACTACTTTCACCCGGGTGCGATTCCCGGTCACGACGCCGTCGGTCTGTTTGATCGCGCCGATCCGGCGAATATCGATACGCACGCTGGCGTAGAACTTGAGCGCCTTTCCGCCCGGGGTGGTTTCCGGATTGCCGAACATGACGCCGATTTTTTCGCGGATTTGGTTGGTGAAAATGCAGCAGGTCCGCGCCTTCGAGATAAGAGATGTGAGTTTACGCATCGCGGCGCTCATCAACCGGGCCTGCGCGCCGACCGTCGAGTCGCCGATCTCGCCTTCCAGTTCTTGTTTTGTGACCAACGCGGCGACGGAATCGAGCACGATCACATCGAGGGCGTTTGACCTAACCAGCGTCTCAACAATCCGGAGCGCTTCTTCGCCGGAGCTCGGTTGAGAGACGAGCAAATCGTCCATGTCGACGCCCAGTCGCCGCGCGTACTGCGGGTCGAGGGCGTGTTCCACGTCGATGAAAGCAGCGAGCCCGCCGCGTTTCTGCGCCTGAGCGATCACGGTGAGAGTGAGAGTCGTTTTACCGGACGATTCCGGCCCGTAAACTTCGACTACCCTGCCGCGAGGAAAGCCGCCGACGCCAAGGGCGCGATCGATCAGGATGTTGCCGGTCGGGATGACGTCGATGTCGACAATTTTCTCGTCGCCCAGGCGCATGATGGCGCCGTCGCCGTAGTCTTTCGCGATCTGCTGGAGGGCGAGATCCAGGTTCTTGTTGCGGGCGGCGACGAGTTTGTCCTCGGAGGTTTTTTCTTCAGTTTTGGTAGCCATAGAACGGGTCTCTTTAGGTACGTCGGCCCGCTCCACGCGCCAAGCAGAAAAGCGTGGTGGCGCGAAAAAATGCGCCACCACGGCGTGCCTGAGCGGTCTGCGACTGGTTAAGGAGCGTGGAAGACGTCCGCCTGCAGCTCGCCACGAATTGGCGTGTTACGGCGAATGATCTTGGTCAGCGTCTGTTTTTCCACCTGCCTGACGAGGTTGCGAGGCAGATAGGATTGATACCAGAATCGATCGCCGTCGCGCAGCCGGGTGAACTGGTCCCTTAGGATCGTGAAAACCAACTCGCCTACGAGTCCGCCGTTGACGTGATCTTCGGCGAGGGCACCGACCCAGACATCGATATCCTCAGGAGTGGCATACGCCGCAGCAAGTCGGGCCTGCAAATTGGTGTCGGAAGTGATCTCGGCGAAGCTATTCTTTCGCGCCAGGCCGAAGTCCTCGCGGACCTGGTTGTAGCGCGGGAGACCATGGTCACGGCCGCGCTGGATATTGAGCGAGGCGAGGTCGAACCCGCCGGCACCCGGAGGACCAAAAAGGAAGTTGCGTACTCCATCAACCAGATAGCAGTCGACTTCTTGCGGAACCTGCTTTGCGAGTCCGCGCAGGTAGCATTCGATGCCGGGGCCGCTGATTTCGGTGGGGTTAAAGAAGCATTGCGAGAGATCAAGGTCGCCGATCGTGTGATTGTTGGCATCGAGCCGCAGGAGGATGGGTGAGAGGAGAGTGTGGCCGACACGGAAGGCCGCAGTTGAAAAGGAATTCGCGATGCCCGGCTGAAGCTCGGACTTGTAGCCAGTGTAGGCTGGAAGAGCGTTCGGTCCGAGAAGCAGCGGGATGAAATCGTGATAGGTGATCGCCTGGATTTCCGCTCCGACCATGGCGCGAGCGCGGTAGTAGACGCCGTCATCATCCAGGCCCGGCTCCATGCGTTTGATACGGCCCGCCCAGAAGTTGTGTTCGCGCATGAAAAGGGTCTGCATGGCCGTGAGGCCGACCTGTTCGTTTGCGCGCACGTCGCCGGCGAGGAAGTAGCCAGGACTGTTATCCGGGGCGTTTGGGAAGCCGTTGACGTTATAGGGGAGAAGATTGCCCTCGCTGGATTTGAGTTTGCCTGTGCCGTCGAGGGTGCGCAGCTCGAGTGAGCGCGCCTCGTTGGAGCCGTAAACTTGCGACGCGTCGAGGAATGCCGTGTCGGTATTCAACTGCTGCCGAATGCCGTTGATCATCTGGTAGATCGAGCGATCCAGCTCGATGATCTGTGTGCCGGTGCCATCCGGATCGAACCAGGGGTCGCCCAAGGGCACCGAGATGTCGAAGCGTTCAATCGGGTTGATTGCCGGGGTGAGGTCAATATCGTGATCGACGAACTGGCCCCATTGCCAGAGGTAATCGGAAACGTTTGTGGCGCAGGGAACGGGATGATCCTGCGCAAAGATATCATCGCTGATCTGGCGCGCGCTCGGTTCGCCGGCGCCTCCCGGCGAGCCGGTGCCGTCTTCGTAGCCGATCGTGGTGAGGCGCAGCAGCGGAGTATTGGCTGCGCCGCGGGTCGGATCGATCGGGTTATTCCCCGAACCATCGATGGAGCGAAATTCGTTAGGGTAGAAGGCCGTTCCGCTCGAGGTTCCAGTTTGCGAAGGGGGCGTTAAATCCGCCGGCCGGACAAGCGGAACGTCGAACGGACTGCGCGCATAAGCGGCAGAAGCCGACGCACAAAGCAAGAGGCAAAAGGTTTTCGGTAGGTTCATGTTGTTGTTTGATTTAGGTCTATTTACTTGGAACCCGCCGGCGCACGGATCTGCGCCCAACTCTTGCCTGAAACGAGCACCGTCGAGAAGTGAAAATTATCACGGTTGTAACTTTCTCCTCTAAATGTAATCAAAATGACAGAAAGCCGCAGACCCCTGCGGGTCTGCGACTTTCCAAACGATCCACGGGTGTTTGAAGGTTACGACACCTTGATCTTGCGCGGTTTTACTTCCTCCGCCTTCGGAAGAGTGAGGGTAACCAAACCCTGATTCATCCGGGCGCTGATCTTGCCGCGATCGATCGAGGGATCGATCTCGAAGGAGCGCCGATAATGAAGCAGCCGTGACTCGCGATGAACGAGGGTGCCTTCGATTGCCGGATTCGAGCGGCGACCAACAATCGAGAGTTCGTTATTCTCGACTGAAATCTCGAGACCGTCCTTGCTCACGCCTGGCATCTCGAGTTCGAGCAGGTAGCTCTCGCCATCTTCCCTGACACTTGCGGCGGGAGTGATGAAGCGCTCGCTCCGGTTGGTTTCCCGGCCGTTGTTTTCACGCACTAAATTGTTTGCCATAGATTTTCCTTTCTTGATTTTGTGGCTGGCGAAGCAAGTTCGCCGACGCAGTTATTCGATCGTGACTTCGACTTTCTTAGGTTTGGCTTCCTCCGCTTTCGGCAGCGTGATGGTCAGGATGCCATCTTTGTAGCTGGCGTTGACTTTTCCGGCATCCACCCGGGTCGGCAGACTGACGCTGCGGCGAAATTTTCCGCTAAAGCGCTCGGTCCGCTCTGCGTTTTCGCCTTCGTCTGATGTTCTCTCGCGTTCACCGGCAATCGTCAGCATGCCGTCATGGAGGGAGATATCGATGTCGTCTTTGCGCATGCCGGGCAGTTCGACCACCGCGATGACGTTGTCGTTGTTCTGGTAGAGATCGAGCGCGGGAGACCAGCCACCGAAAAGCTGCGTTTGGCGGGCGAAACTGCCCATCGACGGCAGCTCGAAGAGGCTGTTCATCTCGTCTCGGAGAGAGGCCCACCTGTCAAAGGAAGGCCAGACGGAGGTTTCAGGAGATTGATAACGTATGATACTCATGAGGTTTTCCTTTCTGGTTAGATGTTTTTTGGCTGCGAAAAGTCCAAGCTGATCGAGTGCCAACTCTTTGCCGGGCGCGCGGGTATGGCGGAAGATCCTCGCTGCGAGCCAATTGTTGGTTTTCGTTTCCTTGCGTGTCGGAAAGAGCTCGGGTCAAAACGACCCAGCGTCCCGTCGAAAGAGTAGTTCTCGGTGAGCCATAATGTAACCATCTCCAAATTTTCTTCAGGGCCCGCGATTAGGGAATTCTTTGCAGCAGATGTTGCGGCTGATTAGGGTGGCGCGATGACAGCTTCGGCCGACGAGACATTCATGTGGGCGGCACTTGCGGAGGCTCGTCGCGGGACCGGTAGAGTCAGTCCGAATCCTGCCGTCGGTGCAGTGCTGATCCGGAGCGAGCGGATCGTTTCCAGCGGCTATCATCGGGCAAGCGGATTGCCCCATGCGGAAATCGAATGTCTCGCGGCCTCCCCGGGCAGCTCGCTTCGCTCGGCGACGCTCTACGTTACGCTCGAGCCCTGCTCAACAACCGGTCGGACTCCGCCTTGCATCGAGGCCATCCTGCGTGCGGGCGTAGGTCGGGTCGTAATCGGAGCAACTGATCCAAACCCATTGCACAGCGGACGCGGGATCGACCAATTGCGCGCGGCGGGAACCAAGGTGACAACCGGTGTGCTGGAAACGGAGTGCAGCCGTCTGAATGAGGCTTTCAACAAATGGATCGTGACCGGCAAACCATTTGTGATCGCGAAGTGCGGGATGAGCCTGGACGGCCGCCTAACGAGGCCACCTGGCGAAGATCGCTGGCTGACCAGTCCGGCGGCGCGTCGCCATGCCCGGCAACTGCGCGCCCAGGTGGATGCAATCCTGATCGGAGCGGAAACCCTGCGCCGGGACGATCCCCTCCTAACGACGCGCGGGATTCGAGGCGCGCACCAGCCGTGGCGGGTCGTGCTTTCGCGTTCCGGCAAGCTGCCGCGCGCGGCTCATCTTTTTGGCGATCGATTCGCGGCCCGCACTTTGGTTTATCGGAATAAAACTCTCCGGCAGGTCTTGAACGATCTCGGTCGCAAGGAAATCACCAGTGTCCTGATCGAAGGCGGGGGCAACGTGCTCGGCCAGGCTTTCGATGCCCGGCTGGTCGATAAGGTGCAATTCTACCTCGCGCCTCTGCTAACCGGCGGTCCGATCCTCGCGGTGCCCGGAAGAGGTGTGAGCGCGACCTCGGACGGAGCCCGCCTTGCGCAGACGCGCTTCGAGAAGATCGGTCCGGATTTGGTTGTCACCGGCTATCCGCGCTGGGGCCAACTTTCTGGTGAATAGTTTGCTCGGGTTCGCGTCAGAATTTACGCCAATTACTGGAGAGGAGGTGAGCAAATGAACTGGAAGAAGCTTCTTTTGATCGCGGCGGTGGCGGGCGCGTTTGCGTTCGTGGCGGCGCCGAAATCGGACGCGGGCGTGCGGGTTGGGATCGGGATTGGTCTCCCGATTGGTTTTGGATATTCCTGCGGTTATCCGTATGCCGGCTACGGATACTATCCGTATGCGTATGGTTATCCCTACGGCTATGCGCCCAACTACGCGTCCTACGGTTACGCCCCGGTGGTTTACCGGCGTCCCTACGTCTACAACCGCCCGGTCGTGGTTTATCGCAACGGACACCGCGTCCGGCACCACCCTCGTTAGGCGAGCGGACCTGGCCCGTTGGGAGCAGTTTGGAGATCGGCAGCTTCGAGGAATCCCTCAAGCTGCCGAATTCTCGTCGGGTGACGCATCTTGCGGAGCGCTTTCGCTTCGATCTGGCGGATGCGCTCGCGGGTCACGCGAAACTGCCGGCCCACTTCCTCGAGGGTGCGGCTGTAGCCGTCGACCAGGCCGAAGCGCTGCTCGAGCACCTGGCGCTCGCGATCGGTCAAGGTCTCGAGCACGTCTTTGATCTTCTCTTTGAGCAAGGCGATCGCGGTCATGTCGCTCGGGTTATCCGCTCCTTTGTCCTCGATGAAGTCGCCGAAATTCGTCTCCTCGCTCTCGCCCACCGGCGCCTGGAGTGAGATTGGCTGCTGCGCCATCTTCAGGACCGCGCGCACTCGATCGACTGGGAGCAAAATTTCCTCGGCCACTTCTTCGGGCGTTGGTTCGCGACCGTATTCCTGGAGCAGTTGTTTCTGCACCCGCATCAGTTTGTTGATTGTCTCGATCATGTGCACCGGGATGCGAATGGTGCGTGCCTGGTCGGCAATTGAACGAGTGATCGCCTGCCGGATCCACCACGTCGCGTAGGTCGAAAATTTATAACCGCGGCGGTACTCAAATTTCTCGACCGCCTTCATCAGGCCCATGTTGCCTTCTTGGATGAGATCGAGAAAAGAGAGGCCGCGGTTGGTATATTTTTTCGCGATCGAAATCACGAGCCGCAGGTTGGCCTCGATCATTTCGGTTTTGGCGCGGAGCCCTTTGCGCAACCAGCCGCGCAGTTCCTGGTAGCGCTCACCAAATTCGCCGGTCGAAAGCCAGAGCGAGGTTTCGATTTCTCGCATCCGTTTTGTGAACGGGTTAGGCCCGTGATGTTTCCCCCGCTTCTTCATCTCCTCCTGCACGGTGCGGAGTCGGGCATAATATTCGTCGGCGAGGTGGACGAATTCCTCAGTCACGCGCTGCTTAAAAAAGAACTGCGGATATAGACTCTGCAATTTTGTCACGGCCTTCTCGAAATCCTTATGCTTGGTCGAGTCGATCCGGCCCGAGCGGGTGAGATGCTCATAGTCGCGGGCCAATGTCGCGCTCATTTGCTCTACCTTTTTGCAGAGACGCGGAAGCAGCTTCATGTAGCGCTCCCGGCTTTCGATTTTCTTGTCGAGGATGACGCGATCGAAACGTTCCCCACCTTCGACCAGCTTGGCCGCCAGCTCGAGGTGCGCATGCGCTACAAATCCGAAACGGTGAACGTGAATCGCGACGTGCTCTTCCGCTTCCTCGATCCGTTTGGAAATCTCGACCTCCTGCTCGCGTGTCAGAAGCGGCACCTGGCCCATCTGCTTGAGATACATCCGGACTGGGTCGTCGAGGATGTCGAGCTTCGGCTCCGGTTTTTCTTCCTCCTCTTCGGAATCTTTTTTGACGTCCTTGTAACGATCAACCTCGGAGGCCTCGATGATGTCGATCTCGAGTTTGCGCAAGCGCATCAAAATGAGATCGAGCTCGTCCGCGTCTGTCAGGTCGGGCGGCAGGGCTTCGTTCAGATCGTCGAACGTGAGGTAGCCCTGTTCCTTGGCCAGCTTGATCAACTCCCGGATTCGAGCCTGGGTATTGCCCGCGAACGACGAAGGCGAGTCGCCATTCGTGCCCGGCATCTCGCCATTCTGGTTATTAAGCGGAGCTTTGCGTGCCGGACGGAGAGTGGATTTTTTTCCGGCCGGCCGGCCGCGACCGCGCTTTGGCGCCGTAATGGCCTTCGCAACCGCTTTGGGCGGACGACCGCGCGGGCGTTGGGTCTTGGCGGCGACTTTGGTCTTGGGCGGCGTCTTCTTTGCCTTGGGTGGGCGTCCCCGTTTTTTTGGCTTCGGTGCGGGACGCTTGGCGGCTTTTTTCGAGCGGGTGGTGTTTTTTGGTTTCTTTGCCAAAACGATTTGCGGTTACGCGATTGACGGAAAAGCAGGATCTGCGCTAGCCCGCTCGCTCCCCCATAGTTAAGACTCCAGAGCGCGGGCCGGCGAAAACCGTGAAAAGTCGTCGAGTTGCTGGCGCAGGTCAACCACCTGTTTCTGGAGGGCCGCGACCTCGCCCGGATTGAGGTGCGGTAGATTCAGACGGCTCTCCGCCGCCTGCAGGCGCCGCCGCAGGGCTGGCTGGCGCAGTCCCTGCCACCAATCGCGCGCCACTGTCTCGGCGTTAGGCGGCATTTTTTGCAGGAGCCAGGACGAGACCAACGACTCCTCCTCGCTCGTCAGCGACGACAGGAAAAGATTGAGCGAAGCCGGATCGTCCGGTCGCAGATCGCTCGACAAGATTCGGGCCAGCATTTCGCTGCCGGGCGTTTCCTCCATCACTTCGGGCCACTCCTGGCTGAGGAGGAAATTCCGCGCGTCGACATCGCGCAAAGCAAGCAGGCAGAGCATCGCGATCTCGTGTCGCGGGGCCGGAGCGACGGTCCTCGGGGGCGCGCTTGACGGTCCGCGGCTGCGCTGCGGCCTGGGCAACAGCCCGGCGAAATCTGCCGCCGCCACCCCAAGTCGGGCGGAAACTTTGCTGATCACTTCATTGCGCATGAGCGGGTCGTGGACTCTGGCGACCGTTTCGGCCAGTTCCCGGGCGATCTGCATCTTGGCGTTCAGATTTGTCAGGTCGGTTGGTGAGACCTGGCGCTCGATCCAGTAATCGAAAAAATCGCGCGCCGCCGCGATCCGCTCTCCAAATTTCTCCGCGCCTTCCTTCCGGACTAACGAATCGGGATCTTCCCCGGGCGGCATTTCGGCGACGCGGACGACAAGGTTGTTTTCGAGGAGCGGCTCGAGCGATCGCTCGGCCGCTTTTTGCCCGGCGGCGTCGGCGTCGAAGCAGAGCACGACCTCGCTGACGTAACGTTTCAAAATCCGCGCCTGTCCTTCGGTGAAAGCCGTCCCCTGGGGCGCGACCACGTTCGTTAGCCCAGCCTCGAAAAGCGTGATCAGATCGAGCTGACCTTCGCAGACGATGGCGCAATCGGCCTCGATCAAGCCGCGCTTCGTCTTCTGCAGGCCGAAGAGGATGCTGCCCTTGCGAAAAAGCGGCGTCTCCGGCGAGTTGAGGTATTTCGCGGTCTCCGTCTCGCTCGTCAGGATGCGCCCGCTGAAGGCGATCACTTCGCCGACATCGTTGCAGATCGGAAACATAAGCCGCCCCCGAAAGCGGTCGTAAACCTCGCTTTCCGGCCGCTCTTCATCGCGCAGCTTGACTAGCCCGCTCTGCAAAATCGTCCCGCGCTTGTAGCCCTGGTCGAGTGCCCATTTCAGGCAGGCGTCCCAACTATCCGGCGCAAACCCGAGCTGCCACGACTTCGCCACCTCGTTCGTTAGGCCGCGTTTCTTCAGGTACTCGCGCGCCGGCTTGGCGATCTCGCGCTTCATCAGGTTATCGTGAAACCATTCTGCAACCTCCGCGTGCAGTCGCAGAAGTGACCGCCGCGCCTCGTGCTGGCGATCGTCCTCGCTGCTTCCGCTGCCTTCCTCGATCACCGGGATGCCGGCGCGCGCAGCCAGTTTCTTCACCGCTTCGGGGAAACTGATGTGCTCGTAAAGGCCGACGAACTTGAAGACCCCGCCGCCTTCGCCGCAGCCGAAGCATTTAAAAATCTGGCGTTGGGGATTGACCGTAAAAGAAGGCGACTTCTCCTGGTGAAACGGGCAGAGCGCTTTCCAGGTCGAGCCGGTGCGCTTGAGGGGAAAATAGGAGCCGATCACTTCCACGATGTCATTCGCGGAGGCGACCTGCTCGATGATGTGGGTCGGGATGGTGCCCATGTTTTTCCTCGTGGCGACAGCCGTACGCTGTCAGATTAACGCAGCGCCTGCGGGCGTCCAAATGATCATGTTATGACCCGGTTCGCGATTCGCTTTTTGATCTTTCTGCTCCTTGGCTGGGCGTCGTTAGGCGCGGTCGAGGCGCGCGATGCGGTGCGCCAAGGAGAGGTTGTTGTCATCCCGCTCCAGGGCGAAGTTGCGCCTTCCCTCGTCCTCTTTCTCCGCCGCGCGGTAAAGGAAGCGGAGACCGCGGGCGCCTCCGCGATCATCTTCGACATGGACACCTACGGCGGCCGGCTCGATTCCGCCGAGAAGATCACCGGCATCCTGAATCACGCCACGATTCCCACCTACACCTACATCGACAGCAATGCGGGCTCGGCCGGGGCGCTCATCGCACTTGCCACGAAGCACATTTACATGGCGCCGGTGAGCGCAATCGGGGCGGCCGCGCCCATCCTCTCGACCGGCGAAGATCTGGCGCCGACAGCGAAGGAAAAAACGGTCTCTTTCTGGTCCGCGCTCATGCGGAGCAACGCCGCGCGCAACGGCCACAATCCCGATATCGGCGAGGCCTTCATGAACAAGGAGAAGGAGGTCAAGATCGGCGACCGCGTCCTGCATCCGAAGGGAACCCTCCTCACCCTCAGCGCGCAGGAAGCGGCCGAGAAGATCAACGGCAAACCGGTCCTGGCCGACGGGATTGCGGAGTCGATCCAGGAGCTGGTGAAGAAGGCAGGCTTAAAAGGCGCGATCGTGCAATTCGAGCCGAGCGGGTTTGAGCAGCTCGCGTTTTGGCTGACCGCGCTCGCGCCGTTGCTTTTGTTAGGCGGAATTCTCGGGGCCTACATCGAGTTTAAGATCCCCGGGTTCGGCTTGGCGGGTATCCTGTCGATCATCTGTTTCGGGCTTTTCTTTCTCGGGCACTACTTCGCGGGTCTGGCCGGCTGGGAAGCGGTCGCGCTCTTTGTCCTCGGGTTTGTTTTGGTGCTGGTGGAGATTTTTATTTTTGGTCACTCCACCATCGTCGTCGGAGTGCTCGGCGTTTTGTTCATGTTCGCTTCGCTTCTTTGGGCGATGATTGATCGCTACCCGGGTCAGAATTTTTGGCCGACCGGGCAGATGTTAAGAATCCCGTTGCTCAATATGCTTCTCACCTTTATCGGCGCCGCCATCCTCATCGCGGTCCTCGCGCGTTTTCTCCCGCAAACGAGCATTTACCGGCGCTTCATTCTTTCGACCACGAATCCGCCCGGTCCCTCGCTTGCGGGGGAACCGCGCTCGTTTGCCCGGGAACTTCCGCTCTCGCCGGGGATGCAGGGACGCGCCCTCACAATTCTGCGGCCGAGCGGCAAGGCGGAGTTTGAGAACCACGTCGTCGATGTAGTGACGGAAGGAGAATTCATCGCTCCAGAAACGCCGGTCGCGATCGTTTCGACTGACGGGATGCGGGTCGTCGTCCGGGGAGTGACGGCCTGATGTCGCGCCGTTCACCCGACCTGCCCGCCGAAGCGCGGCCCTCGGTTTCGCGCACGACACGGATGGCGCTGAGTTATATCGCGCTCTTCATCTTCACCCTCTTCGCCCTCTACCCGATCAGTCGCATCGTCACGATCGCGCTCCGGCCGGGCGACCAATTGCTCTCCTCCTCGCTCGCGCTCATCCCGCGCGGCGCGACCTTGGCCAATTTCCGCGTCCTCCTTTTCGAGACGCCGTTCCTGCGCTGGCTCGGGAACTCGTCGCTCGTCGCACTCGCCGTCACGATCACCGGTGTCGCGCTCGCCTCCACCGCCGGCTATGCGCTTTCGCGTTTTCGTTTCCTCGGCCGGAGCGCCACGCTCAACGGCCTCCTTGTCACCCAGATGTTTCCGGCCACGATGCTGCTCCTCCCGCTCTACCTCATCCTGATCAAGCTCAGCCTGATCAATTCCTATCTCGGTGTCATCATCATCTACACCGCGACCGCGCTCCCGTTCTGCATCTGGCAATTGAAAGGCTACTACGACACCATCCCGCTCTCACTCGAGGAAGCGGCGGATATCGACGGCTGCACGCGCTGGCAGGCGTTTCGCCTCGTCGTTCTCCCGCTCGTCGCGCCCGCGCTCGTCATCACCGCTCTCTTTTCCTTCATGACCGCCTGGAACGAATACATCGTGGCCGCGATTGTCTTGCAGGACGTGAAAATCTTCACCCTCCCGGTCGGCCTGAAGATGTTTCAGTCCAACATGAGCACGCAGTGGGGCCTCTACGCCGCCGGCGCGCTCCTCGTTTCCATCCCGGTCGTGGTCCTCTTCCTCTTCCTCAGCCGCTATCTCATTTCCGGCTTGAGTTCCGGCGCGGTAAAAGGTTGAGCCTCGCTCCAGGTGGCGCGGAGGAACAAGTAGCCGAACTTCTTCCTTCTGACTTTGGGCCCTGCACCCGGCGCGGCTCGAACGCGCAACCTACGGCTTCGGAGGCCGTCACTCTATCCAGTTGAGCTACGGGTGCGGCGGTCGGCAGTATAACGGCCGAGTCGGAAAGCACAACCGTTGTAGCCGGGATCTCGATTGTTCACGACTTGCAACTAGGCTCTGGAGGGCATCGCGTTGTCGATGCCGCGGGGGTGGGTGTGGATTGCGAGACACGCTCACTCGACGGGCCCGGAGGCGCCGAAGCGCTTCCCTCCAGAAATTTTCTTATGGTCGTAGTCGGGTTGGCTTGAGATAATCGAGGGAATGAAAACGACCCGCTTCATTCTGCTCGCTGCGCTCACTTGTGTCTCAACCGCTCTCGCTGTCACTCCGCCACCGGATGGCGGCTATCCAAACCAAAACACGGCGGAGGGTGAAGACGCGCTCTTCAATACCGGTGGAAGTGACAACACGGCCATCGGCTATCACTCGCTTTACAATGTTCTAGGCGGTTATGGGAACACAGCGGTTGGCAAAGAGGCGATGAGAGATGCGAGCGGCGCGACCGGCAATACTGCGGTAGGCGTTCAAGCTTTAGCGAGCAATGTTGACGGAGACTTCAATACCGCGGTCGGCAGCTTAGCCTTGTGGCTTATCAACGGGGGAGTGGGAAACACGGCGTTGGGAACCAGTTGCATGCACGAGAGTATCACCGCGGGTTACAACACAGCCACTGGCTATTTCGCCCTCTATAACTGTATCAGCGGCGGCGGAAATGTGGCGAACGGCTACGCGGCACTAAATGCCAGCAATGGCGAAAACAACACGGCTGTCGGACTCGACGCGCTGGCTTACAATGCTTTCGGCACCGATAACACTGCGACAGGCTACAATGCCCTGCTTCAGAGCAGCGGAAGAAATAACACGGTGGTTGGTTCTCGAGCGATGTCACAAAACACCAGGGGTGATGCCAATATTGCCGTAGGTCAGCGAGCTGGATTTAATCTAAAGACTGGAAGCAACGACATCTACATCGGGAGCTATGGGGTTGACAGCGAAAACGGCGTCACAAGGATTGGTAATACCAGCGTTTCCAAAAACGCCTACATTGCCGGCATCAGCGGTGTGACCGTGGCTGCAGGCGTAGGAGTGGTCATTGATTCAAGCGGGCACCTTGGGACTATTACGTCCTCGGTACACTATAAGGAAGCGATTAAACCGATTAAAGATGCGAGTGAGGCGATTCTATCACTTCGGCCCGTGAGTTTCCGCTACAAGAAGGAACTGGATCCAAAAGCAATCCCGCAATTTGGCCTCGTGGCCGAGGAGGTGGCGAAGGTCGATCCTGACCTGGTGGCGCGGGATGAGGACGGGAAGCCCTATACCGTTCGCTACGAAGCGGTGAACGCGATGTTGCTCAATGAGTTTCTGAAGGAGCATCGCAAGCTGGAAGAGCTGGAGGCGACGGTGGCTCGATTGGAATCGACGATCGAAAAGGTGAGCGCACGAGTGGAGGCGGCGGCGTCCGACTCGCGGTTCGTCGAGATTCGTTAGGCGCTACGGCAACACGGTCAACGTCAGGTCGTTCCCGTCGCCGCCTTCGTAGTCGGCCTGGAAGTTATTGCCGTTTACAGTCAGGATCCCGCCGTCGGGCAGGTTACTGAACGTGCCAGCGATCGGTGTCGCGGCCGTGTTCGTGATTGCCGTGAAGGTGAGACCGGGGTCGAGCGTACCCTGGGCGATGCCTTGGAAGGCAAAGAATGCGTTGCCATCGATGGTGACTCCGTTGGTAATAACCTGATCGCTCCGCGCCTTCGTCCCTCTGGCTCTAAAGGTGTAAGTGTAGGTGGCATCGGAGTTGAAAGTGAGAGCGCCTTCTATTGTAAGCGTCCGCTGCTTTTTCGGTCCCGCGGCGGGCGCGAGAAAAGCACCGGCGCCGCTTCCGGTCCCGATTGTGGCTGCACCGGCGATGATTCCGCTTCCGCTTAATGTTCCGGCCGTGACACTCACATCGCCCGTTCCGGTGGCGGAGCCTGTCTGGTTGGTTACAACCAGCGTACCTTCACTGACCGCCGTGCCTCCAGTGTAGGTGCTCGCGCCAGCAAGAGTGAGTGAGCCGGGTCCCACTTTGGACAATGTCCCGCTGTCCTGGATGTTTCCGGAATAGACAGTGTCGAGGGAATTGTCGCCTACGATGAGCGTGAGTGCGCCGAGGAAGACCGGCCCGTCGCCCTCCAATGAGCCGATCGAGGTGGCCGGACTTCGGTGTGTGCTGATGTCCAGCTGACCGTTGCCGAAGAGTTCGATCCGCACGAATTCACCCCGGCTGGTCTGTTCGAAGCTGATTGAACCGCCCGCGCCACCATTCGAGCCGGCTTGGGCAATGACAACGGCATTGCTGGCGTGCGAAGCGTCCTGAAATAGGACGGTTCCACCGCCCGCGCCGCTTACGGTGGCGCCTTCACAGATGATTTGAGCATTTTCAGCGCGCGGGTCTCTTAACCAAAACCGGGTCAAGCCGCCGGACGCGCCATCTACAGTTCCGGCCTTGTTGATGATCAAGGCATTGGCCGCCCGGGAGGTATCGTAGAACTCGGTCTGGCCGCCGAATGCGCCTGCAACCGTGCCTCCTTCGTTGATGATTTGCGCGCTCGCAGCGCTGGTATCGAGGAGAAACTGCACCCGCCCCCAGTCGCCCCCGGAGACGACGGCACCCTGCGTTGTGAATATTGTGTTCGTCCCGGCGTCGCCGACGGGCGCGAACTGGATGTTACCTGCTCCGTTGCCAGCAGCAGTCGAAATGAAGTTCTGGGTTTCGGCCGATTGGTTGTCGATGCCGTTGTTAATAAACAGCAGTCGATTGGCGGGGGAAGTGATTTGGTAGGCAGGTGCAGTCGGAGCGAAGATGATCCGCTCGATATTCGCCGTTCCAGAAAGGGAGATGTCGGTTTGATTCGATACGTCGAAGATGGCGTTATCCCCAAAATTGGGAACTTGCTGGGTCGACCAGTTTGCGGCCGTGTGCCAGTCGCTATTGACAGGATTGAGCACCCAGTTGGCGTTCGCGGCCCGACTACTAGCAGGCACGAGCGCAAGGAAGGAAGCAAGAACAGGTGAAATCACCCACAACATCGAATTCAATGGCGTCTTCATAGCGCCAGTCATTAGACCAGATGCAACCGGTCGGGTCGAGATGTTTAGCCTCTGCGCGACTCGTAACCGGGCGCGATACCGCGAGGGGAGTATCTCCCGCCGCAGGTGGGATCGGTGATCCCGGCGATACCAGGCGCTGGCGTTACTGACCGAGGCTGCAATCCGGCTTGATATCCTGGGCGTAGATATCGCCGCCGTCGTTGCGCCCGTCGCTCCACGCCGCCAGGGCCAGCCCCTCGGAGGAGAGCCGCATGTCGAGACGCGACTTTGAGGAGATGACTGACGAGACGAAGAAGGGCGGGCAGATGATCGCGCCGTCCGGATCGACCTTGGCGCCGTAGATGGAGCTCTGGGCGAAGGTGGGCTCCGACGACCAGACGACCAACGGGCCCGCGGCGGTGAAGACGCTTGCGACATTGATCACGGCGGAAGAGCCGAGCGGCTGCACGGTGAGGCCGTTGTCGCCCCATTGGCGTGCACCGGTGGAGTCGAACTTCTGGCCGGAGATTCCTTCGTTCGTTAGGGGGCCTTCCAGGATTTCGTCCCAGAAGAGATAGGTGGATTCAGTCGCCGGATCGTAGGAGACGCTCGGGTTCACCTGGTTGTGTGAGGTGTTGGTCGAGCCGGGGACGCCGTTATGCGGAAAGGCTTCGGTGCCGTCGGCCAGGATGTGTTGGGCGAGCGATTGCAGCGGGCCGGTTTGATACCAACCGAAGACCGCGCCGCCTGCGCCGTCGGTGACGAAAGGCGGGAAGTTCCCAAACTGGAGCGAGCCGCCGTCGAAGACGGTGACGTGGTCCGGGCCCCAGAGGAGGCTGCCGTCGGTGGCGAGTTTATTAGCCAGGAGATGCTTCGGACTGCTGAATCCGGCGGCGGAGATCCAGGAAGCAATGACCGTTCCGTCCTCGGCCGCATGGAGATCGGACAGCGAATAGGTGAAGCCAGCCGGCGCGACGATGGTGATGCCGGTCGGGCCCCAGAGCCGCCGGCCAGTGGGGCTGATGCGCTGGAACTTGAGGTTGTTTCCCTCGATCCAGCCGGCCACCGCCGTGCCGTCGGCGGCCCCCGCGATTTTCGGATTGGCCAGGAACTCCAGGCTGTTGGTGACGTTCCGCCCTTTGTGTCCCCAATGCTGCACGCCAGCCGGGTCGACCTTCATCGCCGTGACGGTGGTGATAGGCCGCCGGTCGTCGAGGAAGGCGAGGAGAGCATTGCCGGAAGGATCGACGTCGAGCCCATAATCCTGGGTCGAGCTCATGCCGAGATCGGCAAACCGGATGCCGCCCTCAGCCCATTTCGCGACGCCGGCCGTGTCGAGACGCTGCATGTAAACATCATAACCAAAAGGCGGGTGGCCGGTCGGGTCGTTATCAAACCAGCTGATGTAGCAGCCGCCGTCCGGAGTGGGACGAATCTTGGGCTGGACCTGGTCGTTGGGTTTGACCGCGACCCCGAGATTGAGCATCGGATCTGAGCTCCATTGCGCGAACGCGGCTGAAGTCGGGATGAGTGAAAGAAGAGTGAGCGAGAGAAGGAGTTTTTTCATTGCAACTGGATGGATCGTTCCCGCCGAACCGAGCGGGAAACCAAATTTAGCAGGCAGACGCCAGGTAACGAGGGAATTTTGCGGGCGGGGGGTCGCAGGTGGTCGTTAGGCTTGACAGAGAGCGGAGGAATTCGTCATATTGCCGCGCTTTCATGGAAACGAGACTTCGACTTCTTTTCTTGTGCGCCGGGCTGATCTGCCTGCAGTCAGGTGCGGAAGCGGGCAATCCTTTCCAGTTTGTGGATACGGGGCACCTCAATCTGTCTCGCACTGAACACACCGCTGCTCTTTTGCCCGATGGGACGGTGCTGGTCGCAGGTGGCATCGAAGGAGGCGGCGCGGGCGTGTCTGCTTCCAGATCGGCGGAATTATACGACCCGACGAGCGGAAGCTGGACCTCAACCGGAAATATGAGTGGGGGACGCTACGGACATACTGCAACCTTGCTCACCGACGCCACCGTCCTTGTGGCAGGCGGGTTGAACCCGAAACAACGACCGAGCCAACTGACGAGCGCTGAACTGTACGATCCGGCGAGCGGGATGTGGACTACCACAGCCAGCCTCGCTGTTGGGCGCACCTTCCACACTGCGACCAGGCTAGTGGATGGCAGGGTGCTAGTCGCCGGTGGCTCATGGTTAGGCTCCGCCACTGACAGCGTAGAGATATACGATCCAGCCAGCGGCAGCTGGACTGAGGCGGCCAGCCTTCTGACAGCGCGAGGGAGCCACACCGCGGTGTTGCTTCGTGACGGAAAGGTGTTGGTCGCAGGAGGCAGCGGCCCTTTGAAAAGCGCGGAGATCTACGACCCGGCGAACAACACTTGGGCGCCGACGGGCTCCATGATCAACGAGCGTCTCGGCCACACTGCGACGTTGCTGCCTGGTGGCGAGGTGCTCGTCGCCGGCGGCGCGGTCGATTTTTACACTTTTCTATCGAGCGCAGAGATCTACGATCCGGCATCCGGGAATTGGAGATCCACCGGTTCACTTGCCCTGGCGCGACGGGCTCACACCGCCACGCTCCTCGCCAATTCCAAAGTGCTTGTGGTGGCCGGCGATGCGAAGACCCCGGCTGGTGGGACGGCGGAAATTTACGATCCTGCCAGGGGAGCTTGGACGCTTCTTGGCGCCACTTTTAGGCCGGTGCGCGATTTCCACACGACCACCCTGCTGGCGGATGGCCTCGTCCTCGTTGCCGGCGGTCATAGCGGCGGTACTGGGGTGAGCAGTTCCGTATTGGGCGGCCGAGGGATATTGCCCCCGTCCGGGAAGTAATCGGCGGCGCTGGCCCCCCGAATACCCGGGGGGTATCAGAGGCAGCCTCTCGAGAGGGCTCTTTACAAATCACACCAACCGCGCTACGTAGTCGGCCCCGTTTCCAGAGCAGAAAGCAACTTATGAACATCATCGATACCCTCGCCAAAGAGCAGCAGAAGACCGACGTGACCAAATTCAAGGTGGGCGACGGAGTGCGCGTCCACACTCGCGTGCGCGAAGGCGAAAAAGAGCGGATCCAGATTTTCGCCGGGATCGTGATCGGCCGTAAAGGCACCGGGTTGAACCAGACATTCACCGTGCGCCGCATTTCCTATGGCGAAGGAGTGGAACGCGTTTTCCCGATTCATTCGCCGCGCGTCGCGAAAGTGGAAGTGGAAAAGCAGGGCAAAGCCCGTCGCGCCAAGCTCAATTACCTGCGCAATCGCAAGGGCAAGGAAGCGACCGCGGTCCGGGAATAGGTTTTCGTCCGCAACTCGTCTCTGACGAGGATTGCGAATTCTGGGGGCGCACGCGCCTCGCGTCAGGAAGAATCTGCGCGCAATCTGCAAAATCTGCGGATAGAATTCGCGGCAGAATGCGCTGCGGATTCCGGCACGAGAAAAAACTCCGCGCCTCGTTGGGCTCGATCCGCATCGCTGGGATCGATGAAGCCGGCCGCGGTGCGCTCGCCGGCCCGGTGGTGGCGGCGGCGGCGATTTTGCCAGAGCGCTTCCGGCATCGGAAGCTGAATGATTCCAAACAGCTCTCGGCCGAGCTGCGAGAGAAAATCTACCGCTACCTGACGACCCATTCCGAGATCGTCTGGGCGGTCGGGATTGTTGATCATCTCGAGATCGACCGGATCAACATCCTGCGCGCCTCACACCAGGCAATGAGGATCGCGGTCGCTGGCCTGACGCACTCGCCCGATCACGTGCTGATTGATGGGCTGCCGGTCTTTCCTTTCCCGCTTCCCCAGACCGCGATCATCGATGGCGACTGCCTGAGCCTGAGCATCGCGGCGGCGAGTGTAATCGCGAAGGTGACGCGCGACGCGATGATGCGTGAGTTTTGCGCGCAATTCCCGCAGTATTGCTTCAGCCGGCACAAAGGCTACGGCACCGGCCTGCATCTCCAGAAACTCCATGAACACGGTCCTTGCCCGATTCACCGCCGATCGTTTGAGCCGGTGGCGCAGCCGCTTTTTGCCTTCTAGAGCCGCTCACCTCCGGCTCGGTGCGCGCGGCGAGAAGCTGGCCGCGCGTTATCTGCGCCGGCAAGGGTTTAAGGTGCTCTACCGCCATTTTCGTGGCCGCCAAGGCGGCGAGATCGACCTCGTCTGTCGCGACCGCGACGTGCTCGTTTTCGTCGAGGTAAAAACGCGGACGCGCGAGGACTTCGGACGTCCGTTGGAGGCCGTCCATGCCGACCAGCAGCGTCGGATTTCGTTAGGCGGCCTGGCCTGGTTGCGATTATTAGGCAATCCTGACATTCTTTTTCGCTTCGATGTCGTCGAGGTCACGGTCGCGGAAGGCAACGAGCCGCGGATCGAGCTCGTCCGGAACGCATTCGCGCTTTCCGAGCCTTACCTTTACTAGGTCGCGCCGAGGCGCGTTCGCCGACTACGTGCGGCGGACATGCGTTGCGTGTCAGCCACACTTCAACGGCTTCTTTGGCGCCACTGTGCTCGGCGGCGATGACAGAGACGGTACGATCGACAAGTTCACGCCCTAGAATCCGGCGCCATGGTTTCGTCCGGGTCAGTCTTACCTTCTTCGATAAAACCGCGCGCGAGGAGAACGTCGGTGGAAGAATGGGCGATGATCGAGCCGGCGATGACGAGCGCAATGAGGTGAAAGAGACGCTCGGCATTAGGGACATCGCGCTGAAACAAAAGCAGTCCGTAGACGACTGACGCGAATCCCTTCGGACCAAACCAGCCTGCAGTAAAGCGTTCACGCCAGTCCAGCTCGCTCCGCCAGAGGGAGAGGAGCATGGCGGCCGGGCGGGCCAGGAAAAGAGCGAGCAGGGCGAAAAGATAGTCGCTGGTGTGGAGTTGGGCGAAGAAATGCGGCGACATAAGCGCGCCGAAAACGAGGAGAGTGGCTAGCTTAAGGAGTTCGGTAATCAATTCGCCAAAGCGGTGAAACTCCTCGCGCAAGGATGGACGGGTGCTCGCGATCGTGACTCCAGCGGCGAAAGCCGCGAGGTAGATATTAGCGTGAGTGAGGGCGGCAGTGGCGAGCACAAGCAGGCCGATCGCGACGGCAAATAGCGGCTCGAATGGTTTGGCGACCCCCAAGAAACGGGAGGCGCGCAGCCAGCAGGCGATCCAGGGAACGACGATACCAATGGCGATGCCGAGGAGCAATTCGAGCGCGAGCCCGGCGTAGCCAGCATCGTAATGCCCGATCACGCTCATGCAGATGAGAACAAACGGCAGGGCAAGGCCGTCGTTTACGCCGCTTTCGACATTCAAGAGATGTTTCAGGCGGCCGGGGATTTCTTTTCGTCCGATAATGGCGGCTGCGAAAACCGGATCTGTCGGGCTGAGGATCGCTCCGATGAGGAGCGCCTCGATCCAGGAAACGCGAGCGAGAAAATAAGCGAGCAGCGCGGTGGCGATGAGTGTGAGAGGCATGCCGAAGAGCAGCGCGCGTCCCGGCAGTTGCCAGGCGTTAACCAAGTCGCGAATCCCGGCTCGCATTCCATCGGTGAAAAGCACGCTGAAGAGCGCCAACTCGGCGAGGTTTTTCACGATCGGGGCGTCGTGGGTGAGGTGGAGGAAATTCAACATGCCCGGGCCGACAAGAAATCCCGCGGCAAGAAAGAGCACCGCAGTCGAGAGCACGCTCCGATTGGCCAGGTCGGAAACGAGGAGCGCGATAAAAAGCGCGATCGCAAAAATGAGGAGCGCGGTCATGCGGATATCTCCTCCGCCCGACCCGACGAAGTTGCTTGAGCGACAGCGGAGCCGAGGCTCCTGTGCAGGATGGCGCACGCAAAGAGCGAATGGTCATTCACGCTCCTCGATATTCTGCTCCTGGCTGTGCCGGTGGCGATCGCTTTCCGATATGTGCCGGGCTGGGAAAGTGGCCCGGTTCTTTTCATTGTCTCGTCGATCGCGATCGTGCCCCTGGCCGGCTGGATGGGCCGCGCCACCGAACAACTGGCCGCCCGCTCCGGCTCCGGGATCGGCGGTTTTCTGAATGCGACATTTGGAAATGCGGCGGAATTGATCATCGCGCTGGTGGCACTCAGCAAAGGCCTCACCGGGGTGGTCAAGGCTTCGATTACAGGATCGATCATCGGCAACCTCCTGCTCGTGCTGGGCGCGTCCATTCTCGTAGGCGGCATTCGTTACCGCAAACAAACCTTCAACCAGACCGCCGCCCGGATTTCCGCGACGTCGTTAGGCTTGGGTGCGATCGCGCTTCTCATCCCGACGGTCTTTCATCGCGCGGCCGCCTCGCGCCCGGGCGGTTGGACGGTCGAGGCCGAGCAAAAGCTCTCACTCGCCATCGTGATCGTTTTGTTTCTGACCTATTTCTTTTCGCTCCTCTTTCATCTCGTTACGCACCGCGAGCTGTTCGCCGGGCCGGCAGAGGAAAAGAAAAGCGCCGAAGACCATTGGCCGCTCTGGCAATCGATCACCGCGCTGGCCGTCGCGACGGCCTTGATTGCCTGGCTGAGCGAATTTCTGGTGGGATCGATCGAATCGGCCCGCCATTCGCTCGGTCTCACGGAAACGTTTGTCGGCGTGGTCGTGATCGCGCTCGTCGGCAACGCGGCCGAACACTCGACCGCCGTCTGGATGGCGTGGCGAAACAAAATGGACCTGAGCCTCAGCATTGCGACCGGGTCGAGTCTGCAAATGGCGCTCTTCGTCACCCCGGCGCTGGTCTTCGCTTCCTATGCCTTTGGCGATCCTATGACGCTCGAGTTTTCGCTCCCGGAAATCGCTTCGATTGTGCTCTCGATCTGGATCGTGGGGCAAATCAGCGGCGACGGTGAGAGCAACTGGCTCGAAGGCGTGCAACTGCTCTCGGTCTGGATCATCATCGCGATCCTCTTCTTTTATCTCCCGGCGCTTCATCCGCTCTAGGAAACGGCCGGACCCGGGGCGGGGCACGTTCTTAGAGCATGGAGGAATCCGATTGTTCCGAGGAAGAGAAGCGTCCGACCAAAGCGGTCACGAGCAAGCCGCAGGAAGAATTTATCGAGCCGAAGGCGCGCCCGTCCGAAGACGAGAGCGACGCTCCCTAGCAGACGCCTCTTTCGAGAGGATAAGACGCGAGGCTTAGCCGCCGCATCGAGTCCCGCGTTTCGCGGAGCGAAACGTCTACACTAGTAGCGGTAGTGCTCGGACTTGTATGGGCCTTCCACCGGCACGCCGAGATACTCCGCCTGCTTCTCGGTCAACTTGGTGAGTTTCACGCCAATCTTCTGCAAATGCAGGCGCGCGACTTCTTCGTCGAGCTGCTTGCTCAGGACATAGACGCCAACTTTGTAAGTGTCTTTGTTCTTCCACAAGTCAAGCTGCGCCAGCACCTGGTTGGAGAACGAGTTCGACATCACGAAGCTCGGATGGCCCGTGGCGCAGCCGAGATTCACGAGACGGCCTTCCGCGAGCATGAAGATCTCGTTACCGCCCGGGAAAGTATATTTGTCGACCTGCGGCTTGATGTTGGTGCGCTTGATGTCTTTGCGCTCGTTCAGCGGATCGACCTGAATCTCGTTGTCGAAGTGGCCGATGTTACAAACCACCGCCTGGTTCTTCATTTTTTCCATATGCGCGAGAGTGATGACATCAACGTTCCCGGTCGTGGTGACATAAATATCGCCCCGACCCAGCGTGTCTTCGATCGTCGTCACTTCGTAACCTTCCATTGCAGCCTGGAGCGCGTTGATCGGATCGATTTCGGTGATGACCACGCGCGCGCCCTGACCGCGGAGCGATTGCGCGCAGCCCTTGCCGACGTCTCCGTAGCCGCAGACGACCGCGACCTTGCCTGCAATCATGACATCGAGCGCGCGATTGAGCCCGTCGACTAACGAGTGACGGCAGCCGTAAAGGTTATCAAACTTCGATTTTGTAACGGAATCGTTAACGTTGATCGCCGGGACGAGCAGTTGGTTCTGCTGCTGCATTTTGTAAAGGCGATGCACGCCAGTCGTGGTTTCTTCCGAGACGCCGCGCCATTCCTTGACCATCTCATGCCAGCGGAAGGGATTTTCGCGATTCACCTCAAGAAGGAGATCCTTGATGCATTGTTCTTCCTTGCTCGCGCCGGGTGATTTTGCCCAGTCGCTGCCTTCTTCGAGTTGGTATCCCTTGTGAATCAGCAGTGTCACGTCGCCGCCATCGTCGACCACGAGCTGCGGACCTTTGCCACCCGGAAACGAAATGGCCTGGTTGGTGCACCACCAGTACTCCTCGAGGCTTTCGCCTTTCCAGGCGAAGACCGGTACGCCCGCTTTCGCGATCGCGGCCGCGGCATGATCCTGGGTCGAGAAAATATTGCAGCTCGCCCAACGCACATCGGCGCCGAGATCGACCAGCGTTTCGATCAAGACTGCGGTCTGGATCGTCATGTGGAGCGAACCAGTCACCCGCACGCCTAGAAGTGGTTTGGCGGCGGCGTGTTTTTCGCGGATTGCCATCAGCCCCGGCATCTCCTGCTCGGCAATCGAGATTTCCTTGCGGCCCCAATCGGCCAGGCTGATGTCGGCGATTTTAAAGTCGTTAGTCTTGGTTTCGGTGATCGTTTTTGTGCTCATGATTTTTTTGGTTGGAGAAATTACTTCGCGGCTTTTCTGAGTTCGTCCGCCTTGTCGGTTTTTTCCCAGGTGATTTCGGGGTCGTCTTTGCCGAAATGTCCGTAGTTGGTGGTTTTGCCGTAAATCGGACGGAGCAGGTCGAGCTGCTCGATGATGCGGGCGGGCTTGAAGGAGAAGGTGGCGCTTACCGCCCGCTCGATCGCTTCTTCATCGACTGTGTTGGTCTCAAAAGTGTTGATGTTCATGCTCACCGGATCGGGATAGCCGATCGCGTAGGCGAACTGCACTTCGCAGCGTTTGGCGAGTCCGGCCGCGACCACGTTTTTCGCCACCCAACGCGCCATGTAGGCCGCACTCCGGTCCACCTTGCTCGGGTCTTTTCCTGAGAAGGCGCCGCCGCCGTGCCGACCCCAGCCGCCATAGCTGTCGACGATGATTTTGCGACCTGTCAGCCCGGTATCGCCTTCTGGTCCGCCGATGACGAAGTTACCGGTCGGATTGATCAGGTACTCGGTCGCGCTGTTCAGCATTTCGTTAGGCAAAACCTTTCGGATTACTTCCTCAATGATGAAGCTGCGAATCTCGGAATGCTTCACGTCTTTGGTGTGCTGGGTCGAGACGACCACGTTGGAAACGCCGACCGGCTTGCCGCCCTCGTAAATCACCGAGACCTGCGATTTGGCGTCGGGTCGCAGCCAGGGCGCCTTACCGCTCTTGCGAATGCGGGTCAGTTCGCGACCAAGCCGATGTGCGAACATGATCGGCGCGGGCATTAATTCCGGTGTCTCGTCGCAGGCAAAGCCAAACATCAATCCCTGGTCGCCGGCGCCTTGTTCGGCATGGCCCTTTCCTTCCGCGTCGCTCGCGTTCACGCCTTGGGCGATGTCGGGGCTCTGGCGGGTGATGATGTTCTGGATATCGATCTTGTCGGCGTGAAAAACGTCGTCATCGTTCACGTAACCGATTTCACGAACCGCCTTGCGCACGATCTCGTCGATCGGCACGACCGACTCGAGCGATTTGGTGGCTGCGAGGTTCGGGATCGTGATCTCGCCGCCGACGATGACGGTATGGCTCTTGGCGAACGTCTCGCATGCTACCCGGCTTTGCGGATCCTGTTCGAGGCAGGCGTCAAGGACGGCATCGGAGATGGTGTCGCAAACTTTATCCGGGTGACCTTCACCGACGGATTCGGAAGCAAAAATGAAACGACGAAGCATGGCAGAAGTTGAGAGCTGACGTTGAGAGTTGAGAGATCGAAGAGAAACATCCTGATCGGACATATTGACCAATCATGATGCGTCGATATATCGTATCAGCAGTCCATGGCGTCAACCATAAATTTCCTCCGCTTGCTGGCCGATCCGACCCGGTTGCGCCTGATCCTGCTTCTCGAGGAGGAAGAACTCTCCGTTGCGGAACTCCAGGACGTGCTCGGGATGGGGCAATCGCGCATCTCGAGTCACCTCGCGCAATTGAAGAGGGCGGGCGTGGTGGAAGATCGGCGGGCCGGGAAAAATGTTTATTACGGTCTGACGAAGGGTCAAAAGCTCGGGCCGCAGCGGGCGAAAGTGAGCGAATTGACGCAGGCGCTCGCGCGCGAAATGCCGGAGACGAAGCGGGATCGAGCCGCCCTGCAAGTGGCGTTGCGGAAACGCCAGGATAAGGCGCGCGAATACTTCGATCAGCTCGCCGGCCGCTTTGGGCGCAGTTACTGTCCGGGCCGGTCCTGGCAAGCGCTGGCGCACACCATGATTGCGCTCCTTCCGCCGCTCGCGGTCGCCGATCTCGGGGCGGGTGAGGGGACGCTCTCGCAATTGCTCGCGAAAAAGGCCCGCAAAGTCATCGCCGTGGATAACGCGCCGAAGATGGTCGAGTTCGGGTCGCAGTTGGCAAAAAAGCACGGCTTCAAAAATCTCGAGTATCGCCTTGGCGACATTGAGGACCCGCCGATCGACCGAAATTCGATCGACCTCGCGATTCTCAGCCAGGCCCTGCACCATGCGATTCATCCCGAGCGAGCGATCGCCGGGGCGCATCGCATTTTGAAAAAGGGAGGGCGGATTGTCGTGCTCGATCTGCTCAGCCATCGCTTCGAAAAGGCGCGTGAGCTTTACGCCGATCACTGGCTTGGCTTCAGCGAAGTGCAGCTCCATCAGTGGCTCGAAGAGGCCGGCTTCACCGACATTGAAGTGACGGTTGTTTCCCGGGAGAAAGAGACGCCGCACTTCCAAACCGTGTTCGCTTCTGGCATCAAATGAACGGGAAAACTGCGACGCTCGCTCGGCCACGGTGATCCCGGCCGGAATTTGCAGCGCGCGGCCGGTCGCGAACATTTGATCAACGAAGCAGGCGGCCGCGATGTCTAAACCGGAAGAGAGCGTGTGTTTGCCCTTGCCCGATGTCGACCAAAGCTATTCCTGTGACCGGATTCTTCGACGAGCTGAAACGTCGCAAGGTCTACCGCGTGGCGGTGGCTTATGCCATCGCGGCGGGCGGTATTGTCCAACTTGCTTCGGCCGTCTTTCCGGCTTGGGAATTGCCCAACTGGACGCTCCGACTCACCGTCGTCGCCTTGCTTCTCGGTTTCCCGATCGCGCTCGTTCTCGCCTGGGCCTATGACGTGACTCCGGAGGGCATTCGGCTGACACCGAACCTCGCTTTCGGCGGCAGCACTCTCGGGGGCCATCTGCACCGGCGGCGGAATATTTTTCTTCTCGGCCTATCGGGTGTCACTCTCGCGGCGGTTGCGGGCTTTTTTCTCCTCCCGCGGCTGACCGCGACCAACGTCGAGAAATCGATCGCCGTCCTGCCTTTTGAAAACCTGAGCGCGGACGCCGAAAACGCTTATTTCGCCGATGGCATCCAGGACGACATTCTGACGAACCTGGCCAAGATCAGCGATCTGAAAGTGATTTCGCGGACCTCGGTGATGGGATATCGCGGCCAAACCCATAGCGCCCGCGAAATCGGGAAAGACCTCGGGGTGGGCGCCGTTTTGGAAGGGAGCGTGCGTCGGGACGGGAACCGGGTGCGTCTCAACGTGCAGTTGATCGATACCAAGACCGACCAACACCTTTGGGCGGAAGATTACGACCGGGAATTGACCGACGTCTTCGCGATCCAGACCGATCTGGCGGAAAAGATCGCCGAAGAATTGCAGGCCAAGCTTTCCCCGACGGAGCGGGCGCAGATCATGCGCAAGCCGACCGACAATGGGGAAGCGTATCTGGCCTTTGTCCAAGCTAGCTCCTGGCATTCTTCACTCGATGACTTCGGCAAACTGAAAGAGGCCGAGCAGCTTTACCAACGCGCCATTCAGCTCGATCCGCAGTTTGCCCTCGCCCTGGCCAATCTTTCCATCATGGAAAGCTGGATTTTTCACAGCTTCGAACCGATCGCGACACGGGCCGCGCTGGCCCGCAGCTACGCGCAGCGCGCCGTCGATCTCCAACCCGAATTGCCCGAAGCGCATCTTGCTCGCGGGTTCTCGTTCTACTATGGCGATCGCGATTACGATGCCGCCCTCCAGGAACTGGCCATCGCGCAGCGCGCTCTTCCTAACGATGCGCAGATCAATCTCGTGATCGGTGCGATTCAACGCCGGCAGGGACGTTGGCAGGAGTCGATGGCCCATCTGGAAAAAGCCGCCCGCCTCAGTCCAAACGAGCCTTGGGTTTTGCAAAATCTGGCTCTCAGCTATCAGTTCCTGCGCGACTTCAAATCGGCGAATCGCGTTATCGACCGCGCGTTGGCGATCGAACCGAGATCGTTCGGCCTTTGGATGATCAAGGCTGGTCTCGCGATTGATGCGCGGGGCGATTTCAGCGTCGAGGAAAACGCGATTCAATTATTGAGCCAGCCACCAGCCAAAGAAGCGGGCGCGAAAACGGAGCAGACGCTAGACGAACCGGAACAGGCGATGCTTTCCTTCTCGCGCTCCGACGTGGCTTTCTCAAAGGGAAATTATGAGGAGGCTTTGGCCGCGCTGCAGGGCGCGAACGATGAGACGCTCGCAAGCAAACAGGGCTGGCTTTTCAAGAAACGTTTACAGGTCGGCATCATCCATCAAAAACTCGGTCACGAGGCAGAAGCTCGCGCTTCTTTCCAGCAGGCGAGGGAGCTGGCAACCGCCGACATCGGGACCGCGCCGGATGATGCCTCGCGGCACGCGCAATTGGCGCGAGCGCTGGCGCATCTTGGCGAGAAGGAGGAGGCGATCGCAGCGGCAAGACGCGCCACAGAATTGCTCGCCGAAACCATCGACGCGTTCGATGGGCCGGAGATGACGGCGGCACTGGCGGAGGTCTACGCCCTCACGGGCGAGAACGCGAAGGCGATTGCACTGCTCGACGGACTGCTCAGCCGGCCAAGCTACGTGACGGTGGCGGCGCTTCGGATCGATCCGGCAATGGAACAGTTGCGGGCCGATCCCAATTTCCAGGCGATGCTGCAAAAACACGAATCCGGGGCCTAGGCTGCCCAAAGTCCGGCCTCGCCTTGGGTTGAATTCTTCTGGCAGCGCACGGAGTGATTGATCGTGAGCTTCTTTAAAGAGTTGAAGCGGCGCAAGGTATCCCGCGTCGCGGTTGCCTACGTCGTCGTCGCCGGCGGCGTCATCCAACTCGGCTCCGCCGTCTTCCCGGCGTGGGATTTGCCGGACTGGACGTTGCGCGTCACGATCGTGCTTTTGCTGGCCGGGTTCCCGATCGCGCTCGTCCTGGCCTGGGCTTTCGACGTCACGCCCCAGGGAATCCAGGCCACGCCCGCCTTGGAATCGCCGGCCACGGGCCGCGCCCATCGGCGGCGAAATATCTTTCTCCTCGCCGCGCTCGGCGTCGTCCTTTCCGCCGCCACCGGTTTTTTTCTTCTCCCGCGCGCGGCCGCCGACCGAACCGAAAAGTCGATCGCGGTCCTGCCCTTTCAAAACCTGAGCGAAGAGAAAGAGAACGCCTATTTCGCCGACGGCATCCAGGACGATATCCTGACCAACTTGGCCAAGATCGGCGACTTAAAGGTGATCTCGCGTACCTCCGTTATGAGCTATCGGGACAAGCCGGAGAGTCTGCGCGAAATCGGCAAGACACTGGGCGTTTCCGCGATTCTGGAGGGCAGCGTGCGCAAAATTGGCAACCGGGTGCGGGTGAACGTGCAGCTGATCAACGCGGAGAACGATCAACATCTTTGGGCCGAGGATTACGACCGGGAGCTGACCGATGTCTTCGCCATCCAGACGGATCTCGCGCAGAAGATCGCGAAGGAGCTGCGCGCCCAGCTTTCGCCGGCAGAGAAAGAGCAGATCATGCGCAAGCCGACTGAAAACAACGAGGCCTATCTCGCTTTTATGCGGGCGAATAATCTTTTCGCGGTTGAGGATTTGGAAAAATTAAAGCAGGCCGAGCAAATGTACGAGCGAGCCATCACGCTCGATCCGCAGTTTGCCCTCGCCTTCGCTCGCTACTCCCAGTTGGAAAGCTGGATGGTGCACACCTTTGGAGGCACGCCGGAGCGGAGGGAGAAAGCGAGCTTGCTGGCCAAGCGGGCCCTGCAATTGGCACCCAACCTGCCCGAGGCACATCTCGCGCTCGGCTTTGTTCATTATTACGTCGAGAACGATTTTGACGCGGCTGCCCGGGAGTTTGAAATCGCCCAGGGCGGGTTGCCTAACGAGGCCGAAGTCTATCTGGCAATCGGCGCGATCCAGCGACGGCAGGGGAAGTGGGCCGAATCCAACTCCAGTCTGGAAAAGGCGGTCGAGCTCAATCCCAAAGACACCTGGACCATGCAAAATCTCGCCTTCAACTATGAGAGGCAACGAAACTTTGAGGCCGCCAACAAGCTTATCGACCGTGCCCTCACGATCGATCCGAAAGCCCTCTTTCTTTTGGAAATTAAGGCCAACCTCGCGATTGAGGAGTCAGGCGATCTCAACGCGGCTGAGAAATATCTGGCCGAGGTCAATGCGACGACCGAGAGCCCTCTGTTGCAGGCCAAATTGACCACCGACCGCATCAATCTCCTCGTGCTGCAACGGAAGTTCGATGAAGCCGAGCGCGAAGTGGAGAGGCTGCCTGATTCCGTTTTGGTCGAATATCCGGGAGCATTACGGAGCAAATACACCGGCATTGGCAAGCTCCGGAAGGCGCAGCACGACGAGGCTGGGGCGCGCGAAGCTTTACTCAAGGCCAAGGGTTTGGCCGAGGATGAAATCAAACAAAACCCCGACGACGCAACGATCCAGGCGGGCTTCGCGGAGATCCTCGCATGGCTCGGAGAGAAGGAGGCGGCGCTGGCCGCCATTAAGCGGTCGAGGGAATTGTTGCCGGAAAGCAAGGATGCCTTTGGGGGAGCGGAAATCACGTTCAACGAAGCGCAGATTCGCGCCATCCTGGGAGACGCGGACGGGGCGGTGGCCATTCTGGACGGACTCCTGCAGCGGCCCAGTCCGGTAACGGTGGAGCTTCTCAAGCTCGATCCGATTTGGGATTCAATCCGCAGCGACCCGGGCTTTCAGGCTTTGATCGACAATACGGTGCCGGGACTTAGTGGGGCGCTCAGCCCTTGCGCTGCTCCCGGAACAACCGGATTGATCTGCTAATGACCTTTTTTGACGAGTTGAAGCGGCGCAAGGTATACCGCGTTGCGGTCGGCTACATCATCGCTGCCGGCGGAATTATTCAGCTCGCCTCAGCCGTTTTTCCGGCGTGGGAGCTGCCGAACTGGGCATTGCGTCTCACTGTCGTGCTGTTGCTCATCGGATTCCCGCTCGCGCTCATTTTGGCGTGGGCATTCGATGTCACGCCCCAAGGCATTCGGACGACGCCGACCATCCCGCTCGACCCGGGTTCGGAAACTCCTCCCCGTCATCGCCGGCGAAACATTGCCCTCCTCGTTGGATCCGGCGTGCTCGCCTCGGCCATCGCCGGTTTTTTTCTCCTCCCCCGGGCGGACGCGACCAAGATGGAGAAATCGATCGCGGTTCTCCCTTTTCAAAATTACAGCGGTCAGCCGGAGAACGCCTATTTCGCCGACGGCATCCAGGACGACATCCTCACGAGCCTCTCGAAGATCGGCGACCTGAAGGTGATCTCGCGGACCTCGGTGATGGGGTATCGCGGGAAAGAGATAAACGTGCGCCAGATCGGAAAGGAACTCGGCGTCTCCGCGATTCTCGAGGGCAGTGTGCGGCGCGAGAGCAACCGGGTGCGGGTGAACGTCCAATTAATCAATGCCGCCAATGACGAGCACATTTGGGCGGAAGAATATGATCGCGACCTAACCGACGTCTTCGCCATCCAAACCGATCTCGCGCAAAAGATCGCGAAGGAATTGCGGGCCCAGCTCTCTCCGAGGGAAGAGGAGCATCTCATGCACAAGCCAACGGATAACAGCGAAGCCTATCTCGCCTTTGTCGAAGCGCACAACCTGAACGCAGCGCTGCAGGACCGCGAGAAATTGCGCCAGGCCCAGCAACTCTACGAACGCGCCATCCAGCTCGATCCAAAATTTGTCCTCGCCCTCGCCAACCTCTCCATCCTGCACAGCTGGATTTATCACAGCTTCGAGCCGACGGATGCCGAGCGCGACCGGGCCAAAGAATACGCCGACCGCGCGCTCGCGCTGGCGCCCAATTCGTCCGAGGCACATCTGGCGCGGGGCTATTCCCTTTATTATGGGGCGCGCGATTTCGAAGGCGCACTGCGCGAATTTGGCATCGCCAAGGAGGGTTTGCCTAACGACTCGCAAGTTTACCTCGTGATCGGCGCGATTCAACGTCGTCAGGGCAAATGGAAGGAATCGACCGCCAATCTCGAAAAAGCCGCGAACCTGAACCCGAACGACCCCTGGCCACTGCAGAATCTTTTTTTCAACTACCAAATGCAGCGACAATTCGAGGCGGCTCGACGCGTCATCGATCGTGCGTTGGCAATCAGTCCCCAATCGACCAGTCTCTGGAGCCTCAAAGCCCAACTGGCGATCGCCGAAAGTGGCGACCTGAGCGTGGCGGAGAAGGGTTTGGCTGATTTTGACGCGGCCAGAGCCAAGGGCGTGCTGAAGGATGTGGATCCGGGCACCATTGCCGAGATCGAGCTGGCGAAAGCCAACGTTCTGGCCCTACGCGAGAAATATCCGGAAGCGCTAACCGTGCTCCGCCAGATTCCGGCGGAGATCCGGAACGGTAGCTCGCATCAGATGAAGGAGGTCGATCTTCTCGAAGGCGTCATCTTTGAAAAACTCGGGCAACCGGACGCGGCGCACGCCGCTTTTCTGAAGGCGAAAGAGGAGGCGGAGACGGCGTTGCGCGAGGCGCCTAACGATCCCGAACGTCATGCCGCGCTTGGCCGAATGCTGGCTTATCTGGGCGAAAAAGAAGCGGCCGTCGCGGAAGCGAAACGCGCGACCGAGTTGCTCCCCGAATCGGTTGACGCTTTCACCGGACCGAAGATGAAGGAGGCGCTGGCTCAGGTTTACGTTTTGACGGGCGAAAACGCCAAAGCGATCCAGGTGCTGGATGAACTGCTCAGCGAGCCGAGCGATGTCACGGTGGCTAGTCTCAAGATCGATCCCGTAATGCGTCGACTGCACGACGATCCGGAATTTCAGAAGCTGCTCTCGAAACACGAAAGCGACAGCTGAGCCACTGGCCGTTTCGTCTCGCTGCCTAACCATTCGCCAGCTTCCCAAGGGCTGGCTATTTTAGTCGCTCATGAAATACGACCTCATTGTCATCGGCGGCGGACCGGCCGGCTACGTCGGCGCCATTCGCGCCACACAACTCGGGAAGCGCGTCGCTTGTGTCGAGAAGGAGCGTGCCGGCGGCACCTGCCTGAACTGGGGCTGCATCCCGACCAAGTCGCTTCTGCGCAATGCCGAACTTTTTCATCTCATCAAGCATCGCGCCGGCGACTTCGGCTTCAAAATCGAAGGACTCTCCTACGATTGGAGCAAGGTGATCAAGCGTTCCCGCGATGTCTCGGACAAAAACGCCGCCGGGATCGAGTTTCTCTTCAAAAAAAACAAGGTCGATTACATCCGCGGAGAAGCCTCGATGGACAAACCCGGCGAAGTGACGGTGAAGCTGGCCGATGGAAAGAGTGAAACGCATACTGCGTCGAAGATCCTTGTTTCCACCGGGGTCATCTCCCGGGCGTTGCCGGGCCTTCCGTTCGACGGCAGGAAGGTGATCGGCAGTCGGGAGGCGATGATCCTTGAACCGCAGCCGAAAAGCATGGTGATCATCGGTGCGGGCGCCATCGGGGTCGAGTTTGCTTATTTCTATAACGCTTTTGGCACAAGCGTGACGCTGATCGAGATGTTGCCTAACGTCCTCCCAATCGAGGATACGGAGGTTTCGCAGACGCTGGAGAAAGTAATTACAAAACAGGGCATCAGGATCCTGACCAACACGAAGACGACGAAAACTGAGACGACGAAAAACGGCGTGCGAGTGGCGGTAGAAGGGAAATCGTCCGACATTATTGAAGCGGATGTTTGTCTGGTGGCAATCGGAGTCACGCCACTTTTGCCGGGTGGAAAACTCAAACTCGAGCTAACCGATCGGGGCTATATCAAGACCGACGATCGCTACGAAACCAACGCCACGGGCGTCTACGCCGCTGGCGACATCATCGGGCCGCCGTGGCTGGCCCACGTCGCGAGCTGGGAAGCGATTCAGGCGGTCGAGGGGATGTTCGACAAAATCGAGCCGCGCAAGATTCGTGAGTTTCCCGGCTGCACCTATTGCCAGCCTCAGGTCGCGAGCATTGGCCTAACGGAACGAGCCGCCAGGGAATCCGGCAAAAAATTCCGGATCGGCAAATTTCCCTTCAGCGCCAGCGGGAAAGCCCGCGCCATCGGGGAAACCGATGGTTTCGTTAAGCTGATCATCGGCGAACCGCACGGGGAGATTCTCGGCGCGCACATTATCGGACCGGAAGCGACGGAGATGATCGGCGAGCTCGGGCTCGCAATCACACTCGAAGCGACCTACGAAGAAATCGAAGCAACGATTCATGCTCACCCCACGCTGAGCGAATCCGTTCACGAAGCGGCGGGCCAGGCCTTTGGCCACGCCATTCACATCTGAGCGCGAGAGGCCCGCGCAGCGAACTATTTTCGGCTGCCCACGATCACGAGCACGATCCCGCCCGCGATGGCCAGGCCACCGAGGATGGGCGGGAAGGGGACAGAATGCGTTTCGGTATGCCCGATCTGCACCGGACCGATGTCCACGTCCTTCTTGTGTTCTTTGAAACTGAATCCGCCGTAGGCGAGGGCGATGATACCCACGACGATTAGAAGGATCCCGATAATGCCAGCCGGTTTCATAAAAATGGGGCTCGCTATATTCCGCGCCGGCCGGAGACGAGATTAATGATCAAGACCACGATTGCGAGCACGAGCAGGATGTGGATGAAGCCACCCATCGTGTACGAGCTGACGAGTCCAAGGAGCCAGAGCACCAACAGAATAACAAATATTGTCCACAACATAATTTTCCTCCGGTTTAGGTTTCCCTTCCTTCGTGTCCGAGCGCATCGGCGCGCTTGTTTTCAGGAAAGTTTTTTTGGCGAAGGGCGGAAGATTTCGAAGTTTTGCTCGTCGAGCGTGAAAATCGCTTTGGGAGCGTCGCACATGTGTATGGAAAAACTTCTCCCGTTTGTCGTCATCGCTCTCGTCTTTTCTTCCCTTGCCCACGCCGGGCCGTTCAGCAGTTGGGCGCCCCGGGGCGTGGTCGTGAACAAAACATTTCGGCCCACGCCGTTTTCACACTCACTTGGTATGGACGGCACCTACCGTCTCGAGCTGCGGGGGCAGGAGAAAAATGTGCGACGCCAAATGGTGACGCGCGAGATTTTCCTGGCCTACGAGATTGGCGGTGAATTTGATCAGCACGCGACGCCCGCGGCCTTCAAACTGGCGCGCCTCGCGGCCACGGCGAAAGCGACGTTGGCGCCGAAAAGAAAATCGTTAGCCGACGCCTTGGAGGCCAGAATCGAATCCGATTATCGGACGGCGAACTCCAATTTGCCGCGCGGAATGTTACCCGAGACAGAAGGTTTTTAGGTTCCGGCGTCGGCTTCGTCCAAGACGGCCTGCTAATTCCAGCGATACTACGAGCCATCGGCCGATTGCCGATCGCGCTGCGATTTGTATGATCGCTCATGGCGGAAACGGAAGCTTCAGCGGCTGAGCGCATCGCGGCCTTGCGGACGGAGATCGAAGAGCATAATCGCCGGTATTACGAGGAAGCCGCGCCGACGATCTCGGATCGCGATTACGACCGCCTTTATCGCGAACTGCTCGAGCTCGAAGAGCGCCACCCGCAGCTCATCACGCCCGATTCGCCGACTCGACGTGTGGGTGGTGGCCCGCTCAAGTCCTTTTCCCAGGTGACGCATCGCGCGCCGATGCTAAGTCTCGACAACACCTATTCCGAGGACGAGGTCGGCGCCTTTTACCGGCGGATGGAAAAACTCTTGCCTAACGAAAAGATCCCGGTCGTTGTCGAGCCGAAGGTGGACGGCGTGGCCGTCTCGCTTCTCTACCAAGACGGCCGCCTGAAATACGCCGCGACCCGCGGCGACGGAACAGTCGGCGACGATATCACGCAGAATATTCGCACCATCCGCTCCGTGCCGAAGGAGTTAAAGGGCAACGCGCCACGGCTTTTCGAGGTGCGCGGCGAAGTTTTCATGACCAAGGAAGGCTTTGCGAGGCTGAATGCCGAGCGGACGGAAGCCGGGCTGCCGGTCTTTGCGAATCCACGCAACTCCGCGGCCGGTTCCCTCAAGCAGCTCGACCCGGCGATCACCGCGCAGCGACCGTTAGGCGTGATTTTTTACGGGACCGGCGCGGTCGAGGGGATCGAGCTCACGCATCACTCAAGGCTCTTCGCGCTTCTCAAGAGGCTCGGGTTGCCCTGCAGCGAGCGCTGGTGGCCGGCCGAGTCGCTCGAAGAAATCCTGAGCGCGATCCGCGAACTGGAAAAGTTGCGGCACGATTTCGTCTACGAAACCGATGGCGCGGTTGTGAAGGTCGATTCCTTCGCGCAGCGTGAGTCGTTAGGCATGACCGCCAAGTCGCCGCGCTGGGCGATGGCTTTCAAGTATGAAGCCGAGCAGGTCGAAACAAAGCTGCTCGATATTCTCATCCAGGTCGGCCGAACTGGCGTGCTCACGCCAGTGGCGGCGCTCCAACCAGTGGTGGTGAGCGGGAGCACGGTTGCTCGCGCCACTTTGCATAACGAAGACGAGATCGAGCGCAAAGACATCCGAATTGGCGACACCGTCGTGATCGAAAAAGCGGGCGAAGTGATTCCTGCGGTCGTGAGCGTGCGAACTGATCTGCGCGACGGGACCGAGAGGAAATTTCGAATGCCGGCGAAATGCCCGATCTGCGGAAGCAAGGTGGTGAAGGATGAAGGGCAGGTCGCGGTTCGTTGCGTGAATGCCCAATGCCCGGCGCAGTTGAGGCGGCGGGTCGAGCATTTCGCGTCGCGCGGAGCGATGGATATAGAGGGACTGGGGGAGGCGATGGTCGAGCAGTTGGTGACAAAAGGGCTGGTTCGGGAAGTAAGCGATATTTATCACCTGACGAGCGAGCAGCTTTCCGCTCTGGAGCGGATGGGAGAAAAGAGCGTGTCCAATCTGCTCGCCGCGATCGAACGAAGCAAAAAGCAACCGCTCTGGCGGCTCTTGTTTGGGATCGGGATCCTCCACGTTGGGGTGAGTGCGGCTCGCGCCCTCGCCGATCATGTTCCAAATCTCGACGCGCTCATGGAGGCGACTCCTGGGGAATTGCAGCGCATCCCCGATGTCGGCGAGGTGGTCGGAGCGAGCATTACGCAATTTTTCCAGGAGCCGGGTAACCGCGAGATGATCGAGAAATTGCGCGCGGCCGGCCTGCGCCTAACGAGCGAGCCAAAAAAGGCGGCGCCGGACGGTTCCAAAATAAAGGGAACGACCTGGGTCATCACCGGAACGCTGAGCCAGCCGCGGGAGGAAATCGCAGAAGTGATTGTGCACCGAGGCGGCAAGGTGAGCGGGAGCGTGAGCAAGAAAACGACTTATGTCCTGGCGGGCGAAGAGGCGGGCAGCAAGCTGGAGAAAGCGCGGCAACTAGGCATTCGAGTCCTCAACGAAAAGGAGTTTCGCAAATTGTTGCAGACGCAACTTTCGAGCGTCGATCCGGTCGAAACACAAAATTAATATTGATTTCAGTCGCGCGGCTTCGTAGCAACGCGATTTGTGCGCTTACCTTGTTATCTCCGGCGTCTCGCCTGCTGCTTCCTGTTGGCCCCTCTTCCGCTCGTGGCGTTGGGAGGCAGTTTTTCGTTAAACGAGGAGAGCGTGAGCGGGCTCGGAACCGCCTACGCCGCCGGCGCCGCCCGTGCGGCGGACGCGTCGACACTTTTTTTTAATCCCGCAGGTATCGCGTTGCTCGATCAAGGCGAGCTGCAAATGGGCGGGCATCTGGTCATCACGCAGGCGGATTTCTCCAACCAGGGATCGAGGTATTCCCTGCCTGGGACGCCGTTTGATGGCCTCCCCTTGAGCGGCGGCAATGGGAGTGATGCCGGGGCGACGCGATTGCTTCCGAACATCTATCTGACCCAGCCGATTTTTCGCCACCGGCCCTATGGCGATCTGACCGTCGGGGTGGGCTTAACTGCTCCCTTTGGTCTCGAAACGGATTACGAGCCAGGTTGGGTGGGGCGCTATTCCGCGCTTCGCTCCAAGCTGGTCACGCTCGAAATTCAACCGACCGTAGCCTGGCGGTTCCTCGACCGGATTTCGTTAGGCGTGGGCCTCGATATTCAGCGCGCCTCCGCCCGGCTTTCTCAGGCGATCGACTTCGGCCTCGCCGCGCAACCTTTGCTCGGACAGTTCTACGCCGGCCTGCCCGCCGCGCTGGCCGCGCAGGGTGTGCCGCCCGACTTGATCGGGCCCACGATTGCCGCGACCCAGCAGGCCTACGCGGCGGCTGGTTTTGTGCCGGGTGGTAGTGATGGCGTCTCGGAGGTGAATGGCGATGATTGGCGCGTGGGATTTACCCTCGGTGCGATGCTGGAGTATTGGAAAGGAAGTGATGAGGCCGTCATGCAAGAGGGCCGATTTGGAGTCAGTTATCGTTCCGGGATAGATCATACCCTGAAAGGTCGGGGCGATTTTCGTCGTGTGCCGGTAATCACGGCACCGGGCGCTCCAGTGCAATTCCCGGCGCCGAATGCGTTTCAGGATGTCTTCTTCAATCAAAACGCCAGCGCCCAACTCAATCTGCCCGATATCCTGCACGTGGGCGTCTACCAGCGTTTTGCTCGCCAATTTGCAGTCATGGGCGACATCACTTGGACGCATTGGAGCCGGTTGCAGACGGTCCCGATCGTTTTCGAAAATCCGGGCACGCCCGCCAGCGTCCTCAACATTAACTACGATGACGCGTTTCGTTACGCCGTCGGCTTCGAATATTATCCGACTTCCAGGCTGACGTTGCGCACGGGTTTTGCCTATGACCAAACGCCAATCAAGAGCGCCGAGTTTCGCACTCCGCGGATTCCTGACAACAATCGCTACTTTGTCTCTGTCGGGTGCACGTGGTCGGTGACCGACTACCTCGATCTCGATCTGGCCTATGCCCATCTATTTGTGCAGCAGCCGGACGCCATTTTTCTCGATTCGCAGGGACATCTCTTGCGCGGAAATTACGACGCCTCGGTCGATATCGTGAGTACGGCTCTCACGTTTCGGTGGGGCGGCCCGCGTGAGGTCGCGCCGACTTCGAGCAAAGAGATCCCGGGCTACCGGAAATAATGTGGAAGGGATCTTTGCGCCCCGATCTGATAGCGCAGCTATCACACTTCTCGCACTTCGCAGAGCGAAGCGTTTACGGTGATGCCTCGCGCGTTATTGGGGACGCGCGTCGAGCCGGAGCGGGACGACCGATTTTTTGGCCGGGCCTAACGCCATCGCTTCCGGCTTCGTCGAGGCGGCCTGGACGTTGACGGTCAATTTCTGATCGCCGCGCATGACCGTGATCGGCACAGAGTCGCCCGCGCTGATGTAGAACGAGGCGTCGATGACGTCTTCCGGTTGGTGGACCTGGACATTGCCGACCTGGAGAAGGATATCGCCGGGCTCCAATCCGGAACCCGCCGCGGGAGTGTTTTCGCGAATCTGCGTCATCTCCGCGCTCGAGCCTGCGACCGGGTTCGGGGCCTCCTGGACGTCAATTCCGATCCATCCGTGACGCGCATCGCCGAAGCGCACGTAATCGCGCCGGATTTTCTCCGCGGCGTCGATCGGCAGCGCGTAGCAGGCGGATCCGCTGTCCACACTGCTGACAAGAATGCCGACGACTTCGCCTTTGAAATTCAGGAGCGGCGCGCCAGCCTCGCCACGCTGGGTCGCGAGGTTGACCCGGAGATGTGTGGTGGAGAAATAGCGACCGAGATATTTTCGATCGAAGCCCGCAATCATGCCGAAGCTGGGTGAAACGGGCAGATCGAGCGGATAGCCGATCGCCACGACTGGCGTAGCCAGGCCAAGCTCAGCGGATTTGCCGATGGGGAGAAACGGGGTCGCAGCATCGATCTTGAGGAGCGCGATGCCGCTCCGCAAGTCGGCCATCAACTGCGTTGCGTGATAGTTTTTCCCTCGGAATTGGACGGTGAAGTTGCTCGCTTCCCCGCCGACGGAATAGGAGGTGTAGATTGTGCCGGTCGGGTCGACAAAAAAACCGGTCCCGGAAAGTTCGCTGTGCTCGTCGACTGCGTGAATTTTGACGACCGCATTTCCGCAACGCTCGAAGAGGGCCTTAACCTCGCGGCTGATTGCGCCGGCCGTATCCTCCTGGCCGTGGAGAAGCGGCAGATTAACGAAAGCGAAGAGCAGACTAACGAATCCCGCAATGCGCCCGCGTGAGGAGATCGAGCGCCGGGACCCGCTAAAACTTGAAAGACGGCTCATAACTCACGGGCAACCGATCAAGCACATAACGCGGAGGCGTCGAGGCTCGGTGAGTATAGGCGTTTTCATTCACTTGACGGGAGAGATCGGGCCCGAGGCTGCGGGTGGCGAGTAACGAACTGCGAGCAGACGATTCGCGATCCTGCGCGAGAGTGAAGACATCCGGCACTTGATCGCTCGACATCTGATCGATCACGCTCTGGTTTGAGGAGATGGCAGGCGATTCCACCATAGCGATTCCGGAAGATTGCGGCGCCTGGGAAATCTTGAGCGAGACAACCGCGGCGCAGACGAGGACCGCCGCGACGGCCGCCGGGTAAGAGGTGAGCGAGGGGATGTTGAGGCGGAAAAGCGAATCGGAAAGACGCTGCCAGAGAACGCTCCAAATCGGCTGCCGAAGCAGCTCGTCGCGTTGCCGGCGATGGAATTCATGGAGAAAATTTTCGAAGTAACCGGGAGGCGGTTGCTCATACTTTTTCAAGCGAAGCAATTTACCGATTTCGTTTTCGTCAAAGTTGTCCATGCGTGCTGCGAGTTCTAACCAACGGGGTTTTTGCGGAATTCGTCCAGATAATTTTGCAGTTGGCGATTCGCGTAGAAGAGCCTTGATCGCACTGTTCCTTCGGAAACGCCAAGGATTTTACTAATTTCTGCGTGTGGCATTCCCTGAATATGAAACATGGTGACGACGGCCCTGTGTTCATCAGACAGTTTCATCATCGCCTCGTTCAATCTTCGCTGCAGCTCGCCGAGGTCCGCTTCCCGCACCGGGCTGGTTGTCGAAGTAAGCTCGATAAATTCCTTGTCGTTCTGGATGCTCGCGTCGACGTCGTCGAGGCTGAGGTGATAACGGCGGCCGCGCTTCTTCAGGAAGTTGAGCGTCATGTTGACCGCGATGGTGTGGATCCAGGTGTAGAACGACGATTTGCCCCGGAAACCCTTGATCGCGCGGTAGGCCTTGGCGAAGACATCCTGGAGCATGTCATTCGTGTCCTCGTGGTTCGAGGTCATATTGTAGACGAGGCCGTAAAGGCGGGGCGAATATTTCACGACAAGCTCGTCGAAGGCCGCGGCGTCACCCGATTGGGCACGCGCGACGAGCGGCTGGTCTTCGTCGATTCGCGGTTGATCCATCGGCTCCCGGCTACGTTTAGCACGTGCCGGTGCGCCCGACGACAGCAAATCGGTGACACGACGAGGGAGAGGTAGCGCGACAGCGGGCGTCATCGTTTAGCGGCGGTCGCGCACCGAAAGGAGCCAGATCAGGTTGCCGAGAGTCGCGATGAAGGCGGCCACATAAGTCCAGGCCGCAGCGTTCAGGACTTTATTCACGCCGACGGTCTCTTCGCCTGGTTGGATGATGCCCATTTGCTGCAGGATAATTTTCGCCCGGCGCGAAGCGTCGAATTCGACCGGAAGGGTGATGAGCTGGAAAACGAGCAGTGCCAGGTAGCAGTAAATGCCAATCGTGATCAGACCAGTGACGTGAAAAATCAGCCCGCCGAAAATCGCGAAAGGCAGAATACGCGAGGCAATCGAAGTCACCGGTACGATTGCCATGCGGGCTTTCAGCGGGGCGTAGGCCTTGGCGTGCTGAATGGCGTGGCCGGTTTCGTGGGCGGCGATACCGAGCGCGGCGACTGACGGCGTGTTGTAAACATTGCTCGAAAGGCAGAGCCGCTTTTGCGTCGGGTCGTAGTGATCGCCGAGGTAATCGTTGATCTCCATGACCTGGACGTCGCCGATGTTGGCGGCCTGCAAGATTTCACGAGCCGCTTCCGCGCCCGTGATGTTGGACGAAGCCCTGACCGCGCCCCATTTCTTGAACGCGCCACTGACGCGAAACTGTGCCCAGAGCGCGATGAGCAGTGGGACGCCGACGAGAATTAGATAATTGGACGAGAAAAACATCCCGCCACCATAACCGTAAGGTGCGTACATGTAGATGGGTAAAGTAAGTCCTTGGTTTAGACGCCTGAAGGCGCGCGACGTTCATTCGGCGCGCCCGGTATCCATCATCGGGCCAGTGTAGCGGCGGGCGTGTCGCCCGCTGGGAACAAACCGTCGCGGCAGATTACGCCTGCGGCCGACACGGCCGCCTCTACATTGCAGACAGCGCCGCTTTAGATCTCCAGCCGATTCTCGAAGCGAGAGAGCATGCGGATGCCGCGCTTTGTGATCGCGACCACATCTTCGGTGCGCACACCGCCGAGCCCGGGATAATAAAGTCCCGGCTCGACTGTCAGGACCTGGCCGACCTTGAAAACCGTCTTCTGGAAACGCGGATGCTCGTGAATTTCCAGGCCCAGCCCGTGACCGGTGCCGTGGAAAAAACCGGTCTGGCGTCCGTCGCGCATTTCGGTCGGGTAACCCTGGTCGGTGAAAAATTGCTTCACCTCTTTATGCAACTTGAGGCCATCGACTCCCGGCTTCATTTTTCTCAAAGCCAGCGCCTGGCCTTGGTTGACCGTTTCCCAAAGCCGCCGCTGCTCGTCGCTCGCCCTGCCGCGCAAGACCGTTCTCGTTAGGTCGCCGTAGTAACCGCTCGCTGCGACCCGCGGGAAAATATCGATGATGATCAGGCTGTTTGCTTTCAGCGGGCCGTGTCCGCGCTCATGCGGATCGCAGGCCTGGTCGCCGCCGGCCACGATCGTATTCGCGGGCAAACCGCCGGCGCGCAAAACCGCAGTGTCGATCTCGGCGCGGAGCAGTTCCGAGGTCAGCGTCTGGCCCGACCATTCGAGTTTTTGTCCCTTCCCTGGCTTCGAGCGTTTGAGCACTGCGATTCCACGCGCCATTCCGGCTTCGGTGATTTCGAGCGCCTTGCGCATGAGGCGCAATTCTGACTCCGATTTCGCTTCACGCGCCGGCCAGAAGAGATCGCTCGTCGGCTGGAGTCGAATCTTTTTCGACTCAAGTTCGCGCGCGTAGCCAAGCGGGAAATTTGCCGGCACCACGGCGGAGCGCACTTTTCTCTTCGTGAGGAAATGAGCCAGGACCTTCTCGTAGGGCGGGGCTTTGGTGCTCGTGCCCTGGACTTCTTTTTCAAAAGCGCTGTAGGGCAAAAACTCGTCCGCCACCGCCTGTTTGCGTCCGCGATCGATCTCGAGATCGCTCAGAACGAGCGTCCGCCTTCCGTTCTGCTCGAGAAAAATAAAAGGGTCGGGCGCGAAGAAGCGCGTCGCGTACAGAATGTCCGCGTCCTGCTCGCTTGCGGCCACGATGAGGCGGGTTTTAGAATTATGGGCGGAGTTGCTTTGTTTCATCATTGTTTCTTTTCGTTAGGCTGACGGGCACCGTTTGGTGGACCGGCAAAGTCAAACGCGGCGCCTCGGTCGCGTCGCTACTTAACCTCTTCGCACGACCAGTTGCCGGCGCAAGATCCAGTGCAGCAGCCAGAGGAGGAGCACGCTCGAGCCGAGCAGGATCGCGGTATTGAAAGTGAAGACGCTCACCGTCGCCCCGAAGTAGCGTTTCTTGGCGCCGAAAAAGACGTTCGGTTTTCCGCCTCGTCGATAGTCGTTCTGTTCCATTTCGGCGTTCGCGATCAGGTCGGAAATTTTCTGGTTCACGTAAAGCTGCTCGGCCGTGACCGGGCCGTTCGCGTTCTGGAAGGCCGCGCGGTAAAAAGACATTTTCCCCTTCAGCACGCGATCGATCACGCCCAGATACTGCTTCAGTTCACGTGCCGAGCGCGCTTCCAGACCGGAGAGAACGGCGAGCGTTTCTTTTAGGTCGTCGAGGCGCTTGGGATCGCCGGGGTTGGATTCGTGCCGGGCGACGATGGCATCGATCTGCCTCTGCGCTTCGTCCTGGCGTTTGGTGAGCGGATTCAGTTTCGCCTGGGCCACGACCAGCTCTTCGTAGGACCAGCGCATGGCGACAAATTCACAGATAAACGGGACCTGAAGGCGGCTGTCCATTTTGGTGGTTTCGTCGCTGTTCGGGTGCTCGTGGAACCAGCGCGAGAACGTGTAAACCAGTCCGAGGTTTCGGTTCATGTCCTCGTACTTGATCATCGCGCCACCCATGATGATCTGCGGAATGAGGACGAGCGGAACGATGTTGGCAGCCGTTTTCGGATCGGCGACGAGCGACGAGATGACCAGCCCTAACGACACTCCGCTCATCGCGGTCATAAAGACGATCGCGAGATAAGACCAGAACATGCCGCGGATCTCGAGCAGGTAATTGCCGATTAAAACGAAGAGGATGCACTGCACGAGGGCGAATACGCCTAACGAACTCGTCTTGGCGAAGACGTAATAGGTCAGGCGCACGTTCAGGTTCCGCTCCCGCTGGAGAACGGCCCGGTCGCGGATGATGTCGTCGGCGCTGTTTGTCAGGCCGAGGAACATGGCCACGATGAGGGTCAGGAAGAGATAGGTCGGAATGTGATAAGCGGAGGCGAAATCGTAACTCCCGCTGTCGGAATAACGCAGGATGGTGGCGATGATTATCGCAAGCAGAGGTGCGACGCCAATTGTGATGACGAGGTTGGCCCGGTTGCGCAACTTGCTCGTGAAGGCGCGACGCAAAAGGGTCCGGAGCTGCGTCCATTCGTCGTGCCAGCGAATCGGTTGGCGCACTCTTTGCACCGGAGCGGGCGGCAGCGGCACGACTGGCTCGCGCCGGAGCGGCACCTGTTTAACGTCCTGAATGAGGCGAAACGCCTCGTACTTATCGCGCCAGAATTCCGGCGAGTAACGGCGCGCTGGCATGAGTTGGCCCCGATTGTTTTCCTCGTAAATGATGTCGCCGCTCAGGTCACGCAGCGGTGTCTCGAGAACGTCGAAAATAAATTCCGGCCGGGTCGTACCGCAGGCAGCGCAGGCGCCAAGGTCAGCGCCGAATTGGTGCTGATGTTCCGCTTCCGCGAAATAGCGCAGCATGTCGGTTGGCGTACCGAAGAAGACGAGGCGCCCGCCCTTGTCGAGCAGGATGGCCTTGTGAAACATCTGGAAAATTTTCGAACTCGGCTGGTGAATGGTGACGACGATGATCTTGTTGTGCGCCATTCCGCGAATGATCTCGACGACGTGCTCGGAATCCTTGGATGAAAGGCCCGAAGTCGGTTCGTCGAAGAGATAAACGTCGGCCGAGCCGATCATATCGAGGCCGATGTTGAGCCGTTTTCGCTCGCCGCCGCTGAGCGTCTTTTTGACCGGACTGCCGACGATGCTGTCGCGCCGTTCGCTTAGGCCGAGCTCGATCAGTTTTCCCTCCAGCCGCCGGGTGCGATCGCGTCGCGAGAGATGCGGGGAACGGATGGCGGCAGCGAACTGAAGGTTTTCCCCGATCGTTAGGTGCTCATCGAAAGCGTCGTCCTGCGGGATGTAACTGACGTAACGTTTGAGGGCGTCGAGATTCTCGTAGAGCGGCTGGCCGTTGAGGAGGATCTGGCCGCGTGTCGGCTGTAACTGACCGCCGAGGACGCGCATAAGGGTGCTTTTACCCGAACCGCTCGCACCCATCACGCAAACCATCTCACCGCGATTGAGGGCGAAGCTGATGCCCTCGAGCGCTACCTCGCTATTACTGAAACGGTGGTTGACATCGACCACCTCGAGGGTGCGGATAATGTTGCGTTCTTCCTCGATGATTCGCTCGGAGAAATCGCAGCGCAGAAACTGCCCGACATCGATCTTGATCGTGTCGCCGTCCGTGAGGGGGGCAGTCGTCCGAACCGCGACGTCGCCGACGATAATTGGTCGGTCGGCTTCCAGCACTTCGAGCAGACCAACGCGTTTGTCGTAGTCGCAGGAAATCTTCAGAAGCACGTCTCCCGCAGTTCCGGGCGAGAGGAGGATGTCGTCTTCCTCAAGCAGGCTCGGGTTGTTCGAGACGAGATATTCCGACTTCGAAGCCTTGAGCTGGAAACGTCCGCCCAGTGCCCGAGCGCGCCGCCGTAGATCGAAAAGATCCATCTCGGTGTCGTTGTAAAAAACGATCCGATCATCGAGCGAAGCCTCGACCAGTGTATTGGCCTTGAGCCGAACGCCGTTCAGTTTCGCACGGACATCGCGCAGGGCTTTCACCTGCACCTTGAGACCGAAGGTCACCTCGAGCGAACTTTCGCGCGTTCGTGAACGCTCCAGTTCCACTTCGTCCGAGTCACGGTTCACGCGCACGAAAATCTGCGGGAGTGAAACGTTTTTCTTGGCGTTGAAGTACGTCGCCAAATCCTGGAAGGAGAGAACGTAATCCCCGATCAGAATACGTTGTCCGGGATAGATCCGGCAGAATCCGCCGCGTGCCAGCGGCCGGCCGCGGACGGAGACAGCTTGCGAACTGTAGTTCTTGAGCAGGATGAGGTCGTGATAACGAAAGGCGAGCAGCCGATCCGTCCCGCTCAGGCTCTTGATCGTAATATCGGCCTCGCCATTCGCTCCGAATGAGATTGACTCGAGCGGCGAAGCGCCTCGCTGATAGACCTGCTGGTCGGAGTCTTCAGAGGCATTGAGTTGATAAACAATGTCGATCGCCTGGGCGGCCATCCCGAGCTGCGACATGAAAGAGTAGAAGGCGACGACCTGGTCCTGCTTCAGGCCGGCCTGGGAAATCAGGTCATAGAGTTGAACGCCGAGCATGATCTTACGATCGGCGCTGAGGGAGGCGGCAAGTTTTTGCGCCATCTCGGAGAGGTCTTGCTGCTCGTAGAGAGCCTGCCGGAAAAGCATCCGCAGCTCTGAATAAACCGCTTCCGGATAGTCGTAGCGCAGGAACCCAAGGCTGGAGTCGATCTCTTCCTCGAGCAGGACGCCGTCGGCTTTTGAGAAACTGGCCAGCACCTGGATAAGGAGTGGCAGGAGGTTCGGTCCCTCTGCGACACTACGCGGTTTGCGCATCGCCCGCCGCACCCAGCGTCGACTCCGACGTCGCCAGCGGTAAGCAAGCGGAGTGATGCGCTGAACCGCGCGATCAATCTTATCCGCAAAACTAGGCGCTGGCTCAGACATAGGCGATCAGCGGCCAAAGTAAGTCCGAGGGACGAATGGTGCAATGAGGCGGCCCGGGTCCTGCTTTTGCAATGCCCCAACCTTCATGGTAATTTTCGCGCTCACGCCTCTCCTAGCGTAGCATTTTCTATGGCCCAGCCCGATCGCAATTCGCAAAAAGACAACAAACGTGGTGGCGACCCGAACTTTAACTGGCGGGGCGTCATCCTCTTTGCGATCGCCTTTGCCCTCATCGGACTGGCGGTCTTATTCCGGGGCGGCACGGGCTACGGCACGGAAGAGGACGTCCCTTACAATCGCTTCCTCGAGCTTCTCGAGCACAAACAGCTCGTCAACGATCCGAAATATCCGCTCCGCCTTGTCGTCGAGGAAGGCCGCCCGACCCAGACCATCCGCGGCGCCTATTCGCGCCCCGGCGTGGGCAACGCGCCTGCCCAGCAGGTTCCGTTTCGGACTACGATCTACCTGAATTTCACGACCGATCTGCAGGAGAAACTGGACAAGGCGGGGATGCCAATCGCCATCCGGACGGAGTCGAACGTTCTTGCCCAAGCCGTTATCGGCTTTGTGCCGATCGCACTTTTCCTCCTCATTCTCTATTTCCTGTTCCGGCAACAGATCCGGATGGCGGGCAAAGGCGCGCTCAATTTCGGCAAATCGAAGGCGCGCATGCTGGCACGGGACAAGAACAAGATCACCTTCAAGGACGTCGCTGGCGTCGAGGAAGCGAAAGACGAAGTCCAGGAACTGGTCGAGTTCCTGCGCGATCCAAAGAAGTTTCAGAAACTCGGCGGACGCATCCCGAAAGGCGTTTTGCTTGTCGGACCTCCGGGCACCGGCAAGACGCTCCTCGCCCGCGCCATCGCGGGTGAAGCGGACGTGCCCTTCTTCTCGATCAGCGGCTCGGATTTCGTGGAAATGTTTGTCGGCGTCGGCGCGAGCCGAGTGCGCGACATGTTTGAGCAGGGCAAGAAATCCGCGCCCTGCATTATTTTCATCGACGAAATTGACGCCGTTGGCCGCCATCGCGGACACGGTGTCGGTGGCGGTCACGACGAACGTGAACAGACGCTCAATGCGCTCCTTGTCGAGATGGATGGTTTCGATACCCAGGAAGGCGTCATCATTATCGCGGCCACCAACCGTCCCGACGTGCTCGATCCGGCGCTTCTGCGTCCTGGTCGTTTCGATCGCCAGATCACCGTCAACCTGCCCGATGTGAAAGGCCGCGAGGAAATACTCCGTGTCCATTCCAAGAAAGTGAAATTGGCCGAAGGCGTCGACATGGGAGTCGTGGCGCGCGGCACACCCGGTTATTCCGGCGCGGAGCTGGCCAATGTGATCAACGAGGCGGCGCTCCTCGCGGCCCGTCGTGGATTAAAGGGCATCACTCTCTCCGAGCTCGAAGAAGCGCGCGACAAAGTGCGCTGGGGCAAGGAGCGGCGCAGCCTCGCGCTGAGCGAAAAGGAAAAGACCAACACCGCCTACCACGAAGCCGGCCACGCCCTCCTGCTCGAGATGCTGGAATTTACCGAGCCGCTACACAAGGTCACGATCATCCCGCGCGGGCCATCGTTAGGCTCGACCATGTGGCTGCCCTTGGAAGATAAATATACTCAGCGCCGGAACGAGTTGCTGGACGATCTTGTCGTCAGCATGGGCGGTCGGGTGGCGGAAGAAATTGTCTTTGGCGATGTCACGAGCGGTGCCCGCGGCGACATCCAGATGGCGACCCGGCTCGCGCGCAAAATGGTCTGCGAATGGGGCATGAGCGAAAAGATGGGGATGGTCGAATACGGCGAGCACGAGGACTACGTTTTCCTCGGTCGCGACATTTCCCGAGCCCGCGATTACAGCGAAGCGACCGCCGAGCAGATCGACACCGAAGTGCGCAAACTGGTCGATGACGCTTACGCTCGGGCCAAGGAAATTCTGATCGAACACCGCGACAAACTTGAAGTGATCGCGAAAGCGCTCCTCGAGTTTGAGACCCTTGATGGCGCGCAGATTCGCGAAGTCATCGAGCACGGCCGTTTGATCAACCCGCCGCCCGGCCCGCCGCCTAGTTCCGGGAGCAAGCTGGCGCCTGAGAAACCGCCCAAACAGGTGGTGGTCGCGCCCGATGTCGCTCCGCCGCTCGGCGGTGGTTTGAGCGGCGCTCCCGCATAGAAGCCCCGAGCGCACTTCTTCGCTGACGGAGACGGCCTCCGCGCATCCAGCGTCCGTATTGCTAGCGTGGCCACCGCTCGCAAGCTCCGCCTGGAAAAGAAGAAAATCGCCGATCTAGAAATCGTTACCGATCCGGAGGAGGCCGCCGAGGAAGCTGGTCTTCGCTATGTGAGCGACGAGAAACCCGGATACACTCGTAAGAAGCGCGGCAAAAAATTCATTTACTTCGACATCGAAGGCAAAGAGATCCGGGACGAAGCGCGCATCCTGCGGCTCAATCGTCTCGCCATTCCTCCGGCCTACACGGACGTCTGGATTTGTCCTTCGTCTAACGGCCATCTGCAGGCGACCGGGCGCGACGATCGCGGACGCAAACAATATCGTTATCACGAACGCTGGCGGGAAGAACGCGACGAAAACAAATACGAGAAGATGGTTATCTTCGCGCAGGCGCTGCCGAAGATTCGCCGCCGGCTCAACAAGGACCTCAAGCGCCGGGGACTGCCGCGCGAGAAAGTGCTGGCGACGGTCGTGCAGTTGCTCGAACGCACCTTCATCCGGATTGGGAACGAGGAGTACGCAAAGGAAAACAAATCCTTTGGCCTAACGACAATGCGAAACCGGCACGTCGACGTGAAAGGCGCGACCGTCCGTTTTCGTTTTCGGGGGAAGAGCGGCAAGGAACACGATATCGACGCCGAGGATCGCCGGGTCGCGAAGATCATTCGGAAATTGCAGGAGTTGCCTGGACAGGAGGTCTTTCAATATCTCGACGAAGAAGACGAGCGACATCAGGTCACCTCGGACGACGTGAACAAATACCTCGAGGAGATTACAGGCGAAGAATTCACGGCGAAAGATTTTCGGACTTGGGCCGGAACGGTCATGACGGCGATGGCGCTCAAGGCGCAGGTCCCTTTTGAAAACAAATCGCAGGCCAAACAGAACGTAAAAGCAGCGATCAGCGCGGTCGCGAAAATGCTCGGCAACACCCCGGCTGTTTGCCGGAAATGCTACGTCCACCCGGCCGTGCTCGAGACCTACCTCGACGGAAACCTGATCGAGGGGCTGAAGAAACAAACCGAGAAAACGCTCGCCGATTCGTTAGGGGATTTGCGTTCGGAAGAGGCTGCCGTCCTCTCTTTCCTTCAGGCACGGCTTGCAAAAAGTTAGAGGCGGGGGCGGGCCAGCGTTGACTTGACGCGGCAGAGGCGGCTCAATCTTCTCATGGCAGCGGTAACTAATTTTCGAATTCGCCTCGCCGAGCGGGGAGATGTCTCCATTATCCTGACGCTGATTCGCGAGCTGGCAGAATATGAGCGGGCTCCTGACGAAGTGATCGCAACCGAGGAACAGTTGCAGGAAAATCTTTTCGGCACGCACCCCGCGGCTGAGGTCCTGGTCGGAGAGGAAGGAGGCCAGCCGGTCGGGTTCGCGCTCTTCTTTCACAATTTTTCTACCTGGATGGGGCGGCGCGGACTTTACCTGGAAGATCTTTTCGTCCGTCCGGCGGTGCGGGGGAAAGGCTACGGGCGCGCCCTCCTCGTCCGGCTGGCCCAGCTCGCCGAGGAGCGCGACTGTGGCCGGATGGAATGGGCGGTGCTCGACTGGAACAAGCCGTCCATTCAATTCTACCTCAAGCTGGGCGCCCGGCCTAACGAGGAGTGGACGATTTATCGCCTGACACGCGATGGGATCGGGCGCCTCGCGCAGGGAAACTGAGGCGCGCCGTTTCGAGGACTCGGTGGCAAGTCGATGAGGAAAAGTCGCCCCAAAGAAATGCCGGCGCGGATCGAGGATTACGCCTTTGTCAGCGACACGCAGAGCGGCGCGCTCATCAGCCGCCACGGCTGCATCGACTGGCTCTGTCTGCCGCGCTTCGATTCCGGGGCGTGCTTTGCGGCATTGTTAGGCGAAAAGGAGAACGGCACCTGGATGCTGACTCCGCAGGGCAAAGTAGAGAAGTGCGAACGCCGTTATCGCGGCGAGACCCTCATCCTCGAGACCGATCTTCAGACGAGCGAAGGTGCCGTCCGTTTCATCGATTTCATGCCGCCACGTGGGACCAATCCGGACATCGTTCGGATTGTCGAGGGCCTTTCCGGTCGGGTGAAGATCCGGATGGAATTGATCATCCGCTTTGATTACGGATCGATTGTGCCCTGGGTACGGCAGCGGCACGGCGGCCTCGAAGCGGTGGCCGGGCCGGACGCCCTTATCCTGCACACGCCGATCGAGACGCGCGGTGAAGATCTCAAAACGGTGGCGGAATTCACGGTCGCAAAAGGCGATCGGGTGCCTTTCGTCCTGACCTGGTTCCCGTCCTACGAGGCGCCGCCGCGCGAAGTCCATCCCGAACACGCACTCCGCGACGCGGAGGCGTTTTGGCATGCCTGGTCGCGGCGCTGTACCCATCACGGTCCCTGGCGCGACGCTGTTCTCCGTTCTCTCCTCACCCTGAAAGGTTTGACCTACGCTCCAACCGGCGGAATCGTGGCCGCCCTAACGACCTCTTTGCCCGAAGAAATAGGCGGGGTGCGCAACTGGGATTATCGGTTTTGCTGGTTGCGCGACGCGACTTTCACCCTCTTCTCGCTCCTCGGCGCCGGCTACCATGAGGAGGCCAAGGCCTGGCGCGAATGGCTCCTGCGCGCGATCGCGGGCAGCCCGTCGCAGTTGCAGATCATGTATGGAGTGCGGGGCGAGCGGCGGTTGATCGAGCACGAATTGCCGTGGCTTAGCGGCTACGAAGGTTCGCAGCCGGTGCGCGAGGGCAACGCCGCGGCCAAGCAATTCCAGCTCGACGTTTTCGGGGAGGTGGTCGACGCGATGTATCACGCGCAGCGCGCTGGCCTCGAGACAAGCGAGGCCGATTGGAGGATGCAGGTCGCGCTCCTTAATTTCCTCGAATCGAAATGGTCGAAGCCGGATGAAGGGATTTGGGAAATTCGCGGCAAGCCGCAGCAATTTACTCACTCCAAGGTCATGGCGTGGGTGGCGTTCGACCGGGCGGTCAAGCTGGTCGAGAACTTTAGCTGCGCTGGGAACCATCATCTCGGGCGTTGGAAGAAATTGCGCGATAAAATTCATCGCGAAGTCTGCGCGCAGGGTTATCACCCGAAGAAAAAGGCCTTTACCCAGTCCTACGGTTCGGAGGCGATGGACGCGAGTGTGCTCATGATCCCGCTCGTCGGATTTCTGCCCCCGAGCGACAAGCGTGTCCGCCAAACGATCGAGGCGGTCGAACGGGAATTGTTGCAGGACGGATTCGTCCGGCGCTATCTACCGGAGGAACGCGCGGTCGACGGTCTGCCCGGCGGCGAGGGAGTCTTTCTGCCCTGTTCTTTCTGGCTGGCCGATTGCCTGCACCTGATCGGGCGGAAGAAGGATGCGCGTCTCCTCTTCGAGCGATTGCTCGATCTGCGCAACGACGTCGGATTGCTCTCCGAGGAATATGATCCGAAAGCAAAGCGGCAACTCGGGAATTTCCCGCAAGCCTTCACCCATGTCGGGCTGGTCAACACCGCCCAAGCTCTGTCCGAAGGGCCCGACGCGGCGATCGATCAGCGCGTCGGCGCCTGATTTTCCCCGCATCCTCCGCCGCGCCGGAATGCAATCGTGATCGGGTCGTCCTGCCAATCCTGTAGCAGAAGGCGGCGGCGCTCGAGGTGGTGAACGATTAAGATTGGTCATGCCGAACTCGATCGAGGTCATCCTCAATGCCCGCTCGGGCCCGCAACGATCCAAAGAAGCCTGCCAGGGGTTGGAGAAAGTATTCCGCCAAGCCGGGCGTTCGTTTCACATCTCGGTGGTGACAGGGGAAAAGATCGAAAAGGTGTTGGAGGAAAAGGCGGCGAGCGATTGCGAGGTCCTGGTGGCCGCAGGAGGCGATGGGACGATCTGCGGAGTGGCGGAGGCGGCGCGCCGCTCTGGGAAGACACTCGGTGTCGTGCCCTTGGGGACGTTTAACTATTTCGCCAGGAATCTCGGCATCCCGCTGGAAGTGGAGGAGGCGGCCCGCGTCGTGGTGGAAGGTAAGATGGTCCGCGCGCCGCTGCTCGATCTCGACGGCCGCTTGATCCTGAACAACACGAGCATCGGAATACATCCCGCGATCTTGATGAAGCGGAGGCAGTTGTATCGTCGCTGGGGTAGAAGCCAGGTCACGGCCTACCTCTCTGTGATGATGACGGCGTTTCGCCCCGCTCCCCGGTTACGGGTGCGCCTGGAGACTGATGATGGCGAGTTGGTCCGCGAAACGCCGCTGGTGCTGATTTGCTCGAACGCCTTCCAAATCGAGAACTTCGCTCTGGAAGGAAAAGAGTGTCTGGAGGAAGGAAAATTTGCGCTTTATGTAGCGAGACATTCCGGGCGCGCCACGATCGTAAAGCTGGCCCTCCGTACTATCCTGCACCGTCTGCGGGCGGGGATCGACTACGAGGTCATCTGCGCGACCGATGTGACGATCGAGACATTGCGGCGGCGTCGGATGAGGGCGGCGGTGGATGGAGAACTGGAAAAGCTCAATAGTCCGATGCGCTTCCGAGTGGCGGATCCGGTCTGCGTGCTCGTGCCGCAGGAGGAAGCGGCCGAGTGAGGACGCTTCTCCACCTTTCCGATCTTCATTTTGGGCGGGTGGATCTCCTCCTGGTCGAGCCGCTGGTCATCGCGGCCCAGGCGATCGCGCCGGATCTGGTGGTGATCTCAGGCGATTTTACCCAGCGGGCGCGACGGAACCAGTTTCGCGCCGCACGCGCTTTTCTGGCCCGATTGCCGGAGCCGCAGCTTCTGGTTCCAGGAAATCACGACATTCCGCTCTGGGATGTGTTTCGTCGCTTCCTCGATCCGCTCGGCCGTTACCGGCATTACATCACCGGGGATTTGGCCCCGTTTTATGCCGATGAAGAAATGGTCGTGCTGGGAATCAATACGGCGCGCTCATTGACGCGAAAATACGGCCGCATAAACGCGCAGCAGATTGTCCACGCGCAGGAGGTGTTTGGGGAGGTCGATCCCGCTCTTCTTAAAGTGGTGGTGACGCATCATCCATTCGATGTGCCCCCGGGCTCGCGCAGCCGTCTGGTCGGCCGTTCGGCGATGGCGATGAAAGGATTAGCCGCGGTGGGGGTCGATCTCATTCTGTCGGGACACCTCCATATGCAGCACGTCGGTCTGACGGCCCAGCGTTACCACATCGAAGGTCACTCGGCCCTGGTCGCGCAGGCCGGGACGACGATCTCGACCCGCGGCCGGGGAGAAGCGAATTCATTCAATGTCGTCCGGGTAGAGCATCCCGAGATCTCGATCGAGCATCATCTCTGGCAGCCGGAGTCGTGCGAATTCCAGCGGACGCTGAGTGAGCATTTCCGGTGTGGTCCGAGCGGGTGGAATCGATCCGAGGTCGAGGAAAAGGAACCGCCGCTTACTCCAGAACAGGTCTAGATCGCGGGCCCGCGTACGCCCGAGGGATATCGGTACAGCAAAAATCTTCCCCCGTCCCAAACGCGGGGGAAGATCTTGCGTTAAGAAGTTATGCGTGGGTTACGGGGTCGGAGCGGCCTCGGTCGTCGTGGTCGACTCCGTGGTGCCTTCCGTGGTCGCCGGGGTCATCGTCTCCATTGGAGTCGATTCCGCTGGGGTCATCGTTTCCATCGGCGTCATGGTCGCCATGGGAGTCTCCGCGGCCGGCGGATTCACAACGGTGGTGTTGCTCTCGGTCGTCTCAGCAGGTGATGCGGCCGGAGCCACGGTTTCGGTTTTTTGTTCGCACGCCACGAGGAGCGCAGCGCTAGCCAGGATGCAGATATATTTCTTCATAGGTTATGGATGAACGCCCATGTTGGGTTAACTATTGATTCGGGGCAAGCGAAGTTTTCGGCCTTGCGGCATTTTATTTTTTTCGGTTCGGCGCTGCAAAAATGCCCGGCTAAGAAGGAAATGCGGCTCCTCCGTTGGCTTGAAAGGGCGGCTCGAACTCCATTCCGTGAGCCTCCGCCACCGCGCGGTGAGTGAGCCGGCCATCCATCGTGTTGATCCCGCCGATGAGCGCTGGCTGGCGTTCGCAGGCTTCCTTGATGCCGAGATCGGCCAGAAGTTCGACGTAACGATAGGTAATGTTCGTTAGCGCCTGTGTCGCGGTGCGGGCATAAGCCGCCGGCATGTTGGCGACGCAGTAATGAATGACCTCTTCCTCGACGTAGATCGGGTCGAGGTGTGTCGTGGGACGCGATGTCTCCACGCAACCGCCCTGGTCGATCGCGATATCCACCACCACACTCCCCGGCCGCATCTGTCGCAACATGTCGCGAGTGATGAGCTTCGGCGCTTTCGCTCCCGGGACGAGGACCGCGCCGATGAGCAGATCAACCGTCGGCATCAATTCCGCCAAATGTGCTTCGCTGGAATAGAGAGTGTGAGCGCTGTGCATGGTTATATCGAGGAAACGCATCCGTTCGAGATCGACTTCGAGGATCGTGACGTCCGCGCCGAGGCCGGTCGCCATGCGGGCGGCATTCACACCCGACGTTCCGCCGCCCAGCACGACTACGCGGCCGGGAAGCACGCCCGGCACGCCTCCGAGGAGGACACCATTGCCGCCGTTGTGTTTCGCCAGAAAATAAGCGCCCATCACGACTGACATGCGGCCCGCGATTTCGCTCATCGGTTCGAGCAAGGGGAGGCGATTGCCCACCTGGATCGTCTCGTAGGCCACACCGGTGACGCCGGATTTCATGAGCGCTTCGGTCAACGGCCGGCTCGCCGCGAGGTGCAGGTAAGTGAACAGGATCTGTCCCTTGCGCAGGAGCTCCCATTCCTCCGGGAGCGGCTCTTTCACTTTCACGATCATCTCCGCCTGCCCAAAAAGATCGCGCGCGGCATCGATGATCTTGGCACCGGCCGCGGTGTAATCGGAATCGGGATAGCCGGTTCCGACGCCCGCATTTTTTTCCACGAGGACGGTGTGGCCGCGTTTTGTGAGCTGATATGCCGCGGAGGGCAGCAGACTGACGCGATGTTCCTGCTGCTTAACTTCTTTGGGAATGCCGATGATCATATTCCCACAGCTTTTCGCACCGAACGGCGCGCGAAGCTAGTTCAAAGAAGGATCATCCGGCGCGGCCGAGAGCATTTTAAACCAGGGCCCGAGATTATGCATGATCTCAAACCATAGCCTGGGCAGACGCTCCGGCTTGAGCGCGGCGCGATCCGGTTTTTGCAGGACCCAGGCATTCTGGCGCAACTCGTTTTCGAGCTGGCCTGCGTTCCAGCCCGCGTAACCAACAAAGGCCCGGATCGCGCTTCGATCCTTTTTCGAAAGCTGGCTGGCTTCATCGAGCGCCACGTTTTGATTTAGGCTCAGGGAATCGCGTCCTTCCCAGTCGAAAGCGGCAAACATCAACTGATTCGTCCCCACCGGTCCGCCGAGAAAGACCGGAACATCGGCCAGCGCGCCGGGCGCCGGATCGGTCAGCAGTTCGGAGACATGTTTGTCGAGCGGACGATTAATGATCACGCCCGTCGCGCCCTCCTCGGCATCATGCGCTGAGATGAAAAGGACGCTCCGTCGAAAGTTCGGATCGAGCATGTTGGGATGAGCCACGAGCAACTGACCGGTGAAATTTTGCGGCGTTCCCGCTGGGTAGCGCATGAAGAAAATAAACGGCGCGCCGGGCCGCTCCGCAAGTTATAGACACCGCCCTCTGGGCGAGGTGGGGGAGGACGGGTAGCGAATGAATTTTTTCGATGCGATGCCTTCCCCGCGCTTCGCAGAGCGAAACTTCTACAGTTCCAGAAACGACCCTTCCCACTCGCCGGTTCGCCAATCGAGCGCGGTCGCGGTCACGAGTTTTTGTGATTCGTTAGGCAAATGGGCCAGGAGCGAATTTCGCCGGGTAGTGTCCAGTTCGCCGAAAATGTCGTCGATTAGAAGGAGCGGGCCTGCTCCGGTTTCATGGGCGAAAATGCGCGCCTGAGCCAGCTTAAGGGCAAGCGCGATCGTCCGCTGCTGCCCTTCCGAGGCAAATTGCGCCGCCGGCATGCCGTGCACTTGGAGCCGCAGATCATCGCGATGCGGTCCGACTGTCGTTAGGCGGAGTCGCTCCTCATCGACCCGGGTGCGCGCGAGGTGAGCGGCGAAGTTCTCCTCGTTCCCCGGCGCGTATTCGAGGACGAGCGTTTCTTCATGGCCACTGATCGCGCGCTGGCTGGCTTCCGCATCCGGCACCAGTTGCCTGACGAGTGCGGCGCGCATCTCACGCAACAGACTCCCCGCGCGCACAAGTGGCTCGGTGTAAGCCTCCAGTTCGCGCGGCCTGGGCGTGGCCGACTTGAGGAGCGCGTTGCGCGAACGAAGCGCCCGCTCGTAGGCGCGGAGCGCCGGGCGATAGCGCGCGTCAATCTGCAGCCCGATAAAATCCAGATAACGCCGCCGCATTTCCGCCGGCCCGCGCACGAGATCGAGATCGTGGTTGGCAAACGAAACTACCCTTACGAGTCGCAAATATTCCGCCGGATCGCGTTGCTCAACTCCGTCGAAGGCCAGCTTCCGCCGCAAGGTGCTGTAATAGAATTGCAATAAATGTCCCTCGGCGTGCCCCGAGAGAACAAAAGAGCGCTGCCCAGCGCGGACAGTCGGAGTCAGGTTCGGAGCGCGCTGCGATTGCAGACGGAGAAGGATGCAGGCCGCTTCCAGGATTGTTGTTTTTCCGCGGCCGTTGGGGCCGACGATGAAATTGAAACCCGGCTCGAACGCGATCGCGCGCGACTCAAAGCAACGGAAATTCCGCAGTTGCAGATCCTGCAACATCACGAGGCCCTCACAGATTAACGAGCTCAAGCCGGCTCGTCATCTGAGGAATATTGCCCTGGGGCGGATAAAAACTGCCGTCGATCGGGGTCACATCCGCCGGGCCTATCCCGACCGCGGCGGTGATGAAATTGTGGTTCGCGAAAATTCCATTTGTCCCGTCCATCCCGACCCAGCCCGCCCCCGGCAGATAAACTTCCGTCCAGGCATGGAGGGAGCCTTCCGCGCGCTTCGTTTCCGAGTCCGCTTCGCGCAGATAACCACTCGTTAGGCGGGCGGCCAGCCCGTGCTGCCGGAGCGTGGCGGCGAGGAGGAGGGCAACGTCGCGACAGGCTCCCCGGCCGCGGCGCAGCGTTTCCGCGGGCAGCCGGGCCGGCCCTTCTTCGCGCCGTTCGTAGCCGACGCATTCATGGAGACGCTGATTCAATTCCACCAGCACACTGACCGTGTCGCGCGCCGCGTTCCGTCCGGGAAATTTCCAGCCCGGAATCCGCAGCGCGGGTCCCGCTTCCTTTTGCAGAAAAGGCGCGAGAATCCGGCGCAAATCGGCTGGATACGAGAACGGTAGCTGGACGGCGTCGTCTCGGAGAAGGAAATCGAACGGGTTTTTTTTGACGAGCGCGAGGTCGAGTTCGAGGAAGAAGCGCAGCTCGTTGGCCGCCTCTGGAAACGAGCAGGAGGCGACGCAATTATCGAAGATGTCGCGCCCGAAGCGCACCTGCGCATCGCGGTTCGTCTCAAACCGCAGCCGATGGACCTGGGTGAAGATATCGCCGCGCGGAAAAAGCCGGATCTCGTGCTTCGAAAAATGAACCGGCATCGCGTACGTGTAGGAGGTTTGGTAGCGGATGCCGAGCTTCACGGAGAGACGGTAGGTGCGTCTTGAACTTTTTTTCAACCGGGGCGGCAGAATTTTCTTGCACCTGGAGGTTAGGTCGCTTAAACCCAACTCGGATTTGAAAGATTGTTCTGGGGGGAACAGCCGCCCTTCATGCCCTTCGGGTGTGGGGGGCGGTACTTTTTTGGGCTGATGGAGTTATCAACGGACCGTCCCGTGCCTGGGAAGAGACCGCGCTCGCTGGGATGTAGCCTCGCCTTCGTTCTTCTCCTGCTCATTCTCGCCATCCTCGCGGCCTTCGTTTTTTACCGGCTCGAGACCTGGCCGGGGCGCACCTTCGACCGCAGCATAACGCGGCTGGAGGAGCTAGGCCGCAAGGCGCGCGATTCTTTCGTCGAGCTGGCGCACCTCCAGCCGAAGGTAACGGTGAACGACCGCGTCTATCTGGAACAAACCACCACCGTGGCCGAACTCGCCGTCCTTGCGCGCCGCGTCCAGGTTGAGCACGAGATGTTGCATACCTGGGCCGGGAGCACGAAGCGGATCAAGCTGCACGGCACTTACCTGATCAAGGCCGGCTTCGATCTGCGCCAGAAATTCACGGTCAAAATTCACCCTAACGACATCGAGATCGAGCTCCCACACGCGAAGATTCTTTCCGTCGAGCAGGAAGCGGTCGAAGTGGAGGCGCTGGAAAATGGTTTGTGGAACCGGATCTCGCCGGATGACGTCGAGTCGCAGCTCGCCACCCTTCCGGCACAGGCGCGGGCCAAGGCCACCGACATGCCGGCCGAGGCCGAGCAGACTTTTACCCGGCAGCTCTTGGAAAAATTTCGCCCAGAGGAGACGGTGCGTGCAATCTTTCCCGCGCCCACGCCGCGCGGTTAGGTATCGTTAGGCGCGGGCTGCCAGCCAATGTCCTTTCGTAAACGTCTTGTCGTTTTTTTTCTCCTGCTCGTTCTGGCGGGCGCGCTCGACGCTCTCTGCGCGCCTTTTCTGATTGCGCATGGCGTTCGCTGGTGGATCGAGTGGGCGTCCCGGCGCCATGGTCTGCGGGCCGAGATCGAGCGGATCGATGCTCCTTTTCTGCGCCCGGTCACGATTCGAAATCTTTCTATTGGCCGTGGAAAAGTGGGCGGGCACGAAATCGAGTTACGGGCTGCGACCGTGGTGGTCGATCTCAATTTGCGTGGCTGGCTCTTTCGCAAGGATGCGCGGCTTCTCCACTCGGTGCAGGCGAATCAATTGACCGGCAAGGTCCGCATCCTTGAGAAGCCGCGGTCGGCTGCCAACCTCGATTGGCGGCAGTTGGCGCGACTTTTGCCGGATGAATTTCAGCTCAACGACCTGAACCTCGATCTCGCCACTCCGGGGATTGCCCTCAGCGTTCGCGGTCTTCTCCTGACGGCGAGTTCGATTGAGTCGGGTCGATTTTTTGCCCGGCAGATTTTTGTTACGGCCCCGCTCTTGCGACAGACCTTCAGCGATCTGCGCGGCGCGACCTCCTGGGAGGGTTCACACCTAACGATCGCCGGCATCCCGCTCGCCCGCGGCCTCGATCTTGAGGCTCTCACTTTCGATCTTTCGCGGCTCGTGAAACGGCGGCTCGGAATCGATCTCCAGCTCGATACCTACGGCGGGACTTTGCGGGCCAGCTTCCAGGGGCGGGCGGTTGACAAATTCACGATCGATCTCGCCGGCTCGGCCGCCAACATTTCGCTCGCTCAACTTTCCGGCGCGATGGGATTTCTCGAGCCGGTCACCGGTTCGGTCCGGGCCTCGAAATTTACCTTTCGCGGAAACCCGGGAGAATTCCTAGACGCCACTGCCTCGATCTGGATGGAAGCGACCGACTTCGCCTGGCGGGCACGCCGGGCCGAGAGTGTGATGTTCGGCGCTACCTATTACGATCGTCGTCTCGAGGTTGATCAACTTTACGTGCGGCAGCGCGAAAATGAGCTGACCGTGAACGGCGAACTGCTCTGGCCGAAAATATTAAAAAGTTGGGCACAACTGCCGTTCCGCGGGCAGATCAACGCCTCGATCCCGGACTTGAATGGCTTCGCGCAATTGTTCGGCGCGACGACCGGCGATTTGTCCGGCGCACTTACCGCCAGGGGCGAGGTCGATCTGGTCGATCCGGAAGCGTCGGGCCGGCTGGCCTGGAACGGACAGGAAGTCACTTTTCGCGGGGTGGCGTTAGATTCGTTAGGGGCGGCGATCCAACTGCACGGCCGAGAAGTCACTTTGGAAAAAGTGGAGGCGCGTCACGGGGAAGATTTTTTGCGCGGGCAGGGGAGTGTCGAGCTGACGGCCGGGCATCGTTTCTCCGGGCGCTTGACTGGCGCGATCGGCGATCTCGGAGTCTATGCGCCGCTCCTGCCATCCGCCTGGCGTTCCGGAAAAATCGGCGGGGGTGCGACCTTCGACTGGCGCGGCGACGGTACCCTGGCCGCCCATTCCGGCACGGTGCAGCTTTTTGCTCACGGACTGCAATTGCCGGTCGCGCCGCTCCGGCAGCCGCTCGATCTCACTCTCGACGGCAGCTACTCGCCGAGGGATATTTTCTTCCGCACCTTCACCCTCGCAAACGAGCACTTTTCGTTGGGCGGCTTTCTCATGCTGGGGAGCAATTTTGTCGAGCTCCAGGACTTTGAATTGGCGCTCGATGGAACCCGCCGCGCCGGCGGCACGCTCTTCCTGCCTTTCAGTTTCGAGCGCTGGCGCGCGACCCACAGTTGGCTCGCAGCGCTCGACGAAGGGCAGAAGTTTGATATCGATCTTTCGTTCGATCACCTCGATCTCGCCAAACTGGGAAGCGTCCTGGGCGAGGAGTCGTTAGGCAGCGGCGTGCTCGATGGCAAGCTCGCGGCCTTCGGCCCGCTGCGAACTCTCCAGGTAACGACTGACTGGCGTCTGGAAAATTTCGGGACTACGCAAAGCCAGAACGCGATCGACTTTCATGGGCGACTGGAAGGCGACCGGCTTGGGGCCGAGGCAACTGCGAAGTTTGGCGTCTCCGATCTCGTCAGCGGGCAGGCTTCCCTGCCTTTGCGGCTGGAAAAAAGGTCGATGGAAGCTGGGAACTGGCTCGATCCGACGGCCCCTTTGTCCGCCCAGCTCGATTTTCCGGCACTCTTCCTGGAGACTTTGCCTAACGAATGGCGTGCCGGCAACGGACGCGGCCTGGTAGCGGGAAACGTTTCCTGGAACGGGAAGTTTCCCGCACCCGCGGTCAGCGGAGAAGGGGACATCGTGAATGCCGAATTTCAGCCGTCCCCGCCCTGGCCCGCAGTGAGCGCGCTCCGCGCGCATTTCCGGTTGAGCGATACCGCGGCGGTGATTGATCCGCTCCGGTGTGAAGTCGATTCCACCTCGCTCGATCTACGCGCCAGCCTGACGACCAGCCCGACTGGCTTCAGTCTCACTCTGTTTCCCGGCGAAAGTGAAATTGAGCTGCTCGACCAACCGCCGGAAGAGACGCCGCTTTCGAGTATCCGGGTGTTGGGCGAAGGCCGAAGCGAGGGCCAGCCTCTCCTGCGCGCAGCGCTTGTCAGGGGAACAATCCGGCCGATTGCGCTCAGCCTGACGGCAACGACCCGATCGAACTCGACGGGAGATACCTCTCAGACAACGTATTTTGGATTTACCGGCCTAACGAAGGGGGAGCCGCTCTTGCTCCGGGTCGTCGTGCCGGAGCCGGCTCCGGCATTGGAACTGGGGCGGTCGGAACGTTGGCCTAACGAATAACTTAGTGATAAACGAATCCGGTCGCGGTCACCACTTCTCCGTCGCGCAGGAGGGCAGTGTGTTTTTGTGCACCGGTTGGCGCGCCGAAAATGTTGCGTGCGTTGACCGAGAAATCGACCAGGAAGCCGGCCACTTTCCGGCCTTTGCCGACGTCGAGTTCGCCCGGTCGAGGTTCCCCGAGGAACTTGATCTCTGCGCTTCTCGGATCGCCCAGGCTGCTGTTGAGCCAGTTGGTGACGATCTCCTTGTAGTTCGCTGGGTAGGCACCGTAAACCGCGTTGGCCGGCGGCAGCGTCTGCGCGAAACCGTCCGCAGGAAGGCAGGTCAGGATGATGCCTGCCAGGAGAAGCCATTTCAGTTGCCTTTTCACTGCTCAAATTAACCGCGGGCTCCCCGGAAGTCGAGGCCCCGGGAAAAGGGCACTTCTCTTTCCGGGAACGCTCGCCTATTCGTCATGGATGAAATTTACGTTGTTAATCCTGGCCGCTTGCCTAGCGATCTCGGCTCCGCTCCTTCAGGCGCAGCCTCCGCCCGCACCGGTCACGAGCGCGCCCGTTTCCGCCGCCCCACACGATCCGGCAGCCGCTACCCGCGCCTGGCTGGAGACGATCCCGGCGGAGAAACGCGCCAAGTCGGACGCTTATTTCGAAGGCCGCTACTGGCTCATTCTTTGGAATTTTCTGCTCGCCTCCGCGATCGCCATTTTTCTCCTCGCGAGCGGCCTCTCGGCCCGGTTGCGTGATTTCGCCGAGCGCATCACGCGTTCCAAGATTCTTCAGCCGGCGCTCTACGCGGTCCCTTACGTTCTCGTCGTCTATTTCCTCTCGTTTCCGCTGGTGGTCTACTCCGACTTCTTTCGCGAGCACTCCTACGGCCTTGCCAACCAGGCCTTCGGACCATGGTTTGGCGACCAGCTCGTCGAGCTTGCACTCGATGTCGTCGTGAGTGGCCTTTTGATGATGGCGCTTTACGCGGTCTTCCGTCGCGCGACGCGGACTTGGTGGCTTTGGGGATCCGGCCTTGGGTTTCTTTTTCTGGGCCTCCAGATGTTGATCGCGCCGGTTTTCATCGCGCCCCTTTTTAATACCTACAAACCCCTCGCGGATCCAAAAATAAGCCAGCCCATCCTGGCGATGGCGAGCGCCAATCAGATTCCGGTGCAGCAGGTCTTTGAAGTCGACGCGTCGCGTCAGAGCAAACGGGTGAGTGCCAATGTCTCGGGGCTTTTCGGCACCACGCGGATCTCGCTCAACGACAATCTGCTCAAGCAATGCACACTTCCGGAGATCCGTTCGGTCATGGCTCATGAGATGGGGCATTACGTCCTCAATCACGCTTTCAAATTGATTCTCTATTTTGGTCTCTTCGTAACCGGCGCGTTCGCGTTTTCCTATCTCTTCTTCGAGCGCGCAATCCGGCGCTGGGGAGCGCGCTGGCGTGTGCGCGGGATTGCGGATCCGGCCGGGCTGCCACTTCTCGTCCTGCTTTTCACTGCGTACTTTTTTCTTCTCACGCCATTTAGAAACACCGCGGTGCGCGTGACCGAGCGGGAGGCGGACGCATTTGGAATCAACACTGCGCGAGAAGCGGATGGTTTCGCGATGGTGGCGCTAAAGCTCGGGACGTATCGCAAGCTCGACCCCGGTCCGCTGGAGGAGATGATTTTCTTCGATCACCCGAGCGGCCGCGCCCGGATCCGGATGGCGATGGATTGGAAAGCGGCCAACCTGCCGGCCGGCGACGCTGGTGGTCGTTAGGCAATGCCTCGTAAGGGCGGACGAAGGGTCAGCTGCCGATCGGACTGGGGGAGGGCGTTGCTTCGTTAGGGGTAAGCGCTTTGACGAGCAAATCAGCCAGGCGCCACCCGGCGAGCTGCATCTCCTGCAGAACCATCCGAGCCGACCATTTGCTGTAGGAAAGGCCATCCTTGGCCGGTTCTTCGACCACTTCGCCGTCCGCTACCATCTTCTCGTGGTCGAGTTTCGGCGTTACATTCTGATAGCGCAGACGGGCATGGTTCTGGCGGGCGAGGGGCAGGATCTCATTCGCCCAGGCTTCCGGGTAATCGCTCACAGGCAGATTCGAAGGCGGCCGCCAATTTTTCGGCTCTTCTTTCGCCAGGCGAGCGCTTAATTCTTTTTCGGCCGGGTCCATTTTTGCCTGCCGTTCCTCCTTCGGCATGGTGTCCGGGAATACTGGCAGGTTTGCGTAGACCGCGTCGCCGTCCCCGAAACCGTGCAGTTTCGGATCTTTGTTTCGCGGAACGAAGTCGCGTGTCAGCTTGAGGCGGAGTGAATTTCCGCCCTCGTCCGGGAAGTTCTCTCCCCCGCGCTCGGGATCGATCGGTTGCCCCTTGGCATCGAAATACTGCGTCCCGACATGGGGTGGCTGGTGAATGTCGCCGACGAAGTGCGCGAGCAGGATGACCGCGATCGATTTAGTAATCTTACGCGCATTCTCCTCCAGCTCCTTGTTTTGGAGGACGGCGATGCAATAGCGCATCATGTGAACGATATCCCATAGGCTGCGCCCGAACTTGCCGTCGCCATATTTCGCGTCACCCACCAGCGGCACGTCAGTGTAATGAAAACAATGATGCGATGGCACGGCCGATTTGTCATCGGTCGTGGGCGGATTTGCCTTCCAGAATTCGCGTAATTGCTCCGCGATTTTCGGATGCGAGGAGAAATATTTTTGCACCTTGGGATCGTCGAGCCCGGGCTTGTCCCATTGCTTGATCGTATCGGCCATGATCGAGGCTTCCTCCAAAGTGTAACCGTCGAGCAGCCCGGTGACGCGTGTGCCGGCCGGGGTACCGGCCAGTTTTTGGTCGGCGATCGCGCCAATGATTTTGTGACCATCGGGCCCGTAGGCCTGGGACGGGCCGGTCAGGGCAAGCCCGAGGAGAAGCGAGCAAAGCAAAAGCCTTTTCATGAATCCGGCCCTAACGATAACAAGAAAGAGCGACTTGTGGAATCGCGCGTGAGCTTGCGGGCCTCCAGTGTCTCCGGTCCGCTCTTCTTGACAAGAACGGATGTCGCCTAACGAATCGCGGCGACGTTTTCCGCGGCGGCGTCGTCCAAATCGAGCGGCTCCTGTCTTGCCACGGGCTCTTCCCGCGCGGGCTGAGTTTCACTCTCCGTTTTGGCCGCAGTCAGGCGCATCCCGACGAGCCGGCTGATCCCGCGCTCCTCCATCGTTACCCCGTAGAGAATGTCGGCCTTGGCGATCGTGCGCTTGTTGTGGGTAATGATGATGAACTGGCTCTGGACAATGAAGCGATCGAGCATCCGGGTGAAGCGGTTGATGTTTGATTCATCGAGTGGTGCGTCCATTTCGTCGAGGATGCAGAACGGGCTCGGCCGCACCATGTAGATGGCGAAGAGGAGCGCGACCGCCGTCATCGTGCGTTCGCCGCCGGAGAGAAGCGAGACGCTTTGCAACTGCTTGCCCGGTGGCTTGGCGATGATGTCGATCCCGCAATTAAGCGCGTCGTTTTCATCGAGCAGCGCGAGGTCGGCGCGGCCGCCGCCGAAGAGTTCGGCGAACATTTCGCGAAAGTTGATCCGCACCTGGGCAAAGGTTTCGGCGAAAAGTTTTTCGGTTGTCTGGTTGATCCGCGCAATGACGTCGAGCAGTTCGCGGCGCGAGTTCGTCAGGTCGGCGTTTTGCGTTTCGAGGAACGTATGACGTTCCTCCAGCTCGTCGTATTCGTGCACCGCATCGAGATTGACCGGCCCCATTGCGTCGAGCTGGCGGGTCAGCTGGTCGATGATTTCGCGGACCTGCGCCTCGTCGAATTCCGCTACCTCGTCCTCGGCCGTTGTTTCCGCCTCGGCTTTTCCGCGTTGCTTGATCTGGGCGCGGTAGGTCTTGGTGAAGGAATAACGATCAGGAGAAAACTCGCGCAGGTCGACCTGGTAACGCCGCATGACATGTTCGGCCAAGTTCTCGATTTTCAACTGCATCTGCGTCTGGCGAACCTCTTCCTTGCCGCGCGCGTCGTGCAGATCGCTCAGGGCCTTGCGCCGGTTGCGCAAATCGGATTCCAAAGTGTTGACCTCTGCCAGGCGCTCAGCGCGCCGAGTCGCGATTTCCGTGACGGCTGATTCGGCAGTGGCCAGTTCGACGCTTTTTTCCTCGATCGAACGCTCGGCTGCCGTTGTCTCGGCGGTCTGCTGTTCGCGCCGCGCCTGGTAACTTGCGATGTCCAAACGGCGTGAGGCGATCAGCTCGGCCAGCTCCGCTTTCCGAGCCGTCATTGGCTGACGCTGCGTGCGCAGTCCTTCATGCCGCTGGCGTTCGGTTGCGACCGCGAGGCGCAAGTCGTTCAACTGCCCGGCGAGCTCGTCATCCCGCAAACGCGCGGTTTCGGTCGCCGATTGCAAAGCTGTCTGGCGCTGCCGCGATTCCTCGAGAAAGGAGCGTTGTGTGCTCGCCTCGTCTTCCAAGTGCTGGAGGCGTTCGGCCGAGCTGTTGAGCTGCTGATCGAGAGTGGTGCGCTCCCATTCAAGCGCGTCCATTTTGCGCGCGGCTTCGTGCAGTTCGCGCTCGATCGCTGTGATCTGCAGGGCGGCGGCGGAATGTTCGCCGCGCGCCGCCTGGTGCTGCTCGCGGATCTGCTCGAGTCGCTCGGTCTTTTCCGTGAGGCGGGCTTCGATTTCTTCCCGGCGAGTTTGCAAAAGCTGTCGATCGGCGAGGAGGGCGCGATGCTCGGCGGCAAGCGATGCGATCTGCACTTTGCGCGCGAAAAGAGAACGGTTCTCTTCATTGGCGCGACCGCCGTAGATCACGCCCTTGGCGGAGACAAGATCGCCCGTCAGGGTGGCGAATGCGAGGGCGGGGAATTCTCGTTTCAACTTCTGCGCCTGATCGAGGTCGGCCACGAGGACGACTTCGCCTAACAAATGCCTAACGATTGATTGAAGCGCAGCCGGGGCGTGAACTTTTTCGGTGGCCCAGGCAATCGCGCCCATGGGCAGGGCGCCCTGGATGACAGGTTCGGCGGCGCTTAAGTCGGGCACGATGAGCGCGGTTTGCCCGAGCTTGCGAGTCGAGACAGTAGCGATGATCTCACTCGCCAGCTCGGAATTCTGCAGCACGATGGCGTGCAGATTCCGGCCGAGAGCCGCTTCGACTGCTGGGATGAATTGCTCCTCGACTTCAATCAGCGAGGCGAGCGCGCCGGTCAGCGCGGGCAGGATGTGGGACGGATCATCGAGCCCGCGCAGGATGGCCTGCGAGCCTTCCGTCAGGCCTTCGCCTTCCGCATTGAGCTGCTGCAAAATCTCAAGACGGGATTGCCGCTCGGCGATCGCGCGATCGCTTGTCATGAGCGCTGTCTCGGCTTCGCGCAGCTGTTGCTGATGTCGGCTGAGTTCTTCTTCCGCGGCGGGAATCTCCGCGGCGAGGTCTTGCAACCTATTTTGATGTTCGTCCGCGCTCGACTTGCTACCAGCGAGCCGGGACTCAACACGCTCACGAGTTTCGGAGGCTTCGCCTAACGAAAGCCCCAACTCGGCGAGACGCGGCTCGGTCGCGGCCCGGCGGGAGACGGTGCCGGCGATTTCCGCTTCCAGGTCGGCCAATCGGTTTTCCGCTTTCGAAATGGCGAGCTCGATTGTCTGCAATTCGCGTTCGCTTTCCTCGCGCTCGCGTCGCACTTCGGCGGCTCGGGTCTTCAGCTCCGCCAGCTCGCTTTGTTTCGCCGCCAAAAGCCGTTCGGTCTCGGTAAGGAGCAGATCGGTATCGTGAATCTCCGTCTCTTGCTGCGCGAGCTTGCCTTCGGCCGTTTCGATATCGAGCTCGTAGCGTTCGATCAGCGCGCTTAGTTCCTGCGCCCGTTCGCGGTTGAACTCTATCCGGTTGCGATGGGAAGCGATCTCGTTTTGCAAACGCTGCACGTCAATGCGCGCGGCGTTGATCCGGGTGTCGACTTCCTCCAGCCGTCCGCGGTGGGCCGCGACTTCGTTTTCCTGTTCCTCGATCGCGTTCTCGGTCGTGCGCTGATTTTCGTCGAAGCGTGCCGTCGCTGCTCGCGAGCAGTCCAACTCCGCCTCGAGCAGATCGAGCTGGGCGCGAGAATAATGCGTGTCGAGCACCTGCAGATCGGCCATCAGGGCCTGGTAGCGGCGCGCCTTGCCGGCTTGGCGCTGGAGCGAGCCGATCTGGCGTTTCACTTCTTTGATGATGTCGCCGAGCCGCAAAAGATTGGCTTCGGTCGCCTCCAGCTTGCGCAGCGCCTCGCGCTTTTGGCTTTTGTATTTGGTAATGCCGGCGGCTTCTTCGAAAACCGCCCGGCGATCTTCCGGGCGTGAGCTGAGGATCTGATCGATCCGGCCCTGTTCCATCATTGAGTAGGCGCTGCGGCCGATCCCGGTGTCGGCAAAAAGCGCCTGGATGTCTTTTAGCCGGCAGACGCTTTTGTTGAGCAAATATTCCGAATTCCCGTCGCGGTAAACGCGGCGTGTGACGCGCACGTCGTGCCAGTCGACTCCGAGTTCCTGCGCGCAATCAGTGAAGGTGAGGGAGACCTCCGCGTAACCGACCGGTTTGCGCATATCGGTCCCGTTGAAAATGACGTCCGCCATTTCGCCGCCGCGGAGCGCCTTGGCCGACTGCTCGCCGAGGACCCAGCGGACGGCGTCGAGGACGTTGGATTTGCCGCAGCCGTTGGGGCCGACGATCGCGGTCACCCCCTCGTGGAAATTGAAGACGGTCTTGTCGGCGAAGGATTTGAACCCGAAAAGCTCAAGGGATTGAAGGTGCATGCGCTGGAAAACTACGAAGCTGCATACAGCCCGCTTTTGGCGGTGACAAGAAAAATAAACGCTATCTTGGGGGGGTGCCGGTCCTCATCCACAAGATATGGTGGCCGGACTCTTCGCTCAGTAGCCGGCGGCCTGGCCGTCTTTGCGGCTTTCGCTTGCCCCGACGTAAACCCGCTGGCCATCGTGCTGCTCCACCTTGATCGCCTGATAGCCGCCGTAATCGCCGACATCGTAACGGACGTCGTGCCCCTTCATTTTTAAGGCTCGGACCGTCTCGTAGGGTACGGCACTCTCCAGAGTGACGAAGCCCCCGTCAGTCATCTTTTGGCCGGTCGGTTCGTTGTCGCCATCGTGCATCCAGCGAGCGGCGTCGCCGGCTTCCTGCACGTTCATTCCAAAATCGATCAGGTTGGTCAAAACCTGGACGTGGCCTTGTGGTTGCATGTCGCCGCCCATCACGCCGAAGGCGAGCCACGGCTTTTTGTCCTTCATCACGAAGCCCGGAATGATGGTGTGAAACGGGCGCTTGCCCGGTGCATAGATATTGGCGTGGCCTGATTCCATCGAAAAAAGCTGGCCGCGATCCTGGAACATGAATCCGAGCCCGGGCACGACGATCCCGCTGCCCATCCCGCGGAAATTGCTCTGGATCAGGCTGACCATGTTGCCCTCGTCGTCCGCCGCGCACATATAAATGGTGTCGCTTTGGCCTAACGAAGGGTTGCCGGCCTCAACACTTTTGGCGGCGTGATTCGGATCGATCAGCTTACGCCGTTCGTTCGCGTAACCTTTCGAGATCAACCCGGCGAGCGGGATCTTCGCAAAATCGGGGTCGGCGTAATATTTCGCGCGATCGGCGAAGGCGAGTTTCTTCGCTTCGACCATGGCGTGGATGGTTTCGGGGGAATTGAGTCCCATCTTTTTTAGATCGTAACCCTCGAGCAGGTTCAACATCTCGAGGGTGGCTATGCCTTGTCCGTTAGGCGGCAATTCGAAAACGTCGTAGTCGCGGTAATTGGTCGAGACCGGTTCGACCCAGGTGGAAGTGTGCTGCTTGAAATCAGTTTTCCGCAGGTAACCGCCGTTCGCCTGCATGAAGGCATCGATCTTGTCCGCGATCTCGCCCGTGTAAAAAACATCGCGCCCTTTCTCGCCGATCAGCCGCAGGGTGTGAGCGAGCGCAGGGTTCTTGAAAATATCGCCCTTCGCCGGAGCGCGGCCTTTGCTGTCGAGGGTGTAAGTCTCAAGAAACGCGCCTGGCAGACCTTTGTAGATCGGCACGCTCCGCCCCCAGTAGGAGGCAATCAACTCGGTCACGGGAAACCCTTCCTCGGCATAGCGAATCGCGCCGGAGAGATCGTCGCCTAACGAGAGCTTGCCGAATTTTTTGTGCAGCTCGGCCCAGGCATCGACCGTTCCCGGCACGCTGATCGGCAGCATCCCGGTTGGTGGGATAAATTCGAGCTTCGGCTTCGCCAGCTCCGCTTTCATCTGCTCGTAGCTCAGCCCGCGGGGCGAGCGGCCGCTGCCGTTGAGCCCGTAAAGTTTGTTTTCCTTCGCGCTGTAAACGATCGCGAAAAGGTCGCCCCCGATGCCGTTTGAGACCGGCTCCATCAGACCAAGGGTGGCGTTAGCGGCGATCGCGGCGTCGACCGCGCTTCCTCCACGTTTCAAAACGTCGAGTCCGACCTGGGTGGCGGCCGGCACGCTTGTGCAGACCATTCCGTGTCGAGCCAGCACTTCGGAGCGAGTCGCCCATGTCTTGCCGGTGATGCGATCGATCTGGGCGTGGGCGGCTGGATCTAGGACGAGGACGAGAAGGAGGACGACGACGAGGCGCGGGCGGAATTTCATCGCCCAAGTTAACGCACTAGCCGGAGCTGCAAGATATCGTTATGGCTTGCGGGCGCGCAGCGTGCGCTGGATCAGAAAGAGGAACGACGCTGCCACGACGACCACCGCGGTGACTGCCAGTTCCTTGCGCGTCGCCTGCGCCAGAACCCAAAGGCTGATCGCGATTCCCAAGACCGGGAAAATCCACGCGCCCGGAAAATGAAACGGCCGCTGCGTGCTCGGCTCGTCGCGCCGCATCAACTGGAGCGCCGCGCCGCAGGAAAGAAAATAGAGCACGAGCACGGCGATGTTGGAGAGGATGGCGAGCTCCTGAAAAGTCGAGCTGAGGGAGAGAACGGCGGCGATTGCGCAATAGACCAGAATCGCGATGTCCGGCGTGTGATAGCGTGGATGAACGTGCGCGAACGCTTTCGGCAGGAACCGATCCCGCCCAAGCGCGAAGAGGACGCGCGGCGAACTGAGAATGTCACTGACGAGAAACCCAAACGCGGAAATGCTCGCGCCGGTCAGCATTAGCTTTCGCCCGGGTTCGCCCAGAAAATGTGAGGCCGCCTGCGCCAGGGGCGCGGTGGAAAATTTCCCGAGAGTATCTCCGAGGACCCCCTGCGCGACCAACTGGATGAGAAGGTAGAGCACCGTCGTGACGAAAAGAGCGAGGTAGATGGCGCGGGGAACAGTGCGCGCGGGGTCCTTTACTTCGCCACTCGGCATGAGGGCGACTTCGATTCCGACGAACGCGAAAAGAAGGAGGAGCACCCCGCGACCGAGGGAAGGAGTGCCCGGCCAGGCGATCGTTAGGGCGTCCGCCTGCCGGACGAAGAAAACGCCGACCCCGATGAAGACGAGAAGCGGGAGGAGCTTGGCGATGGTCACAATCCAGACCGCGCGGGCGCCGGACTTGATGCCTTGGATGTTGATAAGAGCCAGCACTCCGAAGACGAGCAGGACCGCGAGGAAGTGCATCGGGCCGTGGGCGAAAATCGGCAGCAACGCGCCGATCGTGTCGGCTACGAGCGCGACGATACCGGAAGCGCCAAGGATAGCGGTGAGAAAGTAAAGCACGCCCGCGATGAAACCGACGTAGCGGCCGAAAGCGGTTTCGACGTAGACGTAGAGCCCGCCGGTGAGGGAAACACGGCTCCCCGCCAGCGCGAAGGACGTGACAAAAATCACCATCGCCAAAGCGCAGGCGAGAAACGCGAGCGGCGCTCCCGCGCCCATTTGTGCCGCGACCAGCGCCGGCAGGGCAAAAATGCCGGCGCCCACAGTGGAGTTCACGATGTTCGTGGCCAGGCTCGGAACGCCGAGGGCGCGGATCAATTGCGCTTCAGCAGCAGGCTCGGCGGGTGCGCTCATGCGTCGCAGGGTGCGCAAAGCAGTTCCGTCGAGCAAGTCGTTAGTTGTCGTCGCGCGAAGCTGTTCTACTCTTCGTGATGCGCGATTCATATCTCGAAGAGTTTTTCACCTTCCTCCGTTTCCCGAGCATCTCGACCGACGATGCCTATAACGAAAAGCTCGGCGAATGCGCGCATTGGCTGGTCGAAAAATTGAATCGGATCGGCTTGGAAACGCAGTTGATCTCGACCCCGGGACATCCGGTGGTCTGGGCGAAAAACAAACATCAACCGGGCCGCAAAACGGTCATGGTCTACGGGCATTACGACGTGCAGCCGCCTGATCCGCTCGATTTGTGGGACTCGCCTCCGTTCGATCCGGTTTTGAAAAACGGCTATGTCTACGCGCGGGGCGCGACTGATAACAAAGGACAAATCCTCGCTCACATTCTCGGCATTCAGGAGACGCTGGCGGAAAACGGTGACCTGCCGGTCAATCTTCACCTTATCGTCGAAGGCGAAGAAGAAATCGGAAGCGGCAATCTGCCGGGATTTTTGAAGGAACATCGCGAGGAATTGAAGTGCGATGTAGCGGTCGTTTCCGATACCGGCATGATCGCGCGCGGGGTGCCGACGCTGAGTTACGGTTTGCGCGGGGTCACGGCCTGCGAGGTGAAAATCACCGGCTCGAAAATGGATTTGCACTCAGGGGTTTTTGGCGGCGCGGTCGCAAATTCCATCACGGCCCTTGTGCAATTGCTCGCCACTTTGCACGACGAAAATGGCTACGTCAGGGTCGAAGGATTTTACGACGACGTGAAACCGCTCGAAGACTGGGAGCGCGCGGCGTGGCGCAAATTGCCGATCGATGCGGACAAGGAAATCCTCGAAGAAACCGGTTCGCCGGCACTCTTCGGCGAGAAAGGCTTCAGCACCCTTGAGCGAATCTGGGCGCGCCCGACCGCCGAGATCAACGGCATCGGCGGCGGTTATCAGGGCAAGGGAACGAAAACCGTCATCGCGAGCCACGCGATGGCCAAGCTCACGTTCCGCCTTGTCCCGAATCAGGACGGCGACAAAATCCTCAAACAGGTCCGGAAACATCTTGAAAAAAATCTGCCGGAAGGGGTGACGATGGAGATCATCGATGGCCATAGCGGCCCGTGGTATCTAACCGATCCGCATTCTGTTTTCGGCGAGGCGGCGCAGCGCGCATTGAAACAGGCCTTCAATAAAGATGTCGCGCTCATCCGCGAGGGCGGGAGTATCCCGATCGTCTCACAGTTCCGCGATATTCTCGGAGTGGAGACGTTGCTTCTCGGATTGGCGCTGGGCGATTGCCGGGCGCATTCGCCTAACGAGAACTTTCCGCTCGAGAACCTGGAGGCCGGGATCAAAATGAACAAGGCGATCCTGCAGGAGATCGGCAAAGCCAGCGCCTAAGACCGCAGCGCCCTTGCGCCACGATTGCTGGGCATGATGAATCGCGCCTGCCTAACGAAGTGGTTGTCGCTCGGTCTGACGGCGTTTTTTTGCTGGCCTGCCGGGCAGGTGCGGGCGGCAGAGCCGTCGTTAGGGGAAAAGATTCGGCGCATCTTTGCCACGCCCACCCCGACGCCAACGCACCGCAAACACAAGACAGTTAAGAAAAGCACTCCGACGCCGTCCCCGAGTCCGACGCCACGGCGCAAACACAAGCCGTCGCCGACCCCCGAGGAAGACGCGACTCCCAAACGGAAGAAGAAAAAATCGACGCCCACCCCGACGCCCAGTCCCTCGGCCGGTGCGTCGCCAAGCCCGACAGAATCCCCCACGCCTGTCCCGGAAGAATCACCGACTCCAACGCCGCGGGTCGCGACCGTGAAGCCAGATGAGATAGTGGACTTCGACAAAAATCCCGAGCCCGTTCGCAAGTTGCTCACCGACGCGCTCGACCTGACCAAGCGCAATCTCGATTACAAATATGGTTCAGCCGATCCGGCGGCGGGCGGGATGGACTGTTCCGGCTTCATCTATTTCGTTTTGCGCGAAAATGGCGTGCAAGATGTGCCTCGCGATGCCAGCGGCCAGTACGTCTGGGTGCGGAAAGCGGGAAATTTTCGCGCCGTTCTGAGTCGCGAGCTCGATTCTTTCGAACTCGATGAACTCAAGCCGGGCGATCTGCTCTTCTGGACCGGCACCTACAATGTGGAGCGTGATCCGCCCGTTACGCACACCATGATTTATCTGGGGAAACAGAAGGATTCCGGCAAACCGATCATGGTCGGGTCGAGCGACGGGCGGACCTACGAAGGCGAACAGCAGTTCGGAGTCAGCGTGTTCGACTTCAAAGCGGTGCGCGCGAAACAGGCGACGAGTTCGGGCACGCATCCGCGCTTTGTCGGCTACGCGCGCATACCGGGCCTGGGGAAGATGTCTCCGTGATGTTCCGCTTCTAATATTACCGGCCTAACGAGGTGTTGATTCTGGACGCGCCGCCGCGTCCGCTTTCTGGGCCATTTCCGCAGCGGGCGTTGGCGATTGCAAGATCGCGTCGTTAGGCAGTTGTGGTTTTTCCGCATGCTGATGCCGGTAGTGCTGGGTGAGCAAACCGAGAATCACAGCCAGGACGATAAACGCGATCGTCCGCTGTTCCTGACGAGTCAGGACGAACATCCCGAGTCGGGAACGCAGGCTCATCGCGCGGAGCAAATCGGATCGGTCAGGCCGGCCTCACGAAAGCCTTTCATGCGCAGCTGACAGGAATCGCAGAGACCGCAGGCCCGGCCATCCGGCCTCGGGTCATAGCAACTGTGAGTGAGTGAATAATCCACGCCTAACGACATCCCTCGCTTGATGATCTGCGCCTTGCTCAAGGCGAGGAGCGGCGCGTGCACCTTGAAACGCGCTCCTTGGACGCCGGCACGGGTCGCGAGGTTGGCCAGCTCTTCAAAAGCGCGTATGAATTCCGGCCGGCAATCGGGATAACCGCTGTAATCGACCGCATTCGCGCCGATAAAAATATCCGTTGCACCGAGCACCTCCGCCCAACCCAGGGCGTAAGAAAGAAAAATAGTGTTTCGCGCCGGAACGTAGGTGATCGGAATCCCGCTCGCCATTTCGCTCGCGGACCGCGCCCGCGGAACGGCAAGATCATCGGTCAGAGCCGATCCTCCGAAAGCGCGCAGATCGATTTCCGCGCAGCGATGCTCGGCCGCGCCTAACGACGTAGCCACGTTCTTGGCCGCGGCCAGCTCCCGTTCGTGACGCTGACCGTAATCGAAAGAAAGCGCGTAGACCTCGTAACCTTTGGTCCGGGCAATGGCCAGAACGGTCGCGGAATCCAGTCCGCCGCTGAGGAGGACAACGGCCCGCTTCATTACGCCTCGTCGTCGTCGAGGTCAGGATGGATAGCCCTGATCGTTAGGCTAATTCCGCCGCGGGACGCGAATTCGGCCTGCACGATCATGCGTCTCGGATCGCAGGCCTCGACCAGGTCGTCGAGTATCTGGTTGGTAACGGCTTCGTTGAAGGCGCGCTCGTTGCGATAGGACGCGAGGTAGAACTTGAGAGATTTGGTTTCGAGACAGCGTGCATCCGGTTGATAATCGATTTGGATCTGCGCGAAATCGGCCTGGCCCGTAATCGGACAAAGCGAAGTGAAATCGGCCGATTGAAACTGGATCCAGTAGGGGCGCTTGGCCGGGTTGGCGAAAGTCTCGAGGATCACCGCGGAGGGCGCCGATGGGAGACGCGTTTCGCTGTGGCCGAGGAGAGTGAGCCCTTTATTGCGTTTTCTTTTCGCCATCACCGGAAACTAACGGTCGTTAGCCGCGCTTCAATTCAAACTTGAAGGAGCAGCTCGGAGCTCGCCGCGCAGCTGCCGATGTTTCGTCGATTAGTCTGGATGTTCCAGCTTGCGATTAAGGAGGGCGCGCTTCCGATCCCCGAGGCCGTGGTAGTTCCAGTAATCCACTTTAAGGCTGCGCTTCAATTGGAGTTTGCTGCCATCGGCCGCCTCCCATTTGCGCAGGAGATAAGGGAAATTCCGGTCGAGCATGAAGCGATCGGTTCCGCCGTCGTGCGCGACCGTGACGTAAATTGCGCGGTCGGTCGATTCGAAGTGCACCTTCGCCGGTTTCCAGACGAGCTTGTCTTTCTTTGAGTTGATGATCGAGGGCGCGAGTTGGATCTCGAAGTCGCCGCTCGGTTTCGAGAAATCGATCGTTCGCACCCGGAGCGGAAGCTCGTCGTAAAAAAATCCGTTAGGCGGAAGCGTCACTTTTTCGTGTCCCTCGGCCATCCCATCCCAATAGGTATGCCATTGGTAGGTGAAAACCTCTCCGCCGCGGCGCGCTTCCTTGTAGGTATTGCCGCAACTGTCGTTGCTCGTGAGGGAAAATTTCGCGAGGCGCCCGTTGTCGGCCCGCCAGAAGTTGGAATGCATCTGCTGATAAACGTAAAGCCCAGTCGGGATGTGCAGGATCTGGTTCAGCTTCAGCACCTGAATGGTGCCCGGCCGCTGCCAGTCGTCTGGTTTGACAAACTGTTTCAGGTCAAACGGCTCGCGCACCAGGATGTGCAGGATTTCGGTCTGGCGCGGTTGTTTGTAGCGCATGATCTGGCCGTCGTAGATGTTGAACTCGGCTTTGCCGTCATTCCAATAGCTGCCGTTCTCGATGAACGCAGAATTGAACTGTGCAAGGACGCCGGGCGCGCTGAGAGCCAGATAAAGAGCGGCGATGAAAACGTTTACGCGGACGTTCTTCATGCGGTCCAGCTTGGAGCTTGCGATCGGCCGGCGCAAGCGGGATGGTCGCGTTATCATGGCCTCCAGGGAAGGAACTGACCCGGTCGGCGTCGAGCGCGCCGATGTCATCGATTTTTTTGCGCACGACACGAAGCGCGACGAAGTGCTCCTCGCTATGCACGAGTCGCGCCCGTGGGATAACTCCGATCTGCAGCTCTTTCAGGTGCAGGAGAAGTTCAACGCCTACGTCTCCTTTCTTCTCGATGGCGAGCTGGCCGATGCGCACCCGGAGCTGGCCGGGAAAAATGCGCGGATCGAGTTGCGCTGCGTGGAAATGCCGACAGGGCGCATCCTCGATTTACTGCATGCGATTCACAATCAACTCGCGCTCCAGGAGATCGCGGTCGAGGTCATCGTGGAGGATCGCAGCGGCTGCTGCGGCGGCGGGTGCGGGTGTGAGGATTAAGACTTTTCGTTAGGCACTTTCCTGAATCTGGTTAATCCTGTCTCAAAATTTGAGGAACGTCTGTACCGGCGTGGGTGCGAGCTTTTCCCGCCCGTGCAGAAATTCCAGCTCGATTAGGAACTGCGCTTCGAGCAGTTCACCGCCAATGTTCTGAATGAGAGCCGCGGCCGCCGCGGAGGTACCACCGGTCGCGAGCAGATCGTCGATCAGGACGATTTTTTCGCCGGGCTCGATGCTGTCGATGTGTATCTCCATTTCGGCATCGCCGTACTCGAGCGAATAGGACGCGCTCGCCGTCTTGAACGGGAGCTTTCCTTTTTTGCGGATCGGGACGAAGCCGACCCCGAGCGCGTAGGCCACGGCCGAACCGAAAAGAAATCCCCGCGCGTCGATCCCGACGATCTTGTCGATCGGCAGAGTGCGGCAGCGCTCGAGGAAAATGTCGATCGATTCGCGGAAGAGCTGCGCGTCGACCAGGATCGGAGTGATGTCTTTGAAGACGATGCCGTGTTTCGGGAAATTGGGCACGTCGCGGATTCCCGCGTGCAAACGAGCGAGCGAATCAACAGCCATGGCGGGGAGGCTAGCGGGTCAGATGAAATCGTCAACGCGCGCCGTTGTAGCCGGGGTGTTGACCCCGGCGGATGGCTTGTCTAGCGAGAGCGTTTGCTGCGGTCTGATCTGCCTGATACGGACCCGGACACATGCGTCACTTGGATCGCCTTCCGGATGGCGGCGCTGCCATTCGGCCAGCGCGTTTGCACGAAATTTCGCGTAGCTCTCGTCCAGCGCCTGTTGCAATCGCTCGACTTCGCCCGTCACCTGCTCGCTTTCGCTCATTCCGCGCGCCAACGTTTTCATGCCGGAATTGAAAAAGCAGGAACCGGGCCCGTACGGGTCCTGAGCCCGAACCGTGATTGCCAAGCGACACGCCGGCTTTTACCTTCCGGTCCGATGGATCGTGGGCTCCTGATCATCTCAACCTTCTGTTTTTTCCTCGCGATGGTCTGGACGGCGATCGAGATCAAGGCGCGGCGCTATCGCGCGTCCGGCTTTAACTTCTCTGCCATCGCGCTCGGGTTTGTCTGTCAGACGGCTTTTCTTTCGGTGCGCGGCCATGCTCTCGGGCGCTGTCCGCTGACCAATCTTTTCGAGGTCTTCATATTTCTCGCCTGGTCGGTCTCGCTCATTTACCTCTTCATTGGTCCGGCCTACCGGCTCTCGCTCATGGGGGCGTTTACTGCGCCGTTTGTTTTTGCGCTGCAGGCTTTTGCCTTGCTCGCGCCGATCGACGTGAAGCATCCGCGAGTCGCTTCGCCTTCGCCTTGGTTGGAAATGCATGCCTCGGTCTCGCTCATCGCTTACGGGGCCTTTGCTCTCGCCTGCGTCGCGGGACTCATGTACCTACTCCAGGAACGCCAGCTCAAGTCGCGGCAAATCAACTCGATGTTTTATCATTTCCCGCCGCTGACCGATCTTTTTGCCGCCATCACCCGGCTGCTCTGGCTCGGGTTCGCTCTCCTTACACTCGGGATCGCGGCCGGCTTTCTCACCGGCCAGCCGCTTCCATACCTCAAGATCGCCTGGTCGTTAGGGGTTTGGATTTTCTACGCCGCCATCCTGCTCGCGCGGCATCTCGGCACGACCGCGCCCCGCCGGATCGCGACGCTTTGCGTCCTCGCCTTCAGCGCCGCGCTCACGCTCCTCTGGGGCATCACGTTTCTTTCCCAGTCGCATTCCCTTTGATGAATCTTTTCTGCGTCGGGCTCAGCCATCACACCGCAAACGTCGAGATACGCGAGCGCTTTGTCGGCCACGCCGCGATCGATCGCGTCCTGCGCGAAGAACTGGGCTGCACGGAGGCGATTTTTCTCACTACTTGCAATCGCGTCGAAGTTTATGCCGCGTCGGAGCAGCCCATTCCGACGGGGCGGATCGCGCAGTGCCTGCTCGCGAAAGGGATGATGGCGGAGGACGATGAAATGGAGGCCTTCTATCGCCACGAAGCGCAGCAATGCGTGCAGCATCTTTTCCGGGTCGCGTCGGGGCTCGACTCGATGGTGATCGGCGAGACCGAGATTCTCGGCCAGGCCAAGAAAGCCTACGAAGCGGCGCGGGAATCGGGCGCTGCCGGGCCGTTTCTGCATCGGCTTTTCCAGCGCGCTTTCCGGGTCGCAAAGCAAGTGCGGACGCTGACGGGTATTACCCGCGGGGCGGTTTCCGTGGGCTCGGTCGCGGTCGATCTGGCGGAACAGATTTTCGGCCATTTCGAGACCCGCAAAGTGCTCTTGCTCGGTGCCGGGGAAGCGAGCGAGCGGACGGCGCGCGCTTTAGTGAAGCGGGGCGTGCGTGACATTCGGGTGACGAATCGTTCTCCGGAGCGCGCGGAAGCGCTCGCCGCGCTAATAGCCGGCCGGGCGGTAGCGATGGACGAATGGGAAAGCCACTGCCGTGAAGTCGATATCCTGATTTCATCGACCGCCGCCGCCACTCCGATCGTGACGCGCGAGATTCTAGCACCCCTCCTGCACGACCGGCTCGACCGGCCGCTCTTCATCATCGACATCGCGGTCCCGCGCGACGTCGCGCCGGAGGTGAACGAGATGGAAGGCGTTTTTCTTTACGACATCGACTCGCTGCAATCCATCGCGCAGCAATCGCTCGACCTGCGCAGGCAGCAGATTGCGGCCGGGGACGAAATCATCGCGCGGCATGTCGACGATTTCAGCGGCTGGTTCGTCGCGGCGCGGGAACGGAGGCTGAATCCGCCGCAACCAAGCGATCCCGCCCTGCGCACCTCGGAAAGCTGAGTGGGCGCGCCGGAGAAAATCGTGCTCGGATCGCGCGGGAGCGATCTGGCTTTGGCGCAGGCGCGAATGGTCGAGCAGGCCTTGCGCGATGCCTGGCCGGGGTTGGAAATCACGCTCCAGATTATCCGGACGAGTGGGGACGAAGGCGGTGCGCCGGCGGTGGTGGATCGAAAAGCCGGGCGGAAGGGAATGTTCACCCGCGAAATCGAGCAGCAGCTTCTCGTTAGGCGCATAGATCTTGCGGTGCACAGCGCGAAGGATCTGCCGAGCGAGGCAATGGAGAACCTGGAGGTCGGTGCCGTTCTTCCGCGCGGCCCGACTGGCGATGTGTTAATCGCACGAAAAGGATTTGGCCTAACGACTTTGCCGGAGGGTGCGGTGGTCGCTACCGGGAGTATCCGCCGCCAGCGCCAATTGCATTGGAAACGCCCTGATATCGAGGTCGCAGATCTGAGAGGCAACGTCCCAACCCGGTTGCGCAAGCTGCGCGAGAACAAAAACTGGAGCGGAATCATCCTGGCGCGGGCCGGATTGGAACGGCTCGGTTTGGAGGTGGAAATGGAGTTGCTCTCGCCCGACGACTTTGTCCCGGCCGGAGGCCAGGGAGTGATCGCGCTCCAGGCTCGGCGCAACGATGAAGGGGTGCGGCGATTGCTGGCGGCGATTGATGACGAGTCGACCCGTCTTTGTCTTCGTGCGGAGCGCGAGTTCTTGCGGCTTTTGGATGGCGATTGCGATTCGCCGGTCGGGGTGCACGCGCAAATGACGGAGGATAAGTTGCAGCTCCAGGCGCAGGTCTTTGCGGAAGAACTTGCGGCGCCGCGCGTTGGCGTCGTGAGCGGCGAAAACGCCCAACCCGAAGCGCTTGCCGCGGAATTGATGTTCAAACTTTATGGCAACCAAAACTGAAACCGGCCGTTGTTACCTGGTCGGCGCGGGCCCGGGTGATCTCGGGCTGGTAACTTTGCGGGCGAAGCAATTGATCGAGCGCGCCGAAGTGGTGGTCTACGATTACCTTTGCAATCCCGAGATGCTGCAGTGGGCTCCGGAAACGGCCGAACTAATCTATGCCGGGAAAAAGGCCGGCGCACATACCCTGAAACAGGACGAAATCAATGCGCTCCTGGTGGAGAAAGCCCGTGCCGGAAAGCAAGTCGTTAGGCTGAAAGGCGGCGACCCGTTTCTCTTTGGACGCGGCGGCGAGGAAGCGCAGGCTCTGGCGACGGCGGCCATTCCATTCGAAGTCGTGCCGGGCGTGACCTCCGCGATTGCCGCGCCCGCCTACGCGGGCATCCCGGTGACGCATCGCGGGATGACCTCGCACGTCACATTTTTCACCGGCCATGAAGACCCGGAGAAAACCCAAAGCTCGATTGATTTTGAAGCACTCGCGAAGATTGGCGGGACCCAGGTGATGCTGATGGGCATCGAGCGGATCGACGCGATCGCGCAACAAATGGGAGACAAGGGTGTCCGCGCCGATCTGCCGGTGGCCCTGATACGCTGGGGAACGACGGGACGGCAGGAAGTCATTCGTGGAACGCTGCAAGACATCGCGCAGAAAGTAGCGGACCAGAATTTTGCGCCGCCGGCGGTCGCAGTTTTTGGCGAAGTGGTGTCGTTAGGCAAAGAACTCGACTGGCAAAAGGCGCGTCCGCTCTCCGGGAAGCGGATCGTCGTCACTCGGACCCGCAAACAAGCCGGCGCCATGAGCGACCAACTGCGCAATCTCGGCGCCGAGGTGATCGAGTTGCCGACCATCCGGATCGAACCGCCGAGTGACGTGCGCGCCTTTGCCGAGCTGGTGCAGGATGCGCACGGCTACGATTGGATTGTTTTCACCAGTCCGAATGGCGTGACTGCGTTCTTCGAAATGTTTTACAAACTCTACGACGACGCGCGCGACATCGGCGGAGCGCGGATCGCGGCGATCGGGCCGGCGACCGCGCAACGGGTGCGCGAGTATCATCTTAAGGTCGATCTGCAGCCGGATGAATTCGTGGCCGAGGCGGTGGTGCGCGAGTTCAAGAAGGAAGGCGACATTGAAAACCTGCGGATTCTGATTGCCCGAGCGGAAGAGGCGCGAGACCTGCTACCAAGGGAGCTCGGAGCCCTGGGGGCCATCGTGGATGTTGCTGCTGCCTACCGAACTGTCGCTGAAACCGCCGATCGGACAGAAGCAAGATCGCGGCTGGTCGCGGAGGGAGCGGATATGATCACTTTTACCAGCTCATCGACAGTCGAGAATTTTCTCGCGCTTGGCCTGCCCTGGCCGCCGGGGATGGAGGTCGCGAGCATCGGCCCGATCACCTCGAAAACGGCGCGAGAACACGGCCTAACGATCGCGGTGGAGGCCCCGCGGCACGATATTCCGGGATTGGTCGAGGCGATTAGCCGCCACTTTGGCAAGCGTTGAGTGAGATGAACGAGGCGATTGAGATTGAAACCGATTTTGGAGCAGCCATGAACGAGCTGAGTGCGGAAGCGATTACGGCTCCCGCTCAGCGTGCCGACTCGGAACCGTCCGGCATGACTGCCTTGATCGGCGCGGTCTACGCTCTGAATCAACGGATCGAGTCGTTGGAGGAATCAGTCCTGCGCAGATTTGAGACGATTCATTTTGAGAGAATCGAAGAGCAGCTCTCGGTCATTCGCGACAGCGAGACGGTAAACCAAAAGCTCTTCGATTCGCTGCACCAGGAATTGATCAGCTACCGCGATAATTTCGTGCGCGACGCGCTCCAAAAGCCGTTTATTCGGGATCTGCTCGTTTTGTTCGACGATCTGAGCGCGATCACGGACCAGGTTGGAGCCGCCACGGAAAATGGAGCGAAAGAACCCGAGCAGACCCGCTCGCACGACAACTTGAACAACATCCTGCATTTTCTGATCGAAATCCTGCACCGCCTCGAGGTGACCGAAATCGACTTAAAGGACACGGTCGATCGCACCCTGCACCGGGTCATGAGCTACGAGCCGGCGGAGACGGCGGAAGAAGATGGCCGGATCGTGAAGCGGCTGAAACGCGGTTTTATCTGGCAGGGTCGGGTGCTGCGCGCGGAAGAAGTCGTCGCTCTCCGGTTCCAGTAAATCCGCGCGGAATCGCCATCGCTTGCGAGGGGAAAGATCCTTCCTGCGGAAATTGAAATGCCGGAGGCATGAAAACTGCATTCAGATCGGTGCAGTCCAAGGTTGGGATTTAACCGGAACCATCAAAAAGCACATGAGCAATCGCAAAGCAGTCGGAATCGATCTCGGCACCACATTCTCAGCCGTCGCCCACATCGACGCCTACGGGAAACCGCAAATAATTCCTAACTCGGAGAGTGAGCGGATCACACCTTCCGTCGTTCTCTTCGATGGCAGCAACGCTGTTGTCGGGACGATCGCGAAGAACAACACGGTCGCGGAACCGGAAAAGATCGTCGACTTCGTGAAACGCGAAATGGGCAAATCGAAAGAGCAGTTTCACCGCGAATTCAGCGGCACGAAATACTCCGCGGAGGAACTTTCCGCCATCATCCTGAAGAAGCTGAAATCGGATGCGGAAAAATATCTCAAGGTTCCCGTGACGGACGCGGTCATCACCGTGCCTGCTTATTTCAACGACTCGGAGCGGACGGCGACGATTACCGCCGGCCGGCTGGCGGGCTTGAACGTCCTGCAAATCATCAACGAACCGACTGCCGCCGCGCTCGCCTACGGTCTCGACAAACTGGATGAAGACCAGACCGTTTTCGTTTTCGACCTTGGCGGCGGCACCTTTGACGTCACGCTTATGCGGATCACGTGCCACCGCCTTGAGATGGTGGCGACGAACGGCGATCATCGGCTCGGCGGCAAAGATTGGGACGACCTTATTGTCAATCATGTCGCGGAAGAATTTGACCGCGCCCACGGCGAAAATCCGCTCCTCGACCTGCAAAGCTACCAGGACCTGCAAAGCCGGGCGCTGGCGGCCAAGATCCAGCTCTCCAGCCGCGACCGGACGACGATCGTGCACAGCCACAACGGCAAGAGCGTAAAACTCGAGCTGACCCGCGAAGAGTTTGAGAAAATGACCAAGCACCTGGTCGAAAAGTGCAAGGCGATCTGCGAGATCGTGATGGGCGAAGCCCAGATGCCGTGGTCGCAGGTGAATAAGATTCTGCTCGTCGGCGGCATGACCCGGATGCCAATGGTGCGCGATATGATCGCGCAACTGACCTCCGTCCCGCTGGCCGAAGACGTCAACCCCGACGAAGCGGTCGCGGTTGGCGCATCGATCCAGGCGGTTCTGTCGCTCCTCAACGAAGAGGACGAGACCGGCGAAAAAATGCTCCCATCGGAGACGCGGCAGCAATTTTCCTCCCGCGACGGCGGGCTCATTCAGGTGCGCAACATCACTTCCCACACTCTCGGGGTGGTGCTCTGGGACGAGGCGCACCTCGAGGAATACGTCTTCCCCATGATCAAGAAAATGACTTCCATGCCGGCGGTCACGAAAAATTCCTTCGGCACGGCGACGGCCAACATGCAGCGCGCGATCGTGCGGATCGTGGAGGGCGAAAGCACGCTCCCGCAGGAATGCACGCCGCTCGGAATTTGCGACGTCGAGTTGCCGCCCTTCCTCCCGAAAGGTTCCCCGGTGGAGCTGACCTATGAATACAACGCCAACCAGGTGTTGGAGGTCGCGGTCGAAGCCTGCGGCAATTCCGCCTCCGTCTCGATCGAACGCAAGACCGGTCTCTCGGAGAAAGAGCTGGATCGTGCGACAGCGGCATTGGGGCAATTGAGCGTCGTCTGAGATGCTCAAGCAAGTCAGCTTCCCGATTCCGTTGCCGGACGACCCGCGCAAGTGGGACGGCTGGAGCCGGTATAATTCCTCCGATCCTTACGAGCGGCTTTGTCTTGATCCGCAAACCAATCCGAGCAACGAGCTGATCGAGGAGCGTTTCCGCGAGCTGATTTTGTGGTGGCAAAAAAAGCTGCCGCTCAAGAATCAGCCAAGCAATCCCCTCGCGCAGCTGCTTCGCTCCGGGCTGGATGAATCTTCCCGCTTTCTGACCGAGGCGCGGAGCGAGCTGCTCGATCCCGAACGTCGTCGGAAGGTGGATGAAGAGCTGGCCGCGGAAGCCGAAGTCCGAGCCATCGGTGAATTTAATAAGTACGTCACCTTTGCGCTAAACGACAAGACTCTCTCTCCGAATGAAGAAGAGACGCTGCTCGAGTTTGGGCGTCAGCATGGGCTGAGTGACGTGCGCATGATCGAGTTGATCGAAGCTGAATTACAGAGTTGCGGTGGAGTGCGCGTCACTCCTCCTACCCCAGAGGAGGTGACTGCCGCGGCTGTGGCTGCGGCGGGTGAAAGGCCGGCCGCCAAACTCGAACCGAACGAAGATTTTATGCGGATGCTGCGTCTCAGTGGGCTCGATGCCGACGAGATGACTGACGATCAGCGCGACGCCTTTGTGAACATGGCGGAGAACCTCGGGATCGAGCCTGCGGACGCGGAAGATCTGGTCGATCTTTACCTGGAAGAGATCGAAACAGAGGCGGCGCCACCCGCCAAACCGCGAGTGGTCGCGCCCCCGAAGGCGCCGGCGGCGTCCGCCAACGGTGCCGCATCCGCGCCCGCGCCAAAGAATCCGACCCCGATTGATGTTGCGGCAGAGCGAGCGCGCTTCCCCAATTTTACCAACGAGCTCGGAGTCGAGCTGCTCCTCGTTCCATCCGGAGCCTTCCAGATGGGTAGTGACGCCGCGGACGCCGCGCCAAACGAACAACCGATCACTCCGGTCACACTGAGCCGCTTTTATTTTTCCCGGCACCCGATCACCAACGCGCAATACGAATTGTTCGATCCTGGCCATCACAACAAACGCATCCCGGGCGCGGGCGATCGCCATCCCGTGGTCTATGTCAGCAGCAACGAAGCGGCCAAATTTTGCCAGTGGCTCAGTACACGCGAACGGCGGCGTTATCGGCTGCCGGCCGAGGCGGAATGGGAATATGCCGCGCGGGGGAACGATGGCCGCAAATATCCGTGGGGCAGTCAGGAGCAGCGTGGAGACCTGGCAAATTTCGCCGATTCCAACACCGCGTTTGCCTGGCGCGATCGCGAAATCAACGACGGATTTGCGGAAAGCTCGCCGGTCGGATCGTTCCCTCTGGGTGCGAGCCCGTTTGGGATGGAAGACATGGCGGGGAACATCTGGGAATGGTGCCTCGATTTCATGGAGGCCTACCGTGGAGCGCCGAAGACCAACCCGCGCGGGCCCATTTCGGGGTCGAAGCGAGTTTATCGCGGGGGGAGTTGGAAATCGCGCTTCAACAGCCTTCGGGCCACGACCCGTGGCTCAAATGTGCCGAACTACACCTGCAACGACCTCGGTTTCCGGATCGTCTGCGAGTGCGAGTAACGGCCCGCCCCGAGCCGGACATTTAGGCGCAAAAAAACGCAGAGGACGCGGAGAGAAGCCCGAGCTTCTCGGCCTCGGCGCTCTCTGCGTCCTCTACGGTTAAAGCAGACTGGCGCTGGCTTTTACGACGGGTTGAAACGAAACTTGGCGCGGCCTCGTTTGGCATTGGCTTTCGCCTTGCGACGGGTCTTTTGTGAAGGCGTTTCGAAGGCACGCAAACGGCGCACCTCTTCCAAAATTCCCTCTGCGTCCAGCTTGTTTTTAAGCCGCTTCAAGGCCCGGTCCACCGGCTCACCTTTACGAACGATCACTTCTGGCATTGCGATTTTTACTCCTAATCTTATTGAAATTGAAAGAATCCACCCCTTTGTGGCGAGCGATCCTACGGCTCGGCTCCCTCAGCGTCAACTGCGCGTTTAACCGGCCGAGGACGGGGTCGTAACCGAGGCTTTCTGGGTCACTTCCCGGCGCAAACTGCTCGCCGAGCCGCCCCGCGCCCGGGTCCACCAGAGCACGATCGGAGCCGCGATGAAGACCGACGAATAGGTCCCGACGACGACGCCGATGATGATGGCGAGCGCGAAATCCTTCAGGACGGCGCCACCGAAAAAGTAGAGGCACAAGATCGGAATGAGTGTCGTCGAACTGGTCAGGATCGTGCGGCTCAGCGTCTGGTTGACGCTTTCGTTCATGATCTGCTCGATCGACCCTTTGCGACTGCTCGCCAAGCCTTCGCGAATTCGATCGTAGACCACGATCGTATCGTTGATCGAATAACCAGCAATCGTGAGAATCGCACCAACCATGGTGAGGGTTAATTCTCGGCCGAGAATCGCGAACATACCGACCGTGATCAGCACATCGTGAAGCAGCGCGACGATCGCGCCGACCGCGAAGGAGAATTCGAAGCGAAAAGTGACGTATATGAGAATGCCGAGTATCCCGAGCCCGAGCGCGATCAGCGAGCTGCGCGCCAATTCACCGCCGACCAGTGCGCCAACGCGTTCCGAGCCTTCGATCTTGAATCCGTCCTGCGGAAGATTCTGCATGATCTGGTGCTCGACCTTGTCGCTTGTATTGAGCGGGCTGCGGATCGTGATGTAACTCCGCTCGCCCTGTTGCGACTGCTGAATGGCTGCGTCGGCCAGGCCGATTTGCTTGAGTGCGTCGCGCACTTTGGCGAGGTCCACCTTGTGCGGTGCGCTCAGGGTCGCCAGATCACCGCCGCGGAAGTCCACTCCGAAGTTTTTCTCGCCTCGGGCGTAAAACGCGGCTCCGCCGCCGAAAATAAGAGCGAGCGAACAGAGGCCGGCGATCCATCCTTTGCTCAGGAAGTTCCAATTCTTGGGGGTAATGAGATGCATCATGGTGAGCTTGGTCAGGCGGCCACTTTCCACCAGCCATCCGAGGGCGTTGCGTCCCACAATCAACGCCGTAAAGAGCGAGGCCAGGATGCCAAGCATGAGCACGATGGCGAATCCCTTTACCGGTCCGCTGGCGTAAAAGAAGAGAATCGTGGCGGTGATGAGCGTCGTTACGTTGGCGTCAAAAATGGAGCTGAACGCCTTGTCATAGGCCGCGGGGAGCGCGGCGCGCAGAGTCTTGCCAGTCGCCAGTTCTTCCCGGAGCCGTTCGTAAATAAGAACGCTCGCATCCACCGCCATGCCGATCGTGAGGATGATACCGGCGATACCGGGCAAGGTGAGGACGACGCCGCCCGGGATGAGCTGAAATTCACCGAGGAGCAAAATGAGGTTAACAATCAGTGCGAGATTCACGACCAGCCCGGCGAACCGGTAATAGATCGCGACGAAGAGGAGCGTGATCGCCAGACCAATCAACCCGGCCCGGATGCTGGCACGAATCGAATCGAGACCGAGGGTAGGGGAGACGCTGCGCTCCTCTTCGATGCTGACCGGGACTTGGAGAGGATTTTCGAGCACGCTGGCGAGGCCGCGCGCTTCTTGTTCCTGGAAACTACCGGTAATAATCGCATCGCCGCCATAAATCGCGGTCCGAATGCTCGGCGCCGATTGAATCACGCCGTCGAGCACGATGGCGAACCGGTGCCCCACGTTTGCCTCCGTGATCTGGCCAAATTTCTTCGCACCTTCGCTATCGAATTTGAGCTGCACGGTCCAGCCGTCGTTGCCGTAGTAGGCGTTGGATTCAGTCACCCGGTCGCCGCCTAGGTCCGCCTTTTTCTTGACCAGCAAGCGCTCTTGCACCGGCTTGTCGCCCGGGTTGCGCGCCTGCATTTTGTAGGTCTCGATCCGGTACTCCGGTGGGATTACTTCGGTTCCGCCATCGATCGCGCGCAGGCGCTCGCCGTTATCCGGATAAACGAGCCGGAATTCGAGCTTCGCCACCCTCGAAAGCTGGTCGCGCGCCTCCTGGATCTTGGCCGCGTCGAGCCCGGGAATCTGCACCAGGATGCGATCCGTTCCGACCGGGCTGATGATCGGCTCGCCGCTCCCAAAGAAATCGACCCGTTTGCGAATGACTTCGACCGCCTGGTCGAGCATGCCTTTCGTGAGGTCCTTCTGATCGCTCTTCAGCCGAATGAGAAAGGAAGTGCCGCCTTTGATATCGAGCCCGAGCCGGATTTTCTTATCAAGCGGGAGAATGCTCCAGAGACTGAAGCCGACCAGCAGGACCACCAGGATGGCGGCGAGGAAATGTTTCCGAAGGCCGCGATCGGTCGCGAAATACCAACCGAAAAGGACCAGCAGGCCGAGGCCCATGAAAAATTGGACGATGGGACTCATAGCTCGCTAAATGGATCGAAGGTTGTGGCTGCGGTTTGCGCGGCGCGCGGCGGTTGATCGGAATTCATCGCAGAACGATTAGCTCCGGGCTGCGTCCGGTTTCAGGACGGTGCTGACGGCGGATTTCTCCATCTCGATCTTCACATTGTCGGCCACCTTTAACGTAACGGTGGTGTCCTTGACGTTGGTGATCATCCCGTGAATCCCCGCTGCCGTCACGACGCGGTCGCCGGTTTTGAGGGCCGAGACGAGACGCTGTTGTTCCTTTTGCCGCCGCATCTGGGGGCGGAAGAGAACAAAATACATAATAACAAAAATCAGAATGATGGGGATGAACGAAGCGAGCGGATTTGGGCCCGCGCCTGCGGGAGCGGCCGTTTGAGCTTGAGCGAGAAAAATCAAAAGCATGATGGAATAAATGGTTGCATGGCAGGGGAGCGCATTGCGGGCGCCCGATCTGCCAAAGCGAGCATTCCACTGAGCACAGTTGCAGCCCAAATGCAAGGTGGAGCACGCTTCAATCGATGAAACGGCGGAGCATGAAGCAGCTGGCGCAGGCCCGGAATTTTACATGCCGGATGGGGATGTTACGTTTTGGTCCATTGAATCAAAACCCGCCATTCCCAACACCTGAAGAACTGCAGAATAAGCTCTCCGAGTTCATGAAATCGAACTTCGGCGACAAAGTCTCATTCGCGAGCTTTGCCCAGCCTGAGCGCGCCGAAGAAGGTGACGACGAAAAGCCGGTCGAGCAAAGCGGCGAACATTTCGTTTTCGATTTTCTGCCGCGCGACATCAAGGCCCATCTCGATCGTTTCGTGATCAAGCAGGACGAAGCGAAAAAAGTCCTCTCGATCGCCGTCTGCGACCATTACAACCACGTCAATTACATTCGCCAGCTCGAGAGCGAAGACGCCGCCCGCGCCGAGGAGACCGAGTATGCGAAACAAAACGTCATCCTCGTTGGACCGACCGGGGTGGGAAAAACCTACCTCATCAAGCATATCGCGGATCTTATTAAAGTGCCGTTCGTCAAAGCCGACGCGACCAAGTTCAGCGAGACCGGTTACGTCGGCGGCGATGTCGAGGATCTGGTTCGGGAACTCGTCCAGAAAGCAGATAGCGACGTCGCTCTCGCGCAGTTCGGCATCATCTACATCGACGAAGTCGACAAGCTGGCGGCAGCCGCCAACATGCACGGACGCGACGTCAGCGGCCGCGGCGTGCAAACGACGCTTCTCAAGTTGATGGAGGAAACCGAGGTCCCGCTTCGGAGCGCGAACGATCTCCAGGCGCAGCTCCAGGCGGCGTTTGAATTCCAGAAACGCGGCAAGACGAAACGCGAAACGATCAGCACGCGTCACATTTTGTTTGTCGTTAGTGGCGCCTTCGAGCGCTTGAAGACGCAGGTCTCGAAGCGCCTCGCCCAAGGCCAGATCGGCTTTAAGGCCGAGCCGGTTAAAGTGCTCGACAACGAAATTTTCCAGCACGTCGGGACGCAGGATTTCGTCGAATACGGTTTCGAGCCGGAGTTCATTGGTCGTCTCCCGGTGCGGGTCGTTTGCGAGGAACTGAGCGCGGATGATCTCTACAAAATCATGAAATACTCCGAGGGGAGCATCCTGCGGCAGTACGAACGTGCTTTCCGCGCTTATGGGATCGAGATCAGCTTCGAGGATGAAGCACTTCTCCTCATGGCGAGCGCCGCGGCCCAGGAGAAAACCGGCGCCCGGGGGTTGCTGACCGTTTGGGAGAAACTGTTCCGCGATTACAAATACTACCTCGCCGGCTCCGGTCTCACGCAGTTGCGCGTTACCGAAGAACTCGTCCGCGAGCCGCGGCGTGTCTTGGAGCGTCTGATGGCGGAAGGCGAGCAGCACGAGAAGGAAACGCTTCGGCAGGATGCAGTAAAGTTTGCCGATCAGTTCTCGGGCGAACACGGCGTCGAGTTCGAGTTTGACGACTCCGCGCTCAACCGGTTGGTCGAGCGCGCGGCTGCCGAGCGAATGAAGATGAACGATCTCTGCTCGCATCTCTTCAAGGATTTTCAGTTTGGTCTCAGCCTGATCAAAAAAAACACGGGCAAGAAAAAGTTCGTCCTCGACCAGGCCGCGATTGATGCGCCGGATAAATTTCTGAGCGAACTAGTCCTCCAGTCCTACGGCCCGGGCGGCGATCGCCCGGCGGAATGAAGCGCGCGCTCCTCGGAACATTCTGGATCGGCGCGGTCGCGACTGCGCTCGGTCTCGGCCTCCAAATGAGCGGGTTGCTCGTCCGCCCTGCCGCTGCTTTGGCCCAGAAGCATCTTATTCCGCCTAACGATAGCGCCGGTTTCAGTTATTTTGCTGTTCTCATTCTGCTCAGCTTTGCTGTTGCCTGGACGCTCTCGCAGGTCGTGGGACTCGGGCGCCAGGCCGGGCTTTTCGTTTTGCTGCTGATTGAACTAATCGCTGCCGCCTGGGTGCTGAACTCCCTGAATATTTCCTTTCCGCCGCTCCCGGTGATCTGCGCCACGAGCATCGCCGCCTTCCTCGCGCTCGGTCTGAACGCGACCGGGGCCGGCCGTCGGCGCCGGTCCGCTGCACGCGCTCTGACCGGCCGGCTGGGCCAGCCGGGTGTCGATCGCCTGTCGGAAAACGACCCGCTCGCTTTGGCCGAGCCAAGTGCGCGCGAGGCCAGTTCCGTTTTTTGCGAGATCGCCAATGAAGCCGAACTGATCGACGATCTCCCGGCGGCCACTTGCGCGCAGTTAACCGCGGAGTTCATCAACTGCGCGCGCAAATCCTTCCTGCGCGAAGGCGGCTACCTGCAGGCGGCCGATGGCGAAGGCATTCGCGTCCTCTTCGGGTTTCCGAACACAAGTCCGAACCACGCGGCCGAGGCGGCCCGGGCCGCGCTCGCTTTCCGGGATGAATTTCGCGCCGCAGCGACGGCCAAGCCGGATTCGTTAGGCAAAGTCGATCTCCGGATCGGAATCAGTTCCGGGACGGTGGTTGCCTCGCTCCCGGGGGATGCAGCGCGCGGCGATTTCATCATCGCCGGCGAGCCGTTCGAAGTGGCGCGACGATTGGCCCGGGCCAATCAAATTTACGGCTCGGAAATTCTTCTTGGCCCGCGCACCTACTGCGCCGCCGGGAAGGAAATCGTGGCCCGTCCAATCGATTTCCTGCGCAGCGCTGAGCAGCACGATCGCCTCGAAGTTTACGAGTTGCTCTCGCTCGTGGAAAAGGCGACCGCGGAAGAAATCGCGCGACGCGACCGTTTCTGGACCGGGATTGTTTACTTTCGCGCGCGTCGCTGGAATGAGGCCTGGGCGGAATTCAACCGGGCCCGGACCGAGAACGGCGCGCCCGACCGTCCGCTGCAGTGGTACCTGCGGCGGCTCGAGCCGCTCTGCCCGAAAATGGCGACCGAGCCCGCGCCGGTTCCCGAACCGCTCGCCCCGCTTTGAAACGGACCGAATACCCGGTCGCGTTGCGCGATCTGATCGCGCAACTACGCCAGATGCCTGGGGTCGGTCCGCGCTCCGCGGAGCGGATCGCGCTCTGGATGGTGCAAGCGCGCGAGCACCAGCCGGAAGCGATCGCTCGTGCCATCGGCGAGACGCGGGCCGCGGTTCATCCCTGTGTACAGTGCGGCTTTTTCGCGACCGCAGAGATCTGTGAAATCTGTGCCGACGAGTCGCGCGCCGGCGAATTGCTTTGCGTCGTCGAACAGCCGACCGACATTCTCCCGCTCGAAAAGACGAGCGCTTTCCGGGGCCGCTATCATTCGTTAGGCGGGCGCATCTCCCCTCTCGACCGGATCGCGCCGGAAGATCTGCGGATCGCGGCCTTAATTGAGCGGGTAGAAAAGGAATCGCCTAACGAGATTATTTTCGCCCTCGCGGCGGACGTGGAAGGGGAGGCAACGACGAACTATCTCGTCGAGCTGTTGAAAAAATTTCCCGTTAATCTGACCCGCATCGCGCACGGTCTGCCCGCTGGCGGCGGTTTGGAATCGGCCGATGAGTTGACGCTGTATCGGGCTCTCGCCGGACGGACGAAGGTCTAATGGCGGCCGCGTAGAACCGCCTTTTTCAGCGCGCTGCGCTGTCGCCGGAGAAAATGTAGGCGCGCCCGGCACTGTCAGCGCCATCGAAGAAGGCTCCGACCAGCAGGTCGCCGCGGCTATCGCCATTGATATCCTCCATTCCCGAGACCGCGAATCCGAAAAAGCCACCAGACCTCTCGTTGGGCGAAGCCAAAGTCATGAGTAGCACGCCGCTTGCCCCGCTATAGACGTAGGCCCTTCCGGCATCATTGGGGCTCGAGCCAGGATCTTCTCGGTCGGCTCCGAGGATAAGATCGTCGGCTCCATCGTCATCGAGGTCGGGAACGCGTGCGACGCTGACGCCAAAGTCTCCGTTGAGCTCGCCGTTAGGCGATTCGAAGACATGAAGGAGTATGCCCGTTGCGCCGGAGAAAACGTAAGCCCGGCCAGCGTCTACGCCCGCCGGAGTATCCTCGAATGGCGCTCCGACCGCGACGTCGCCAGAGCCGTCACCGTCCAGATCGCCCAATCCCGCCACTGCCACGCCGAAACGACCGAATTTCTTGGGAGCGGGTGGATCAAATTCGCGCAGGAGTGCGCCATTGCGTCCGCTAAAGAGATAGGCCCGCCCGGAACCGTGACGTTGCGTGCTCTCCATCGCAGCCCCCACCAGGATGTCATCCATGCCGTCGCCGTTTACATCGGGGACGCGTGCAACTGCGCTGCCGAAATGGCCGGCCTTGGTCTTGTTCGGTGAGACGAGGGAGTAAAGCAAGGTGCCGCTGGCGCCGCTGTAGACATAAGCTCGTCCCGCGTCGGCTCCCCGTCCGACGTTGTCCCGCTCGGCGCCGATGAGAACTTCACTCGCGCCATCTCCATTCAGATCTCCCAGTCCGGCCATTGCCTCTCCGAAGCCGCCCGATGTCTCCACTGGCGAGGTGAGGCTGTAGAGAAGGGAGCCGTCCGCTCCGCTATGAACGCGAACCTGTTCGAGCAGCCCGATCTGCTCGCTCACGAGAAAGTCGCCGCGGCCGTCACCGTCGAGATCAGGCGTGCCGACGGAAGGCAACCCCAGAAGGCTGCTGCCCCCAACGGTCCCGTTTACAAAATAAAGTGGCACACCCGTAGCCCCGCTAAAAACGTGCGCCCTGCCGCCGAAGCCAGATTCTCCGGTCGCGCCGATCACCGCGTCGTTAACGCCGTCGCCATCGACATCGGGCATGCTGGAGACGGCGATGCCGAAGCGGCCATTTTGGACTCCCGTCGGCGAAACAATTTCTCGGAGAAGTTCCTGGGCGCAAAGCGAGGGATCGACCAGGCCAAGGGTGAAAAGGGTAGATACGACTTTACAAAAGAGGCGAGATTTCATGGCATTTTTCCACGGCGGTCAGGCAAAAGAATTTTTGCCAAACGGCGCCAGTTCCTACAAGACAATTCGTGCGGACCTCGGGCGATCTCGGACCACAACTCCGGTCAAGGAAGCCATGCAACTGAAGCCATCGAAAGCGGCCGCGTCGAGGGGAAGCCAACCTAGGCCGGGGTCGAGAGCGTGGCCAGGTAGCCGATTCCAACGGAGAGTGTAAATGGCCACTTCGTCTGAACATCCGCGGAGCTTTGGCTAGAGTGACGATCTCCGCGCCTTCACGGGCTGCACTTACGATCATCGGCGAGCCAACCGCGGCCACCCGTTCCTCGGCGCGTGTGATCATCGCCAGCATCTTGTCGTCCTGATGATCGGGATCGTGATGAAACAAGAAAAGGTGCTTCACGCCGGCGCGCATCGCGAGCTCAACCGCGTCGTCGGCGCAGGTATGGCCCCAGCCGAGCCGCTTCGGATATTCCGCTTCGTCATATTGCGTATCGCCGATCACGACGTCCGCTCCGCGGATGAATTCGACGACCTTTTCATCCTGGAGCCGGGCATGGTCGAGACTCGGTGGCGACGTTTCGCCGGCGAGTTTTTGCCGCTCAATCTCATATCGTTCATAAGCTTCGTGATCGGGCATGTAGACGATGTCGCCCCTCGGTGTGACCAACCGGTAACCCAGACAAATGCCGGGATGATTGGCAAAGATTGTTCGCACCCCGACCGCGCCGATTTTGCACTCCATCTCGCCCAGTTCTTCAAAGGTGACGTGGCTCGCCATCTGGTTCAGGCCGACTGGAAAAAAAGCGCTCTGCATTTGCTCGAAAAGCGCGCCACGCAAACCGTGGACGGCGCCTTCGTAACCGACAATCCGCACATTGACCTTCGGATTGTAGGCGGGCATGAAAAACGGAAAGCCCTGGATATGATCCCAGTGGGTGTGAGTCACGAGCATCGTGATGTTGAGCGGTTTTTCGCGGAACTCGCGCATCAGCGCCTGGCCGAGAGCGCGTATGCCAGAACCGGCGTCGAGGATGATGACCTGGTCGCCCACTCGCACTTCAACGCAGGAGGTGTTGCCGCCAAACACTGCGGTCTGGATGCCGGGCGTCGGAATCGACCCGCGTACGCCCCAGAAACGGATCAGCGTCGGGCCCGCTACAACCGGCGCTGGCTCGCTTTCCGAAGAGGCGTCGTCCTCGCAATGGTCGAGCGACGCGAGCAGTTCCGCGGGGACGATCGGCTTGACGAGGTAGTCGTCCGCGCCCGAGGCGAGAGCGGTGTCGCGATCGTTTGCGAAACGGCTCACGCCGGTGAGCAGCACGTGGGTCGATTTCAGGGGAGCCTGTTCGCGAATCAGCCGGCAAACCTTGAAGCCGTTGCGCTTCGGCGTGCGCAGATCGCAGATGACCGCGGCGGGGCGGTTCTTCTCAATTAGTTCGAGTCCGGCTTCGCCATCTTCCGCCTCGAAGACGCGCCAGCCCTGGCCAGAAAGACATTGCGAAAGGAGCGCCCGGGAAAGAGCATCGCTATCGATCAGGACGAGCGTCTTCATGGAGTGCCGTCGCTTTTCGTTAGGCGAATCCAGCAGCGGTTCCCGCCTCTCGCAAGAGGTTCGCAGCCTATCTCGCCGCCGCAATTCTCGACCACGATGCGGCAGAAATGGAGGCGGAGCGCGGTCGCGGCCGAGGCGCCATTCGCGGGATCCCATTTCAGAAAAAGATGGTCACAAATATCCGGCTTCAGCGCGCTCCCGTTGTCTTCCACCTGCCAGAGAAGCGCGTCCGCTTCTTCTTCCGCCCGCACCACGACCGTGCCCCCGGCCGGCGTTCGTTCCAAAGCGGCTTCGAGCAGATTGGTTGCCACTCTTTCGAGATGAGTGGCATCCGCCGAAACCTTCGCGCTCCCGGCATTGGCCGGGGGCATTTCGAGACGGACGTCCTTTTCCGCGTAGAGGGGCGCGGCGGATTCGAGGGCGTGGCGGAGGACGGCGTCGGCGTCGGTTCCCATATTCGCTAGGCCAGAGCGACCAGCAACGCTCTGCAGTTCCTCTTCGAAGACGCCGAGGATGCGATTGATGAGCGTCTGCTGCTCCTGGGTCGCGCGGTTCGCGAGGCCAAGCAGCAGTTTGGTGCGCGGGCCGTTGTCTTCCAATTCAATCAGACGCAGCGAGGTGATGATATTGGCCAGCGCGGCCGTCATTTCATCCGCCACGCAGTGGAGGAGAATCTCCTTTTTCTGGATTTCAGAGTTGAGCCGCTGATGCGCGATAACCGTCTCGCGCGCTCGTTGCAGGACCGTCTTTTTCGCTTCAAATGCCTCGCCCAGTCGCTCCAGGAGAAGGATCGGCTGGCCGTCTACGGTCAATGCGCTCGCTTCGAGCTGCATTTCCGTGCCATCCGGGTCGCGCTCCACCCAGGGCCCGGAGTTGGCACGCGCGGTCCCGCCTTTCTTCCAGCATTCCTCTGCGTCGATGAGAAAGTTTTCGAGAAAGGGTGAAGCGTCACTTAGTGGGAGGGGGCCGCCCTTCTCCTCCAGCGCCGGCCAGAGTTTTGCCAGCCAGCCGAGGGCTTTACCTAACAAACGTAACTCGCCCGCTTCTCCGCGCTCGAAGAGGACAAAGCCAAGCTCGGCCAAAACAGATTGTGCGGGCGAACCGTCGTTTGGCATTTCGTTAGGCCAATTGAATCATCTGGCGGGCCAGATAAAGGAACGCCTCCTCCACCCCGGCACCCTCCTTCGCGCTCGTTTTCAGGACGGTAAAATTCTGCGCCGCGAGATCGGCGATGCGCGCCTCTTCCACTTCCCATTGCGGCGCGAGATCGGCCTTGTTCAGGGCGAGGATAAAAGGGGCGCCGCCGAGAGTTTCGGCAACCCGTTTTTGCAATTCGAGCGCCTGGTCAAGTGTCACCCGGCGCGTCCCGTCGGCGACCAGCAGATAACCGCTCGTGCCCCGCAAATAGGAGGTTTGCAAACGCTGGAAATCGTCGTCTCCCGCCAAATCCCAGATTACCAGCGTGACCTCGTTCCCTTCGACTGTGACCGACTTCTTATCGATCTTCACTCCGACTGTGGTCAGATATTTCTCGGAGAACATGCTGTGGACGAACTGCGCCACGAGGCTCGTTTTGCCCACGCCGGAGGTGCCAAGCAGGCAGACCTTTTTCTGGATCATAATTTCGGCACAACCTTGAGGGCGACCCGACGCTCGGACTGTTCCGGAGTGGCCGTGGCCGTGTCGCCAGCGCTCGGCGCGCCCATCCCGAGACTCTTGAAGAGGGAAGACTCAAAGCCGCACTTGACCAGAAAATCGCGCACCGCGTCGGCCCGGCGCTGGCTCAATTCGAAGTTTTTCTGTTCGTCCCCAACGGAATCGGCGTAGCCCCGGACCTCGATCTGCACCTCGAGCCCGAGGCGACTGGTGGCAGTGAGGCAGCGGCGGATTTGATCCGGCAAACGCGAGAGCGCGGTGAAGCCTTCGGTGGCGAAGTTATCTTTGTTGGGCAGGAAATAGACAAAGGCGCTTTCGATGACCGACTTCGATTGTTGATATTCCTGCTGATCCACATCGAGCAGGTTGCGTTCGTCGATTTTTTCGATTCCCGGAACAGCCGGGGCGCCGCGCCGGACCCGGGTGAGCCAGGCATGCGGCGCTTCGCCGGAGAGCAAGAGGACCCCTTTCTCGACCACGGCGTTGACCGAGTCGGGGAGATGAAAGCGATCCGTAAACCGTTGCAGAACCAGGCCCGGATCGTACGCGACCTGCAGTTTGTCTTCCGAGATCCGGCGGATCCCGGGGAGTTTGGTGACGCCTTCGCGAACGGAGGCGAGCCACTCGTAAGGCGCGGTTCCCGCGAGATGCAACGTCCCATCCTGGATCGCGGCTGTCGTGCCCGGCGGGAGGGGATAGGCCTTGCGCAAACGTCCCAGCACCAACCCGGGATCGTAGGTCAGGGTCAGGTCATGTTCCGTGATCGAGCTGACGCCGGGCGATTGCAGGCCGTCGCGTTCTACCCGGGTGAACCATTCAAAGGGGACCTTACCGCTGATCGTTAGGGCGCCATTCGTTAGGCTAAGATTGGTTCCGGCCGGCTTTCCGAAACGGTGCTCGAAACGCCGCAGGACGCTGACGTCATCAAGCGCCAGATAATCTTTCCACTCGAAGCGAATTTTCGTCGGATCCATCCCGGCCGCCCGCGCCAGAGCAGCCGGGTCGGCCACCGCAGGGTCGCGCAGTCCGGCGATCCGCGAGCGGCGAAACCAGTTGTGGTCGACCTGTGTAACCGCGATTCCCGGCGCGGAATCCATCCGGCTGACGAAATCCTGCCAGCGCTTTTCGCTCCGCGCTCCGACGATCAGAGCGGCTACGATGAGAGCGGCCGCAGCGGAGATTGCGAACCAGGCGCGGCGATGACTTTGCGAAGTTTTCCTCGGCTGATATTGCGCGCGCAGGCAGGGCTCCAGTTCCGTTCGGAGGGCGGCAAAAGGAGCGGCATCGCCATCAAACTTCTTCAGCGCCGAACCGCGCAGGATATGAATGCTCTCGAGTGCATCCTCCAGGCAGGTCCGCAGTTCGCGCGGCGGATTCCCGCGAATGACCGCCGCGAGATAAGCCTGCGCGCCGGGCGCGATCCAGACTTGCAGCTCGCCGACCCGAAATTCTTCCAGCCCTTCGTCGTTCCCGGTTTTGAAGGAATCGCGAGCGAAATCCTGAATCGCGCTCAGCATCCCCGCCACCATGTCGGAATCCTGTGCTGCGATTGCATCCGCGCTGACATGCAGGAGCGAGAGGCTAGTCTCGCGATGGATGAGAAAAATCTGTTCCACCCGATAGACGAGGCTGCGTAGCATGACGACTTCGGCAAAACTTCGCCCCGTCCGGAATGCTTCGAAGCGCCACTTCAAACCCTGCCAGGAAAAACTCTGCTCGAGCGATTGATTGAGCGACTGCAGGAGCGTGCGCAGACTTTCCGCGATCGAACGCCTAACGACCGGGCCGATGATCGGGTGGAGCGCATCGACGAAAACCTGCGGCCGTTTCTCGATCGATTCGCGAACCGAGCCCTCGACCGCGGGTTGCAGAGCGCGAGTCAATTCTTCGCTGCGATCGGCGCTCAGATTGACTGCTTCCGGGAGGACGGACGCGATTTCATGCGCGCGCTGTTCCTTGTCGTCGAGCCGGTCGCGCAACCGGCGCAGATCTTCCTGCTCCGGCCGGACAAGCAACCGGCGCAGTTCATCCAGCTCGTCCTGCGGTTTTCGCGGCGATGGGCGCATGCCGGACCGTCGCCGCTAGGACGCGCCCGGGACGCGGAACTCGTTTTTCAGGCGCAAAGCGATTTCACTGAACATTTCGGCGAGCGCTTCCCGGCCCGTCATGGCGTCGCGGATTTGTCCGGCCTCGCGATCAACATGGCCTTTCATCTGGTCATGTTTGTCTTTCATCTCCGCGCTCAGGGCCTTGGATTGCTCGAGCAATTGCTCGCGCAGATCGCGAATGTCCTTCGCCGCCTGGCTGTCGAGATGGCTGATTTTCATTTCCAGGCCCTTGGCCGTTTCCATCATCTCACGGGTCAGCCGCTCGACCGCCTGTCCGCGCTCGGTTTGCTCGGTCTTGACCCGGTTGGTCATCGATTCCACCTCGCCTTTCATGAAAGTCTCGAGCGCCTGCAGTTGGCGTTGCAATTCGCTTCGCAACTCGCCCGCTTCCCGCGTCACGCGTTCCTCCAGTTTCTGAAAGCGGCCGTCGTAATCGCGCATCTGCGATCCGAAAAGGATGTTGCGGATGCGATCGACGTTGCCGCTCTCGTCGATCCGGTCATTTTCGGGATTGAAGTTCGTAATATTGCTCGGTTGTGAATCCATATGGTTGTGGTGGTTACTGAATGCGCTCCGGGAATTTCTCGTGTTCGTCATGGTATGCAGATTGGCCGATCGATGGCAAACCCTTCTTCGCTGGCGGTTTTCTGGCCTAACGACAATGCCAGGAAGGATCCCTCAGCGCAGGTTGTAGACCTCGAAAAGACCGGCGCCGCTGGTCTCGTCCAGCCCTCGCAAGATGGCGGTGAAAGCGCCGGGACCGAGCGTTGTAAGAATTGCCGATTCCTCGTCGAACGTTGGCGCGAGGCCAGTGTTCTCGATGAGAGCTTCATCGCTCTGCATCCAGTCGTCATTGAATGCGATCACGTCCCCATTGCTGTCGTGAAGCTCGAGGGTTGGATTGGCGAGGGCGTTGCTCACGCCCGCCAGCGCCAAGGAAGGGCCCAGCCCGCGGAGGAGGACGATTGAGTTCAGATCATCGACTATGAACCCGCCGATGAGGACCTGTTCGCCGGTGCTCACCAGCCCGCGGGTGGAAATGTTTGCCAGACTGCCGCTGGCGTCGGGCCCGAGGTTGTAGGCTTCGACAATTCCCAAGCCGGTGCTGTTTCCGACCCCGCGCAGGATCGCGGTGTAGCTGCCCGGAGCGAGTGTCGCCAGGATGGCCGCTTCGCGATCGTCGCCCGGCGCGAGCATGCTGTCCATGATGTCCTGGCGCTGCGGGCTATCCATCCAGTTGTCATTGGAAGTGATCAACGCACCGGTCTCGTCGCGTAGCTCGATCGTCGGATCGGCGAGCAGCCCGGGAATACCACGGAAGGCAAGGGAAGGGCCGAGGCCGCGAACGAGGACCTGTTTTTCGGTCGTGCCCGTGACGATGAACCCGGCGATGAGCACGTCGTCATCCGCGCCGACCTCGCCGCGGGTGGAAATATTGAGTAGACCCGCGGCCGGCGCGGCGTCATTCAAAGCGGTGATCTGGTAGTGCCCGTTCACGAACTCCGCGCTGAACTGGAATCCGGTGCCGACATCCGGGAAAATCACCCGAGCGAAGGAACCCGAGACCGATCCCGAAACCTCGATCAGCTCGAAGACCTGGCCCTGGAGCGGGAGAAAGCCGTCCGTAAAGCGCACCTCCACCGTCCCGTCGATCGCGGCGCTGCCCGTGATGTCCAAGTGGTTTTGTGCGTCCGGGTTCGGGCCACTGATTTCGAAGTGCAACTTGCCCACGGTATACTGGGTCAGATTTCCGACGAGCGCGAGCGTGCCTAACGGATCGCCGGGGGCAATCTGGCCGGCGTTAACAACGTCTCCGGCGACGTTTCCGTTCCCGCTCAGCAGTCCTCCGGACGCAATGTCCAAGCTCGTACTCGTTAGGGTGCCGTCGTCGACGATCGTGCCCTGGCCGAATAGCAATGCCGTCTCGACGTCGACCGCGCCGCCCTCGGTGATCTGGACCAGGCCGATCTCGCCGGGTTCCGGCCCGCCTCCAAAGTCGGCGCCTCCGATGTAAAGAGCCGTGCGAACGTTCAGCGCCGAACCGGCGCCATCGACAGTCACTTCGCCGACGCCATAGGGTCCGACGCCGACCGCAAAGGCCGAGACGACGCCACCCGCAGTCAGATTAAGAGCGCCGTAAGAATCAAAACCGACATAGAGTTGAGTTGGTTCGAAGTCGGTGTCCCACCTGGAGCCTGGTCCATCGACCGTAACAGATCCGGGTCTGCCTGATATGTAGGCGAAATCATCGCTCGTCAGGATCGCCCCGTTGCGGATCGTCAAACTTCCGAAGTCAAACGGCGCAACGTCGATCATTCCCGTCGTCCAGGTTGTCCCCGTTCCGTCGAGAGTGGCGCTGCCATCCACAAACGCGCTATCGCTCACGACAGCGCCGCCGTTCTGAGCGCTCAGACCACCATTGATGTAGAGAGCCTGAGCGCAGCTCAAGCTGGAGCCGGGTCCGTCGACCAAGACGCTTCCGTAGCCGCCCGAGAAATGGGTTGAGCCGGCGAGTGAGCAATCACTCGCGGCCACGGCGCCGCCGTTCAGAACCATCAGGCTCGCGGTCCCAAACCCGCCCACGCTGAGGCCGCCGATATTGCTCCAGGTCGAACCGGCTCCGTCCACCATCACTGTTCCGGCCGAGGTATCCGGAAAACTGGCGATCGCGGCGGTGTCATCGGTCACGATCGCTCCGCCTTGAATCGTTAGGCTGCCATTTCCCGCCAAACCTACCGAGAGTATTCCGGTGAGCTGGAGACTGCCCGTGCCGGAGACGATCAAGTTCCCGAAGTCCCCCGCGTCTAAACCAAGAGTCAAATTGTTGGATGTGGCGCCCGCCGCCTCGATCTGCGGCGTCCCGCCGTTATTGATCTGCGCGTCAGTCGCCGAGTCTGGGACGCCGTCGGACCAGTTGGCCGTCTGGAACCAGTCACCGGATTGAGTGTTCCAGATCGTTTGCGCGGGAGCTAGGCTAGTCAGCGCGACGAACAGGAGTCCATGCAAGAGAAACACGGCTCTGCTCTTGAGCCTGGGCACGACGGGCGGAGAAAATTGCTTGCGAGATGAGCGAGGTGCCATGGGGAGCTTTTGTCGAAAGCTAGCTGGGCTCGAATGCTTTGAAAGCAAAATAGTTAGGTTTGAGTGCCGAAGTTCTCCATCCTTTGGCTTTTCAACGCCCGAACGCTGAACTACTTTTTGCCGAACATGTCCTGCGCCAAGATCGATCCCGCCTTGCACCAGGCGCAGAAGCCGCCCTGGATCAAAGTGCGTTTGCCCTCCAATCCCGTCTTTTTTTCGACCAAGGCGCTCATCTCCGACTTGCGCCTGCACACCGTCTGCGAGAGCGCGCAATGCCCGAATCGCTGGGAATGCTGGAGCCAGGGTACTGCCACCATGATGATCGCCGGCGAGCGCTGCACCCGGGCCTGCGGATTTTGCGCCGTCAGCACGGCGAAGCCGTTTGCGCTCGAGGAAGACGAGCCGCAGCGGGTCGCGGAAGCCGTGAGGCGGCTCAAGCTCAAGCACGTCGTCATCACCGCGGTGGCGCGGGACGACCTCAAGGACGGCGGTGCGGAACATTTCGCGCGCACTATCCGCGCCATTCGCGAGATGGATCCCTCCATCATCATCGAAGTGCTCGTCCCCGATTTTCACGCCCAGGATTGGTGCATCCAACTCGTCCTCGACGCCGCGCCGGAGATTTTCAATCACAACATGGAAACGGTCGAGCGCCTCACGCCGAGCGTGCGCTCGCGTGCCAAGTATCGCACCTCGCTCCAAGTCCTCCAGCGTGCGAAAGAGCTTTCACCCGCCGTCGTTACCAAGAGCGGAGTCATGCTCGGCCTCGGCGAGACGGAGCCCGAGCTTTTCCAGGTAATGGACGACCTGCGCGAAGTCGGCTGCCAGGTGCTCACGTTGGGCCAATATCTCCGTCCGACGCCGAAGCATCTCCCGGTCGTGCGCTACATCACACCCGAGCAATTCGATCTCTACGGCGACATCGCGCGACGCAAAGGCTTCGCCCACGTCGCCTCCGGCCCGCTCGTCCGCAGCTCCTATCACGCGGCCGATTTTCACCCGGTCGTCCGCTAGCGATGGAGAGCGCGGCCCCGCAACCAGGCCGGCCGCTCGATCGCCGCAACGTCGCCGCCGTCATCCCGGCCTATCACGAGGCGGTGCACGTGCGCGGCGTGGCCGAGCGCGTTCGCGAACACCTCGATCTCGTGGTGGTGATCGATGACGGCTCGAGCGACGCCACCGCGGAGCGCGCGCGTGAAGGCGGCGCTGAAGTCATCGTGCATCCCGAGAATCGCGGCAAAGGCGAGTCGATCAAGACCGGCCTGCGCCATTGGCTGGTCCGCCAGGAGGTCGCGTTCATCCTCATCCTCGATGCCGATGGCCAGCATTTGCCTGATGAGATCGGCCGTTTCCTCGCCGCTGCGAACACGACCGAAGCCGGTCTCTTCGTTGGGACCCGGATGAACGACGTGCGCGACATGCCGTTCGTTAGGCGAACTGTCAATCGCTACATGAGCCGCCGTATCAGCCGGCTCTGCGGCCAGGAAGTCCCGGATACTCAATGCGGCTACCGCATGGTCCAGCGCACCCTGGCGCCACACCTCCTCGATGGCACCAGCCGCTTCGATTATGAAACCGAGATGCTGATCATCGCCAGCCGCGCCGGATTCCGGATCGCCTCGGTCCCGATCAGCACCATTTACTCCGACGAAGTGAGCAGCATTCATCCCGTGCGCGACACGCTTCGTTTCTTCAAGCTGATGCGCCGCTACGAAAAAAAACACGGATAGGGAAGCGAATCGCAAAGCCTGCGATCTGAGAATTGAGCGATCAATCGTCATCACTTGCGTTTCGCCTTTTGGCTTGACTTAAATCGGCGAACGAACTGGATTGCGTGTCGAGAGCTTATTGGCCGCGCACCTACTCCCTGGACGTGCCTCCCTCTTCAGCTCCCGTTGACAGCTTCATCCAATCCCGGGGGCCGAGGAGAAACATGAAAAAAGCGATTCATGACGTGACTGCGCGCCGTCCACCGTTCAGTGGAGCGAACAAGGGTAAATGGGTGATGCCTGCCCTGCTTTTCCTCACTGCCGGGCTCACCCTCGTGCAGCCATGCGTGGCCGCTCCTTTCCAGTTCGAGACCACCGGAAACCTGGCTGCGCCACGCTGGCAGCACACGGCAACGCTGTTACCCAATGGCAAAATCCTCGCCGCGGGAGGCCTCGACCTGGCCTTTCACGCACTGCCCAGCGCGGAGCTCTACGATCCAACGAGGGGCACCTGGTCTGCCACCGGCAGCATGGCAACGGCGCGCGCGCATCACACGGCGATTCTCTTGCCTAACGGAAAGGTGCTTGTCGCCGGGGGCTCCAACGGCGGCCAGCTCGCCAGCGCGGAACTCTACGATCCAGCGAGCGGCACCTGGTCCGCCACCGGCAGCCTCGCTACGGCGCGGACGAATCACACCGCCACACTGCTCTCCAACGGAAAGATACTAGTGGCAGGAGGAGAAGGCGGCGACGCCCTGGCGAGCGCGGAGCTCTACGATCCAGCGAGCGGCACCTGGATCGCCACCGGCAGCATGGCCAGCGCCCGCCTGGGGCACACGGCCACTTTGCTGGCCGACGGCAGGGTGCTTGTCGCGGGAGGCAATAATCCCACATCGAATGCCGCGAGCGCGGAACTTTACGATCCAGCCAGCGGGACTTGGACGGCGACCGGCAGCCTCATCACTTTACGCTCGGATCACACCGCGACCTTGCTGCCTAACGGAACGGTCCTGGTCGCAGCCGGAGATTCCGGCGGCGCGATCGCGACCGCGGAACTCTACGACCCGACGACTGGAATCTGGGCGGCGACCGGGGACATGGCTAAAGCACGCATTCAACACACCGCCGTCTTGCTCCCTAACGGCAAGATCCTGGTTGCCGGCGGTTACAATGGTTCTGCCGGGGCACTCGCGAGCGCGGAACTCTACGACTCGGCGAGTGGAACATGGACCGCCACTGGGAGCCTCATCACCGGGCGCGAGTCTCACACCGCGACCCTGCTGCCTAACGGGAAGATGCTGGTCGCAGCTGGTGTTATCACCGCCGGCCCTCCTCTCCCCAGCGCGGAAATCTACGATCCGGCGGATGGGAGCTGGGCACGCACCCATAGCCTCGTCACCGGCCGCGAATCTCCCACGGCGACCTTGCTGCCCAACGGCAAGGTGCTCGTGGCAGGGGGTGCTGATAGCGGTAACTATCTCACGAGCGCAGAACTCTATGATCCGGCCAGCCGCACTTGGAAAACGACCGGCAGCCTCGCCATTGGCCGCCTTAGGCACACGGCGACGTTGCTGCCTAGCGGCAAAGTGCTCGTCGTTGGCGGATTTAACGGCTTAGACCATCTCGCGAGCGCGGAAATCTATGATCCGGTGAGCGAGACTTGGACCACGACCGGCACCCTCGCCGTCGGACGCGATACCCACGCGGCGACGTTGCTGCCCAACGGTCAGGTGCTCGTCGCGGGGGGCCTGGGCGCGGCGGACGCTCTCGCGAGCGCCGAGCTTTACGATCCGGCAACGGGGAGCTGGGCAAGAGCCGGGGACCTTACCGTCGCACACGGTTTTCCCACGGCGACGTTGCTGCCCAACGGCAAGGTGCTCGTCGCAGGCGGTGCTGTCTTTGGCGTGGAACGGAGGGTGGAACTTTTTGATCCGGCAAAGGGGACATGGACGTCAACCGGGAGCCTTGCCACTGGGCGCAATGCTGGCACGGCGACCTTGTTGCCTAACGGCAAGGTGCTCATCGCCGGTGGTATTAGTCCTGTGACCGGGAGCATACTCGCGAGCGCGGAACTCTATGACCCGGAAAGCGGAACATGGGCGGCAACTGGCAGCCTCGCTACCGCACGCCTTATTCACACCGCCGCCTTGCTGCCTAACGGAAAGGTGCTTATCGCGGGCGGCCTTAACACGCTCGCTCTCGCGAGTGCAGAACTCTACGATCCGGCGGCCGGGACATGGAGTGATACCGACAGCCTCGACACCGCACGCTATTATCACCAGATGACTTTGCTGCCCAACGGCAAGGTGCTCGTCGCAGGCGGCTTTCCAAATTATCTCGCGAGGGCGGAACTCTACGATGTGGGCCTCCACTCCGACCGCGCCTGGCAGCCTGAGATCAGCGGGGCGCGCTTGAGACTCGTCGTCGGGAGACGCCTCCAGATTAGTGGCTCGCTTTTCCAAGGCGTCTCACAAGCTTCTGGCGGGAGCACACCGGACTCATCAAGTAACTACCCGATAGTCCAGTTGCGCAGCCTCGGCAACGCCCAGGTCGCATTCCTTTCGGTAGATCCGACTGCTGGTTGGTCGGATACATCCTTCACCTCTCTCCCGGTCAGCGGCTTTCCTCCCGGTCCGGCCCTCGTCACCGTTTTTACCAATGGCATTCCAAGCGAGGCAAAATATCTGGTCGTACGACAGCGTCAGCGGTGAGCCTCCTGCCAGCGCGAGGCCGGCGGCCCGAGCGTCGACCGAAATAAGAGAGCGCCGCAGTTTCCACTCCGGCACCGCCCAAGGCTATCCGACGATGCCGCGTCGGGGGATCGGTAAAAGGCCAGCTTTGTGCTCGATACACCCTTTAAGGCCGGCGGTTTCGATTCATTTGCACGGAACCGCAACCACCTATGGAAAATTCAGGGAGCGACCGAGGCCGGGCGGTCGCAATTGGGATCATCGCCGTTTTGGCGGCGGCTGTCGCCCGGGCGGTCCTCTATCGTTTCGTTGGCACCGGCATTCCGTTCCTCACTTTCTTCCCGGCTGTGATCGCGGCCGCGCTCTGGGGCGGCACGATGGCCGGGACGATTGCCGCCCTTGGTTCTCTCCTGCTCGCGCCGATCTGGATGATGCCCAACGGCTGGGCGTACCTCGATCCGCTCGTCTGGTTCAGCCTGATTTTTTTCGGCCTGACTTGTGTCTTGATCATCTGGTCGGTCCGTCATTCGCGCTCTGCGACGGTGCGCTCCGGGCAGCTCGACAGCAAACTCGCCGAAAGCGAAGCCCGTTTCCGCTACTTGGCGGATAACATTCCGCAGCTCGCCTGGATGGCTCGGCCCGACGGGCACATCTTTTGGTATAACCGACGCTGGTTTGAGTATACCGGTGCGCCACCGGAGGAAATGGATGGTTGGGGCTGGGAAAAAGTGCACGACCCGGAGGCGTTGCCTGGGGTGATGAGTTCGTGGAAACATGCCTTAGCGGAGAAGGTGCCGTGGGAACACACCTTCCCGCTGCGCGGGGCGGATGGCACCTATCGCTGGTTCCTTTCCCGCGCCATGCCGCTGCGCGATGCCGACGGTCAGGTGAGTCTCTGGTTTGGATCGAACACCGATATCACCGAGCAGCGCGAGCACGCCGACGAACGCTATCGCCTGCTCGAGAGCGAGCGCGCGGCGCGCTTCAATGCGGAACGGGCCAGTCTCCTGAAGGATGAATTCCTCGCCACCGTTTCCCATGAACTGCGGACCCCGCTGAACGCCATTCTGGGTTGGACACAACTGCTGCGCACCGGCGATGGCGATCCGGCGGAGATCCGTGAAGGCCTGGAGACGATCGAGCGCAATGCGCGCGCCCAGACCCGCATCATCGAGGATCTGCTCGATATGAGCCGGATCATTTCCGGTAAAACTCGCCTCGACGTGCAGGCAACTGATCTCGTAAAAGTGGTCGAGGCTGCGGTCGACTCTCTGCGGCCGGCAGCGGAGGCGAAAAACGTGCGGGTCGCGAAGGTCCTCGGCCCGGTGCAACCGATCTCGGGCGACCCCGCGCGGTTGCAACAGGTGCTTTGGAACCTGCTCGCGAACGCGATCAAGTTCACCCCTAAAGGTGGCCGGGTGAATGTCGTGCTAGAGCGGGTCAATTCACACGTCGAGATAGTCGTGAGCGACAATGGAGAGGGGATTTCGCCGGAGTTCATACCCCACGTTTTCGATCGCTTCCGGCAACAGGATGCATCGCAGACCCGGCGTCACGGCGGTCTGGGACTCGGCCTTTCGATTGTGAAAAATTTAGTCGAATTGCACGGCGGAAGTGTCCGTGTGCAAAGCGAAGGTCTCGGGCACGGCGCGAGTTTTACCGTGATTCTGCCCCTCGTTCCGCTGCGGCAGGATGGTTCCGCGCGCCAGCATCCGGGTGCGGCGCTTGATACTCGCTGCCTGGTCAATGTGGAGCTGGATGGTGTGCGCGTGTTGGTGGTGGATGACGAACGCGACTCGCTCGAATTGGTCAGGCGACTGTTAAAGGAATGCAAAGCCGACGTCTTGATCGCCTCGTCCGCCGAGGACGGCCTTCAGTTAGTGAGCGAGGACGCGCCCGATGTGATCGTGAGCGACATCGGCATGCCGGGAAAAGACGGGTTGGAGATGATGCGAGAACTGCGCGCCCGCAGCACGGCGAAGCAGGCCCGAATCCCGGCGATCGCGCTGACGGCCTTTGCCCGCTCGGAGGATCGCACCCGCGCGATGCTGGCCGGTTACCAGATTCATCTCTCGAAACCAGTCGAGCCACAGGAGCTTCTGGCCGCGGTCGCGAACCTCGCCGGGCGGACCGGCGTGGAAGTGGAGCAGCCGCGCCCTCACTAGAGGGAGTCGAGAAACGCGATCAGCTGATTCTGCTCTGCAATCGTTAGGGCATTATAGGCATTGGTCGCGTCCGTTGCCTGGCCGGCATGCCGTTGAATCGCTTCCTGACGGGTGAAGCTGAGGCCGTCGTGCATCAGCCGGTTCCGTGTCCGCAATCCCCAGAGCGGCGCCGTGCGGATCTGCGGTGCGGTCGAGGCATACTCCGGCTGGGGCAGGATCGGGATGCCGTCCCCGGTCCCGATGTTGTGGAGAAGAAAATCGCTGTAGGGATGAATGATCTTGTTCCCGAGCGCGGCCGGGACCATGAACGAGCCGCCGTTGATTTTCGTGCCGGGCGCGGCGGTTTGAATGGAGGGCACATGGCAGACGGCGCAACCGACCTGGTTGAAGAGCTGTTCGCCGGCCAGGACTTCGGCCGTGATGGCGCCGCGGTTCGGTGCCTTGGTCGAGCGCATGAAGTTGGCAAAAGCGAGGACATCCACCCCGGTATCTTCGGGATCGGGCACACGGTCATATTCCGTCCCGTAGCCGACGTACTTGCCACTCGAAGTATTCTCTTCCGGGAAAAGTATGCTCGTGATTCCCATTTCGTTCAGGTAAGCGTCAGCCGAAAAAGATTCGAGACTGGCATGCTGATCCTTCCAGCCGAAGCGACCGAGGCGGGCGCTGCCGTCGCCTTCCAAGACCGGGACGAGGGGCGCATCGCCCCGCATAGCGCTCGGCTGGCCGTTGCGAATCGAGAGGATCGTGCTGTTGGCGATGCATTCGACAAAGCCGTCGCCCAGGGTGCTGGTTGACATGCGGAAAGTGCGGACATCATCCTCTGGCGCGACCCGCTCAACGATCTCGGGAGAAGTAGCGCGCGACTGAATGAGCGACCCGCCTAACGATTCAAAGAACTGTCCGTCGACGACCCGACCGGTGCGGTGTTCCGCGATCTGGCTCGCTCCACCGGTCGCGACGCTCTGGTGGCAGGCCGCACAGCTTTGCGCGTTGTAGGTCGGCCCCAGGCCGTCGGAGTTGTTTTCGACTTCTTCGTAGGTGAAGCGGCCTTCATTGAAAGAGCGGAGCGGCATTACATTGTCTTCGTCGATCGTCTCGTAGGGCGGGCCCTGTTTGAGGAACCCGTTCGTCCGGCTGTCGTAACCGGTCGGCGCTTCCAGGCCGGTGCCCCGGTTCGAACCGTGAAATCCGGCTGGGCCTTCGTCGGCGATTTTCCCGCTATGCCGAAACCGTTCCGCCCGAGACTTGCCGGGGCTCCGCCGGTCCTGTGAAAAGGCGGCCGTGGCGGCCAAGATGATCGTTAGGCATAGCCCGAGCAGAATTGCGCTTTTTCTCATCGTGAAATGTCTTCGGGTTGGTGATTGCGGCCGACCGGGGCGTTTTCTCCGCTTCCTGGGAATTGTGAAGTGACCAGTTCTGCGCGCCTCTGCCGCCCAGGGAGTCGACGGAGGATGGCGCTTTGCTGGTTACTGATGGAAAGATTTTTGGGGCTCGCGGTCAAGAAGTTCGACGCGCGGCCTCCTGCTCTTCCTGCATGGCCCGGAGCAGCTTCTCGAACTCCGACGAGTCATTGGCATAGGCCGGATAAGGCTGAGCCGAGTCGCGCGGACGGTAGCGAAAGTGTTTGTACGGCCAAAGCCAGTTCTCCGGTTTAGCCCGCACGATGGGCTCGTAAACGTCCCAACAGCACTGCGCGATTTCGTGCGGGGTCGCGCCAGCGGAATACTCCACCGGCGGATGCGCAATGACGCGGCAGCTGCCGTCGGCCAGCGGCACTGCCTCAATTGGCACGAGGAGTGTCCCGACGCGATGGGCCAGGATGGCGTGGAGGAAGGTCACGCACATTTTCAGGTCGAAACCTTCAATGATCGTTGCGGCCTGATTTGGATGCAGACTCAGGTCGAGGAGCACCCCGGTCGCATGCCCGCGCTTCACCTTCTTGAGCAATCGAAGCATCGAGTTTTCCTGTGGAATAATGGTATTGCCACTGACCTCGCGCAGCCGATTGAAGATGGCGGTGAGCAACGGGTTTTTGAAGTTTTCCGCTACGATGATCGACGGAATCCCGGCAAAACCGAGCGCCAGTCCGGCCCATTCCCAGTTGCCCATGTGCACCGTGAGGACGATGGAGCCGCCCGGGCTGCGCTCGTGGCGTTCGCGAAACTCTTCGAAACCCTCCAGGCGCAGGTAGTCGCTGTAATTGGCCGGCGTCAGGTTTCGCGCCCAAAAAAGATCGAGCATGCTGCGGGCGAAATTCCGATAGGAAGCGCGCACGATTTTCCGGCGCTGCCGCGGGGTAAATTGATCACCGAGGGCGCATTCGAGATTCGATTGCGCCACGGCGCGTCCGCGGCGGTCAACCGCGTAGGCGATCTCGCCGCAGAGGAAGCTCAACCGCACACACGATCGACGCGAGAGCCGCGGGATGCCCCAGGCCAGCAGGCGCAGACTGCCCGCCTCAAGGCGATAGCGGAAATTTTTCCACCGAGACATCAGCCACTCAAAATCCCCATACGGCCGGTTACATTAGGCCGCGCTGTCGCAAATCTCCCAGGTTGCCGCCGGAAGAGCGCTCGATCAGGTCGATCGTGAATTTGAGCAGACATACCTCCCAGGCGTCATCCACTCCCTGGATGACGGCGCTGAGCGGTTCCTCCGCTCGGTCGACCCGCGCTTTCGTTTGCTCGATGACCGAGGCAAGCGAGGCGCGGATCGTTTTCTCCACCACATCGGTCTTTCGAAATTGGAAACCGTAGCGGAGAACTGCAACCTGCTGGGAACGCTCGCGGAGTTGTTCGACATAGCGTTTCGCTTTTTCGCCGAAACCCTCGAGGAGAAGCCGCGCGTAATGGTCGGGCGTCAGGATCTGTGGTCGTTCCGCGTGAATCCGGCCGTCTCGTACCCGGATCTCATTCACCTGATCCATCAGTTCGCTGATGAGGTAGAAGCGAAAACTGGTGTGACCGAAGGTCGCAATTTTGCCCTCGGGAGCGAGGATCACCTCGGTGTTCTCGATCGCGTACTGGAAATTGTCTTCGCTCCACATGCGGCGCGAGCTTACCACAAAATCCTGCCGCGCAGGCAAAGCGTTACATTTCCACCGGTTGCAACGCGGAGGCTTTGCTCGACCGCCAGCGCGAGACGGCGTCGGCCGTGAAAATGGCGAGCGCGATCCAGATGAGAACGAATGTCACCATCTGCTCTCGCCGGAATGGCTCGTGGTAGGCGAAGACGCCAAGGAAAAAAGTGCAGCTGGGCGAGAGATATTGCAGAAAGCCGACCGTCGTTAGGCGGAGATGACGAGCGGCGTGCGCAAACCAGACGAGCGGCAAGCCGGTCACGATGCCGGTGCTAACGAGGAGCGCGTCCAGCCCCGGCGATCCGAGCGCGAACTGCAGTTCGCCTCGTCGTTCGAGATAGATCAAAAAACCGAGCGCGAAGGGCACGATAAACGTCGTTTCGAGGAAAAGCCCCGTGATCGCCGAGGCGCCGGAGATTTTTCGCAACAGTCCATAAAGCCCGAAAGAGGAACAGAGCGCCAGTGCGACCCACGGCAGGCGCCCAAACCCAAATGTCAGGTAGCAGACCGCGCTGCCCGCGAGCAGGACTGAGATGAGTTGGGCTCGAGTCAGGCGTTCGCGCAGAATAATGGCGCCGAGAAGCACATTCACGAGCGGCGACATGAAATATCCCAGGCTCGTCTCGAGCACCCGCCCGGCGTTGACCGCCCAGATGAAAACGAACCAATTGATCGCGATCGCGACCCCGCTGCCAGCGCAGAGAAGCGCGGTCCGGCGCGAGCGCAAATTGCCGAGCACCTCAGGCCAGCGCTTTTGCCAGCTCAGGAGGATGATCATGAAGAGGCAGGTCCAGACGAACCGATGCGCGAGAATCTCGGACGCCGGGATGAAACGGAGCAGCTTCCAGTAAACCGGGACCAGGCCCCAAGTGACGAAGGCGGCGACCCCGGCGACGAGCGCGGTGGTCTGTTGCGGATCGCGCGTCGGTTTCATGGCGCGGCTCTATTTCACCGGAATAAGGGGGCGAGCAACCTTCTCCATTTACGATCGTCGTTAGGCAAAGAGCTACCGCCGGTCGCGAAACGCTTTGTTTTTCCGGTAGAGCGCCAACCGGTTTTCCATCCATTTCCGATCGGGCGAAGGACCCGGGAGCAAGGTCAGGGCTCGAAGCTGCTGTTTGCGCGCCTGTGCAAAGTCGCCCGTCTCGGCGGAGGCCGCGGCCAGCGCATCAAGCGCGTAGGGATCCTCTTGAGACAAGGAGACCGCCTGCCGGGCTTCCGTGAGCGCGGTCGGACCGTGGCGGAATTTCGCGTTTGGGCAGGTCGCGAGAAACCACCCGCGCATCAGGTGCGATTGATACTCGCCCGGAAATCGACCCGTCGCGTCCTCGAGATCGCGTCGTGCCAGCGCAAAGGCGCCGGAATGCGCTTCTGTCATTGCCCGCCAAACGACGGCCCAGACAAATTCCGAACTGCGGGCGATCGCCTTGTCGAATTCCGCGATCGCGCTGGGATAATCCCCTAGATCGTCGTAGGCCCGGCCGCGGACGTAATAGGGCGCCGCTTTTTTTGGCTCGAGGTCCACTGCCCAGTTGGCGTAGGCGAGAGCTACTTCCGAGCGGCCGAGCCAGAATTCAATCCACGCGCGATTCGCGTAGGCCATCGCGAATTTTGGGTCTAAAAGGATCGCCTGATCGAAATCCTTTTCGCTCAGATCGAGGACCTGGGCATCCATTTGAATGAGACCGCGCCCGAAATAAAGTAGCGCAGATTTCGGATGGAGCCGAAGAGCGTCATTCACCACCGCCAGGCCGCGTTCCGGGTGGCCCTCGCGTCGGTAAACCTTGCCAAGGCCCCAGTAGGCGTCGGCATATTCCGGGTAGATCCGGATCGCGGATTCAAAACTGGCTCGCGCCGCTTCCAACTCGTCGTTCGCGAGATACAAATCTCCCCGCTCCCCGTACCAGCGAGGATTGCCGGGATTGCAGCGGATGGCTTCGATCATGTCGGCGATCGCTTCTTTCAAGCGGCCGAGGTGAGCGTAGATCAAGGAGCGGTTGGCGAAGGCGTCCAGGCTGTTATGATCGAGTGCGAGCGCGCGGTCGTAATCGGCCAGGGCCTCGGCGAATCTTCCCATGCGGTGGTAGGCCAGGCCGCGGTCGAGACGGGCGAAAAAAAGATCGGGCAGGAGTTGGAGGGCGGCGCTGAAATCCCGTATTGCCTCGGGGTCGCGTTCGATGTTTGTCAAAGCCCAGCCCCGGTTCCCATACGCAAAGGCCCGATCTCGGCGGTTCAGCGGTTCGCGCAAGGCGGCCGTGTAGGAAGCGATCGCTGCCGGGAAATTCTTCGCGTCCAGTTCCCGGTCCGCTTTTGCCATCGCCATCTCGGCGCGGTGCGCACTTCGGATGGAATTAACAATCGGAATGACGATCGCGCCGAGCCCGACCAGAACAGCAATCGCGATCGACGCGCAACCGAACTGCGCCATCCTCGTGCGCAAGAAATCGTGCAGCGAGGAATTATCCAGCCAGCTCTCGTCTGTCCGGATGCGCGCGCCAAAGGTTGGAATGGCCGAGTGTGCTGTCTCCGGCGGGGGATCGGCGCTTCCGTGCATCGCGCGCCTTTATTTCACGGAATCGCAAACCGGGCAACCCTCGCCGCGGAATTGCGTGAATCGTGGTGCATGTAAACTCTGCGCGGTGATTGCGCTCACAGAAAAACTGCTTTCCGGCGCCGGGGGCTGGCAGGCGATGAAAGCCGCCCGCGAATTGGTCAAGGCCGGGCGCGTCTCGGGTGCGAGCTACGCGCCGCCTCTTCTCGTCGGCACGGTGCGCGAGGGAATGAAAAACTACCGCGCCGGCCTGCGCATTCACACCGCAACCGATGTCGAAAATATCTGCACCTGCCGGGAGTCGCGCGAGTGGGGGAAAGTTTGCGCCCATTCGCTCGCCGTCGGGCTCGCTTATCTCACGCCTGCGCCAGCAGCGGAGTTGCTTTCGCCACTGGAAAAGGCGGTGCCCACTGAGGCGCGTTTTGTCTCGTTAGGCGAAACCGGGACCCGCCCGATCGCGCTCTATTTCATCCTGCCGCCAAATTTTTCTGCGGCTTGGAGGAAGGGACAGATCATGGTTTGCCTCGAAGCGGAGTTTGACGGACAGCGCCTCACGCTCGACGCGCTTCCGCGCGGCGAGCGCTTCGGTTGCGATGAATTCGACCTTGCTGCGCTCAATTCGTTACGTTCGGACGCGATCGCGGTGAACATGCTTCCGGCCACGGGCTTTCTGCGCTGGTTGCCGGCATTGCGGGGACATCCGCGGCTCGGTTTTGGAAAATCGAGCCCGCTCCGTGTCCTGGGTGAGCCTTATCGTCCGAAGTTTACTCTGCGAAACGCGGACGACGGATTCGCGCTTGCGGCCGGCCTTGCGGAAAATGAGATTCCTCTTCTCGCCGGACCCGATTCATGGCTCCTCCGCGGTCACGATTTTCTGGAGATCGGACACGATCTCCCGGTTCGCCTAACGAACGCGCTGCGCGAGCCGCTCCGCTTGCGCCGCGATCAGATGGACGAGTTCCTCGCCCTTGAACTTCCGCTCTGGCGCGAAGTGGCGGAGGTCGAGTTGCCCACGGAAACTTCGCTTCCTGCGGTCGAGAAAGCGCAGCCTTCGTTTCGTCTCCAGCTGGAAGGTTCGCTGCAAAATCTGCGCGCCGTCCTTCGTTGCCAGTACGGCGACCGCCCTGCGTTTTCTCCCCTGTCGGAGCCGGCGAAGCGTTTCGCGTTTCGGGAGGGCGAGCGCCTGTTTGTGCGAAATCTTGCGCTCGAAAAAGGCGCGGTCGCGCGAATGGAGCGGGTCGGATTCACCCACGCGCGCGACGATTACGAGATGCGCGATCCCGGTCGCATCGTGCGTTTCTTCGCTTTCGATTTCCCGGCCTTGCCGGCGGAGTGGGACGTTTCGGTTTCGCCGCGCCTCGAGAAGGCAAGCGACGAACTCGAGGCGGTTGCGCCCTCGATCGAAATCGTGCGTTCGGGGGAAGATTGGTTCGAGCTCAAATACTCTGTCGCGAGCGGGGCGGGTGAGGGGATCCCGCTCGCTGAGGTGCAGCGGCTCCTCCGTTCCGGCCAGAGCCAGACGCGCCTGAAAAACGGCAAGATTGCCGTTCTTAATCCCGACGCGCTCGACGATTTCCAACAGGTCCTGCGCGACGCCGATCCGCGCCAAAGTCAGCCGGGCATTTATCGGCTGAAAAGCATTCAGGCCGCCTACCTTGCGAACACGGCCGAGGAAATCGGCGCCCGTCTGACCGGCGCGTCGCAATTATTCCATGCCCGGCCCGCGCTGACTTCGTTAGGCCCGCTCGCCACCCAGCTCCGCGATTATCAGCGTACTGGAGTGCAGTGGCTGACCGCGCTCGCCGCGCAGAATCTCGGCGGGATCCTGGCGGACGAGATGGGCCTCGGAAAAACCGTTCAGACCCTCGCTTTCCTCCAACTTCATCGCGGACAGGGTCCGGCCCTGATAGTGTGTCCAACCTCGCTCCTCTCCAACTGGCAGCGCGAGGCGGCCCGTTTTACTCCGGAGCTGAAGGTGCTCCTGGTCGACGGCTCCGCGCGCGCCGGGAAAATCTCGCGCCTCCGCGGGCATGATCTCGGCCTAACGAGTTACGGTCTCCTCCGGCGCGATGCGGAGATCTACGCCGGCCTCAGTCTGAGCACCGTCGTCCTCGACGAAGCACAGCACATCAAGAATCCCGACACCCAAAACGCCCAGGCTGCGTTCAGTCTCGAGGCGCGGCTGCGTTTTGTCCTCACTGGCACCCCGATGGAAAACTCGGTCCGTGATCTTTGGTCGTTGATGAATTTTGTCGCGCCCGGTTATCTCGGGACGCGGAATGATTTCGGCGAACGTTATGAGCGCCCGCTCGCGAGCGGATCGGAGCCGGTCCTGCAACGGCGCCTCGCTCGCCGGCTTCGTCCGTTTCTTCTCCGGCGCCGCAAGGCCGACGTGGCGCGCGAGCTCCCGGAAAAGATCGAGCAAGTGGTGCCGTGCGAGCTGGGCCTAACGCAGCGCGCGACCTACAACGCACTCCTGCGCGAAATCCAGCAGGGCCTTGGCAAGAGTGGGACCCAGGAAGGCGCGACTCGGATGAAAATGCTGACGGGATTGCTGCGCCTGCGCCAGACCTGTTGCGATCTGCGCCTCCTCGGCCTTCCGCCTAACGAACAGGCGGATTCCTCCGCCAAGCTCGATCTTCTCGACGAGTTGCTCGATGAGATTATCGATGGCGGTCACCGCGTTCTCATCTTTAGCCAATTCGTGAAAATGCTCGATCTCCTGCGCGACCGACTGGAGACGAGCGGGACAGCGCATTGCTACCTCGCTGGCCTGACGCGGGATCGTCAGCGCGAAGTCGATCGTTTTCAAAACGACGAGACGATCCCGGCTTTCCTCATCAGCTTGAAAGCCGGCGGCGTGGGATTGAATCTTTCCGCCGCCGACACCGTCATCCATTTCGATCCGTGGTGGAACGCGGCGGTCGAGGCGCAGGCGACCGATCGCGCCCATCGCATCGGCCAAAAACGAGTTGTCACTGCCTACAAGCTGATCGCGCGCGACACCGTCGAGGAAAAGATCCTCAACCTGCAAAAGCGGAAGCGAGAGTTGGCGAGCGCGATGCTCGAAACCGAAGAGCCGCTCATGACTGGCCTAACGACGGAGGATCTGGCGGAATTGCTGGCCTAGTTTCCGATTTTCGCCGCGGATCCGTGTTCACAGCATAAGGCGCATGAGTCGTATTGCCTCAAATTTGCAGACCCCAGAGATAGATCTGGAGTCTGCAAAACTTCTGTCCTATTTCAATAACCGAACGACCTGATGACGCCGACGAGGGAGAACGAACCGATGCCATTGTTTTCACTCAGGAAGAGGGCGGAGCCAGCGAGCACGCCGTCGCCTGTCGCGTCGGTAAACTGACCGGTCCCTCCTATGACCGTATAACTGCCGGAGAACATCACTCCGCCGTCGATATTAGTCGTCTGGAAGGTCATCGCTACAATGAGTGAGTCACCGTGAGGACCTGTCAGCGTGTAAGTCGCCGTCGCACTGCCGTCGGCCAAATTGACGAGCTGGTTATCCGTGATCGCATTACAAGCGTTCATGAGGCTTGCTGTGCCGTGCCCGGTAACCGAGAGCTGGAGATACTGCGGACTCTGCAAGAAGCTCGTGAACTCGGTCACGAAGCTGGCATGAAACGGCACACCAAGACCAGCGCGCGCTGGCTGAGGCGCGAATGCAAGCAGGGTGACTGTTACGAGGGGAAGCGCGAAAGCCAGGAGGAACTGGCTCCGCGCAGATCTGAGGGAGTTTGTTTTCATTTTGTCTATTCTTTCATTTTTTTGATTTCTTGATCCGGGTCATCCGGATTTGTCTCTACATACTTCCTACGGAAAACAGGAGAGGAAGTTCTCGAGAAAGTGTCTCCACATGATTTCGACGTGAAGATTTGCGGCGAAGGCGGCACGCGAATCCGCAAGTCTTTACGGCGATGTAGCTGGATTCTCGGCGATCGGTCGGGCGGTCGTTGCCTGGCCCTGGCCGCGATGTTTCCTCACGGTGATTTCTGAAAAGCTACTGCAGAGCAACGCTTGCCGCTGTCGCCAAGGCGCGTCATAAGCACTGTGTGAGCAGGTTAGACCCGAAGGCGCCGACGAGAGGCGCGTCGCTGAAAGAGTTCTTCGTCGAACTGAAACGACGCAAGGTCTACCGAGTCGCGGTCGCCTACATCGTGGTCGCGTGGGTCCTCGTCCAGGTTGCGACCCAGGTCTTTCCATTTTTCGAAGTTCCAAACTGGACGGTGCGTCTTGTCATCCTCGCGCTTTGTCTCGGATTCCCGATCGCGATTATCCTGGCTTGGGCTTACGACATCACGCCTTCGGGAATCAAACGCACGGCAGACCTCGCGCCCGCCGCGTCGGTGCCGGAAAAGAGCGTAGCGGTTCTTCCTTTTGAAAATCTGAGCGACGATCGCGAGAATGCTTTCTTCGCCGACGGCGTGCACGATGATATTCTTTCCAGCCTCGCCCGGATCGCTGACTTGAAGGTAATCAGTCGCACTTCGGTGCAGCAATACCGCACCGGCGCGCGCAACCTGCGCGAAATCGGTGAGGCGCTCGGCGTCGCACATGTCCTCGAAGGCACGGTGCGCCGCGTCGGCAATCGGGTGCGGGTGAACGCTCAGCTCATCAACGCGCAGACCGATGCCCACGTCTGGGCCGAGACTTTTGACCGCGAACTGACCGACCTCTTCGCCATTCAGACCGAGCTGGCAGAACGAATCGCCGGGGCGCTTCAGGCCAATCTTTCGCCGCGGGAAATGGCCGGCCTGCAGGTGCCGCCAACGCGGGACCTTCAGGCGTACGATCTCTATATCCAGGCGCGCGATCTCTTTCGCTGGAGCGGGATGGGCGATCCGCACGAGAACGGCGAACGGGCGCTGCCGCTGCTCGAGCAGGCGCTGGCGCGCGACCCGTCGTTTGCGCTTGCGCATTACCTCGCCTCGCGAATTCACGGTGAGCTTTTCTGGTTTGGCTACGACAAGAGCCGGGCGCGCATCGCGAAGTCAAAGGAGGCGGCAGACGCGGCACTCCGCCTGCGCCCCGACCTGGGCGAAGGACATCTCGCGCTCGCCTTCTATCATTATTATTCGGCGCGCGATTACGAGTCAGCCATCCGCGAGCTGACCCTGGCGCAACGGGCTTTGCCTAACGAATCGGATGTGGCCAGTGCTCTCGGAGTGATCGAGCGTCGCCGCGGACGCTGGGAGGAATCGATCCTCCATCTGGAACGCGCTCGCCAGCTCGATCCGCGGAATATTTCCGCGCTCTGGAATCTTTCCGAGACGCTCACCTACCTGCGCCGTTACGGGGAAGCGGACGAGGTCTTGGCAGAGCAGGCTTCGATTTCTCCCCAGGCGCACATGATTCTGATTGCGCGGGCCGAACTTTCTTTGCGGGAGCGCGGTGACACGGCGCCGTTGCGCAAGGCACTGCAGCGAGCTCCGAAGGATTTCGATCCGGGCGGCGCGATCACGACCATCGGAGTCCGGCTCGCCCTAATGGAACGCGATTACGGGGAGGCGGCGCTACGCCTTGGGACCTGCACGGAGTGCAAATACAACGATATCGGCTTGTGCGGCCTGGTCGGTGCGCTCGATGATTACACCGTCCCGCGCGAATGGTACGTCGGATTGATTGCGCGCGGGCGGGGGCAGGAAGCAGAGGCCGAACGTGCCTTTGCCGCCGCCCGGGAGGCGGTGCTCAAGGAAGCGGTCGAGTCCCCTAACGATGCCAAAGTTCTTATCATGCAGGGATTGATCGAGGCCATGCGCGGCCGGGCGGAAGAAGCGATCGCGGCCGGAGAACGGGCTGTCCAGCTTCTGCCGACCTCAGCCGATGCCCTCGATGGGCCACTGATCGCGACAAACCTGGCTGCGATCTATGCACAACTGGGGCGCCGCGATGAAGCCTTCTCCGCTCTCGAGAAACTCGTCAGGCAAATCGGCGGCCCGACCCCGGGGATGCTGCGGGTCGAGCCGCAGTGGGACAGCCTGCGGGAGGAACCGCGTTTTCAGGCCTTGCTCACGAGCTGACGCCTTCGGCGGAGGCGCCGACCGCTTCGGGATGGTATTTTTGCCAGTAGCGAATGGAAGCGGTCACGGCCATGAAACTCGGGTCGGCCCGTTCGTAATCGGCCACGCGGTCGTGAGGCGCTCCGGCTGCGATGATGTCCTGAGCCTCGTAGCGCGCGAAGTCGGCCACCAACTCCGCCTCACTTCGGCCTTTGCTCAACTCGTCCCGGAACCAATCGGCCCAGCGCCGCACTCGTTCTGCGAGCGCATCGAAATGTGCTGCGAGATCGCCCTCGACCAGACCGAAATGAGGAAGATGCAGTCGTGTCGCGCCGAGCGATCGCAAGCGATCGATCGATTCGAGCCACGATTCCACCTGCAATTCTGGCGGAACGAACGGCGGTACGGGCGGCCCGCCGTCCAACCGCACACCCGCCACATCGCCTCCGAAAAGATGGTCGTCCCAGTGATAAACGTTGTGGTGTGAGGCGTGTCCCGGGGTAGCGAGTGGGTGCACTTCGAATTCGCCCGCGGGGATTGGGACACCGTCTTCGGTGACGCACACCTGGTCCTCGGGGATCGGTCGCATCTCGCCCCAGAGCCGCTGCATTTCGGCGCCGAAAATTCGCGTGGCCGATTCCATCAAACGAGAAGGATCGATCAAATGTCGCGCCCCGCGCGGATGGACATGGATGGTGGCGCCGGTTTCGGCAAAACGCCAGGCTGCACCCGCGTGATCGAGATGAATATGGCTGAGGAAAACGTGCCGGACGTCGTTAGGCGCGAAACCCGCCGCGCGCATTGCGGTGGCGACGTTTCCGAAAGTCGAATCCGAGCCAGTGTCGAAGAGCGCGATCCCATCGTTCGTCTCGAGCGCGGTGGCGGCGATGATCCCGGGCCGGCCGAGGTGCTGGGTGTCGAGAACGTGAATACCCATCATTCCCACTCGATCGTGCTCGGCGGCTTGGTCGAGATGTCGTAGCAGACGCGATTGACGCCTTTGACTTCGTTCACGATTCGGCTCGAGATGCGGGCCAGGATTTCATAGGGCAACCGGACCCAGTCGGCCGTCATACCGTCCTGACTTTCGACGATCCGAAGCGCGATCGTGTGGTCGTAAGTGCGCTGATCACCCATCACGCCGACCGAGCGGACCGGCAGCAGGACGGCGAAGCTTTGCCAGACCCGGTAGTACCATTCCGAAGATTTCATTTCGCTGACCACGATCGTATCGGCGTCGCGCAGGATGCGGAGTCGCTCCCCGGTGACTTCGCCCAAAATGCGGACCGCGAGCCCGGGCCCGGGAAAAGGCTGGCGGTGGACAATCTCGTTAGGCAAACCAAGTTGGAGCCCTGCCTGACGCACTTCATCCTTGAAGAGCTGTCGAAGCGGCTCGACCAACTCAAAGTTCATTTTCTCCGGCAGCCCGCCGACGTTGTGATGGCTTTTGATGAGCGAGGCGGGATTGCCGCCGATCGCGACGCTCTCGATCACGTCGGGATAGAGCGTGCCCTGGGCGAGAAAACGGTAACCTCCGTGGGGGCGTTTGTCGGCCCGATCCTGCTCCAGGAGTTCCTTCGTCGCCTCCTCAAACACCCTCACGAATTCGCCGCCGATAACCTTGCGTTTTGTCTCGGGGTCGGTCACCCCATCGAGCAGGCGGAGAAAACTTTTCGAAGCGTCGACGTATTTGAGTTTGATCTGAAAATTTTCCCCGAAAACCCGCTGCACGACCTCCGCTTCGTTTTCGCGCAGCAGGCCATTGTTAACGAAGATGCAGGTGAGTTGGTCGCCGATCGCCTTGTGCAAAAGGGCGGCCGCGACCGAGGAATCGACTCCGCCGCTCAGCCCGAGCACGACTTTTTCTTCGCCCACCTGCTGCCGAACGCGGGCGCAGGCTTCGTCGATGAATGACCCCATCGTCCAATCCATCGCGCAGTGGCAGATGCGGAAGAGGAAGTTTTCGATGATCTCTTTCCCGCGCGGGGTGTGAGAAACTTCAGGATGAAACTGGAGCGCAAAAAGCTGGCGCGTGCTGTCTTCGATCGCGGCGAAGGCGGAATTTTCGGTCTGCGCGATGGCGTGAAAGCCTTCCGGAAGCGCGGTCAGCTTGTCGCCGTGGCTGTTCCAGATATCCACCTGCTCGCCGAGCCCGTCGAAGAGCGGAGTGCGGCCTTCGATTTGCAAAACGCCGGCTCCATATTCGCGCCGGCCGCTGAACTCGACCTCGCCCCCGAGGTGGCGGGCCATCAACTGCATCCCATAACAAATGCCGAGGACCGGTACGCCTAACGAAAAAATCTGGAGATCGAGCTGGGGCGCGCTCTTTTCGTAGACACTGGCGGGGCCACCGGAGAGGATGATTCCCTTCGGAGCGAGCTCTGCAATTTCCGTCGCCGTAATGTCATGCCTAACGATCTCGGAATAGACCTGGCACTCGCGCACGCGGCGGGCGATAACCTGGGTGTATTGCGAGCCAAAATCCAGAATCAGGACTCGGGAATGGGCCGGCGTCTTCACAGGAGATGAGGCGCCGAAAGGCTTGAGAGAGGCTTCGCTTTGAGAGAATGGGGCTTCATCTGGAAAGGTAAAAGGGCGCGGTTGCTTTGCAAGGGAAGAGGAGCGCGGAAAAGGATTTGTGGCGAAGCTTAGCGAACTGCATGGCTCGATGATCGATTCCGACCTCTTGTTGCAAGCTTACCGGCTCGGAGTTTTCCCGATGGCGATGGAGTGCGGCGAGATCCGCTGGTTCTCGCCCGATCCCCGAACGATTCTGCCGCTCGAGGCCTTTCACATCCCCCACGGTCTGAAGCGCGAGCGGCGCGCCGCCCGGATCGAGATCAGGATCAACACCCGCTTCGAGAGTGTGATGCGCGCCTGCGCCGAGCGGCCCGACACCTGGATCAATGAAGAGATCATTGCCAGCTACACGCGCCTGCACGAACTCGGCGCAGCGCATTCGGTTGAGGCTTGGTCGGCTAACGAACTGGTCGGCGGCCTCTACGGCGTTGCGATCGGCGGCGCCTTTTTCGGCGAATCGATGTTTCACCGCGTCACCGGCGCGTCCAAGATTGCGCTCTGGGCGTTGGTCGAGCACCTGCGGGAGCGGCGTTTCGCGCTCCTCGACACGCAATGGCTCACCCCGCATTTGGAGCAATTCGGCGCGAAGGAAATCTCCCGCGCGCTCTATCTCCATCTCTTGAGCCAGGCGATCGATTTGCCGCGGACCTTTGCCTGAGAAGCCCCTTGCCCGCGAAAAAGAATCCGGCATAGTGACCACCCGGCCGCGGACAATTCGTCTGTATTTTGCCGGGGTTACGGCTGGGTAGCTCAGTTGGTAGAGCAGAGGACTGAAAATCCTCGTGTCGGGGGTTCAATTCCCTCCCCAGCCACCTCCTCGTTGGCCAGCGGGTCGAATTCAGCCCTCTGTAATTTCTATAATTTCCGTAAACTCGGCCTGCGTCCTGCTTTGATCTGATGGCGAAGGGTTACCGCCCGCATTCTCCTGATGAAATCAAAGCTTGCCCTAATGATCGTTGCGCTTGTCCTCCTCTCCCGCATCGAGGTGCGCGCGGATTCGTTCTTCGTGACCAACTTTGGGATCAACACCATTACGCGTTACGACAAGAATGGGAACGGCGCGCTCTTTACCAAGTCCTTTGTCAACGGCCCGACTGGCATCGCCCTCGACGCGAGCGGGAACGTCTATGTCGCGACCACGGATAACACGATCAAAAAGTTTTCGCCCGAAGGCGCCGATCTGGGAGTCTTTGCCAGGAATACCCTGACCAATCCGATGGGATTGGCTTTTGATCGGGAGGGCCGGCTTTACGTGGCCAACTTTGCCGGCAATAACGTGCAGCGATTTGCACCGGACGGGACCGACCTGGGAGTTTTCGCGGACGTCATGCAACCGACTGGTCTGGCCTTCGATTCCGCGGGCACTCTGCACGTCGCGAGCCTGGCAGATTCCATCCAGCGCTTCACCGCCGCCGGAGCGGCGTTACCCAGCATTGCCAGTCCGACTTTGAATCAGCCCCAAGGTCTGGCGTTCGATTCGTCGGACGTGCTTTATGTCGCGAACAACGCCTCCAACACCGTGGAGATGTTCTCGCCCACCGGTGTCGATCTTGGGCCCGCTGCTGCAGTCTCTGGGGAAGCGTCCGCCGGCCCGTTACAGGACAATTCTACTCAGGTGCATATCGCTTACCGCACCGACGGTCTCCCGGGTGACGGCTCTCTGCGAGAGCCGTTCGATGGCTCGACCCAGCCGAAGCTTGACGCAATTTTCAAGTCTTACTACGAGGCCGGCGCGGTTAATATTACTTTCCACATCGGTCCCGGCACATTTCAGATGAAAGGGGCGTGGGATTATGACTGGGCCTTGCTAACCGGTTGGCACATCAAAGGCGCCGGGCGCTCCCTGACCATCGTCCAACAAGTTGTCGGAGTAGGCGGCATAAATGCTGGCAGCAATGGCGCGCTTTTCGGGAACGGCTGGGGGCTGAATTATGCTAACCAATCAGTCGAGGATTTGACCGCCGATTGCGCCTGGTTCCGAAGCGGGCCGGGCGGCGATAATTCCCGGCCGCATGGAAATTTTCAGGGGATCAACCTCTACGGCGAAAATGCCACAATTCGTAACGTCAGCGTGACCGGTTGCGGATGGCAGGATAACGAGTGCTTCGCCATTCTCACCTCCGGCGGAGTCAACGACCAGCACCTGCCCGACAACGCGCTCTACGAGAACGTCGAGGTTTCGAACGGCGCGACCGGCATTTACAGCACCCACCTGACCGGCATGGCGATGATCAATCTCGCCGCGATGGGCAACGACCCGACGCCGGTCTACGCCAGGAACGGTCGCATCATTAATTGCACCTTTGACCTTCCCGAAGCGGGCAACGCCGGCGGCATGCCGGCCGGGTACGAGAGCGGGATCGTGACTGGCTCCACCTTTATCGGATACCACCACGGGATGTTCCTCGACACCTTCGTCTCCCGGAATATCACCGTCGTCGGCAACACCATCAAAGCTCTTTATCCCGACAGTAATGGCATTCTTTTTAATTCCGGCGTCGGCAACACTCCTTGCGAAAATATTTCCATCATCGGCAATACGATTTTCTCGGCCAGCGGGGTCGGCTTTGCCTCCGCGATTAAGAATTCCACGGTTCTCGGCAACAGGATTCGCCGGGCCCCGGGCAACAATGCCGATTACAGCATCTTCCTCGACACGGCGAGCGTGCAGAACATCTCTGTCTCGCAGAATAGCATCGATGCCGGCCTTCCGTATCTGAGCCGGAACACGACCGGCTGCTTCTTCACGACCAATCGAACGCCCGAGGGCGCCGTCGCCATTCCGGAAAGCGCGACGTTGCCGAGTGATGAACCGGGATACGGCGGCGTTCTCAACCCGCTTGGCCTGAACGGCCCGCTCGGTCTGGCCTTCGACAGCCAGTATCATTTGCACGTCGTGAACGCGCTCCGCGCCACGGTCGATAAATTCTCCGCGGATGCGACCGAAGATGCCGTGGCCTCGACCGGCTTCGGCCCAGCTTTCATCGCGGTCCAGCGAACCCCGCGCCTGGCCAACATCTCAACCCGCCTCAATGTTCAGACGGGCGAGAAGATCGCGGCGGGCGGCTTCATCATTTCCGGAACGGGAACAAAGACGCTGCTTATTCGCGGCCTCGGCCCGTCGCTCGCCGGCGCGGGCGTCGACGGTCTGCTGGCCGATCCGACTCTCGAATTACACGGCGGCGCGAACAACGCGCTGCTCGCCAGCAACGACAACTGGGCGGAGACCCAGCAAGGCGAAATCGAAGCTGTTGGGCTTGCCCCAGGCAACTCGACCGAGTCAGTCATTATCGCCACGCTCAGCGCGGGTGCTTACACCGTGCTCGAACAGGGAAAAGGGCGCGCAACCGGGGTTGGTCTGATCGAGATTTACGACCTGGATTCCGAAACCGGTCCGGAGTTGGGAAACATCAGCACGCGCGGGTTCGTCGAGAGCGGGCCCAACGTGATGATTGCCGGCTTCATTGCCGCCAGCGGCACGGGCGGAAGCGGGGAAGTGCTGATCCGGGCGCTCGGGCCGTCGTTAGGCGAGGCCGGAGTTTCGGGTTCGCTGGGCGATCCCGTCCTGGAGTTACACGATCACAATGGCGTCTTGATGGCGACGAACGATAGCTGGAAGAGCGAACAAGAAGCGGAGATTGCAGCAACCGGAATCGCGCCCCCTAACGACGGCGAGGCGGCAATCCTAACGACGCTCGCACCCGGTGCCTACACCGCCATCGAAAGCGGCCGCGGCGGGACCAGCGGGGTTGGCCTGATCGAGGTTTACAATCTTCACTAGAGTAAAGAATCCAGCTCGATGCGTTCGAACTCGTCGGCGTTGACTTTCTCGTCGTGGTCCAAATCGACGAAAACCACGAGATAAGTCGTCGGCCACGAGGTCAGAGGTTTCTGATTGCGGGTCAGGCTCGAAATGAAGATCGAGTCCTGCTGTTCGGAGATGGTGCGGCGTCGGGAATCGACGAAAAAGTTGTTCGCCTGATTTTCCAAACGCAGGCGCGGCGTGCCAAAGAACGAGTCCGCCATTCCGGTGCCGAGAGTGAAATAGCGGACGTCTGTTAATTTTCCCCCCAGGGCGATTTCGTCAAAGATGGACGCGTCCGACCAGGCGCAAATCTGGATCGCTTCCTTGAAACGCGGAGAGCGAATCTCGAACGGTTCGGGTTTGAGTACGACTCGGGACTTTGAGGTGTCCGAGTCGACTATGAACATCGGGCATTCCTCTTTTTGTTGCCAAAACTCGAGCCCAGCTCGTACGTGCGCATGAGGTCGGCGACGGGCTTCTTTTCCGCGCCGGCGGTCGACGAGGGCACGGTCGGAGTGACCTCGTCCCCCGGAGCTGCGATGGTTTTTGCGCGGTCGCGCGCATTTTTGAAATTGTAGATGGACCATGCGACGGCAAGGAACACGAGGGCGGCGAGCGCCAGATAAGCCGGCTTGATCCGGGTGCCGTGCCGTGCCGTGACGGCGACGGGCGGACTTCGCTCTCGATCAGCGCGGAAACCGCGGCCAGGAATTCGCCCAGTTCCGGGTCGCACGCGTCGCCTTTCCGACCTCACGCACTGGGAGTCCGCGGAATTCGAGCGGGAGATTAATTTCTTCGGTCCGCACCGGGACGAGAATCTTGCGCGCGAGTCCTTCGGCCGCCTCGGTTTTCACCCAATCGGAAGTGGCGGAAGGCTTTTGACCAAATCACGACCACGCACCGCGCCGCGGCCAGCGCTTCTTCGATCACCTGGTCGAACGAGCGGCCCGGGGAATGCTCCGGTCCCACCAGACCGACCAGCCTTGTTTCTGGAAAACGGCCGCGAGCGCCTGCGCCCTCTCGCGATCTTCGCGCGCGAGCTGATGAAGATCTCGCTCACTTCTTGTTGCGATCGCTCGTGTTCTAATCCTCCGCACGGTACGCCGTGCCCGTGGAGTAGCCGAAGATCGAATCGTTGCATTTCAACGTCATTTGCTTCCCGTCGGCCGAGACGGAGCCTATGCACTCGCCGGAGGATTGGGCGGACGTTTGAAACCAGGGCGGCGAAAAATAAGAAGCTTGGTACCGGCTCTTAAACTGCAGGCCGAAAAGTTCGCCGGTGCCGCTGCCCTTAAACCGAGTCCCATTGGGCAGTGTCCCCCAGCGCACGAACGAAAAGCTATTCCCCGTCTGCATGATGTCAGCATGGCTATCCAAGTCTTCACTTTCATGCCAATGGCCGGCGATCTGCGGGATGGCGGGGCGTTCGGCCGCGCTTGGCGTGGCCGTGGCGCTGGCGCGCGGTTCTTCCGTCGGATAATAAATCGGTGCCGTTGTCGGCGCCGCGGTTGGGGCCGCGATCGTTGCCGTGGTCAGCGGTCCCGGTGAAGGCTCCAGGACGACAGCGGGCGTTTGGCGTTTGGTAAAATAAAACCAGCCGCCCAGAGCAAGGACGAGAAAAGCCGCGGCCGCGATCCAGAGGATCGGCTGGCCCCGCCCGGGTGGTGGCGTCGGAGGAGGAGGTGGTGGCGGAGGCAGAGGCGGCGGACGCCCGGCCAGGATCGCCTTAACCGTTTTCGCCATGAAATCGAGATGCGGCTCCATCGGTGGCGGAAACGCGTCCATCCATTGCGAAGTCGAGATAAAGTATTCGAGCGATTTGGTCGGCTCGATGTTCTCGATTCGAATCGGAATCGTATAGACGTCTTTGTCGACCGCCCGTTCGACTTCGCGCTTGATTTGCGGCGAGGCGTTCGCGCTCGCGGTGAAGATCAGCACCATGATCCGGCTCGACTCGATCGCGTTGATGATCGACTCGCCCCAATCGGCACCCGGCACGACATCGCGCGGCGCGACCCAGCACCGGATCGAGTCGGCCTCGAGCCGGGCCACGATCGCGTCGGCGACTACTTTGTCTTTTACCGAGTAACTAACGAAAACATCGTGGGCCATTAGCATCTCTCCGTCGGCGGCGCGGATCTTGTCCTTCGAGGCTGAACAGCCGGCCAGCGCGATTCAAGAAAAAGTTGCGGGCCCGATTGGAGCGAGCCAGCCTCGACGAATCGGCGGTCAAAACTGGATTGCGAAGGCGGAACAATCTTCGACTTTGCGGTCATTGGATTTGAGGCGATGAGAAATCAACTCTCACAATTTTGCGCGCTTTACCTCTCGCTCACATTGTTGAGCGGCTGCACTACCGTGACCGAAATGGTCGAGGCGAACATCCCGGTCCGGGAAACGGGGCGCCCCTCCATCGTGATCAGTTTGCGCGCCCAGGAAGCCTATCTCTATCGGGGCAAAGCCCTCGTTGCGACGTCGCGTATCTCGAGCGGCCGCGAAGGACATCGCACGCCGATCGGCCGATTCCGAGTCATTCGCAAAGACATCGATCATACCTCCAGCCTTTATGGCGACTACGTCTCCGCCTCGGGCCATGTGGTGGTGGCTAATGTCGATACCCGGAAGGTGCGCAAACCGCCGGGCACGCATTACGAGGGCGCCCCGATGCCTTTCTTTCTCGAATTTTCGCCGGGCTACGGATTGCATCAGGGCTATCTTCCGGGCGAGCCCGCCTCGCACGGCTGTATCCGGCTACCCTACTGGAAAGCGCGGCAGTTTTACCAGGCCGCGCGCGTCGGAACACCGGTGACGGTCAAGCCCTAGCGGCTCGTTAGGCTAGCGCTCGCTCGTAAACCAGGGCCGCCGTTGTTACATCCTCGATCGCGACGCCGACCGACTTGTAGAGGGTGATTTCGTCGGCTGATTCACGACCGGCTTTCGATCCTGCGATGACCTCGCCGAGCTCGGCGAAGATCGTTCCCGCTGCGATGACGTCGCCGGATTCCTTTCCGGCTGCTTCCCGCGATTCGACATAGAGTTTCGCCCTAACGAGAAGGTGGTCGTCCAGTTCGCGCCAGTTCGGCCGCGTCGCGCCGACCGCGTTAATGTGCGCGCCAGGCGACACCCAGGTGCCCTGCAACACCGGACTTGTCGCCGAGGTGGCGACGACAATTACATCCGCGTCGCGGACGGCTTCTTCGGCGGTCCTGGCCGCCGTGACGCCGAACCTTTTGGCAAACTCACCGCCGCGTCGCGGACTCCAAACCCGCACCTCGCGAAATTGCCTAACGAGCCGAAGCGCTTCCAGATGGCTCTGCGCCTGCACGCCCGAGCCGAGAATGGCGAGCACACCCGGTTCGCGCCGGGCGAGGAGATCGGTTGCGACCGCGGAGACGGCCGCGGTCCGCATCTCGGTGATGAGTCGTCCGTCCATCGTGACCAGCGGCTCGCCCGTTTCCGGACGGAAAAGGAGGATTATCGCGTGATGCGTCGGGATGCCCTTATTATCAGGGTAGAAGGTCACCAATTTGGCCCCGAGGGCGCCGCCACCAAAAGCGGGCATGACGCCGAAAAAACCGTCGTGCTCGGCAATTGGCAAAACCAGCCGGACCGGCTGCTCGACTTTGCCCGCCGACAGTTCGCGCATTGCGCCGGCCATCGCCGGGATCAGCTCCTCCATGCGAAGGAGCGAACACACTTTTTCCTCGTCGAGAAACATTCCTGGAATGTCGCTACAGATCGATCAGCTCGCTGAACTTCTTCAGGTCGATGTTCCCGCCCGAGACGATGCAAACGATCGGGCCCTGGCCTGCCTGACCGGTCAGCGCCGCCGCTAGCGGCATGGCGCCGGCTCCTTCTGCAATCACCCGCGCTTTATCAGCCATTATCCGCATCGCCTTGCGAGTCTCTTCCAGACTAACGACTAACGAAGCATCGACCAGCGGCTTCATCCGTTCCCACATCCGCGGGAAGACGCTCTGCCCGCCCGCGCCGTCGACAAAGGATGCTTTCCATTCCTTGAAACATTGCGGCGCGTCTTCGGCCAGAGAGAGGGCCATTGGTGCGGCCGTCTCCGGTTCTACCCCAATAAGTTTGATTTCCGGTCGCAAGGCCTTGAGCGCGCTACCCACGCCGGTGATGAGTCCGCCGCCGCCGATGCTCGCGATAACGGCCGCGGCATCGGGCGCGTCTTCCAAAATCTCGAGCCCCATCGTGGCATGCCCGGCGATGAAATCGTGATCGTCGAACGGGTGAATAAAAGTCCCTTCCGCGCCCGGATAGGCGCGGACTTCGAGCGCTTTCCAGGCGACGTGGTAGGGCACCAGGAGCAATTTCGCCCCGAGCGCGCGCATCCGCTCGATTTTCGCGGTCGGCGCGGTCTCGACCGCTACCACGCTACAGGGCACGCCGGCTTTCCGTGCCGCGTAGGCCACACCCTGTCCGGCATTGCCCGCGCTGATCGTCCAGACACCGCGGGCGCGCTCGGCCTCGGGCAACATTGCGACCGCGTTGGCGGCTCCGCGCAATTTGTAGGCATTGATCGGCTGTAAATTTTCGAGTTTTAACCAAATCTCGGGATACTCCGAACCGAGCTCCAGCTTAACGAGTGGAGTGCGGACAATGGTCGTGGCGATGCGCTCGCGTGCGGCGCGAATTTCAGAGAGCTTGATCGGCCGAACTGGTGGTGGGGTCATGGTTTCTTTCGAGATACCAGATCGTTAAGGTAAAGTGCCGGGATGCCAATCCCAATTTTCCTTTTTGCACCCGGCGCCGGCGCACCTTCCTCGCATCCCTGGATGCAGCGCTGGAAAACGCGGCTCCGGGGAATTGGCGAAGTCGAGACTTTTGATTACGACTACATGCGCGCAGGCCGCGGTCGTCCTGACCGTCTGCCGCAACTGATTGCGGCCCATCGCGCCGCTCTGGCTGAGGGCCGCGAGAAGTTTGGCTGCGACACCCCGACTTTCCTGATCGGAAAAAGCATGGGCGGCCGGATCGGTTGCCACGTCGCGCTCGAGGAGACGGTGCAAGGCGTGATTTGCCTCGGCTATCCGCTTTGTGCGATGGGCGATCGGAGCAAAATGCGTGACGCGGTTTTGCGGTTGTTAGGTAGACCAATCCTTTTTGTCCAGGGAACGCGGGACACGCTTTGTCCGCTTGACCTGTTGGAAGAGGTGCGGGCCGGGATGACCGCGCCGAACAGATTGCACATCGTGGAAGAGGGCGATCACTCGTTAGGCGTGACCAAGCGTCAGCTCAAGGCGGCGGGCGAAACTCAGGAAGAGGTTGATCAGCGTATCCTGGGAGCGATCGCGCGCTTCGTGGAATCGCCGCGCTGATCAAATTTGGCAGGCGAGCGGGTCCGATTATCTTACCGGCATGGCCACGGAAGTAGAAGCGATCAACGCAGAAGAATTGCGCGCCCGCGTCGGCGAACTGCGGAGGTTTCTTTGACCTGCCAAAGCTGCAAGCCCGCCTGACCGAACTCGAAACCCGGATGGCGGCCGCGGATTTCTGGTCGAACCGCGAACGCGCTCAGGGCGATGTCGAGGAAGTCTCGCGTTTGCGCGGTTTGATCAACCCGATGCAGGAACTGCAACGGACCTTCGACGACTTCGAGGCGCTCCAGGAACTGGCCGCTGAAGAATCCGACCCGGCGGCGCATGCCGCGGCGGACAAGGAAATCGCGACCGAGCACGCGCTCCTTGTGAAGAAGCTCGAGGAATTTGAGCTCCGGCAATTTCTTTCCGGCGAAAACGATTCCGCCAATGCGTTCCTCACGATCCACTCCGGCGCGGGCGGAACAGAGTCGTGCGATTGGGCCGACATGCTGCTGCGGATGTATCAGCGCTGGATCGAGCGGAGCGGGTTCAGCGCGCAAACGATCGACATTCAGCAGGGCGACGAAGTCGGAATCAAATCCGTCACGCTTCTGGTCAGCGGCGAATACGCCTACGGCTATCTAAATACCGAGCGCGGCGTGCATCGACTCGTCCGGATCTCGCCCTTCGACGCGAATAAGCGGCGCCACACCTCCTTCGCCAGTGTTGACGTCGTCCCGGAAATTGCCGACTCCGCGCCGATCGAAGTGAACCCGGCCGACATCGAAGTCGACACCTTTCGCGCCGGCGGCAAGGGCGGCCAGAACGTGAACAAGGTCGAAACCGCCGTGCGGATCGTGCACAAGCCGAGCGGCATCGTCGTCGCCTGCCAGGCCGAGCGCAGCCAGGGCCGAAACCGCGAGCTGGCGACGAAAATGTTGAAGGCGAAACTCTACGAGATCGAGCAGGATAAAAAGCGCGCCGAGATCGACCGGCAGTACGGCGAGAAGGGCGACGTGGCGTGGGGGAGCCAGATTCGCTCCTATGTTTTTCAGCCCTACCAGATGGTGAAAGACCACCGCACCGGCGCCGAGACGAGCAACGTGCAGGCGGTGATGGATGGCGACATCGATCTCTTCATCCAGGCGAAATTGCGCGGTCAAAAGGCGACCAAAGGCGACATCACAGTCGACGATTCCTAACGAGTGTAGAGGCGGGCGTGTCGCCCGCTGGGGGAAACCTCCGCTGCGGTGAGGCGCGATCTTAATTCTGGCACGGCACCGCGGTCAAAGCGCTCCCGCGGCGGACATCGGGGGACGAGATCGATGCAATGGACGCGGCAGGGCGAAAAGCCTATAGGTCGCGCATGCGCCGACTCTTGCTCCGTAGCGCACTTGTAATCGCGGGCCTCGGCGCGCTCTTCCTTGCGTGGGTGGCGGGCGCACGATCGCTCTCGATGGCGCTTGATCGGTTGCACACGGTCGAGGTCACTTCGGAATCGATTGCGCGGCTCGGCGTGGCCGACGCCAACCGCGGGATGTTAGAGGTGAACGAGCTGCCACTGAGCACGGCGGCGCCTGCTTACGGGCCTTACCCGATGGAGATGAAGGTCGATCCGGCGGGCGAGTTTGTCGTCCAACTACCGGGCCATGCGATCGTCCTCGGGTACGTCGGCGAATCGTTAGGCTTAAAGATACCGGCGAGTGACAAGGCCCGGTTCCAAATCGAGCACAGTTTGCTGAGCTGGCCGACCCCGCTCGCGATTAACTTCGTGAGTGGCCATTCGCCTTCCTGGAAACGACACGTCTATTATCGGCTGATCTGGGAGAAGCCGGATGGAGCGCGGCTCGAAATGGTCTGGCGTTATGAGCAATGGCACTACGACAACTGGGCAAGCGGTTTCATGACCACGCCGGATACCACCGGCCTGATCCGCGTGGACATTCGTCCCTGAATTCGGCAAGCCTTGGCTCATGTCAGGATACCAAACGGGTTCGCGCCGGCCGATTGCGGATGTGTTTCGCTCCACCGCGCGGAGCGCGACGCAATTTTGTGTCCGGCATGGGATTCATGCCGATGCGATTTCGTATTTCTCGCTCTTGGCGGCGGCGCTGGCGGCGCTCTCTTTCTGGCAATCGTCGCGATATCCAGCGCTCTTGATCGTCGCGCCGTTGTTCTGCCTTTTGCGGCTTTGGTGCAACATGCTTGACGGGATGGTCGCGCTCGCCGCGGGCAAGGCCAGTTGGCGCGGCGAAGTGCTGAACGATCTGCCCGATCGCATTTCCGATGTGCTGATTTTTGTCGGTGCAGCGCATAGCGGCTGGATGAATCCGCTCTTTGGTTATTGGGCGGCAATAATGTCGTTAGGCACGGCTTATGTCGGGATGCTCGGGCAGGCGGTTGGGGCGGAGCGGCAGTTCGGCGGCTGGATGTCGAAACCATGGCGAATGGTGGCGCTTGGGCTCGGCGCGTGGCTCACCTACTCGCTTTTCCGGCTGGAGGATGGCGATCAAAGTTTCGCCGGGCTGACCACTTTGGAATGGACCTGCGTTTTGGTCATCCTCGGCTGCCTGCAAACGAGCGCGCAACGGCTCGCTCGCATTTTGCGCGCTTTGAAAGGGAAGCGTCTTTGATGTCTCCTTCCATCGCGCTGCACGATCCGGTTTTTCGCGCTTACGTCTGGCTCCTGCTCGGCGTTTTGGCCGGCGCGGGATCTGTCCTCGCGCTTTTGCAATTCGTTTTCCGAGTCGAGCTCGGCAGCGTCTGGAAAACCTATCGGGCCTGGCTTTGGCTCGCGCCGCTGGCGGCGTTTTTTATTTTTGCCGGACGGATCTCTTTCATCATCGGCGTGACTGGAGTCGGCCTCCTGGCGGCACGGGAATTCCTCCGGGTCTCCGAGTTGGCAGCTGATCGATTAATGAGCGGCGTGGTTTACGCCGGGATCGTTCTCGTCGGAATGGCGCTGCTCTTCGAGCGAGGTCTCTCTTTGATACCGCCTTCGGTGATCGTGCTCCTTTTGCTTGTTCCAGTCCTGCGCAATCGGGTCGAAGGCGCGATCCGGAAAATTTCGTTAGGCATTCTCGCCTTTGCCTTGCTCGGCTGGATGTGGGAGCATCTCGGCCTGTTCGCGAATTCGTCCCACGCCTATGGTTATCTCTGCTTCTTGATCTTTGCCACGGAAGTGACGGATGTGGCCGCCTTTACCTTTGGAAAAATGTTTGGCCGTCATCCGCTGCGGAGCGAGATCAGCCCGCGCAAAACCTGGGAAGGAGCGCTCGGCGCCCTGCTTGTCGCGATGATCTTGCCGTGGCTGTTGCGGTTTTCCTTTCCGTTCTTCGGACCGACGCAATTGATCCTGACTGGCCTGATCGTGGGTATCGGCGGGCTGCTCGGCGATCTCTCGCTCAGCCTGCTGAAGCGCGATCTCGGGGCGAAGGATTGGAGTGCAGCGATTGCGGGGCACGGCGGCGTTCTAGATCGGATCGACAGCCTGATTTTTGTCGCGCCGCTGTTCATCCTGATGACAGGCCATTATTATCCGGGCTGATGACGAAAATTGCACAAGGTGCCGTGCTCACCCTAGAACGCAGGGCGGTCGAGCGGCTCCGGCGTTTTCCGCGTGAGCCTGATCCGCTGGTCGATGCCTTGCGGACGCTGGTTGCGCTCCTCATTCGCGGGCTCCTGCGGACTTATTGCCGTTTCGAAATCACCGGGCGGGAACATTTGCCTAACGATGGTGCATCTTTCGTCATGGTGGCGAATCACGCCAGTCATCTCGACAGTGTCTGCCTGCTCGCGGCTCTCCCGTTGCGCCGCCTGCAGCACGCTTTTCCGGTCGCGGCGGAGGATTATTTTTTTCGGAGCCTGCCGCGGACCTGGTTCGCGACCGTGGTCATGAATGCGCTCCCTTTCGCGCGCCAGATGCGGGTGCGGGAAAGCCTTTCGATTTGCGCACAGCTCCTTGCCCGGCCGGGCAATGTGCTCATCATTTTTCCCGAAGGTACCCGCTCCAAGACCGGCGCGCCCCAAGCCTTTAAACCTGGGATCGGCGCGCTCCTTGCGGACGGTGGAGCGCGTGTCTTGCCGTGTTATGTGGAGGGCGCTTTTCGGGCCTGGCCGAAAGGGGGACGGCTGCCGCGCCCGCGAAAAGTGCGGCTGATTATTGGCGCGGCGCGCTCTTATGACGGCGGGCAAGCGAGCGCGATTGCCGCGGAATTGCGGGAGGCGATAGAGGAACTGCGCGAGAAACATGGAAGCGGTTGAGCGCACCTTCGGCAGTTGGGATGGAACGGAGCTCTTCTATCGCGCCTGGTTGCCTGACGAGAAAAAAATCGAGAAGGCACTCCTCCTTTTCCATCGCGGCCACGAGCATTCGGGACGCTGGGCGGGGACGGTCGATTCGTTAGGCTTGGAGGACGTCGCGATCTTCGCCTGGGACGCTCGCGGTCATGGCCGTTCGCCCGGGGAGCGGGGCGCGGCGCGCGATTTGACCGACGTGATCAAGGATGTGGATGCATTCGTCAGGCACGTCGCGAAGCACTACGGAATCGCGCTCGAAAATATGATCGTTCTCGCTCACAGCCTGGCGGCGGTAACGGTGACGGCCTGGGTGCATGATTACGCTCCGCCGATCCGCGCGCTCATACTGGCGACGGCCGCGTTTGAAGTGCGGCTTTATGTTCCGCTCGCCGTCCCGGCGTTGCGCCTGCAGCAGAAGTTTTTCGGATCGGGCCAGGTAAAGAGCTACGTGCGGGCGAAAATGCTGACCCAGGATCGGGAGGAGGTGGCGCGCTATGAGGGCGATCCGCTGATTTTTCGCCAGATTGCGATCAACGTATTGCTCGATCTGCACGATACCGCGCAACGTTTGCTGGCGGATGCGGGCGCGATCCACGTCCCGGTGCTGGTGCTGGCAGCGGGACGGGACTGGATCGTTAGTCTGAAGGCGCAGCGGGAATTCTTTAACGGGCTCTCATCGCCGCTGAAGCGGATGCACGTCTTCCCGGCGATGTATCACGCGATTTTTCACGAAGCCGATCGCCCGCAGGTAATTGAACGCATTCGGGATTTCATCGAGGAGCGTTTCGCGGAGCGAGCGATCGCGGTCTCATTGCGCGAGGCGGACAAATACGGCCACACCTGGGAGGAACATGAACGACTGAAGCTGCGCGGTAGCCCGCATTTCGCGACCTTGCGAGCGGCGGTGAAAGTCGGCGGACGCCTGAGCCCGGGGATCGGGCTCGGCTGGGAGAGCGGTTTCGATTCGGGCCGGTCGCTCGACTACGTTTATCAGAATCGCCCACAGGGTTCGTCACGTCTCGGTCGTTTGGTCGATGCGAATTATCTCAACAGCATTGGCTGGCGCGGTATCCGGCAACGGAAGGCAAATCTCGAAAAGGCTTTGCGGGAGGTGATCGAAAAACTTCGGGAGAACGGCCGGACGATCCGGATTCTCGACGTGGCCGCGGGCGCGGGTCGTTATGTATTGGAAACGATGCGCGCCCTGCCGGAGGTCTCGATGAGCGCGATTCTTTGCGACAACGATGAGGAAAATGTCGCGGCGACGCGCGCTTTGGCGGAGGAGTTTGGACTCAAGGATGTGACGGCGAGGCGAGGGGATGCTTTTGATCGTACCGCAGTCGCGACGATCGCGCCGCGCGCCACGATCGGGATTGTCTCCGGGCTCTACGAGCTGTTCCCCTCGAACGACGCGGTTTTGGAGTCGTTAGGCGGACTGGCCGGAGCGATCGAGCCGGGCGGATATTTGATTTACACCAATCAGCCGTGGCATCCGCAAATCGAATTCATCGCGCGCGTCCTTCGTAATCGCGAAGGCAAGCCCTGGATTATGCGGCGGCGGACAACGGCGGAGATAGATGAGCTGGTGCGACTGGCAGGCTTCGAGAAATGCGCGATGGAGATCGATCGCTGGGGAATGTTCACCGTTTCCGTCGCCAAACACCTGGGTTCCTGAAAACGTCTGCTTCAGTTTTACGCCGGCAGGCGCTGGCGGCCTCCCTCGGACTGTCACTCCTTTTCCTAGCGGTTTACGGGGGTTGCATGTGGATCACGGCGCGGCGTCATGACGTCGGCGTCTTTTACTTTGGCTGGGAACGCGCTATCCCCTTCGTTCCTTTCATGATTCTCCCTTATCTCTCGATCGATCTCTTTTTTGTCGCGGCGCCGTTCCTTTTTCGCGACGGATTCGGATTGCGAATTTTCGTTAGGCGAGTGACGACGGCGATTTTGATCGCGGGATTTTTTTTCCTGATCATGCCGCTGCGTTTCGCCTTTCCCCGGCCGCATGCGGCAGGTTCGTTAGGCGGCCTTTTCGATTGGTTCCGGGTAATGGACGGTCCCTACAATCTCTTCCCTTCGCTGCACGCGGCGTTGCTTCTTTTCTTGGTCGAGGCCTACGCCCGCCATCTGCGGGGCCTGGGCCGAATTGCAGTCCTCGGTTGGTTCGGATTGATCGGAGTTTCCCCGCTCCTCACCCGTCAACATCATCTGATCGATATTTTGGGCGGCTTTGCTCTCGCAGGAGGCTGTTATCTTTTTATCCGCCCGAAAGTTTTGGCTCGATTCCGCCCCGCAAAGCCCGTAAATCAAGCGCGACTATGAACTACAGCGAACTTGTGCAGCTCTATTTCGATCGCTCGACCGCGATGCAAAACTACTGGAATCTCTATGTCCTGGTGGTAGGCGGTCTCCTGGCGTTTTCCTCGCTTCGCAAACAGCACGCTGCGATCACGACGGCGCTCGTCTGCCTTTTGTTTGCCCTCTTTGCCTACGAAAACCTTGGCGCGATGAAAGATGTGACCGCGCAACGCTTCGCTCTCCTCGACTCGATCCAGAAGTTTGAGCCCGGCGATGGTGCGACTAGCGATCTCAGTGGAGTCCGGGGACGGCTCGAGTCGACGCTCACGCCCGCGACTTATTCCAGTGTGAAAGTGACCCATATCACGAGCGATGTCCTGACGATTCTCGCTCTGGTCGCGATGGAATTGCGGCGCCGATCGCTGCGCGAAGTTTTGCATGTTTCGTAATACGCAAAACTGGTCTTGATACTGTTGAATTCGACCCGCCCTGATCGCATGCGCCGCATCCTGCATCGGTTCATCCTCTTTCTTTGCCTGCTGGCTTTCGCCTCCGGCGGGCCGCAGGTCGCTGCCAATCCGGTCGGCGATTTTTTCAAAAGGATCGGACGCTCCATTTCCAACCTGGGGAAGAAAACACCGCCCAAGCCAACGCCGCGGAAATCGCGCAAGAGTGGCAGGCAGAACGAAAACGACGCCGAAACGAAGCCCGGGGAAGCGAGTCCTTCGGCCACGATTTTTTCTACCCCGACGCCGACCCCGACGCCGCTGGAAATCCGGCCGGCCACAAGCGCTCCACCAGACCGACGCCGGCCGCGCGATCTGCCATACGGCGTGGCGGTGCCAAATCGGCCGGGGATCGTGACCAGCCCCTACGCCCCGAATCAGGGCTATGTGGATGTGCGCGGTTTCCCCAGCTCGACGGAAGTGATGGACCCCTTTACGGGGAAGATTTTTCTGACGCCCTGAGCGAGCATTGCGGGAAACGGCCCGACTCCTGCTATCTTCTCTGGCCGAGAAAATGAAGAGTGCCCTGAGGATCCTGACGGTGGAAGATGAGACCGCGGTGGCTCGCTTGCTGGCGCTGGTCTTGTGCGGACCAAATTGCAAGGTGAGCACGGCGGCCGACGGGGCCGAGGCTCTGGCCAAGATTGCGGCTGCCCCGCAACCGTTCGATATCATCATTACGGACCATCAGATGCCTCGGGTGACCGGTCTGGGATTGGTCCGCCGGCTGCGGGCCCAGAATTTCAGGGGAAAAATCGTCGTTCTCTCCGCCTTCTTGAACGAGGAAAATGCGCGAGCCTACGAGGCCCTCGGCGTGGATCTGCTCCTGGCCAAACCTTTCGACATGGACGAACTGCGGCGCGCAATCGAGATCCTGGCCGACGAAGTGCCGGCCTACGCGCAACGCGCGACCGGCTAACCGCGCCTAACGAACGGTCTCGACCGTTTTGGGAAGGTCATAGCGCATGAGGAACTGGGTGATCGGTTCTCTCGGCGAAACCAAGCGGCGCGAAAAGCTTCGAACCGAATTCTTCGGGAAAGACCGGGGGAGCGAAGAACTCGCGTCCGGGATGTGCCGCAAGCGTGGCAGAAAAGGCTTTTTGGATCGCCGACCAATCCAGTGCGGCCGACGTGATCGAGGAGCCCATGGACACGAATGGGCCCGGCGATGCCGGGATCGCTAATCACGACCAGCGCGCGATCGGAAAGATAGCCGCGACCGGGAACCATCTTAGCGATGGCGTGCCGCGAGATGGCCCAGGGCAATTCAGGAAATTCAAGCGCGCTCGGAAGCTGGCTGGCGGTTGCAACCGAAACTTCCTTAAGCCGATCGGGTGTTTTGGATTTCGCGGACTCGCCGTCCCGCGCGGCGCGACGCGCAGACGGAACGCCGCCCATGCCGGCAGTCGAGCGATGCCACCGGTCCGCGCGATGTAGCCGAAGCCGCAAAGACCGTCGGCGTTGCGAGCGAAGCGGCTGTAACAAAGATCGATTCCCTGGAGACAAATGAAACGGCCGAGACCGGCCGCATCCATCGCAAAAGATCCGCCTACGTAGCCCTCGAGGCCTCGCTGAAGGTGGTGGCCTGCGCGGCCAGGGGGAGATCGTGCGCAGGAATAACTTCGAAGGTCATTGCCACGAAACGAACGTTCTCGCCTAACGAGTTCCGGCCAGTCCGAGCCGCTCTGCGTCAGCCTGCTGAGCGATGATCACACCAGCGATCACTTCTTCCAGAGGCCGTCCGAGTTCAGCCGCGCCGCGCACGATATCGTCACGGTTGACGGCGCGGGCGAAGGCCTTGTCCTTCATCTTTTTCTTCACCGAGGCCACCTCCACCTCGTGCACGCTCTTGGAAGGACGCACCCGCGCTACAGCCATGACAAAGCCGCTCAGTTCATCGACCGCGTAGAGAGTCTTTTCGAGCGGCGTGATCCGTTCAACGCCGGCATAATCCGCATGCGAAAGAATCGCCCGGCAAACTTCTTTGCTCCAGCCGTGCTCTCGCAGCCAGGCGACACCGACAAAGGGATGACCGTCGGTCGCGGTTTGTTCGAGATTTGGGTGACGCTCGTAATCCATGTCGTGCAAAAGCCCGACGGCTTCCCAAAGATCCGGATCGCCGTCGCCGGCTGCTGCGAAATGGCGAAGCGAGTCGGCGACCGAGTAGCAATGCCGGCGCAAACTTTCCGACTCGACCCATTCGTGCAAAATGGCGCGGGCGCGCTCGGCCTGATCGCTCACGGGCGACGACATCTAGAGCGCTCTCCGCATAACGACCGAACGCGGCTCCTGGCTGGCAATTTCAAAACCAAATCTCTCGAACAGCCGCACGGCCGGGCTCTGGGCGCCGACATTTAACAAGACGGCCGAGATTCGCGGATTTGCCCGCACCATCTGCGTGAGAAGCGATGCGCCAATTCCATGCTTCCGATGGCCTTCCTTAACGGCGAAAGCCAGCTCGGGCGGCGGGTCGACGGGCTGAGTCTCGACGGGCATTCGGAGCCAGACAGCCCCGAGGAGCGTGCCCTCGTTTTTGTCGTGCGCGACATAACCCCGATCGTTCGGACGGCCCCAGCCTTTGACGAAACGGGCATACTCCGAGCGCTGAATGATTTCGCGCGCGGGCGCTTCGGCACCCGGCGCGCTGAGGGCCTGGTAAAGCATCTCCCACAAAATCGGCTCATCCTCGGCCGTGAGAGGCCTCAGCTCGTAGTCGGCGGGAGAAAACATTACGGTTCGGTTGTTACCCTATCCTGGTCGCTAGGAAAAGAGATCGTTTAGTTCGGCGGTGCGAGCGGCCTCGGCAAGTGTTTCGAAGCTTCCCTCCGTCGCGATCACGCGCGCGCTTCGCAGAAATGCTCCCCAAGCAGCCAGCGCGAGGCCCGAACCGACAGAGATGCGGCGAACCCCAAGGTCAGCGAGCTGGGCGAGTGAAAGATGCGAATTAAAGCCGGAGACGAGAACGTTGACTGGCCTGGGGGCAACTGCCCTAACGACTTCGGTGATCTCCTTCGGTTCGCTCAAACCGGGCGCATAGAGACAATCGGCGCCCGCTTCGGCGTAAGCAGTGAGGCGCGAGAGGACGGTCCGGAGCGGGTCAGGATAGTCAACGAGGAGAGCTTCGCAGCGCGCCGTCAATACCACTTCGCCTTGCGAAAGGTCGATCGCGGCACGGGCGGCGCGGATCCGATCGAGAGCCAGGTTTTCCTCGTAGAGCGGTTGATCTTTCCGTCCGGTCGAATCCTCGATCGAGAGGCCGGCGACGCCCGTCACAATGCAGCGCGTCACATTCGCTCCGACTTCTTCCGGGTCGTCGGCAAAGCCATTGAGGAAATCGGCGTTGACGGGAAGCGGCGTGGCACCGACAACCTCGCCAATGTGCACCAGCATCTCGTCGCACGGGACCCCGCCGTCCGGTTGTCCGCGAGTAAAGGCGAATCCCGCGGAAGTGGTGGCCAGCGCCTTGAATCCCAAATGCTGCAGGTAAATCGCCGTCCCGAGGTCCCACGGATTTGGCAGGACGAAACAACCCTCGCGGTGCAGCCCGCGGAAACTCGCGACCGCGGCTTTGTGCTCACTCGTCATGTCGGAATTTATTCCGATCAGGCGGCGGGCGCCAATTCCCGGTGCGTGCCGATGCGCCCGATGGCCTATCGTTATGCCGGTTTTTTTATGTTATTCTCGCGACGCCTCTCTTTTGCAACGCAGGACGGCTGTTCGATCGGCGGATTAATGGGGTTTTGAAAATGCGGATTGCTTTTTGTTCACTCGCCACATGACCCCTCTTGTCAGCATCACTATCCCGACATTTGATCGGCCTCGCTATTTGCAAGAGGCGATTGCTGCCGGGTTGGCGCAGACGTATGAGAACATCGAGGTCCTTGTCTTCGATAACGGCCACCTCGAGGAGACGCTGGCAATCGGAGAAGAGGCAGCGCGGCGCGATTCGCGGGTCCGGTTCCGGCGCAATGAACGCAACCTCGGCATGTCAGGCAATTTCAACGCCTTGGGGGACGCGGCGCGCGGGGAATATCTAGTCGCGATCGGAGATGACGACCGGTTGTTACCCGAGTTTGTCGACCGCCTGGTGGAGGCGATGCGGCCGGATGTACGGGCAGTATTTTCCAATCACTACCTGATCGATTCCGAGGGCCGCCGGCTCGAGGAAAAGAGTATCGCCTACAGCCGCAAATACGGCCGCGACCAAATCCCTGCGGGCGAGTTGCAAAACCCGGAAGCGGCGGCCTGGCGGCAGTCCATCCCGATGTCGGCTTCGCTCTTGCACAGAGCCGACATGCAGCGGCTCCGGTTCCGCGAAGATCTGAACACGCCGGACGCGGAGTTTTTCATCCGACTGGCTATGGAAGGCGCACGCTTCGTCTTTCTGCCGGAATATCTGATGGAATACCGCGTACACCACGGTGCCGAGACGGTCAGCGGATTGTGGAGCGAACCGCTGGTAGATTGCCTGACTCCAATTGAAGTGAAGCCCGAGATCGAGCCCTATAAGCGTCAGTTTTTGACCCCGATGGTGGTCAACGCCGTCAGCCGCTGTCTCCAGCAGGGGAACATGGAGATGGCGCGCAAATTTCTTCGAAGCGAATATTATCCGCGAAGCGGCCGGAGCGACTTGAGCGGTGCCGATATTTCGACCCCGGGACTGAATCCTTCAGGTCATGAGCTCAGACATATGCTCGGGAGTTGGCTGCAGAGTTTTTGCGCTCATCTGCCGGCTTCGGTCGGTGCACCGATTTATCGAGCGGTTCGACGCGCGAGCCTGACTGGCCGGAAGTACGCTGGCTGAAAAAGATGGCGCGTTTTTCAAGCCAGACCATTCTCGTGACCGGCGCCAGCGGCGGAGTAGGGGAGGCAATGGTGCGGCGGTTCGGCGAGCAGGGCGCCACGGTCTGCCTAACGGATCGAAACCGGCAGCGGATGGAAGAGATCGCCCGGCAGTTGCCGGAGAGACGGGGCCATTGTTACCCGGCCGACCTGACCGTCGATTATGAGTTGGAGAAGGCCGCGCAACGTGTTCTTGCGGAGAATCCGCGGCTCGACGTGGTTGTTCATTGCGCGGCGATCATTCTCCTCGGATCGGTCGCGGCAGCGGCCAGGCAGGATTTTGAAAAGCAGTTTCAAACTAATGTTCTTGGCCCTTTCCGCCTCACGCAGCTGCTTTTGCCCGCGCTCATCGCGTCCCGTGGCCAGGTCGTTTTTATTAACTCCAGCGTAGGTCGCCATGCCCCCGCCGGCGCCAGTCAATACGCCGCTACGAAACATGCGCTGCGTGCAGTGGCCGATAGTCTGCGCGAAGAGTGCAACGTCTCTGGGGTGCGGGTCTGCAGCCTTTTCCTCGGTTCGACCGCCACCCCGATGCAGGCCGGCATCCGCCTGGAGCAGAAACGTGCTTATGAACCAGAGCGCCTCATTCAACCGGCCGATGTCGCAGATATGGTCGCCGCTGTTCTGGCTCTGCCGCGCACCGCAGAGGTGACCGACCTGGTCATGCGCCCTACCGAAAAGGCGTGATTACTGCTTCGGGCAGATACGGAATTTTGCTGCATCCATGAAGATTCTAGTTACCGGAACTGAAGGCTATCTCGGATCGCTCCTCGCTCCGATCCTGATGCGGGAGGGTCACGAGCTTCTCGCGGTCGACACTGGTTTCTACAAGGCCGGCTGGCTCTATCATGGCGCGCCGATGACTCCGCGGACCTTGCTCAAGGATATTCGGCAGATCCAAGCGCAGGATCTCGAGGGAATGGAAGCGGTCGTTCACCTGGCCGAACTTTCGAATGACCCGACCGGCGAACTGGCACCCCATATTACTCACGAGATCAACCATAAAGGGTCCGTTCGTCTCGCCCAACTGGCGAAGCATGCGGGCGTGCAACGTTTTGTCTATATGTCGTCGTGCAGCGTCTACGGTTTGGCGGCGGAGGGTTATGTGACCGAAGAGTCATCCGTCAATCCGCGAACTGCCTATGCGATTTGCAAGACTTTGGTTGAACGCGACCTTCAACCGATGGCTGACGATGGCTTCTCGCCGACTTTTCTGCGCAATGCCACCGCCTATGGAGCTTCGCCACGGATGCGGTTCGATATTGTTCTCAACAACCTTGCCGGCCTGGCTTGGACGACAGGAGAAATTAAGATGATCAGCGATGGGACGCCCTGGCGTCCCTTGGTTCATGGGCTCGATATTGCCCAGGCCGTTGTCCGCACACTGCAGGCGCCACGCGAAGCAATCCACAACCAGATCTTCAACGTCGGAGAGACTTGTCATAACTATACGATAAAAGAGATCGCCGAGGTGGTCATAGAGGTGTTTCCCGGGTGTCAGCTATCCTTTGGGGAATATGGAGTAGACAATCGCAGTTACCGGGTCTCCTTTGATAAGATCAAGACGCGGTTGCCGGGCTTTGAGTGTGTATGGGATGCGCGCCGTGGAGCCGAGCAACTGCGCGATGTCTTCCAGCAGATCGACATGACTCCCGAGGTTTTCAAAGGGCGCGACTTTACCCGTCTCAAGCAACTGGAGTATCTCATCCAGACGCGCCAGATCGATCAAAACTTCTTATGGCGGAATGATCAGGCTATTCTTGCCAAGTGATCTTCACCGAAACTCCACTGAAAGGCGCTTTCCTGATCGATCTGGAGCCACATCTGGATTCGCGCGGGTTTTTCGCGCGTTCGTTTTGCCGGCGCGAATTTGAAGAACGCGGTTTGAATCCCGATATTGCGCAGCGCAATCTTTCCTTCAACCAGAGGGCGGGGACCTTGCGGGGAATGCATTTCCAGAAGGCGGCGGCGACTGAGGCGAAATTAGTTCGGTGTCTGCGCGGGCGCATTTACGACGTGATCGTCGATCTGCGACCCCACTCCCCGACTTTTCGACAGGATTTTGCGGTCGAGCTTACGGACAAGGCTTATCGCGCGCTTTTCGTGCCAGAGCGCTTCGCGCACGGCTTTCAATCTCTAATCGATGAGACTCTAGTGGAATACCAGATGAGTGAGTATTACAGTCCGGAGTCCGGAGCCGGTTTTCGCTTTGACGATCCGGTTTTTGACCTCGCTTGGCCGCTCCCTATTACGACTATCTCCGAGCAGGATCTCGCCTGGGCTCCCTTTTCGCAATGAATACAAACGGCTTGGCGATGCATGACCTGATCACGCGACTCTACCCGATTTGTCGCAGCATAACCGGCGACGGTGTGCGCGAAACCTTGCGCATTCTCCGGGAGCAAATTCCGCTCGACCTGCACGAAGTGCCGTCAGGCACGAAGGTCTTTGATTGGACAGTGCCGAAGGAATGGAACGTTCAAGACGCCTGGATAAAAAACTCGGTTGGCGAGCGGTTGGTCGATTTCCAAAACCTTAATCTGCACGTGATCAGTTATAGCTCTCCCATTCAGCGCCGCATGAAGTTGGCGGAGTTGCGAAATCATCTCTTCACCGTGCCTGCACATCCCGAGTGGGTGCCATACCGGACGAGCTATTATGACGAGAACTGGGGCTTCTGTTTGAGCGAGAACCAGCTTCACGATCTGAACGAAGACGAAGAATATGATGTTTGTATCGATTCTTCGTTCGTGGATGGCCATCTGACATATGGCGAGTTGTTGCTCAAAGGCGAAGAAGCAGCCGAAGTCCTGACTTCCTGTCATGTTTGTCATCCTTCGCTGGCGAACGACAACCTCTCCGGCATCGCGCTCGCGGTTGAGTTGGCCAAACGTTTGGCAAGATCTGCGCATCGGTATTCTTATCGGTTTCTGTTTGTGCCTGGAACGATCGGATCGATCACCTGGCTGGCAAGGAACGAGACGGTCGTTCCGCGGATCCGGCATGGATTAGTCCTGACCTGTGTTGGAGACGCGGGTAATATTGCCTACAAGCGAAGTCGGCGCGGAAACGCGGAGATCGATCGGGCTTTCGCGCATATCCTTAAGCATTCGGGCGAACCCCACCAGGTTATCGACTTTTCTCCTTTCGGCTATGACGAACGGCAGTATTGCTCGCCCGGTTTCAATCTCCCGGTCGGCTGTTTGATGCGCTCGCGCCACGGAGATTTTCCCGAGTATCACACCTCGGCCGATAACTTGGAGTTTGTTAGGGCAGAGGCGCTGGCTGATTCTTTCGCGAAGTGCAACGCCGTATTCGATCTGCTGGAGCACAATCGCGCCTACCTCAACCAGAGACCAAAGGGTGAGCCCCAGCTTGGCCGGCGCGGTCTTTACTCCGCTCACGGCAATGATTCCGAGAGCAAGCAGCGAGAGCTGGCGCTGTTATGGGTGTTGAATCTTTCTGACGGCGAGCACTCGCTCCTGGACATCGCAGAGCGATCGGGTCTTCCCTTTGCCGCGATCAAGGAAGCTGCGGGGGCATTGGCGGCAACCGAGCTACTGATGGCACAATGAAGGTTGATTGCGCAGTCGTCGGCGGGGGCATCGTGGGACTGAGCGTCGGGATGGCACTCTTGCACAAACAGCCGGGCCTAAGTCTCGTCGTACTGGAGAAGGAAGCGCAACTGGCGTTTCACCAATCCGGCCGGAATAGCGGTGTGATTCACTCCGGCATCTATTACAAGCCAGGCAGCTTGAAGGCGCGGTTTGCCCGCGCTGGTAATCGTTCCATGATCAGGTTTTGCGAGGAACATGGAATCCGACACGAGGTCTGTGGAAAGGTCATCGTTGCCACTAAGCCGCAAGAGTTGCCATTCCTGGAAAACCTGTATCGGCGAGGAATGGAAAACGGCATTCAAGTGACCAGACTCTCGCAGGAAAGAGTGAATGAGATCGAACCACAAGTCCGTTGTCTGGAAGGAATTAGCGTGTCCTCCACGGGGATTGTAAACTACCGCCAAGTCTGTGCGGTCTATGCCGATTTGATTCGAAGTAACGGCGGTGAGGTCAAGACTTGTGCCGAGGTCTTGGATATGCGGCGTGTCGGCAGGGCGCACATTTTGGAAACAGCGGCCGGCGAAATCGAGGCGAACTTTCTCGTTAACTGTGCCGGACTGCAGAGCGACCGAATCGCGCAGCGGACTGGGATCAACCCGGGAGCGAGGATCGTCCCTTTCCGAGGAGAATACTACGAGATCGCTCCCGAAAGACGTGACCTCGTAAAGGGACTGATCTATCCGGTGCCGAACCCAGTCTTTCCCTTTCTTGGAGTGCATTTTACCAGGATGATTGATGGGGCGATTCACGCCGGTCCAAACGCGGTGCTTGCTTTGCACCGGGAAGGTTATCGCAAGACTGACTTCGGGCTGGCTGAAATTTTGGAGACTCTAACGTATCCGGGATTTTGGCGACTGGCTCGGAAGCATTACAAAGAAGGATTCCGCGAAGTGCATCGATCACTTAGCAAAATGGCTTTCGTAAAAAGCCTGCAGCAGCTCATTCCTGTAATCCGCGCAGAAGATTTGATTCCTGCGACCGCCGGAGTGCGGGCCCAGGCCTTGCTGCCCAATGGGGAGATGGTCGACGATTTCCTCATCTTGCGCGGAGCGAACTCACTTCATGTCTGCAACGCGCCCTCGCCCGCGGCCACGGCTTCACTTGAAATCGGAAAAGTGGTCGCGGAACAAGTGCCGGAAATGCGCGTGGCCGTCACCAAATGATAAGGCAGCTAAATCCTGATTATCGTTGCCGCTTTTGCGGCGAACCGCTACGCGAGACCTTTGTTGATCTTGGATTGTCGCCTCTCTGCGAGACTTACATCGATCCGGTAAAACTGAGCGCTCCCGAGTCGTTCTATCCTCTGCACAGTTTTGTTTGCGAAAAGTGCTTCCTTGTCCAACTGCCTGAGCATGTCGGGGCGAGAGAGATCTTCGAAGAATATGCCTACTTTTCTTCTTATTCCGATAGCTGGCTGGCGCACGCTCAAGACTACGTGGAGTCAATCAGCAACCGAATGGGTCTCGGCGGTCATTCATCCGTCGTGGAAGTGGCGAGTAACGATGGCTACATGTTGCAGTATTTTAAAGCCAAGGGAATTCCGGCCCTCGGTATTGAACCCGCAAAAAACGTCGCCCAGGTCGCAATCGCAAAGGGGATACCGACGGTTACCTCTTTTTTTGGCCAAAGGCTGGCCCGCGAGCTGGCGAGCGGGGGAAAACGAGCTGACCTGCTTCTGGGAAACAATGTCCTCGCTCATGTCCCCGACATCAATGACTTTGTGGCCGGACTGAAACTGATGCTCCGGCCCGAAGGCGTCATAACAATGGAGTTTCCGCACTTGGTTCGGCTTGTGGAGGGAAACCAGTTCGATACCATCTATCACGAACATTTTTCATATCTCTCTTTTACCACCGTTGAGCAGATTTTCGCGGCTCACGGTCTTTTCCTTTTCGATGTGGAAGAGCTGGCAACTCATGGCGGATCGCTTCGGATTTACGCTGGTCATATTGAAGATGCCACGAAATCAATTGCGCCCGCGGCGGTTGCTCTGAAGGCGCGTGAGAAAGAATGGGGAAACAACCGCCTTGAGCCCTACCGGGCCTTTGGGAAGAAGGTGGAGGCGACTAAGCACAAGATTTTGCAGTTCCTGATCGAGGCCAAGGCGGGCGGGCAAACAATTGTCGGTTACGGCGCACCGGGCAAAGGCAACACTTTGTTGAACTATTGCGGGATCCGCGCCGATTTTCTCGATTACACGGTAGACCGCAATCCCTACAAGCAGGGCAAATTCACCCCGGGCACGCGCATTCCCATTTTTCCGCCTGAGCATATTCGGAAAACGAAACCTGATTTCCTCTTCCTTCTGCCTTGGAATCTAAAGGACGAAATCATCGCAGAGAACGCATTCGTCCGAGAGTGGGGCGGTCGCTTTGTCGTGCCCATCCCGGAAGTCCAGATCTGCTGAGAAGGGGGACCGGGTCGGAGTGGCGGCATGAATCCAGCTAAAAATCGCTTGTCGAGCTGAGGGCACGACGGTAGGCACTGTTATTTAGTTCATGAAAGTCGTTCTTTTCTGCGGGGGCCAGGGGATGCGATTGCAGGAAATGCTGCAACCGGTGCCGAAGCCTATGGCTGTTATCGGTTATCGCCCCCTCCTTTGGCACCTGATGAAATATTACTCGCACTACGGGCATAACGACTTCGTTCTCTGTCTTGGTTACGGGGCCGATGTGATCAAAGAGGCTTTCCTGAATTACAACGAATGTGTTTCGAACGATTTCATCCTCTCGAGCGGTGGAAAGAAGATCGAACTGTTGCGAAAGGATATCGAAGAGTGGCGCATTACTTTTGTCGATACTGGGCAGAATGCGAGCGTGGGCCAGCGATTGTTGCGCGTGCAGAAGTTTGTCGGCGACGATGAGGTCTTTCTCGCCAATTACGCCGACGGTCTGACTGATCTTCCGCTCCCAGACTTAATTGAGTATTTTGAGGCGAGTGGCAAGATTGCCTGTTTCGTTGGGGTCACCCCGACTGCGAGTTTCCATCAAATCTTACTCCAGCCGGACGGGGTGGTGAAAGAGATCGCGCACATCGCGCGCTCGGGCAGCAAGATTAACGGTGGCTTCTTTGTTTTTCGCCGGCAAATATTCGAATACATCAAGGAAGGCGAGGACTTGGTGGAAGAACCGTTTCACCGCCTGATCGCAGATCGGCAGTTGGTGGCTTATCCTTACGATGGGTTCTGGGCCTGCATGGATACATTCAAGGAAAAGCAACACCTGGAAGATCTTCATGCTACTGGTCACGCTCCCTGGCAGGTTTGGGATCCGGGCGTGACTGGGCTCGACGGGAGATAAAACTGTGCTGCAATTACGCCTCGACAAAGCGAGCAGCCTGCTCTTCCTCGGCGCTCATTCCGATGACATCGAGATCGGATGTGGCGGCACGATTTTGAAGCTGGTCCGGGCCAATCCGAAGCTCAACATTTTTTGGGTCGTCTTCAGTGCAGAGGGCAAACGGCGGCACGAAGCGCGATCCAGCGCAGCGCTTTTCCTCAAGGGCGCTTACCGATCGGAAGTGATCGTAAAACAGTTTCGAACGAGTTTTTTTCCGGTCGAGCAGGAGGCGATCAAGAGTTACTTCGAGACTTTGAAAAGGTCATTTGCACCAGATATCGTTTTTACTCATCACCGTGAGGATCGGCACCAGGATCATCGACTGCTTTCCGACCTGGCCTGGAATACTTTTCGTGATCACCTGATCTTGGAATATGAGATCCCGAAGTATGACGGCGATCTTGGATGTCCAAATGTTTTTGTTCCATTGGAAGCTGCGGTGGCGCGGCGCAAAGCAAAGGTCGTAGAGCAGGTGTTTCCCAGTCAACGGGAGAAACACTGGTTTTCGGAAGAAGTATTCCTCGCCCTGATGCGTCTCCGCGGGATGGAATGCGCATCGCGCTACGCCGAGGCGTTTTATTGTCGCAAAATCAGTTGCGGCTAGCTCTGTCTCGTGCTTTTGCCTTTGTCTCCGATGCCAACTAAGAATCCATTGCCATCCTTCAGTGCAGACTTAAGGCGCCTTTTCGGCTTCGCACTCGCGGTTTCCTTCCTCTGGTCGGGACCTACGGGTCTCTGCGCCGACTCTGTTCCTCAACCGATAAGTCTGAAACTTCTCGTCGCGCCGAGTTCCAGCAAACTGGCAGGCGGGACCGTCAAGTTGAACGTCGACGTTCTCAGTCGCAACGGCGCGGCCTATGTGGGCGGCTATGAGCTCAAGGTTTTTCCTTATTTTTTCATGAATGAAAGCGGACAATTTCAGATTGATATCTCGGAGCCACAGGTGCAAAAAATGTTGGAAGGTGGTTTGATCAGTTTGAGTGGCCATGCTCAGGCAAAGGGGAGCGAAGTCATACACAAGATCACGGCCAAGGCCACACCGGGCGGTAATGGCCACGGCGCCCTGACTTTTACCGTCGCAACCGATAACGGACCGCTCGTCTTTACTACCTCTTATCAAATGGTCGCTCCGTAAAAGCGGAAAAGATCGCGTGTCATTAGCGCCGATTGGCGGATAGTCGGCGACCGTGCCATTTCGCTCTCTCGGTCTTGACGACCGCATTTACAAAGCCATCCAGGAAGCTGGTTACACCGAACCGACGCCTATTCAGGCGGCCGCCATTCCCGAGGTCTTGTCCGGGCGCGATGTGATCGGCATTGCACAGACTGGCACGGGCAAAACAGCGGCCTTTGTTCTCCCGATCTTAACGAAACTCGCCCGGACTGCGAGCGATGGAAAACAGCGCGGAATGAAGGCGCTCATCGTCGCCCCGACGCGCGAGTTGGTCGTGCAGATCGAGGAAAACGTCCGCGCTTATGCCAGGCATCTGCCGCTGCGGATGGCGACTGTTTTCGGCGGAGTGAGCGAACGGCCGCAGGTCGCCGCTCTTCGTTCGGGTGTCGAGCTGGTCGTGGCGACGCCTGGCCGGTTGATCGATCTGATGGAGCAGCGGCACACCAATTTTTCCGGGGTGGAATTTCTCGTCCTCGACGAAGCCGATCGCATGCTCGACATGGGTTTTCTCCCACAGATCAGGCAAATCGTTAGGGCTCTGCCCCGGAAACGGCAGACCCTTATGTTCTCGGCTTCGCTTTCACGGGAAATAGAGGCGCTGACGCATGAGTTCCAGCACTCGCCGAAAGTGATCGAGATCGGCCGCCGCGCAAATCCGGCCGAGACAGTCACGCAACTGGTTTACGAGGTGAACTCACATCTCAAGCCGGCGCTGTTGCAACACCTCCTGGCCGATCCGGATTTCGATACCGTCCTCGTATTTACCCGGACGAAACACGGCGCTGACCGCGTCGCGCGCCGGCTCGAGAGCAGCGGAATCAAGGCCGGCACGATCCATTCCAATCGCTCGCAAAATCAGCGGCTGCGCGCGCTGAAGGATTTCAAGTCAGGCGCGGTGCGTGTGCTTGTCGCAACCGACGTCGCCGCGCGCGGGATCGACGTCGATGGAATCTCGCACGTCGTGAACTACGACTTTCCGATGCACTCGGAAGATTATGTGCACCGCATCGGGCGAACCGGCCGCGCGCATGCGGTCGGCGACGCAATCAGCTTTATCACGCCGGACGATCACGGGCCTTTGCGTTCGCTCGAACGCTTCATCGGTCGCGGGATTGTCCGGAAGCGTGCCGAAGGGTTCGATTACGAAGCGGCCACGCCGCCGCGGGAAGAACGGGGGAGGCGAGAACCGCGAGCGATGGCCGGCGGTCAGCCGGGAAACTCATCGGCTCACGACTCCAGGCGGGGTCCGGGGCCTCGACGCAACGGCTTTCGAGCGAGTGGACGGCGCAGGAGTGGCGGCGGACGACGTCGTTAGGCGGACCGGGTTGTGGCGAGATATTTCGCTTTTCTCCGCGCGATCAATGTTGGTGGCCGCACGGTCAGGATGGAGCAGTTGCGGCAGGAGTTTGCAGCGCTTCACTGCACCGCCGTTGAGACCTTCATCGCCAGCGGCAACGTCATCTTCGAGTCTTGCGTCACGAACGAGAAGCTGCTGCGCGAAAAGATCGAGCATCAGCTTAAGAAGACGCTCGGATTTAATGTCGCGACCTTTCTCCGTTCATCTGCCGAACTGACGAAAATCGCGAACTATCAACCCTTTCACGCAGAAGCCGCTGGTCATTCCACCTTCGTCGCTTTTCTTTCCGACCAACCGGATTCCGCGGCGACGAAAAATCTCATCGCCTGTCGGAGCGAAACGGATGATTTTCACGTTCACCATCGGGAGATTCACTGGTTATGCCGAACAAGAATGAGCGTCTCAAAGTTCACCGGCGCACGGTTGGAAAAAATCGTCGGGCAGCCCGCCACAATCCGAAATCTGACTACGATAAAAAAACTGGCGGCAAAATATCCTCCGGTCGCTCGTCTCTGACGCCGGAGCAGCATCTCGCGGCGAGCCACCCAAAATTTGCCGCGCTGATCGCGCGCTCTCGGCCCTACGAGGTGAAACGGGAACGGTTGCGTCGCCCGTTCGACGCGCTGGCGGAGTCGATCGCCTACCAGCAGCTCAGTGGCAAGGCAGCCGCTACCATTTTCGGCCGGGTGCGGGCGCTCTATCCGAAACGGAAATGGTTCTCGCCTGAGCTCGTCATCGCGACGCCGGACGAAATCTTTCGCGGCGCTGGTTTGTCGCGGAGTAAGACGATCGCGATCAAGGATCTCGCCGCCAAAACTCTCGACGGCACCGTCCCGACACGGGCCGCGCTCGACCGGATGAGCGACGAAGAAATCATCGCCCGCCTAACGACCGTGCGCGGGATCGGTCGCTGGACGGTGGAGATGCTGCTGCTTTTCGATCTTGGCCGGCTCGACGTCTGGCCGGTCAACGACTACGGCGTGCAAAAAGGCTACGCAAAAACCTTCGGCAAAAGGAAACTGCCCAAGCCGAAGGAACTGCTCGCGATTGGCGAGCGCTGGCGCCCGTATCGCTCGGTGGCAGCCTGGTATTTCTGGAGGGCACTCGATGCGCCCGAAAAAATCTCGGCCGGCCGCGCCTAGAGCTTAGCGAGCCGGCCGCCCCACATCGTCGTCCGGCGCGCCGCGGTGCGCCTCGATAAACGCGCTCGGGTCGAGCCAGCCGCGCGTCTCTTTGCGATAGCCTGCACCGATGTAGGGCGTCAGAAATTCGCGCATCTCGAAATGCAGATGCGCCCAATATTTTCCGCCGCCGGTTCCGACCGTCGCGATCTGCTGTCCGCGGCGCACCATCTCGCGCGGCGCGACCAGCATCGTTTGCACGTGACCGTAAAACGATTGCACGTATTTGCGCTCGCCGTTTTCGCGATAGGCGTGGAGAACGATGATCACGTTGCCCCAGCCGGGACCGCCCTCGCGTGCGAGCACGACCCGTCCTTTGGCGACGGCAAAAACCGGGTCGCCAAGATCGCTGTTCTCGCCGCCGATCCCGTTCAGGTCGTCGCCGAGGTGCAGGTTTTCGGTAAAGCGCTGGGCGTTGTAAGCCATCGCGCCATGCTCGCTTCCGACTGGAAAATCGAAGCGCGTGGCGGTCGGCAACGACGCGAGGTCAATCGGCGAGTAGAGCGCGAAATGAGAATCGAACTGCCGGCGCTCGAGCAGTTCAGGTCCGAGGCGGAACGCCAGGGCGAGCAAGAGCCCGAGGAGGAAAAGAATCACCGCCAGCAGCCACCAGCGTCGGCTGTGCCTCTGTGGCATTTCTTGATTCGGGTTCATCTCGTCGTTTACGATTGCGGGCGGGTGCCGTTCTCCCCTTGCCCGCTCATCGCTTCCTCCTTACCCTCGCGCAATGAAAATTCTCGTCACTGGCGGCGCCGGCTTTATCGGCTCGCATCTTGTCGAGAGGCTGCTCGCCGACAGGCACGAGATCGCGATCCTGGACGATTTCAACGATTTCTACAACCCGGAAATCAAGCACGGTAATATCGCGTCTGTTGCCGACAGGATCACCGTTCACCACGCCGATTTGCGCGACGCGCGAGCGGTCAATTCCGTTTTTCATCACGGGAATTTCGAAACCGTCATTCACCTCGCGGCCCGCGCCGGGGTGCGGCCTTCGATTGGCCATCCGCAACTTTATTACGACACGAATGTCGGCGGCACGCTGCACTTGCTCGAGGCCGCGCGCACGGTTGGGATCGAGCGCTTCATTTTCGCCTCCAGTTCGTCGGTTTATGGGCTGGCCAAAACGGTGCCGTTTTCCGAAGAACTTCACCTCACCCAGACGGTGAGCCCTTATGCTGCGACCAAAATCGCCGGCGAATTCCTTTGTTCGACCTATTCTCATCTCTACAAAATGCGGATCGTCGCGCTCCGCTTCTTTACCGTTTACGGTCCCCGCCAGCGGCCGGACCTCGCGATTCATCAGTTCACACGGCGGATCTGGAACGGGCAGTCGATCGATCAATTCGGCGATGGCACGACCCGGCGCGATTACACCTATGTCGATGACATCATCCAAGGCGTGATGGCCTCGTTAGGCTACGAAGGACCGCTCTTCGATATCTTCAACCTCGGCGAAAGCGAGACCATTCAATTGAAGGACCTGATCGCGGGAATAGAGGAGACCCTCGGGAAAAAAGCGGAGATCAATCGCCTCCCGGAACAGCCCGGCGATGTCCCGCTTACCTGCGCCGACATCTCGAAGGCGCGCCGGCTTCTCGGTTACCGACCAACCACACCGCTTCGGGTCGGTCTGCCGCTTTTTGTCGAATGGTTTCACCAGACGCGGCCACGGGCGTGAGCAGCGGACGCGCCCGCCTAACGATCTTTGTCGCAGCCGTCGTGCTGCTCCCCGCGCTCGTTAGTCATCTCATCCCGGCGCGGCGCGATTTCGATCCGAAACCAATCGCGCACCTACGCAAGAAGCAGCCGGAAGTCGTCATGATCGGCGACTCTGTTCTGGGCGGCTCGATCAATCCGGAACTCTTCGCGAAAGAGACAGGGCTACGCGATGTCGAGTTGCTCTGGAATGGCGGCGCTGCTTCCGCCGCGTGGTATCTGCTCCTAAAGAATTACGTTGTCGCCTCCGGCATCCAGCCGCAGCTCGTTTGTATCTTTTTCCGGGAACGAATGCTGACCGACGCCGCCTTTCGCACCACGCCGACCTACCGGCGTTATCTCGAATCGCTCCGTCACCCGAAAGAGCCGATTTACCGCATCGTTCTGCAGGGGGACGAAGAAGACGAAAGCGCGCTCGGTCGCCTAATCGACTGGCTTTACCCGCTCAACACTCGCCGTCACGTCCAGCAGGAAAAAATCAGCCGGCTCGCTTTCCGGATCGCGGCCGGCGGCGTGAGCATCGGACCATTGCGGCGGCGGGTGAACGAGATCTTCGACCCGGTGAAGTTACGCGAGGAGATCATGAACGAATCGGCCGAGGTGAGCGGCGAAAAGCCGGAAGAATTCTCCGCCGATCCGAAGCGCAGTTTTCTCCCGCACATCGTCGAGACCGCGAAACAGGCTGGCCTTCGGCTCTGCTTCGTGCGGGAGAAACGCTACCCGCTGCCTGACGGCACAACGCCGCAGCCCGAAGACATCCAGCGTTACATGGCCGACGTGCGCCGCTGGGTTGAAGACCAGGGCTGCCTCTTCGTTGACTTGACGAACAACTTGAAGCCCGACCAGTCGATGTATACCAAGCCGGGCGACGATCATATCCGCAAAGGGGCCAAGGACGAGGCGACGAGAATCTACGCCGAAAAACTGCGTCCGCTCCTGCGCCAGCCATGATCTTTCACTCCCTTACTTACCTGGTCTTTCTCGCGCTTGTCCTCGCGCTTTACTGGTCGCTCCCGCGCCGCCGGCAGAATTTCATGCTCATTTTTGCGAGCTACATTTTCTACGGCTGGGAACATCCTTGGTTTCTGCTCCCGCTCTGGGCTTCCACCCTCGTCGACTACAGTTGCGCGCTTGGGATGGAACGTTTCCCGCGCCGCCGCCGTGTCTTTCTTGTCATCAGCATCACGGCCAGCATCGCGCTCCTCGCGACCTTCAAATACTACGAGTTCGCACTCGAGAACATCAACGCCATCCTGGCTAACTTCGGCCAGGATCCGGTCCGCAACGCCCTCCGGCTCGCTCTTCCAGCCGGCCTCTCCTTCTACACTTTTCAATCGATCGGTTATGTGGTCGATGTCTACCGCGGCAAGGTCAAAGCCGTGCGCGACCTGCCCGATTACGCGCTCTACGTCACCTTTTTCCCGCAACTGGTCGCGGGACCGATCGAGCGCGCGGCGCACATGCTGCCGCAATATCGCTCCGAGCGAAAATGCGACGCCGAAACCTGGCGGATCTCCCTTGGCCTCATGCTCTGGGGGTACTTCAAAAAAGTCGTGATCGCGGATAACGCCGCTGTCGTTGCAAACAAGATATTCGCAGTTCAGGACGCCTCTTTTCCGGTCATCTGGGCTGGCGTCTTCGCCTTTGCCGTCCAGATTTACGCCGATTTTTCCGGCTACACCGATATTGCCCGCGGGACCGCCCGGCTGCTCGGGATCGATCTGATGCGGAATTTCAATCATCCCTATCTCGCGACTTCGCCCTCCGATTTCTGGCGGCGCTGGCACATCTCGCTTTCCACCTGGCTGCGCGATTTCATCTACATCCCGTTAGGCGGGAGTCGCTCCAGCGCAGCGCGCGCCTCTTTTAACCTCATGGCCACTTTCGCCATCAGCGGCCTTTGGCACGGCGCGTCCTGGAACTATGTCATCTGGGGCATCTATTGGGGTGCCCTCATCCTGCTCCAGCGATTCCTGGCTTCGCTAGGCCTGACCCGGCGAATTCCTTGGCTGGCGAAAGTCGCGATTACATTCGGAATTACCTGTTTCGGCTGGCTCCTTTTCCGCGAACGCAACCTCGCCCAGATCGCTCACGACCTGGCCCAGTCGCCCTTCGCTGCGAGTGTCGAGCAATGGCGCATGGCGATTTACTTCGTCGCGCTGGTCTTCATCTACGCCCTGCCGCTCGTCATCCACATGCTCACCACCGGCATCGACGGCTGGCGAATCGAGGCTCGGTTGACTAATCGCAGTCAGTTCGTTCTCGAAACTGCGATTGCCGTTCTGTTGCTGCTCGGCATCGTCACCATCCGGAGCGTCGCTACTTCCGATTTTATCTACTTCCAGTTCTAAGGGCTGTAGCGTCGACTGCGCCAGCCGAAATCCCATCAGCAGATCTACAACCGGGCGCCGGTGAGAGTGAAGGTGATCGGGACGTAGGCCTGCTTGTAAACGCCGGGTCGACATCTCCATCTCCGAAACGTGCTCATGGAGACTTGATCGAGGATCTGGCTGCCGGTGCTTTGGATCAGGGTAACCTGGGTCACGCTGCCGGCGGCATCGAAGGTGAGGAGGAATTTACCGCTGCCTGTCTGCTTTGCCCGTCTTGCTTCGTAAGGATAACTCGGGCGTGGAGCGGAGGTCAGGTTGCCTTTTGTCGAACCAAGATCGATCGGGCCGACCTGCGTTCCCTTCGCTACCAGTGCTGCTACTTTGGGCTGCGACTTCGAGGGGTTCTGCGGGTGCGGGGGCGGGATGGGCTGCTCGATTACGAAGTCAGCGGGATCTACCGGGTCGGGCGGAATAGCTGGTGGCGTTTCCTCGGGGGGTGGCGTCGGCTCCGGTTGCACTTCTGTGATGAAGACTCCTTCAGCCGAGAACTCGTCCTGCGTAATGCCGGGGTCGGTCGGGATCGAAACTGGGGCGTGCAAGCTCGCGACTGCAACTGCTGCCGCTTCCAGGAGAATGGCTCCGGCCAGGGCGGCGAAAAAATGCCAGCGCGAAGCCGGTTTGTAGAATGCCGGCCGGACTCTTGCATCCCGCCGAGAAGGAGCCTTGCGAGCGATTGTTTTCATCTGTGGTGTGACCTCTCAGCAGTGAGACACGCAAGGATGCGAAAGTATTAAGGTCCGTCCTCCGGAGCCGAGCCGCTGGTTTGCGAGCGGATTCGGGTTGTGTTCGGGTCCGGGGACCTGAACTGCCACGGTGCGTTTCGAAAACGGCGCCCGGCAAGGGGCTTCGAGCAACCGGGTTTTCGGTCTTGCAATAAACTCCTCCTCGGGAATAGTGTGCGCGGGTGCTGGGGAACTCAGGCGTGTGCCTGCTCCCCGCGATCGTCCAGTTTTTGGAAAATGAAGCCGGCTTACTTGTCCTTTCCGACCAGCAGGCCGCGCCGGAGATCGCAGACGGACAGACTTTTGCCCGTTTCCCGGCCAGACGAGGCGGAGTTTCCTCCGGCTGCGCAGACCGCTCTTGAGCTGCTTGAAACGACCTTTCGAGGTCGGCGCGCCCTGGACCGTGCATCGCTTGATGCGCTCCGCCTACAAACTAAATGGTTTAATACCGAGGATCATTATGAAATCTCAATCCCCGGGGAGAAACTCGCGACGTCCGCGTCGCGGGGGTTCCCGACGGCGGTTCGACACGCGCGAGCAACGCACGGTGTCGAAGGCTCCCGCAAAAAAGAGCTTTTGGCAGAAAATCGCGGCCTTCTTTGGAAGCGCCGATAGTCCGAAAAGGCCATCTGCGCCCGCGCGCAATGGCTCCTCCGCGGTGCGCAATGGTGCGGCGCCTCGGCCCGCGCGTCCAACGCGCAAACCTGAGTCGGTTGAAGTCACGACGCCGCGTCTTTACGTCGGCAATTTGTCCTTCGAAGCGACGGAGAGCGACCTATTCGATCTCTTCAACGGTGTCGGCCAGGTGCAGAACGCGGAAGTCGTGACCTACAAGCATAACGAACGCTCGAAAGGGTTCGCATTTGTCCAGATGCAGTCGGTCGAAGAAGCCAAACGGGCGGTCGCGGAATTGCACGACAAGGAATTCTTGGGCCGCAAGCTCGTGGTCAGCGGCGCGAAATCCGATAGTCATTCGCGCGAATAACGACACCTCCTTCGAAACCGGGAGATCGGGTGGCCATGGGGCGCCGGATCTCCCGGTTTTTGTTTCTTAACCGCAGAGATCGCAGAGTTTTGCAGCGTTGCTTTTTTATCACAGGACCAACCGCGAGTGGGAAAAGCGAACTTGCGGCCGACGTCGCTGCGCGCTGCGATGCGGAAGTTGTAGGCGCTGACGCGTTCCAAATTTACCGCGGTCTGGCGATTCTGACCGCGCAACCTGCCGAGGCGACCCTGCGAAAGGCCCCGCATCATTTGATCGGTGCGGTGCCGGTAACCGAGGAGATGAGTGCGTCGAAATTTCGCGAGCTTGCCGTGGGCGCGATTGAGGAAATCAACGGGCGCGGAAAGCTGGCACTCGTGGTGGGAGGAAGCGGGCTTTATCTCAAGGCGCTGACGCACGGGCTCGCGCCACTCCCGGCGGTCGATCCAAAATTACGCGCGGAACTCGACGCTCTTCCGCTCGAGGAATTGAATGCGCGGCTGCTCGCGGTCGATCCGTCAGGTGCGGAAACGATCGATCGGAAAAACAAGCGCCGGCTTGTTAGGGCGCTGGAAATTTTTGCGCAGACCAACCGGCCCGCATCCGAGCAGCGCTTGGAGTGGACGCACGGTTCTTTGGATCTCCACGGTGTCTTTGTTTTCCGCGAGCGAACTGAGCTTTACGCGCGGATCGATCGCCGGGTGGAAGAAATGCTTCACGAAGGTGTGGCCGAAGAAGTCGCGCGCCTAAGTCGCGTGAGTGTGACGGCGGCGAGGACGCTCGGCATCGAACAGATTCGACTCCTCTCGGAAGGAAAAATAAGTCAGGCGGAATGTGCAGCGGCGATTCAGCAGAAAACCCGCCGCTATGCTAAAAGACAGTTGACCTGGTTTTTGCGGCAAACTACTCTGGAACCACTGAATTTGTCTCTGTTGAAGGATCACGCAGCCGCCGTCGATTGGATCCTGCAAAAGGTTTCCCTTTTGCCACCCCTCGAATGATCGAGATCAAGCCGCACCAAAAACAGGAACGCGCGCTCCTCATCGGACTCGAAAAAGACGGCATTTCGAAATGGGATTTACGCGATTCGCTCGACGAATTGCGTGAATTGGCGAACTCAGCCGGCGCTCATGTCGTCGACACGGTCACGCAAAAGCTGCAAAAGCCGACCGCGCCTTTTTATATCGGCAAAGGCAAAGCGGAGCTGATCAAGGAATCATTCCAGGATCAGCAGGTCACGTCGGTCATCTTCGATAACGATCTTTCCCCCGCGCAGGGTCGGAACCTGGAAAATCTTTTTTCCCGCAAGGTGCTCGATCGCACCCAGCTCATTCTCGACATCTTCGCCCAACGCGCCCGGAGCCGGGAAGGGCGATTGCAGATCGAGCTCGCGCAATTGCAATACCTCCTCCCGCGCCTGACGAGAATGTGGACCCACCTTTCCCGCCAAACAGGCGGGATCGGGACCCGGGGCCCGGGTGAAACCCAGCTGGAAGTGGATCGCCGCCGCGTCCAGGAACGGATCGCGCGTCTCGAACGCGATCTCGAGGAGGTGCGCAAACATCGCGCGGTCCAGCGCCAGGGCCGGAAGCGGCATCAGTGGCCGGTGGCGGCGGTCGTCGGTTACACCAACGCCGGCAAATCGACCCTCATGAATTTGCTGACCGGCGCGGGATTGGTGGCGGCGGACAGACTTTTTGCGACCCTCGATCCGACGACGCGGAGCCTTACTTTGCCTAACAAACAGCGCGTCCTTTTGACCGACACGGTCGGTTTTCTGAGAAAACTCCCGCACACGTTGATCGAGTCGTTCAAGGCCACGCTCGAGGAAGTAGTCGAGGCCGATCTGCTCATCCACGTGGTCGATCTGAGTCATCCGCGGCTCGACGAGCAAATGGCGGCGGTCGACGCGGTGATCAAGGAAATCGGCGCCTATGGCAAGCAGACGCTCGTTATTTTTAACAAGATCGACGCCATCGCCGACCGCGATTTGGCCGAGGTCTATCTCGAGAAGTTTCCGGGGAGCGTGGCGATCTCGGCGCGGACAGGAGAAGGGATCGAGGAGCTGATCCCGGCGCTCCAGAATACCCTGAGTTCCTGGCGACTGCGCTGCCGCTACAGGGTGCCGCAGAGCGAGTCGGCTCTGCTCGCGGAGGTGCATCGCGTCGGGCATGTGCTTGAATTGCGGTATGAAGGCGAATTTGTGGAAGTGGTCGCGCACGTTCCGCCGCAGGTGGAACAAAGGCTCGCGCCTTACCTCGACCCGGCGCCGGAAAGCGTCTCCCCTTCAGCCTGACGACCGGTGAAATGGTATTGGGCATGGGTGCACCGGCTCGGTCTCGCCAATCGACCGCGGGTACGAAAAACGATCGTGGCCGTGATCGGCAGCACGGTGGTTCTGTTTGGCCTCGCGCTCATTATTTTGCCCGGACCGGCGGTCGTGGTCGTGCCGCTCGGGCTGGCGCTGCTCGCGACCGAGTTTGCTTGGGCGCGGCGTCTCATCCGGCGAGGCGGTGTTTTCTGGGGTCAGGCCCGCCGCCGCTGGGGCTGGGGTCCCAGGCAGGCAGGGGGTTCGTTAGGCCATGACCAGAAGTGAACGGGCCCGGGAGCTGGTGCGCGTGCTGCCGAAGGTTTATCCGGATGCGCATTGTGAGCTCGACTTTAAGACACCGCTCCAGCTCCTGATCGCGACCATTCTCTCCGCGCAGTGCACCGACAAGCGGGTCAACCTCGTAACGCCCGCGCTCTTCAAGCGCTATCGTTCGGCGGCCGCGTTTGCCGCCGCGCCACCCTCGGAACTCGAGAAGGCGATTCAGTCGACCGGCTTTTTCCGGAACAAAACCAAGAGCATTCGGGCTGCGACGGCCGCCATCGTCGAAAAGCACAAAGGCAAAGTGCCGCAAACGATGTCGGAACTGCACGCCCTGCCCGGGGTGGGCCGCAAGACCGCGAATGTCGTGCTCGGCAATGCCTTCCAGAGAGACGAAGGCATCGTTGTCGATACCCACGTCGCGCGCCTTTCGCAGCGGCTTGGCCTAACGACTCAGCGGGACCCGGAAAAGATCGAGCGCGACCTGATGAAGTTGGTTCCGCAAAAGGAGTGGACCAACTGGAGCCACTGGCTCATCTGGCACGGGCGCCGCCGCTGTTTCGCGCGCAAACCCGATTGTCGTAATTGCGAGATCCTTCGCCTCTGCCCTTCCGGTCCGAAATTTATCCGCTCCGGCGAAGCGCGCCCCTCAGCGTGAATTCACTTTCCGGCTGACCCTGCTCACGATCGCCGCCGTGCTCTCGGAGCGCTTGCGCAGACGCTCGAATTCTTTTTGGAATTTCTCCAGATCTTCGTCGGAGAGTGTTTCCAGATCCATCAGGTGGTTGCGCGCTCCGGCGACGCTGCGAATGAGTTCATCGAGTTTGAGCTGGATCGCCTTCGAGTCGCGGTTCTGCGTGTTTTGAATCAGAAAGACCATCAGAAAAGTGACGATCGTCGTCCCGGTGTTGATGATCAGCTGCCAGGTGTCGGAGTAGTGGAAGATGTGCCCGGTTAATCCCCAGACAACGATGATCGCGACCGCGCCCATGAAGGCCCAGGCAGTTCCGAGGACCGCCGAAGTCTTGCGCGCAGCGACGCGGAAGGCGTCCTGGATCCCGCGGAAGATGTTCCGCTCGTCCGGTTTTTTGTGCGCTTTGCGGTTGTTGGTTTTCCTGTCGATAGCAACTATGGATCGCGTGATCACCGCCGATTGCGCGCCTTCGTGCGTCAGTTTTTTTATGAGCGGTCGGTTCGAAAGCTTTCTTCAGCAGATCTTATCGAGCGACCCGCTGCTCAGGTGATTTAGGAGGGCTTTCCGGAGCGGGTTTCCTCTGGCCTCGCATTCTCAACTTTCAAGACTCCGCTTCTGATGTTGAGATCGCGTTGCGGGAACGGAATCTCGATTCCGGCCTCTTTGAGCTTCCGGTGGATCGCGAAATTCAGGTCGCTCCGGTAACGACGCGGGCGATGGCTCATCTTGTCGCTCCAGGCGACGAGTTCGAAATTGAGCGAGCTGTCGCCGAACCCGACAAAGAAAACGCTCGGCGCGGGGTCGTCGAGGGTGTGGGGATCATCTCTACCCGCCTCGATGAGTTTTTGCCGGACCAATTCGACGTCGCTCCCGTAGCTCACGCCGACCGGGATCCGGAAGCGGACCCGCGGATCCCCATAGGTCCAGTTCGTGACCGGCGAGTCGATGAATTTCTGGTTAGGCACGATTGTCGTGATGTTGTCGTTCGTCACGATGACCGTGCTGCGAGCGCGAATTTTCTGCACTTGGCCGGTGACTTCCCCCACCTCCACCCGATCGCCGATCGCGATTGGCCGCTCCGCCAGGATGACGAGGCCGCTGATGAAGTTGCTCGTGATATTCTGCAGGCCGAAGCCGATGCCGACGCCGACCGCGCCCGCGAAAACAGTCAGAGCTTCGAGGCGGATACCGGTGTTTTGCAGGACAATAAAAATGCCGACGACGAGGACGACATTGGAGGCGATCTGCGAGATGGCGTACTGGAGGGAGCGATCGAGCCCGCTGTGGACAAGGAAGCGGTTAAAGAGAAAGCGCTTTGTCCGGGCGGAAAGCCAGAAGACGAAGATGAGGAGGCCGACGAGGAGGAAGAGCTGGAGGAGGCTGATCGGCACGCCGGGCAGCGGTGCGCTCCAGGCGAGGGGAATGCCGAGGGCGTTGATCGCACTGACGGTGAAGAAAACGAGGGCGGCGACGCTCAGGATCGTCGTGATGATGGCGCCGAAATTCGCGTCCAGGCGGAAGCGACCGAGTAATCGCCTAACGAACCCGCTCTGGAGAAGCTTGGCGCAGAGAATCCCGAGAGCCATCAGCCCGACAAAGGCCACCACCCCAAGGATGGAGACGTGGTGTCCGGCGAGATCGAAGAGCGAGTCGTCCAGCCAAAAAAGATTCACGGGCCTATTTTCTGCCGTTCGGGGGGAGTCTGCAAAGAGGGAAACAAAAAACACGGCCGAAGCCGTGTCTTAGGTAGCACTAACGACGCTGCGTCGGTGCGGTTATTCCGTCTTGTTATTCGCCTTCTCTTCGATGTACTTCACGACGTCGCCGACGGTCTGCAATTTCTCCGCGTCTTCGTCCGGCACTTCCACCGAAAATTCCTCTTCAAAGGCCATCACCAGCTCGACGATATCGAGCGAATCGGCCCCGAGATCCTCGATGAACGATGCGGTGGGTGTGACCTGCTCGGGATTCACGCCGAGTTGCTCGACGATGATATCCTTCACTTTTTCTTCGATCGGTTTATCCGACATACAAATATTTCTCCTTGGTTGGCTTGTTGTGGGTGACGGCTTAAAGGCGCCGCGACACGTTGGCAACTAAAATAATTGGATTCGTTGTCAATTTATTTTGCGCGCCGGCGCCCGCTTTGGCCGATCCGAAATCCGGTCTCCGATTTTACAAGCGTCTGCCTTCGCGTACAGACTCCTATGTCTGAGGAGAAGAGCGCGCCGGATCTTTTTGATCTGAAGTTTTTACCCGCCTGGGTGAAAGAGTCGCCACCCGAAAATCGTTATGCCGACTTCGCCGGGGAAGAGAACGTGCCGCCCGGTCAGCGCGACCGGCGCGAGCGCGATCGGCGTGGTGGCGGGGGCGACAGGCGCGATCGAGGCCCGCGCCCACCACGCGGCCAGGAGCGAGGTCGCGATTCGCGGGATCGGGATCGGCGTCCGGGAGGCGGGAGGCCGCCTGAGGCGCGACGCCAGGAGGAACCAACCGCGCCCGCGCCAGCGGTCGACACCCGTTTTGTCCCTGTTGGACGGGTGCTGGAAAATGTCCTCGCGCAAATCAAGGCCGGGCATCTGGCCTACTCGGTTTTCTCGCTCGCGCGGATGTTTCTCGACAAGCCCGAACGCTATGACGTTCGACTCAAGTCCAAGGGCGCCGAACTCATTCAGATGGGCGAGAACGGACCGGTGGCGAGTGATCGCCGGATTTTGGAGAATGGCGCCTTCCTCAACCAGAAGGATCATTTTTATCGGACCGAAGTGACGCAGTCGGAACCGATCAAAGGAAATTTTACGTCCGTCGCGCGCTGTCGTTTGAGCGGGACATTGTTAGGCCCGACCAATCACCACGCCTACCAGCCGCAACTGCGCGCGCTCTACGAGCAGCGGTTCAGCCGTCGAATGAGCTTTCCGGAGTACCAACGGCAGATCGAGATCGTGAGTAACCCGGATGCGGTCGAGAGTTGGAAGGAAGAAGCGCGCAGCGTGACCACCTACATCACGCTGCAGGAGGAGCCGCCGCTCACCTTCGCCAACGCTGCCGAGACGGAACGTCATTTTCGGCAGACTTACCTGCCTGGGCTCCTCCGCAGCAGCCCGGAAATGACCGTGGACGGCGTGGAGAGCCGCCGCCTACCCGATCGTTCGTTAGGCCGGGTGATCGAAAATGCGTGGGCGCAGGAGTTCCGTTCCCCGACCGGGATGATGCAGGAACTGATCGGCGGCCTTCGCCAGCATGGGCTCCATATTTTTCGCCATCGCAAAGGGATGCTTTTCGTCTCGCCCGTTCGTGCCCGGTTGTTTCCGCACGGCACGGCCTCGGTTTCGACGTCCGTCGCCGCCATCCTCGCGGCCCTCAGCACCAACCCCGGTATCAATCGCAAACAATTGCTCGAACACCTTCAGCCTAAGGAGACTGGAACAGCGGAGGATGCGGAGAAGAAGAAGCTCGCGCTCGCTTCCGATTTACATTGGCTAATCAGCGAGGGGCACGTGATCGAATTCAACGACGGAGCGCTCGATTTGCCGCGGATGAAACCGCCGGCTGCGACTCAGCCGGTCGGTCCTAATGGAAAATCTGAAACGGCGGCTTCGCCTGGCGATTCGACCCTAGAACCAGAGGCCGCGATGGCGGAACCTGCGCCAGCGGTCGGCGGGGAAGTCTCCGAGGCAGTTGCCGAAACGATTCCGGTCGCAGCCTCGGAAAACCGCGCGGACGAAGAGCGCGAAACGGGCGAAAAGATTCCAGCCGCGGACTAGGTCGCGATCAACCCGGCCTTTTTCAAGGTCGCGTAGGCGCCGTTCTTATTGATCGTTTTCAAGCCCCGCGCCGTGGTTTTCACGCGCACGAATTTCTTCAATTCGGCGACCCAGATCCGTTGTTCGTGCAGGTTGGGGCTGAAAGTGCGGGGCACATTTTTGGTCACGTGACGGCCAACGCCGCCCTTTTTCTTCGCCATACCGCGTCGGTGAATGACGCTGCCGCGCGTGGGTTTCGATCCTGTGATGCTGCAAACTTTTGACATAAGCCGGGCTTGAAGGGGCGTAAGCTGCCGTCGGTCGCCGGAATGGTCAAGCGATTCCTTCGCCTAAAGACTCCGCGAGCAGGCCTCGCCGCTCTGTTACAAGAACATGACGAACGCGTTGCAAAATGCTCGGACTTCGCTCGGGCCTGCTTTTGGTTGTTGAACAGCAGTCCTAAACCGTGGTCAAATGGCGTTCCACCGGGACTAAATGAAGCCGCATCCCAATGAATCATAAACACAATCACAAGTTGCGGGTCGGAATCATCGGGGCGGGAGAGATCGTGCGCCGCCGCCATCTCCCTGCCTTACAACGCCATCCCGAGGTCGAGGTGGTCGCGGTCAGCAATTCGACTTACGAGAGCGCGGATAAGTTCTGCCGGGAATACGCGCCCCACGCCACTCCGATGCAGAACTGGGCGGAACTGCTCGGCATGCCCGAGCTCGATATCATCTGGATCGGCACGCCGCCCTACATGCACTCCGCCATCACGCTCTCGGCGCTAGAAGCCGGTAAACATGTCTTTTGTCAGGCGCGGATGGCGATGGACCTGACGGAGGCCGAGGAAATGCTGGCCGCGTCCCACCGTTACCCCGAACTGGTCACGATGCTTTGCCCGCCTCCTCATGGAATGCGGGGCGATCTCCTTGTGCAAAAGCTGCTCGCGGATGGCGTCCTCGGTCGGCCGCATCATCTGCGTTTACAGAGCCTGGACAGTATTTTTCTCGATCCCGACGCGCCCGCGCACTGGAGGCAGCGAGTCGAGATGAGCGGCCTCAATGTGCTCACCCTCGGGGTTTATATTGAGGTCCTGCAGCATTGGTTTGGCGAAATTACCGGCGTCTTCGCTCGCGGGCAGATTTTGCAACCGATGCGCCAGGGTTACGAAGTTTTGATTCCGGACATGCTGACCGTTCTCTGCACTTTCGCCGATGGTATGGAAGGTGTCCTCGAATTCAGCGGCGTCGACGCCCATGCACCGTCTGATCGGTTGGAGGTCTACGGCGATCTTGGCACGCTGACTTATGATTTCGGCGCGGACGTAGTGCACACCGGACAAATCGGCGACCGGGCCTTGCACGTCGTAGAGCTAACCTCTGACCTCGAGACCAACTGGCACGTTGAAGATGATTTCATTGCGGCCGTGAAATCGCGCGGGCGGATCAATCCGCACCCCGATTTCGAGGATGGCGTGCGCTACATGCGCGTGGTGCAGGCGGTGGCCGATTCGCGCGCGGCTCAGGCGTGGGTCGAAATCGAGGCGGCGGTTTTCGCCTAACGAAACGACGCGCTCCTCGGAGCTACAGCATCGCGCCGCGCAGAATTAGCAGCGCGATACTGAAATAAATAATCAGCCCCGTGACATCGACCAGCGTTGCCACGAAGGGCGCCGACGAGGTCGCCGGGTCCGCTCCCAACCGGCGCAAAACAAAAGGAAGCATCGAACCGGAGAGCGACCCCCAGAGCACCACGCCGATCAGTGCCAAGCCGACCGTGAACGCGATCAGCATGTAGTGCGGCCCGTATACGTTTGAGAACTGCGCCCAGACCGCGACCCGCAGAAACCCGATCGATCCCAGCACGCATCCAAGCATTAATCCGGCGAGGATTTCCTTTCGCATCACTCGCCACCAGTCCGCCAGCGTGACTTCACCGAGCGCCATCGCACGGATGATCAACATCGAGGCTTGCGAGCCCGAGTTGCCGCCGCTCGAAATGATCATCGGCAAGAAAAGCGCGAGCACGACCGCCTTCGCGATCGCCCCTTCGTAATAACCCATCGCCGAGGCGGTCAGCATTTCGCCGAGGAACAACACGACCAGCCAGACCGCGCGCTTCCGCACCATCCGCCAAAGCGGGATGCGCATGTACGGCTCCTCCATCGCCTCCATGCCGCCAAATTTCTGGATGTCCTCGGTCGCTTCTTCTTCGGCGACATCGAGCATGTCGTCGATCGTTACCAACCCGACGAGCACTCCGGTGGAATCGACCACCGGCAGCGCACTCCGGTCGTATTTACGGAAGACGTTGACTGCATCCTCCTGCGAATCGGTCACGTTCAGCGCGATGAAATTTTCATCTATCAAATCGCTCACTTTTGCGTCGAGCGGCCGGAGCAGGAACTCGCGAATCCGGATGTCGTCGACCAGTTTCCCACGGTCGTCGACCACGTAGATCACGTTGAGCGTCTCCGAGTCCTGACCGTGCTCACGGATATATGCGAGCACTTCGCCGACTGTCCAACTGGCGTCGACCGAGATCAGGTCCGGCGTCATCAAACGCCCGACGCTGTCCTCAGGATAACCGAGCAGCGCCTGGGCGATTCGGCGTTCGTCCGGCGTGAGGAGGCGAATGAGCTGGCGCGCCGCCGCACTCGGCAGTTCCTCGAGCAGCGCCGTGCGATCGTCCGGCGACATCTCGTTCAGGATCGAGACGACCTGCTCGTGTGCCATGCCGCGCAGGAGCTTTTGCTGCGCTTCGACGTCGACATCGAGATACTCGAAAACGTCGGCCGCCAGTGCGTGCGGCAGGATGCGAAAAATGATGACCTGCTCGTCCTCTGGCAGATCGAGAATGATCTCCGCCACATCCGCTGGCGGCATCTCGGAAAACAGCTCCCGCAGCGCGGTGAAGCTCCGCGCCGCGATCATGCCTTGAATTTCGGGTAGGAGAATCTTGCCGACCATAAGTGCGCGAAGGGCCGCCCCGACTGAGGCCACGAGGTTGTAACACCGGCCCTCGCACTGCGCAATCGTTGTCGCCTGGATCGCTGATCCCGGCCGCTGCCGGCCGGTCCAGGATTACCGATCCCGGCTAGAGCACTTGGATTTTTCTCGAAAGTGGCCAAACTAGATTGGATGACTGCTTCTCCTGCGGCGCCTACGATCCGGCGCGATATTGATGATGACGGATTTTGCGTGCTGACCTTCGATCGACCGGAATCCGGCGCGAACATTTTCGACGCGACCGCTTTGCGCGACCTGAGCGAACAGATCGATGTCATCGAGAAAGAGTCGGGGCTCAAAGGTGTCATCCTGACCTCGGCAAAGAAGTCGATCTTCATCGCTGGCGCAGACCTGCAAACGCTCCTGCGCCAGGCGCAAACGGGCCGGATGCGCGCTTTCATAGCGGAGGGTCAGCGCATTTTTAGCCGGTTCGCCGCGCTCAGGATTCCGACGGTGGCCGCGATTCACGGTGCCTGCGCGGGCGGTGGATATGAGATCACGCTCGCTTGCGACTATCGCGTCGCTTCCGATGCGCCCGCGACGCGCATCGGTCTTCCGGAAACGACTCTCGGTCTCGTGCCCGCTTGGGGCGGTGCGACGCGTCTGCCGCGGCTCATCGGTCCGGAGAAAGCCGCCGAAGTGATTTTGAAGGGCAAACTTTATCCGGCGCCGGAAGCGCTCAAGCTCGGGCTCGTCGACGTAGTTGTGGCGCAGGACAAATTGCTCGAAGCCGCACGCGCCAAATTGAATAGTGGCAAGCGCACGGCGTCCGCCGCACCCGTCGCTTCCAAACCAATCGAAGCGCCTCGTTCGCAAAATCCTGCGCCCGGTCGCGCGGCCAAGATCATTGCTCATAGCCTAACGAGTTCGATTGACGACTCGCTCGCCCGCGAGCTCGACGCGATCGTGGAGCTGGGTGAAACGGAATCGACCCGCAACCTGATTCGCAATTTCTTTCTCGCCGACAAGTATAAGAAGAGCCCGTCGAAAACTGCACCTGGCGAAAAAGTCGTTCACGCCGCGGTCATCGGCGCGGGTGTGATGGGCTCGGGGATCGCGCAATGGCTTAGCTCGCGTGGGATTTCCGTCATCTTGCGCGACGTCAACGCCGAGCAGCTCGATCGCGGCCTGGGTACCATCGAGAAAACCTACGGCCAAGCGGTTAAGCGTGGCCTCATGAGCGAGGAGAAAGCGAAGGAAGGCCGCTCGCGCGTTGTCGCCTCCTCCAATCCCGGTCCGATGCGTGAAGTGCAGATCGTGATCGAGGCCGCCTCCGAGAAGCTCGAAGTCAAACGAGCCATCTTCCACGACCTCGACACGAAAATCGACGACACCGACATTCTCGCGACGAACACCTCCGCGCTTTCGATCAGCGATCTCGCCGCGCAGACCATGCATCCGGGCCGCGTCATCGGACTCCATTTTTTCAACCCGGTCAGCCGGATGAAACTGATCGAAGTCGTGATCGGCAAACAGACTTCGGACGAAACGAAAGCGCGTGCACTCTTCTTTGCCCGCCAGATCGGCAAAGTTCCGGTGGTCGTGAGGGACAGCCCCGGTTTTCTCGTCAATCGTGTGTTGTTTCCCTACCTACTTGATGCGGCCGAGCTCTTCGAGCAGGGTGTGGACGCGAAAAAAATCGACGACGCCTTGGTGGAGTGGGGGATGCCGATGGGCCCGCTCCGCCTGATCGACGAGATCGGGGTCGACATCACGGTCGATATCGCCGCCACTCTCGAAAAAGCGTTCGGCGAACGCGCCCGCCCGCCGGCCATCCTGACGAAGATGCAGGAGGCGAAAATGCTAGGGCGCAAAACCGGAAGCGGTTTTTACAAATACGAAGGGAAACAACAGTCGCCTAACGACGCGATCGAGCCTTGGCGGAACTCCGCAAATCCTCCGCAAATGAACGCGCAGGATCTTGCGCTTAGGCTCGTTTACCTGATGGTAAACGAAGCCGCTCGCTGCCTCGAAGAAAAGGTCGTGGCCGAGCCTGAGGACGCCGATTACGGGATGATCCTCGGCACCGGTTTCGCGCCTTTGCGCGGAGGTCCGCTTCGCTTCGCCGATCATTTCGGCGCCGCGGAAATGGTCAAGGCCGGCGAACGGCACGGAGGCAAATTCCAGCCCTGCGCTTTGCTCCGGCGACACGCGGAAAAGGGAACTAAATTTTATGAAGACACCGCTCGAAGTGCCTGAGAAACAGGTCGCTGAAGAAACCAGCGCCAAGCCCGGCAAAGCGGAAGCGCAGTCCGTCATCGACACTTCTAAGATGTCGGCCGGCAAAGCCGCCGCCCTCGACCTCGCCGAAAGTTCGCGCGATCCGCTCGATGAGCGCGGCAGTTTCGCCAGCAACCTCTTCATTGGCCGCTACGATTTTGACCGCATTTTTCCCTATCCGGGGCAGAGCGCCGAGGACCGGGCCAAGGGCGATCCGTTTCTGAAGGAGTTGCGCGAATATCTCGAGGCTAACGTCGACGCGGATGAAATTGATCGCACTGGAGAGATCCCGCAGAAGAACATCGACGACCTTTTCGCGATGGGCGCTTTTGGGGTCAAAATCCCGACCGAATACGGCGGACTCGGCCTATCGCAGGTGAATTACGGCCGCGCTGCGATGTTGCTCGGCAGTTGGGACGCGAACCTGACCGCACTCGTTTCCGCCCATCAATCCATCGGTGTGCCGCAACCGGTGCTCATCTTCGGAACGGAAGAACAAAAGAAGAAATATCTGCCGCGCGTTGCGCGGAAGGAAATCTCCGCTTTTGCCCTGACGGAAACAGACGCCGGCTCCGACCCGGCCAACATGAGCCTGCGGGCGGATGTGACCGAGGACGGTTCGGCCTTCATCCTCAACGGCGAGAAACTTTGGTGCACCAACCTGATCAAAGCCGGCGTCCTCGTCGTAATGGCGAAGACGCCGCCGAAGATGGTCAAGGGCCGGGAGCGCAAGCAGATCACGGCCTTCATCGTCGATGTCGATACTCCCGGGCTCGAGATCACGTATCGCTGCCACTTCATGGGGCTGCGCGCGCTCTACAACGGGATCGTCAAGTTCACCAACGTCCGCGTCCCGCGCGAGAACATGATCGCTAAGGAAGGCCAGGGCTTGAAAGTCGCCCTCACGACATTGAACACCGGCCGCCTGACAATCCCGGCCGCCTGCGTCGGTTTATCCAAGCGCTTGCTCGAGATCTGCCGAAAATGGGCCAGCGAACGCGTGCAGTGGGGTGTGCCGATCGGCCAGCATTACGCCATCGCGGGCAAGGTTGCGGAGATGGCAGGCAATGTTTTCGCGATGGAAGCGATCACGTTTTTGACCAGCGCCATGGTCGATCGCAAGGCAGGCGATCTGCGGATTGAGACCGCGATGTGCAAGATGTGGGCGACGGAAGCGACCTGGCGGATCGCCGACGAAGCGATGCAGGTGCGCGGCGGACGCGGTTACGAAACCGCGGAATCACTTGAAGGCCGCGGCGAAGAAGGCATCCCGGTAGAGCGCTTCCTGCGCGATTGCCGGATCAACATGATCTTTGAAGGCTCGAGCGAAATCATGCGCCTCTTCATCGCGCGTGAAGCACTCGATCCGCATCTCAAAGTCGGCGGGGCGATCTTCAACACCCAGCTTCCAACCTCGGAGCGGGCCAAGGCCGTTTTCACTTCGGGCAAGTTTTACGCGAGCTGGTATCCGAAACAGTGGACCGGCGGAAGCGCTGGCGACCTCGATAAGTTGCACGCCGACCTGCGGCCGCACGTTCGTTATGCCGCGGGCGCGAGCAAGCGGCTGGCGCGCGGATTATTCCACGCCATGACGCGTTTCGGTCCCAAGCTCGATCGCGAGCAGTTGTTGCTCTCACGTTTTGTCGGGATCGCGACCGAACTCTTCGCCATGAGCGCGACCTGCGCCTTTGCTCAGTACAAGATCGAGAGCGGCGAACCGGTGGATGAGGTTCTTTCCGTTGCGACTTATTTCTGTCGTTCCGCCAGGATGCGGATCGATCATCATTTTGCCGGCACCTCGCAGAACGCTGATCGTGCGGGTTACGACCTGACGCAGGAGCTGATGGCGGGGAAACACGCCGACCTGCGCAAGGGCATTGTCTAAGTCCGGAAAATGTCAGGCGGGCTCCCTGCCTAACCGTCGCTCCGGTTGACCAACATCAACCCGCCGACTACCATCAGCGGATGAGTATGCCATCCATGCTCACCGAGGCGACCCGCACTCCTTCCAGCGGTCGCGTCAGTGGAAGCAAGACAACCGAATCCGAACCAAAATCGCCAATTCTCCGCCAGATAGCGGAGCATGTCTTGCTCGATGGATTCCGGATCGTCATCGACCTCGATAAAAGCCACGGCTCCTACCTGGTCGACGCCGCGCACGACCGGACCCTGATCGATCTCTACGGCTTCTTCGGCTCCAATCCGGTCGGCTTTAATCATCCGCACTTCGACAAGCCGGAGGTGAAAGCCGACCTGCTCCGTGCGGCTAAGATCAAGATTGCCAACTCCGATGTTTACTCGGAAGGCTACGCTCGCTTCATCGAGACCTACTGGCGGGTCGTCGGCATGCCGCCGCTCGAGCGCATGCTCGTGATCGAGGGCGGCGCGCTCGCGGTCGAGAACACGCTCAAGGCCGCGATGGATTGGAAGGTGCGCAAAAACATGGCTGCCGGCCTCGGCGAACGCGGGACTGAGATCCTGCATTTCCGCCACGCCTTCCACGGCCGGAGCGGCTACACCATGAGTCTGACCAATACCGATCCGGTCAAGGTGGACCTGTTCGCGAAGTTCGACTGGCCGCGCGTTTCGACGCCCTTCATCGACTTTTCGATCGAGGATAAGGACAAGCGTTATGCCGACGTGATCGAGCGAGAAAGGAAGTCCGAAGCCGAGATCATGCAGTTAGTCAGGGAAAAAGGCGTCGATATCGCCGCTATCATCATCGAGCCGATCCAGGGTGAGGGCGGCGACAATCATTTCCGCGGCGAATGGCTCCAGACCCTGCGCCGAATTTGCGACGAGAACGAGATGCTGCTGATTTTCGACGAAGTGCAGTGCGGGATGGGCGCGACCGGCCGCAACTGGTGCTGCGAGCATTTCGGCGTCCTGCCCGACCTGATGGCCTTCGGCAAAAAAGCGCAGGTCTGCGGCATCATGGGCGGCCCGCGCCTCGATGAAGTGAAGGACAACGTTTTTCGTCTTCCAAGTCGGATCAATTCCACCTGGGGAGGCAACTTCACCGACATGGTGCGCTCGACCCATTTTCTCCAGATCATCGAGGAGGAAAACCTGGTCGAGAACGCCGCCGTCGTCGGTGAATATTTCCTCAATCGGTTGCTCGAGTTGCAAAAGGAAAACCCGATCATCACTGCGGTCCGCGGACGCGGTTTGTTCCTGGCCTTCGATCTGCCCGATCCGGCGACGCGGGACAAGTTCTGGAAAGATCTCTTTGATGGGGGCGTCCTCGCCTTGAAATCTGGTGAGAAAGCGATCCGATTCCGGCCCGCGCTCGACATCACGAAGGAGTTGGTCGACGAAGCGATCGAGCTTCTCCGGCAGCAATGCCAGCGGACGGGGAAATAGCCATGAACGATCTCCTCGAAAAGCTGGGAATTTCCGGCACCGCGGATGGCGCCTTCTCTGGTGAGTGGCACGGCAGCGGCCCCGTCCACGAAAAGATTTCGCCGGTCGACGGCAAGTTGTTAGGCAAATTCCGCACCGCCTCGGCGGAGGACTACGACAAGGTGATGAGCCGCGCGCTCGCGGCGTTCGAGAAGTGGCGCGTCACGCCCGGTCCGGTTCGTGGCGAAACCGTCAGGCAGCTCGGCAACGCCCTACGTGAACAGAAAGAAGATCTCGGCAAACTCGTCTCGCTCGAGTCGGGTAAAATTTTCGCGGAAGGCAAAGGCGAAGTACAGGAAATGATCGACATTTGCGATTTCGCCGTCGGGCAATCGCGCATGCTTTATGGCCTGACGATTCAATCGGAACGTCCAAACCATCGCCTGATGGAACAGTGGCATCCGCTCGGTGTCGTCGGGGTGATTTCCGCTTTTAATTTCCCGGTCGCGGTCTGGTCGTGGAACGCGGCACTGGCGGCGGTTTGCGGCGACGCCACGGTCTGGAAGCCTTCGGAGAAAACTCCGCTCACCGCCATCGCCGTGATCAAAATCGCGGAGCGCGTTTGTCGAGCCACCGGCGCTGATCCGGCGATTTTTACCCTCCTCATCGGCGATCGCAAAGCGGTCGGCGAACCGCTCGCGGCGGATCGGCGCATTCCGCTCGTCTCGGCCACCGGCTCGACGGCGATGGGAATCGCGGTTGCGAAATCGGTCCACGGCCGGCTCGGACGGAGCATCCTGGAGCTGGGCGGCAATAATGCCCTTATCGTTTGCCCGAGCGCCGATCTCGAAATGGCAGCGCAATCCATTTTCTTTGGCGCCGTCGGCACAGCGGGCCAGCGTTGCACTTCCACCCGGCGCGTCATCGCGCACGAGTCGATTGCCGACAAATTGCGCGAGAAACTCCTGGCCGCCTACAAATCGGTCCAGATCGGAAATCCGCTCGACGAAAAAACGCTGATGGGTCCGCTGATCGATCGCCAGGCGGTCGACACCGTCCTCGAGGCGATCAAGAAACTGAAGGCCGAAGGCGGCGAAGTCCTTCACGGCGGCGAACGGCTCGACGGCGACAAGTATGCAGGCGGCTGCTACATGACGCCCTGCCTCGCAAAGGCGAAACCGGATTACAAGATCGTGCACGACGAAACCTTCGGGCCGCTCCTTTATCTCCTGACCTACCGCGATTTTGACGAAGCGATCGCGATCAACAACGGCGTGCCGCAGGGTCTGACCTCCGCGATTTTCACCAACGACGTGCGCGAGGCGGAAAAATTCCTCAGTCCCGCCGGGAGCGATTGCGGGATCACCAACGTCAACACCGGCACGAGCGGCGCGGAAATCGGCGGCGCCTTTGGCGGCGAGAAAGAAACCGGCGGCGGCCGCGAGAGCGGGAGCGATTCCTGGAAGATGTACATGCGGCGGACGACGAACACGATCAACTACTCGACCGAGCTGCCGCTGGCCCAGGGGATTCGCTTCGGCGGACCGGACGAAGGCAGCGCCACCGCCTAACGAGTCTCTTTTCTCACGGAACGGAGCGTCCCATGGCCATTCTGATCGACGAGACTAAACGCGTGCTCGTGCAAGGCATTACGGGTTCGTTGCGCTTTGCGATCAATGAGTTCATGCAAAGTTGCAGAGTCGATGACGCACGATCGACCTTCGCCACAAAATGCCTTTATAGGATGGGGATTTGAGCGTAAAATCTGCGCAACTGATCGACCGACATTAATTTTTTTCGCACTGGAGACCGAACGATGACACAACCACAACCTCATATCCCTACCGAACGCGAGCAGAAGTTTCTCGAGAGCGTCGAAGACGCCAGCTATCAGCGGGAAATTATCAGTGGGCTCGGCCCCTTTTTCCACGAGAAGGCGCCGGAGGACATGCTCAACTTCTACTCCAAGGACGAGGTGACAAACCTCAAAGCGCTCAAGGGCACCGAGCGTGACGTTGAATCCCGGATGCCGGTGAAGATCACGCGCCATTACTACGACCTGGCCAGGACCAGCGCCGCGATTCAGCGCATCGTCAAGGCCGACCCCGGCGAGACGATGGATCTGGCGGGCTCGGAGGATCCCGGCAACCAGATGGACTACGCCCCCGTCGAGGGCCTGCTGCACAAGTACGAGATGGGACTCATGTATGTCGTCTCGACCTGCTCGGCCCATTGCCGCTTCTGCTATCGCGAAGAATTGATCGCCCGCAAGCAGATCAAGCGAAAGGACGGCACCATCGCGAAGAAGGGTCTCGCGATGATCCCGGAGATCATCCCCTACATCAAGCAGCACAACGCGGCCGTGGCCAAGAACGGCGGCGTGCATCCCGAAAGCGGACGCGAGAAGCTGCGCGAGATCCTGCTTTCGGGCGGCGACCCGATGGTGCTGAACAATTCAAAGATCGCGGCCTGGCTCGGCGCGCTGGCCGAAGCCGGCGTCGAGTCGATCCGCATCGGCACCAAGGAGATGGCGTTCTATCCCCAGCGCTTCGACCGCACCTTCCTCTCGATGCTCGATCGGTTCCACGAGACCTACCCGCAGGTCGGCCTGCACATGATGCTGCACTTCGAGCACCCCGACGAGTTCCTCGCCAAGGATGCGGAAGGGAACTACGTCGAGGACGCGCAGGGCTTCAAGCAATGGGTCCCCGCGACGGGCGAAGGGATGCGGGGCCTGGCCTCGCGCGGCTGGCTCACCGTGGAGAACCAGGCGCCGATCATAAAGGGCATCAACGATGACCCGGACGCCCTCCGCATTCTGCAGCGCGAGTTCGTGCGTGCCGGCGGTCATAACCACTACTTCTTCTGCGGGCGCGACATCGTCGCCTACAAGTCGTTCAACGTTCCGATCGAGACCGCGTGGAATATTCTCAATACCTCGCAAAAAGGATTGTCGGGCGTCGAGACCCACGCGCGCCTTTCCATCACCCATTACAAAGGCAAGACCGAAGTGGCGGCGGTCACCAACGAGGGGATACCGGGACTCGCGGGCAGCGAGAATGGCGTCTTGATCTTCAAGATTCTTCGCAACGCCGGCAGCGCCCCCGACCGCGGCAAGGTCTGCATCGTCGGCCGCAACCCCGAGGCGCTCTGGTTCGACGATTACGAGGACCGCGTTCTGTTCGACGAGGCCGGCTTGTACGACTACGCGCGGGTGGCGGCTCCCGGACAGGCGCCGGTTCGCGCCACTGCTCTGCAAGCCGCGGCGCCGGATCGCGCCTCTCTTCTGGTAGGCGCCGAATGATCGACAAGCGGGTCGCGAGCGCGGCCGAGGCTGTCTCGGACATTTTCGACGGCGCCACCATCATGTTCGGCGGTTTCGGCGAAGCGGGCAGTCCAATCGAGCTCATCCACGCGCTGATCGACCAGGGCGCCACGAATCTGACGATGATCAGCAACAACTGCGGCAGCGGCCAGGTCGGCCTCGCGGCGCTGCTCAAGGCGGGCCGCGTTTCCAAGGTCATCTGTTCGTTTCCGCGCACCGCCAACTCGACCGTCTTCCCCGAGCTCTACCGAAGCGGGCGCACGAAATTGGAATTGGTTCCTCAGGGAACGCTCGCGGAGCGCATCCGCGCCGGCGGAGCTGGAATCCCGGCGTTCTACACGCCGTCCGCGGTCGGAACGCCGCTGGCGGAAGGCAAGGAATGCCGGGAATTCGGCGGCAGAAAGTATCTGCTTGAGCACGGCATCCGCGCGGACTTCTCGTTCATCAAGGGGCGGGTCGCCGACACCCACGGCAACATCCTCTACAACAAGACGGCGCGAAACTTCGGCCCGCTGATGGCGATGGCGGCCAAGGTCACGATCGTCCAGGTCGCCGAGATCGTTGAGCCGGGCGAGCTGGACCCCGAGTCGATCGTCACGCCCGGCATCTTCGTGGATCGCGTCGTCGCCATCGCCAACCCGGCCCACGAATCGGAACTCGTCGCAGCAGGAGCGTCCTACCCATGACGAAGCCGCCAGTGATCGGGCGAACGCGCGAGGAGATGGCGCAGCGCCTGGCGCAGGACATTCCCGACGGCTCCTATGTGAATCTGGGCATTGGCATTCCGGAGCTGGTCGCCAGGTTCGTGCCGGAGGGCCGCTCGTTCATCTACCACACAGAAAATGGCTTGCTCGGCATGGGCCCCGCGCCCGGTCCCGGCGAAGGCGATCCCGAGCTGATCAATGCGGGCAAACGGCACGTGACGGCGCTGCCGGGCGCCGCCTACTTTCATCACGCGGACAGCTTCGCCATGATCCGCGGCGGCCACCTGGATCTTTGCGTGCTCGGCGCGCTCCAGGTCGCGCAGAACGGCGATCTGGCCAACTGGTCCACGGGCGAGCCCGACGCCATCCCCGCAGTCGGCGGCGCCATGGACCTGGTCGCGGGAGTAAAGTCGATCTTCGTCATCACCCAGCATTGCACCAGGGAAGGCGAGGCGAAACTCGTGCAAAAGTGCACCTTTCCGCTGACGGGATTGGCCGTCGTGAACCGCATCTACACCGATCTCGCCGTGATCGAAGTCACGCCGGAGGGATTTCGGCTCGTCGAACTGAGCCCCGGCATCGATTTCAATTACGTGCAGGAGCGCACCGGTGCGCCTCTGCTTCGAAAATAGACAGGATTTACAGGATTAACCGGATGAAACACAAAAATCCTGCAGTCCTAGTTCCAATCCTGTAAATCTTGTTAATCCTGTCAGAAAGAAGACGAAACACTAACCCTCGACGTAGTTAGGCGATACCCGGACCGGACCAAAGCAGCCTGACGTCGAAAATTTGAAATCTGAAATTTGAAATCTGAAATCCTCTCACGCAGCGCCGCCCTCTACGAGCGGGCCCTTAAAGTCCTTCCCGGCGGCGTCAGCCGCAACGCGATCCTGCGGGCGGGTCACCCGACCTACGTCGAGTGCGGCAAGGGCTGCCGCGTGACCGACCTCGACGGCGTCACGCGCATCGACTTCTCCAACAACATGGCGTCCCTCATCCACGGCCACGCCTGCCCCGAGATCATCGAGGCGGTGACGGAGCAGATGACCCGCGGCACCGCGTTCATGATGGGAACCGAGATCGAGGTGCGCTATGCCGAGCACTTGTGCAGCCGCAACCCCTCGTTCGAGAAGATGCGCTTCATGAACTCGGGCACGGAGGCGATCATGGTCGCGCTGAAGGCGGCCCGCGCATTTACCGGGCGGCCGAAGATCGCCAAGGCCGAGGGCGCCTACCACGGCGTCTACGACTACGCCGAGGTGAGCCAGGGCTCCACGCCGGCGACCTGGGGCGACATCGACCATCCGCACAGCGTTCCGCTGGTGCACGGGACACCCGAGTCCGCGCTCAAGGACGTCGTTGTCTTTCCGTTCAACGACACCGAGCGCACGCTGGCGATCCTGGACGAGCACGCCAGGGACCTCGCGTGCGTATTGATCGATCTGATGCCGCACCGCGTCGGCTTGTGTCCGGCGGATGTCGAGTTCGTTACCGCGCTGCGCGAGTGGTCCGCGCGCCACGGGGTGCTGTTGGTGTTCGATGAAGTCATCACGTTCCGGGCCGAGCACTCCGGCTTGCAAGCGCGCTACGGCGTCACGCCCGACATGACCGCGCTGGGCAAGATCATCGGCGGTGGATTTCCCATTGGCGCCGTCGCCGGCCGCGCCGAAGTCATGGATGTGCTCAACCCGCAGTCGCCCCGCTACGTGTTCCCGCACTCCGGAACATTCACGGCCAACCCGATCAGCATGACCGCGGGCATGGCGGCGATGCTGAAGTTCGACCAACCCGCGGTGGCGCGCCTGAACGCGCTGACCGATCGGGCCAGGAACGGCATCGAAGGCGCGATCCGCGCGACGGGCGCGCCCGCGAGCGTCACCGGGGCGGGCTCGATGTTCCTGGTGCACATGAAGCAGACGCCGCCACGAAATTACCGCGATGCCTACCCGACGCCCGACGAGTCGCGCCGACTCAAGGCGTTGCTCGAACACCTCTACAACGAAGGTTGCATCATCATCAGCTCGGGTGCGTGCGTGTTCTCCACGCCGATGACCGAAGCGGAGATCGACACGCTGGTGGGGGCGTTCAAGTCCGGCTTTGCCAAGCTGGCTTCGATGGGCTGAGCGAGCGGAAGGCGGGGCCGCAGCTCTGATAGAGCGCAGGGGCTCTCGCCGCGCGGCTGTGTCGGCGCGCCCGCAAATCCTGTCCGGCCTTGCTATTTCAGCGTTCCAGCTTTTTGAACACCGCCCGCTCCGCTTCGCCGCTGAAGCCGGCCAGGAGCAATGCGAGCTGTTCTCCGAGCAGTTCAGCGACCGGGTGCACAAATGGGCCGCCGACACTGGCAGGGTTTGCCTTCGAAACTCACGGTCCGCAAGAGCCGACTTGCATCCGTTAGCGCAGTCGGGGTAGAACAGCGCCGTCCCTGCCGCGAAACACAACCTCATGCACGATTTAAGCGGATCGATTTGGCGCAAGTGGGACCTGCACGTCCACACGCCAGCGTCATTGGTTCACTCGTTTGGTGCCGATGCTTGGCCAAAATTTCTCGACGCGTTAGAGCGCCTACCGCCTGAATTCAAAGTAATCGGCATCAATGACTATATCTTCGTCGACGGATACAAAAGGGTCCTCGCGGAGAAGGGCGCTGGACGATTGTCGAACATCGATCTGATCCTTCCGGTCATCGAGCTTCGCCTCGACAAGTTCGGCGGCAGCAAGAGTCATTTGAGCCGTGTTAACTACCACGTCATATTCTCCGACGAAATTTCTGCCGAAATAATCGAAAGTCAGTTTCTCAACGCCCTCTCGAGCAGATACATTCTGACGCCTGAATACGACGAGTTGCGAACATCGGGCAAGTGGGTTGCTGTTCCGACTCGTGCGAGCCTGGAGGACCTCGGTCGAAAAGTCATCGAGAGCGTTCCGCCGACGGAGAAGTCGAATTACGGTTCTCCGCTAGTGGAGGGATTCAATAACCTTTGTATCAGCCACGCTGACGTCCTCGATGTCCTCGGTTCACACTATTTCAACGGCAAAGTTATCACCGCAGTTGGGAAAACCGAATGGGCGGACATCAAGTGGAACGATCAGTCAATCGCTGACAAGAAGACGATCATCAATGGCGCCGACCTTGTTTTTACTTCCGCAATTAGCGCAGCGCACTGTTCGAAGGCCCGGCAGTCGCTAACCAATAGTGCGGTGAATGACCGCTTGCTGGATTGCAGTGACGCGCACGCTTTCGCTGACTCGACGGAAAAAGACAGACTTGGCAATTGCTTCACTTGGATCAAAGCAGATCCGACCTTTGAAGGTTTGAGACAGGCGGTCTTCGAATACGCGAACCGCGTCCGAATCTCGGATGACGCGCCCTTGGAACCGTTCCTCCAGATCAAACGGGTTACACTCACGTTCCCGCCGAATACGGAACTTCACGGAACCAATCGGCACGACCTTTTCTGCTTCGCCGGCGGCGCTGAGTTCGCATTCAGTCCATATCTGACGTGCATTATTGGCGGCCGCGGTTCAGGAAAGAGCACTCTTCTGAACGTCATACACGAGAAGCTGGATCCTGGATCGACAGGCTTTTTCCGCGAGAATCGACTGCTGCCGGCCACTGCTACATTGGAGGCGAATGTCGAAGTTGAGGGAATCGCTGAAAACCGCCTCGTCGAGTTTCTCCAGCAGAATGAAATCGAGCAGTTTGCAACCAACTACGAGCGATTGACGGGCGCGATCCTTGCACGCCTTAGAAAGCTGGATACCAGCAACACGATTCAGACCGCATCGACTGCTATACAGCAGGCCGTCGTGGCGACGAGAGCACAGGTACGCCGGCTACAGGATCACCACGAGTTATTGACACAGTTAGCAACGGCTGAAAAGGAGCTGAAAACGCAGCAGGGGCTTGTGCAGTCAATTGAGAGTCCTGAGTACAAAGCGCTCAATGCCGATCTGGCGAACCTGAACCGCGAACTCGTCACTTTCCGCAACGATCGCGTCCGGTTGGAGCGATTGTGCGACGAGTTGCGGGCGCTAACGTCAAGACACGCAGCCACGGCAGGACATCCGCTGAATGCATATTCGATAGGGATCCGGACATTGATCGCGGCTGTCGACAGTGCTGTGGAACATGCCCGGCAGAACGAGGAGATCACGCGCGCGCAGAATCGTGAAGCCGAAGTTGCTGCGGACACAGAGACAAAGAAGGACGCATTAGACAAATATCTGCGCTCACGGGGCCTCTCGGCGGAAAACCTCGTCGACCTCGGGCTAGCCAGCCAGCGAGTCGCACAGCGTGAGCAGGAGATCACTGACCTGAGAGGTAGGATTGCGTCGGTGGAGCAGCAGTCGGCATCATTCTCGACACAACGTGAACTTGCCTCTGCCTACAAAACCGCTGTGGACGCGCTTCTATCTCCGATCAACGACGAACTAAAAAGTCTCAGCGCTGAAGTTAAACCGATAGAATTGCGCTATGACTTCGACGAAGCGGCGTTTCGTTTCGGAATGATCCGCTACGTCGTTGAGGCAATAGGAGCGATCGAATCACGCGCAGCGCGCGGCGACTATGTTGAAAGTAAGCTGAAGGAGATTGACTTCAGCTCCCTCGGAAGTCTCGAACACACGATAGGCAAGATTCCTGAGGACGGAACAACATACGCTGGCGCGCTTCGTGAGTTCTTGTCGGGGGGCATAAATTACGAGGTGCTCACATTGGAAGCGGAGCTCTTGCTGTTAGACGTTGAAGCACGAGGACGCATTACTGTGATGTATGACGGCAAACCCGTCGCAAACTCGTCGTTCGGGCAGCGGTGCACTGCCGTGATCGTAGTTCTGCTTCTGCTTGGCAATACGCCAATCATAATCGACGAACCCGAAGCTCACCTCGACAGTGCGTTGATTGCAAAGTATCTCGTCGAACTCGTCAAATCACGAAAGCAGCACCGGCAGATCGTGTTTGCCACACACAACGCAAACTTCGTTATCAACGGCGATGCGGAGTTGATTCACACTTTGTCAATGGACGAGTCAAAGCTCACGAAGACCGTCAGCACCACGATCGAGAACTTGGAACACCGGGACGCGCTTTTAGCGTTAGAAGGCGGCGAAAGGGCATTTCATCAAAGAGAACAACGCTATCGCATCAAGTGAGTGCTCGGTTCCATCTGGCGCCGGTAGTCGTCGCCGCACCATAGTATTCTGACAACGCTGTGCCTGCGATACCGCCGTTCCGTTGCGCCGCGTTCATCACAGAGGCGGAAGTGCTTCTCCGACGCAGATATCATCAAGTCGTAACGGAATGGCACAGCGCAATCGGCGACGGCATCTACTCACCGCGAGTTGATTTAGCCGTTGGACCCTTCTCCGTTGTCCCTGGGGAGAGTCAGCGGCAAGCATATGACGCACTATGTGAGGAGAGTCTCGATCTGCTTGCCGCACTGGCGGATGCTCATCGAGCCAACACGAAAGATGCAAGATCGGTGGACGAAATTCTTTGGCAGCTCCAACGCTTCAATTGGAACCCGCGATGTTTTTTCGCGATCGAAGTCGAGAACGCCGTCACCCAGAAGCATCTCCTCGGCGGCGTAGTTAATGCCTCGGTTCTAGGTCGTATCGCAATAGTCATCGGTGGCAATCAGCGATCACACGATGCGTTCATACGACTGCGAAACCTGTTCGCATTCTTGAAGAATGTCGAAAAGAATGGTTTCGATCCTTCAAACGTACTTGTTGTCACCCCGGCGCAGCTACTTCGCGCCCTCGGAGAACGCTGAATGATGTGGCAGCCTAGCTAACTTGCCCACCCCTTCCCTCGTTCCGTTCGCGTGATTTCGAAGCGTCGGCAGCTGTTTGCGGCGCCCTAGGAGTATCGGTCCATAGACCTAAAGCGGTCGGGAGAAACCACTCTCGACACACATCTTCGTAATTCCGCGCTAGCATAGTCAAAAGGCGCCAGAGCTCGAGGATCTCTTCTGTCTCGAGGAGTTCTTTGATTTCACCCCACTCGGCTCCATCGTTTTCGCTTAATGAAGCGAACGCTTCGTCCTGGTGCGCGAGCAAGTTCGGTCTGCCCGTTTCCAAGAACTCTTCGAGCCTCAGACCGTAATACCGAATGAGCTTCCATACTTCCGTGTCCCTCCAAAAGTCGTACCGCGCAATCCTCAGTGCGAAGTAACGTGCGGCTCCGCGGAACTGCGGCGTGTTCCAGGCATACTGGAGCTCAGCATATTGATAAGCGATACGCTGAAACGCGGCGTACAACTTCGGACGCTGGCTGTACCACCTGAGTGCGACGACTCCCGTACGCTCACCGCCTACGACGTTCGCTTTTGGTATATGAATTGTGCGACTCTCCTTCGCGGTGTAATCCTCGTACTGCGGAATTAGAATCTTGTCGATGTAGTCATTCAGGCAGACGAAATAACAATGTTTGTCAGCAAGGTTGGCGAGAACGAGCAACACGGGAACTCCGACGCCCATCCGCTCGATAGTCACCAGCTCGGACCGCTCGATCTGGATTCTGAAAGTCTCCGGTTCCCCTACGAGTTCGTTTTTGTCTAGCGACTCGCGGGCCTTTTCGACATTGTGCCGTCTGAAAACCTTCAGCGGTGCGACCTTCGGATCAGCTACTGTTTTTAGCTGAATAAAGAGGTGTTCGCCAAGTGTTTCATACGTTTGGCAGTGCTGGTCGGTTCCCGAGGAATCTCGAAAGATTTCAAGCGAATAGTCGAGCCCATAGTCTGGTCGATATTCTCGCAACACCCAGTGACGAGGGAGGCACGCACGTAGTAGCTGCTGCCCATCTGCATCGACGAGATGCTGTTCGCTTCTCCGCTTAGCTTTGGCCACGGGTTCGACGCGAGCTCGAGCGAGACGACCGGGTTACTTGATCCGATCGACATCGCCTTTGGGGGTCAGAGTTCAAATCCTGACAGTGAGCTACGGAAGCGGATCCCCGCCCGAGTCGCTGGCGACGGTGACGGTGAGGCGATACCCTGCCGTCGGAGCAGTTCTTCACAATCTCGCGACTGCAGGCCGAACTCCGCCACATCTGCGAGGCCGATGCGGCCGATGATGTTGGCAACCAGTTGAGTCGTTCGAACCTTCGCTCGCCAGTTCCGGCTTCCCGTCCATGTCGCACGACTTCTCGCCGGCTCCATTCAGCCGCAGCTTCTTCGAACTCGCCGTCTATCACCGCCCGTCCCGCACGATCAACGAGTTCCACCTGGCCGACGTTGCCATGGAGGTACTCGGCGAGCGTGTCTGCCGTGGCTTGGCGCGTGATGTTCATCGGCGATAAACCTCTCTGCAATGTCGCACACGTTCTACTTCGATGAGCTTCGCATCGCGAATGAATTCGTAAACGATCCGGTAGTCCACAACACGATCCGATACGTGCGCTCGGAGCCAGCGAGCTTTTCGGATCCGTGCGGCAGCGGGTCCTCGACGAGTTTCGCCGCCTAGGCAAGGAGCCTCGGGACATCCTGCCGGTGAATGCGAACGCAGGTCTTTCCTGATTGATGCGCGCCAGCGGTCAAACGACGCCATTGCGCTTCAGTTCCGCGACAAACTGCTCGTGCGGTATGGTCGGTTCTTCCCTGCGCTCCGCGACGCCGGCCAAATCATCCGGGTCCTCGAGGAGTTTCTCGTAGTCGGCAAGAGCAAGGACGACAGCGGTGCGCTCGCCACGCTCGTCGGTCAGGTATTTGACGGGATCGCTCACAACCAGATGCTATCGCGGCAGGTTTAGAATTTCATCCTCGGTCAATTTCGGCACGCCCTTCACAGTTCATCGGCGGCGAGTTCTTTGATAACCTCGCCCGCGCTCACGGTGAGTATACCGCCAGCGGCGGCCCGGTTCAATGTGCGCCGGCCGCTCGAACGATCTGACCGTCAGGCCCATTTCCAAACTCACTCCCGTTCGAAGACCGTCGCCAAGCCTTGTCCTACCCCGACGCAGAGCGACGCGATGCCGCGCGAGGCGCCGGTGCGAGCCATCTGGTGGATCAGCGTCGTGGCCAGGCGGGCGCCGCTGCAACCAAGCGGGTGACCGATCGCAATCGCGCCGCCGTTGACGTTCAATTTTGCGTTGTCGATGCCCAGCTCGCGCTGGCAGGCGAGGGCCTGCGCGGCGAACGCCTCGTTCAACTCGAACAGGTCGATGCGGTCGAGCGTCAGTTCCGCGCGCAGAAGCGCCTTGCGCATCGCGGGCACGGGTCCGAGCCCCATGAACGCCGAGATTATGAGACTAACGCCAAGCTCCACCCCAGATGACTATTCCTTTGCCGGGAAAGCGCAAGCGATTACACTTTAAGCATGCTTGACTGGACGGCGTGCACGGCTGTCGAACGATCCCCTGAGAGGGTGAGCGGCGCGTGGCTTTTTCGGGGAACACGTGTGCCGGTGAAGACGTTGTTCGAGAATCTGGAGGACGGAGCGACGGTTGACCAGTTTTTGGAATGGTTCCCCGGCGTCACCCGCGCCCAGGCGCTTGCGGTCCTCGAGTTCGCGGAGGCGAGCCTCGCCACAGTCTGATTCGCGTGCGTGTTCTCTTTGATCAAGGAACGCCGGTGCCACTGCGCACGCATTTGGCAGGGCACGATGTCGTGACTGCGTTCGAAGCGGGTTGGGCCGAACTTTCGAATGGCGAGTTGCTCGAGGCAGCGGAAGCGCAGTTTGATGTGTTGGTGACTACGGACAAGCAACTGCGCTACCAGCAGAACCTGACTGGCCGGAGAATCGCCATCGTGGTGCTGCCGCACGCGAGCTGGCCGAAGTTGGAGCCAAACGCGGCCGAAATCGCCGCCGCGGTGGCGGCAACGCACCCGGGCAGCTATACAGAGCTCGATCTAAAGTAGTCGCTCACTTCCAAGCTCACTCCCGTTCGAAGACCGTCGCCAAGCCTTGTCCTACCCCGACGAATCTCCCGAAAAGAAAAAAGCTGAAATCTGAAAAGCTGAGAGCTGAAAACAGCGTAAGCAGAACCGCCTAGCGGTATGCTTCGCGGCGGTGGCGGATACTTTCGATGACGACGTCGCGATTTTCGTCGTCCACGGTGTAGATCACGCGGTAATCGCCGATCCGAATGCGAAAGGCGTCTTCGCTTCCCACCAGTTTGCGGCAGCCATCGGGCCGCGGCTGCATCGCCAGTCGATCGATTGCGCGCAACACGCGCCGTTCAGTCCCAGTACCGAGCCGACGAAGGTCCTTGTCAGCCGAGCGGCGAAAACTAACGGCGTACTCGGCCATTGCGCTTCCGACGGCGTTTCACTTCAGCGAGCGGGATAAGTGGCTCGTCCTTGCGGCGCGCAATGACTGCGAGGTCGTGCAAATCCTCCAGCAGCTCTTCATACTCGGCGATCGGCAAGATGACGGCCGTCGGTTTGCCGTTCTTGACCAGATATTCTGCTTTGGGATCGAGCGTCTTCATCATTGTTAATTTAGGCCTAAGCTGATTGCGCGCATCTATAGTTTGATCGTTGCGGAGTTAAAAATTAGCTCGCTCAAGCCACGCACCAACCTCGTGCCGCGGCCGTTGCCTTCCAGCTCCACCCGCGACGACGCGGCAATCGAGCGCATACCACGGATGCGTGGCAGGGGCGCCGGGCGCTCGAACGATCTGACAGTCAGGCCCACCGCCAAACTCACTCCCGTTCGAAGACCGTGGCCAAGCCTTGGCCTACCCCGACGCAGAGCGACGCGATGCCGCGCGCGGCGCCGGTGCGAGCCATCTGGTGGACCAGCGTCGTGGCCAGGCGGGCGCCGCTGCAACCAAGCGGGTGACCGATCGCTATCGCGCCGCCGTTGACGTTCAATTTTGCGTTATCGATGCCCAGCTCGCGGCGCATCTCGGTTTTCATGGCTTCGGCAGGTTCAGACTATTCGAAGAGCTCGCGCGCTCTGGCGAGCACTTCCTGCAGTTTCCGTTTCTGAATCTTACCAACGGTGTAGATAATCAATCGCCGCTCCAGCGTGAACAACCGCTGCGGACGGATGAAGCTCGGCTGGTTCAGCTGGCCGCGTTCGAAATCGCGGCTGTCGAGCGGGATCGACAGGTTATCGGCTCGGGCGCGCGTGGTGATCTGGCAGAGGATTAGATCGTCGCCAGGCAAACTGACGAGGACGAGCGCGGGCCGGCGCTTGCCGACGGTGAGGTCCGTCTGCGGGAACGGAATAACGACGACTTCGCCCGCTACAGGTTTGCCCACGCGGCGTCCTCTTCGGGCGAATTCCAGTCGCGCGCGAGAACGGATTCGCTCAACGCCACGCCGTTGAACCCGTCTTCTTGTTCGCTCTTCTTCAAACGCACTGCGTACTCGTAGACCTTGCGCTGCAACGGCTCGGGGAGAGCGTCGATCTCTTGCTCGATCAGTTCACGAGTGCTCATGAGAAAGCACGGTAATTGAAAAGCTTGTGGTTGAAAAGTTCGTTTCGGCTAGCAGCCGAAAGTCCGAAGCCGGACTGGCGCTGCAGGCTGGCAGCCTGTGCTCCCCAGACAGCGATCACGCCTTCGCGTAAAGCTCGGCGCCTTTCTCACAACGCGGCCGGGGCGGTCTCATCCGCATTCACCATCTCGATGCGCAGCGGGTGGGATGCGTTGTAGAGGCGCGGCAGCGCTCGAACGATCTGACAGTCAGGCCCATTTCCAAGCTTACTCCCGTTCGAAGACCGTCGCCAAGCCTTGGCCTACCCCGACGCAGAGCGACGCGATGCCGCGCGCGGCGCCGGTGCGAGCCATCTGGTGGACCAGCGTCGTGGCCAGGCGGGCGCCGCTGCAACCAAGCGGGTGACCGATCGCAATCGCGCCGCCGTTGACGTTCAATTTTGCGTTGTCGATGCCCAGTTCGCGCTGGCAGGCGAGGGCCTGCGCGGCGCAGCTCAAAAGCGGAAGTTGTTGTACTGCTCGTGCGTGCCGATCCAGAACCAGACGATCAGGTCACCTGAGCGTTTCCCAAGTGCGCGGTAGTGATCGCCAATGCGAACGGACCAGACGTTTCTGCCGAGCGGCTTAAACATCATCGAGGGGTAGAAGGGATCGCGCGCCCAAAGCCGATACTTCTCGCGGGCGAGCGCCTGCGCATCCGCGGGTAACGTTTCAAAAAGACGCCAGAAGCGCGCTTCTGTCCGCGAAATCACGGCGTTTCGCGCAGCCGCCCAGCGTGGACGTCTTCATCCACTTGGCGCAGAATTTGGTCGAGCTTGCCAGAGGCGATGTCGGCCTTCATCTGCGCGTCCCATTCGTCGTCACCCCAGCCGTGAAACCACGCCGCTAGCTCAGCCCGTTCCTCCAAGGACAACTCGGCGATCGCGGACTTGATTTGTTCGACGCTCATCGCACTCGATTCTAGCTTTTTTCACCGTGGGCCGCAATCTTTCTGATCGGTACAAGCGATCTGACTCTCAGGCCCACTTCCAAACTCATTCTCGTTACCACCCCGGCTGCGGTACAGCAGGTGCGCCACGTGCGTCGCGGCGCCCATGTGCAGGAGTCCATGATCTGCACAGTCCGTTCCCCCTGGACGCCCGAATAAAGACTTGTTTTAGTCTGTAAATTGACTAAAAATAGACATGCCTGCAACGGTGTCGATCAGCGAAGCGAAACAACGGCTTGGGGAGATCGCCGACCGCGCGCTGGAAGGCGAGCAGATCGTCATTGTGCGCAAATCGAAGCTTCTCGTTCTAACTAAGCTCGAAATTCCCGAGCCGGTTCCTATGCGTCCGCACGGATATTTTGAGGATTGCTACGGGAAGCTGGAGGCGAAGGAATCGAACAAGCTCGCCGCTCGCTCGGCGCGGAAGCTCGTGAAGTGAGGCAGTGGGAGATTTATCTCTTCCCGTTCGAGGAGGAGAAGCCGCATCCCGCCGTCATCATCTCCAATGATGAACGGTGTCTAAACAGTGATCTCGAGTATGTGAACGCTCTGATCTGCACATCAGCGAAGGTCAACCGAGAAGCCAAAAAGAACGAGGTTATCCTGAATGGCGCAGATGGGCTCGACTGGAAAACGGCGGTTCGTTGCGATGTGATTTATCTGCTACCGAAAGCCGAGTTCGAAGAGCGGCGCGGGAAGGTGACCGCGCCGCGGCGCGTCGCGATCGGGCGCAAGATCGCCGAAACTTTGCGGCTTCAGATACAGTAAGCGTGGCTCGGAGTCGCAGTTGAAGACGAACCTTACGAAGCGGCGGTTTAAAGCTCCAAAGCGAGCAGGCGCGAACGACGGACGTATGAAAAAACCAGGTAAGCAAATCGATCCCGACATCCAGCCGGAATACGATTTCGCCGACGGTACGCGTGGCAAATACGCTGGGCGTTATGCGCAAGGAACCAACGTTGTCGTGCTGGAACCCGACGTCGCCCGCGCCTTCCCGAGCGCCAAAGCGGTAAATGGGTCACTGCGAGCGCTGGCGAAGATCATCCGCGAGCAGAAATCTGCTGCCGGGAGATAGACGGTCTTCAGCGCTCGAACGATCTGACTGTCAGGCCCATTTCCAAAGCTTACTCCCGTTCGAAGACCGTGGCCAAGCCTTGGCCTACTCCGACGCAGAGCGACGCGATGCCGCGCGAGGCGCCAGTGCGAGCCATCGCCGATTCGCATGAAACTTCTCAGCGATCGCCGAGCGCGCCCACGAGGAGCGCGACCGAGCGAAGATTCAGAAATTCACCGGGCGTGGCTATGCGCACGCTTTGAAATTGTTTCCGATCGAAATGTCCCGCAGCAGTGTTGACCGTAATGACGTAGGCCGCGTCCGCCGCGAAGGCGCATTCCAAGAACCGGTTGTCCGGCTCGTGACGAATGATGCGCAGTTCTGTTAGTGGATGGCAGAGCCGACAACTCTCCACAACTTCGGCAACGAAATCCGGCCGGTCATCGAGGACGTGCGCATATTCCTCAAAAATCGCGGGGCTGACCCACGGTTCGATCAAGCCGGCCCGTGCAAGCTCAAAGATAAGCGCTGAGGCGTTGTTCTCGGCCGGGAACGTGGCCAGCTTGAGGACGCACGTATCAAGAACGACTCTCAAGATAGGGTTGCGCACGGCGCAAGGTGCGCGCGCGCCGCTTCGCTTCCACAAACGCGATCGCTTTTCGTTCGGTCATCCGTTTGCCAATGTTCTCACGATGCGCGCGAGCGAGCGCCGGAGACAGTTTGAAGCGGACGACCTTTCCTTCCACTATCGCTGTCGCTTGCATGACCCGCAGAGTACCTCGAATGGCTCGGTCCGACAAGGTGGATAAGAAAAGAAATAGCCAAGCGGGCGCTCGATCGATCTGACAGTCAGGCCCACTTCCAAACTCACTCCCGTTCGAAGACCGTCGCCAAGCCTTGTCCTACCCCGACGCAGAGCGACGCGATGCCGCGCGCGGCGCCGGTGCGAGCCATCTGGTGGACCAGCGTCGTGGCCAGGCGGGCGCCGCTGCAACCCAGCGGGTGACCGATCGCTATCGCGCCGCCGTTGACGTTCAATTTTGCGTTGTCGATGCCCAGCTCGCGCTGGCAGGCGAGGGCCTGCCTCGTCTGGTTTGAAACGTCGCAACCGGAAAGGCGAAACCCTCTTCCTGTGTCCGCAGTGATTTCGTTTTTGCTCGTTTGTCCTGTTGATTACACCCGCTTCAGAAAGTTCGAGAGCCTCGACGAACAGACGCTCTCACTTCTTGAGAGCGAGTTTGAGAAAATTGTTCAAGGCGAACGTGAAAGGCAGGGAGAACTTTTCGCAAAGCGATTGAAAACTCTACCGCTGCACAGTCCAACGATGCGCCCCGAGCAGAGGAGACATCAATGAAGCAGAGAAACGTTAGTATTAGGGCGATCACAACAACGATGATGACGACGATGAGGATGGCGATGATAACGACGATGAGGCTGAGGTTGATCATGATCGTGCTGCCTGGTCGGGCGTAGCCGGCCGGCGGGCCGGTGGCATTGAGCCAAAAGATTCAAATAACGTAATACGCCTTCAATGGCGCTTTGAGTGCAATTTCTAGGATTTATCCGCCATAAATGACGTCTTAACCAAATATATATAACACGCCATAAAAGGCGTTTTAACATTGATTTATTGGCTTAATACGCCATCTTAGGCGTGTATGAAGATCGAGCCGAGAATGACTGACGAGGCGCTTCTCAAATTGATTGGCGAGCGCTTGGCGCAACTTCGTCTATCCAAGAACTTGACCCAAGAACAGCTTGCCGAGCAGGCCGGACTCGGGCTGCGAACGGTGCAGCGGCTAGAATTAGGAATAGCGGCCACCCAATTATCAGGCTTCATCAGAGTCTGTCGGGCTCTCGGCTTGATCGAGCGATTCGAAGTGCTAATTCCGGAAGCGGCGGCGAGCCCGATCGCTCGACTCAAATTGCGCAGCCGGCAACGGCAGCGAGCCTCAGGGCGGAAGAGCGAGGGCACAAAACCCAAGAAATGGACGTGGGGTGAAGGTTCGTGATCGCGGAGGTCTGCCTTTGGGGGAGAACCATCGGCGCCGTCTCGATGGAAGAAGGGCGTGACTATGCCGGCTTCCAATACGATCCAGCGTTCGCAGAAAGTGGAATCGAAATCTCTCCGCTCAAGATGCCACTGAGCGACCGCGTCTACGAATTCCCCGAGCTGCCACGCAACACATTTCACGGCTTACCAGGATTACTCGCTGATTCTTTGCCGGATAGGTTTGGGAACGTATTGATTGACGCATGGTTGGCGACTCAAGGCCGCAGCGCCGCGAGTTTCAGCGCGGTTGAGCGACTCTGCTACACGGGCGCGCGCGGGATGGGCGCGCTGGAGTTTGCGCCGGCACTTGGGCCGAAGTCGCGGAAGGCAACCAAGGTACGGATCGATGCCTTGGTGGAACTAGCCTCCGAGATCCTCACCCATCGTAACGAACTGATGGGCCACTTCCACGATGCGGGTCGGGAAGGCGCGCTCAGAGACATTTTGCGAGTTGGAACCTCCGCAGGTGGTGCGCGGGCCAAGGCGGTCATCGCGTGGAACCCACAAACGAACGAGGTGCGCTCGGGCCAGATTGATGCAGGGCCGGGCTTTGACTACTGGTTGCTAAAGTTTGATGGCGTGGCCGGCAACAAGGACAAGGAATTTGAAGATCCGAAAGGTTATGGCGCGATCGAATACGCTTACTACTTCATGGCTCAAGAGGCTGGGATAACGATGACCGAATGCCGGTTACTGGAGGAGAACGGTCGGCGACATTTCATGACGCGTCGCTTCGACCGACTCGCAGGCGGTGAAAAGCTTCATATGCAGTCACTCTGCGCAATGGCGCATTTCGATTTCAATCAGGCAGGAGCGTATGCCTATGAACAGGCATTCCTGACGATGCACGAACTAAAGCTGCCGATGTCCGCCGTCGAAGAGCAGTTTCGCAGAATGGTCTTTAATATCGTGGCGCGTAATCAGGACGATCATACGAAGAACATCGCCTTCTTGATGAACAAGGAGGGAAAGTGGTCTCTCGCTCCTGCGTTCGACGTGACATACAGCTTTAATCCGTCAGGCGATTGGACTGCGACCCATCAAATGACAATGAATGGGAAACGAGACCTTTTTACCGCTGAAGACTTCGAGGCATGTGCGCAGTCTGCGCTCATGAAACGAGGACGATCGAAAACGATCATCAATGACGTGCAAGCAGCGGTAAAACGCTGGCCGGAATTCGCGACAAAAGCGAAGATCTCCGATGAATGGCGGGAGAAAATTCAGCGCAGCCTGAGACTGTCCTTTCCTGAAAAACGAGCCTCAACGAGTCGATGGTCGAAGAAGCGGCGCTGAGTTGTCATGAGCGGCAGCGCTCGAACGATCTGACAGTCAGGCTCATTTCCAAACTCACTCCCGTTCGAAGACCGTCGCCAAGCCTTGCCCTACCCCGACGCAGAGCGACGCGATGCCGCGCGCGGCGCCGGTGCGAGCCATCTGGTGGACCAGCGTCGTGGCCAGGCGGGCGCCGCTGCAACCAAGCGGGTGACCGATCGCTATCGCGCCGCCGTTGACGTTCAATTTTGCGTTGTCGATGCCCAGCTCGCGCTGGCAGGCGAGGGCCTGCGCGGCGAACGCCTCGTTTAACTCGAACAGGTCGATGCGATCGAGCGTCAGGTTCGCGCGCAGAAGCGCCTTGCGAATCGCGGGCACGGGTCCGAGCCCCATGAACGCGGGATCGACGCCGGCCGCGGCGCTCGGACCGATGAAGGCGATCGGCTGAAGACTCAGCGATTTGGCCAGCCCGGCTTCAACGATCAGCAATGCCGCCGCGCCGTCGTTGATGCCCGACGAATTGCCCGCGGTCACCGTGCCTTGGTCGTCTTTGGAGAATGCGGGTTTCAGCTTGGCGAGTTTCTCCAGCGTCGTGTCCGGCCTCGGGTGCTCGTCCACGCTGACGACGGTCGGAGCGCCCTTGCGCTGCGGAATCTCGACGGGCACGATCTCCTCGGCGAACAGCCCGCGTTGGTGCGCCGCCGACCACCGTTGCTGGCTCTGGAGCGAAAACTGATCCTGATCCGCCCGGCTGATCTGGTGCTGGCGGGCGACATTCTCGGCGGTCTCGCCCATGGAGAACGGGTGATGCAGGGCCGCCATGCGAGGATTGACCAGGCGCCAGCCGATCGAAGTGTCGAAGATCTGCTGCGACCGGTCGAACGCGGATTCCGCCTTGCTGAGCACATAAGGGGCACGGCTCATCGACTCGACGCCGCCCGCGATGAACACATCGCCGTGACTCGCCTCGATCATGCGCGCCGCGATGTTGACGGCTTCCAGCCCCGACGCACAGAGACGATTCACCGTCGAACCCGGCACGGACGCGGGGAGGCCCGCGAGCAGCGCGGCCATGCGCGCGACGTTGCGGTTGTCCTCGCCGGCTTGGTTGGTGGCGCCGAAGTAGACATCCTCGATCAATGCGGGGTCGATGCCGGATCGCTCCACGACGGCCTTGATGATGTGGGCGGCAAGATCGTCGGGGCGAACCGACGCCAATGCGCCCGCGTGCCGACCGACAGGTGTTCGGAGAGCCGTGATGATCGCCGCTCGCCTTTGCATCAGATTTGATCGCGTCGCTGCACGAGCAATGTACTAGGGGAACTATCTGCCCAACTCAAGGCTGAAGTGCCCACTCCTATTTCGAGCCGGTCGCGAAAACCGTCAAAAAATGCGGGCTCTCCTTCTCCCGCGAGATAACCGTGACTTCCAGTTTGCCAAAGCCCGCCTCGTCGAGCCACTGATGCAATTGCACCTCGCTGAAGCCGAGCCACTGGTCGGCGTGAAGCTCGCGCGCACGCATTGCGCGAGGTCCTTGTCGGGTGTCTGTAGCATAAAATCTTGCCAATCATCGACTTGGGTTGGTAACATTTATTATGCACGTTCGATGCTTTCCACATCAGAATGGGCGGCGCCGCCTTGGCAGGTTCCTCTCACTGGCAATCGCAGCGACATTATTTGCCATTCCGCAGATGGCCCGCGCGGCGAATGGCAAAACTCTTGAGGGCAATGTCCATTCCGGCAGCAGCGAGACGGCCATTCCTCTCTCGGGAGCGGTTGTCCGCCTTTATCGCGCCACTGACGGGGCGCCTCAGCTTCTCGCCACCGCTACCGCGGATGCCGCGGGCAACTTCTCGCTCAAAGGCAAGGGTGGCGGCTCCGGCGGAATCTTCTACGCGACGGCCGATGTGGGCGAAAACCTGCAATTGGTGTCGGTGATCGGTCGATCGTTATCGGACTTCACCACGATCAACGAGCTCACAACTGTCGCCGCGGGATATTCGATGGCCCAATTTACCAACGACGGGGTCGTTTCTGGAGACCCGTTTGCGCTGCAGTTGGCGGCGGGGATGAATGACAATCTGGTCGGAAGGGCGACCGGCGATTCGTCTCAGGTGATGCTGTCGTCGCCGAACGCCAACCAGACCAACTCCCTGCAGGCGAGTGGGTCTCTGGCCAACATGCTGGCGCTCTTCGTCCGAAACGGCGGCCAGGATATCGATTCCTTCTTTGCCCTGGCGACACCCCCGGGCGGCACTCAGCCGACCAATTTTTTGCAGGCCCTGTCGAACATCGATCGATTCCCGCAGGACAACGTGGGCGACCTCTACGACCTGTCGACTCAAGTCCTGGCTTTCTCCCCGTCGCTGATCCAGGCGCCGGATGCCTGGACTCTTGCCGTGAAAGTGAACGACTCCGGCGATGATAACTATCTCTTCGGCGGACCCGGCACGATCGCCTTTGATTCCTCGGGTTACGCCTGGATCACGAACAACGTCACGCAGGGCACACCGAATTCCTCTCAGTTTGGGATTGTCTTGCAACCTAACGGAACGCCAGCCGACGGGACCAACGGCACGCCGACGTCCCCACTCTTCGGCGGAGGCCTTCTCGGCGGCGGATTTGGCGTGGACGTGGCACCGAACGGCCATGTCTGGTTTGGTAACTTCGGCTGGGGATTCCCCAGATATCACCCATCCTACGATGGCAATGGCAGCGTTTCCGAGTTTAGCAGGAACGGAACGGCGATTTCAGGAGACCTCGGTTACCAGGGCGGGCCGCTCCGCGCGCAGGCGATCGTCGCAGACGCAAAAGGAAACATCTGGATCGCCAGTTTTGGTAACGATCGCGTTTACGTTTTTCTCAAGGGTAATCCAAATCGCTCCATCTTTTGTCAGGAACCGCCAGGGAGCGCGCCCTTCGGGATCGACTTCGCCCCTGATGGCAGTGCCTGGGTCAGCAACAGCGGCGGCCTGAAGCCCAACGGCCAGGGCAGCGTGGCCCGCTACATTCTGGAAAACGACCAGCTCACCCAGGTTTTCCTTACTACCATCGGTCACTCCAATAAGGGAGTGGTGGTTGATTCCTATGGCGACGGCTGGATGTCGTCGGGGAACGATGACCTCGTCTATCGATTCGATCCGCAGGGGAACCTGATCGGCCAGTACAAAGGCGGTGGCATAGATGGCCCGTGGGGCATCACGGTCGACGGCGACGATAACATCTGGGTAGCGAACTTCGGTCCTTTGGACCTAAAGAGCGATTTCCACACCGGTAACTTGACCAAGCTGGCCGGGAATAATCCCGACACCCGGCCGCCGGGCCTGAATACCGGCGACCCGATCTCGCCGCCCACCGGGTACACGCTGCCTTCGGCAGGCGAACAGGTGTTACTGCATAACGGAGATCCACTCTACGGGAAGTATGGACCTCCCAGCTTCTCGCCGCTCATGCGTGTGACTGGCGTCGTGATCGATCGGGCGGGCAATGCCTGGTTGTGCAATAACTGGAAGCCGATCTTCCTGATCGACCTGTTTAACTCAGGTGGTGACGGGATTGTGATCTACGTGGGCGTAGCCAAGCCGCCGCGTCTAACGCAACCGTAACCGGCAACTCTAAATCGATGCCTCACAGCCAGGCGGAGTCCGCTCCGCACGGTTATTAAGACTTTACTCTGCCGCTTGGCTCACCGCCGGCAATCATTCCGCGCACAAGCGTCGAGTGTGTTACTGACGGCGAGGTAGTGCCGGCTATTGCAGGTTGTAAACCTCGACCAGCGCAACGCCGATGGTGTTGTTCTGGCCGCGCACGATGGCGGTATAGGCTCCGGGCGCGGCGGTGAAGAGAATGGCGGATTCGAGGTCGTTGGTAGGCGCGAGTAACGTCGCCTCAATCTGCGCCTGCTGGCTGCTCCCATCCGAGCGCGTTTTCCAGTCGTCATTCAGCGCGATGATCGTGCCGTTGCCATCGTGCAGCTCCAGCGTGGGATTCTGCAACGCGCCGGTGACTGACAGGGAAGGGCCAATCGCTCGCACCAGGATCGCCGAGCCGCCTTTGGTGATGGGGCCGGAAATGAAACCGCCGATCATGATGTTATCTCCGGTCTCGACTGTTCCGCGTGTGCTGATGTTGGCTAACTGCGAGTTTGATATCTGCATGAGGTCATAGACCTCGACCAAGCCGGCGCCAACCTGGCTATTCTTGGAAAGCATGATCGCGGTGTAGGCAGCGCTGTTCGCCGGGAGTGTTGCGATGATCACGGATTCGAGGTCGTTAAGTGGCGCAAGGCCGGTGGCCTCGACTGCGGCCTGCTGTGATTGCCCAGTTTGATCGTTGATTTTCCAGTCGTCGTTAGTCGCGACTAGGCCAGTCGCATCGTGCAGCTCGAGAGTAGGATTGGTCAGGGCGCCCGAAATGGGCAGCGAGGGTCCGATTCCGCGCACGATCACAGTTTTCGGGTCAGGTCCGGTAAGGATAAAGCCGCCAATCGGAACCTGATCGCCGCTGAGCACTTTCAGGCGAGTCGAAATGTTAAGTAGCTGAGCCGGATTCGTATTACCCACTGTGAGATTGACCGTGCCGAGGTTCGATTCGACGAAACCGGCCCCATCCGTCGCCGCGTAGGTGAAGGAATCCGAACCCGAATATCCGAGCGGGGCAAAGTAAGTCGCCACGTTTCCCGCCAGCTGGACGGTGCCATGCGTCGGTTGCTGGACGATGCGAAAGGTGGAAACGCTTCCGGTCGCATTGAGTCCGATGGTGCCAGAGACGCCATTGACGACGAGGATGACGCTGGCGGGAACAACCGGCGCAATCTTCGGCGAGCCTTCTCCGCCCGGTCCATTGTGACAGTCGTAGCAAGTTACCTTCTGGCCGCGCCAGAAGCTTTTCGTTCCGCCTTCATCGAGCGTAAAGGTGCGGGCACCCTGGGTGCGGGAAAGCACCGTGCCGCTGTAATTCGTGTTGTGACAGACCTGACACTGCGCTGGGTTTCCGTTGATCGCCTCGCCGTGACTCGAGACCCAGCTCTGGTCCAACGGATGCATGCCGTGCGGTCCTCCGGTGATCGTGCTCGGCGTCGTGACATGGCAGGCGGTGCATTCCGCCAGCTTTCCGACGTGACCCTGGAGAGCGATACTCTGCAGGTTATCGTTAGACTCGGAGGTAGGAAACTCGGCATGGGTGGACCCGTGGCAGGCAGAGCATTGCAGGCCACCGTGCCCGACCGAAAAGCGGTAAAGGGAAAAGCCTGTCGCCGGCGTGTTGGGGGTAGTGGCGAAACGAGTGTTTGGCGGCACGCGCATGTGACCGGGCGAATCGAAGGCGCTGACAAAACGAATTTGCCCGCTGTTACTTACAGCGTCGCCGGTGTGACAGGCCTGGCAGTTGGGCTCGTTCAGCCAGCCAGTGCGTGTGGCCGCGCCGACCAGGCTCATCGACCCGTGGCAGCTCTGGCATTGCATGAGCATCGATGCATCGACGACGGAAATTGCCGCGCCCATCGCACCTCGCAGGCAGCGAGTCGTCGAGCCGGGATGGCATTGATAACAACTGGTCCGGTTGGTGGAATCATCCATGATTTTGCCGCTGGTGGGGTCGATCACCGTCGCGTGCGTGGAATGAATCGAGGTCGTGAGCTGGGGGGTGTTAGGCGCGCCAGGCGTGCCGAGCGCTTCCGATTGATGACAGGTCGCGCAGAGGATTGCTTTTCCGTCCAACACGACGCTGTCATACAGGCCTGTGCTGCGATAACCGAAGAGCGCGAGGGCCGCGGTGTAAGCCGGCTTCGAGACATTTTTCTGGTCGTGCAGCTTCAGGACATTGAGACGGAAATCGCGTTTCGGATCCGGGTCGTAGACCCAATCCGGAGAGGGCTTCGCGTTTGCCTGGCCCGTCCCGGACCCGTGGCAGGTGCTGCAATTCAGCTCGCTCGAAACCGGCAGCACGATGCTGGTTTGCGCGAGCAGATTCTTTGCGGCATCGCGCGCTACGAGTTTAAACAACGGATAAGTATTCGATAGGCCAGCGTCATCGATCGGGATGAGCGGTATGCCAAGGGCCTGGAAGCTGTGCGCCGGCGCACCGGCGGGGGCGAAAGTCATCAGCTGGGGCGTGTTCGAGGACCCGGGCATCGCCGTCCCGCCGAGTCCGGTGTCCAGCGGCAGAGTCACGCCGAAAAGTGCGAGAGAGTGATCCCAGAAATTCGTCTTACCAATCGAACTCCGGTTAATTGAGCCGGAGGGATCGGCGACCGCTTCATAGGTGACTGTCACGCCCGCCGGCAGCGACGTGACCAGCTTCCCGTTATTGTCGATCAGCTGCGCGTTGACCGTGTTGAAAGGCGGCAGGATCGAAAAAACGGAGTAGTCGTCGTCCATGCAATGCATGCCAAGATTGTTCCAGCCCATCAACGTCCAATGTGCAGCGGCCATCGAGACTGGGGCCGGGAGAGCCGCGCCGAGCAGGATTCCAAGCGTGGCTGCAAGTGGAGAACGCCTGAGGAAGCGCGTTGAGCTCAATGACGACGGTATGATGCGCATAAAACGGTCTCCCGCCCGGGCCTAATCCTTCGGATGAGATTCAGATAGTAGTTTTTCTTAGCAGATTGCGGGCCATGGAAATGACCCTGCATTGTCCGTGCAACAGCAACCGGGCGAGCGCCGCGTTCCTGAGTTCGCGCCGCCCTCTTGCCGCAATACTTCTGTAAGGCCGCCGCCCCTCTGGTTATGAATGAGCGATGAGCAGCTGGCCCTACCGCTTTACGCGAGCCGCGGCACGTGTCGTGTCGAGCCCGTTCGTGTGCCTCCAGACCTGGCGAATGCCGGGCGCGGTGGAACCTTCCGGTGCGGCCGTCGTGATCTCCAATCACATCTCGCATTTCGATCCGGTGTTCCTCACCCTTTTCTTCCGGCGTGCGATCGACTGGATGACGACGGAGGAATTTTATGCCAACCGGCTGGGTGGCGCGTGGCTGCGGGCGGTCAACACTTTTCCAGTCGACCGCTCGCGACCGGATCGCCGCGCGCTCCGGGTCGGCCTCGAGCGTTTGCGCGCCGGACGGCTTGTCGGTGTGTTTCCCGAGGGTGGGATTCGTGCGGGCGCGACCTCGATCCTCGGCGGCGTTGCGCCGAAGAGCGGCGCGAGCGCGTTCGCGCGCCTGGCGGACGTGCCGATCATTCCCTGTCTCATCTTCGGGAGCGATCGTCTCTACGCCGCGCGCAGTTGGTCGCCTCTACCGCCGCGCGTTTCCGTTTGGATTACGATGGGGGCGCCAATTCGGGTGACGCAACTAGAGGACAAGAAGGCAAATGACGCCGTGGCAGACGCCATGCGGGCCCTCGGGGCTGCGACGGTCGCGCACTTCGGTCTCAAGGCCGACGATTTGCCGACCACGCCGCAGGAACGTATGGGCAAGTCGCGGGCCTAACGAACGACTAACGAAATGAAATCGCTCCTGCATCGGGGTTTCGGATTGGCGGTGGATCAGTTGCGCGCTGGCCATTCCATTTCTCCTCGCGGATGGCACGCCATTTCCTGGACGCAATCTGATCCTGCTCGTGACGTTCTATGTCGTTTTCGGAACGCTCGTCGCGCAAGGACTGACTCTGAAGCCGCTCCTTGGCTGGTTGAAAATCGTGGACGATCACGTGCCGGAAAAAGAAGAGCGAATGGCGCGTCTGAAGGCAAACGAAGCCGCGCTCGCTCGCATCGAAGAGATCGGATCGGCGAGTCGAGCCCGGCCTGAGACGATTGACCGCCTGCGTTCCGAATACGCCGACCGCGTCCGGCAATTGAGCCGGGAAGCGTCGCACGAAGATGGCGTCCGGCGGTTTTACTCGCAGGAGTTTGAAGAGTTAGCCCGGGAGGCTCTCGAAACAGAATCCGAGACTGTCATCGGTCTGCGCAATGACGAGTCGATTAACGACGAAGTGCTCCGCCGCAGCCAGCACGATATCGACCTCGCGGAAGCGCGCCTTCAGCGGCGAAAGTGACGATGCACGTTCCTGGCCGGCCGGCGTTTACCTAAAAGCGAACGGGCCTTCGCAGATACTCTCGCTTAGCTTGCGGCGTTCGTTAGGGCTTTCTTTGGCGCGAAGTTTTTCGGGAAGCGTTTCTTTTCCACCCGGTTTGCCGACGGCCGCCATCGCTTCCACCCGGAAACCGGTGGGAATTTGCAGCTCGGTTCTCGCCCGCTCGTAATCGAAGCCTTCCATGCCATGCACGACCAAGCCCTGGCTAAAACCCTGGAGGGCGAAATTCTCCCAGGCCGCCCCGCAGTCGTAGGAATGGCTAACCGATTCATCCCCGTTGTATTCGAAGGTTTCGCGCGAGATGAAGAGCACGAGAACGGCGGCGTGTTGGGCCCAGGCCTTGTTTCCCTCTACGAGCAAACCAAGAAAGGTGGGCCAATGCTCGCCGCCGCGCCGGGCGTAAAGCGCGTGCCACTGCTGGGCGTTAAAAGATGAAGGAGCCCAGCGCGCCGCTTCAAAGAGCCGCATCAATTCCTCCGGCGGAACTTCTTCGCCCGACATCGCGCGGGGCGACCAGCGATCGAGCAGGAGTGGTTCGATTGGATGGTCGGCTTTTCGGATTTCGCTGCCTTTGATCATACGTGGAGTCGGGTACGCGATCCCGCGGGTGTGAGCAAGCCGCAGAGCTTCCGTTAAGCAATGTTGGCAAGGGCCAACCGGCAATTTATTAGTGTCATCTCCAACACAAATCATCATGTCACACGCACCGCCGTTTAGGCGCGGCAGCCGATCTCGAGAACCTTGTGCAGCTTCCCCGCGCCGAAGTGCCACACGGTAACCGTGGCGCCCTCGTAGTAGGCGGAATAGAGAATGACTTCGAGCCGCGATGCCGCGATTCGCGCCGGCCCCTTCAACGGGCGAATTCCTTCCACAGATTCTTGATCCGCTGTAAGTCGACTGGAGGTAGGTCGCGATAGGCATTTTCTGGGAGCGCCCAGCCAGGTTCTGGCAATGGATAGCAGGGCGGATTATAAACCGGTCCCATAATTTCCCTCAAGATTACGCCTTTTCGCACCGTCTTGTTGCTTCCCTCTTTCGGTAAAGCGAGCACCATCACCTCGCGCGCTCCGCCAAAGATGTTCTTAGAATTGCCTCGCAGATTATTTCGATTGAAAGGATCGGCCACATGCCAGAACGGCTCATAAGAGAGTGATTTCAGGAATTGAAATGTCTCCGCAAAATTACGATCGCTGGTTTGCTCGAAATAAATAACGGGCCGGTGTTGCTCGATCGTGCGGGTGGCGCCCAACATGACTTCCAGTTCCATCGCTTCAGCATCGATCTTAATCAGCTCGCATCGAGGCAGCTGAACCTCGTCGAGGGCAAGAACTACCCGGGGAATGAGAATTTCTTGGGTGGACGCGTCGCCGGGACGTGGCGCTTCATAGTCAACAAACGAAACACAGGCCAGATTCGGGCCGTGCGCGGCATCCTCCTCTGCCACCATCCGCATCCCATTTTGCTTGCCCACGATCGCCTGAATGCAGTGCAGGTTCTCGGCCGCATTCAGAAAACGATTCATTATCAGAAGCTCGAAGGCGCGCCGTTGGCCGTCAATCGAGATCACACGTCCCGTTGGGCCGACGAAACGGCTGAAGGCAATCGAATGGGTGCCAATGTTAGCTCCTACGTCCAGCACGGTATCCCCCGGCCGGATGAATGACGAAAGAAGATACAGTTCCTCTTCGGCCCATTCCCCATAATGAGCTAAAGACCCCCCGATTAGCGGATCGCATACATAGTGGAGGAAGCCCCCGTGCCGCCCGCCATGCAATGTAAGCTCCATGGTATTTCGATCTAGCACGTGAACCGCCGACCCGCAGCTAGAAAGGAGGCGAGACGGCATAAAATGGGCCTGAGGCACTCGCTCGTCTGGATGGTGCAGGAAATCACGAACGCGCAACTGCTCGCCTTGCGTCTCACTCGCGCGATGGAAGCGGGCAAGGTTCGTCCCGCTCAGATTTCGCTCGCGAAGCGCACCATCGTCTGGATAGCGCGGGTATGTGCCCACCTTGCGCGCGAGATCCTCGGCGCGGTCGGCATCATCGATCGTTATTCTGTCATCCGGCAGTTCATGAATATCGAGAGCGTTTATACCTACGAGGCACAGACGACATCCGCACCCTGGTCGTCGACCACGATATCACCGGGATGAATGCCTTCGGCGGAGACTAGGGATGGCAGTGTCCGCTGCGGGCTGCGCTGAAGTTGCATGCCTTGGGATAACAGGCCAAGGCCTAACGATATCTCACCGAAGGATCCTGACGTGCGGTGAACCCTTATCCAAAATCCGAATTTCGCAACGACGTAGGCCATTCAAGCGCGAGAGAGACAGCGCGCAATTGGGCGCCCTGCGCCAAGACCGGTTCATTGTTGAGCAGTGCTGTCTCGGCTTGGTTGGCTTTCCAAGCGTTGAGGCTGCCAAAATCTCTTCCGGCATCTCGATCGAGGTTCGGTGGTTGTTTCTGCTCTGACTTGTCGTTAGAGCTCAGGCGCCGCAGCCGATCTCGAGAACCTTGTGCAGCTTCCCCGCGCCGAAGTGCCACACGGTAACCGTGGCGCCCTCGTAGTAGGCGGAATAGAGAATGACTTCGAGGCGTCCGTCGCCGTCGAGATCGAGCAGGCCGGAAATTTCGTAGCGGTAAGGAGTTTGCGACTCGCTCGCCTTAGGGTAGAACTCGCCGTCGATCAGTTTCGTCTGCACCTTTCCGTCCACGAAGTGGCGCAGGAGCACAAACGAATAATTGCCGGCCACCGCACTAGGCGGGCTCTCGCCGGGTTCGCCTGGATATTTAGTGGCGCTGAGCAAGACTTCGTCCTCACCGTCGCCGTCCAGGTCGATCCGCAACAACTGGGTAATCTTTACGACCGGTTTGGCGATGCCCTTGCCGACAAGGAAATCGTGCGCCGCTTTTAGATAAACTTCCTGTGTCTTGTCGGACGACCTGGCGGTGCGGGGCATGGGATTCCACGGCGCGGCCACAGCGATGGCATGCTGCTCGGTGGCGGGTTTCATGATCTGTTCCCAGACATCAGGGCAAACGTCAGCATTGGCGCCGGCTTTCCCGCCGACCGCTTCGCCAGACTTGCCGGTCAGGGTGAAGAGGCGGTACTTTCTTCCCGGTTTCAGGGCTTTCCCGGCCGTTTCGCTTGGGATCCACTTGCCACCGGCATATGCGCCGATGATCAGGCTGCTCGGAAGATCGACGAACGTGGGAAGGTCCGCTGAGTAAGCGACGGAAGAGAGCGCGAGAATGGCTGCGAATAAAGAATTCACCTTAAGTGGGTGTCGACGTCTCAAGCATGTGTTCATAAATGAAAACGTGCGCCGGCGAGCGGCACTAAATTCCACAGCGGACTGATGTTATCAGTGCTCGCGGCCATTGTCAGCATCAGAAGCGGGGACGTGGATGACAGGATCGTGCGCGTGGCTTAGGTTTAGCGCAGCTATGAACGAACCAGTTTACATCCTCGGCGCGGGCCGAACCGACTTTAAGCGCAACCTCAAAAAAGAAGGCAAAGCACTCCGCGACGTGATCAAGGAAGCCGGCCAAAAAGCGATCGAAGATGCGAAGATCGATCCGGGCGAAATCCAGGCGGCGGCGGTTGGAAATTTCAATGCCGGGCAGTTTACGAAGCAGCTCCACCTCGGCGCGTTCATCCCGGAGATCGACGAAAAACTGCACGGCATCCCGACGATGCACACGGAGGCGGCCTGCGCCTCGGGAGCGCTCTCCGTCCTGCTCGGGGCGCAATGGATCATGGGCGGATTTCACGACGCGGTGCTCGTCGTCGGCGCGGAACAGCAAAAGACCATGTCGGCCAAAGACGGCTCCGATGTTCTGGGAGCGGCGGCGGATTTCGACGTCGAGCGGCCGGAATACGGTGATTTCATGTTCCCTAAATTGTTCGGCAAGATTGCGCAGATCTACATCGACAAGTATGGCGCAACGCCGCATGACCTCGCTGCCGTCGCCTACAAGAATTACGCGCATGCGCGCCTGAACCCGCTCGCGCAAATGCGCGACGCCGACTTGACCTACGACCACGCTTCGCAGGTTTCGGAGAAAAACCCGAGCGTCGCAGAGCCATTGCGCGTTTCCGATTGCTCGCAGATTACCGACGGCGCGGCTGCACTTGTCCTCGTCTCCGGGAAGTATCTCGACAAGCACGGCATTGATAAATCAAAGCTCCCGCAACTGCTCGGCTTCGGGCACACGACCGATTATCTCGCTCTCGAAAAGAAAGACGCCCCAACTTTCAGCACCGCGCGCAAAGCGGCGGAGCAAGCTTTCGCGATGGCGAACCTCAAGCCGCGCGACATGCACGGCGCGGAAGTGCACGATTGTTTCTCGATCACTGAGATCGTGGCCTACGAAATCCTCGGTTTCGCGGAGCCGGGCAAAGGCGCGGAGCTGGCCAAGAGTGGCGCGACCGCCCTGCCGCAGGCGCGCGGCGAACATGTTACCGGCAAATTCGACTTCGAAATCCCGGTCAACACCGGCGGCGGCTTGATCGGCGACGGGCATCCGGTTGGTGCAACCGGCGTGCGCCAGGTGGTCGAGGCTTATCAGCAGTTGACCAACCAGGCCGGTGCGCGGCAGGTCGCAGGCGCGAAGCGATACCTCACCTTCAATATGGGCGGCAGCCTAACGACCTCCGTCGCCATGATCTGGGGCCTGGATTAAGGTTGTAGACGCCTCCCTCTGGGAGGCGCGGGACGGACGCCTCTCGTAGGATCGATTCACAAAAGAGGTCGTTCTTCGGGTTGGAAAGCCCGGCCATTGCTTCGCATTCGTTACGGCGCAGAACGAAACGTCTACATTGCCGTGTAAGTCGGCTCCTCAGTTTTTCCGTCGAGATGCGCGCTCCCGATTTTGCGCGGCGGAGTGGCCGTCATGTAGACAATAACGGTGGCATCTTCGCCCGGAAATTTCTGGGCCAGCCCCCTCAGCACCGCGCGCATCAAATCCGGCACTGCTTCTGGCTTTACGCTCGAGTAAAGGACAACGCCGAGCTGATTTTGCTCGTCTAGAAGGGTGCGAGAAATCGAGCCGCTGAACGCGTCTTCCTGTCGGATCTGGTTCAGAAATGTCCAGTGCCGCTGCGTGGATTCCGGGACCGCGACCGCCCGCTCGGCCCGTTTTTGTTGCACAGAGGGCGTCGGTGGCGGCTCGGCCGGCTCCGGCTTGTGACAGCCGATCACAAAAAAACAGGCGACCAGAAGCAGCTTTTTCATTCTTCAAACTATGAAGTTTTTCCTGTTTCGCGAACCCGATCGCGCTTACATCCTAGGGCAATGAGCGCCCAGGATGCCGACGCCACGATGGCGGTCTTTCTCGATTTGGAAAACATCGCCCTCGGCGCGCACGATGCCCAGTTCCCGGCTTTTGACGTGCGCAAGGTGCTCGAACGCCTCCTGCTTAAGGGCCACATCGTGGTGAAGAAGGCCTATTGCGATTTCGACCGCTACAAAGCTTTCAAACGCGGGTTGCACGAAGCGGCCTTCGAAATGATCGAGATCCCGCACGTCCGGCAATCGGGCAAAAACTCCGCCGATATCCGAATGGTGGTCGATGCGCTCGATCTTTGTTACACGAAAAGTCACGTCGACACGTTTGCAATTATCAGCGGCGATTCCGATTTCTCGCCGCTTGTGAGCAAGTTGCGCGAGAACGACAAAACCGTCATTGGCGTCGGGGTGAAGCAATCGACCTCCGATCTCTTCATCACGAACTGCGACGAGTTCATCTATTACGACGACCTGGTGCGCGCAGTACCGACGCGCAAGCGACCGACCGCATCCTCAGCCAAGGCGCCGGCCAAGGTCGCCCCGGAAAAGAACCAGGGGCCGCCGATCGAGGAAGCGCTCGACCTTTTGCACAACACGATCGATGCCTTGCGCGACGAGCGGGGCGAAGATTACGCGGTTCACGGCTCGCGCGTGAAACAGGCGATTAAGCGCCAGCACCCCGGCTTCAACGAACGCGCCTATGGCTTTAGGACTTTCAGCGAGCTGCTCCTGGAAGCGCAAAAACGCGGCCTGCTGAAACTCGAGAGCGATAAAAACGCGGGCGGCTACTTCCTCCACTCGGTCGATTAGCTGGCCGCGGTTTTTTCGCGGAATTCGTCGCGGTCCGTAGGCAGGTTTGGCCTAACCAGATCGGCGAGCACTCCAGCCGCGATTTCAAACGAGTGCAGGCGCGCGGCGTGATCGTAGATCTGTGCGGTGGCAATGATTTCGTCTGCCTCGGTCTTCTCGAGCAGCTCCTCCAGCCGTCGGCGTACCGTCTCGGCAGAACCAACCGCGGAACAGCGCGTTCTTTGCGAGACGGCGATTCGTTCCGGCGCGTTCCAAAGGCCCTCCATCGTCTCGACCGGCGGCGGGAGTTTGCCCGGTCGGCCGCGCACCATGTTGAGGAATTGCAGTTGCGAGGAAGTGAAAAGCCTCTGCGCTTCCGCATCCGTCGCGGCTGCGAAAATTCCGACGCCAATCATGGCGTGCGGCTTGTCGAGCAAGGCTGAGGGCTGAAAATTCCGCCGGTAAAGGGCGAGCGCAACGTCGAGATAGTCCGGCGCGAAATGCGAGGCAAAGGCAAAGGGAAGTCCCAGCTCGGCCGCGAGCCGCGCGCTAAAATCGCTCGAGCCTAACAAGTAGAGAGGAACGTGTGCGTCCGCGCCCGGGACGGCCTGGAGCGCCTGATCCGGAGTGGCGGGCTCGAAGTAGGATTGTAGTTCAAGCACGTCCTGCGGAAAGGTGTCGCCGCTGCCGTTTCCGAGATGACGTCGTAACGCGCGTGCGGTCAGTTGATCGCTCCCCGGCGCGCGTCCGAGCCCGAGGTCAATCCGTCCGGGATAGAGCGCTTCCAAGGTTCCAAACTGTTCCGCGATCACGAGCGGAGAATGGTTAGGCAACATGATTCCGCCCGCCCCGACCCGGATGCGTTTCGTCCCGCCGGCGATGTATCCGATCACGACCGAAGTGGCGGCGCTCGCGATGCCCGGGAGATTGTGATGTTCCGCCACCCAATAGCGGTGATAACCCCATTCTTCTGCGTGGCGCGCGAGGTCGAGCGTGTTGCGAAAAGCGAGCGCGGCGTCGCCGCCCTCGATGATGGGCGAAAGGTCGAGCAGAGAAAATTGTTTCATTTGGCAAATAAGAGTAACGCGCCTGCCCGCGGCGTCATCTGGTTGTGTCGCATCGTTGACTCACCTCGTTACAGACACGCTATATTCTCGAATGGAATACACCCGACTCGGAAGGTCCGGCCTCAAAGTTTCTCGAATCTGCCTCGGTTGCATGACCTACGGTGTGCCGGAGCGCGGCAGCCACCCGTGGAGTTTGAACGAAGAACAGAGCCGACCGTTCTTCGCCCGCGCTCTCGATCTTGGGATTAATTTCTTCGACACCGCCAACGCCTACTCCGACGGCACGAGCGAAGAAATCGTCGGCCGCGCCTTGCGCGAGCTGGGGAGGCGCGACGAGCTGGTCGTGGCGACGAAGGTCTTCTTTCCCTGGCGCGACGCGCCCAATACCGGCGGCCTTTCCCGCAAAGCGATCATGACCGCGATCGACGACAGCCTGCGCCGCCTCGGGATGGATTACGTGGACCTGTATCAAATCCATCGCTGGGATTACGAGACCCCGATCGAAGAAACTCTCGAGGCGTTGCACGACGTGGTGCAGGCGGGTAAGGCACGCTATATCGGCGCCTCCTCGATGTATGCCTGGCAACTTTGCCACGCCCTCCATCTCGCCGACCGGCACGGCTGGACGCGTTTCGTCTCGATGCAGCCGCACTACAATTTACTCTACCGCGAAGAAGAGCGCGAGATGATGCCGCTCTGCGAGGCGGAGGGAATCGGAGTGATCCCCTGGAGTCCGCTCGCGCGCGGCCATCTCGCGCGTCCTTGGAGCGATCCGGGCGGCGGGCGCTCCGTCACCGACGAATACGGCAAAACACTTTACCAGGGACACGCCGAGGCCGACCGCACGGTGGTCGATCGTCTGGGAGAAATTGCGGAGGCAAAAGGAATCCCGCGGGCGCAGGTCGCGCTTGCCTGGATGCTGCATAAACCCGCCGTGACTGCGCCGATCATCGGCGCGTCGAAGCCGCAGCATCTCGACGACGCCGTCGCAGCGCTTGAGGTAAAACTAACGCCCAACGAGATCGCGAAGCTGGAGGAACCGTACATTCCGCATCCGATTCTTGGATTCTCCTAAAGCCGCCGTGGAAAAAGATTCGTCGTGCGATGCGCGGCGACGTCCCACGCAAATAGCGCTTTCCGCGCTTCGCTCGCTCTCGTAAATTCAAGGCATGGATTCCCTTTATCTTCTCGGCGTCGGAGTGCTCGGGGTTATCGCCCTCGTCCTCGCGGTCGTTCTTTTTAATTTCTTCGGTCTCTGGCTCCGGGCGCGGGTCGCCAACGCGCCCGTCGGAATCGGCAAGATGGTCGCCATGCGCCTCCGCAAGGTGCCGGTCGGTTTGATCGTCGACAACCGCATCACCGCAGTGAAAGCCGGACTCGACATCCCGAGCGATCCGCTCGAGGCGCATTACCTCGCCGGCGGCGATGTCGCGCACGTCATCCTCGCGTTGATCGCGGCCGACAAATCCGGCATCTCGCTCGATTTCAATCGCGCCTGCGCAATCGATCTCGCGACCAAGGGCACCGGCAAAACCGTGCTCGAAGCCGTCCGCACCAGCATCAATCCAAAAATCATCGACGTCCCGAGCGCGGCGATGGGCCGGACCACGATCGACGGCGTGGCCAAGGACGGCATCGGGGTGAAAGTGAAAGCGCGCGTCACCGTGCGTTCGCATCTCGATCGCTTCGTCGGCGGCGCGACCGAGGAGACGATCATCGCGCGGGTGGGCGAGGGGATCGTGACCTCGATCGGCTCGGCCGACACCTACAAGGACGTGCTCGAAAATCCCGATCGCATCTCCAAGCTTGTTCTCCAAAAAGGGCTCGATAGCGGAACCGCCTTCGAGATTCTCTCGATCGACATCGCGGACGTCGACATTGGCGATAACATCGGCGCGAAACTGCAAACCGAGCAGGCCGATGCCGACAAGCGCGTCGCCCAGGCTAAGGCCGAAGTGCGCCGTGCCGCAGCCGTCGCGGTCGAGCAGGAAATGCGAGCCAGGACCCAGGAGATGCGGGCCAAAGTCGTGGAAGCCGAATCGCTCGTTCCGCAAGCGATGGCCGATGCCTTCCGTTCCGGCAATCTTGGGATCATGGATTACGTGAGGATGAAGAACGTCCAGGCCGACACCACGATGCGCGAATCGATCGGCGCGAGTGAGAAGCCGACGACGGAAACCCCCTGACGACCGCTCGTCATTTTTTCGATGAACGATACGCTCATCTTTTTCGTTCTCGCCGCGCTGGCACTTGTTATCAAGTGGCTCACCAGCCGCTCGGAGAGCAAACGGGCGGAGAGCGAAAAGAGCGAAGCCGATCCATCCGTTCCTAACGAACAGGCGCCTCCACAGCGACCGCCGCCGCAGAGTGAAGAGGAACGGGTGCGCCGGTTCCTCGAGGCACTCGGGATGCCGCCGGGGACGCAGCCGCCTCCGCCCGTTCGCCGGCGCCGCGTTGTCACTGCATCGCCGCCGCCCGCACCGCCGAAGGCAAAAGTGAAGCGCAGTTGGGCCCAACCGCTGCCGCCTCTTGTCACCACGCCCGAAGACCTGAGACCGCCGCCGGTGCAGCCGGCTCCGCCGCCGTTACCGACCGTGGTGACCGTGGCGCCGTCACAGCCTGAGATCGGAGTCGCGATGCAGCCGGCGACACTCTCCCCCTCTACGGTCGTCGACCGAACTGCATCGCGACAGCCCGCTCCCACAGGTTCGTTAGGCGCAACTCTTCGTTCCCGGGGCAGCGTGCGCCGGGCGATCATCCTGCGCGAAGTTCTTGGGCCGCCGCGCGGCCTCGAGCCGTTTGCGGTCTAGCCGCCGTTCGCTTCCGGGTGAGCAACTGGTGCTATAGTCTTTCACGAAGTGCGGCGCGCCTGACAGCGAGTCTATTCGCCCGGGTTCACACTTGGTGCGTGCCTGGGGCGGCCGAGCCGCTGGACGCCGCCGTCATGGCCGCCAATCACATCTCGCACTTCGATCTGCAATCCGATGATCTGCCGGCCACGCCACAACGGCGCAAGGGCTGGGACGCCGTTGCCTAACGACTAACGAGATGCGAACGTTTCTCCATCGCGGTTTCGGACTGGCGGTCGATCAAGTGCTTTGCGGATCGCTCGCCCTCCTTCACCGGCGGCATGCCGAGCGGATTTCGACCCGGGCGGCGGCCGAGAAATATTTCACGATGTGCGAACGCCAGACGCGGGCCGAGCATTTCGCGCTGCCCGCGACGATGCGGGATTTCCGCGGCGAGGGAGCGGAAACCATCCGCTGGTCGAGCCCGGCCGAGTCGGTGGCGACTTTTCCGATGAATGGACGGGCGCACGTCGCTCTCTTCCGTATTCGGCCCGCTGCGCCGACCGTGATCATGCTGCACGCGCTCATGTCTGCCTCGGACGCGGGTTACCAGCGGTGGGCGCGGCACTTCAATGCGCTCGGGTGGAATGCCGCCTTTGTTCATCTTCCTTTCCATTATTCCCGCCGCCCGCCCGGACATCTGAACGGGGAGCTGTGCTGCACCGCGGATCTTCTGCTCACCGGCGACACATTGCGCCAGGCGGTGGTCGAGATCCGGCAGCTTCTCGTCTGGCTGCGCGCGCAGGGTAGCCGGGAATTTGGAATCCTGGGGACGAGCTACGGCGGCTGGATTGGCGCTCTGCTGGCTTCGCTCGAGTCCGACCTGCGTTTTCTTGCCCTGCTTGCTCCGATGGTCAACATCGGCTACGCGCTCTACGAAGGTCCGACGAGTTGGACGATTCGCGGGCAACTCGTCCGGGCCGGATTGGAACGCGCATTAATCGATCGCCATGCGCACCTCTCCTCGCCGCTGCGCGCGCCCCCGGCCGGAGATGTGGCGGAACGAACTCTCATCGTCGCCGGCACCTACGATCGCATCGTGCGCCTGGCGGACCTGGAGGCTTTGCGCGATTCCTGGCCGGGGTCGGAATTAATCACGGTGCCACAGGCGCATTTTGGCTACGGCATGATTCCGCGAGCTTTCACGTGGCTGCGTGAACGCGGCCTGCTCACGGCGCCGGCGCGCTGATTCCGGCGCACTTTTCGATTGCGGGCGACCTTTCCGCTGCTAAAGCGATATCTCGCTGCAAAGCCGGCGTGGCGGAACTGGCAGACGCGCCAGACTCAAAATCTGGTACTCGCAAGGGTGTGTGGGTTCGATCCCCTCCGCCGGCACCCCCAAACTCGCCCACAGGTTCGACTTCTCACTTGCTGCTTGCTCTCGAGTCGCGGCACGTGGTTCCCTCGTCGGAGGAGCAACCGGAAAGGCGGCCGCCATGAAAATCATTTCTGTCAACGTCGGTCTCCCACGAGAAGTCACATGGCACGGTCGGACTGTGAAGACCTCGATTTGGAAAAAGCCTGTGGAAGGTCGGGTGCACGTTGCCACGCTCAATCTGGAGGGCGATCAGCAATCCGATCTTTCGGTGCACGGCGGAGTCGACAAAGCTGTTTACGTTTACCCGAGCGAGCACTACGCGTTTTGGCAAAGCGAGCTTCCGGGAGCTGATCTCGCCTGGGGAGCATTTGGCGAAAACTTTACGAGTGAAGGTCTGCGCGAAGAAGAGGTGGAAATTGGAGACCGCTATCGCATCGGTTCGGCGGAGTTGATCGTCACCCAGCCGCGCATGCCGTGTTACAAGCTCGGGATTCGCTTCAATCGTCCGGACCTGGTGAAGCGATTCCTGCAAAGTAAAAAAACCGGCTTTTATCTCGCGGTGCAGCGTGAGGGGGAAGTCGCAGCCGGCGACCCGATCGAGGTCATCGAGCGAGCGGTGGGTGGCCTAACGACTCTTGATATTACGAACCTTTACGCCCTCGATTCTCAGAGCCAGGACCTGCTGCGCCGCGCCACCGAGCTGCCGGCACTTCCCGAGAGCTGGAAAGATTACTTCCGCAAACGCCTCTGGAACGCCCACGCCTGATCACGCAACGAGCCTCGACGATCGCTTAGTCGGGATGAGCCTCCGCCGCCGCGCGCGTCACTGCAGTCAGGGCAGCGGTTAGATTGCTCACGACTTGTCCGGCCGTGCTCAGGCCATATCGCTCGGCGATCCACGCGGGCTCGTTATAGGAAAGCCAGGTCTTGCCCGTTTCATCCTGCCAGACCAAAGCTTTTAATGGCAGATCCATTCCGACCGTCTGGGCGGCCTGCATGAGCGGAGTGCCGCCGCGGGCGTTACCAAAGATGATGAGTTCGGTCGGCCGCAGATCGAGCCCCGCTTCTTTCGCGCCGGCCGCGTGATCGATCCGCGCAAAGACGTTCAGACCTTTGGCGCGGACTTCATTTTCGAGCCGGTCCATCGTCTCCTTTGGGCCAAAGTCAGACGCGATTGTCGCCAACCCTTTAGATGCCGGCATAAACGAGTCGGGTGAAGGTTTTCCCATCGATGACGAACCCACCCCATTTTTCGTCGTAGCCGGCGGTTGGTTTCGCCGCCAGGATCTCGCCGAGGCTCCTACCTGCCTTCTTGAGCAAACCGATTTTCGCGCGCACGGTCACGAGCATGTCGCGGAAGGCAATCAGTTGAGCCTTGTTGCCGATCGGACCATGACCCGGAATCACGATGGTCTTGTCCGTGACCCTGGCCACGTTTGCCTCCGCCGCGTGAATCATTCCGTCGATGCTGCCGCCGGTGGAATAATCGATGAACGGGAAATAGCCGTTCCAAAAGGTGTCGGCCACGTGAAGGATGTCGGCCTCCGTGAATTCGACCGAAATGTCACTGTCGGTATGCGCCGGCGGGTAGTACTTAAGGGCGAGCGTGGCTCCGTTGAGCTGGAGCGTTTTCTCGCTCGCAAACTCGCTGGTCGGCAAAGCCCCCGCCGGTGCCGGCGGGAAGGTGAAATTCCAATCTTCAACCCGAGTCGTGACGGCGAGGTGTTTCCGCGTGTTCTCCTGCGCGGTGATTTCGGCACCGACAGAATGAAGCCATTCGTTGCCGTCCGTGTGATCGAAATGCCAATGCGAATTGATCAGATGTTTGACCGGATCGTCGCTCAGGCTGTCGAGCGCCTCGGTGATTCTTGGACGCGACGCCGTGATCCCGGCGTCGACCAGAAGCTTTCCGTCGCGCCCGGTCAGAACGGCGATGTTTCCACCCGAGCCCTCAAGAACGCTCACGTTCCCGCGCAGTTTCGTGACGTTGATTTTAGCGGTGGCGGCTTCGCGTCGGATGGTGATGACCGGGCTTTCGCCCTTAGCGAAGAGCCGGCGCGGCATTAGCCAGACGCCGGCAGTTGCCACGGCGGCAGAGGTCAGAAAGGAGCGCCGTGAAACGCGGTGGAATTGCTTCGTCTTCATGACGATTAGCTTGCTTTGAGTCAGCCCTGGATAAACGCCAGCAGGTCGGCGTTGATCGTCTCGGCCTGCGTCGTCGGCATGCCGTGCGGGAATCCTTGGTAGGTTTTGAGCGTCCCGTTCTTCAGCAGCTTGGCCGATAACGGCCCCGCAGCGACGTAGGGCACGATCTGATCGTCTTCGCTGTGCATCACCAGCACCGGCACGGTGATTTTCTTCAGGTCCTCGGTGAAATCGGTCTGCGAGAAGGCAACGATGCCGTCGTAATGCGCCTTGGCGCCGCCCATCATGCCCTGGCGCCACCAGTTCTGGATGGTCGCCTCGGAAGATTTCACGCCTGGGCGGTCGTAGTTGTAGAAGGGCCCGGCTGCGATGTCGCGATAGAACTGCGAGCGATTGGCGGCGAGCGCCACCTGAAAGTCGTCGAATACTTTTTTCGGAAGACCGTTGGGATTGGCCTCCGTCTTCAGCATCAGCGGCGGCACCGCGCTGATGATGGCCGCCTTCTGCACCCGGCTTTCGCCGTGCCGCGCCAGATAGTGCACCACCTCGCCGCCGCCGGTGGAATGGCCGACGTGAATCGCGTCCTTCAGATCCAGATGCGCGGTCAAAGCGGCAAGGTCGTCGGCGTAATGATCCATGTCGTGGCCCTCGGCCGTTTGGGAAGAGCGGCCGTGGCCGCGGCGGTCGTGGGCGATGACGCGATAGCCGTGATTGAGGAAGAAGAGCAACTGCGCGTCCCAGTCATCGGCCGAGAGCGGCCAGCCGTGGCTGAAGACGACGGGCTGTCCCTGGCCCCAATCCTTGAAGTAAATCTGCGTTCCATCCTCGGTTGTGATTGTGCTCATTGATTTTTCCTTTGTTGTAGAAGGGCAGTTTCGCCAAAAAATTTGGCGTCGCGATCAAAATCACGTGACAATCATGTGCCAAGGCGACGGTGCCCTGTCGAGCATGAGCACGAATGGGCGGTTGCGCTCCCTCTCTTCGCAGGAACAGTTCCCCTCATTTTTCGATGCTGACCGTTTCACAAGTTTCCAAATCTTTCGCCGGGCGCGTCCTCTTCGAGGATGTCTCGCTCCAGGTGAATCGTGGCGATCGGGTGGGGCTGGTCGGACCGAATGGCGCCGGAAAATCGACCCTCTTCTCCCTCATCCTCGACGAGGCATCGCCCGATGCGGGGAAGGTCTCGCTCGAGAAAAATGCGACGCTCGGTTATCTGCCGCAGGAGACGGCCGCCGTCTTCGACGAATCAGTGCTCGAACTGGCCTGCGGGAAATCGCACCAGCAGTTGGAAGAAGAACACGACTGGGAGATCGAACCGAAAGCCAAGCGTGTCCTCGCCGGCCTCGCTTTTCAAGAGAGCGATTTCGTTCGGCCGGCGAGTGCGCTGAGCGGCGGCTGGATCATGCGCGCCCACCTGGCGCGTCTCCTCGTGCTGGAACCAGATCTTCTACTCCTCGACGAACCGACCAACCACCTCGATCTCGATTCGCTGGTCTGGTTCCAGAATTATTTGCAAACCTATCCCGGCGCGATCCTCATGATCTCGCACGATCGCGAGTTCCTGAACGCGCTTGTCGGCAGCATCGTCGAGATTGCGCAGGCGAAATTGATCCGTTACCGCGGCAACTGGGATAGCTACGTCGAACAAAAGGCGGCGCGCGAAGAGCGGCAGCTCGCGGCGTACAAAAACCAGCAGAAGGAGATCGAATCGCTTCAGCGTTTCGCCGATCGCTTCCGGGCGAAGGCGAGCAAGGCATCGCAGGCCCAGAGCAAGCTGAAGCAGATCGATCGAATGGAGAAAATCGCCGCGCCCGTCGCGCAGGCGAAGACGATCAAGTTCCATTTCCCGCAGCCGCCGCGGAGTGGCTTGCGCGCGATCACGCTCAAGGACGTGCGGCACGCTTACGGCGATCTCGTTGTTTATGAGTCGTTGAATTTCGAAGCTGAGCGTGGCCAGCGCACGGTCCTGGTCGGGCCTAACGGCGCCGGCAAATCGACCCTGCTTAAACTACTGGCGGGTGTTCTCCCGGTGCAAAAGGGCGAGCGCCAGCCCGGACACAATGTGCGCGTCGGCTATTTCTCGCAGCACCGGGTCGAGATGCTCAATGTCAGGCATACGGTGCTGGAAAGCGTGCTCGACGTTCCCGAGCCGGTCTCGGAGCAGACCGCGCGCACGGTGCTCGGCTCGTTTCTTTTCCGCGGTGACGATGTTTTCAAGACCGTCGGCGTGCTGAGTGGCGGAGAGAAATCGCGCCTGGCGCTCGTGAAGTTGCTCCTTTACCCGCCCAATCTCCTTCTCATGGACGAGCCGACCACCCACCTCGACGTCGGCTCGATCGATGCCCTCATCGGCGCGCTCCGCCAATACGAAGGAACTCTCATTTTCATCAGTCACGACGTGCACTTCATCCGCGCCATCGCGGGCAGCGTCCTGCACATCAACGCCGGCCGGCTCACCCCCTACGCGGGCGATTACCAGTATTACCTCGATAAATCGCGGGCCACCTCCGAGCGAGCGGCGCTCACTTCGGGCAATGGGCTAACGAATGAACAACCGGCTGTAGCCGCCCGCGGTGAGGCCGGCGCCGGGGTCAGCGTCCCCGGCTACAAACCGGGATTGCGCGAACAAAAAGCCCAGAAGCGCGCCGAAGCCGAAGTACGCAAAGCGCTCGCCAAAGAGGAACGCGAGCGGGCGAAACGCGTCCAGGAACTGGAGATGCACATCGCCACCCTGGAAGGTCAGCAAAAGGAGCTGGCCATCGAGCTGGAAGATCCAACCGTTTACGAAGCCGGCGGACGCGCAGTCGCGATCAACCGCGAACTTTCGGCCGTCTCGGGCGAGCTGGAGCGCCTCACCGCCGAGTGGGAAAAAGCCACCGCGGCGACAGCGTAGACGTCTCCCTCTGGGAAACGCGATGGTAGGTGTCGCGGCAGCAGCCTGAGGCGCGACTGATCGGTTTTGCCCTCAAATGTAGAGTCAGCATCCTTGGTCCGACTCACAAACTCACCGAAGCAACCCCTCAGGAAACCGCGCCTCCCGTTCCCGCGTGAGAATTCGCTGCTCACGCCGCCGCAACGCAGCGCCCGGGTGTGCGGGGTTCCAGCGCTTAGGATTCGGCAACACCGCAGCCAGCAGGGCCGATTGCTTTCGCGTCAGACCACGCGCATTTACTCCGAAATAATATTGCGACGCCTCTTCCACTCCGTAAATCCCGCGCCCCATCTCGATCACGTTCGCGTAGAGCTCCAGGATGCGCCGTTTCGGCAGCAGCGCCTCCATCCAGATCGTGTAATATGACTCCAAGCCCTTCCGGATCCAGGAACGCCCCTGCCAGAGAAAGATCGAGCGCGCACACTGGTTCGTGATGGTCGACGCCCCGCGCACCGGTTTCCCCGTCCGCTCCGCTTTCTCCATCGCCTGGTCGATTTCCTTCCAGTCAAACCCATCGTGCTGGAAAAACCGCTGATCCTCCGAAATCCAGAGATGCTTCAAGAACATCTCGGGCATCTGCTCGAGGTCGATCCATTGATAGCGGAGCGGGGGATGCGCCTTGCGCGAGAATATCGAGCCGCCCTGTTCGAGCAGCATCGGCAACGTCCGCGGCGGATTCACGAACCGGACCACTGCCACTTGAAGCCCCGGGATCAAGAACAGTGCCATGAACAGGAGTAGCAGCCTTCTCGAGGGCCGGGCCGGTCGCCGCTTCTTCGCTCTTGAGATTTTACTCGCCTGTTCCATGGCGTAGTCGCGTTAGAACCATTCGGGATGCCGAAGACATGTCGAGATGGTTCATCTGCGGCTCAAGGAAGTTGGCACAGCGTAGGTAATCCGATGACCGGAAGGTCGGTCGGTGCAATTCTAATCCGTCGCTTCGGCTAACTCACGTTGGATTGGTCTGTAGAAGACGGCGCGGATTCGGTTTTGCGTCTCGAATGGAAATTCAGGCATCACCCGCGAAGGTTGTCCCAGGATTGCCAGTGTAAATGTGCCAGGCGCTGACTTTGCCACCGGTAAACCAAATCCGCACCCCAGTGTATCCTTTCTTAGGGATGGTTAAGCTCCCGAGCGGCGGCAGATAGGTGAAGGAACAATCCACACATGGTACAATCCTACCATTGTTAGGTTGTCCCAATCGCCGAGCGACTTCATCGTCGGTGAGGCCGACACGTAGATTAGAATGCACCTGCTCTTCGCTCGGGAACCCTTGCGCGATCCCGCCAGAAACAAGCATAAAAATGAGGAATAAGGAATCTCTAGTAACTGACATTTGCCGTATCTAAATACGAGCGATCCGGGGCAGTCGAGACTTGAATCTCGACGGGCGTGCCATCGGGCGAAGATCCATCAGCCCGATGACGAGGAGTAAGGAATTTATCTCGAAGCGTCGCGGCAGGGAAAGTTCGCGCCGGTGGAACACCGTCGCTGGCACACCTGACGTGTGCGCTACCCCAGACGGCGTCGGACTCGTTAGGCTATTCGGTCGACGCCTTTTCCGCTCCCAGCCCGGTATTCGCCCTGACGACCAGCTCGTCGAAGCGCGCTTCAGCGTCCGGTTCGCGACTCGTGAGCGTGCCGAGGATGGCGGCGAGGAAGCCTAACGGGATGCTGACAATGCCGGGATTCTCGAGCGGGAAGATGGGAGCATGCTGGATGAGATGACGCGCGCTGGCCGCAACGGTCGGCGGATCGATCGTCATGATCGTCGGGCTAATGATGATGATGCCGATTGAGGCGGCGAGGCCGACGATGAGACTGGCGACCGCGCCGGCGGTGTTGAAGCGTTTCCAGAAGATCGAAAAGACGATCGCTGGCAGATTGGCACTGGCGGCGACGGCGAAGGCGAGACCGACGAGGAAGGCGACGTTGGCGGTCGGGCCGAGGGCGATGGCGAGGCCGATGCTGACCGCGCCGACCACGAAAGCAGTGAGGCGAGCGACGCGCACTTCTTCGCCGGGTCGGTGTTCCTTGCCGTGGTGGATGACGTTGGTGAAAAAGTCGTGCGCAAAGCTGGTGCTGGCGCTGATCGTTAGGCCGGCGACGACCGCGAGGATGGTGGCGAAGGCGACTGCGCTGATGAAAGCGAAGAAGACGTCGCCACCGAGAGCGCGGGCGAGCTGCGGCGCGGCCATGTTGCCGCCGCCGTTTTTGGTGATGAAATCGGGTCCGAGCACGCTGGCCGCGCCGAACCCAAAGAAGGTGGTCATGATGTAGAAGATGCCGATCAAGGCCATTGCCCAGACGACGGAAGAGCGAGCGGTTTTGGCATCCGGCACGGTGTAGAAACGAACGAGGATGTGCGGCAAACCGGCGGTGCCGAAGACGAGAGCCATGCTCAGCGAGATGAAGTCGAGCGGATTCTTGAATTTCATCCCCGGGGTGAGGAAATCCTTCGTCACCTCTGCGCCGGATTTATCGTGAAAAGAGATATTCGCTAGGGCGTGGAAGAATTCGCTCAGGCTAAAATGAAAATGGCTCATCACGAGAACGCTGAGCAGGACCGAGCCACTCATGAGCAGGATAGCCTTGACGATTTGCACCCAGGTGGTGGCGAGCATGCCGCCGAAGACGACGTAAACAATCATGAGCACGCCGACGCCGCAGACGGCGAGATTGTAGCCGATGCCGGGGAGCAGGACCTTGACCAGGCTGCCAGCGCCGACCATCTGCGCGATCATGTAAAAGGTGCTGACTGTAATCGTGCTGAGCGCAGCGAGGGCACGAACGGGACGCGGCTTCAATCGGTAGGCGAGCACGTCGGCCATGGTGTATTTGCCAGCGTTGCGGAGCGGCTCGGCCACGACGAGGAGGACGACGAGGTAGGCGACGAGGAAACCGACTGAATATAGGAAGCCGTCGTAACCGGAGAGCGCAATCATGCCGGCGATGCCAAGGAAGCTGGCCGCGCTCATGTAGTCGCCGGCGACGGCGAGGCCGTTTTGCCAGCCGGTAATGCGCCGTCCGGCCGCAAAGTATGCGCTGGAGCCGGAGGATTTTTTTGCGCTGTAAAAGGTGATAACGAGGGTGGCGGCAACGAAGCCGACGAACATCGCAATCGCGGTGGGATTTGTAGTGCTGGCGGCGATCATTGCCCTGTCATTTTCCACCAGACTCGGTTCGCAACCGCGCCGCAGCCTTATCCCATGCGCCGGCTTTGGCCACGTATATGCCAGCGACAATCCAGGCCATGAAGAACTGCGAGAGAGCGAAGAGATAGGCGAGGTTTGCGCCGTCGCCGACCTTCCTTTTCATCAGTTCGGGGAACCAGCCAACCAGCACCGGCAAAGCAAAGTAATAAAGGATTGAGATCACCATCGCCGGAATGATGAAGCGGCGCTTGGCCCGCAGCAGCTCCCGAAACGGCGCGCTGGCCGCGATCGCCGCCCAATCCGCCGAGCCGGCTTCCTCGGCGGCAGTCCGTTCGTGCGGAGGTTTCGGCCCGCGGTGGGTGAGGGGAGAAATATCCGTCGGCGCGCCCACGATCGGCGTCGGATCGAGTGGGCGTTTCGAATCTTCCGGCGGCATCGCTGCGATTAAGAGCGATTAATCAGGTGCCCGCAAGAAAAAGCGCGCGTCTGTTTTGTCGCTGGATTCGGTCTCGACTGGCGGCCTACTTTTTCTTCTCCGCCTTGTCGGCTTTCGCTTCCACGTCGGTGGCCGTCATCGTGTACATGATTGTCACCTTGGTTCCGACCTTGACTTCGCCGTTCATCTTGGTCTTTGGATCGCGGGCGATTTCCCAGCGATCTTTGCCTTTCTGCACCGCGATCATGCTGTCAGTCACCTCCAGGACGGGCCCGGTCACCTGGTAACTCTTGGGAGACTCGGCCTGAGCCGCACCGGCAAACACGAAGAGGCCCGCCGCGACGATTCCACACCACGTTGCTGATTTAATCATGGCGGACTGAATGCCCTGTCAGGCATGGTGGCAAGACCAATTTCTCCTTCGAAGCAGGGTACGAACGCTGCCAGAGGACGGAACGCCGTGCTGACGGCGGCTAGGACGGGTTGTGAAACCCGTTCTTCAATTCCCAGACTCGCAGGGCAGCCATGATGAGCCGGCGGTTGCGCATCAGGGAATAGCCGGCTGGCCCCGATCGATCGTGGGTGCCGGACGAGGAAAATGCTTTGGAAAATCGGGATCGTCGCCCGCGCTTGTTGCGCCGCGGACGAAGATGGGAGATCGCCGCGGGGAAATCGTCGGCGATCGTCGGCTGCGGATTTGGTTCGCTCAACAGTTCAAGGCCTTTCCTGTTGCCCTATTCGATCGATGCAGCCTTGATCGCAACGCCGGGTGAGTAACGATTCTGTTACAAAACGCCCCTTTCCCGGGGGAGGGACTTCAGCACATGATTCGAAATTTCTCCAGCAACTCCTGCCGGAGTTCAAGCGCCACTTTCGGGTTGTAGCGACTGAGCATTTTCTTGCGCTGCTCTGGCTTCATCGCGGCGAGCTGCCGAACGAGGTCGTTGCGCGCTTTGTTCTTCGCATAGCGGCTCCAGCCCATGCCAAATGCTAGAAAGGCCGATGCGCCCCAGACGATCAAGTCCCGTTGTTCGATCACCTTGCAAGATAAACCCCGGGCTGCCTGATTGCCAGAAACTGGGCAGAGAGCGCGGCCCAATCGTGGTCGAGCGGCGATTCAGTAGAGATGAAAAGATCGATCCGACAACTTTGTCTCATTACGCTGACTGGATTGGTTCTGGCCAGTTGCGCTGCGCGTGAGAGGGAAATTCACACCACCACCTCCGGCGTGCACGGGGAAGGCAGCGGAGTGACGGACGCGAATGAAGTGAGCGGCAGCGGAGCCTCGGCCGCGGCGGGAGCCGCGATTGGACATCCCGGTCGTTAGGTGAACGGAACAAATCCCGCCGGCTAACGACGGAAACCATATTCCAGGATGAAGAATTGCGGGTTCAATCCCGCGAGCGGCCCGCGCAGCTTGGCCAGCTCTTCCGCCGGTCCATGAATCTCCAGGCGGGCGAGGGTGACGATTTTAAATGCCTGGTCGAGCAGGTCGCCTACGTTCTCGAGATGGGCAAGGGCGGCTTCTGCGTCGGAGTAGCCTTCACGGCAATGAGCCGTTTCGCCATCAAACGAAAAGCCGTAGTAGAGGCATTTTTCCTCGTTAGTTGCCTTGGCGACGAATTGTTCGCAAAGGGCGCGAAAGGCCTGCGCCTGATCTGCCGGCACGTGAAAGTAAGGAGCGATGGTGCAGCACTTATCTTCAGTAGGCATTTGGATTGTGAGTCTCGGGTTTCGATTAGGTTAGGAGTGAGTGGTTAATAGGTAGAGCCAATTGCCGAGGAAAAGACCGATGGCCAGGCTGCGGAGGAGCAGCTTTTGCGCGCCGGAGAAGTTTGTGAAACAGAAGCGGGGCGCGCCGCCCGCGAGCACGGCGACAGCATAGAGATCAAAGATGAGAACAACGCAGAGAGCGAGGAAAACGAGGGGATTGTAAAAGAAGGAAGCGGCGAAGTGGCCATGGAGAAATTGCCAGGCGGCGCGGGTTGCGCCGCAAGTGGGGCAGGGCAGGCCGGTAAACGAATGAAAGGCGCACTGCGGTGTCGGCAGTCGGGCGGCGAACCAAAGAGCGGCGAGGCTAAACGAGCCTAACGAAACAAGGAGCCAGAGCAATTCATGATCAACCTCCCGGGGCCCAAGTGAACGGCGGCAAAGCTGCATCGTTCCGATCGTTTAATGATGGCCAGTGAGCGCTCCGATAGTTCCAAACATCACCGCCAGCAGGAACCCGCCGCCGCAGCAAACAATGATTGGCAGAAAGACCGCCAGGACCGCTTTGCCCGTAGTGGTTTCGTGTGCTTTGGCGAGACCGACGCACTCCACCACCAGGCACCAAATGCCAGCAATCGCCCCGCCGCATGCCGGCACGATCATGAGCGGATAAGTCGAGCCGACCGAATAACAAAGAACGCGCAGCGTCGTCTCATAGCTCCGTTTCGCCCCGCCCACCAGCATCAGGCAGAGATGCACGATCCCCGCACCGATGAAGAGCCCGAGCGTGAGAAAGATCGGAAAAAAAATCAGCGCGAAAATGCCGCCGAACCCAAATCCAAGCAAACCGCCAAGCGCATTGTGATCGCCCAGCGCCCCAAGTGATCCAATGAAGAGGCTGAAGATAAAGTAGAAGACCCAGCCCAGGCTTCCGCCGATCACAGCGTAGATCAGTGGATCCACCAAGCCGCCTTCCGGCTTCATATTTGCAAATGCGACGCTCGGATTGAGCAGAACGAGCTTAAGCGTTTCAAAGAAGGCCACGAAGAAACCGAGCTCCTGACGGCGATCCCACGGGAGACCGCTCTGCGCGACAATGGCAACGCTGGGAATAGCAGCGGCAGCACCGGGTGCCGCGCTCTCAGCCGCGGAAAATTGGGCGAGCGGCAGCCATGTCGGCATCCCTTCACGCCAGAAAAGATCGGTCGGAAGAAAGCGCCCGTTGCTTAGGCCCTCCCGAATTTCTTCTTCTGAAAAAACACCGAGTTTCGTTTCGCCGCGATTGACTTGGATCGTGCCCATTCGCCGGTTTTACCGGGTGAGGAACTTCGCGTCAATCCCTGATGAGGCGTCATACGCCCACATTTGAGGGAAGTGCGCCGTTGCTTCCGCAAATGTCCGAGAGGCGTTTATTGCAAGCCACGGGCGTCCCCGGCACCGACAGCGCGGTGCTCTCCCCGCCAGCGGTGTTTCCTTTACATCTCGGCCCGAGATTTCAGATTGACCGCGTCCTTCATGCAGCACCGCCAAACCCGACGAATCGTTTCCCTCCTGCCCGCGGCGACTGAGATCGCCGCCGCGCTCGGCTTAATTGACAACGTGGTCGGCGTGTCGCACGAATGCGATTTCCCGGACGAAGCCAACACCCGTCCTCGCGTTACGCATTGCCCGGCTCACGGCGCTGGCCTGACGAGCAAAGAAGTGGACGAATGGGTCCGGCGCGCTCTGCGCGAGAACGGCACCATCTACACCATCGACGAGCCGCTCTTGCGCGAACTGCGACCGGACATGATCCTGACCCAAAAGCTGTGTGACGTCTGCGCCGTCGGCTACGGGACGGTGGTGCAGTTGGCCGAGACTCTGCCCGGTCCGCCCCAGATCGTGAGCCTCGAGCCCTCCAGTCTCGCCGATATTTTCAACGACATCCGCCGCGTCGGCGAAGCGTGCGGTGTGTCCCAGCGTGCCGAGGAAGTCGTGGCGAGCTTGTCGGCTCGCGTCGAAGCGGTGCGGGAGCGAGCGGCCCAAATTGAGCATCGGCCGCGCTGTTTCCTGATGGAATGGGTCGACCCGCCATTTTGCTCTGGGCACTGGGGACCGGAGCTGGTCGAGATCGCAGGCGGCCACGATCCGTTGGGCCGGAAACATCAGCCCTCGGCGCAGATCGAATGGCAACAAGTCCTCGACGCGGCCCCGGAGATCATCGTTCTCGCCCTCTGCGGCTACGACATCGATCGCGCCCAACGCGACTACGATCTCCTGAGAAACTTCCCCGGCTTCGACACCCTGCCCGCCGCGCAGAGAGGCGAGATCCATCTGGTAAACGCCAGCGCCTACTTCGCCCGCCCTGGCCCGCGGGTTGTCGATAGCCTCGAAATCCTGACTGGAATCCTGCACCCAGAAGAATTTCCGGAATTTGCCGCGGCGGGGCGTTTGTCGACTTCGACCGTTCGGGATGCGCGGACGTGATTTCCCAAAATTCAAGGATGGCCTCGTTTTGCCCATTCCCTCGCTGTTGTTAATCTCCTCGATGTGAAACGGACGAATTTTGAAAGCTTTGGAAACGATCTTGTCGAGCTGATATTGCAGACGTTCGCGCTGCAGGCATAACCAGCCCGGCTGCCGCTGCTTTACCAGATGGCTCTCGTTCTTCAGGCTCGCGACATGTTTTTGTCCGGACTGTTTCTGGTCAAGCACGACAAGACAGATGCGGCGTGGCTCTGCCTCCGCAGCCTAACCGAGATTGTCATCAGGATGAAATGGATGGGGAGTTCCTTTTCAAGGTTCTGTTGCCTCGCGATCGGTGAGGAGATCGCCGCCGAAAAAAGGCTCAGAGGAGAGAAGCGCCGACGCCGGCTAAAGGATCGGGCGCTCCAAACCGTCAACGATCGATTGGCGTCCTTTCTGGCCGCCGTTCCGAAACGCGGGGCCTACTGGGACCGGAGGCGGAAGAGATTCAAGGCGCCGCCGACCCTCAAGGAGATGGCGAGACAGGCGCACGCATTGGGCATCTACTCGGCGGAATTTCGATATGTCAGCCTTTATGTTCACTCTTCGAACCGAGTCATCCACCGCTTTGTAAAACAGGATGAAAACTCTGAGCGCTTTACCTTCAGCATGACTCCCGATCCCGATGAGCGGATTTCTCCGGAGCGGTTCCTGCTAAGCCTGCTCTTCCTCGCTGCAGAGGCCGCGAGAAAGCCGGCTTTCCGATCGATGGAGCCAAACTCGGACGGCTAAGCCAACAATTCAATTCGTCGAGCGCCTGATCGAAAGATTGAGGAGGCGCGATTGATCGGAGAGGGAGCTTCCTGCGAGATCCCGACTATGGCCGCAGAAGCTCCGTCCGGTACTTGGGAGCCAGCTCTCCAGCTTTCCTGATTAACTCTGCCTGCCCCGCCTGGTCGAGCGGCGGCGGGGTGGACCCACGGGTGGGCAACGGAACGCCGACCTGCGCGAAGAATTCCTCCTGCCCGGCCGGCGCACAAATGCAAAGCAGCCGAACCGCGGCGCCTGAGGCGTTGGTGAAGGAATGCGGCGCGTTGGCCGGGATACTCACGGTTTGCCCAGCGTGCACGATCGACTTTTCTCCGCGGAAGATGGCTTCGATCTCGCCCTCCAGGATCGTAAAGGACTCCTCGAAGTCGTGCCGATGGGGCGGCGGACCGCCCCCGGGCGGAATGTGCATGTCGATAAGGCAATAGCGGCCGTTGGTGTCTGCGCCGGAGAGGAGGACGGTGTAAGTATTTCCCACCAGGCCGATGTGCGGCAGGCTTTCGTCGGTGTCGGGCCGCGCGAGCTTGAGCGGGCGGGCAAGATTGTCATCAGGGAGCAGCGTGGCAGGCATGAGGCGAAAAAAGCTCAAAACGAAATACTGACAAGCGGAATCGGCGATGGCCATCCCGGTTCCAGTGGTTGATCCCTTCTTGCTGCCCGCGTTAACGCTTTCTCTTGGCTTGACGCAGGAAGGGCAGCCAAAGGGGTTGATCTTTGTTGAATTTTGGGAAATCACACCATGTTGCCTAGCCTTTCCGGGCCGTGGGACCCCAGATTCCGCGGGCGGACGCCGCCCCGACCGCCGGGAGGATGGATTGCAGCTTTTCGGCTGCTTCCCGGACGACCTGCGCTTGTCGGGGTCGTTATCCGCGCAAGCCAGCGACGCGGATGAAGTAGGCGTCGATTTCGGCGCGGTTCAGTTTGCCGTCGCGATTGCGATCGGCCTGGTGCATGAGCGCAATGCCTGCCTGGTCGCGGTGGCTATAGGCGATCGCCTCCGCTCGCGTCACAATCCCGTCGCCGTTGGCGTCGTTCTGCCGGAAGGCAGCGATCGCGGCCGGATCATTTTGCATCCACTCCTGCGCGGTGAGCTGACCGTCCGCGTTTGTGTCGGAGGCAGTGAAGACAACGTAGACCAGATACTCGGCGGCCTCGCGGCGGGAAAGTTTTCCGTCATGGTTCGCGTCGGCAAGGGCAAAATTGTCGTGCGTGATGGGGACGGGCCTGATGGCGCCGAGATTGCCGCCGGTTCCGGCGCAACCGCCGAGGCCCAGGAGGATTGCGCCGATCACCGCAGGTCCGATAAGCAGTTGCAATCTGGTGAAGGCGCTACTTTTGCTCAAGAAGCTTCGCACAAAAGGTAGACAACAGAATCGCCCGCCCGCTGAATCATAGTTGCAGAAAGGCTGATTCGGGAGTCTGCGCGTCGGGGTCGATCTTGAATATTGAGGACGGCGGACGGTGCGTCGCGATCCGCACTCAGAGTTCAAGGATCGATCCGTTGAGACTTCTTTGTTGACGCTTGCTCCTGACTTGACGCGGGTGATCTTCGCCTTGTGAGGCAATCGAGCGATCGGCAGGCGTGAAGCTAATTTCCGTCAACGTAGGGCGTCCGCGAGAAGTCACCTGGCACGGCCGGGCCGTGCAGACCTCGATCTGGAAGGCGCCTGTCGAAGGCCGGGTTCATGTGGCGACGCTCAATCTGGACGGGGATGAACAATCGGATCTTTCGGTGCATGGCGGAGTCGAGAAGGCCGTTTACGTCTACCCCAGCGAGCACTACCCGTTTTGGCAGGGCGAGCTTCCGGGAGTGGACCTCTCGCCCGGAGCGTTTGGCGAGAATTTTACGAGCGAAGGTCTGCTCGAAGATGAGGTCCGGATTGGCGATCGTCTTCGCATCGGCACGGCCGAGTTCATCGTGACGCAGCCGCGCATGCCCTGTTTCAAGCTCGGGATTCGCTTCCAACGGCCGGACCTGGTGAAGCGATTCCTGCAAAGCAAGAGGACCGGTTTCTATCTCGCGGTGCAGCGCGAGGGAGAAGTCACGGCCGGTGACGCGATCGAGTTCATCGAGCAATCGGAGAGCGGTGTGACGATTGTCGATATTACAAATCTCTACGCCTTGGATTCGCAAAGCCAGGATCTCCTGCGCCGGGCGACCGAGTTACCCGCCCTGCCGGAGAGCTGGAGAGATTACTTTCGCAAACGTCTTTGGAACGCCGACGCCTGACCGCGAATACTGGCTGCTGGTTAGCGGATATTGGGCGAAAGCCGGAGGTTAGGCGCGCGAAAGCTTCTCGCGGCCGTGGGGTTTTGAGAGGTCGACGATGGGGCCGATCGGGATGAGGCGCATCGGGTTGATGGCGTCGTGCGTCATGTAGTAGTGACGCTTGATATGGTCGAAGTTGACCGTCTCGGCGATGCCGGGTTGCTGGTAGAGATCGACCAGGTAGCCTTGCAAATTCGGATAATCGAGGATGCGGCGCAGGCTGCACTTGAAGTGGATGTAGTAGACGACATCGAAGCGGATGAGGGTGCAGAAGAGCCGCCAATCCGATTCGACGATCCGGTCGCCGAAAAGATAACGGCTGTTCGTTAGGCGCATTTCCAGCTCGTCCAGCGCGGTGAAGAGTTTGTGCGCGGCGCGTTCGTAAACGGCCTGGCGGGTTGCGAAGCCGGCGCGGTAGACGCCGTTGTTCACGTTCCGGTAGATGAATTCGGATAGCGCCGCCTGCTCTTCCGCGATTTCGTTAGGGAAAAGTCGGGCGTCCCGCGTCGCGAGCTCCCGAAAGGCACCGTCGAACATCCGACAGATGTCGTCCTCGGAGTTGTTGATGACGCGGTGGGTTTCTTTGTCCCAGAGAACGGGAACGGTCACCCGGTCGTCGAGATCAGGATCAGTGGCGCGATAGGCTTCGGCCAGAAAACTGAAACCGTTTACCGGATCGGGGCCGTCGCGAAACGCCCAGCCGCGCTCGTCGCGCACCGGATCGACTACGGTCATCCCAATGACATTTTCCAATCCCTGCAGATGCCTAACAATGATCGTGCGGCTGGCCCACGGGCAGGCGAGCGAGACGTAAAGATGATAGCGACCGGCCACGGCCGGGTAGGCGGTCGAGCCGTCGGCTGAGACCCAGTCGCGGAAGGCGTCTTCCTGGCGTTGGAATTCTCCTGTGCTTGATTCTTCCGCCGAGAATTGCGCCTTCGTGGCCATCCGAATCTCTAACCCTGGTCGGCGGAGGTCGCGAATCGTCGCAGGGAAAGAAAGTTGATCTCATGCCGTGACTCGTTTTCCAAGGCAAGGTCGGCGCAGATTTCGCCGATCACGGGGGCGAATTTGAAACCGTGGCCGGAGAAACCGCCGCAAAGAACGAGACGCGGATGTTCGGGATGGCGATCGACCACGAAATGACCGTCGGGCGTTAACGAATAAGGGCACGGCTTGGCGGCACGAAAAGCCGCCGCAGCGCCCGGCATCCATTCGTCCATCGCCCTAACGATTGGTTCGATGTCGCGCTTCTCGTCGACTTCCCGGACAAACTGATTTGGCTCGGAAGACTCTCCATAAGAGTGAAACGCCGCCTTCACTCCATCGCCAAAATCGGGAAAACCGTAGAGCGGCGCGGGCAGACCGGCGCGATCGAGCAGAAAAGGCGGAAAACGGCCCGCTGCGTAGTCATCCGTCGCAGGCGTAAACCATGTCTGAACATTGCGCTGCACCCGGATCGCGACTTCCAGGTTCTCGAGAGCCGCCTTGAACCACGGGCCTAACGATAAGACAACTGCGCCACTTTTGACAGTCGTGCCGTCGGCCAGTCGAAGGACGAAGCCGTCATCGACCGCTTCCCAGTTTTCCATCGCTGCGCCAAAACGCATTTGCGCGCCGGCGGCGCTGGCTGCCTGAAGTTGCGCCTGGACGCACTTTTCCGGATCGAGCACGCCGCCATCGTTCTCGAATGCTCCCACCTCGTCGTCCTGCACCCGGAGCATTGGATATCGCGCCCGAATCTGGGAGGCACTGAGGGTTTCGAGCGGCAGTTCATGCTCGCGCGCAGCGCGCATCGCTCCGGCAATTATCTCCGCAGTTTCGTCCCCGACCATTAGGAGCCCGGTGATTCGGAGCAACTCCTGGCCGGTAGCGCGTTCCAGATCCCGCCAGAGATCGTAGGCCCGCAGGAGCAAAGGCACGTAGGCGGGATCCTCGAAGTAAGCCTTGCGGATCATGCGGCTCTTGCCGCTTGACGAACCCAGATCGTGGCCACGGACGAATTGCTCAAGGCCGAGCACGGTCGCTCCACGGCTCGCGCAATCGGCAAGAATCGCGCTGCCCATACCGCCCAAGCCCACCACAATAACGTCGTAGCGCATTGAATGACCATTAGCCGCCCCGCAAAACTTCGCCAACCCTCCCTTTGCAAGGGCGAAAACAAAACACCGCATCCATCTTCCGGCGCCGCTGCCATCGATGCGATTCCGCAGAAGGGTGGTCCCCGTCCCCATTATCACACCAGGCGACACGATCAGGCATAGGGGCATGGAAGTTGCTTGATTTTATAATAATTATAGAACAGACTCGGGACAGGCGGGATCGAAGAATAGTGCTCGACAAGGAACCTGTTTTTCTGGCAGCTTTAGAATTCCATCGGACGTTGTAATGCAGACGATCATGACAAAAATTTTCCTGCCGGACGGTGGGTCGTTAGGTGGCCAAAAGTCATGAGCGAACCAGAAAAAGAACCAGATCCAAAGGAGGCGAAAAAGCCGAAGGATCTTCGCGATCTCAAGCCGTTGAAGGATGTCAACGGCGGTGCCCGCAAAGCAGCCGGCAGCGACAAGCGCTCACCGCCGAAGACCGGTGAGATCGACTTCATGAATTGGGACTGATCTCTTAAGCTGCCGCTCCGGGGGTGCGAGCGGCCCCCTCTCAGCCCATCACTCGTCGGCAGTGCGGCGAGGCACAGGTGCAGCGTCGCCCGGAATGTTGGTAAGAGCTGAAGTCGAGCGTGAATTTCTTCTCCGGGCGCGATCGTTCGCAAGGCGTGGAAGAAAATCGGCCCGTGCGCGATCGGGCTGAAGGCGTTCGACGTCCCCCCGTTCCAGGCGGTGTGCTGAAAAGTCGGGCGTTCCTACTGAAGGGTGACGGTTTCGCTCGCTGAGCCGGTGTTGCCGGTCGAATCCGACACTGTCGCCGACAAGGTATGCAATCCTTTTGCATAGCCATTTGTCTTCCAGGTAAACGACGCGACCGAAAGATTTCCGGACTTCGTGCCAATCACCGTGCCATCCACCGAAAGAGTAAACGTGTTTGGCAATGTCGTTCCGTTGGCGCTGAGAGAGACTAGAACGCTTTTGCCGCTGACCGTGGAGCCGGGGGGCGGCGCGGTGAAGAAAAGTTGGAGGGTCGACGTTTGCACCGAGATGGTGCGAGTTGGCGGGCTGGGGTCATTGACTCCAAATTCGTCGCGTGCCGTAAGCGAGACGACATAGGTGCCGATATCAGCGAAGGTCACCAATCCCGGCGCAGGCACCGAGCTGGAAGGCGGTGTGCCACCGGGAAAGATCCATGAGTAGGAAGTCACGGTTCCGTCCGCGTCAGTCGCGCTGCCCGCGAAGTTTACGGATTGCCCGGGTGAAATGACCATATCTGTGGCGGGCGAGGTGATACTTCCTTTCGGCGGAAGATCGTTTGGGTAAGCGCTGAGGTGAAGGAATTTGGCGACTGAAGGAACCCCTGACTGGTTGACCAGGAAAACCATGTACCAACCCGGCGGCGCGATGGAGCTGTTGGGCGGGGCCGTGACCGTCAGCGACCCGGAAGTGGAAGCGGTGATTTGAAGGCCGACGACGCGCTGGTCGAAATCGAAGGAGTGCGTCGGCGAGCCCGGCTTGACGAGGACGGCGGAAGCAATCGTGGACGCGTCCGGAGTGGAGATGGTGAAGGAGTTAGCGTAGCCAAGCTCGGCCGGCACGGAACTAATGGTCGGTCGGACGGCCGGGATAACGTTGCCATTACCGTCGACCGCGAAAAGATATGCGGGAGAATAAACTTCTATGTTTTTTTCGAAAGTCCCTTTGACCGGGTTACTCCCCACCACTGCTACGGTCGCGTCGGGCAGGAGCAAACCACAGGAGTGATAAAGCCGCGGGTAGGTTGCCACGCCGGCCGAGGCCCAGGTCTCTGTCACCGGGTCGAAGAGATCGGTGGCGAGGCTGGCGGTGTTCTTATCTTCGTCGAGCGCTGACCCACCGAGCGCCAACACTTTCCCGGTTGGCAACAAGACGGCATTCATGCGCACCCGTGGCTTGGACATCGGGGCGAGCATGCGCCAGACAGAAGTCGCGGCCGACAGATCGATCACTTCCGCGGTCGCAGTCGCGGTGTGGTCACCACCCAGGATCATGACCCGCGGTTTGTATCCGTCTTCTGGGCGGAGAGGCAGCAGAACCGACGAGCCGCCTGGGCGCCCGTTTTTGTAAATGGTTTTGGCGACATTCAAGGTCCAAGTCTGAGTAAAGGGGTCAAAGATATTCGAGCTGTTCGTTTCGCCGGAGTAAAAAACGTTTCCGTTAGGCAGGAGGTGCATGCGCGGATAGAGCGGCGGGGTCCAGGAAGCCTCATATTCCGGACTCCAACCGGTTCCGATGCGGTAGATCTCGACGTCTTTGTTGTGTGGGCCTCGGCCGGTGTCGTCGGCGGGGACCGGACCGGAATAGCCTTCTTCGGCGATCCCGGAGAACGCCATCAGTCCCCCATCGCTCAATTCGAGCACACTCGCGTACCAGCGGCCGTGCGCCATACTTTCGACCTGGGTGAATTTCGCGGTCGCGGGATCAAAGACCGTTGCTCGAGCATCGCCGTAGGGGGGAGCCAGTTCGCTGCTTCCTCCGACGACGAGAAAACGACCGTCCGGGAGACCGGCCATGCCGTTGCAAAAGACATCCCAGAGAAGACTCTGCACGGCAAAGGTCCCTGCCTGGGTATCCCAAACGGCGGCGGAATACATACCCGCCTGATGTTTGGACAATTCGTTTTCCGAACCGGAAACGACCAGCACCTTTCCGTTGTGCATGAGTGCACAATGGATCGGGTTAATCGGCATCGTGTAGGTCAGAGTGACCCACTGGCCATCCGTCACTGCTGAGGCAGCAGATTGTGGAGCAGGTGTTGAGACTTTCGCGGCGTCGCTCGGTTTGAAAAGATGGCTTTCACCCGGCTCGTGAGCAACGAGAGTGGCGAGCGGCAAAGCGAAGGCCAAAAGCGCGCCGCACAACTGGGAGATGAAAGGAGATCGGCGGCGACGTCCGAGTACGAAGATCCGAGTGCAAGTGTTCATAAAGGGGCTCCCTTTTTTGGGCGTAGTTAAGTGGATTCGACGAGCAGATTGAAGTGCCGGTAGAGAAAGACAAAAGTTTGCATTCTCAGCGCCGGTCAGCAGACGAGAATGATCGATCGAGCTGTCTACTGTCAACAGAAATGTGGACCTCGCATCGAGATCTTCGACTCCGATCCGGATCTTTGCAGGAGCTGACGAGTTGACGTAACACAAAGCGCCGAATCTGAACCAAAACGGCCCAATAATGGTGCCACGTCTTCTACGCTAAAATCGCAGTGGCGGAGTCTGTAACGATTTAGTTATCAATCTAGTTTCCAATTGTTTGCCTTGGGTTTCAGCGCCTGGATTCAGATGTCGCGCAAGGCTGGCTTGTAAGCTGCTTGTTCCCGACCGTTATGGATTCGAGGACGAATTTGGGAAATTGCAAGGTATCTGACCCCCCCAGCAACTCGAGATCGCGAAATAGCGCCAAGCGGCTGTCGAAGAACCGGCGCAAATCCCTTGAAATCAGATCTGCTGACGAGCAAAAACGACCGGCGGTCGGGACGCTGGCAAGAACGCGGAATTTGATTCTGGCGGCAGTGCGTGTTTGGGAGTTGAAGCGCGGCTTTCACAGCTAGCTCGCATTCGCTTCCTGCAAACGCCTCGTTGGCCGCCGATGTCGCAAAATTGCAACATTTGCGTCACCGGTCTGTAACAAACGAGCGCTAGGGTCCCTTCGGCAGCAGGCATCCGCCTTTCGTAATAATCAATAGAGAATGCATCGGAGGTCTCCCCAGGCGAAGTAAATCATGAATCCGCCTTCTACTGACGAAAACATATTTTCCAAAAACTCCATGCCCCGGCGTCGCTCGCCAAAGGTGGCGACCAAGCACCGTGGAAAGCAGTCGAAACCGCCGGTGACCGACGACGAGCCTCACCTTCCGGCGATCGGCACCATGGCTCGAACGCGGAGGTTGATTCTGGCCGCCTTGCGGGTCTGGGAGCTTAAGCGCGGCATCCGCGAATATTAGTCCCAGCAAGAACCGCCGAAGCCGGCTTGGAGAGGTTTACACACCCGGCGGGATCTTATTGACTGCTCGAAGTCGAGGTCTCCCCGAGGCAAAATGAAGACTCTCGATTGGAAATGCGACAGTGGCACCAGGTGAGCGGGCTCTACTCGACCTCGGGCGTCTGACACGAAGCCAGAGCGACGCCGATCGCCGCTTCCGCCAGATAAACCGCTCGGGCAGTTTTCGGATGCTCCGCGAGTTCTTCGGTGGCGGCTCGCGCCAGTTCCGGCCCAAAATGCCAGAGAAGGGAGTGCCAGCGCGGCTTCAAGAGTCCCATCACGCCATCGCCGATCAAAAACAGCGCACCGAGTTGGATCAAGCGGCGGGTAATCAAATTGTTTGTCATTGAATTGTATCGGGTGTTCGGCCAAGACTTTCAAATTGATCGTCGCACCAACGCATTCAGTCACTGCTCCAGCCCACGCGCAAAGGCATCGCTTTTTATCTCCGCCTGGGCCTTGTTGTTTAGCTCTTTCGTTTGTTGATCGAGCGGGGGTCCCATCGCGCAGCCGCCTTGGAACAAAACGAGAGCGTAGCAAAAGAAGATCACAATTAGCCTCATAAAAATCTCGGATAACTTGCCTCTTAAACAAAACCAATCCACTTGGATTTTCCAGATTGTGAACACCGGTGCCGCCGTCCCCGTTTTCAACCTGATATTTCTCAGCCTTTCGCCAGTTCTTCCGGGCTGAGAACCAAACGCTTAACCCGCTCGTTTTGCGCCAGCGCTGCCACAATCTCTGGCACATCGGCCACAGTAACCTTGCCGTAAAAGAAATGGTCCGGTTCGACCAGGATTGTGACCCCGCTTGAGCATTGATCGAGGCAACTGCTCGCGCAGACCCGCGCCTTTAGCCCGGCCAGGCCGGCGGCAGCCAGCTGCTCCTTCAGGGCCTGCCGGACCTCGATCGAGCCGCGAGCGGTGCATGATCCGCGTGGATCGTCGGCGGCCCGCTGGTTGGTACAGACGAAAAGATAACGCTCGCGCTGCGCCATGCCGGTTTGCCTAACGAATCCTAAACATCCGACTTCGGGGACGCCAGTCGGGTTTCCGGAAAAAGGATTTGCTTTTCGAGCAAGAGGGAACTCCACCAGTCAATCATGTGGCAGAAGACGCGAATCCATCTCATCCGGCAGACTGAGAGATTTGCTGCGCGACCGCAAGCATCTTCCCTCCCGGACAACTAAGCCGGGGCGTGGGCACCTTGCCGGTGGTATTTCACCAGGCGGAAGCCCCAGCTGATGAGGGTTGCGAGTTCCTTGTCGCGCTCTTTTTTGCCTTCGAGAAACTTCTGCACCTTGTCTTTCAAGGTAGGTTGTCCCTCGGTTTCGTCGAGGATCTCGAAAATCTCCATCGACAAAAGCCAGTCGTTAGGGTGCTCCGCCTGCTGCGTTTCCCAGATCTCGCCGAGGCGCTCGCAGCCGGTCTTGCGCGTCCGGATATCGCGCACCTGCTGATAGAGGCTCTCGAGTTTTTTCCGCTTCGCGTCGGACGGATTCTTGATCGTGCGCTCTTTCGGGACAAGCGCGACTTCGTTGAAGGCGTCCTTGTCCGCCGCGCCGTTGAAGACCGAAACGATCTCCTCGCCCACCGCCATGTCGTAGGCCCCCCAGGCCGGATCGAACAACACGCGATCGCCCAGTTTCGCCGTGCAATCGGAGAACGAAACCAGGAGCAGTTTGCGGTCGCGGCGCAGGATCTTCTCGACCTTCCCCTCGACCAGCACGCCGCTCTCGAATTCCAACCGTGCCGGTTTCCCTTCGCTCAGCTCGGTTTCCTTCCAATTCCCAATCGGCGATCCGAACCCGTCCTTGTGATAGTCGCGTCCGTGCCCCGGCATCTCTTTGTATTCATAGGCGAGCGCGCTCGGTCCGGTGGTTCGCAAATAAATCGGCTGATTGTTCGGGTCCGTCAAGACTTCGGTGAACATGCCGGAGACCTGCAGCCCGGACGAATATTCACAGGTCGTCACGTTCTTGCACTCGATCGCCTTTGTGATTCCTTCCAGTCCTCCGACCCGAAACGCCATTCTGCTCGCAAACTCCTCCAGCACCTCGCTGAGATGCTGAAAATCGCGGCACACGAAGAGCTGCGGTTGCCTCGTCGTGATGTCGAACGCCGTTTCGGCTGCTTCGAGTGAGTAGGGAATTTTTTTCACTCCTTCCTCAAGACAACTGACCGACTCGCCGATCGAAGAAAGCAGGCCCGCGCCGTAGATTTTCGGTTTATCGAGCGTTCCGATGAGGCCGTATTCCACCGTCCACCAGTGGAGCCGCGAGAGCAGCGCCATCTCCGACGGGTCACCGAGGTTCTTCTGGCCCTCCTCCACTTCTCGTGTCGCCTTAGCGAGCTCAGTGGGATCGGGATTGGGCTGCTCCTTCAGGATCGACAGATGCCGGATCGCCTCGTAAAGCTCGAAATCCTTTTTCGAGGACATCGCTTTCGCCCCAACTTCGCCGAAGCGCTGGAGGTAATCGGAATATTCGCGATCGACGATGATCGGCGCGTGGCCGGCCGCCTCGTGCACGATGTCAGGCGCGGGCGTGTATTCGATGTGATTGAGCTGCCGCATGTCACAGGCGATCACGAGAACCTTGTAGGCTTGGAATTCCATGAACGCCGCCGGCGGAATGAAACCGTCCACCGCCACGGCGCCCCAGCCGATTTTGCCCAGGATCTCGTTCATCTCGTCGATCCGCGGAATGCGCTCGAAAGAGATGCCGGTCTCGAGCAGGCCCTGGAAATAGACTTTGTGCGCGTATTCCTTCAGGAAAAAAATGTTCTGCCGCATGATGAAACGCCAGACCGCGTGATCGACCGGGGTGTAGTCGTCATAACGTTGGTCGACCGCAAATTGCAGCAGGTGTTTGGGGAGCGCGGCGACGGCCGCATTGTTCATCGGAATTCCTGTTTTCATCGCGTCACCTCAGAGTAAAATTCGCGGCTACCTAACGATACCAACCGCACTCTGAATTTTATGGCCGAACGGGAAGAGGGGCAAGGGCGATTCGACCGATCGGCCAATCGTCGCCAGCTTTTGCACCGCTTGGCGCGGCAAAGCGGACGCACGCTTTATTGCGCACGTCCGCTGCGAATCACTCAGCGCCAAACGCTCCCGCGTTCCAGCACCTGCCGATCGTCCTGCTACTCGAATTGCGGCAACACCATCCCAGCGACCCCGACGTCTACTCTTCCGACGTCTGAGGCTGGCTCATCCTCGAGCGGCGCACTGGAGATGAAGAGAGTCGAGCTCGCGCGTCCGAAACCGAAGGCAGGACTGGCCGGGATGCCGATCGCGCTCAAGTCTTCCGTCGGGATCGCGACCCTCACGCGCCCGTCCGGACTGACGCGCAGGATATTAATTTCCGAGCCATCGAACTCGTCCCATTCCTGGTAACCGAGGTTTGCCACCCACAGGTTGCCCTGGACATCGAATTGTTGTCCGTCCGGATGCCCCAGACCCTCCGCAAAAAGGCGCGCTTGCCCGGGCAATCCATCTCTTCCGATGGGCACCTCAACGACCGTACCGGTGTCGAGGTTGTTGACCCAGAGGCTGTGATTGCGATACGCGATGCCGTCCACGCCAACCTGGTTGAGCGAATCGGCTCTGGGCTTCAAGAGATCGTCTTCGAACCAGAGTTCGGCGCCGTTCACTCCCAATAGCCACACTCCTCCATGGGTGGACTCGGTGACGTAAAGATTGCCGGCTTTGTCATAGGCGAGCCCATTGGGAATGGAATCCGCGCAGCCAGCGGTCGGCATCGGAAACTCGAGGACAGGATTGCCCTGGGTATCCACGCGCCAGACGCCGTTCAGTTCGGGTTTGACGCAGCCGAGGACGCACGCGTAGAGGCTGCCGTCTGCATTTACCACCAGGCCGATAATGTAGGCGTCATCGGGTTCGATCCCGAAGTCGGCAAAGACGGAGACCACGCCTTTGGCCGTGATGCGATAGATGATTCCTTCGACTTGGGCCGCGACGTAGACATCGTTATTGGGCGCGACCGCGAGGCCCTCGAGCCCGCCAGACGCGTTCAGACCGCCGAAAGGAATCACCGGCCCGATCCTTGGCCTTAGCGGGTTTATTGCTGAAGCGGGCGAGGGGAATAGCGCCGCCAGGATGGCGAGTGCCAGGAAGGCTTTGAATTGTGTATAGATAGAAGTGCTCATACTCCTGTACTGCGTGCGAAATGGCTGGGCGTTACGGAAAACTTGCGAATTTGTTTTGCGCTGGAGCGTTCAGTCTGGGGAGCGCTCGCGCCTCGCGTGCTGGTTGCGGCGCCCTCGCCGCAATCATCCTCTGGGAACTCCCGTCTCGAAGTTCGCGATGACGAGGCGTCATCGCCAGCACGCGAGGGCGCGCGTGCTCCCCAGATGGCCGCGACCACACCACACTGTGTAGCCGATTCGTCATTTACGTTGCACAGACCGACGCACTACTTTGGGGCAAGAGAAAGAGCGATCTTCTCGAAACGCGGATCGTCACGCAACGGATCCCAAAGGGGATCGAGACGGAGCGAACCGTAGGTCGGTCCCCATGGCCTCTTCACGACATCTTCAAGTTGCTTGATCGCCAGGTCGTGTTCGCCAATCCACGCACAGATCAAGGCAAAATCCCTTAACGCAATCGCTTCGTTGATTGCGTTTTTCGGGGCGGCCGCAAGCTGGATTGCTCGCCGGCCTTCGCGAAGCGCTTCCTCTTTTCGGCCAAGCGCAGCGTCGACTATCCCCAGACCAGCAAGCCAGGGAACCGAGTGCGGATGCGCGCGAAGGTGTGCCTCCTGGCCTTTGCGCGCGGCGGTAAAGGCCGTCCGCGCAGCCGCGACGTCTCCTTCCATGCGGGCAACTACGCCGACCCAAAAATCACGGCTGAATTGATAGTTATCCTCGGGAGCATTCTTTTCGGGCAGTGCTGCCACCGCACGATTGGCCGCCACGGTGTCGCGTGCCCACAAAGGGAGAAGAAAACGCATTTGCTTAATCTGCTTATTTGCGGACAGCAATGGTTCCTCGACCAGGATCTTCTCAATTTCGCTCTGCAGCGTCCGGGTGTCCGCTCGCCGGTCCACGTTCATCGTGGCGCGTTGGATTCGCGCAAAGACGTTGTTGGGATAAATCTCAAGGACACGAGTCCAGGTGGCATCCGCCTCTTCATAGTCGTGGCAGAACCAATAGTTTCTGGCCAACGCACAGAGCATGAAAACATTTCTCGGATCCAACTCCACGGCGCGCTTTAGGTTGCGAATGTGATCGGGCCAGCGGCCCGCTCGCCGGTCGATGAGGCTGGCGAACCAATAGGCTTCGGAGTTGTTGGGTAGAAGGCGTTGCGCAATGGCAAGTTCGGCGCGGGCGCGCTCATAATCCGAGGATTCGAAATAAATATGCTCGGCCAGCGCCAAATGCGCCTCACCCGACTCCGGTTGCAGGCGAAAGGCTGCATCGATGGCCGACTTTGCCAATGCCAAACGCGCCGGAGTGGGGTCGACTCCCTGGAAGTAGAGAAGGTCGTGCGTTTGCGCGAGCCGACAATAGGCGCGAACAAAGGATGGATCGCGCGCGATTGCCTGGTTCAACAATTCCACTGCGGCCGGAAGGTCCTGCTCATAGGTTGAATTGGAGTCGAACGGATCCCAGAGAAGAGCTGTCGCGCGAACATACAGATCATAGGCGACAAGATCTTTGGCCGGTCGCTCTTCGATGGCTGCTCTTTCGCGAGTGGAAACTTTGGCTGCAAGCTGACTGGCGATTGATCGGGCTACCTCCGTTTCAACCGCGAAGATGTCATTCAAATCCCGATTGTATTCCTGCGCCCAGACGTGATGGTCGGTGCGCGTGTCGATCAACTGCGCGTTGACACGAATTCGGCTCCCATTTCTGCGGATGCTTCCTTCCAGGACGTGAGACACGCGCAGTGCCTCGCCGATCTCACGAATGTTCTGTCTGCCGCGATACTCCATCACGCTGGTGCGGCTGATCACCTTGAGATCAGTCACCTTTGCCAGCTTCGTCAGGATGTCGTCCTGAATCCCGTCGGCCAAAGAAGTGTTTTCTTTGTCTTCGCTCAAATTCTTAAATGGCAGCACCGCGATGCCGGTTGTGCGTGGAGGTCGGACAAACTCACTTTTCCAGACGAACCCGCCCAGGGGCACGGCCAGAGCCACTAAAACCGCTGCCATGACGGTGATACCTGGATTGCGTCGCACCCATTTCCCGCCCCGCATGATGAGTCCGGTGCGTCGGGCCATGATTGGCTCGTGCTTAAGCCAGCGCTCGAGGTCTTCGGTCAGCGCAAGCGCGGAAGAATAGCGACATTTGGGATCTTTCTCGAGGCATTTGAGGCAGATGGTGGCGAGGTCGCGATCTACTTTCGGATTCAGGAGGCGCGGGGGCCGAGGCTCCGTATTCTCCAATAACTTGATCGTCTCGTAGGTTGTTCCACCGGCAAACGGCGGCTGACCGGTCAAGAGATGGTAAAGGACGGCCCCAAGGCCATAGACATCTGTCACGCTGCCGACCGCCGCGTTGTTTCCGAGTGCCTGTTCCGGCGCCATGTAGCTGGGCGTGCCAAGGACGTCCAAAGTTTGAGTGACGCTGCTTTCGGTCTCGACCAGGCTGGCTAATCCGAAGTCGGTCAGATGCGGTTCACCTTTCCCATCGAGCAGAATATTTCCCGGTTTGATGTCACGATGCAGAATCCCGTGTTCATGCGCGTAGTGAACGGTGCGCGCCACCTTCACTATCAGTTCCGCTGCCTGCCGGACTGGCATCGGTTCGCGTCCGATCAATTCGGCAAGCTGTCCGCCTTCCACGAATTTCATGCTGAAGTAACACGAGCCATCGTGCTCGCCCACTTCGTAGATCGGAACGATTCCGGCGTGCTCCAATTTCGCGGCCGCTTCGGCTTCAAGACGAAAACGCTTGAGATGCGCTTCCGCCGCCCATTGACCAAGGGCAATGATTTTTAGTGCGACTATGCGGTTGAGGCTTTTCTGGCGGGCTCGAAACACCACGCCCTGACTGCCGCGACCGATTTCCTCCAGCAACTCGTAATCGCCGAAGTCCGCGAATCGGATTGCCGGATGCGCTGTTTTCTTTTTGACCGGTGCCGGCGTGTCGTCATCACGGCTGGAGTCGTCGCTCTCGCTTGCGGGCATTTCCGAAAGCAGACCAAGCGCAGTCTCAAATAGACAAGCCGTGCAAAGTCCTTCCGGTGCATCGGAGAGGATCTTCGCCTCACATTTTCGGCAAACTCTGAGTACGCTGCTCGTGGCATGAGAGTCGCGAACGCCCTCTCCATCTTGTACTGCGCGAAATTCTGTCATGCGTTACGCTCGCAGCACCGAGATCAGATGACGGAGCTCATCTTCAATATCGCTGGAAATCGCAACCGTGTTGGCGATCTCCTCGCGCAACAAGGCCTGATAATGATGACGGAACCGATGGAAGGCTTGCCGCATAGCATTATCCGTCATGTCCAACTGAGCAGCGATCTCCGCCCGCGATGGCGCTCCCGGCTCGTCCGGCAGCAATTGTTTCAGGCAATCAAACAACTGGGCATTGCCTGCTGCCTGGTATTCGTCCTTCAATCGCCGCAGTACCTGATCCATCAGCGTCAAAGCCCAGCGACGTTCGTAAAGTCGGTCAGCAGTGAGAGGGTCGGCCGGCTCCATCCCGAGTTGCTCGGCTGCGGTAAGTTCCTCCAACGGCACCGGCCGTTGTCCTTTGCCTCTCTTGGCGGTCATCGCCCGACGGTGTTCGCTGGCGAGGAAATGCTTCAGCGAGGTCAAAAGATACGAGCGCAGCCGCCCTTTATCTTTGCGAACCGCATCGAAATCGCGACGCTCGAGGAGCAGCGCAAAAAAACTCTGGGTAAGATCTTCGGCCTCCTCCGGAGCTGCACCTTGTCGCCTGATGAAGCCATAAACCGGTCGCCAGTAGGTGCGGCATAGCTTTTCCAAGGCCTGCTGCGCCGCGGCCGACTGGCCTTTCGCTTCCAGAACGACGCTCCAGTGGGTAGCGGGAAACTCAACGGACCATTTATATTCGCCTGGGATAATCCGACTTACGGGGGGTGGATCGTCCGCAGTCACGTTCCGATCGAAACAGAAATGCGCCTTCAAAGCAAGGCTGGTCCGGCGGCCGCGGAGGACGCGGTCGTATTGGTCAATTTTAACTGGATACCGGCCCGACCCCAGGAACGGCCCTTGCGTTGCAGCGCCGCGAGCGAAAAGATGGCGCCGATGAATGTGATCGACGAACCGCTCCGCTCCGCGCCGCAACGCGCGATCCAGGAAGCGGCCACACTCGAGCTGGCGCAGCGTGCCGCGGCGTTATGGGGCGCGACGAGCGAAGCGCCGAGGCCGGTGCACGCAGTACAAAACTTTGTCTACAAAATCGAATGTGCTCAGGGCCCGGCCATTCTGCGCCTGACCCATGAGTCCCATCGCAGCCTCGAGGAAGTGGAGGCGGAATTGCGCTGGGTGATGGATTTGAAGGAACGCGGCCTTCCGGTCGCGGCTCCTGCTCGCTTGAAGCGTGAGCGCCTGACGGAATCGATTGAATCCGCCCACGGGCGATTTATGGCCGCGTGTTTCGAATCGGTTCCGGGTCAGGAGCCGGACCCTTGCCAGCCAGAGTTGTGGAACGATCGGATGTTCGAACAGCTCGGGGCGTTCATCGCACAACTGCATCAGGCCTCTTACGAAGCGGGTTGGACGCAGGCGACGCTCCCGCGCCGCACCTGGCGCGAGGAAAGTGTCGCGCAGAATTTTCACCTCTACGTCCCGGTCGGCGAAAAGACGGTCCACGAAGCCTTCGACCGCGTCCTCGCCCGTCTCGACGCGCTCCCGCGGACCCGCGACGCCTACGGTCTCATCCACGCCGACCTGAACCACACTAATTTTTTCCTCACTCCGAGCGGGCTAAACGCTTTTGATTTCGACGACAGTTGCTATTGCTGGTTCGCCTCCGACCTGATCGTGCCCATTTTTCATTTTCCCGCCGCCGATCCGGTCTCGATGAATGCCAAAGCGCAGCACGCTTTTCGTTTTCTCCTCCGCGGCTACGAGAGCGTCCGGCGTTTTAATCCCGCGTGGCTCGAGTGCCTCTCCTTGCTCCTGCAATGGCGCGATTTGATGATTTACGGATTGCTTTACGAGCAACTCGATATCCCGGCCTTGCCGGAAAACTTCCGCCAAAAATTGTCCGCGATGCGCGCCCGGATCGAGGCGGGGCGCCCGATTGCGGAGATTGGCGACGCTCGATAGGTTCGGCGATGCCTGACGCGCCGGAACTGGTCACCGCACCCGCGCCGGCCAGCGATCTCCCGGCCGGTTATTCTCCCGTCGTCTGGTTGAATCTGCTTTGCCTGGATGCGCCAATCGTGGCTGTCACGTGGCAATGGCTTTTTGGGCGCACCTTCGGAGCCCACCTCGATTTCCCGCTCCGCGCGCTCCTTTTTCTGACTGCCTGGCTGATTTATCTCGCCGACCGCTTTGCCGACACGATCAAGCTGCCGCCCGACAGCCCGATCTCGCTTCGCCATCGGTTTTGTCGGGAACACACCATCGGGTGGTGGGTGGCGATCGTGATTATTTTCTTCCTCGATCTCGCGCTCGCTCTCCGCAGTCTCGACCTGCAAATGCTTCTCCTCGGCGGTACCCTGGCCGCGCTCTGTGCCCTTTATCTCTTTGCCAATCATTCGTTAGGCGGAAAGTGGCGGCCGCTCCCGATGAAGGAAAAGGCGATCGGCATTCTCTTCGCCGCAGGCACGACGCTCGGCGTGGTCGGCCAGCTTCCCAGTCTCACCATTTCGTTCGGCGTCGCGGTTTTGCTCTTCGCAATCCTTTGCACCTACAACTGTCTTTCCATCGCCGCCTGGGAACGCGAACTGGATGCCGCCCAGGGCAAAGCCTCGTTCATGACCGGATGGCCGATTGCAGAACGCGCCTTGAAGACGGTCGGCTACGCTCTCGCCCTGGTTGCAATCGGGTCTGCCTTCTTCTGGCGCTTTGCGTTTCCGCTCTGGCTCTGCCTCGCGGGCAGCGCGCTTCTGCTCGTTAGGCTGAATCTGGCGGAGCTCCTCCCGCGCGATCATCGCACTGCTCTGGCTGACCTTGTCCTGCTCGCGCCTCTGCTCGCGATCCCGTTTTTGTTCCGGTGAGCTTCGACCGGGTCGCGCCGTATTATCGCTCGCTCGAGACGCTCGTTTTCGGGCAGCAACTGCAGGAGGCGCGGGTGGCGTTTGTGGGAAAAATCGATGCGCCGCGCAGGGTCCTCGTGGTGGGCGAGGGGAACGGCCGCTTCCTTGCGGAATTTGTGCGCGCGCATCCCGCGGCCACGATCGATTGCCTGGACGCGAGCGCGCGGATGATCGAGTTGGCGCGAAGCCGAGTCCAAGATGCGAGTGTGCGTTTAATTCAGGGCGATATCCGGGAAGTGGATTTACATCCGGGCGATTACGACCTGCTCGTGACGCATTTCGTTCTCGATTGCTTCGTTGGAGACGGGTTGCGCGAAGTCGTGCAAAAACTGGCCGCAGCTGCGAAGCCCGAGGCCGTCTGGCTGCTGGCTGATTTCTGTCTTCCGAGCAGCGGCTGGCAGCGGTGGCACGCGGAACTCTGGGTGCGTGCGATGTATCTTTTCTTCCGCCTAACGAGCGGCCTGGAGGCCAGCAGATTGGAAGATCCCGCGCCCTTCCTGCGAGCGACCGGTTTCGAGCGCGATCGGGAGCGAAGGTTTCGCTCTGGGATGATTCAATCTGCCATCTGGCGTCGTTTGGCGGTGACTGGCGCCTAGCGATTGCCACGCCGTTTAGCGAAACGCGCAATCAGCCAGCCGAGCAACCCGAGCGCGAGCGCCCACGGGGCGAGGAAGGCGATCGCGACTCCGATCATGCGCGCGCTCCACATCAGTGCGGCCACGCCCTGACCCAAGGTCCGTCGAATCGTCGCGGCCAGCCCGGTTTCATCGGAAACAATTTTGCCTGGGCTATAGATCTGAATGCTGATCTCGGCCGGTGCGGTCGCGGGGTTCGCGGTCGTTCCGGGCTGATCGTTTCGCTGCACGCTCAGGTCCTTCACCTCACCGAGATGGTCGAAGGTCGCGACGAGTCCGGGATAATTTTTCATCGGCACGCGCAAGGTAAGATTGGCGACTTCCTGCCCATCGGCGTTGCGAGAGAAGGTCGAGGTGCGCAGGGCACCGTCCGCATTCGCGACAGCAGTCTTCAGACGTTCGACCTGTTTCGGGACCGTGGGTGTAATAATCCGCAGGCTGGTCTGCTGCACCGGCTGTTCTTCGCCGGTCCGCGAGATAACGAGATTCAATTGCACCTTATCACGCTCGACTTTCGCCGTGTTCGACATGCCGGAACCGTTTTGTGCCACGCGCTCAGTTTGAACGTTAAAGTTCTGCACTCGGCCCAAGCCCTTGATCTTCGCGATGATCGCGTCGCTTTCCTCCGGCGCGAGGAGGAGTGTCATACGGGCGGTTGCCTGGCCGGAGTTGTCGCGCTCAAGCGTCGACCGCACGATCTGCGCCTTGGCGTTTTGCAATGCGCTCTTCACTTCGGCGAAGGTTTTCTCCACGTCGGCAGCGAAGAGAGAGAGGTTGGCGGTCTCGCGAAGGAGGAAGGCTGCCGGTTCATCGAGATCCTTTTCTGCGAGCGAAATCGTGACCGTCGCATACTGGACGAGCGCGTCGTAGTACTTTAGCTCGCCCTGCATCTGCTCGATCGATTCGCGCACCCGGGCCAGTTCTTTTTCCACTTCGAGGAGGTCTGAAACCTTGCCGGTTTTCTTTTCCAGCATCTCGAGGAGGCGCTCTTCCATCCGCTTGGCATTACGCAGCCGGGCGTCGGTATCGAAATAGGCCTTCGTCACGTCCTGCGTCCCGAGCGTTTGGTTTTTCAGCTCACCAAGGCTCCGCGCTTTTTGCAGAAAGCTCTCCAGGCTTTCCGGCACGACTTTCACCACTACCGTGCCCTGCAGTTTTCCGTTAGGCAATTTCGACGAGCTCTGGGTCGCGATGAACCCTTTCGCTTCTGTCGCCATGGTAGTGAGGCGCTGGACCGCCGCTTCGTAATTGATGACCTGGAGGTCGAGCTGCGCATTGCGGACCAGCTTGCGCGAGTCGGCCGGGGTGACGAGGATGGCAGACGCCTGGTCTTCCACGCGGTTTTCCACCGTGCCGGACTGATCCGGCTGGGTGACCCCTTCAGCCTGCTGCTTCGCGGCCACCGGCGGCGGCGCCGCAGGTAATTTGTCTTTCTCGACCTGAAACGCCCCCAAGTCCTGTCTGCCGCCCGACGCGATCGCATCAGCCGAAAGATCGGCTTCGGATTGCGGGGCTAATTCCGAGGCGGTGGGAATGTTGGAACCAGTGATGATCGAACGGTTGACGGCGTTTTTCTTTTCATCCCGCGGAGTCGAGGCGAAGGCGTAGAGACGAGTGTGCAAAAATTCTCCGCCTTCACCGGTTACCATTTTGCCAACCTGCACGAGGGTGAGTAAGAGCGCGGCTACGGCAGTGATCTGCGCTGCTCGTGTCCGCAGTAGATTGGCCAAGAACGCACCGAGGCCGCCTTTAGGTGCGGGAGCCTTGTCGCGGAAGCGGCTCAGCATTCTTTGTTCGAAGGCCGGATCGGCGCTTTCGGTGGCGAGTGTCTTGTTGAGTAGTTGATGCATTTGATTTTCCTCTTGTTGTAAAGCGCGGCACGAAGCGCACCCGGCCAGGTGTTGCGCGAAGGCGGCGCGCTCTTCGGCAGCCAGTTGGTCGTGCACGTCGGCTGCCAGCCAGCTCTCGATTTCTTCGTGAATGGTGTCGTTAGGCATGTCGTTACTCCAGGGTGGTGAGGGCCGGGCGCAGGCGCTGGCGGAGCGTTTCCATGGCGCGGCCGAGAATCCCGCGCAGCGCACCGTTGCTCAGGCCGAGAGTGCGTTCGATCGCGGCGTAGTCCATTTCTTCGAAATAGCGGAGAGTGAGCGCGGTGCGGTGCATTTCGGGCAGTGCGGCGAGCGCAGCCCGCACCTGCTCGCTCATCGCGCTTTCTTTTGAAGCGCGCGCTGCTTCTTCAAATTGCGGATCGATTGGCTCTTCGGCCTCCGCCGGGAAAGGGACGCTCCGTCGCCTCCGCGCGACATCGTGGGCCCGATGGCGTGCAATTGTCCCGAGCCAGGCGGGAAATTTTTCCGGATCGCGCACCCGCCAGCGTGTTTTCCAAGCCTTGACAAGCGTGTCCTGCACGACGTCCTCGGCTTCCTCGCGGTTTTGCAAAATGCCGTAGGCGATAGCGAAGAGGGCGCGGCTTTGGGTGCGGATGATCATTTCGAAGGCGTCGCGATCGCCGTGAATGGCCGCTCGAAAAGTGTCTTGTTCGGTGGAATCCATCGGTCGATCTAAAGCCTAGACGCACGAAGTTGTGAAACCGCGCGAAAAATCTTTCGCCGTCGGTGTAGAGGCGGGCGTGTCGCCCGCTTCTGGGGGATTCGGTTAGGCGGAAGAGACGCGTGGACGGCGGCCGGCACGGCCGCCGCTACATTAGAAAATAGTCACGACCGTCCCGGGGCTAATCATGTCCTTGAGCCGCGCCGCATCCCAGTTCGCCGTCCGAATGCAGCCATGGCTCCCGGCGCGCCCGATCGTTTCCGGATTGTTGGTCCCGTGAATGCCGATACCTGGCTTGTTCAGGCCGCACCAAAGAATCCCGACGGGATTGTTAGGTCCGGGCGGGATGTTATAGAAATCGTTCGTCCGCACCCCGTGATTGAGGACGCCTTCGTCATGCCGGAACCAGGGTAGCGTCGCGATCCCGAGGATTTTCCAGGTGCCTTTGGGCGCGGGCAGGGTTTTCGATCCGGGCGTGATTGGAAACTCCGCCACCAGCTTGTCGCCTTCCTTCACTTCGAGAAAATTCTCGCGCGTATCGATGAAGACTTGCCGGCCCGCGAAGGCCGGGTTGTTCGGGATGAATTTCTCGGTCAGTTTTTCGATCTCGAACGGCTGAACGTTGGGCACATTCACCACATCGCCCACTTTGAGCTGCTCGAGATCCATTCCCGGATTGATCTTGCGCAGGAAATCCTCCGCCGCGTGATAGCGCTCCGCGACGAACTCGAGGAACGACCCATATTTCATCGCCTTCAATTTCGCCTGTTCGGATGGCCGCGAGGCGGTTTCGCCGACGAAGTTCTCATCCTCCGGCCGAATCGTGTAGGTCGTGTAGGGTTCGGGCACCTGGGCGAGCAATTCCGCGTCGACCGCGCCGGTCGGCGGGAGCCCGTTCGCCTTCTTGTAAGCGACCAGCGCCTTGCCGAAAAACTCGCCCATCTTGCCGTCGATTTTTCCGGGGCCGAATTCATGATTATCGAGGAAAATCTGCAGGCGAACGCTTGTCGCCTCGTCGTAGATCGGGAGCGCGACCAGCTCGCGTGGGGGCGGCTTCGGAGTCGGCACCGGCGTCGGCGTTGGCGGCGGAAGCGCCTTACGCACAGGGACCGGGGTCGGGGTGGGGGTAGGGGTCCGCCGCGAAAACCAGCCGGCCTCGCTGGACGTCGCGAAAGCGCAGAGTGCGAGACAAATAATTGCGGCCGGTTTCATGAGCGGAAGCTATCAACCGGTCGTCGGCTCGATGCAAATACGCGCTTCCGGCGATGACAGCAGGATCGCCTCACTGGTCGAGTTCATAGGTTGTGATCTCGAGATTGAAGCCATCGGGATCGCAAAAATAAATCCAGTGCGCGATCTGGTGGTCCTCGAATTGGAAATCGATTCCGCGTTCTCTTAGCTCGCGCTGGGCGCGGAGGAAATTCGCGCGATCGGCCCGCAGCGCGAAATGCCGCAGATCGACCGGCCGCGGCGGGCCAGAGACGGCGGAAGCTTCACGCACCGGAAAGATCGCGATGCCCGTCACACCCTTCCCGACAAACTGCGGCACATCACCCCAGACCTCCGCATGTTGTCGCTCCAGGCCGAGGACTTCGACATACCACCGCACCGAACGCTCCACGTTGCTCACCGAGATCGCGATGTGATCGAGACCTTCGAGGTTCATTGAAATAAGATTGTGCCCGCGTGGTGACATCGTCAAAATCCGCAACGGTCCGCCGTGAATCTAAGTTCTCCCGATCGCCGCCAGTTTCTCCGCCTGCTTGCTGGGGCGACGGCCGCGACCGCGTTGCCGTCGTGGCTTTGGGCGGCGGAAATTCCGGCGCAGGACCTGGTCACGATTTCCATCCTGCACACGACCGATCTGCACGGGCATATCCTGCCAATCAGCGACTATGATGGCAGGCGGGATCTCGGTGGTATGGCGCGCTGCGTCACGCAGATCCGGCGCTGGCAGACGGAGAACCCGCACTCGATCCTCATCGATATCGGCGACGTCTATCAAGGCACTCAATTTGCACTCAGCGATCAGGGCCGGTCGATGATCGATCTCTATAACCTCCTGCGCTACGACGCCTGGATTATTGGGAATCACGAGTTCGATTGGGGGATCGATCCTTTTCACCGGGCGGTAGCTGGTTCCCTGATGCCGGTGCTGGCAGCGAACACGTTGCTGGCAGGGAAACCAGCCGGCGAATTCCGCGATGCGCATCACCCTTTTGCGAAAATCCAGCCCTTCATTCTGAAAAACATCGCCGGAATCAAACTGGCGATTATTGGCCTAACGACACCCGGAATGCCGTTTTGGTTTCTCCCCCAGTTCATCGATGGAATCCAGTTTCAGCACCCGATCGAGGCGACGCGGCGCGCTATCCGGCAAGCGAGGGCTGCGGGGGCCGAGGCCATCGTTCTCGCCGGTCACATGGGCTTGAAAGAGCGGACCGGGGGCGATGATTTTGCCAACTGCCTGATGGCGTTGACCGCGGAATTTCCGGAAACCGCCGTCCTCATCGCGGGTCACACGCACCAGAATATTGGCAGCCGCCTAACGAACGGAGTGCTCGTGACCCAGGCCGATCATTTTGGAATTCACGTCGGGCGGGTCGATCTGCTCTTCGATCGCAGCTCCAAAAAATTGCTCCACCGTGAAGCACGGACTGACTTGATGGACAACCGCTTCCCGGCCGATCCCGTCATCCTGAGCCGGACTCAGCCGCGACTCGACCGCGCGGCGGAGGTGCTGGCCGAGCCCGTTGGCGAACTGACCAGGACACTAAGCATTCGATCCAACCCCGGCGCACCGAGCGACGTGGAACGACTAATCGCCGCTGCGGTGACCGAAACGCTGACCGGCCGTGGCCTCAAGATCGACGGAGTTTTTCATGGACTTTTCGACGATCGGCATGCTTTCAAGAAAGGCCGGAAAACGATCGGCGATGTTTGGCAGATTCTTCCCTACGAAAACTACCTTGTGACCGCGGAACTGACGCCGCTCGAGATCAAAGTGATTATGGAAGAAGTTTTCCAAAGCCGGGACCGCCGCAGCCTGGCTGGTTTCGAAATCTCCCTGAGCGGACGGGGGAAGGAGTGGCGCCTAACGAATCTGCGCACAGCCGGCGGTGCGCCGCTCGATCCCGCGAGACGCTATCGAATCGCGCTCAACACCTTCGATGCGCGAAGCGCCGGGCATCGCTTTATGAAGCTGCGCTCGATCCTTGAGCGACCGGAGTCCCGCTGCACTTTTCATCCCGTCCAGACGCGCGAGGCGCTGATCGACTATTTCCGCCGCCATCAGGTAGTGGGTGGCCTTGCCGGAAGCGATTTCGCCCTCGTGGGAAGCTGCTAATTTGCGGTCGTGCTGCCCGCGAGTTTCTTCCAAGTCGATCCTTTGCGCTGCGCTCGAAACCTGATCGGGACCGAGTTGATCTGGGGAAAATGCGACGGCCTGGTCGTCGAGACGGAGGCCTACCTCGTGGAGGGCGACGAAGCCTCTCACACCTTCGTGCGGCCGAGCACGCGCGCCTTTGTGCAGAGAAACAAAGCAGGCGCGGCCTATATTTATTTCAATTACGGCGTCCACTGGATGCTGAATGTCCTCGTCAAAGGCGGGCCGCGGGACGGCCTCATTCTCATTCGCGCGATCGAGCCGCGACGCGGAATCGGGTTGATGCGAAAACGGCGCGGAGTCGAAGAATTAAAGCGGCTTTGTTCCGGGCCTGGCAAGCTGACGCAGGCGCTCGCGATTGACCGGCGACATCATGAGCTCGATCTCTGCTCCGATCCTGCCCACTGCTTTCGCGCACGAGCGAAGGATGAAGTTCCGGTGGTCGCGGATCCGCGCATTGGAATTAGCCGGGCGAAAGATTTTCCCTGGCGTTTCACCCTGCGCGACAGCCCTTTTCTCAGTCGCCCGGTGAGAAAGGCCCCGCGTTGACCATCCCGGCAATCGCAACGACTTTACGCGCTCGATGAAAGGAACCAAAGAGCGCGTCCTGCTTGGCATGAGCGGTGGAGTCGATTCCAGCGTTGCAGGCTATTTGCTCCGCGAGCAGGGCTATGACGTCGTCGGCGTGACGATGAAGGTCTGGCCGCAGGACTGCATCTCGCGGGCGGAGGACAAATGTTGCGGCCCGCAGGCGATCGCGGATGCGCGTAGCGTCGCTCACTCGTTAGGCATTCCCCATTACGTGGTCGATGAAGCGGATCAGTTTGAGCGGGTCGTGATCGATTATTTCTCAAGCGAATACCAGGCCGGCCGGACCCCGAATCCGTGCGTGATGTGCAATGAGAAGCTCAAGTTCGGCAGCTTGTGGGAAAAGGCCCGCGCACTCGATTGCGCTTATATCGCGACCGGACACTACGCGATCATCGAGCAGACGCCCCAGCGCGCCATCCTGCGCAAGGGGCGCGACCCGCGCAAAGACCAGTCTTATTTCCTTTTCAGCCTCCGCCAGACGCAGCTCCGGCATGCCCTGACGCCGCTGGGCACGATGGAAAAGCCGGAAATCCGCGAGATCGCTCGCTCGTTAGGCCTGAAGGTCGCCGAGAAGGTCGATAGCCAGGAAATTTGTTTCGTCCCGGGGAACGATTATAAGGCCTTCTTGCGCGGTCATCTCGGTGAAACGGAATTTCATCGCGGCGGAATTTATGATCTCTCCGGCAACTTCCTCGCCGAGCACGAAGGAATCGAGATGTTTACCATCGGGCAGCGCAAGGGGTTGCCCGGCGGTTCGCCGAGGCCGCGTTATGTCGTCGATATCGAACCGGATACCAACCGGGTCTTCGTCGGCGACGCGGAGGATTTGCTGGTCGAAGAATTTGAGATCGACCGGATCAACTGGAGCAGCCGTCCGCCCCCGGACGAGCCGCTCGCGGTCACGGTCAAGATCCGTTACAGCCATCCAGGCGCGGCCGCCACTCTCCATCTGCTGGAAGGCGATCGCGCGCTCGTTAGGCTGAACGACCCGCAGAAAGCGGTGACGCCGGGGCAGGCGGCAGTTTTCTACGACGGCGACGTAGTGGTGGCTGGTGGCTGGATTTGCCGGCACGCCGCTTTGGCTCCAGCCTAACGAATCGATGGCGGACGATGTTTTGCTCGTCCTGAGCACCTTTCCCGATCCCGAAACCGCGCAGCGAATCGCCCGTCAGCTGGTCGAGGAAAAGCATACCGCCTGTGCAAATATTCTTCCGCCGCTGGAATCAATCTACTGGTGGGAAGGCAAAGTGGTGGAGGCAAACGAGACGCTCGTTCTCTTCAAGACCACCGCCGCGCGTTTTGAAGCGCTCCAGTCCACTTTAGGTCGGCTTCATCCTTATGAAATTTCGGAGATCATTGCCCTCCCGATCGACCGCGGGCTGCCGGAATATTTGCGCTGGGTGGCGCAGCATTGCACGCCGGAGTAAGGCCGCGATCCCTTGCGAAATAGAACTTCCTTTTCTTGTCGTTTTGCGATTGCGCAGGGTGTAATGCGCGGAAGGTTGGAAGAGGATGAGAGTGCAAAACGCACTCCGAATTCAGCCCAAACTCTTAAAGGAGGTCGCCATGAACCCGATTGTTACAACCAGAATGATAGGATTGTCTGCGCTTTTTGCTCTGGCCCTGTTCTCAGCGCCTAATGCCCATTCCGCTGATCCTTCCACGGAGACGTTTACGGTCTACGAGGACGCGCCGAAAATGAGCCAGCTCGACCTCGGCGAGAAGGGAAACAGCCCGGGCGACGCCTATCATTTTCTTGCTCCGCTCCGCTCGAAGCCCGGCGGTCCGGTCACGGGCGAGGTATTGGGCTCGAAAACGTTGATCAAGCTCACCACTGACGCCAAATCGAACGCCGAGAAACGGGGAACGGTCCTGTTTTTCACCTTTGGCAATGATCAGGACCAGATTGTCGTTTTCGGGGTTTCAGATTATTCGCCGACCGCCGGGGAATTTGCCGCGGACAAACCGGTCGTGCGCCCGGTCTTGGGCGGAACCGGGAAGTACATGGGCGCGCGCGGCCAATTAACCAGTACGCGGAATTCTGACGGGACCTACAGGCAGATGTTTACGCTGCTGAAATAACGACCCCAGAATTTGCGGACACCACCCCGCTCCACTTGTAATCATGATCATTCGCGAAAAGGAACCGGCCAACCTCGAGATGCCTTTTGGGAACCTCGATGGCTTCATTACGCCTAACGAACAGTTCTATATCCGTTCGCACTTTCCCGTCCCGCCGCTCGATCCCAAAAGCTGGCGTCTCAAAATCGAAGGTGCCGTCGACCAGGGGCGTGATTGGAGCCTGGAGGAGCTGCGCGCTCTGCCGGCGACGACCATTCCCGCAACGCTGGAGTGCGCCGGTAACAGTCGCGTCTTTCTCGTCCCCAAAGTGAAGGGGACGCAGTGGGAACTGGGCGCGGTCGGGAATGCGAAGTGGACTGGAGTTTTCCTCGGGGAAGTCCTACGGCACGCCGGGGTAAAGGCAGACGCGATCGAAGTCATCCTGGAAGGCGCGGACGAAGGCACGATCGGGGAGGCGCCGAAGCCGGCCGGAAAGATTCATTACGCACGCGGCGTTCCGTTGAGCAAGGCGCTGGACGGCGTGTTGCTCGCCTACGAGATGAACGGTGAGCCCCTCACGCCGTCGCATGGTTTCCCGCTCCGCGCGATCGTGCCCGGCTGGTACGGGATGGCGGCGGTGAAATGGCTGGAGCGCATCGTGGTGACCGACCAGCCTTACAACGGTTACTACCAGACGGTCGATTATGCTTTTTGGCAGCGCGACGCGGCTGGAGTGCGACTCGTGCCGATCACGCAAATGCAAGTCAAAGCTGCGATTGCCAGGCCGGGGATCAACGATGTGATCGCCGCCGGAATCGATTATGCGGTCGCGGGTGCGGCCTGGACCTCCGACGCCGACATCGTGAAGGTCGAGCTGAGCATGGATGGTGGGAAGTCGTGGCAAGAGGCCTCGTTAGGCGAAAAGCCTCCCCGCAATAGTTGGCGGCTTTGGGATTGGAATTGGGCGACGCCGAAGGCCCCCGGCCGTCACGTCCTGATGGCGCGGGCGACCGATTCGCGGGGCCGCACTCAGCCGATGGAGCGTGATCTCGATCGTGGCAGCTACGAGATTAATCACTGCCTCCCGATCGAAGTGGAGATTCGTTAGGCCAGGTCCAAGTCGTTCAAGTGTTCCCACTCGACTTCGACCCGCTGTTTGCGGGCGAAGCGATCGTGAAAGAAAAGCTCCTTGTGCCGGCAGCCGTGTTCGTGCACGAGCCGCGTCACTTTCACATCGAAGCAGCAATACTCCGCGATTTCGAGGATCCGGCCCTCGCGCCACCAGCGGATGGCATCGAGGCTGGCCGCCGTCTTGCGCACGCCCAAGGTTGCTTGCGCGATCGCGTCGAGCCCGAGGCGATGGCCCAGCTTGGCTTCCATGTCGAGCATGAGGTCGGCGGTCGGCAGCTCATGCTGGAGATCAAGCACGGTGTATCCCATCAGGACGTGGTAGTCGAAATTGAGAACGTTAAACCCGACGACCAAGTCGGCCTGGCGGAGGCGCTCGATCAGGTCGTGAACGCGCGGCTCGTGGAAGATTTCGTAACGCTGGGTGCGCGTGCTGTAGATGACGCCGATCGACATTTGCATGTTGCCCTTTCGGTCCCAACCACCGGCGTCATTGGCGGTGCGCTGCGTTTCGAGGTCGAAGTAAACGATGTCGCGGGGCATCGTTCTATTTCAACTCGAAATCGCCGCAGTCGAAAGCAATCATTTCCGCCAGGTTGGAAATTTGGAATTGTTCCACGACCGCGCCGTCGTCCTGGAACACGTCGAGCGCATTGTCGTTCGGCCGGGCGAGCAGGGTGCGAATGAGGTGGGTGGTGTCGCTGATTGTGCGGAGGGGAAGGCCGTCGCCGGTTTCGAGGTAGCTGCCATCTGCATCGAACCCGATGGCGAGTTCGACTTTGCCGGGCTTTTCGTGCTGCAGCGGATTCGGTCGCAGTTTTTGCACAACCCTTTCCGGCGATGCAGGCAGGACGCCTGCCGTGGCAACCGGCTTACCGTTCTCGAGTGAAAAATTCTGGTGCGCGATGATTTTCTTTTCGAAAAGCGGCTTCCAATCCGAGACTGATTCTGCGCCCTCGGTTTTTGTCTGGACGAGACTGAGGGCCCGCAGCCGTTGCAGGTGATCGTTTTTTTCGACCAGAAAAATCTCTTCCTCGGCCCGGGAAGCCTCGATCAACTCCGGCTGAGGGTCTTCGGCAGCGTAGGAGAGCCGACGTAGCAGTTCGTTAGTCGGGGAGAGTTGCTTGACTTCCCTTGGCCCGGCGCCACCGGGCGAATCGATATACCAGATGGTGCCGCCCCGGCCAAAGGCGCAGTCGATCGGCGAGATCAAATTCGGAAGAGGGCGCGCCTGATCGCAGTGCATGCCGAGTCGGGCGGCGATTTCCTTCGTGATCGCGCCGGTCGATTGATCGCAGAGGAACGAACTCTTTTTCCCGCCGGCCAACTCGGCGGTAACGCGGAGACCTTCCGGATCCATCCAAAGCTGCCAGATCTGACGTACATGCGGCGAATGCTCCTCCGTTACCCAGTCGTTAAAAAAGTAATCGACGCCTTCGACCGTCAGGTCGCCGACAACGAAACCGCGCGCGCCATACTTTCCGTTAGGCAAAGGGTTGCCCGCGTCGTCGGTTCCATCCCAGGTCGTCTCGAGGGCGTCGTGACCCGCGGTAAAATCCGCGATCGTGTCCTCGCGATGCAGAACGCGGACGAGCCTTCCGGAGCCATCGTAAATCCCGAGGCTGATCGTGCCGTCCAACGGTGGCAAGGCGAAGCGGAGCAGGACATTGCGAGTCGGCACAGTCGGTGACGGTGTGATCTCGTGTGAAGGAGAGGGCGAGGGCGTCTCCTGTGCCTGGAGCGGAAGAAGGCCGAGGATGGAACAGAACAGGATGGCGAGACGCATGTGGTAGCAGGCTAAAGATAATATCGCCAGTTCAAATCGGGGAAAAGGTTAACGCGCTCTTCGCATTGGCCAAGAAATTCGAGGTCGATGCAACCGGCTTCGAGAGCTCCGGCGAGACGCTGGAAACGAAACAGATGATCCTCCACCCGCTGCTTTGCGTAGTCGGGTGCGCTCTTGGTTTTGATCAGAAACGCCCAGTCGCTCGATTGAGCGAGGAGCAGCTCGCGAGCGGCCTGCTGGAGCGCGCGCTCGATCGCGGGATCACTCGTCGCGCGGTGCAACCGCGCGACTTCCGTCATACTTCGGGTGGCGGCGTGGAGTGGCGGATAAATCCAGGCCGCTTGCTCGTCCAGCCAAACGCTGTTGAAACCGTGCTCACCCCAACTGGAAGGATTCGGCCTAACGACCTGTTGCGACGGATGCGTGGTCAAAAATTCGGTCGGAGTGGTGAGTTGGAAATCTTCCCGCGCACAGGCCGCGCGGCGCAAAAAGCTTTCAAGAAAACGCGGCCCCTCAAACCACCAGTGGCCGAAAAGTTCGGCGTCGAATGGACTAACGATAAGCGGATCGAGGTTCAGCGCGCTCAGTTCGCGGAATCGGGCCTGGCGTTTCGCAAAAAAAACTTCCGCGTGCGCGTCCGCCGCCGCCAGCGCCGCGGCGGGATCGTAAGGTTCCTTCTCGTCTGTAGGGCCGCTCACCCGATGATATTTGAGCCCGGTAAATTTCCGCACCCCGGCTGGATGGAGAAACGGCCGAAGCTCTTCCTCCGAGCGATCGAAGCCGGCGTCGCGATAAAAATCGCGGTAAACCGGATCGCCCGGATATCCGCTTTCGGCGCTCCAGACTTCACGATTTGATTCCGTATCGCGGGCGAACATGGCCGGACCCGCCGGAGTATAGCAGGGTGCGTAGATCGCGCGCAGCGGCCGCGGCTCGGCCAACATAAGTCCGTGCGTGTCGAGGATCGACCAGCGCACGTTCGCTTCCTGGAGACGAAGATCGAGGCCATCGCAGTAGCCGCATTCCGGGAGCCAGAAGCCGAGCGGTTCGCGGCCAAACGTTTCCCGGTAACTGTCGCAGCCAATCCGAATCTGCGCGCGTTGCGCTTCGGGGAAATCCCGGAGAAGCGGGAGGAAAGCGTGCGTTGCGGCGCTGGCCATGATTTCGAGAACGCCAGCATCCTGCAAATCGCGAAAAGCCCTGACGATGTCGCGGTGGAGGGTCTGATCGAAAAACTCGCGCGCTTCGCCGAAGAACTGCGCATAAAAGCGGGAGAGCGCGGCGAGCTGCGGCTCTTTTCGGTTCCGCTCAATTTCCTGCGTCGCAAGACCGATGAGGCGCTCGAGGTGGCGGAGGTAACGCTCTTGCAGCAGTTCGTCGCGCAGCATTGCGCAGAGGGTCGGCGTGAGCGAGAGCGTGAGCCGGAAATCGACGCCCTCGTCGACCAACCGCCGCATCATCCGGATGAGGGGAAGGTAGGTCTCGCTGATCGCCTCGAAGAGCCAGTCTTCTTCGAGGAAATTTTCGTGTTCCGGGTGCCTGACGAAAGGCAGATGGGCGTGGAGGATGAGTGCGAGCGACCCCGTCATTGTAGACGCGTCCCTTCAGGGCGCGCGGGTTTGCGCTTGTCTTGCATATCGCGCCTAGCCCGCGCTTCGCAGAACGAAGCGTCTACAAGGTGCGGCAGAAATCCTGGAACCGATCGAGCCCTTTTTTGATCACGTCGATGCTCGTCGCGTAGCTCAGGCGGATGGTGCGATCGTCGCCAAAAGCCGCGCCCGGGATGACCGCGACGTTGGCCTTGCTCAGGAGGCGATCGGCGAAGTTCTGTGAGGTCAAGCCGAGCTGGCTGATGTTGACCAAAACATAGAACGCGCCCTGCGGCTTGACGGCGGTGATGTTCGCGATCTTGGAGATGCGATCAAACATGTAATTGCGCCGCATATCGAACTCGTCGTGCATGTCGGAGAGCGGCTGTTGATCGCCCTTGAGCGCGGCAACCGCGCCTTTTTGCGCAAAGGAGCACGGGTTCGAAGTGCTGTGGCTTTGGATCGAATCGACCGCCTTCGCGATCGCTTCCGGCGCGGCCATGTAGCCGAGCCGCCAGCCGGTCATCGCATACGATTTACTGAAACCATTAATCGTGATTGTGAGGTCGTAAGCCTGTTTTGAGAGCGAGGCGATGCTGACGTGTTTGGCGTCGTCATAGACGAGCTTTTCGTAGATTTCGTCCGACAAAATGTAGATGTCTTCCTCGGCCGCGACCTCGACGATCGCTTCCAATTCTTCCCGGCTGTAGACCGAACCGGTCGGATTGCCGGGACTGTTCATGATCACCATCTTGGTCCGCGGGGTCATGGCGTTTTCAAATTCTTCGGCGGTCATTTTCCAGCCGTTGCGCTCGTTCGTTTGAACGATAACCGGCTCGGCGCCGGCCAGCCTCACCATATCGGGATAGCTCACCCAATAAGGCGCGGGGATGATCACTTCATCGCCCGGTTCGCAGGTCGCGAGGATGCCGTTGTAACAGGCATGCTTGGCCCCGTTGCTCACGATGATTTGGCTCGGGCGATACTCGAGGCCGTTGTCAGCCGCGAGTTTTTCAGAGATCGCCTGGCGCAATTCGGGAAGACCGGAGCTGGGAGTGTATTTCGTGAAACCCTGCTCCAGCGCTGCAATCGCCGCGGCCTTGATATGGTCCGGAGTATCGAAGTCGGGCTCGCCGGCGCCGAAGCCGCAGATGTCGATGCCTTCGGCTTTCATCGCCTTGGCTTTGCTGTCGATCGAGAGAGTGAGGGAGGGAGTCAGTTGGGCTGCGCGCGTAGAAATTTCCATGGCCAAAGTATTCATCTTAAAGTTTCGAAAAAAGGGGAGCGCAAGCTATCGGCGCGCGTAGAAGTTTTCAATCAAAGGTTTCAGGTTGTTCTCCTTCACCTGCACGATTTCCATCTCGCGTTTGGCGTTCTCCGCCGAATCGGAGGCGTGCGCGGCGTTGACCATGATGGTCTGGCCAAACTCGCGCCGGATGGAACCCGGAGGCGCCTTGCTCGGATCGGTCGGCCCGAGCACGTCGCGGATCTTACGGACCGCGTCTTCGCCCTGGTAGACGATGGCAATGCACTTCTCGGTCCCGGGGGCGGGGCGCTTGTCGTCGGGCGTTGCGCTCGGGCGTCCGCCGGACATGAATTCCACAATATCCTCCCACGCGTCCCGGCCCTTGGTCGCGCCGAGTTTGTCTTCGAGAACGGTCAGGACTGGCCCGTAAAATTCCTCCGCCTGGCCCACGCTCATGCGGTCGACTTTGAACCCGATAATGTAGAGCCCGGTTCGTGAGAAAACTTCAATCACGCCGCCCGGACGGATGTTGGGAAACTTGAAATTATCGGGCTTGATGAGAACGAGAGACTTCTCGATTTTCGCGCCTGTCGGATAAGTGATGACGTCGTCGAGGATGCCGCCATCGCGGTCGGAAAATTCCGCCCAGAGTTTCAGGTTTTCCTCGACCGACTCCTCATCGAGCGAAGCGATCACGGCCGGCTCGAAATAGGTCACCTGGCCCGATTCGTCCGTGATGTAATCGCCGTAGGTGTCGCGAATCGTCTCGCCGCTCGTCCGTTCGTGCACGATGTGCCCGACGACGTGGCGGATTTTCTCGATCGCGTCTGGTCCGCGAAAAACGAGAAGCAGAACGCGCGGGCGATGGTTGTCGCGTTCGCCGGTGAAATTCTTTCGGACGTAATCGCGCAGGAATTCCTGGGTGGCGCGATGCCGCGGGTCCTGCGAGGTGACGATCCCCTCGGTGTAACGCCGGACGAGTTCCTCGCTGGGGGCGAACATCCGTCCGCCGACCAGGTCGAGCCCGGTGCGGGAGATGAGGCGGGAAACGATCCCGCCAGTGCGCGATTTGCGCATCGAGTAAGGGGTGACGATGACGTAGGAAAGTTGATCAGCCTGCATAAGGAAATCCTGAGCGGCTGAAGGATTAAGCCGCGGGTGTGCAGGCAATCGGAGTCGCTCGGACGCGTGGAAGGTAGCTGCCGCTAAGGAGGCTTCAACTAGGTTTTCCGGCTGGCGCACAGGGCGATCCATTTGCCCCGGCGACGTTTCGTTTCCAGCTCGAAGCCGGAGCGAGCGAGAGCATCGACGACAGAATCGGCCTGTTCGCGCAGGATACCGGAGAGGATCATTGAGCCCTTCGCCCGAAGCGCGCGGCGAAAGATCGGGAGCGCGGCGATCAGCAACTCGCTGAAGAGATTGGCCGTAATGATGTCGTAGCGGACCGCGGGCTTCCAGCGCAGAACATTAGTCACCGTGAACTTCGCCCGCGAGATGTGATTCGCGCGCGCATTTTGCCGGGCATGCCGAATGGCGCGCGGATCGAGATCGAGTCCGAGCACCTCTTTCGCGCCGAACCGGCGCGCGGCGAGGGCGAGAATGCCCGTGCCCGTCCCGGCATCGAGCAAACGCCAGCCGGGTGGAAAATTTCGCGTTGTCTCTTCGAGCAATCGCAGCGACATCGCGGTCGTGGAATGTTCGCCCGTCCCGAAGGCGCCGACGGCGGGAATTACGAGACGCTCTTTGCCGTTTGCAGGGTCCGGTTCCCTAACGATCTCCAGCCGGTGTCCGATCCGAATCGGCGGATGGATGGCCCGCGACTGGAAGCCTTCCAGCCAGTCATGCGGCAAACTTGCGGCGACTCCCCCAAACCTGCGCACTAACTTCTCGGCCATGCCCCGGCCGCGACAGACGATCTGGACCAGACTGCGCGCACGACCCGGCCGGGACACGATCGCGAGATTTTCCCCGGCGATTTTCACGAGCCCCGGCTCATGGTCCGCGAGCCACGCCGCGGCGGCCTGTTTCTGCCAAAGAATCATGGCGCGCACGCTCCCCTAACGCCTAACGAGTTGAAGCTTGAAGCGCCGGTCGTAACGGCCGTGGTTGTAGTTGCGGCAGCAGGCGAGGCAGGCCGAGCTACGGCGAAGCGGTCGCGTGCGCGGGAACTCGCGCCGGCAATTCGTGCAGATATACAAATAACGGCGAGCCTGCCGCCGGGTCGGGAAAGGAAGGTTGTGACAGCGCGTTTCGTCCGCGATGCCGAGATCGGCGCAAGCGCGGCGCCACTCGATTCCATGGGGCGCGAGGCGTCGGCGGCCGGCCCGCGATTGCGCGAGGAGATGCGCCAGCTCATGGCGCAGGGTGCGATCGACTTCCGCCTCGCCATGCGCGCAGAGGCGGCAATTAAGCAGAACCTGCGAAGCTCGATACTCGGCACGTCCCGCGGCGGTGCGAAGTCGGGCGGACCACTCGACGACGACGCGCGCGGCCAGTTCGGGTGCGCCCTGCTGGAGAAGAAGCTCGCGTGCCAGGGCCTCCAGCGCCGGATCGCGACCGGGCGGCCTCGCGGGGAGGGAAGAAGCGAGCGTAAATTCGAGCTGACTAAACGACAGCATGGGGCGCTGCCTCGGCGCGGGCGCGCGAATTGCGCCGTTCCAAGATTCGTTCTACCGCCTCCACGGTCTGCCTGATTTCGGAAGCGGTCGTCTCTTTGCCTAGCGAGAAGCGAATGGCGGAGGTGGCTCGTTCAGCGGAGAGACCAAGCGCGAGCAAAACGTGCGAAGCGACGACCGACCCGACCATGCAAGCCGAGCCGCTCGAGGCGCAGATCCCCTCCAGGTCGAGCGCCATGAGGAGCGTCTCGGAGGAAAAACCGGGGAAGCTGACATTGAGCGTGTTCGCGAGGCGCGACGCGCCAGCGGCGTTTTGCTGCAGGGCGGGCGAGACACGCTCGAAGCCTCGCCAGAGCTCATCGCGCAATTCTCGCTCGCGCTCCTGTTCGCCAGGCAGATCATGCAGGACTTCTTTCGCAGCCGCCGCCATCCCGACAATCGCCGGCACGTTTTCGGTCCCGGGACGGCGCTCGCCTTCGTGCGAGCCGCCGAACTGGATACGATCGATCGGCAAACCGGAGCGGAGGAAGAGGAAACCCGCACCTTTCGGCCCATAGAATTTGTGCGCACCGAAACTGGCCGCGTCGCAGAGCAAAGAAACTGAACTCGCGTCCAGTTTGCCGAACGACTGCACCATGTCGCTGTGCAAAAGGACGCCATGCTTCCGACAGCGCGCCGCGATTTCCGCCATTGGTTGAATGACGCCGGTTTCGTTATTCGCGGTCATGATCGAAACGAGCGTCGTTTCCGGACGAATGACATGTTCCAGTTGGTCGGGATCGATCAAACCCTCTGGAGAAAGATCGAGCCACGTGACCTCGAAGCCTTCGCGCTTTTCCAAATGCTCGAGAGTGTGCAGGACCGCGTGATGCTCCGCCCGATTGCTGATCAAGTGTTTTCCGTTAGGCGCGGCCTGCCGCGCAAGGCCGAGCAGGGCGAGATTGTTCGCTTCTGTCCCGCCGCTGGTGAAGATGATCTCGTGCGGCTTTGCGCCTAACAATCCCGCGAGGCGGTCTCGCGCTTCGTCGAGGGCAGCCCGCGTTTCGCGTCCGGCGCGATGGACGCTCGAGGGGTTGCCAAAGTGCTCCTCGAAATAAGGCTGCATCGCGCGCCGGGCCGCCGCGCAGAGCGGAGTAGTCGCGTTGTAGTCGAGATAGGTCATCGCTCGGCCGGTGCGTCGGCATCGGCGGGAGGGCGGTTCCGCTTTTGCATGACCTGGAACGGCTTGCCATCGTAGGCCACAAGCGAATCGGGCGGGACGCTCTGGGTCAGAAAAACATTGCCGCCGATCGTGGTCCGCGCGCCGATCACTGTCTCGCCGCCGAGGACGGTCGAGTTGGGATAAATCGTGACGTAATCCTCGACGTCGGGGTGGCGTTTGCCCCCTTTCTTGATGTGGCCATCTTCATCTTTCTGGAAGCTGCGCGCGCCTAGCGTCACCCCGTGATAAAGCTTCACGTGTTCGCCGATCACGCAGGTCTCGCCGATCACTACGCCGGTCCCGTGATCGATAAAAAAATGCGATCCGATCTGCGCCCCAGGATGGATGTCGATCCCGGTCCGGCCGTGCGCCCATTCCGTCATCATGCGCGGAATTAGCGGGAGGCTGGCCTGGTAAAGAATATGCGCCATGCGCTGGACCGCGATCGCCTCGAGCGAGGGATAGGCGAGGATGATTTCCTCAAAACTGGTCGAGGCTGGATCGCCTTCGTAGGCCGCGTCGATATCGGTCCATAGCATCTCGCGCACACTCGCGAGCTGGGAGAAAAAGCTTCGTAAGATCCGGTCGGCGTCGGGTTCGACCGAACCGTTGCCGCCTTTGCGGGCGAGACTCTTGCACATCTCGGGGTGGAGCCGGGCGTGGAGGGAACGAATCCGGCTGCGGGTGAGAGCGGGCAGATCACCCTGGTGCACGATCGGCTCACCGTGGAAACCGGGAAAAAGGAGGCTGAGCAGTTCGACGCAAGCGGCATCGATCGCGGGCCGCGAAGGGAGGGTAGCCGCGGCATCGAGATAATTAATTCCGCCGTCCGCGCTGTAGGTATGCAGCAGGGCCTCGGCGGGATCTTTCGGAGACTCATCCATCGCGGGAAATATCGGTGAGGTGGCGGTTAATGAAAATTAAAATCAAGTTCGCGTTGGGCGAGGGAGAGGCGACGATCGACCCTCCATAATTGCAATGCCGACCTCAACCGATAGTCTCTTGGAAGAGACATGAGTTCATTTGCCATCCATCCCATCGACCCGAACGAGATCGCCGCCCTCCTCCATGCTTCCCACTCCGACCCTTTCCGCGTCCTCGGTCCGCATAGCTCGGGCGCTGACCTGGTGATTCGCATTTTCCGCCCGGAGGCGAAGGAGATCCAGGTCGTGTCCGCCAAGGACCAGAAGAAGGTTTTCCCGGCGGAGCGACTCCATATCGAGGGTCTTTACCAGGCGACCGTCCCTAACGAATCGCGCGATTTTGCCTATCTCGTGAAGGTAATCGCGTTTGACGGCTCCGAGCAGCTCCTGCGCGATCCCTACAGCTATGGCCCGATCATGGGCGAGGTCGATCTGCACCTTTTTGCAGAGGGAAATCACAAGCGGCTTTACGATAAGTTCGGGGCGCATTTGCGCGAGATCGGTGGGGAGCGTGGGACCTACTTTGCGCTCTGGGCGCCGAATGCGAGCCGGGTCAGCGTCGTCGGCGACTTCAACTTCTGGGATGGTCGCGTTCATCCGATGCGTAAACTCGTGGGGAGTGGCACCTGGGAAATTTTCGTTCCCGGGGTAAAGGAGGGCGCGCATTACAAGTTTGAGATCAAGACCGCGAGCGGCGCGCTCCTTTTGAAGAGTGATCCGTTTGGGTATTTCAGTCAGCACGGGGCGCAGACTTCTTCCATGGTTTACGACCTGGAGCGTTACCAATGGAGCGACAGCCAGTGGATGGCGGAGCGCGAAAAGAAGCAATGGCAACAGAGCGCGGTCAGTATTTACGAGGTGCATCTCGGTTCCTGGCAACGGGTGGCCGAGGATGGCAATCGCTCGCTGAGTTATCTCGAGCTTGCCGATCGACTGCTTCCTTATGTCCTCGAGATGGGCTTCACGCACATTGAGTTGCTCCCGATCGCGGAGCATCCCTTCGAAGGTTCGTGGGGTTATCAGGTGACCAATTACTACGCTCCGACGAGCCGGTTTGGGAATCCCGACGAGCTGCGGCATTTCGTCGATGCCTGTCATCGCGCCGGGGTCGGGGTGATCATGGACTGGGTCCCGGCGCATTTTCCGAAGGACGCGCATGGACTGGCCGAATTTGACGGAACCGATCTCTACGAGCACGCCGATCCGCGGCAGGGCGAGCATCAGGATTGGGGCACACTGATTTTCAACTTCGGCCGCAACGAGGTGCGCAATTTTCTGACCGCCAACGCGCTCTTCTGGCTGGATAAGTATCACATCGACGGACTGCGGGTGGATGCGGTCGCCTCGATGCTTTATCTCGATTACTCGCGCCAGCCCGGGCAATGGATCCCGAATGCCTTCGGCGGCCGCGAGAATCTCGAGGCGGTTTTCTTTCTCAAACAGACTAACGAGTGGTGCTACGAGAGTTTCCCCGGGGTGATGACGATCGCCGAGGAATCAACCGCCTGGCCCGGCGTCTCGCGGCCGACCTATCTCGGCGGGCTCGGTTTCGGCTTCAAATGGAACATGGGCTGGATGCACGATTTTCTGCATTACATGGCGCTCGATCCGATCTACCGCCGTTTTCACCAGGGGAATGTGACCTTCTCCATCATGTATGCCTTCCAGGAGCACTTCATTCTCGTCCTCAGTCACGACGAAGTGGTGCATGGCAAAGGTTCGCTGATTAACAAGATGCCGGGCGACGAATGGCAGAAGTTTGCCAACCTGCGGATGTTCTACGCCTGGATGTTTGGGCACCCTGGGAAAAAGCTGCTCTTCATGGGCTGCGAGTTTGGCCAGTGGCGGGAGTGGAATCACGACACTGGTCTCGATTGGGACCTGATGAATCTACCGCGTCACGACGGCCTGCGCCGGTTGGTCCAGCATTTGAATCACGTTTACCGGAACGAGCCCGCGCTCTGGGACATGGATGATTCGCACGAGAGCTTCGAGTGGATCGATTTCCACGACGCGGATAACTGCGTGGTCGCTTTCCTGCGCCGCTCGCGGGAAGGCGAGGTCCTGGTTTTTGCGGTCAATGCCACGCCGGTCGTCCGTTACAACTACCGGATGGGCGTGCCGGGTGACGGCTTTTACAGGGAGATCATCAACACCGATGGCGAAACCTATGGCGGGAGCAACGTCGGCAACCTCGGTGGCTTGGAGGCGGAGGCAATCGAATGGCAGGGGCGGACGCATTCGATCGTGGTGAATTTGCCTCCGCTCGCTCTGCTCGCCTTCAAGCGCGAAGTGGCGGGCGCGTCCAAACCGAAAGACGTCGGTGCGGCAGCAGCGGCCAAAAGCAAACAGCCACAGGCGTTAACTGGTTAACTGACTCTCAAATTTTCCTGTTGACCCTTTTAGGGCAATTGCGCAGTCTCGGCCTCAACATCCACCCAAATGAAAAAAAACAACTCAGCCTTCACCCTCATCGAACTCCTGGTCGTGATCACAATCATTGCCATTTTGGCCAGCATCGCGCTGCCAGTCTTTAACGGAGTTACGGAACGCGCGAACCAAACCAAAGATCTGTCCAACGCCAAACAAGTCGGCGTGGCCCTCAAACTCTTTGCCAGCGACAACAACGGCTTTTTCCCTTCCAAGCAGCCGGCTCTCGATTACAACTCTGCGCCTGATACGCTGCCAACCGTCTCGAACGACGCCTTTTGGTGGCTCTTTCCGAATTACCTCCAAAGTGAAGACGTCTTCACCGTCGCCTCCTCGAAGTGGACGCCGAAAAATCCTGACAACAAGATTGATCCTGCGACCTCGGGGACTCGCACCGATACGCTCAAGGCAGGAGAGAACACTTATGCTTACGTCGCCGGCTTGACCGACACTTCCAACCCCGCTTTTCCTCTCTTGGCGGATGGTTTCAGCACGACGATCCCAGTTTACGACACCAACAAGTCGAACCAGGGCGGCGTCTGGGCAGCTAAGAAAGCGATCGTCATTTTTACCGACGCCAGTGGGCAAATCATGAAAGTCGATGCAACGACCAAGACTGTAATCCGTCCTGGAAACACGACCGGCCTTTTCGCCGCGGCCACCGATTGGCTCGATGCGACAAACAACCCGGTACTCAACCCGCAATAGGCGGGCTCGTTAGCCAACCGTCGATTCGAATTCACCATCGCGGACGCGGGTCTTGATCCGCGTCCGCGTTTTGGCTTCTGCCACTCGGCGGATCACCTTGCCGTTGGCCGCCAAAGTGATGCTGTAGCCGCGCTCCAGCGTCGCCTGCGGGCCGAGAATGCGGAGCATTCCCGCGACCCGGTCCCAGCGCTCGCGCGCTTCGGTCAGGCGGTGTTTCGAGAACTCGCCGAGGCGGCGGCGAATCTCCTCCAACCGCTGCCGACGGGCCCCCAGCTCGCGGGCCGGGTTGTGCGCCTTCAAGGCGAGCAGCGTATTCGTTAGGCGAGTCCGTTCCAGGATGCGGCGGCGCTCCAGGGTGCGTGTGATCGATTCTTTCGCAAAATCGAGCTGCTGCTGAGCGTCGCGCAGCCGGCCGCTCAATTCCCTGAACAAAGCTTTCGCCGAGGCCGCGCTCAGCCGGCTGCGGGAGCGGGTGATAAATTCGCGCCAGCATTTCCCGAGACAGTTTTGCAGTTCGCGCACCCGTCGCTCCAAGTCGCGTACATCCGGCACGATCAGCTCGGCTGCCGCGCTTGGAGTCGGCGCGCGCAGATCGGCGACGAAGTCGGCAATCGTGAAATCGACCTCGTGGCCGACCGCTGAAACGACTGGAATGGCGGAGTGAAAGATCGCCCGGGCCACGATCTCCTCATTGAATTCCCAGAGATCCTCGATGCTGCCTCCGCCTCGCGCCACGAGCAGGACGTCAAGCGGTTTCCAAGCGTCGCTAGGCGCGCTCAGCTCACGAATCGCGGTTGCGATTTCGAGCGAGGCGCCGCTTCCCTGGACCCGCGCCGGACTGATCAGCACCTCAACGTTAGGCGCACGCCGTTGCAGGACGTTGAGAATGTCCTGAATCGCCGCGCCGCTCGCCGAGGTCACGATCCCGATTCGGCGCGGAAATTTTGGAAGAGGACGTTTCCGCGCCTGCTCGAAGAGACCTTCCGCCTCAAGTTTACGCTTGAGTGCTTCGAACTTGGCCTGGAGCAATCCGAGGCCGCGCGATTGCAGGATTTGAACGTTGAGCTGGTATTGGCCGCGCGCTTCGAAGACCGTCACACCACCGTAAACCTGCACCTGAATTCCGTCGGCCAACGGACTCGGAAAAGGCGGAAGCGTGTTGCGAAAAATCACGCAAGAGATCGCGGCGCGCTGGTCTTTGAGCGTGAAATACTGGTGCCCCGACGGATGTTTCTTGTAATTCGAAATCTCGCCCTGGACCCAGACCGCGCCGAAGCGTGTCTCGAGCAGACCGCGGATCGAGCGGGTCAACTCCACAACCGTAAGAATGCGCGCGGTCTCGGGGAATAAGTCGTCTGCCGGCATTCTACGATTTCCAGCGCGCGCTAAGAACCGAACAACTCGCTTTGCGGCCCGACCGGAGGCTTGATTCCTAATTTTCGGTAGGCGTTAGGCAAAGCGACCCGACCCTGAGCGGTCCGCTTGATATATCCTTCCATGATCAGATACGGCTCGTTCACTTCCTCGAGGGTGCCCGCTTCTTCTCCGACCGCGACGGCAAGCGAATTCAACCCAACCGGCCCGCCATTAAACTTGTGAATGAGCGTTTCCAGAATTCGCTTGTCCCATTCGTCGAATCCGTCGCGATCAATTTCCAGCATCGTTAGAGCGCGATCCGCCAGCTCGGCGGTGATGCGCCCGTCCGCCTTCACCTGCACATAATCGCGCACCCAGCGGAGCAGGTTATTCGCCGTCCGCGGCGTGCCGCGGGTCCGGGTCGCGATTTCCGCGGCGCCTGCCGGATCGATCTCCACATTCAACAGGCCGGCGCTCCGCAGGATGATTTTTTGCATCTCCTCCGCGCTGTAATAATCGAGCCGCGCCGTCATCCCGAAACGCGAGCGTAACGGCGCGCTCAACATCCCCGAGCGGGTCGTCGCGCCGATGAGGGTAAATTTCGGCAGGCGCAATTGCAGACTGCGCGCTTGCGGCCCTTGATCGATGATGATGTCCAGTTTGTAGTCCTCCATCGCGGGATAGAGATACTCCTCGATCGTCGGCTGGAGCCGATGGATTTCATCGATAAAAAGGACGTCGCCTTTTTCCAGACTCGTCAGCAATCCGGCCAGTTCGCCGGCTTTCTCGATCACCGGTCCGCTTGTATTCTTAATGTTCACGCTCATCGCGTTGGCGATGATGTGAGCGAGCGTGGTCTTGCCGAGACCGGGCGGGCCGCTGAGCAAAATGTGCTCAAGCACGTCACCCCGTTTTTTGGCCGCCTCGACCAGCAGTTCGATTCGTTCACAGACCTTCTCCTGGCCGGTGAACTCGCTGAACATCGGCGGCCGGAGCGATATTTCGAAAGCCGGATCAGGTGGTGGAACGGCGGTGGCCATGCGGAAAAATAGACAGGATTTGCAGGATTATCAGCCTTGAAGAAATCTTGCGCGGCATTTCAGGTTGTTCATCAATCCTGAAAATCCCGTTAATCCTGTCTTCTATTCCAGATTCTTGGTTAGGACCAATTCTGTTCCGCGGCTGCGCAAAACATAATCGACCTCGTCAAAGGCGTTGCGGATCAGATGGAGGCCAAGCCCGCCGGGCCGGATCAAATCAGCCGGCCGGCTTTTCATCGTCATGGGCTCGGTTTGGTTGCCGTAGTCGCGCAGGCGAAGGCAGACACAATCGTTTTTTCCCTCTAAGGAGAGCGAGATGAGCTGGTCGTCCCGGAGGTGGTAGGCGTGTCGAATGATGTTCGTGCAGGCCTCGTCCACCCCGAGGACCATGAGGGTGCGCTGCCGCTCGGAAAAAGGAAACTTCTCGAGGAAGCGCCGCACGCAGTCGCGCATCAGAGCGAGGTTACCGGTGTGACTGCAGAACTCGATTTGTTTCTTCGTTTTCCTCATCGTGCCGGGGCGCCTAACAACTGGCCCGCCCTTGTTGGCTGCAAAGCTGAACAAAATCCGCCTCGCCCGCAACGAGTTTCGATCACAGGGATGCGACTTTCTGACGGAGAAAACGGACGACTCCGGCCGCTTTCGGTAGAACGAGCGCTGGCAATCCGGTTCCACCCATGCACTATTTTTGCATGTCGAAGTGGCCCATTTTGTTGCTCCTCCTTGCCAGCCCGGCCTTAGCTCAGGAGCGGCCGACCGCCTACCAGGCCCTCCGCACCGTCGGCACGCAATTGAATCGCGACGCCGTCAACCACGTCATCTCTGTCACCGGCACGAATGGCGATCCCCAGCCCGAGACGTGGAAAATCCTGCTCGATGATCCAAAGGCACGCGGCGGTGTGCGCGAGTTGGAAGTGAGCAACGACAAGATCACTTCGGAACGCACTCCGCTCCGTTCGGCGGTCGAGAGCTCGCTAGGTGCGACGATCGACACGGCCAAGCTCAATCTCGATTCGAGCGGCGCATTTACGGTTGCGCAGCAGACGGCGGAGAAATCGCACGTTACTTTTGCGACCGCCGATTACACCCTGCGGGTCGATGACCGGGGGAACCCCATCTGGACTGTTGCGCTACAGCGCCAGGGCGGCGAACCGGCGGGCACGATTTACATCGGCGCCAATCACGGCACCATCACACGGACCGAGGGCCTCTTTAGCGGTAGTGACCGGACGGCGGTGATCGACGAACAAACCGACGAACCCAGTTCCGACGCCGATGATAACGACGACGGCGACGAAAACATCGTGAAGCGCCGGATCAAGCAGGCATTTCGCCAGACGCGCGACGACGTCAAGCGCACCTTCTATAAAGTGCGCCGCTCTTTCGTCGATTTCTTCCAGGATAAATGATGCGCCGCGAAGCGAGACGAGTCTTGCATTCTCCGGCTGACATCCGAAAATGGCGCGAATGAAAGGCGAACTCCCGGCAACTGCCGCGTGGACTAACGTGCGCCACGGGTGGCAACAGCTCTACGGCAGCTTTGAGGAAATGGGAGTCAGCCTCGAGTGGCACGATTTCCAAACCAGCCGTCCGCTCGACTGGGCGGAAAGTTTCCGGCCCAGCAGCGTCGAGTTTTGCCTCAATCTCGACGGACGCGGTGCAATTCATCGCGGGAACGCGAAGCATGACTACGGCCCGAGCAGTTCCGGATATTACGCGATCGGTGACGAGCCACTCCGTGCGACGCGGCAGGCGAACGATCGCCATCGGTTCGTCACCCTGGAATATTCGCGGGCACATTTGCAAACCCAGCTGGCGGATTCCGAAAGCGACCTGACCCCGGCGATGCGCGCCGCGATTTTTCCGAAGCGCGGGCAAAGCGTTGTCTCCGCTCCGCAGCCGATGTCGGCCGAGCAACGGGCGATTGTCGCCAGCCTGGCCGAGCCGCCGGTGCCGAAGGCGGCACGCATTCTCTGGTATCAAAGCAAGGCGCTCGAGCTGATGTCGCATTTTCTTTTCGAGCCGAAGGACCCGGAATTCTTTTGCATGCGTCAAAAGAAAGTGGCGCGCGATCGCGTCGTGCGAACGAAGGAATTGCTCCTGCGCGATCTGGCCAATCCGCCGACGCTCGAAATGCTTGGGCAGGAAGTGGGTTGCAGCCCGTTTTATCTCAGCCGGATCTTTTCGAAGGAAGTCGGGCTCACGATTCCGCAGTTTCTGCGCAACGCGCGGATGGAACGTGCGGCTGAGCTTCTGCGCAGCGGTCGCTACAACGTGACCGAAGCGGCGACCGAGGTTGGCTACTCGAGCCTGAGCCATTTTAGCAAAGCTTTCTGCGAGACGATCGGGTGTTGTCCGGTCCTCTACCCGGCGGCGAAGCACATCGTGCTTGATCGTTAGGCCGGGGATGAGTGCGGCGGCCGTCAGCGCCGGAGAGAAACGCTCCGGTCTTTTTCTTTTACCGACTGCGACCCTCTGGCAGCGCGAGATCGTGCGCTTCTATCGGCAGCGCAACCGGATCATCGGCGCGCTCCTTTCTCCGCTCGTCTTCTGGTTTGTCATTGGCTCCGGGATTGGACCGTCGTTTCGAGCCGGTGCCGGGCCTAACGGGGTTAGCTACCTTGAATATTTTTATCCGGGCACACTCATCCTGATCATGCTCTTCACCGCCATCTTCTCGACGATCTCGATCATCGAAGATCGGCGGGAAGGTTTTCTCCAGTCCGTGCTGGTCGCACCCATCTCACCGGGAAGCATCGTTTGCGGGAAAATTCTCGGCGGCACGACCCTCGCCCTTTTGCAGGGGCTGATCTTTCTTCTCCTCGCGCCCTTTGTCGGGATTCACATTTCGCCGGAGCGGCTGCTGGTTTGTCTCGGCACGCTGTTCGTCGTCGGATTTGGCCTCACGGGCCTGGGTTTTCTCGTCGCCTGGCCAATGGAATCGACCCAGGGGTTTCACGCCATCATGAATGTCTTCCTGATCCCGCTCTGGCTTATGTCCGGAGCGCTTTTTCCCGCGACAAATCCACATTCCTGGATTTTTTGGGCCGTTCATTTGAATCCTGTCACCTATGGCGTTGCCGCCGTCAGGCGCGCGCTCTACGCCGGTGATCCTGGCGTCCTTCACCTGCCGAGCTTCGCCTTTTCGCTTAGTTTGTCGGCGGCCTTCGGCCTCGTCATGTATGCGATCGCCTACCTTCTCGTGCAGCGAAAATCTTCATGAAAATTTCCCGTGCTCTCATTTCTGTTTCCGACAAGACCGGCGTCGCCGATTTCGCGCGCGAGCTTGAGAAGGAAGGCGTCGAAATCATATCCACCGGCGGTACGGCCAGTCTTCTCCGCCAGGCCGGAGTAAAGGTGCGCGGCATTTCCGACTTCACCGGATTTCCCGAAATGCTCGACGGCAGAGTCAAGACGTTGCATCCCAAAGTGCATGGCGGACTCCTCTACGTGCGCGGGAACAAGGAGCACGAGGCGGCGGTGCGCGAGCATGGGATCGAACCAATCGACCTTGTGGTGATTAACCTCTATCCGTTCGAAGCCACGATCGCGAAGCCGGATGTCAAACTCGCGGAAGCGATCGAGCAGATCGATATTGGCGGCCCTTCCATGCTCCGCAGCGCGGCGAAGAACTACCAGTCTGTCACGGTCGTGGTCGATCCGGCGGATTATTTCGCGGTCCTCGAGGAGATGCGCGATCGTAAAGGTGAAACCACCCTGAAATTGCGCGAACGCCTCGCGATCAAGGCATTCATCAAGACTTCCGATTACGATCGGGCGATCGCCACTTACCTGAACGAAAAGCAGGAAACAGAAACCTCCTTTTCACTTTCGCTCCCGCTCGTGAGCCGCCTGCGCTACGGGGAGAACCCGCACCAAAAAGCATCGCTCTATGGCTCCTTCGCCGACCACTTCGAGAAACTGCATGGCAAGGAACTTTCCTTTAACAACCTCCTCGACATCACCGCTGCGTCCGACCTGATCGCGGAATTTGAGGAACCGACCATCGCGATTTTAAAGCACACCAACCCGTGCGGAGTCGGGAGCGACCCCGACCTGAAGGAAGCGTGGATGAAAGCCTTTGCGACCGACAAGCAGGCGCCCTTCGGTGGCATTATCATCTGCAATCGCCCGCTCGATCTGCCGGTTGCGAAAGCGATCAGCGAAATCTTCAGCGAAGTCATCATCGCGCCCGAGTTCGCGGCCGACGCCCGGGCGTTGCTCCAGAAAAAGAAGAACCTTCGCCTCATGCGCGCGCTTGCGCCGGAGCGGCCGAGCGAAAAGCCGGAGATCGATGTTCGTTCCGTGCGCGGCGGAGTGCTCGTCCAGCAAAAAGACGCCGCCGAGCTCGAGGGACTCGAAACCAAGGTGGTGACGAAACGTCCGCCGACGAAGCAGGAGATGACCGCGATGCTCTTCGGCTGGCGAGTGGTGAAACATGTGAAATCCAACGCCATCGTTTACGCGGGGCCCGACCGGACGCTCGGCATCGGGGCAGGCCAGATGTCTCGGGTGGACGCTTCCCGGATCGCGGTCTGGAAAGCGCAGGAGGGCGGATTGTCCTTGCAAGGCAGCGCGGTGGCGAGCGACGCCTTTTTCCCCTTCCCCGACGGCCTCATCGCGGCCGCCGAGGCCGGCGCGACCGCAGCGATTCAGCCCGGGGGCTCCGTCCGCGACGAGGAAGTGATCGCCGCCGCCGACGAGCGCAAAGTCGCGATGATCTTCACCGGCGTGCGCCATTTCCGGCACTAAAAGTCCGTTCTTTTCCCGATCCGGACGATCCTGGCAGCGGCTCGGTGGCCTTTCCGGAGGTTTGGGAGCCGTCTGACGGGGAGTAACAGGCGCCTCCCGAAGTTCCGGAGGAGGCTCCCGGCGAGCAACAGGAGCCTCTCGGAGTTCCGGAGGAGGCTCCCGACGGGCAATAGGAGCCTCCTGAAGTTCCGGAGCGGTCGATCCTGATTCAAAAGCGACACAGATTCAGAATGTTACATATCCTCTCCTCAAAGAATTCCGGTCTGACTAGGTGGCCGGGGCGAATTAGGGCTCGACAGTCAAGGCAGCGTTTGTTCTGCTGTAACAATGAGGCGGCGCTCCCCCATGGCAGGATCTGGCTTTGCACGGCATCGAGCGACCAAAATCCGCTTGGAACAGCTGCGACCCCTCCTCCTCGCTCTGTTTGTCGGCGCATTCCTGCTCGCCAGCTCGGTCGCCCAGGCCGGCAGTGCGACCTGGAACTTCAGCCAGACAACCGGCGAATGGGAATCGCCCGACAACTGGACTCCCGCCACCGTGCCCAATGGTCCCGACGATGTCGCTACCTTTGCTGCGACCGATCGGAAGCAGGTGCGGCTCTCGAGCAGTGTGACTGTGAACAGCATCGTCTTCGCGCCCGACGCCACCGCCTATAATATCACCGTCTCCGGTTTCAGGACGGAGCTGACCATGGTCGGGCCTGGCATTCTCAATCAGTCTGGCCTTATCCAAACCTTTGTCGGTAAGGATTACTACTCGCATCTGACTTTTCTGGGCAACGCCACGGCTGGCGAACAGACCACGTTCCTGAACCGGGGGTCGAGCGGCTTGGAGGAGTTCTCGATTTTCTTTTATGACTCTACCAGCGCCAATCACGCGACTATCGTGAACCTCGGTGCCACCGCGTCGGCGGCTCCCGGCGGATATACAAAGTTTTACGATTCGTCCACGGCTGAAGCAGCCATCATCATCAATGAGCCGGCGACCGGTTTCGGGGATGACGGCGGCCTGCTCTTCTTTTATAACGACTCCACTGCGGGCAACGCGACGATCACGAATAACGGAGGATGGTCCGAATTCCTCTTTGCGACGTCGACTGAGTTCCACGACAACGCCACTGCCGGCAGCAGTACGATTACATCCAACGGAGCTGTGGACCTCGACCACCAAGGGGCTGGCACGCTCTTTTTCGGTAACTCCACCGCCGGCACCGCTACCCTCATCGTCAATGGCGATGAGGACGATCGCCCCGGTGCCTATCTCTGGCTCGCCGATGCCTCGGACGCGGGAACCGCACGGGTGGAAGTGTTCGGCGCCGGCCGGTTGGACATCAGCGTGCACGATAGCCCGGGCGTCGCAACCGGTTCACTCGAAGGCGATGGACTGGTCTTCCTGGGTGGCAACAATCTCACCGTTGGCGGCACCGGACTCAGCACGGAGTTTGCCGGTGTCATCCAGGACGGCGGCCACGAGGGCGGCACAGGCGGCTCTCTGACCAAGATCGGGTCCGGTGAATTCACCCTAAGCGGCGCGAGCATCTATACCGGCAGCACAACCGTCAGCGCCGGCACTCTAGTCGTGGCCAACACCTCCGGGTCAGCCACCGGCATGGGTCCAGTGAGCGTGACAGGTGGCACGTTAGGCGGGAGCGGCATCATTGCGGGAGCGGTGACGGTAGGCACCGGGAGCGGGGACGGCGCCGTCCTCGCACCAGCGCACGGCGGCAACAAACAACTCACCCTCACCGTCCAGGGCAGCCTGACCTTTAACTCCGACGCTACCTACACCTACACCTTCAAAGCCAAGGGCAACCGCTCCAAGATCGACAAAGTGATTGCCAACGGAGTCACGATCAACAGCGGGGCGACCATTGTCCTGAGCGGGACGGTACAGGGAAACCTGACCCAAGGCATGGTCCTGACCCTGATCAAGAACACCGCCGCGACCCCGATCGCCGGAACCTTCAGCAACCTGCCCGATGGCGGGATCGTGAACGTGAAAGGGAACAATCTGCAAGCCAACTATTCCGGTGGCGACGGAAACGATCTCACGCTGACGGTGGTGCCGTAGGGAAACCGAACCACGGATGACACCGATCGCACGGATGTTGTAGTCGCGCGGCTAGATGGAACGCCGCCGCCGGAACATTGCCGCCTGGACCGCGATGCCGAAGATCGTCAGGACGACGAGGAGGATGGTCGTGCCAGTGCTGGGCAAATGGAGAGCGTCCGTGATCAGGCGCGCGCCTTCGATCGACGAGAAGATGATCAGCGCCCAGTCGAAGAGCGCGAGGAGCAAAATCGCGCCGAGGATTCCACCGATCACGAAAGTGATGGCGGAGTAGTGGGCGGAATTTGCGAGAAACGCCGCGGCGAGACCCGTGGCGAGCCGACCGCCGACGACAAAACCGGCGATGCCAATGGCAAGCTTCTGCAGAAGAAGAGCGAGAAGAACGCCGAGCAGGCCGAGCCCGACGGAGAGGACAAGGGAGAGCCAAAGGGGCGGATTTTGACTGAGATAGGGGGCGAGCTGGAGCCCGACGGCAAAGCCAAGCGCGGCGACGAAAAGCCAGAAGAGCTTGCGGCCGAAGAAGAGGACGAGCGCGCCGATGAGAATGCTCGCAATAGGAAGTGTCTGCGTCATGAGCGACTTTGCGTGAAATTCCGGCGAAGTCATCTCTCTGGCAGGGCGCTGAGTGCTCCCTTTTCGCCTTAATCTAGGAGGTCACAATTTCGAGTCGAGCTACTGCGGGGGTGACGGGAACGATCTCACGCTCACGGCTCTCCCGTGACTAGCGCTTGCCGTCCATCATTGCGTCGCGCTTGGCTTTGAATTCCGAGCCCGGCAGCCAGGTCGGGTATTCTTCTGCATTCGCCACTTGGTAACCGACTTCGAAGAGCAGTCGGATGTCGTCCGCCGCGCCAGATAAATCCCAGGCCGGGTTCACTTCATCCGAGACCTGGTGGTAATGATGCAGGGTGTAGTCGTTGCTCTTCTTTTGCCCGTAATCGGCGGGCTGGCCGACGTAATCCTTCGGCTTGCTCCCGATGTAGAGGGCCGGCACTCCGACCTTCGCGAATTCGAATTGATCGGCCCGGAAAAAGGTTCCTTTTTCCGATTCGCTGTTTGGCTTCGCCATCCGGCCCGCCTTTTTGGCGTCGACCGCGAGCAGGTCGTCGAGGGTGGAATTGCCCGCGGCAATATCTTCGATGTCGCGTGTTTTGCCCCACGGGTTGACGCCGTCGATGTTGATATCAGCCAGGGTGTGATCGAGCGGATAGAGCGGATTCTCGGCGTAATATTTCGCGCCTAGCAAGCCGGATTCCTCCGCGGTTGTGGCCATGAAAAGGATGCTGCGCGGCGGCGGTTGCGGAAGCCTGGTGAAGGCCTGCGCGATCTCGAGGATAGAGGCGACGCCGGAAGCGTTGTCGAGCGCGCCGTTGTAGATCTGGTCGCCTTGCAGCTTCGGATCGCGGCCGAGATGGTCCCAATGCGCGCTGTAGATAACGTATTCATCCTTCTGCTTGGGATCGCTGCCTTCGAGCTTGCCAATGACGTTGTGTGATTTGAAATGATTGATCTCGTTTTCCAGTGTGAAGCTGGCTTTCGCGCCTAACGAGATTGGTTTGAAATCCTTGCTCAGGGCGGATTTTTTCAGCTCGTCGTAGTTCTTTCCGGCGGCGGCGAAAAGTTTGCGCGCCGTCTCGAGCTGGATCCAGGAACGGACCCCGATCGTGCTCATGTTCTTGTCGGGCGAGTCGATCACGAAATTCTGTTTCGAGTTGCTGTTCTCGACCACCGCCCAGGGATAAGCGGCCGGGATCGTCTCGTGCACGATGACAGCGGCGGCGGCGCCTTTCTCGGCCGCGATCTCGTATTTGTAGCTCCAGCGGCCGTAATAGGTCATCGCTTTCCCCTTGAACATTTTCTCGTCGAGCCGGGACGAGTCGTTCGGATCCGGCAGGGGCGGATCGTTGACCAGGAAAACAACGGTTTTGCCTTTTACGTTCACGCCTTTGAAATCGTCCCAGCCGTATTCCGGCGCGACGATCCCGTAGCCGACAAAAATCATTTCGGAATCCTCGACTTTGACCTCCGGCGTGATGCGCGAGGTAAAGGCGACGTAGTCGTTAGGCGAATGCAGCTCCATTTTTTTCTCACCGACGGTGAAGGTAGCGGTCGGTTTGCTGAGGATGCCGGCCATCGGCACCTCCTGAGTGTAGGTGCCGTTCGGGTTGCCCGGCTTTAATCCGAGTCCCTTGAACTGCGCGGTGATGTATTTGACCGATTCCTCTTCGCCCTTCGAGCCGGGGGCGCGGCCTTCGAATTTATCCGAGCCGAGCACTTTGATGTGCTGGAGGAGACCCTCCTTATCAATCGCGCTGATTGCTTCCTTTGGAGGTTCGGTCGGAGTCGCGGCGGCGAGGAGAGAAAGGGCGGAGAGAGCGAGCGAGAGCTGGAAAAGTCGTTTCATGGAGTGGGCAACGTAGCGTGAAACGTCCTCCGCTTCATCCCGGAGATCCCCGGAAGGAAACCCCGCAGCGCGGGGGCGCGCTAGGATTTCGGCGGTTTGGGGGGCGCGGCGTCGGGATTGCTCTCGGCTGGCGGAGCGCTCTTCGCTTTTGCCGGGCTCTCGATGCCTAACGTTTTCAGATAAGGCTGGATCGAGCGTTCTCGTCCGAGGAATTTGCGGATCGAGATGTCGATGTCGCGCGAGCCTCCGGGCGCGTAGATTTCTTTCCGCAGCGCCATCCCGGCCGCTTTGTCGAGATATCCGTCAGGCGCTTTCTCGAAAACAGTCGCCATGTCCGCCGCAATCGCGTCCGCCCAGGCATAGCCATAGTAGCCGGCGTCGTAGCCAGCGAGATGTCCAAAGAAGGCGACAAAGGCCGTGTCTGGATCGATCGGGAGAAAATCTTTCGGAAAAATCGGATTCGACATTGCGACGCAATCGTAGGGCTGACCTTCGGGGTGGACATCGTGCAGGGTGAGATCGATGTCGCCAAAAGTGAACTGACGACGATAAAAGACGCCGACCGTGGCGAGCTTCGCTTCCTTCATTTTCGCGATCAACTCAGCCGGGATTTTCTTCGACGGATCGCGGTAATCGGCCGCGAAAGTGTCGAGCACCTTTTTGTTCCAGACCCAGTTTTGCAGCATCTGGGAAGGGGCCTCGACGAAATCGGCCGGAACGTTGGTGCCGGAGAAGCGAACGTACTTGGCATTGGTGACGATGGCGTGGAGGGCGTGACCGAACTCATGGAAGAGAGTCTCAACATCGCTGTGGCTGAGAAGCGACGGCTTGTCCTTGGCGGGCGGCGGAAAATTGCAAATCAGTGCGACGGTCGGCCGCTGGTATTTTCCGCCAGGCAGCAACTTCCCGGGCACAATCCCGAACTCGGCGAAGTGATTGAACTTCCCGTCTCGCGGGAACATGTCGAGATAGAACATGCCTAACGGCTGTCCGCTGGCCGCGTCAGTCACCATGTAGAGCTGGAGATCCTCGATCCATTTTTGCGGCGCGATGATCTTGGTAAATTTCAGCCCGAAGATGCTCTGATAGATGTTGAACATGCCGTCGAGCACGCGCTGGAAGGGGAAGTAAACACGGAGCGCGTCGGTATCGACGGTGTATTTGTCTTTCTTGAGCTCGTTCTGGAAGTAGCGCCAATCCCAGATGTTGATCTGCGCGTTCGAATCTTTGGTTTGCGCGACCTTGAGCTTGCGCAGTTCCGCCACCTCGGCGTCGAACTTCGGCGCGATCCCGGCGACGAGGTCGTTGATGAAGGTTTTGGCCGCGGCTCCGCTCTTCGCCATTTTGATTTCGGTTTGGAAATCGTCCCAGGATTTGTAGCCGAGCAGGAGCGCGATCTGGTTGCGGTGAGCGAGGATGTCGTTCAGGACCGGGACATTTTTTTCGCGCGCGAGATTGAAACGGACCTCGTAAAGGTGCTTGCGGGTTTCCTCTTTCTTCGCCGTCTCCTCGACTGTGTTGTAGTGAAAAGTCACGTTGGCGAGGATGGTGTAGGAATCATCGCCAGTCTTGACCCCGGGCGAATCGAGAATCGTGTCGGGCACGCCTTCCAGCTCGGCCTTGGTGAAAACGACCGGCGCTTTCGCGGCTACGATGTTGGCTTGGAAATCGGTCTCGAGTTTACCCAGTTCCTTGCGCAATTTTTCGACTTGGGCGCGTTTCTCGGCCGGGAGCGCGAGCCCCGCCCGGCGGTAGTCGCGGAGGGTGTGTTCGAGGAGAAGCGCGTCTTCGCCTTCGAGTTTCGGTTTGGTATCGGCAAAGGCCTTGACCGCTTTGTAAACGTCCTCGCGGTAATCGACCCCGACCGCCCAATCCTGGAAAACTTTGATCGCTTTCTCGGCCGCGTCGCGCATCGCCGCTTCCTGATTGGTCTGCTGGATCACGACTGTCTTGGAAACCGCGATTTGGGCGTCGTTCTGGATGTTATCGAGCGCCACGACCGTGCTCTGGAAGGTCACCTTGCCCAGGTCCTGTTTCCCGATCGTGTCGAGCGCGGCGTTGGCTTTCGCGATCGCGGTGTTGATTTCGCCCTGGACTTCGATCGGCGTTTTCGGCCAGTCGGGAATGACGAGGACTTCATTTGCCTTTGCCGCCGCGGCCTGAAAATCGGAAAGGCTCTTGACCGATTCGGCGTGGACGGGGATCGCGAAAGCGGCGGCAATACTAACGAGCAGAAAACGTTTCATAGGAATTTGAGTTGCAGAACTAAACCGGACAGGACTTACAGGATTTAGCAGGATTGACCGAAAAGAAAATGGATCATCCAACAAATCCCGTTAATCCTGTCTGCACCGCCGCCGGGTTCTCGCACCAACACAATGCATGATTTTGCCACTAAATTCCTGATCGCGTTCATCCCCATCTTTGTCGCGATCGACGCGGTCGGAATGGTGGCGATTTTTATCGGACTGGGGGCGAGCGTGGAAAAGAAACGCCGCCAACAGGAGGCCTACCTTGGGATCGGAACGGCGCTCGCCATCTCGGTCGGGTTCATGTTTCTCGGAAAACTGGTTTTCAAAGCGCTCGGGATCACGGTCGCGGATTTCCAGGTCGCGGGCGGCTTGCTCCTGCTCGTCTTCGCCGTGCGCGATCTGCTCGATGTCGGAGGTGAAAAAAAGACGACGTCGGAGTCCTTCGGCATTGTCCCGTTGGGTATGCCGCTCATCGCCGGGCCGGCTTTGCTCACCGCTCTGCTGGTTTTGACCGACTCGGTCGGGGTGACCTACACGCTTCTTTCTTTGATCGTGAACCTGGTCATCGTGGCGGTGGTGTTTTGTTACGCCGATCGGCTGACGAAGTTGATGGGCAAACAAGGGATCAACGGCATTTCCAAACTGGTCTCGCTCCTCCTCGCTGCGATTGCGGTCAGCCTGATCCGGCGCGGGCTGGTCGGGCAATGAAGACAGACGGGCTGTTGATCGGCTAGAAGAGGCCGGTCCGGAGCATGACCAGAGTGCAAGCTTCGACCACTTCGATTCCGGCACCGCTGGCTGCGGCGGCCAGGTCCTCGTTTTCGGCGCCGGGGTTCATGATGATGCGTTCTGGTTTGGCCGCGAGAATCTCGTCGATCAACGGCGTCGAGCGCGCCGCGCTGAGGTAGATGGTAATGGTGTGCACCGGCTCCTCGAGCGCGGCAAGATTTGGGAAACAGGTCATCCCCTCGATTTCTTCGACAGCCGGGTTCACGGGCAGGGGCCGGTAATCGAACTTCGCCAGGAGGCGCACCGCCTCATTTGAGTAGCGGTCGGGCTTGGGCGAGGCGCCGAGAACGGCGACGTTTCGTTTCTCCGGCGGAATCAGGGCCATCCGGCAATAGAATCGGTCGGAAGCCTACCCGCAACCGAGGTTGCCGGACGGTGACGGCCCGCTTCCATTGACAGCCTAGGCCTGCTTGTTAGTATCCCGCACTTATGAGATTTCCTCTCGCGCTCACGTCGAAGATTGCGGCCTACATTGTCGGTCACAAACTTCGTGGGACGGAAAAATTTGCCACCGTCCTGCAGCTCGAACCGCTGCATACATGTAATCTTACGTGCACCGGGTGCGGCCGGATTCGCGAATACTCAACTTCGCTGAAGGATATTCTGCCGCTTGAGGACTGCCTGAGCGCGGCCCAGGAGTGCAGCGCGCCAATGGTCTCGATCTGTGGCGGCGAACCGCTCATCTACCCGCAGATCGAAGCGCTCGTCCAGGGCTTGCACGAGCAGGGCCGGATCATTTACATCTGCACCAACGCCATGTTCATGCGCAAAAAGATGCGCGAATGGATGGCGGCGGAGTATCCGAAGCGCGCGGCTGAAATTGAACAGAAAATCAGCTCGCTGATGGGCGCCGGCTTGATAAGTGAGAAGGAGGCGACCGCCATCCAGCAGGGACCGAAAGACCCTGCCAAGCCGACGATCGGCCCGAGCAAATGGATGTATTGGAACGTGCACCTCGACGGCCTCGAGCGAACGCACGACCTGATCGTGGAACGTGAGGGCGTCTTCAAGGAATGCATTCTCGCGATCAAGATGGCGAAAATCCTTGGTTATCAGGTCGCGACCAACACCACGATCTACAAGGAAACTGACATGAAAGAAGTCGAGCAAATGTTCGATTTCCTGAGCGATCTCGGCGTTGATGGTCACACCATTTCGCCCGGCTACGAGTACGACGCGGCCAAGAAGGACATGATCAAGCGGCTCAACCTGCAGCCGGAAGATTTCTTCCTCACCCGGCAGATGACGATCGAGAAGTTCAAGAAGATCGAGCAGTGGATGAAGGACTACACGCTCCTTGGGACGCCGATTTATTTCGAATTTCTCGCTGGCAAGCGCGACCTGACCTGCTCGGCCTGGGCCATCCCGACCCGCAACATTGCCGGCTGGAAAGGCCCGTGCTACCTGATGACCGACGCCCATTATTCCAGCTACCAGGAACTGCTGGAAAAGGTGGAGTGGGATAAATACGGCGTTGAAAACGGTGTCGTGAAAGACAGCCGCTGCGAGAATTGCATGGTGCATTGCGGCTATGAGCCGACCGCCAGCCTCGGTCTCAACGCCCAAAGCGGCGACACCTGGAAGACGGTGCGCTTTAACTTTGGCCCCAAGCCTAAGCCGACCGGCCGCGGCAACGAAATCACCGCCTACAACGGTGTCACTTCCGGCAACGGGCATCTCACCGGCAAGAAAGCTGAGCCCGCCGCGAAGGCCTCCTGACCGCCCGACATGGGTAACCCCTCCGCAAACATCATCTCGCTCCCAAGAATCTCGAAAGAGGGAGCACCGTGGCCCGCCTCCAACGAGGAGCTGACGGAAGCGATCGGTCTCGCGCAGCAGAATCTCCTCCGCCAGCAAAAGCCCGACGGCCACTGGATCGGCGAGCTGATGGTCGATAGCACGCTCTGCTCCGATTACGTGCTTTTCATGCACTGGCTCGGCGAGGTCGACGAAACACTGCAACGCCGCTGCGCCAAACACATCCTGAAGCGCCAGCTTCCCGATGGCGGCTGGAACATTTACTACGGCGGTCCAAGCGAGATCAACGCCTGCGTCAAAGCCTACTTCGCGCTCAAGCTCGCCGGGCACAGACCCGAGGCGCCCTTCATGCAGGAAGCCCGCGCCAACATTCTTCGGCTCGGCGGCATCCCGCGGATGAATACCTACAGCAAACTTTACCTGGCATTGTTAGGGCAGTTTCCCTGGAAATATCTGCCCGTCATCCCGGTCGAGATGGTTCTCCTGCCGAGCTGGTGCTTCTTCAACATCTACAAAATGTCCTCCTGGAGCCGGGCCATGCTCATCCCGTTGGCCATCATCAACCACTTCAAGCCGACCCGTGAGCTGCCGCCGGACAAGCAACTTCATGAGCTTTACCCGGTCGGGACGGAGGGGAATGATTTCACTCTCGCGCGCGACCAGCGGCTCCTGACTTGGCGAAATTTTTTTCTGCGCGCCGATCGCGCCTTGAAGCTCCTCGAGCCCTGGCACAGCCGGCCGCTCCGTCAGCGTGCCTTGGAGGAAGCCGAGCGCTGGATGGTCGAGCGCATTGGAGAAGGCAGCGACGGTTTGGCCGCCGTCTTCCCAGCGATGCTCAACTCCATCATCGCGCTCCGTGCCCTCGATTATCCCGTGGACCATCCGCTCTATCAAAAGGCGTTAACCGATTTCGCCGGACTTTTCGTGGACGATCCAGACGATTTCCGGATCCAGCCCTGTCTTTCTCCGGTCTGGGATACAGCGATCAACATCATCGCGCTTGCCGAATCCGGTTTCCCGGCCCAGCATCCGGCACTCCAAAAAGCAGCCCAATGGCTGGCCGACAAAGAAGTTCGAGTGCGCTGCGATTGGACGGCTAACAACCCGCATCCGGAAGCGAGCGGCTGGGCCTTCGAGTACAACAACATTTTTTATCCCGACACGGACGACACCGCGATGGTCCTGATGGCCTTGCGGCTGGTCCGGCCTAACGAACAGGCACAGCTTGCGGACATCTTTGACCGGGCGCTCGGGTGGCAATTGAGCTTCCAATGCCGCGACGGCGGTTGGGCCGCCTTCGACAAAGAAGTGACCCGGCATTGGCTGGAGGACATGCCGTTTGCCGATCACAATGCCATCCTCGACCCGACCTGCAGCGATCTGACCGCGCGTACATTGGAATTGTTAGGCTACATCGGCTTCAATCCCGGCCGGCCGCTTGTGCGCAGAGCGGTCCGTTATCTACGCGAGACGCAGGAAGACGATGGTTCCTGGTACGGTCGCTGGGGCGTGAACTACATTTATGGCACCTGGCAGGTACTCCGTGGGCTTCGCGCGATCAATGAGGACATGACCGAGGATTGGATTTTGCGCGGACGCGACTGGCTGGAGAGCTGTCAGAATGACGACGGCGGCTGGGGAGAATCGTGCGCCTCGTATGAGAATCCGGATTTGAAAGGCAAAGGCGCCAGCACCGCCTCACAAACCGCCTGGGCCTTGATGGGCCTCTGCGCCTGCGGAGACCTCGATCGGCCGAGCGTGCAGCGCGGTCTGCGCTACTTGCTCGAGACCCAGCGCGAAGATGGCGCCTGGAACGAGCTCGAAATCACCGGGACCGGCTTTCCCCGGGTCTTTTATTTGAAGTACGACATGTACCGCCAAAATTTCCCGCTTCTAGCCTTGGCGACCTACGTGAACTACCTCAGCGGCGTTGGGCACTACCAGAGCTTTTATCGCTGGGCGGGGAAGTAACTCGAGCGCGCCTCCTGTAGACGTTTCGCTCTGCGAAACGCGGGAGAAACTTCAGACGCCCGACGAATCCCACCTGCCGCGGTGCTGACCGCCACGTCTCCCAGAGGGAGAGGTCTACAAGGCGATTTTCCCGCCCCAGGACAAAATCTTCGCCTTTGTCCCCGCGGCTTCGGCTTCCTTGATGTCGCCGTTGCGGTTGTAGAATAACGAGAGACTCGTCCAGCCGATCTGGTCGTTAGGCTTGAGCGCCACCGTCTTTTTTCCGGCCTCGATCGCTTCCGGGAAACGCCCAAGCTTCATCAGAGCCATCCCGAGCGCGTGCCAGCCGTCAAAAAATTGCGGGTCGAGTTCGACGCAGCGGCGGTATTTTTCAACCGCGCCCTCTAACTCGCCGACCGCGAGGTCGCCGTTCGCGTCGTCAAAGATTTCGTCGACCGATTCCATGGATTCGCTAGGCGAATATCGCCCGCATTTGTGGCGTCCGCCATCTCAGCGGACGAACGAAGTGTCGCTGCTAACCGGGCGTTGTCGGAGTTTTTGTTTCCGGAACGCCCGCTTCCCGGCGCCGTTCGCGCAGCCATTCGTAAAACACAATCTGGCTCTGGTTCTCCATCGCGCGGCTTTCCAGTTCCGCCCGCGCTTTCTCAAACTGCGCCGGATCGACCTTTTCTCGTTTCTCCAGGATCACAAGCAAGCCGCCGCTTGGAGTGCTGACAAAGTCGCTCACCTCGCCGGGGCTCAGGTCGCTCGCTGATCGTTTGATGTAGGGCATGTCCGGATTCTCATTCTTCGGTTCCGGACTCGGTGCCGGCGAGGCCCCGGGCATCGCGTCGGCGAGGGCAAACGCAGGGAGTTTTTCCGCCTGCACACCGGCCGCGGTCGCGGCTTCCGGCACCGGCTTGCCGTTCTTCAGTTCGTCGCGCAGTTTTCCGGCGGTTTCGCTCGCCTTCGTCGTGAGCATTTGCCGGGTGTTGCGCTTCTTCAGCGCTTCGACAATTTTCGGCCGCGCTTCCTCGAGCGTGAGCGGATGAGACGGGTCCACCTGAATCAGATGCACGATGTCAAAACCGTCTTTCGTCTGCAGAGCGTCGCTGTTCGGCGCTTCTTTTGTGAGGGCAAAGGCCGCCGCCACGAGCGGCGGGTTTCCCGCCAGTTGCGGATCGGGCGACTCTTTGCTGAATTCGCCCGTCTCTTTCGGGGTGAGTTGAAATTTTGCCACCGCCTGGTCGAAGTCGGTGCCCTTCGTCTGCAGCGCGTCGGTGAAATCGTTCGCCCGGTCGGCCAGCTTTTGCAGAGCGTCGATCCGCTCTTTGCCGGTCAGTTTCTTTTGTTCTTCGGTCAAGCCAAATTCGACGAACTTGACCTTCCGTTTCTCGTCCGATTTCAACTGCGCCTTTTGCTCTTCGTAATATTTCGCGATCTCGTCATCGTTCACCGTCGCGTCCTTCGCGAAATCGTCGGACCGGAAACGGATCACGCTCACATCCATTTTCGCGTTGGCCTGCTCGTAATTACTCCGCATTTCCGCCTCCGGGATGCTGACGCCGGCACTCAGGATTTTCTTCACCCGTTGGAGCATGATCTGGTCGGCCGCCAGTTCTTCGAGCTGCGCCTCGCTGAAACCCATCGGCGCGAGGGCCTGGTCGACGAAATTGGTGTAGCGAGTGGCGTCGAAGCCGCCTTCACCCTGGAAGGCGGGCAGCGCCTTGATCGCGTCCGCGATCTCGCTCGTGCTCGGCTTGATTCCCATCTGCGCGGCTTCGTGGCGCAACACCATCAGGTTCCAGGAAAATTTCTCGAATGCCTCGGTCTCGGTCTGCGCGCCGGCGGTTAATTCCGTCAACAGATCACGCATCCCGAGCTGGCTGCCGAGTCGGAGGAGGCGCATGTTGCGCTGCATTTCGACCTGAGAAACGCTGCGGTCGTAGATCTTGCCGACGGTGCCGTCGCCTATCTGCGCGAAATCCGTCTTGTTCCAATACCAGGAGAAGGAAATACAGACGAGGGCCGTGATGATGATCATCAGGACCTTATGGTGCTTGCGCATTACGGTAATCATGGGCGTGAGCGGGTTGAGTGGCGGAATTTAGGGACTCGCTTGAGGGCAGCAACCGATTTCTGAGTGTCGAGGCGGGCGTGTCGCCCGCTGGGAAAAACTTCCGCGCCTATTCCGGCCTCTTTTTTGCCGCGACGCCTTCCCCCTGCGGCTGACACGGCCGCCTCTACATCGAGCCGCCCCTTTGCTTGACGAACTGCTCGACTTCTTCGCGGTAGGTCTTGAACGGATCGCCCATCACGAGGCAGTCGTGGGTTTCGCACGCGATCGAGTCCCAGTTGATGACGTATGGCCGGTTCGCCTTCCGGAAAGAAGCCACCGCCCTTGCCCGGCCGCTCGCCCGGGTGTCCACCGGCGGCGTGCGGGTGACGTCTTTTTGCCGGACGAGGTTGTTCCATTCCCCAATCCGCTTCGCCGGTCGGAGTCCGAAGAAGAGGCCGCGTTTGGGATCGATGTTGTGATATTCGAGATCGAGGCTCTGCAGCCAGGGATCGTTCCAGGGCAGGTTTTCTGAGGCCCGAAACGTGTCGAGGAGCCATTTCTTGCTGATCCAATCGACCCCGCCGAGCAGGGCCTCGGGTTTGTGAGGCAAAGCATCCAGGGTGTAGCGCCAGCTTTCGAGCAGCCAGTCGGTTTCTTCGTCTGCTCCGCCGAGATATTTCGTCGCCAGGGCGTGCAGCCGCCATTGCACGTCGAGCGCGCCGATCGTGCGGCCGTTCTCCAATTCGACCAGCCAGCGCTGGGTTGGATCGCGCGAGACGTCGCGCGTCGCCTGGACCGCGTCGAGCAGTGTGAGATCGTTAGGCAAAAGCCCGGCTTCGAGAAGAGTAAGAATGCAGGCGGTCGTCCCGATCTTGAGGGCGTTCGCAAACGGACTCATGTTCGAGTCGCCGATGAGCAAATGAAGCCGCCGATATTTCCGGTAATCGGCCAGCGGCTCGTCGCGCGCGTTGATGATCGCGCGGTTGAACTGTACCCACTGGTAAATGTCGTTTACGATGTGATCGGCCCGCTGGCTGAGCTGGAAATCGACCTTCTCTTCCGCCGCCGGCACCTCGAAGTCGAAGGCGAGGGGATTGGCCTGGCCGACCCGGCCCGCGCCCGTGAAAATCTGCCGCGTGGCGAGAAAAGCGAGAAGCGCACCGAGGGCGGCGGGCGTGAACTGCGCCTCGCGTTTCATCAAATAGTTTTCGTGGCAGCCGAAAGTCGCGCCGGTGTGATGATCGATGTTGTTTTTGATGAAGGAAACGGAGTCGGCTACGCCTAACGACTCGAGCGCGGACTGGAGAAGCTGGTCGCCCGCCACGTCGTAGGCCACCATGTCGCGCAACTGCCGGCACTCGGGCGAGGCGTATTCAATGTGCCCCATGTCGAGGTAAATCCGGCCGCCGTTGAGAAGGAAACCGCCGTTGCCGGGCGGCTCTTCGTAATCGCGATAATGCAGGTCGATCGCGCCCACCCGCATTCGGCGAAAAAGTTGATTCTTTACCCGCACCGGCCAAGCGTCGCCGTTCGGGTGCACGGCATCGCCGCTCACCAGGCAGCCGTATTCGGTCTCGATGCCTGCGATCCGATCCATCCCCAACGATCATCCGACACCGGCGCGCCGTGGACAAGGGACAAAGCGCGGCGCAACTTTGCGGCATGACGACGAAAACGTTTCCCGCTCGCAGTCCGACCGAGAAAGTTGGGGAGCTGGTTTACTTCGGGCGCATGCTCGACAAAATCCGCGCGCATGCTCGCGGTGAGCTGCCGCCAGAATACATCGAGAAGCTTGGAGACGGCTTCGATGGGCGATGCGTGCGCTTCCTCGGATTGAAATACGAAGACGTCGTCGGGCGCGTCAAAGAAGGTGGCACGGACGAGAAGGTTTGGCAGTGGGCGCGGGAGCACGGGCGTGAGCTGACCCAGGAGGACATGGAAAACTGGAACGAGTTCATGCGAAAATGCGGCTGGAAGGATTCCATCACGCCGACGCTCGAATGGCGCAAAGAACAAAGTGGCCTGAAAGACCGCACCGACATCGAGACGATGTTTCAATTCATCGACGCCGACGAAGGAAGATTGTAGACGCGTCCCCCGGGGACGCACGGATGTGAGCGGCGCTGTCTAGCGCGTTTCCTTGAGCCGCCACGGTCGAGCCCGCGCTTTGCAGAGCGAAGCGTCTAGATTATCGCACTTTTTCGCCGACTTTATTAGGCGGCGGGGGCGGTTTCTGCCGGTAATCGATCACGGCCCAGACTGCCGCGACTATCAGTGCGACGATCACCGCGGCGACGATCAGCCGCACCCGCGATGGCCCGGCGGCGGCATCGTCAGGCGGCGCCATCGACCATTACTCCGAGAGAGTGTCGATCCGCTCCGCGAGACCGAAATCGAGGTCGGTCAGACCGCCCTTGCTGTGCGTCGAAAGCACGAGTCGCACCTTGTTGTAGCGAATGTCGATATCGGGGTGATGTTCCTCGTCTTCGGCCACTTCCGCGACGCTGTTCACGAAATCAATCGCTTCCGAAAATTCGTCGAACTCGAAGGTCCGCTCGATGTGCTTCTTCTCGAGCTCCCACTCCGGGATCTTTTTCAGGCGATTCTTCAGGTCGTCCCCTTTGATTAACTCGGCCATGACGGCAACATGAGTAGCATCCCGTTTTGCTTTTGCAATGGGTAATAAAGGCGCTTTTTTCGCCGGTCGCACCGCTCGCCAGTGGGCAGCTTTTGCAGGCTAGAGGGAGAGGATTCTGCGCAAATTCTTCGCGGAATCAAAAACCTCCACCGCGCATCGGCGCGCCTCGCGTGAGAGCCGCGGCCAGTCTCGCAGGATGCGCCGGGCCGCGTCCGCGGCCTCTGCCGCATTGCGCACGAAACAAAAGCCGCTTTCTGGCGGCAGGTATTTTCCCGCCCCGGTGTCTTCGGTAATGACTGGCCGCCCGAGAGAGAGAAACGCGGCCGCACGATCGCTCACCCATCCGGTCCGCCACCTGACGTCGACCCCTTTGATCGCGGTGAACTCCGCTGTCGCCGTGGCCAGATACCGTCGATATTTGGCTGGCGTGCGCGCGACCTCGTGCGGATCGGTCAGGCGCCAGCCGAGTTTCGTGAGCCGCTCGGTTTCCGGATCGTCGGGGTTGATGTTCATCGCCAGCTCCCACTGCGCTTCCGGGACACGCGAGGGGAGTTCGAGATAAGGCGCGAACATTTGCTTCTTCGAGAGATCGGGAAATTCGCCATTCACCTCCACGCTTCCGCTCCAATACCACTGTCCGATGGTCGAAAACTTCGCTGCGCGCGGACGAGCACGCGGCTGGAGCAGCTCGGTATCGGCGAGCGGATAGAAGGTGCGCCACGGAAGCGAGGATGCGGGGAGGCGGCAGTCCTCGGCGTGCGCATTGAGGCCAATCGTCCAAAATTCGTGATGAGCGCGCTGACCCAGATCGAGTTTCGTCATCCAATAAAAAATTTCGCTCGGATCGAGATCGCAAAAGATGCGGTGTTCGAATTCGAGGAGGAGCGGAGGATGCAACGAGTAGGCAAGATTGAGGAGAACATTAGGGCCGGCGAGGCGCGCGCGTAATGCACGTTTCGAAAGACCGACGCAACGCATCGAGTCGAGGTTGTGTTCCTGCTCCGCGACCTCCTGGTAGAGCAGGCAGTAGCGGCCGGCGAGGCCGTGCGCGCGGAGTTGTCGCTGGAAGTTGGCGATCGCCTTGGCATCCGCCGCGCGATCGTTAGTCGCGGGCAGGAACTCGAGCCAGATTGCGTCCTGCTTCAGCCTCTGTAAGCCCAGCATCCATTGCAACGGGACCGAGAAAACCCCGCCGCCTTCGCGATACTTCGCGGCAAAGCCGCAACCGAGGAAGACCGTCACGAGCGAGAGAATCGCCCTCGGGCCTGACGAGGCAAGCCCGCTCTTCCGAAACCGGGGAATGCGACTTCGAGCCTCCAGCCAAAAGATTTTTCAAAATATTTGGAAACTTCGTGGCGCGCTTTCCGTAGATGGATGTTGAGCATGAAAATCATTCCTCTAAATGGCAGCGGGGCGGTCGACCGCCGAAGCACGAAGTGGCGAGCTGTTCTCCCGCAGACGACCTCAGAATCCCCCCTGAGAAAGGAGCAGAAGTCTTGAGACGGAAGCTGCATGACGTGTGGGTATTCATCAACCTCATAGCTCTCCGGCACCGGCGTCATGTCCGGGACTTCGGCATGCTCTGATCGCCCGGGCCGGCGTGCCCCCCACACGCCGGCGTCACTCTCGCGATGGCACTGGATTTACACCTTGGGAAGACAGCCAACGCGGTCCGCCTCCAACTCTTGCGCACCGCGCAGTATCCTCATGGAGGCGTCCTCGGGCCGGTCAACGGCTGCAGCGCTCGCGGCCAACCGCATCCCGCCGCCCCCGATTGATCGAAATCCAACCGGCTGGTCTGATGCAAATTCGCGCTTGTCTCTCCTCGATCACGCCGGCATTATGGCCGGGCATGACGCCCGGCACCCCAGGGGAGCCAAGTCACCACAGCGGTCGTTTTCACACGACCCATTGGAGTCTTATTCTCTCTTCGCTCGACGCCGAGTCCGGCGATCGCAGAGCCCGCGAGGCGCTGGCCCAGATCTGCCGGATTTATTGGCGGCCGGTTTTTGCCTTCATTTGCCGCAAAGGGCACCGGATCTCCGATGCGCAAGATCTTACCCAGGATTTTTTCGTGATGGTGCTCAAAGGGAATCTGCTCGAACGCGCTGACCGCAACCGGGGGCGCTTTCGCTCGCTTCTCCTTGCAGCGCTCCAGAATTTTCTTCTCGACGCCCACGACAGACGTCAGGCGCGCAAGCGGGGGGGCGAGGTGCAATTTGTGGCGTGGGACGATTGGATGGCGGAAGCACCGTCGCATTTGGCCATCCCGGCGGCGGCGATCGATAGGTGGCCGGCCGAGACGCTCTTCGACGTCCGCTGGGCCGCGACTATGGCGGAACAGGCGTTGCGCCGCCTACAGGAGGAATGCGAAAGCCATGGCCGCCGACGAGTCTTTGATGCCTTAAGCGTAGCCCTCACGGCCGAGCGCGAAGATGTTTCTTACGCCGCCCTGGCCCGGGAACTCGGGGTGGACGAGCCCAAGATCAAAGGGCTGCTCCATAAGATGCGCCAGCGGTACCGGGAACTGCTTCGCGCCGAAGTGGCCGCAACGATGGATAATCCCGCCGATGTCGATGACGAGCTACGACATCTCTGCTCTGCCTTGGCTGCTTCCACTTCCTTATGAAACTCGGTGGCCTCACTGACTCAATAGCAGCGAGCACTTCGCTGTCCCGTAAATGCCGCGTTTGCGGCAGCACGTCTCGTATCGCTTACGGCCTTTGCCTCGGTTGTCTGCTCCACGAGACAGTCGCCGAAGGAGACGCTGACGGCTCCGACTTCGCTGCCGCGCTCGACGAGATCGCCATGCCGGATTCGCAGTGGCGGCTCGGCAACTACGAGATCATGGAGGAAATCGGCCGCGGCGGGATGGGCATCATTTACCGCGCCCGGCAACTGCATTCCCGGCGGATCGTGGCCGTAAAGCGTATCCTGGGTTATCACGCCGGTTCCCACGAGACGCTGACGCGTTTCCGGCGAGAAGCGGAAGCCGCGGCCAGCCTCGATCACCCCAATATCCTGCCGATCTACGAGGTGGGCGAGAGCGAAGGCGCACCGTTTTTCAGCATGAAGTTCGCCACCGGCGGCAGCCTTCAACAGGCGAGGGAGGCCTTGCGTCAGGAGCCGCGGCAATGCCTGCGGATCGTCGCCAAGGTCGCACGCGCCGTGCAGCATGCGCATCGTCACGGAATCCTGCATCGCGATCTCAAGCCGGGCAATATCCTGCTCGACAGCCGGGAAGAGCCACTCGTGAGCGACTTCGGACTGGCGAAGTGGCTCGACACTTCGAGCGACTTGACGCGGACACTCACGATTTTTGGCACCCCCGGATACATCGCGCCGGAACAGGCGCAGGGCCGGTCGGCTAATCTCAAACCGGCGGCGGACGTTTATAGTCTCGGGGCGATTCTGTTCAGCTTGCTGGCGGGGCGGCCGCCGTTCCTCGGCGAGCATGCCCTCGCCGTTATCCATCAGGCAGCCGAGACGCCGGCCCCAAAGTTACGTTCGTTAGTGCCGACCGCCGACCGCGATTTGGAAACCATCTGCGCTCGCTGTCTGGAGCGAGAACCCGAGGCGCGTTATCAATCCGCCGGCGACCTTGCCGAAGATCTGGAACGCTGGTTGGAAGGCCGGCCCATCGTTGCGCGCCCGGTGTCGCCGCCGGTGCGATTGTGGCGCTGGTCACACCGCAATCCGGTCCTCGCTGGAGCCCTGGGAGCCCTCGCCGCCATGCTCATGCTGAGTGCCGGCATGTTTACATGGCATCGGCACACCCAGGCCCAGGCGAACGCGGAGATGGCAAAACTTCGAGAAGGGATCATGCGGTTCGCACAACTGGAAGCGCAAGTCTGCCAACCGGGCGAACGCCAAACGCAAAACCTCGTCTATGCCGAGCTGGCCACTCAACTGGGGATTGATGTTTACCTCCTGCAAGGCAAGCTCCCGCCCTTTGCGGCCTATCTGCGGCGATCTCCGAGCGCCTCGATCTATGAGCGGGCAAACGCGGCCTATGTGGCGAAGGCCTACGACGATGCTGAGTTGCTCGCTTTGCAAGCGGCTAACCAGGCGCGCAAACTCTCGCCTCCTGACACCAAAAGTCTGATCGAGGCTTTGGAATTGGCGGGCCGCTCCGCCCAGGCAGCGATTCAATATCCCAGGGCCATGCAGCATTTTCGCGAGGCGGAAAAGTACGCCGATGTGAAACGCAACTCGGAAGAATGGGCTCAGCTGCAGGATGCGATTGCCGATCTTTTATTTGCCCAGGGAAGATTTGGTGAAGCGGAAAAGCTCTATCGCCAGGTGATCGAACTTCGTTCGCGCGTCCTCGGCCCGGAACATCCCGATACGCTGGCCAGCCGCAACCGGCTGATCTATGCGCTGAACGAAGAAGAGAAACACGCCGAGGCGGTCGCGGAAGCGCGCCAAGTGGTGACGCTGCGCGAAAAAATCCTCGGCTTCGAACATCCCGATACGCTCCTCAGCCGTTATAACCTCGCCAGCGCGCTCTACCACGAAGGGAAATTCGTCCAGGCGGAACAGATCTACCGTGCTGTTTTGGGTCTGGACGAGCGCGTCCTCGGCCCGGAGCACCCGCGCACCCTGGCAGCGCGAATTGGTCTGGCCAACACTCTTAACGACCAGGCGAGGTATGCAGAAGCGATATCATCGTACCGGGACGTGATCAGACTCGACAAGAAAGTCTACGGTCCGGAGCATCCCGTGACCTTGAATGACAGGATGGATTTAGCTACCGCCTTGCATGCCAACCACGAGTATCCGGCGGCCGAAGCCGAATACAAATCGGTTATCGCAATGCAAAGAAAAGTGCTGGGCCCGCAACACGCCTACACGTTGAACACGCGCAACAATCTTGCCGAGCTACTCGATGACGAAGGGAAGTACGCCGAGGCCGAAGCCGAGTGTCGCCAAATCATTGGGCTGGAAACGAGCGTCGTCGGCGCGCGACAACGCCTGACGTTGAATAGTCGGGGCAATCTGGCTCTGGCGGTGATCGGTCAGGGAAAAATTGAAGAGGCCCAGAAGCAGTTGGCGGAATTGATCCCTTCACTGGAAGATGCGCTCGGCCAGATCTATCCCGACACCGTAAGATTTACGATCAAGTTTGCTAACGCATTGGCCAGCCAGGAAAGGGTGACAGAAGCCATCAGCATCATCCAGCGTGCTGAGAAACGCGCTCGTGAGACCGTAGGTTCCAACCATCCAGTCACGAAAGAGTACGGACGATTGCTACGGGCCTTGGAAAGTCGAAAACCTTCAGCCAAACAAAGTCGGAACGACTTTGACATTCTTCGACAAATCGGGTCAGAAAAAGAGGCAAAGCACCCCGTATGAACCCTCGAATACGTCCTCCTCGGGCCGCGCTGCGCCTGCTTCTGGGACTTGAGCTGGCAACGTGGTTCCTGCTCGGGGTCACGGTAGTCGACGCCCAGATACCGGTGATTACTAACCCGGGAGATCTGCGTATTCGGAGCGTAAATACAGCATTTAGCCCAGACGGTTCTGAGGCTGGCTGGATGGAGATGGCGCCCATGCCGACCGGCCGGGTGGCGGTGTCGGCGGCCGCGGCTAACGGGAAGATTTACGCCATTGGAGGGGCGGTTCTGAACGACTGCAACGGCGTGCCGACAGTCGAAGCCTACGATCCCTTTGAGGACTTATGGATAACCGGACTACGTGACATGCCCCTGCCACTCCGTTATCGGACGGCGGCGGCTACGCTTGATAACTTAATTTATATAGTCGGCGGCGTAACTACGGAATTTGTCTGTCACGACAAGGCTCTCGATACCGTTCAGGCCTATGACCCCGCAACTGACATCTGGTCGGACAAGCCGTCAATGCGAACCGCCCGGCTCCAGGTTGGCCTTGGCGTGGATCCTGAAAATCATCTCCTCTATGCGGTCGGAGGTGCCACGGGCGCCGCTGCCCATCGCACCTCTCTCGACACGGTGGAGGTATTCGATCCAGCAGGGAATAATGGAACGGGCTCGTGGACGACCAAACAACATTTGAATACGCCACGAGGTGCTCCTGCGGTTGCTGCTTTCAACGGGAAGATCTATGCGATCGGTGGCCAAAACGAGGAGCACGGCGAGATCGCTACCGTCGAAGAGTTCGATCCGGACGCCAACGGCGGTTTCGGGGCATGGACCACAAAACCCTCGGTCATGCCGCATCCGCGCTCGCAGTCCGCCGCCGCCATCGTCAACGATAGGGTCTACGTTATGGGTGGAACGGTTGGTGGGACGGGTGACATATCGACTGTTGATGTTTATGACCCGTCCCTTGATACCTGGACGACGGACGCTTCCATGCCAACGGCCCGGAACCTTCTTGGCGCTGCGGTGGTTGGCGATACTATCTATGGGATGGGCGGAGGAGCGCTGGTGGCGAGGGTAGGTGAGCAGTTCACCTATCAAATCACGGCGACAAACAATCCTTTCAGTTACGATGCATATCCCCTGCCGGACGGCCTCACCATTGACCGCGATCGGGGCATAATTTCCGGTGTTCCTACGACCCCTGCGCAAGACTTTCCTGTCACATTCAAAGCGACAAATGCGAGCGGTTCCGGTTTCAGAGAGGTTAATCTGTACATCGCATACCCCAGCCCTTTGCCGGAACTGGAAACTATTGTAAGTGGCACATGTGTGACCGGCCGCGCTGGTCGGCGGTTTGACTACCAGATTCTGGCCCAGGACGTTAATTCGGAAGTGAACTTTGCGGCTACCGGTTTGCCTTATCGGGCAGGCAGCGGGCCAGAGATGACCATCGACCCGGGGACCGGACTTATCTCGGGAATGGTGCCTCGGAACCCGGATGGCAACGCGCAGAGTTTTGGCGTGGGATTAGGGCTGCTAAATGTGGATTCCGCGCAATCCTATCTGCAGCTGACATTTGTTTCCGATCCGCTCTTGCCCGTCATCACCAGCGCCACGGTTGTTCCTCTCGTGCTGAACCAATTCTTTTCCTATACCATCACGGCGGATGCTCCGACCACTTCCATCGATTATCTGGGGCTCGATGGCCTCCTAAACGGAAGCCTGCCCAGTGGTCTGAGTTTCGACGCAGCCACCGGAACGATCTCAGGCATTTACTCGGGCGACGCTTCTACTGAAGGATCCACATGTCCTGACTCGCCCGATACGATAAAAAAGGAACCGCCTCCGCGGCGGCTTCAGCTTTTCACGCGCAACGAACCGATCGGAACGGGAACCGGACCTTTAAATTTTCTCGTTAGCTTGCACGATTGGGAGGCCGAAACGTTGAGCACACAGGCGTCAGAAGGGGCAAAATACACGATTCTGAGAAGTGATGGAAAGATGAGTAGAAGCGCTGCCGGCCTGCTCAAGTCTGGCAAAGTGGGAGACTACGTCACCTACACCGTTCCGGTGGAGAAATCTGGCACCTACGAAATAAGGGTTGGGATCGGAACAAGCCAATACGGGGGTATTGTTCAGCTTTCGATTGACGGCACGAAGCAGGGACCAGGTCAGGACACCTACACCCCCGGGAAGAAACACGAGGTGCGGGATCTCGGGCCGGCGACCTTCTCCAGTCCCGGGAACAAGACATTTCAGTTTCTCGTTACCGGTCGGAGGCGAACCAGCGGCGGCCATGAATTTGTTTGCGATTATATCGATCTGGTTCCGTTCTTCGAGGCCGAAACGCTGCCGGTGCCGAAACACACCGCTCCCTATACAACGATTTATGATTCAAAGTTCAGCGGAGGCGCGGCGACACTCTTTCAGGCAAAGAGATTGGGTGATTATCTTACCTACACAGTACCAATTCCGCGGGCTGGAACCTACAATATCAGAGTCAAAACTGCGCCGACCGGCAGCACGGCTAGTTTTCAGTTGTTCATTGACGGCGTAAAGCAAGGTTATGCTCAGAAAGGAGAGTTCTACAGCGCATTGGACTCCGCTCTTGTGCGCGACCTTGGAACGGCCAGGATTGAAAGCGCCGGCGACAAGACGTTTCAGTTTGTGATCACAAGGCACGGTGAAACGAACGGTGGTTACGACGTTATCTTCGATGATATCGAAATAGTGTTGGCGACTCATCTCGAGGTCGAGGCGTTACCGGCGAGAGCGAACAAGGCGCTGGAACGGGTGAAAGATGCTCATATGAGTGGGCAAGCGGGAATCATTTTCGAAGCCGAAGCACCAGGGGATGCGGTTAGTTATAAGATAAAGGTGCCTGTCGCGGGCACGTATCAGGTAAAGGCCGGAATCCGGACGGGGAATAAGGGCGGAATTGCGCAACTCGCAATGGATGGCATGGAAAAAGGAGCGACTCTGGACGCCTATTCGGCCAGCGTTGGTTACGAGGTATTGGATTTAGGCAGGATGACATTTGGGGAAGCGGGAGACAAAGCGTTTCGCTTTGAAGTCACGGGAAAGAACGCAGAGAGCGAGGGCTATCTGTTTGTCTTGGACTATGTCGACCTAGTCCGCTGAGAGGTGGGCGGCGGTTCGCTCGCCGAGGCGGTGACGGCGCAGAGCAAAAATCTCAGCTTGGGTGCGGAACTGCAGCAAGTTGAAGAAGGCGGTCGAACTCGACATTGGCCGGGGAATATGGTTCGTCCGTTTGCCCCTTTTCGATACCTCGCCGTAGGACAATAGAAAAGCCAAAGGAGATTTGACGTCCGGCTTCGCCTCTCTTAATTGTCCTCTCTTGCGCCCGTAGCTCAACTGGATAGAGCATCTGACTACGGATCAGAAGGTTTGAAGTTCGAATCTTCACGGGCGCACAGCTTATTATCAACGATTTACGTCGATTTATCCAAATCAGACGAATTGTTGTTTGCCGTTGGCTTGCCACTACTAAGGCGAAAGGCGCACCATAAAAGGTGCGCACTTCCGAATGATGGCAAGCTAACGATTCTCAGAGAAGGCTGTAAACCTCCACCAAGGCGATACCTTGTGATCCATCTTGGCTGGACACGATCACTGTGTAGGCGCCTGGCTCCAGTGCCACTTGCAACGAAGCTTCGCGATCGTCTGTCGGACCGATACCGGAAATTGCGATTTCCGATGCATTCCCGTTGCTGCGCCAATCACCGTTCGAGGCGATGATTTGCCCATTGAAGTAAAGATCAAGTCGGGGATTGAGAATCGGATTGGCGACCCCTTGGGACGCGAGGGAAGGACCTTTTGCGTTCATCACGAGGGTGTCTCCGCCGTCCTTCACGATAAAACCGCCAATCAACACCTGTTCGCCCGTTCCGACGAACCCACGCGTGGAGATGTTCACGAGACGTTGAGGAACGGCTTTGGTTGCCGAGTAGCTGTACTGATAACCGAAATGAGCTTGCCGCTGTGCCTTGAACGAATCCATTTTTGGGAGCTAGCGTCGTGGTGACAACCTCGTCGAAAAGAGTCGTTATTGAAAGGTGGCCACTGCCATCGACCGATCCAACGCCGAAGCTGACACTCGAGTCGTTGTAAGCAAAAAGCAGACTGCTGCCGTCGCTATTGACGACGATCTCGGCCGTGAAGACGCCCAGGCTCGACTCGAACACCGCTCCAAAATATACTCCAGCATACGCCGCTGCCGGCCCATACGCCGACGCTTTTGGCGAGGAAATGAACACGCCGTTGTAAGTGAGATTAATGGACGAAGATGAAATTTATCCGCTGAGCGACCGCCCTGTGACGCCCGATATGCCGGAAAAGCTACCATTAGATTGAACAGCAACGGGGCCGAGGACATCGAAATCGCCCGTCAGGTAATTGAGGTAAAAAAATCCCCCTCCAGACTGTGTTCCTCCGCTCCCGAAAAGGTAATGCACGCCGCCAGGTTGTTCTACATTGATGCGCCCGCTCGGAGCGAGCTGTGCCGAACAAAGGGTGCAAGCGACAGAAGGCCCATCAGGACGGGAACGATTTTTTTACTCATGGCGGATTCTGGGAGAATCCCCGGCCCCACGGCAAGCTCTTTCCCTTGCCCGTAATGCTGGAGCTGGCGAATCTTCTGGAGTTAGGGCCGTGCCCGAAGCTAAAATCGATGGAGTTGAACACCATCCTACGGAAAGCGGCGAAACAGAACGGAACAGGTGAACGGTTGACACACATCTCGTCCATCACTGGCCTCCCCCCACGCCTTGCTCTTCCAAATTGGCTTGCGCTCCGGCAGCGGTTTCGAACAATATCATCTGCATGGTCAACATTTTTCCTCCCGCTCCCGTGGGCGGGCAAGTTTGTTACACCGAATAATTCGGCCTACTTCTCGTTAGGCCCATGCACCACTTATCGTCAACTCGAAACACATTATGATAGGAGAAAAGACTGGAGATCAAAGGGTTCGTCGTCTTCTCGACGAACTTGGACTTAAATACGACATAGATGGAAGCGGGGATTTCGCAGTACCGTTCACGGTCGGCGAAGATCGCTCGCAAACGATATACATCGATTCAGACACCCGATATGTGGACCGACTGGAAGTCCGGCATGTCTGGTCGATTGGCCTCCGGAGTGAGGCCCCTTTGCCTGCCGATGTTGCAAACGCGCTTCTTGTCTACAATGCAAACGTTAACTTGGGCGCTTGGCAGCTAATCCGTGAAGAAGATGACGAGGCATGCATCGCGATCTTTCTCATACCGATAGCGGCTGACACCTCTGCCAAGGCGCTTCTTTCGGTTATGCATGCCGTTGGAACTGCAGCAGATGTCATCGAAGAGAAGTTGACCGACGAGGACAAGTATTGAAGGCCTAGGCTTAACTTTGTAGTGCAACAGGTCGTCTCGTCGTAGGCGACCCGGCCGCGCCAGCAGACGTACATGAATACGCTGCCATTTGAAGGCGAGCGCGCGCACGGCGGTGGGATGTTTTTGGCCTTTGGCCATCTGTTCCTGGACGAAGAGTTTGGCCCGCCGACAGTGCAGGACCGATTGATTGGCGTACTCAAAGAAGCTCTGATGGACGAAGTGGGGTCGGCCCCAGCGCCGGTGAACCCAGTGCTGGTTTTTGCAACTGCGCTCGGTGACCGTGGCCACTCCGCTGTATTGCTGGATGGCGGCGGCGCTCCGGTAGCGGGAGCGTTCGCTCCCAAAAAGCGCAGCAGAGCCGCGGCGCGAGGGTGGGTCCGGCGCCGGGGAAGCTTTCCCAGATCGCAGCATCGGGATGGGAAGCGAAGAGTTGCACGATGCGCGTGTCGTACTCTTTGGGCGCGGCCGCGAGCTGGAGTAACTGGCGCGCGAGCATCGTGACCTGCACCCTGGCCGGTTCGATCACCGCCTGGTCGCTCGTGAGCGGGGTCATCTGGGCGATGGCGTCGAGACGTTTGTTAATCACATCAAAACGCCGGCGACCGTCTCCAAGGCTTGCGCGTCCGTCGTCCGAACCAAGTCTGGGCCACCGATGCCACCGGCGTCCTCACTGGGTTTTCCGAGACCGCCGGTAGAAATCAAACACGATCTGGACCTTGCGTGGACGCTATCCATATCGGACAGGCTTCGTTCACGGTACACACGGAACACTGACCGGGCCCGGGACCGAGCGATATCTCCGATCCTTCTTTCACCAGGGCTTCTGCCACTGGCAGGCAGACGGTTTTGCCTCTGTCTACAGCGGGACCGAGAGGTGGCTGCGCAAATCTTTTATTTCGAGCAAAGCCTTCTCGAGCTCCGAGACCCGCTGTTCCAACGCGCTCTGCAAAGAGAGAATGCGAAGGCCGACGTGGACGCGCGCGAGCAATTCATCTTTATCGAACGGCTTGACCAGATAATCATCCGCCCCGCTCGCAAGACCTTCGACCAGACTTTCCTTGGCGGCTCGCGCCGTCAGCAAAATGATGTGCACCCTCTTGCCACTCTCCCGAACGCGCCGGCAGACTTGAAGACCGTCCATCCCAGGCATCATCCAGTCGAGAATCGCTACAACCGGGCCTTGCTCGGCGCGAATGGCGGCCATCGCTTCATGTCCATCCTGCGTCACGATGCTGCGAAACCCCCATTTGCTTACAACCGTGGAGAGTAGATCGCGCGAGACCGGATCGTCCTCCGCGATGACTATCGACACCGTTTTGTCAATCGACGGGGAGTTAACTGGGGCTATTGCGCTTGCGCTCCGAATTTCAGGACGAGATTCCCAGGGCGGCGTAAACGCTATTACCATAGGGGCGGGCTCAAACTATGCTCGTCTCGCGGTGTTCGGAGCGGCTAGGGATACTGCATAGAGGTTGAGTGCAACCAGTCACCGCCTCGAGTGCTGGCGGCGGGGCAATACTCTTGTCGGTGGGCGAAGCCTCACTTGTTGAAACCGATTGCAGCCTTTCCTTGAACAGCAACGTCAAGGCTTTGACCGCCAGTTCACCTGGGAAAAGTGGCTTGGCGATAAAATCGTTGCCACCCGATAAACGCGATTGCGCCCAGCTCTCGAAATCAGAACGGCCCGTCACGAAGACCACCGGTGTGGCGCGATTCGTGGACGTCGTCCGGATGCTGGCGCACAGATCCAACCCGCTTAGCCCCGGCATCTCGACGTCTAGAAAGATAAGATCGAAAGGTTTTTGCTTCAGGAGCTCCTCAGCTTTCATTGGATCGTCCAGGCTTACAACGTCCACGGCGACTCTTCCAATCGCAGAGCAAATCGCCTCGCGTGAAACGGCCTCGTCGTCCACGACCAGAATCGCAGGCGAAATCGAAATCTCCGACTCTTGGCTGCCGGCGAGGTCGCATAGGCTACCCAACAAGTCCAAGGCTTGCGCGATTGTCCGGATCGCGGAAGGCGTGATCCTGGTCGGCTTACTGTATAGCTGAAAGAGAAGCACTTCCAAGGCGCTCGCCAAGTGCGTGATCTTACGGAAGCCGACGATGGCGGCGGCGCCCGCCAATAATCGAGTCTGCAGATGCATTTCGAAAAGCTGATCCAGACGCTGGGATTCCTCCTCTCTCCTAAAGAAAGCGTGATGTATCGCGCGCAAGATCGCTAGTCTTTGCGGCGCGTAGGCGAGAAAGTCGGCGACCAGATTTGCCTGATACTCCATTTCAAGTGCCGCCGACTTAGCCGGCTGTCTTGTGCCGCTGTTATCAACCGGCAGAGGGACGGCGGTAGCCGGGGCAGGCTCATCACCGGGTGGGACTTTGGCCGGGATTGCGCTGGTGGCGAAAACCTCCCGCACAATCGCCAATATACGATTCGGCGTGCAATCACTTTTCGAGACGCATCGAGTCACACCCGCTTTCAAAGCGGCTCGGGCCAACATAGGCAGATAAGGGTTGCTGAGAACAATGAATGGTAATCCCGCGGCGCGCAGCTGGGAGGAGACGGCCTCGAGCGCTTTCACTCCATTCGGTTCGGACAGGGAAAGATCAAGAATCGCGAGATCAAATGGCTCTTTCTCGAGCATTTGTAAGACGTGCATACTGTCGCGAACTACCTCCACATCGTATCGTTTGCTCTCCAATTTTTCTTGGTAAATATCTGCGGCGATCTGGTCATCTTGCACAATGAGGATCCTTTTGCGTTTCGTAGGAGTATAAATTTTCTTCATTCAATCATGAATTGCTAGCCTGGACCGTTGCAGGAATTGGTCGAAGACGCGAAGTCGGCAACTTGATTTGCATTCCATGAGCAACCGGACGCGGTTTCCTGCGCGCTTGTAAATGGTGCGCCACTTCGATCTCCAAGGCGTTCAGGGAAGAACAGATGTCCCAGACGAAGCAGATCATCGCACCGAACACAAACAGAACGCTTAGCCCGAACGTGAAGAGCACCGCCGTCTTCATCCTTGCTCCGGCGAAAATCAGAACGAAAAGGAAGATAATCATCAGGCAGCAGGCAAAAATGCTGCCAACAATGAAGACAATCGAAGCGCGGAGCAATTTGGCTCGTCGAAGGAGTATGATTATTTGGTCAAGATCGCGGGCGGGGTGGCCTCGATCTTCATCCAGCGCTGAGGCCAAGGCGCGGACGCGGTCGATTACGCGTCCCAGTCGGTTTGTAATGGAGAGCAGCAACAAACCAATTCCCGATATGATGGCAACGGGCGAGATGGAGAGCAGAAGGAGATGGGTAAAAGACTCGGTGTCCACGTGATTGATGAATCGTTGGGCATTTGAATAGCCGCAAATATACCTCATGCCCGGCGGAAACTACGGTTTTGCCGCTGCGCCAACTACGCAGCATCGAAGCCTTGGCCTCGTGCTGGCGAGGCCGTGGGGCGCATCACCATCATTGCTTCGCTACAAGTCGGAGGCGACGACTGGGTCGTAGCCCCGCTTCTGCAGCCAGGCAGATACCATTTGGCACGAAACCAGATCGTCTTCGGCTATGAGAATGAAACTTCCTCTCACTGCCGGATCTCCAAAAGAAGCCGGCGCTCCAGGCCGTCCGAGGGGACACCGGGGGGGGTGTTGTGCGATCGTCCGGAATGGCCGCAGGTTCGGAGAACTTTAGCAATGGGTGCATGATACTCGGAATTCGCTTCCTTTAAGCGATGGGATTGCGGTTGAGAGCGGCCGAGGATTCTCCTTGAACAGCCAGGTCAACACTTTAACGGTTAGTTCCATCGGAAGGAAAGGAATCGCACGACGCCGATCGTCTCATCGTCAACTATGAGGATCCTCCTCTTGCGCGGCCTAGGAGTATAGGTTTCCCAATGAAATCGTTTCCACCATTTAAGCTCGCTCTTGCGCGGTTCCCAAAATCGGATTCGGCCGGGACAAAGATTCTTTTCATTGGCTATGAATTGCTAGTCCGGGATCGTTTGCAGAAATTGGTCGAAGGCGCTTCTTACGCGGGGAAACGTGTGGAGAACATCATCGAAGAGTGGGTTGGCTCCCGACAGATCGCCTCCATTACCGAGTCGTTCCAACTCACGCAGGGGCTGTGTGAATGCCTCAACGCCGCAGGAAAGGCTGGATCCCACTAACTTATGGGCCAGGCGCGCGACATCTCCGCCTGACTTGGTCTGAATGGCGGTAGCGAGCTCGTCCAGCATCGACGCGGCCTGGGTCAAATACATAGCGACCAGCCGCCGCATCGCGGCGGGTTCATTGTCGGTGGCATCGCGCAAGTAATCGGTGTTGAGCAATCGCGTAGCGGTCTGGAACTTGTCAGGCGAATGAGGAGGTCTTTCGGCTTGAGTCCGGGCTGATGGCGTGGTGGAGGGTCGAGTGGACGTAGTCGCGCTCCATCGCTCCATCGCCTCTTTTAGCTCGTTCAGGCGCACCGGTTTGCTCAGGTAATCGTTCATTCCGGCCGCCAGACAGTTTTCCCGGTCGCCTTGCATGGCGTTCGCGGTCATCGCGATGATGCAGACAGGCGCCTTCCAATCAAAGGGCGCTGTGCGCTCTTGCTCCAATTGCCGGATACGACGCGTGGTGTCATAGCCGTCGAGCTCAGGCATCTGGCAGTCCATCAAAACGACGTCGTAACGAATGCGTTGCAACGCTTCCAATACTTCATTGCCGTCCGCCACGGCGTCGGCACGATAACCGAGCTTGCGCAGCAGTCCCTGGGCAACTTCCTGGTTCACAATGTTGTCCTCAGCCAGCAGGATGCGAAATTCGTGGTTCACGGGCACAGGCAAAGGCGCGGTGTGCGGAACTTTTCTTGCCTTGGTGGCCGATCCGGCGGTCGCGCCGCCGATCAGCGTGGCCAGACAATCAAAGAGGAGGGATTGTTTGATCGGCTTCGCCAGACAATCGTCAATGCCCGCGGCTTTCAGTTCCTCGGCGTTGAGCCGGCCTCCCATGGACGCGAGAAGCACGAGTCGAATATTGGCCAGCGCGCTTTCTGCTCTGATGCTTTTCGCCAATGCCAATCCATCCGTTTCTGGCATGTGAAAATCGAGCAGAGCGAGCTGGTACGGATCACCTGCTGCCTGGGCTCTCTGCAACTCATCGAGTGCCTCGGTCGCACTCACTACCGCATGGCTGCGCATCTTCCAAGCCTGTGTTTGATGCTCCAGAATTTGCCGATTCGTCTCGCTGTCGTCCACGATCAGGACATGCAAATTAAACAGGTCACCTTTAGTAATGGAGGGGCTCTGCGCGCCTTCGGGCTGCCGGGCTAGTCTGGCCGTAAACCAAAAGACCGAGCCTTCACCTGGAGTACCGTTGATTCCGACCTCGCCCTGCATCAGGTCGACCAGTTGCTTGGAGATGGCGAGGCCCAAGCCGGTGCCGCCGTATTTCCGGGTGGTGGAGCCATCGGCCTGACTGAAGGGCTGAAAGAGTCGCTTTTGCGCCTCGGCCGATATTCCGATCCCGGTGTCCTTGACCTCAAAACGTAGCAGGACATCCGCATCGGTCTGGCTTTCCAGCGAGACCTTTACCACGACTTCACCGTGCTCGGTGAACTTGATGGCATTGCCAACCAAATTGGTGAGCACCTGGCGTAAGCGGCCCGGGTCTCCCTGCAGTTGCGCCGGCACGTTCGACTCAACCAGGCTCGCAAGTTCCAGCCCCTTGCTCTGCGCGCGCTGAGCCAGCAGCTCCACGCAACCCTCTACCGCTTCACATAAATCGAAGTTGAGTGTCTCAAACAAAAGTTTGCCTGCTTCAATCTTGGAAAAATCGAGGATGTCATTGATGATCGAGAGCAACGCTTCACCACTCCCGGAGATTGCTTCGGCATAATGGCGTTGGTCGTCGGATAGGTCTGAATCGAGGAGCAGGTTCGACATGCCTATGACGCCGTTCATGGGAGTGCGGATTTCGTGGCTCATGCTCGCGAGAAACTCGCTCTTGGCATGCGTGGCGGCCTCCGCTCCTTCCTTGGCATGACGTAATTCTTCTTCGAATTTTTTTTGCCCCGTGATATCACGAAACGTCCAAATTCGGCCGAAGTGCTCTCCGCTCTTGCCCCGGACGGGCGACGAGTAGCGATCGAGGACCATTCCGTCAACCATGTTAATTTCATCCCGGCTGGTCTCCTCAGGCCGCGAGTAAAGATAGGCCACCTTCTCGCGAAACTGCTTGGGATCCTTTGTCTGACTAGTGACGAACTGAAGGGTCTCCGAGTCATTCGTAGCTTCGGCAAGGTGGCGGGGGATCTTCCAGAGGGTGTTGAATCGCTCGTTTCTTAAAATCTGGTTGCCCTGACTATCCACCACCAGTATGCCGTCGAGAGCGCAGTCTACCTGGGCCTTAAGAAAGGCGTTTTTACTGGCCAGTTCGACCGTGCGCCCAGCGACCGCGTTTTCCAACTCCGTCACCGTTCTTTTCGAAGCCTGAAGGAGACGCCATTTTTCTGTCAGCCCGTGAGCAAACTGGAGCGCTTCGACCCCATCAAATGGTTTCTTGAGAATAAACAACGCATCGCGCCGCCCAAACTTTGCAAAGATCTCTTCCCACGAGTAATCCGAGTAAGCCGTGCACAACGCCACCTGTAGATCCGGATCGATCTCCCAAATTCTCCGCACTGTTTCCACCCCATCCCAGCCGGGCGGCATTCGGACATCGACAAACGCCATTGTGTACGGTCGTCCCGCTTCAAGCGCCTGTTTGACGAGGAGGAGACCCTCCTGCCCCTGATAAGCAGAGCTCAATTCAAATTGAGGTTGCTCAGCCGTACTCGCAGACGATCCGAAGAGCGCTTCCTCGGTCGCGTCTATCGCCGCAATCCCGGCGTTGGCGGGAGACAAGATCTTGCGAAAGTCATCGTGGATCGCACGATTATCATCAATGATCAGCACGCGCCGGTTTTTATCAGCAGGCAGATTATTCATGCGGCCACCCCTATCGGTTCGATGGGGAGTTCGAGTGTGAACGCCGCACCCAGGCCGGTGCCGTTACTGTGAACCGTCAATGAGCCGCCCATTTCCTTCGCGGCCAGCGTGGCGCTGTGCAATCCGAAACCGTGGCCGTCTTTCTTCGTGGTGAAGCCGTGGGTAAAAATCTTCGCCAGATTTTCAGGCGAGATGCCGCTGCCGTTGTCGGCCACCGCAATCCGGGCCCGGCCGGCTTCCTGGTTCAGGCGAATAGTCAGACGATTCTCCTGGCCGTTCGTGGTCCGGCACGCTTCCCCGGCATTCCGCACCAGGTTGACGAGGATATGTAACACCTGATTCTTCTTCGTCAGTATCGGGGGGACTTTTTCGAATTCCTTGGTGACGTGAATCCCGGAGCGCGCGAGGCCGTTCGCATTCATCTTCAAAGCATCTTCCACCAGTTCCGCCAGGTTGATCACTTCCGGCTCACGCAGCTTTTTTGCGGAATCCTGTTGGACGGTGATGATGCTCTTGATGTGCTCAATGTCCTTTTGCAACTCGCCCAACTCTTTGAGCGCCCCGGCTTGTTCACCGACGAGATGCTCGGAGAGTTGCGCGAGATAGCCGGGTAACTGTTTGCCTTTGGGATCGCTGGTGAGGAACGCACCCAGATCCGTTTCATGCTCGCGCAGTAAAGCCACGACTTTTGACAGGTTCGCCGTTTTGGATTTTTTCAGACTCTCCACCACGAAGGTGGAGGCGAGGTTCACACTGTTGAGCACATTGCCGACATTGTGCAGAACGCCGGTCGCGAATTCCGCAATGCCGGCCTGGCGGGAAGCGGCCAGCAGTTGAGTGTGGGCCTGCTCCAACTGTTGCTCCGCTTGCTTGCGCTCGGTGATGTCCCGGCCAATGCCCAATGCGCCGATGATTTTCCCGCACTCGTCCTTCTGGTAGGTGAGCGTCATCTCCATAATGGCGGGGCGGCTCAGGCTGGGATGACCACGCAATTCATGCACCGGTGCCGTTTCGCCTTTCAAAACGCGCTGGAACATTTCCACCGCCAGCGGCAGATCCTGGGGGTGCACCATCGAGGCGAATGACCGGCCGATCCAGTCGGTGCGAGAAACTCCGGAAATGGTTTCCACGGCCGGATTCAACGAGCTGAAGGTGCCGTCCGTCGCCACGGTGAAAATCGCATCACGGGCGTTATCAATCAGGCTGCGGTAACGCTCCTCGGACTGGCGCACCAGGTCTTCCGCCAGCTTCAGTTCATGAATATCCGTGCAGGTGCCAAACCATTTGAGGATGTTGCCGCCGGCGTCGCACTGGGGAACGCCACGGATCAACCACCAGCGGTAAACCCCATCCGCGCGCCGCAGGCGGCATTCGATCGAGTAAGTGCCGGTCGTTGTCGTCGCGTCCTGCCAGGCGTCCCGTGACCGCTGTTGATCTTCCGGATGGAACGGCTTGTTCCACCCGTGGCCCAGGCTCTCCTCCAGGTTAAGGCCCGTGTAATCCATCCATTGCCGGCTGAAATAAATACACCAGCCATCCGGGCGCGTGATCCAGACCATTTGCGGCATGGCCTCGGCCAGGGCACGAAATTCCGACAGGCTACTTTCTAGTTCTTCCGCCACGCGCTGCTTCTCGGTGATGTCGTGAGCGGTGCCGAGAATCCTCAACGGCTGGCCAGTCCGCTCGTCGAAGAAAAGCTGCCCCATCTCATGCACCACGCGTAGATTTCCATCGGTTCGGACGAGCCGATGGATGATGGAATAGGACCGCCGCTCACGAACGGCCGCGGCAACCGCCTGCCGGATCGCCTTATGGTCTTCGACAGGAACAAGGCGAAAGAAAAGTTCGTTAGTGACCTCGACTGCACCCGGTTCATAACCCGCAATACGGAACATCTCGTCGGACCAACGCAGGGCGTTGGCGTCAATGTTGTTTGAGTTGGCTAGTTCCAACTCCCAACTGCCGAGATGGGCGAGGCGCTGGGCGGCGGCCATGCCCGCCTCGCTGGCGTGCAGGGCTTCCTCCGCCTGCTGGCGGTCGCGAGCGGTGGTGATTAATTTGGCCTGCATTGCTGATAACCACCCCAGCACACTGTTTTTCCGAATGTCTTTCGGTTTGATGATGGAAGAGAAATCCCCGCCGCCGATTTTGGCGATGTGCGCCCGGACCTCATCCACTCCTCCTCCTAGGATATCGCCCAAAGCCAGGTAGGTGCGCCAGAGCATGAACATCAGCCCAAGACCGAACGCCGCAAAGATGTAGCGGAACATAGTGGCAAGGTTTTCGGCGGTTTGGACGGTGGCGAGCGTGCGTCGGTCCACCATCACAAAAAACTCGTCAATCGGCTTCATGATGGCGGCTTTGGCCTGATGATAGTGATCGTCGAACAGTATCATGCGCGCCCTAGCCTGGTCGGCTCCGGCATTGGGTCCGGTGGACTCGACCAGTTTCATCGCCGTGACTTCCAGGCGGGTCAGCTCATCGGAATTCGCCGTCGCCTCCGCTAGTTTGCGAAATTCATTTTCAGCAAACCCGGCCTGCCGCATCAACTCCAGCAGTGAGATAGCCGGCCGGCTTTGCAGGAGCGGCGCTGAGCCACCAGATAGCATCAGGTCCCAGGAAATTTTTCGATAATCCTTGGGCCGGGGCTGCCTGCCGTTGCGGATGTCCAGAATGTCCTGATAGCGTTGTTTGTAAACGGATTTGCCGGACATTGCATACGTCTGCACCAGGTGGGTCAGGTCATCCGAAGACTGGCGTAACTCATCGGCCAGCAGAAAGGACCGATATCGCAGCTCATTGGCACGATTCACTTGCGCTTCCGACCGGGCGGACAGGGCGAAGGCGATGGCCAAGGCGCCGACACAACCCGACATCCACCAGAAGTGGCTGGCGAACCGGGTAAGCCTGAGGCTCAAGGTATCCCGCCACGCGCCCCAAACAATCGCCGCGCTCAGGGCGAGAAACAAGGCCGCGGTCGGCAGCGCCATCATCGTCCAGCCCGACCAGCCAAAAAGGCGAAGGTGCGGCCTGAAGAAAGACAGGGTTTCAAAGCACGCCACCATCGTCACCAGCAAGCCGAGAATCGCTGAGGCGACGAACATCCCCGTTTTCCGGCGCGCGCGGCGGGCCATTTCCATTCCTGCCGCCAGTAACGTGAAACAAAACGCCGCGTCCGGCGCCATGCGGCCCGGATACAAGATGCCGGCCGGCCCGGCTGGCACGCGGAACAACCACTGGTCAAAGCCGGTATTCGACCCGCAGGCATATTCGATCAGCGTCAGCAGGCCGATCAAGCCGACCAGCCACCCGCAGAGTTGGGAGAGGCGAGAAAGGAGCTTGGGGAGAGAAGGCCGAGCGAACATCAGCGCGATCCCTGACAGGACGAACGCGATGGCCGTGTTCGGCATCATGGCAACCCAGCCCGGCAGGACGCTCTTTAACGCGGTGATATCGAACGCCCAGCCCACCAGCACGAGGCCGCCGCCGCCAATCGCCATCGCGCCCGCCAGCCAGTTCACGGACATCCATGGTTGTGCGTTCGCGTCGGTCGGCGGCTTGAGTTTTTCCGGGGTTTCGTCGACGGCCAGGATGTTGCCTTCGTCTATCACAAGGCCAGCAGGAGGACCCCGGTATTGCGCAGCATCGGTCGGCCGAGAAGATCGAGACGTCAGCCTCATGAAGTCGGCTCCACCGGCAGTTCGAGTGTGAATGTTGCGCCCTGGCCAAGGCCGGTGCTCTGCACGTTTAGTGAACCGCCCATTTCCTCCGCGGCCAGTGCGCCACTGTGCAGACCGAAGCCGTGACCGCCTTGGCGGGTCGTAAAGCCGTGATTGAAAATGCGCTCCAGGTTCTCCGCGGGAATTCCTACTCCGTTATCGATGACTGAGATTTTGACCCCTCCGTCCCCATTGCAGACGCGGACCGTCATCTTCTTGTCCGGGCGCCCCGAATCGTCGCAGGCGTATTTGGCATTGCGCAGAACGTTGATCAGGATTTGCAGAATCTTGTGCTTCTCCACGTTGAGCGGCGGCACCTCTCCAAACTCGCGGATGACTTCCACTCCATGGTTTCGGAACGAGGCCTCATTCATGCGCAGGCTTTCTTCCACCAGGTCGATCACATTGATCACTTCCTTGACGCCGCCGAACGTCGCGTAGCGTTGCTGCATGGCCACGATCTCCTTGATGTGTTCGACGTTGTGCCGCAACGAATCCAGTTCGCCGACCGTGGCCGCCTGGTCGGCGATAAGATGTTCGGAGAGCTGGGCCAGATGCGCGGGCAAGTGCTTGCCGCGGGCGTCAGTGGTGATGAAGGTTCCCAGGTCGTGGGCGTGTTCCTGCAGCAAAGCCACGATGCGGGCGAGACTGGAGGCCCGGAATTTCTTCACGCTCATCATGATCAAGCCGGTGGAAATGTTGACGCTGTTGAGCACATTGCCGACGTTGTGGAGGACGTTAGTGGCTATTTCCGCCATCCCTGCGCGGCGCGAGACATCCACCAGCTCCCGGTGCAACGTCTCCCGCTCTGCCTCCAATTGTTTGCGTTCGGTGATGTCGCGCTGGATGGCGACAAAGTGCGTGATTTTTCCTCCGACATCGCGCAGGGGCGCGATTTGCCATTCCAAGTCAAATTCCGTTCCGTCCTTGCGATACTGGATGGCCACGCCTTCAAACACCTCGCCCTGTTCGAGATTTCGCCGGAGCCGGCGCAAGACGGATTTGTCCGTGCGCGGCCCCTGTAAAATCCGGGGTGTTTTTCCAATGGCTTCCTCCGCCGTGTAGCCGGTCATCTGTGTAAACGCCGGATTGACGAAAATAATCTTTGGCCCCGGCAAATCGAGTTCCGCGTCGGTGATGAGGATGGACTCCTTGGACTGTTCCACGGCGGAACCGAGCAAGCGCAACGACTCTTCGTCCTGCCTGCGCTCGGTGATGTCAGTGACAATCCCGATGTGGCGGATCAATTTGTCGGCTGCATCCCGGACTTGAAAGCCGCGCACATAAACCCAGCGCACTTCGCCGTCAGGTCGCACGATGCGATACTCGATGTCCAAACTGGGCGCGTCTGCCGTGAGCGCCGTGAAGGCGGCCAACACGCGCTCACGATCCTCCGGAAGAATAAAGTCGCTCCAATGATGCGGATCGGCCAGGAGGCTCTTCATCGAACGACCCCAAACTTTTTCAAAGGCCGGGCTGAGATATTGCACCTCGCTCAAATCCGGCGAACGGATCCAAAACACATCCGTTATGTTGTCCGCCAACTGGTGGAATTTCTCATTGCTCTCGCGTAAGTCATTCTCCGCCTGTTTGCGTTCGCTGATGACACTCGCGGAGGGAACGAGGAATACTACCTTTCCACTCTCGTCCCGCATCGGTTGCAGGGAAAAGTCCACGTCAACAAGATGGTTCTCTGCCACGCGGATCTGCACGTCATAGCGGGAAGCCTCGCCACCCGCCGCCCGGGCGACGGTTTCACGTAACCGCTGTTGGACTTCCGGGGAATAGGTCCACCAGTGTGTTTCCTCGAAGGGTTGGCCCAGGACATCTTCCGGTTTCAAACCAGCCGCCTCCAAGGCGGAGCGGTTGCACTCGATCATGATTCCCTGAGGCGTCATCAGTCCCACAAACATGGAAGGGCCAAGCCCATCGATCAGATCGCGCAGGCGCTTTTGACTTGCCTGTAGCTCCTCCTGCGCCTGCTTCCGTTCAGTGATGTCCAACCAGACACCAACCAGTTCCGACGGTTTGCCATCTGCGTCACGAATGAGTCTCCGATTGTCCTCTATCCAGCAGTAGGTCCCGTCTTTGTGCCGGAGGCGGTATTCAGTATGACTCGTTCCGGTGCCAAGTGTTTCCGATATGCTCGCGATGGCACGGTCGTGATCTTCCGGGTGCAATTGTCCAATCCACCAGTCGTAACTCATTGTTTCCTGAACCGCGAAGCCCAGCATGCGGTTTACATTTTCACTCGCCATCACGGGAATGACCTTATCGCCCTCTACCTTGAGGCGATACAGCACCACGGGAGCGTGATCGACCCATTGCTGCATCTGTTCGTGCAGGGTGCGCATCGCCACCTCGGTTCGTTTGCGCTCGGTGATATCGTGAAACGTCCAGATACGTCCGAAGTATTTTCCGTCTTTGCCAACCACGGGAGACGAGTAGCGATCCAGAACGGTCCCGTCCTTTAGCTCAATCTCATCGCGGCTGATTTCTTCCGGGTGAGCATAAAGATGGAGGACTTTCTTGACGAACTGCTCAGGATTTTTGCTCATGTCCGTGAGCCATCGCAGACGATTCTCGCCGGCTTTCTCTTCCGCGATGGACGGGGGAATTTTAAATAGGTCAACAAATCGCTGGTTTTGGAGGGATCGTTTTCCCTCCTGGTCAACGACCAAAATCCCGTCGATCGTGGAGTGTAACTGGGCCTCAAGGAGGGCCGTCTTCCAACTCAGCTCTTCTTCCGTCCGCTTGCGCGCAGTGATGTCCTGAGCCATGACGACGATGCCGGTCACATTCCCATCCTTGTCTCGGTAGGGAACTTTATCTGTCTGCACCCAGCGCTCGTTACCGGCGCGGTCCGTCAGTGTCTCGACAAACCCCAGTTTGGGCGCTCCCGAACGGATCACTTCCAAATCGTCCACATAAAACCGGGCCGCTTCCCGGGGATAAATTTCGACGGATGGTTTCCCTTCGATCTCTTCGATCGACTTGCCGACGGTTTCCGCCACTCGTTGATTGACGCGCAGGATGCCGTTGTTCGTGTCTTTGAACCAGATCATGGCCGGCATCAAGTCAATCAGCACCCGGAGTTCATCGAGAATTGCCGTCTGCCTGGCGGCCTCGCTGGAACGCAACTGTTCCTGGCCGCGCCGCAGCAGGAACGTCCGTCCGGCGCGGCCCTCCACCGTGTCCGCTTCGCCCTCCGTCAGTTCTTCGAGGCGTTGTTCGGTGGCGAGCAGCGTTTCGATCAGCCCGGGAATCTCTTCGTGCGCGTTCGCTACCGACGTTGGTGATTTCAGACTCATGCGGCAGCAGCCTCCAATCCCAAAATCTGCAACACGGCCTCCGGCTGGTTGAGCGAGCCGACGATTGTGCAGACGGGGAGCGGCAAAAGCTTGACGAGCGTCGGCGTCATCATGACGCGCTCCGTCAGCGCGATATCGGGTTCGTGAAACACATCCACAAATTCGATTTCGTGCCGGTCGGGCAGGTGGATCCGGCAAAGCGTCTTCAGATTGGCCAACGCCGTTACGGAGTTCGGCGTGCCGCCTGCGACATAGAGTCGGGACTTGAAGTTAAGGGGGCGACTCATTGCAACCTCGCTTTCGCCTTCGGACTCCTTGCATCGCCACCGCGTAATTCCTGCATCCGGGCATGGCCTCGCGACAACGCGCCCTGGCGGCTTGCCGTCGCCCGGGTCAACAACGTTTTTTCCACCTGCTTGGCCACCAGCTCCGTCTGCAACGACTTCTTCCGCACTTCCAGCACGGCCTCCTCGGCATCAAGCGTGACGAGTTTGAGCTTGCTGGCGACTTCCGCGATCTCGTTCGTGACTCGCTCGGCGCTTTCCTTTTCCCAACGGAGCGCGCCCATTAACACTTCGCCGCCGGCCGTATAGATGTCAGCCAGCGTCACGCCGGCATCGCTCAAGACCAGTTCGCGCACCTGGTTGGAATGCGCCGTGCCACGCGACTTGACGATGGACAGACCGCGATTGCGTTCCCCGGCCTGCACCAGGTAGTTCAGGTGAATCCAGGTGTCCGCGAGCGTGGAAATCTGGAGGGGCGTGCCGTTTTGAGAATGACCGGGCATCTCGTCGAGCAGGCTGGTGAGGACCATGGTAATGCCATCGGTCTTGGACCAGTCAATTAACCGTTCCGCGACGCCGTGGGCGGTTAGTTCATTGCCCGCTTTGGCCAAAGTGGACACTGGATCAATCACCAGACAACGGGCGTTGTGTTCTCTCGCGAGCGCCTTGATGCGCACCAGCAAGGTTTCGGCACTGCCCGTAATGGTGCGCGCCGAAATCATCTTCAGCAGGCCGTTTTTCACGTAACGATCCAGCCGGATTCCCACCGAGGAAAGATTGCGGATCACTTCCGTGCCGTCCGAATCAAAACCGACAAACATGGTGCGCTCGCCGCGTTTGCAGGCCGCCTCGGCAAACGCGCCGCTCAACGTCGTCTTGGCGGTGCCGGGCAATCCGGTGATGAGCACACTGGCGCCACGGTAGTAACCGCCGCCCAGCATGGTATCGAGCCGCTTCACTCCGCTCGTCACGCGCTCGTTGGTCACTTTGGCGTCCGCGCGTCCCAAGATGCGCGAGATGGCGACGTCGAAACCGTTTTTGCCAATCACGAACGGCGCTTCATTCTCGTCGAAGTTCGAACCGCGAAATTTCTGCACCCGCAAATTGCGTTGCGACACTCCGAACTCCACGCGGTGGTTGAGGACCACGGCGCAGTCCACCATGAACTGCATGAAGCCGAATTGCTGCTGCCTGATGGAACTGGCTTCATCGCCGTCGGACTTCGCGGTGATAAGCCCCGTCAGTTCGTTGGCCAGCAGCCACTCGTTCAGCCGGTAAATCTCCCGTCGTTTCGCGGCGTCGTCGGGCAGGAGCTCAATCATAACATCCAGGGCATCGAAGACGATGCGCCGGGCCCCCATTGCCTTTACCTGCGCGCCCAGTGCGGCCAGCATCCCGCTGAGATCGAAGCTCCCCGCCTGGATCAAATTGGTCGTCGGCTGGGCGTCCATGAAGAAGAGCTTTTTGGACTGCAGCTCCGCGAGGTTCCAGCCGAAGCCCCCGGCATTGGCGACGATGCGCTTCGAGCTTTCCTCAAAAGCGACAAAGATGCCCGGCTCTCTGCAATCCTGGGCGCCATGCACAAGGAAGCCCAACGCGAACAAAGTCTTGCCGGAGCCGGGACCTCCTTCGAGCAGGGTTGTCCGGCCGCGGGGCAGGCCGCCATGGGTGATTTCGTCGAAGCCTGCGATGCCGGTTGGGGCCTTCGATGGACTCGCAACGGGTGGTTTGGATTTCATATTTGGTTTGGTTGTGATGTTTTTGCAGCGGCTTCTAGTCACGGTCATATCATTCATCCTGGTCCTTTGAGTTGTTCGGCATTGACCCGGGTAATTCCAAGGTGAAGGCCGCTCCCTGGCCGGGGCCATCGCTCTGGACACTCAGCGAACCGTTCATTTCCTTCGCGGCCAGTGCGGCACTGTGCAGACCGAAGCCGTGACCGCCTTGGCGGGTCGTAAAGCCGTGATTGAAGATGCGCTCCAGGTTCTCCGCGGGAATTCCTACTCCGTTATCGATGACTGAGATTTTGACCCCTCCGTCCCCATTGCAGACGCGGACCGTCATCTTCTTGTCCGGGCGCCCCGAATCGTCGCAGGCGTATTTGGCATTGCGCAGGACGTTGACCAGGATTTGCAGAACCTTGTGCTTCTCCACGTTGAGCGGCGGCACCTCTCCAAATTCGCGGGTGACTTCCACTCCATGGTTTCGGAGCGCGCCTTCATTCAGGCGCAGGCTGTCTTCCACCAGGTCGACCACATTGATCACTTCCTTGACGCTGCCGAACGTCGCGTAGCGTTGCTGCATGGCCACAATTTCCTTGATGCGCCCGACGTTGTGCCGCAACGAATCCAGTTCGCTGACCGTAGCCGCCTGGTTGGCGATGAGATGTTCGGAAAGCTGGGCCAGATGGGCCGGCAAGTGCTTGCCGCGGGCGTCAGTGGCGATGAAGGTTCCCAAGTCGTCGGCGTGTTCCTGCAGCAAGGCCACGACGCGGGCGAGACTGGAGGTCCGGGACTTCTTCACGCTCTCCACGATCAAGCCGGTGGAAATGTTGACGCTGTTGAGCACATTGCCGACATTGTGGAGGACGTTAGTGGCTATTTCCGCCATCCCCGCCCGCCGCGAAACATCCACCAGCTCACGGTGAGCCTTTTCGAGGGCCAACTCGGCCTTTCTCCGCGGGGTGATGTCCTCGACGGTGCTGACATGGCCGGCGACTTCGCCACGTTGATCAAGAATGGCTCGCGAGTGAACCTGTGCCCAACGCTGGTCACCTTGCATGGTTACGAAGCGAAACTCACGGTTGAAATCCAGGCCGGCGTGTAGCGCCTGATTCCATTCCGCCGGAAAGTCCGGCAGGTCGCGGGCATCCACTGCGCGCTGCCAGCCCGCTCCCAGAGATTCGTCCGCCCTCAGGCCCGTGATGGCTTGCCATTGGGGATTGGAGTAAAGGCAGCGACCGGCGGCATCCATCTCGAGAATGCCGATAGGCGAGCAGGCGCTCAGGCTGCGATATCGTTGTTCGCTGGTTTGAAGTTGTATTTGCGCGGCGGTCAGCTCGGCATTTTTGCGGGCCAATTCGCGCTGGAGGTTGGCCAGTTCGTTGTTGGTGCGGGTCAGTTCCTCGTAAAAATGATCGTCCCTCCGGTTGAACGCCTCCGCGGGCGGGGCTTCCGATGAAATGTGTTCATCCGGATTCATGCGGCGAGTTGTGCTCCGGTCAGGCGATTGGCCAGCGCTACGGCGGTCTCTGCATCGCGCGCGCAGCCATCCGCGCCGACGCGCTTCCACAGGTCCGCGGCGATCTTGAAGGGAAAGCCGCCGACGAGGATCTTCACCGCGCTGCATTCGGGCGACCGGCGCACCGCAGCGATGAGCGCCTCGACCGCCGCGAGGTGGTAGGAAATGGTGGCGGAAATGGCGAGAACGGTGGCCTTCTGCTCGATCAACGTCCGGACCACGTCCGCCGCGGGCACGTTCGCTCCCAGGTAATGGGTGTTCCAGCCGTCCATTTCAAAAAAATCGCTGACCATCCGGACACCGATCTCGTGCAAATCCCCGGAGACGCACATCGCCACGAGCGTGCCGCGGGTCTTCTCCGCGCCGAAGACGTAGGGATAGAGCTGCGACATGATGAACTGCGTCGCCGCGGAGCAATAGTGCTCCTGCGCCACGCTGATCTGGTTGAGTTGCCAGAGCCTGCCGATCTCATATTGAGTGCGCTGGAAGACGTGGAGATAGAGTTCGCGCACGTCCGTCCCCGTCTGGACGGCATCCTCGATCAGCCGACTGGCGACATCCCGCTTCCCGACCAACAGCGCCCGGAGATATTGGCCCGCGAGCGGCGCGTGCGGCGTGCCATCCGCGATGAATGTGGGGATATCGCCGGGCATGTGCGGTAGTTCCTCGATGACCGCATCGAGGTAGGCGCACGCCACGCAGCCCAGGTCGTCGGGAAGCTCCGACTCCAGGGAGGCTTTCATGCTTTCGAGCAAGCCTCCGAGATCCTTCTCCGGCACTCCGCGCTTGGCCAGCATCACCTTGGCCCAGCCGATGTAGTTTTCAAAAAGCGCCGGGCTATCGGCGGAGATCGCCTGCGCGAGATAGCCCAGATGATAGCCCGCGTCCTGGAGGCATTTGTCTCGACCGGCCTTGCCGTAGCGCGCTTCGAGTTCCGGATGGCGCAGAAATTCCCGCGCCACTATCTGAGCCGTGAGTTCCGTCCGCTGCGAGTTGAGCGCTTCGCTGAGCTGCTGGTTTAACGCGTTCATCTATTTCAAGAGCAGATGTGTTCGAAGTGACGAATCTGCTGCTCACCGGGGACGAGCTTCAGGCCTTTGGGAATGCCTTTGTGCGACTCGTGGTAAAGATGGCTGTGGTGCCAGAGCTTGAAGCTCCCGGCATCGGTCCAGTAGGTGACGAGCCAGATTTCCTCGGGCCGGTCGAGCGGGCTGAAGACTTCCATGCGCACGAAGCCGGGCTGGTCATCGACGAGGTGCGGGCGCTGGCGAAAGGCCGCTTTGACCTCGGACGTTTTGTCATTGGCGATGACAAATTTGCTGAGCGCAACAAATGTGCTGGCGGCCGCGCCGGTGGCGGGCCGCTCTGTAATCGCGCGATCCGATTTAGCGGTTTGGTGAAACGGGCAACCGCTGGCGGCGGGTGGCGACGGCTCGCTCAGAATTGTTGCGGCTAGGGTATTTAGCCGGGTGGGGGATGAAGTGAGATTTGCAGTTGTCATGTGAGTGCTTCCGGGCCGGGCAAAGGCAGTTCCAAGGTGAAGGCCGCTCCCTGGCCGGGGCCATCGCTCTGGACACTCAGCGAACCGCCCATTTCCTCCGCGGCCAGTGCGCCACTGTGCAGACCGAAGCCGTGACCGCCTTGGCGGGTCGTAAAGCCGTGATTGAAGATGCGCTCCAGGTTCTCCGCGGGAATTCCTACTCCGTTATCGATGACTGAGATTTTGACCCCTCCGTCCCCATTGCAGACGCGGACCGTCATCTTCTTGTCCGGGCGCCCCGAATCGTCGCAGGCGTATTTGGCATTGCGCAGAACGTTGACCAGGATTTGCAGAACCTTGTGCTTCTCCGTGTTGAGCAGCGGCACCTCTCCAAATTCGCGGGTGACTTCCACTCCATGGTTTCGGAACGAGCCCTCATTCATGCGCAGGCTGTCTTCCACCAGGTCGACCACGTTGATCACTTCCTTGACGCCGCCGAACGTCGCGTAGCGTTGCTGCATGGCCACAATTTCCTTGATGTGTTCGACGTTGTGCCGCAACGAATCCAGTTCGCTGACCGTGGCGGCCTGGTCGGCGATGAGATGTTCGGAGAGCTGGGCCAGATGCGCCGGCAAGTGCTTGCCGCGGGCGTCAGTGGTGATGAAGGTTCCCAGGTCGTGGGCGTGTTCCTGCAGCAAGGCCACGACGCGGGCGAGACTGGAGGCCCGGGACTTCTTCACGCTCTCCACGATCAAGCCGGTAGAAATGTTGATGCTGTTGAGCACATTGCCGACATTGTGGAGGACGTTGGTGGCTATTTCCGCCATCCCGCCCAGGCGGGAAGATTCCAACAGTTGCCGGTGCAACGTCTCTCGCTCTGCCTCCACTTCTTTGAGCTCGGTGATGTCGCGTGAAATCGTGTAGAAGATGTCAACTTCTCCGTCGGCCGCTTTAAGGGCCAGCAGTGCCATCGAGACCGGGACCTCGCGACCGCTCCGGTGTAGAAACGCGCCCTCGCCCTCCCATAAGCCGTCGCGCACAACCGCGGGCATGCTGACCTCGGTCAAACGTTTGTTCATCCAGGCCGGATGCAGATCACCCAACTTGAACTTTCCTACGTCTTCGTCTTCCCCAAATCCGCACATTTTCCGTCCGTGCTTGTTAATGAATTGGATCTGCATGGTTTTCGGATCAGCGAAGCCAATAAAGTCCGGGCTGCCCTCAACGAGGGCAGCCAAACGCTCGCGCTGCGCTTGCGCCAGTTTGCGCTCGGTGATGTCTTGATTCGCGCCGTTGATTTGAATCGTCCGCCCCGCAGCGTCTTTGATGGCGGTAAGAGTTATGACCACGTGCCGCAGCCCACCGTCCCGGCGAAGAATACGACATTCGAATTGCACCCGGTAATCCCGATTCGTCGTGGCCACCGCCTCGGCCAACGCCTCAGTCGCCAGGTGGGCATCGTCCGGATGAATAAATTTCCTGACGACATCCCCGAAGGACATTCGGTTGCCACCTTCCAGTTCGGCGGTGGTGCCGTGAAGAACGTAATAGCGATCGCTGAAAAGGAAGAATTCGTCGGCCACGTCGTAATCCCAGGCAAACAACTTTGCCATGTCCATGGCTTGGGAGAGCCGGAGTTCGATTTTCCGCAACTCTGCCTCCGCCCGCTTGCGCTCGGTAATGTTCCCTTTGACGGCGATGTAACGGATGATCAGACCTTCGGCGTCCCGCAATGGGGTGATCACCATCTCTTCCTCATAGAGACTGCCGTCCTTGCGGCGGTTGGTTAGTTCCCTGTGCCAGACCTGACCGGAGGAAATCGTCCGCCACAGGTCTCGATAGAATGCCGCATCTTGTTTGTCGCTTTTCAGGATGCTCGGGTTCTGTCCGACGGCTTCCTCTGAGGTATAGCCGGTCAAGGTGGTGAAAGCGCGGTTAACCCATTCGATCGTGCCGGCGCGGTTGGTAATCACGATAGCATTGGCGGCCGCATCGAGTGCCGTGGACTGCACGAGAAGCTTTTCCTCGGTGCGTTTGCGCTCGCTTATTTCCGCTTCCAAGTCCTGGTTGCTTTTCGCGAGTTCCGTGGTGCGCTCGACCACGCGCGCTTCCAGCCCTTCGCGAGCGGACTGCAGGGCAGTGTCCCGCTGCTGGATCTGGTTGAGCATTTCGTTGAACCCGTCCACCAACTGGCCCAATTCGTCGTTGCTCTGTTTGACTGCGCGCACCGAATAGTTCCTTTCCAGCGCTACCGACCGGGTCATCTTCGCCAGATGCAGGATCGGATCGGAAACCAGCCGCTGTAACCGACTGGATAAGGCAAGGGCAACGAGAAATGAGGTTAGAAACATCACTCCTACGATGATGATGTAACGCTTGAGGCGGGTCGCAATATCTCGGAGATCCGACACGACAAAAATCGTCCCCGTTCTCACGCTTCCCTGCTCAATGGGACGAAACACGTGCAGTTCATTCGTTCTGAATTCCTGCCCGCCAGTTTCCGCGACCGGGAAAGTGAAGGACGAAGCAGCGTCCCGCCGGTAGGTCGCGAATACTCGGTTGTCAGCAGAATATATGCAGGCGGCAACGACGTTTTCATCAGCGCGCAGCGCGGCCAACGCCTGTTCGGCGGATTTGACATCTTTGAAGTCAATCGCCGCCGCGCAGTTGCTGCCGACAACTTCGGCCAATATGTCTACACGCTCGCTCAACTCCCGGCGGAATGTAAGCGTGTCCAATGTGATAAACGCGGCGCAGGCAAGAAAGAGTACCACGCTGCTGGTAAGCATGATGATGAGCGTCTGTTTGCGCTTGATTGAGATGTTTCGAAAAACGCTCATGACCTTAGTTGGATCTGCCGCTTACTGCACTCGCCACTCCCAGGAGTTTGGAGCTGAGTTTGAGTCCGGCATTGCTCGCGGAGGTGAGGTTTATCTCCAGGCCGATCTTTTGATTCCGCTGCCGCAGGCTAATGATCCCGCCGCGCGCTAAAAAATCACCGCTTTCGCCGACAGTCAGCGTTCCTCGTTTATGTTTGGCCAGGAAGTTCGAAGCCCGCTGCTGTTCCTCTGCCGGGACAAAGAGGATATGAAAGATGGCTGTCTCTTCCTCGCCCGGGGCCACCTGTTTCAGGATGAGTTTCCGACCATTGACGACGCGTCCCGCGATGACCCTCTGCAGATCCCGAGTCACGGTGGTTTCACCAAGCACCCCGATAATAATCGGACTGTTCAAGTTGGTGAACGCGTCCGCGGGCCAGTCAACGTATTTGGGAAAGCTAACGATGAAGGCAGCTTTGACCTCGTCTTCGGAGGCTTCTGTCTCCTGGGCGCTGGAATGCCGCTCCGCCACGGCAAACCATCCCACCCCCAGCGCGACTACCAGGCAGTGAAAGACTTGGCGATGTCTTAGAAGTGCCACGTGATTTTCCCATAGAACCCGCGCGGTACCTCAATGGTCGGCGCGCCGAGCTGGCTCGCTTGCTCGGCATGGCGGGCGTCGAAAAGATTCTGCCCCACGATGGACAAATCCAGATTGGCGGTGGGTCGCCAGGCGAGACGAACATCGGCCGTGACGTACGCTGCCACCGCCTGGACGTTATCCACATACCGGAGATCTGCGTCCAGACTGACCTGTCGGGAAATATCATATGAGGAACGCACTACGACCTGATGGGTGGGAGCGTTCAATTCGAAGTTCACGGCTTCGCTGGCGGGTTCCCCGTGCACCTGCAGCATCAATAGTGAGTAGCTGACGGACAAACGCCAGGAATCGGCAACCGCGACCGCCAAGACCGCCTCACCGCCATACGACTGGCCGCGGAGCGTGTTCATCGGTTCCAGCGCCAGTGTGCCCACGGGCACCCCCGGGATGAAGCCACTGGGCGGCCGGCCAATGAGGTTGGTATAGTCGTTGTAGAACGTGGCCACATCGATGCTAATACGGGGATTGGGTTGGATGCGGTAGCCGAGTTCGTAAGCCAACAGCGTTTCGGACCCGACTCCGGGGTTGCCGAGATAGGTCGGGACATAAAGCCCACCTCCGGGGCCGACCACCGGGGCGCCCACGGCTATGGCGGCGAAGTCCCTGCCTTCCACTTCGCTTGGCGTCCGCACGGCACGCGATACGGCGACCCACACCGTTTGCTTTTCCGTTGGATTGAACACGAGCCGGGCGCTCGGCTGTACCTCGAATCCAGTAAAATCGTTATGCTCGATTTTCGTGCCCAGTGTGAGCGTGAGTTGATCCGGAATGATCTGAAATGCGTCTTGAACGAACACGCTGTAGAGGTTCAGCGGAATGTTATCATCAAGGATCGTGACTGCGGGGCTGTTGGCTTTGGACGCCCGTGTGTCCGTGAACCGGTAGCCCAGCCCCCAGATGACGTCGTTCCGTTCGCCCAACGCGAAGGTGTGTTGAAACGTCAACTCGGCGGTATCCACGGAGATTTCGGCCAGCGCATCGTTCCGATACGTGTGATCGAAATAAGCCTGCACCTCGTAACTCGAGCGTTCGGAGATGCGTTGCGTCCAGCGGCCCAGCGTATTGAAACCATTCATGTCGCCGGTGTGGTCGGCCAGGTTGCCCGCGTAAACGTCGCCCTGCCAGGTCAACTGGCCGTCGTTGCCCCTGTAATGGTCAACGCGGAAACCACCTTTCGCCAAGTCCCAGCGGTCGTTGGCCGACTGGCCATTCGCCTGCTGAAAATCATTGTTGAGCTGGTAGGTGCCGTAGATGCGATAATAGGTGTCGCCGCCAATCTGGCCGCCATAACGCGCGCCGCCCAGTGCCAGATGCACGTCTCCGCCGCCGCCGTAAATGATCCCTCCCTGCGTCTCCCGGGCACTCTTGCTGATGATGTTGATCACACCGTTGACCGCGTTCGCGCCCCAGACCGTCGCGCCCGGACCGCGGATCACTTCAATCCGCGCCACGTCGTCGAGGAACATTTGCTGGACATCCCAATAGACCCCGGAGAACAAGGGCGAATAGACGCTGCGCCCGTCAATCATCACCAGCAGCTTGTTTGCATACTGGGAATTGAAACCGCGCGCGGAGACCGCCCACGTGCTGGCATCCAGCGCGGCGACCTGCAAGCCGGGCACCACTCGCAACGCATCCGCCACGGTCGTGAAGCCGGAGCGGCGCAGGTCGTCGTCGATCAAAACAAAAATGGCCGCTGCGGCGTCATTCAAACTTTCTTCTTTCTTTGAGACCGAAGTGATTTTGACGTTGACTAACTGCTCCAGACTAAGATCCACCACGGGATCAAATGGGGCCAACTCCGCCGCTGTCGCAGTGCCAATGCGGGCGAAGAGGAGAATCGCTCCAGCAAACAAGGCATTTCTCCGAAATCGTTGGAGCCGTTTTCCGGCGCCAACGAACAGCACACGCTGGGTTCGATCAGCGGGCACGATAGTCATGTGAGCTTTCAAAATTGCGGACCGAGGCACAGCTTCGCCGGAGAGAGATTATATGCAGAGTAAGCCACCGCTGTGCCCCTGGGGGATGGGTAAAACCCGTAATCGGCGCTGCGGGATCCACGGAGATACAGCGCGTTTGGACGGTCGAGTCTTCCTAAGTCTTCGACAAAGCAGACTCCGCGTTTAGCTCGGCCATTTCGACCTCCATGCACTGCGGGCAGAGACCATGACTGAAACCCGAGCCGGTTTGCTGCTCGATGTAGGTTTCGAACTGCTGCCAGAACTGTTCGCCTGAGTTTATTTTCCGGCAACGGCAACAAATGGGGATCAATTGCTGGAGCTGGTGCACTTCTTTAGTAAACCAAAGAATTCGATCTGCGACGCGGAGCCGCAATTTAATCGCGGAACGGTCCACGGGCTTGGTCAGAAAATCGTCAACGCCGGCTTTAGCGGCGAGGTCGTAGTTTTTCGCGCTGGTGCCCAGTGCGCTCAGCAGAATGAAATAGGTGTAAGGCGTTTTTGGGCGTGCTCGCACTCGCCGACAAAACTCCAAGCCGTCGATGCCCGGCATCATCCAATCGCTCACCACTATTCGTACCGGATCACGGTCAAATGTCTCCCAGGCTTCGATTCCGCCACGCGTGACCACGATTTCGTGACCCATCCTTTCCAGAGTCAATTCCAGTATATCGGCGGCAACGGCGTCATCTTCGGCGATCAGAAGTTTCATAAAACCCGGGGTGGACGTTCAAGGTCCACGACCACGTGGCGGGATTTGTTGTTTCCCACGACCCTGCCGGCCGAAGTGACGTTACAATTGTTGGGCCGGAGCGTCCGCTTAGATTGTAAGCCATACGGCAATCGGCCTATAGGACAAAGTGGGCCCGGCAGGCTCAGGAATCCCAACTTCTTCCAGAGCTCAACGGCAGAAATAAAAACCACTGCGACGAGCAGAACCACGGCCCAAAACAGGATGGCGGCGCTTACCGACATGGTTTCAATCAGAATGGTTTTCATGGTTGCGATATTTGGATGTCTATTGATTCGCGCACTGGGCCCCCGCGAATTCATTCTTCGCCATGTCCTTACTTAGAAGCAGCATCGATGCGCGCTTCGCGTCGGAGTGTGCGCAGTTTCGCTTGCGGTAGATACGGAGCGAGCCGGGCCCCGCGGCTGAAGCGGTTTGTTTTGCATCGCTGGCAAGCGGACGAGCGTGGCCGTCTGCCTGAAACTCGCTGATTCGAGCGGTCTCCTCCAAATTTCATCGCCCGTTGCGACGAGAAACCTTTTCGCTCTCACATCGCCAATGGCCTTGATAAAGAGAGTCTCATCCGGTAGGAAAGCACCGGCTCCGGTAGTATTCCCCGGCGAAATTCCGTAATCGCCCTATCCAGCTTAGCACTGGCGCTGCTACATCTGAGGTATGCGAAACAATTCATCGCAAGAAAGCTGTTGGAAGAGCGAGCAGGCTTACCTTCTTCGGTGTCACTGTGCTCTTTAGCTACGCCTTAGGGTCATTTGTTGCGCCCCAAAAATGGCAGCATTTCGAGCTTAACCTGGTTTCCCATCAACCGATTGCCCAACATTGAGAGATTAACATGACACAGTCACTCCGCGTTCTGATTCTCGAAGACAGTCCCGACGATGCGGAATTGTTCGTGCGTCAATTGCGGCGCGCAGGATTCGAACCTGACTGGCGTCGCGTGGATACCGAAGCGGACTATCTCGCCCACCTCGACGGCCAGCTTGATATCATTCTTTCCGACTATACGATGCCCCAGTTCACCGGAATGCGGGCGCTGGAGATGCTGAACCAGCGCGAACTGGATATCCCATTCATCATCGTCTCCGGGACGATCGGCGAAGACATCGCGGTAGAGGCAGTGAGGAAGGGTGCTGCCGACTATCTGCTCAAGGATCGAATCGCGCGGCTGGGACCGGCGGTCGAGCACGTTCTTAGACAGAAACGACTGCGCGAAGAAGGGAAACAAAGCGAACGGGCATTACTCGCCTCCGAAATCAGTTACCGGCGACTGTTTGAAGCAGCGAGGGACGGCATCCTGATTCTGGATGGCGATACCGGCCACATTAGTGATGTTAACCCCTTCCTGCTCGAGATGTTGGGATTCTCCAAGGACGAAATGATCGGCAAACCCATCTGGGAGATTGGTCCGTTCAACGACATCGTATCCAACAAGGGCAAATTCGCGGAACTGCAGGAGCGCGGATATGTCCGTTACCACAACCTGCCGCTGGAAACGAGTGATGGTCGCCAGGTTGCCGTGGAGTTTGTCAGCAACGTGTATCAGGCCGGCGACAAAAAAGTGATTCAGTGCAACATCCGCGACATCACCGAGCGCAGAGAAACCGAAGCCAGGCTTAGGGCCTCACGCAACGAAATCAACGACCTCAGATCCGCGCTGGATTGCTACGCCAGCGTGGCCGTGACCGATCTGCGGGGAAGAATCACCTACGTTAACGACAAGTTTTGCGCGATGTCCAAATATTCCCGCGGGGAATTGCTCGGCCAGGACCACCGCATCATCAACTCCGGCCACCATCCCAAGGAATTCATGCGCGATCTTTGGACGACCATTGAACAGGGCAGGGTCTGGGACGGCGAAATCAGGAACAAGTCCAAGGACGGTTCATTTTACTGGGTCAACAGCGTCATCGTGCCGCTACTCGACACCCAAGGCAAACCACATCATTACATGGCGATCCGTACCGCCATTACCGAGCGCATCGAGATGGAAAAGACGTTGCGCGTCTCCGAAATTAGTTATCGGCGGTTATTCGAAACGGCGCGCGACGGCATCCTGATTCTGGAGGCTGAATCGGGACGGATCACTGATGTAAACCCTTTCCTGGTTGCACTATTGGGGTTTTCTCGCGACGAACTGATCGGAAAGACCATCGACTGGTTGAGTCCACTCGGGGACGTTGTGTCCAATCAACCCATCCTGAAGCGATTACTCAAGGACGAGCACGTCTGCTGTGAAGACCTGTCGCTGGAAGCGAGGGATGGCCGCCGCATCCCGGTGGAGTTCATCAGCAACCTGTATCAAGCCGGTGATAAAAAGGCAATTCAATGCGACATCCGCGACATCACCGAGCGCAGACAGGCGAAGAAAAAGATGTGCAGCATGCACGACCGATTGCAGGCATCCAACCAACGCCTGATGAAGAGATGTGAAGAGATACAGTATTTTTATCACACTCTTTCACATGAGCTGAAAACTCCGCTGACTTCGGCGCGCGAATTCGTTTCGATTGTAATCGACGGCCTGGCCGGAGAATTGAATCCGACCCAGCTGGATTACCTGCGGATGGCCAAGGACAGTTGCACGGACCTGGCCGTTTATATCAATGACCTCTTGGACGCCACAAGGTTGGAAACCGGCAAATTACACATCGAACTGAAGACTGCCTCTCTGGCAGCGATCGTTCGGCGAGCTCTGGCGATTGTCGAGCCGGTTGCCAAGGCGAAGAATATCCACCTGAGGGAGGATCTGGACACTCACCTGGCGGACGTGACGGTGGACGAGAGCCGAATCATGCAGATCCTTACCAATCTCCTCAACAACGCTCTAAAATTCACGCCTGCCGGCGGGGAGATTGGCGTGAAGCTGCAGGAGGTTCCGAAGAGCCCCGAAACCGTTCGGGTTTCCGTCAGGGATAACGGTTGCGGCATTGCAAAAGCTCAAATCCGGAACCTCTTCCATCGTTTCTACCAGGTCAAAAATGGCAGCGCCACTCCATCGAAGGGCGTCGGCTTGGGATTGTATCTTTGCCGCGAGATGGTGTTGCTGCATGGGGGAAAGATTTGGGTAGAGAGCGTGCTCGGAAAGGGCAGTACGTTTTCATTCACGATTCCCAAGCAAGCGATCCAAAAGGCCACGCACGTACTCGTCGTCGACGACGATTGCGAGGTGCGCGAAGCGCTCTGCCTCCTCCTCGGGGACGCCGGATTCGATGTCGAGACGGCCGCTGAAGGCCGCGAAGCGCTGCGATTGATGGGCCAAAAGCGTCCGGACCTCGTGGTGTTGGACTTGATGATGGTGGGGTTGGATGGGCCGAGCACGTTGAAGGAAATCAGAAGGAGATTGGGACCAATTCCCGTGATCGTGCACACCGGTTTCTCAAGCAGTGCCCCCTTGATGAAGCGGGCTCTGGAATCTTCTCCCTTCACTTTGCTGGCCAAGCCGTGTCTGCCAAACGTGATTGTCGAAACAGTCCGGCGAATCAGCCATGACATTCCGCCGACTTTAGTTGGCAGCGTCCAAAACCATTTTGCAAACAAACGCAGGACGCGAAACCATCAACTCCGATCAGACAACGCCAAGTCGCATTGGACGGCAAAGAAATTCCGCTGGCGTTAGCATCCAGCGGCTCCCGTAATTCGCTTCACTCCCTACCCGCTCAGCAAAGGAATTATGAATGAAAACTAAAAATGCAAAAGATACCAATATGAAGAAAATACTAATTATCGAAGACGACAAAAAGATCGCGTTGGCTCTGCAAATTCGGCTCAAAGCCAATGGTTACACAGTGTGGGCCGCGTATGATGCGATCGAGGGAGCAAGCCTGGCCCGCAGCGTCGCGCCTGACTTGATCGTGCTGGACATTTCCATGCCGGGAGGCAATGGCTTTCGATTGGCGAAAAACTTCAACCACATGCCTGAGACCAAGGGAGTGTCGATTATTTTTGTCACGGCGTCCAAGGATCCGGACCTCATGCAAAGGGCCTTGGACTTGGGAGCCGCCGGACTGTTTGAGAAGCCCTTCGATATGGAACAACTGCTCCTCGCCATCGAGGTCAGATTAGATCGCGTCGATTCGCCAGGGGCTCGCAGATCCACCGCATTGGTGGACTCGAAAGAAAATCATAAAGGGTCCAAGCAGATTCTCATCATCGAAGATGATGAGAAAATCGCGATGGCTCTGGCACTTCGCCTGAAAGCCGCCGGCTATCAAGCTACGACAACTTATGACGCGGTCACAGGATTGGCAGCCGCGGTCAGCAATCCTCCCGCCCTGGTCCTGTTGGATATCTCCCTGCCGGCCGGCAACGGTTTTTCCGTTGCCGAGCGAATTCAAGCTCTCGTCCCTACACCCACCCCAATTATCTTTCTTACCGCCAGCAAGCAGCCTGACTTCAAAGAAAAGGCAAGAAAATTGGGGGCGGTAGGATATTTCGAAAAACCCTACGAAGCGGCCGAGCTTTTCGGCGCAATTCAAGGGGCACTAGCTTGAAGACCTCCCGCAGGCTGAGCCGTGTACGACCAAAGCGGCAAAAAAGAATACTCATTATCGAAGAGGATAAAAAAATGTCATTGGCTCTGCAGCTTCGGCTCAAAGCCAATGGCTACGTCGTATGGGCCGCACATGATGCCATCGAAGGAGCGAGCCTGGGTCGAAGCATCAGGCCTGACTTGATCCTCTTGGACATTTCCATGCCGGGAGGCAATGGTTTTCAATTGGCCGAAACCTTCATCCACCTACTCGAGACTAAAGGAATATCGATTATTTTTGTTACGGCTTCCAAGGAGCCGGAGTTCGTGCAAAAATTCTGGGAATTAGGAGCCGTAGACGTGTTGGAGAAACCTTTCAATATTGAAACTGTGATCGGCGTCATCGAGCGTGAATTAAGTCGCTCCGACTCATCCAATCCTCGAATATCCGCGGCGTCCGCAGACTCGAAGCAACATCACAGGGAGCCAAAGGAGATCCTTATCATCGAAGATGACGAGAAGATCGCGCTGACCCTGGCCCTTCGACTCAAAGCCGCCGGCTATCGAGCTACGGCGACTTACGATGCCTTGGCCGGATTGAAAGCCGCGGTGAGCAGGCCTCCTGCCTTAGTGCTAATGGATATCTCCATGCCCGCCGGCAATGGCTTTTCCGTTGCCGAACGAATTCAGGCTATCATTCCTATGCGCATCCCGATTATCTTCATGACCGCAAGCAAGAAGCCTGAGTTTCGTGAAAGAGCAATAAAAATGGGGGCGGCAGGATATTTCGAGAAGCCATACGAGACAGAAGAGCTTTTTGGCGCGATCCGACATGCATTAGTTTGATGTGCCTCGTTGATAAGCGCGTCCAGACGTGCTAATTGGAACGGGCGCTTTCGTCCAAAACGTCGTCGACGACCGCGAGGGGCGCCTTAGGCTTAAGAGGTTGGGTCACATAATTGTGTGGGCCGAGAATGAGTAGACGTTCGATCTGACTCGAGGTTGAATCCCCGCGCCGCGGGCGCAAAAACTCGATCGGATCTTCGAGTGTCACGGTATGAATCGGCTGGGTTTGCTTCAATTCATTGAGCATGGCGGTCAAAGTGGTGGTCTTACCGCTGCCGGTAGCGCCAGTGACAAAGATGATTCCGGTTTTTCCTTGATCAGATCGGCGGAAACCCGAGCCTGTCGAGTGTCGGGGTCTTCGTTTGCAACCTGCCCATGACGATGGCCTGCTTGCCGTTTTGTTTGAAAATACTGACGCGAAAGCGTGCGACATCCTTGAGCGCATAACTGCAATCGCGCGAACCCCACGCCGCCAGATCGCGTGTCAGGCGCTCGTCGCGATTCATAATGTGATCGGCCAGTTGCCCAATCTCACGACTTCGGAAAATAGGACCTGGCATTTGGGACCGGAAACTCTTCGATTGCCCCTGGGCCTCGACCAGCGGCGGCCGGTCCACCGTGAAGAGCAAATCGGAAATGCCTTCTTGGCTCGCGAGCCTGGCCGACAACAGCTCGTCAATAGTTTCTTTGTTCATGCAGCTTTCGCTGCCGCTTTCACTCCTTTGGGTGTTCCGACTGCCGTATGAAGAGCCGCGAGCAAGTTCGCTGTGGTGAAAGGCTTGATCAGAAAATTATGGACCTTCATCGCCTGGAGCTCCTCGAACCGGGTTCGCTGAGCTTCTCCAGTGAAAGCGACAATCGGGACGTCAGGTTTCATTTTTCGAAGGACACGAATTGCGGCCACGCCATCCATGTGGGGCATCGCGATGTCGGTCAGAACGACCCCGATGGTTTGCATCTGTTCCGCGAAAAGCGCGACCGCCTCCGCCCCATCGTTCGCCGTGATGACGCGGAAGTTATGCCGCTCCAGGATCGTTTTTGTGACCCGGAGAATATTCTCCTCATCATCGACCACCAGCACCAGCTCGCCGTTCCCGTCGGCGAGATCGCCCCGTGGTTTAGAGGAAAGCGACGTTAGACCGCTCAACTCCGCGGGCAGAAATATCTGGAACACCGTGCCTTTGCCGATTTCGCTTTTGACAGAAATAAATCCGCCGTGGCTTTTCACGATCCCAAGCGTGGTGGAAAGTCCCAGACCGGTCCCAGAGCCGAGTTCTTTTGTGGTGAAAAACGGCTCGAATATCCTATCGAGCGTCTCCCGTGACATGCCGGTGCCGGTGTCGCTGATTTGAAGCAACACGTACGACCCGGGCGTTGCCCCAGGAGTCATCGCCGCGTACTGTTCGTCGACCGAAAAATTCTCCAATACGAGAGCGAGCTTTCCTCCGGCCAGCATGGCATCGCGCGCATTCACGGAGATATTGAGCAGCACCTGATGGAGCTGTGTTGGATCGCCTTTGATCGACCAGAGTTCTCCGGGATAACAGCTCGTTATCTCAATCGATTTTGGAAACGTCTTCTGCCCAATCTCGACCAGTTCCTGAACGAGATGACTCGGCTGGATCAAAACGCGCTCGCCTTCGACTCCGCGTGCAAAGGTGAGAACCTGCCTGACCACGTTCGCGCCTCGCTCCGCGCTTTCCTCAATCAGCGCGATGGCCAATTCTCGGTTTTCGGCGGTCATATTGCCTCGCAGGGTTTCCGCGCAGACCAAAATCGGCGTGAGAATGTTGTTCAGATCGTGTGCCACACCGCTGGCAAGGGTGCCGATGCTTTCGAGGCGTTGGGCGCGCAGGAATTGCATCTCGAGCTTTTTTTGATCGGTGATGTCCGTGTTGATGCAGAGCGCCGAGCGGGGCGTACCGTCTTCATTGCGAACGAGGGTGACGCGAGCGTCGACAATCATTTCGTGACCATCCTTGGTGATCTGTTTGAGTTCACCGCGAAATTCCCCGTTTGAGCTGAGAATTTTCAGTGACTCTTCGCGTTCCCTTGCATCCGCATAAAGTCGTTCGTCGCTTGGCCAACCGGTCGCTTCTTCGGCGTTCCAGCCGTACAATCGATCCGCACCGCTGTTCCAAAAAGTGATCCTCTGGCTTTCGAAATCATAGGCAATAATCGCTTCCTGCGCGCGGTTCAGCATGTCGGCCTGTTCGCGCAATCGCATTTCCGTTCGCTTTCGCTCCGTTACATCGGTCCAAGCCCCGACCGCGTCCGTCGCACCGCCGTCCGGGCCATGAATCATGCGGTTATTGTCTTCCACCCAACGGTACCTTCCGTCTTTGTGCCGGATGCGGTATTCTATTGAATAACCATTCCCGGTCAGCGACTGAGCCAGGGTGCCTACCACCCGTTCACGGTCATCCGGATGCAGACTATCGAGCCACCATTTGTAGGTCGACTCCGCGATACTAACTCCAAGCAGGCGCTCGATATTGCTGCTGACTATCAGTAGCGTCACCGTCTGCCTCACTATTTTCATTCTATAGATCACGGCCGGGCTATGGGCTAGCAACTGGTGCAGGTCTGCGTGCGTCGTGCGCAATTCCTCTTCCGTCTGCCGGCGCTCGGTCACGTCGTGCATGATTCCGATGTAATGGGTGATCAAACCGCCTCCGGATCGGATCGGCGTAATGGTGTGTGCGTCGTAAAAAACACTTCCATCTTTGCGGCGATTTATGAATTCGCCTCGCCAAGTTTGCCCCGCAAGAATCGTCTTCCACAGATTGCGATAGAAAGCTTGATCGTGTTTGCCTGATTTGAGCACGCGCGGGGTCTTGCCCAATACCTCTTCGGCGGTGTAGCCGGTCAAAGTCGTGAAGGCGGCATTGACCCAAAGAATGGCGCCAGTGCGGTCCGTCATGAGAATGGCGTTGGCGGCCGTTTCGGCGGCCGTCGAATGAAGAAGCAGTTGCTCTCGCAACCGCCTGCCCTCTCGCCGAACCAGGGTGTTCGCTATCGCTTGATTGACCGCTGGCCCCAGGCGCTTTAGCCGGTCTTTCAGAAGATAATCGGAAGCACCCAGCTTTATCACCATCGCGGCAAGTTCTTCACCGATGGTCCCGGAGATGACAATGAAGGGCACGTCGAGGCCGCGCTCTTGTAACAATTCGAGCGCGCGCAAGCCGCAGAACTTTGGCATCTGGTAGTCCGACAATATGATGTCGAGATCAGGACGGAGCCGGTCCAGAAACTCCGCTTCAGAATCTACGCATTCCCATTCAGGATCGTAGCCGGCACGGCGCAATTCAAGCAGGATCAACTCAGTATCGGCGAGATTATCCTCGGCAATAAGAACGCGTAATGGCTGCTTCATATTATCCCTCAAGCTCGGGCGGTTGGTTGAGTCAGCAGCCAATACATCCCCAGTTGCCGCACCGCCGCGCGAAACCATCGAAGTTCACCGGCTTGACGATGTAGCTGTTCGCGCCCAGCTTGTAACTTTCCACCACGTCGTTCTGTTCCTTGGACGAGGTCAGGACGACCATCGGGGATTTTGTGGGTGCGCGGATCGGCTTTAACGCCGCCGGAGCACTTCCAGGCCATCCACTTTTGGCAGCTTCAGGTCCAGCAGGATCACCTTGGGTGGGTGGTCAATCTGTCCGTGCAGCGTGCGCCCCTCGGCAGAAGATGAAATCCAGCGCCTCCACGCCGTCGCGGGCAACCTGGATACGATTCGTCAGATTCATCTTTGCGCAGAGCGCGCAACGCCATCTCCAGATCCTGCGGGTTGTCTTCGACCATCAGGATTTCGACGGCCTCGGCGTCATTCATAGTTTGGTTCCTCCTTCGACGGTGAAATAGAAACGTGGCGCCTCTTCGCAGTTCGGCCTCCGCCCAGATCGCCCGCCGTGGCGATGGATGATGCGCTGGACGATGGCCAGGCCCACGCCCGTGCCTTCAAACTCGTCCGCGCGGTGCAGGCGCTGAAAGACGCCGAACAGTCTGTGCACGATAGCTGCATGTCAAACCCCGCGCCGTTGTCGCGCACGAAATAGATGCTCTCACGGTCTTGCTGGGTGCAACCGATCTCGATGACCGCCATCTCCCGTCCGCGCGTGTATTTAAGGCGTTCGGAAATCAGGTTCGTCCAGACCTGCTTTGAGCAAGCGCCGGGTCGCCCTGGCAGGCGGGCAGGTTCTCGACTTGATTTCATTCGATCGGCCTTCCCGCTTGCTGGGCCGTCAAGTTATCCAGCACGCATCTGCACGGCCTGTCGGAATCCACGTCGCTCCGGTTCAACGGCTTGCGCGGCCGAGGCGCGAGAACGCCAGCAAGTCGTCGATCAATTCCCCATCCTCTGGCCGCCGTGGCGGATTCGGTCAGCAGATTACCGCTGGCCTTCTTCGGCGTCAGCTGCGGCCCGAATTCTTCCAGCACGATTTTCGCGAAATCCGTTCATGGCGCGCAGCGGCGCGCGCAAATCGTGCGAGACGGAATAGCTGAACGACTCCAGTTCCTTGTTGGCCGTTTCGAGCTGGGCGGTGCGTTCGAGGACGCGTTCCTCCAGCTCTGCGTTGAGCAGCTGGATTTGTTTCTTGGCCAGCTTCATTACTTCCACGTCCGTGTCCGTGCCGAACCATTGCACGACTTGCCCCGCCGCATCCTTCAATGGCTCGATGCGCGTCAGGAAAGCGCGGAAACACCCGTCCGCTCCGCGCAAGGGAAATTCCATTTCAAACGGCTGTCCGGCGGCAATCGCGCTCTGCCATTTCTCCATGATCTTCGGGAGCAACTGGGGATCATGCACGCTCTGCCAGCCCCGGCCTTCCATCTGTTGCGGCGTCGTCCCGGTGTATTCGTGCCAGCGCCGGTTATACCAGAAAACAATGCCGTCGGCCTTGGCGATCCACGCGAGCTGGGGAATGGAATTGGCCATCGTCCGGAACCGCGCCTCACTTTGCTCCAGCGCCTCCTCCGCCTGCATGCGTTCGGTGATGTCTGCGCGGATGGCGATGTATTGACGCGGCTTTCCCGTGGCATCCAGAAATGGCACGATAGTGGTTCCCACCCAGTAGAATGAGCCGTCCTTCGCCTTGTTCTTGATCTCTCCCTGCCAGACTTTGCCCTGCGTGATGGTCGTCCACAGGTCGCGGATGAACTCCTTCGGGTGATAGCCGGAGTTAATGATGCGGTGGTCCTGCCCGAGCAATTCGTTGCGGGAGTATTGAGAGATCGCGCAGAACTTGTCGTTCACGAAGGTGATCTTCCCCTGCGCATCGGTGATGGCCACGATGGCGTGCTCATCCAGGGCGGACCTCAGGTCGTCGACTTCACCGAGCGTCGTCCGCAGTTGTTTTTCGGCGGCTAGCAGAGTTTCGGTCTGCCTCATCAACTCGGTGTTCTTGTATTCGAGTTTCGCGACCAGCCGCTCGCTGTATTCCTTGAGCACGTCCATCTCCTCGAGTTCCAGCCGGGCCTGCGGACGTATTCCGGTGGCGAGCACCTGATTCAACTTGGCGGCGATGGTGGCGGCGGTCGCGGGCTTGCCGAGGAATCCGTCCGCACCCAAATCGAGCGCGAGTGTGGCATCGCTGGGCGAGGTGTAGGTGGCGGTGTAGAAAATGAATGGCAGCTTCTTCCACTGCGGGTGCCGGCGCACTTCGTAGCATAAGCGGTAGCCATCCATCTTCGGCATGAGGATATCCGAGATGATCGCGTCAATGGGCTCACGCGTGAGCACCGCCATCGCCTCGATGCCGTTGAGGGCATCCACCACGGTATGACCTTCCGACTCCAGCACGGCGCGCAGGAGCTTGGCGTTGGTGGGGTTGTCTTCGGCAATCAGGATGATCATGCGTAACTCATTTTTCTTTATTGCGGCGGTCGCGCTTCTCCCCTGACGACATCAGTGAGCTGGCGGGACAATTCGCGAGTGTTGAGTGGCTTCACCAGATAGCCATCACAACCGGCGGCCAGCGCGGCGGCTTTTGAATAGATTTCGGGATAGGAAGTCACGGCGACAAGGTGGATGTCATGCGTTTCGGGGTCGGCCTTGAGCTTGCGGGCCAGCGCGATGCCGTCCATTCCCGGCAGAACCAGGTCAACGAGGATGATTTGCGGGCGGTCCGCCTCGATGGCCTCGAAGGCCTCTTCGGCAGCCTCCGCGTCGCTGACATCGTGGCCGGCGAAACTCAAGACGTGATGGGCCAGTTTGAGTTGATCCGGATGGTCTTCGATCACGAGGATTTTCATGGTTTCCCTTTTTGGTAGCCGTCGCTCTGTCCAGAGAGAACCCCGGCCACCAGGCCGGGAAGGGTGCGGATGTCTATGGGTTTGGTGATGTAGCCGTCACAACCGGCGTCTTTGGCCTTTTCGTCGTCGCCCTTCATCGCAAAGGCGGTGAGCGCGACAACGCGGATCTGGCGGGTGCGAGCGTCGGCCTTGAGTTGGCGCGTGAGGGTAAGGCCGTCCATGCCGGGCAGGGCGATATCCATCAGGATCAAGTCCGGCAGCGTATCCCCAAGGATGACCTGCGCTTCCTCCGCGTCGACGGCCTTGAGCATATCGTAGCCCTCAAACTCGAGCACGTCGGAGACGAGCTTGAGATTGGTGTGATTGTCGTCCACGACGAGGATTCTGGCGGTCATGCTTTCGCCTCTTCTTTGGCGATCACCGGCAGCACAACGCTGAAGACGCTGCCCTTGCCATGCTCGCTTTCCACCTCGATCCGGCCACCCTGGATCTCGACGATTTTTTTTGTCAGCGCCAGTCCGAGACCCGTGCCCTCGAAGCGCCGCGTCGTGCCGGAGTCCAGTTGCTCGAACTCGGTGAAGAGCCGCCCGAGGTCCTCGACTTTGATGCCAATGCCGGAGTCAGACACCCGCACCTGAAACTCGTGCGGTTCGAGCAGGCGCGCGCTGAGGTCCACCTTGCCGCCGTCGTCGGTGAACTTTACCGCGTTGGAGAGCAGGTTGTAGAGTACCTGTTTGAACTTGTGCGGGTCGATGGTGACGGAATCGAGGCGATCGCCGATTTCGACGCCCACGGCAATGTGCTTCCTGTGGGCGATGCCTTTAATGACGCCGGCGACTTCCTCGACGGCCTCGCGCACGGGGAACGTCTCGGCGTGCCAATCCATCTTGCCAGCCTCGATTTTGGCGAGGTCGAGCACGTCGTTGATGAGCTGGAGCAGATGCCGCGCGCTGTTCAGCACGTCGCCCAAATACTCCTTCTGCTTGGGCTTGAGCGGGCCGGGTTTTTCATCAATCAGAAATTCCGTGAAGCCGATGATGCCGTTGAGGGGCGTGCGCAGTTCGTGCGACATGTTGGCGAGAAATTCGCTCTTCATGCGGTTGGCTTCCTGGAGCGATTGCTCGAAGCGCTTGCGCACCGTCACATCACGCGCGGCGGCAAACACGCCCAGCACCCGGCCTTTGTCGTCCTTGTAAACCGAGGCGTTGTAGAGCACGTCCGTGATGCGATTGGTGACGTGACGGATGGCCAGCGGATAGTCGCGCACGAAACCTTCGTCGAAGACTTTCTGATAACCGGCCCGCGCTTTTTCTGGCTCGGTGAAGTAATCGGAAAAGTCACGCCCGATCAGTTCCTCGCGCCCGACGCCGGTGGCTTCGGCGGAAGCCTGGTTGACGTCCGTGATCTTGCCTTGCGCGCTGATGGTGACGAGCGGGTCGAGCGAGGCTTCGATGAGCGAGCGCGCGTATTGCGAGGCCTGCTTCTGCACCGTCACGTCGCGCGCGGCGGCGAACACCCCGAGCACGTTGCTCTTCTCATCCTTGTAAACGGCGGCGTTGTAAAGCACGTCAATGACGCGGCCCGAGGTGTGCCGGATGGCGAGGGGATAGTCGCGCACCAAACCTTCGGAGAAAACTTTCTGGTAACCGGCGCGGGCGTTTTCCGGCTCGGTGAAGTAGTCGGAAAAATCCGTACCGATGAGTTGTTCGCGCGCCACCCCCGTCACTTGCACGGACGCGTCGTTCACGTCGGTGATTTTTCCCTGCGCACTGATGGTGACAAGCGGATCGAGCGATGCTTCGATGAGCGAGCGCGCATAAGCGGACGAGGCGCGTTGCAATTCCTCGGCCATCTTGCGGTCGGTCACATCGCGCGCGGCGGCGAAAACGCCAAGCACTTCGCCCTGGTCGTCCTTGTAAACCGAGGCGTTGTAAAGCACGTCGGTGATGCGGTCAGACGTGTGCCGGATGGCGAGTGGATAGTCCTTCACGAAACCTTGCGAGAAGACCTGCTGATAACCCTCCCGCGCTTTCTCCGGTTCGGTGAAGTAATCGCAAAAATCCGTGCCTGTGAGCCGCTGGCGCGGAATGCCGGTGACGAGCTCGGTCGCGCGATTCACATCGGTGATCTTGCCGTCAGGACTGATGGTCACGAGCGGGTCAGTCGAGGCCTCGATGAGTGAGCGCGCGTAGGCGGCGGCGACGCGCTGTTTGACCTCGGCCACCTTGCGCTCGGTCACGTCGCGCGCGGCGGCGAAGACGCCGAGCACTTCGCCCTTGTCGTCCTTGTAGACGCTGGCGTTGTAGAACACGTCCGTGACCCGGCCCGACACATGGCGGATGGCGAGCGGATAATCGCGCACCAAACCCTCGAAAAAAACCTTCTGGTAGCCGGCCCGGGCGTTGTCCGGCTCGGTGAAATAATCCGAGAAGTCCGTGCCGACCAGTTTCTCACGCGGCACGCCGGTCGCCTGCACGGAAGCCTCGTTCACGTCCGTGATTTTTCCTTCCGGGCTGATGGTGACGAGCGGATCGAGCGACGCCTCGATGAGGGAGCGGGCGTAATACTGGGTCGCCCTGAGCTCTTCGGCGAGGCGGATTTCATCCGAAATGTCCTTCGAGATGAGGAGCAGGCCGATGGCTTTCCCCGAGCTGTCGCGGCGCGGGGTGATCACCACTCTCGCCGTAAAGCGGCCGCCGTCTTTGCGGCTGCGCGCGATCGTCCCCTCCCACTTGCCGTCGCGCAAGGCGGCGTCGACGACTTCCTTGTGGCGTCCCGCCGCCACATCCTCCGGCAGGTGCAAGATCGAGGAATTCGCCTTGCCGACGACCTTCTCCGGTTCGTAACCGTAAAGCCGCCGCGCGCCTTCGTTCCACAAGAGAATCTTGCCGTCGAGATCCATCCCGATGATGGAATATTCCGTCGACGCTTCGAGGACGTTGCGGATGAAGTCGAGCGCCTGTTCGGCCGTCCCAACAAGCGCGGGTTCGAAAAGTTCCATGGCCATAAGAGTCACAAGATTCTTCCGCATCTTTCATGTCGATCTCCGGCGTTACTCATGAGCCGTTTGACGAGATCGCTTGCTCGAGGTGACGTGCACCTCCGTGCGCGTCCACCTTGCTGGCTGTGCTGACCGAGGAATGGATAGCCTCGAGCAGGCTTTCCGTGCTGAAAGGCTTGAGCAGGAAATTGTTGACCTTAAGGGACGGAAGCTCTTTGAGCCGCGTTTGCCGGGCTTCTCCGGTGAAAGCGACGATCGGGACATCGGCTTCATTTTTCTGATCGCCCGCACAGACGCCACGCCATCGATGTAGGGCATTGCGATGTCGGTGAGCACGACGTTGATCTCCTGCATCTGCCGCGCGAAACGGGCGAGCGCCTCCACTCCATCGCTCGCGGAGAGAACACGGTAGTTATTCCGCTCCAGGACCGCCTTGGTGGCCTGGATAATATTCTCCTCGTCATCGACCAGCAGCACCAGCTCGCCGTTCCCCTTGGCGGGCGCGGCGCACCCTACCGGGACGAGCGTGCTTTGGACGTTGACCTCGCCGGGCAGAGATACTTTGAAGGTTGTTCCCTGGCCAACTTCGCTGGAAACGGAGATGAATCCGCCATGGCCTTTCACAATCCCAAGCACAGTGGAAAGTCCCAGGCCGGTGCCTTTACTAATGTCCTTGGTTGTAAAGAAGGGATCATAGATCTTGTCCATCGTCGCGCGCGACATGCCGTTGCCGGTATCGGTCACGCGAAACGTTATGTGCGGGCCCGGTTTCGCACCCGGTGTCACCGATGCGTAGCGTTCGTCGACCTCGAAATTCTCCGCCCCGATGGTGATCGAACCACCATTCGGCATCGCGTCGCGCGCGTTGACCGAAAGAGTGAGCAGGACTTGACGTAACTGTGTCGGGTCACAGGTGACCGACCAAAGGTCGTCGGGACAACGGCTCGTAAACTCGATCGATTTTGGAAATGCCGTCCGTGCAATATCAACCATCTCATCAACCAGATGGCTGGCCTTAATCACAACCCGTTTGCCTTCGATCCCACGGGCAAAGGAGAGAACCTGTTTTACGACACTCGCTCCGCGCAGGGCGCTTTCCTCGTCCATCGAAGCCAGGGTCGGAAGATCCTTCTGTAACGGATCGGCTTTCAGAATCGCCGCGCTGGTGAGGATCGGGGTGAGAATGTTATTGAGATCGTGCGCGACGCCACTGGCCAGGGTGCCGATACTTTCGAGGCGTTGGGCGCGCAGGAGCTGGGTTTCGAGGTCCTTTTGCTCGGTCACGTCGGTGTTAATGAAAAGAACGGAGAGCGGTGTTCCGTCCGGGTTGCGAATGAGGGTCGCGCGGCTATTGACGACAATCTTGCGGCCATCACTTGCCACCTGCTTGATTTCCCCGCGAAATTCGCCCGCCGATGCCAGGAGTTGCCTGAGAGGCTTCTCGCTTTCCTTTGCCTCCGCGAAGATCAGTTCGCCGAGCGGCTTGCCGATCGCGTCTTCCGCAACCCAACCGTACAAGCGCTCCGCGCCGCTGTTCCAGGAGGCAATGCGCTGATCTTTGAAGTTGAGGACAATGATGGCGTCGTGCGCGCGATTGATGATGTCGGCCTGCTCGCCCAGGTGCTCTTCCGACTGCTTGCGCTCGGTGATGTCCAAATGTGTGCCGATGACTCCACTGATTTCACCTTTGGAATCACGCAGAGGTACCCTGCTCGTCAGCAGCGTGAGGATGTTCCCGTCCGGAGTTGTCTGTTCTTCGACGTCCAACTTGGAATTGCCACTCTCGATAACCTCGCGGTCACTTGCGCGAGACAATTCTGCCTGGTCAGGCCATCCAATCTGGTAATCATCTTTCCCGATGATGTCCTTCGGGTCGGCAAACCCTGCGCCGCGCGCGAAGACCATGTTGCAGCCCAGGTAAACGAGATTCTTGTCTTTCCAGAAGACCCGCACCGGCATCGCGTTAATAATCCCTTCGATGAAATGCTGTGATGCGGACCGCTTTTCTTCCGCGCGCTTGCGCTCCGTAATGTCTTGTTTGATTCCGATGTAACGGGTGATCGCACCATCGGCGCCCCGCAGCGGGGTGATCGTCATCTCCTCGGAGTAAACGCTGCCGTCCTTGCGGCGGTTGGTTAGCTCCCCGCCCCAGGCCTGACCGGAGGAAATCGTCTGCCAGAGATTTCGATAAAACTCTTTGTCCTGACTGCCTCCTTTGAGGATCCGCGGATTTTGTCCAATGGCTTCCTCCGCGGTATAGCCGGTCAGGGACGTGAAGGCGGGGTTAATCGATTGGATCGTGCCGCGGTGGTCGGTAATCACGACGGCATTGGCGGCGGCGTCGAGTGCGGTCGTTTGGACGCGAAGTTGTTCTTCGGTCCGTTTGCGTCCGGAGTTTTCCGTCTGCAAAGCGGCATTGGTTGTTGCGAGCTCGGCGGTGCGCTCGGCGACCCGGCTCTCCAACTCTTCCACTTTTCGTCGGGACTGTTGGTGCAACCACCGTTTCTCCGTCAGCGTCTGCGCCAATTGGAACGCTTCCACGCCGTCGAACGGCTTTTTCAGAATGAGCCAACCGTCGCGCTGATCCAGCTTGGCAAAGATCTCACTGCAGGAGTAATCGGAGTAGGCCGTGCAGATAACGATCTGGGTGTCGGGGTCGATCTCCCAAGTCCTTCGGATGGTTTCCACCCCGTCCCAACCGGGCGGCATCCGCACGTCCACAAATGCCATCGCGAAAGGCTTCCCGCCTGCCAGGGCTTCCGTCACCAGTCGCAATCCCTCCTGCCCCTGATAGGCCGAGCTTAATTCGAAGTGAGTTTGCTGGATCGCATCCGAGTGCGTCCCAAAAAGCGCCGTCTCGCTGGCGTCGAAGCCCGCCGGAGCGGCGGAAAGCGGAGACAGAATCCTGGCAAAGTCATCGTGGATCGGACGATGATCATCAATGATCAGCACTCTCCCATTCTTTGTGACCGGCAGACTATTCGTCATGATTTGTCTTCCTCGGACCAGGCTGCTCCGAAGATTCCAGCTTTGACTACCTGCAGGGCGCTTCCGATAACAGGATTCGATGAGTGATTCTTATCGGCAAATGTAGTCGGCACCGTGGGAAGTGAGCACAACCACTGGATTCCAATCTGGCACCGGAATCCGCCGGATCGCGCTCCCTGTATCTTCAGCAGTGATCGTGCAGGTGAGATGGGCGGGAACTACGTATTTGCCAGCCCGAGGGCCAACAAAGCCGGTGGGCTATCCATCCAGAGCTATGTCTCTATCGTCTCGGCGCGCGATTGGCTCCAATTCCGCGCGTAAGCCAAAGAAATGCCCGTGGCTTCCTTCGCCATCTTGCGCTCGGTGCCGCCGCGCAGGACAGCAGATCCGGCTACTGGCGAAAAGCCACTGTCGGCATAGAGTGACGAGGAAGGTCAATTGTAAAGAGGCAGCCTGAGCCCGGTAAATCGCGAACGCTGAGAGTGCCTTCATTGGCGATGATGCTGCGCTGCGCGATGGTGAGGCCCAGGCCAAGCCCCCCTTTATGTTCGCTGCCTTGGGTGAAAGGGTGAAACATCTTTTCAGCCATGCCCGCCGGAAGGCCCCCGCACTGATCCTCGACATCAATCAGGATGCGATCATCCGCCGCGTAAGCCCTCAGGCTAATCGTCGAATGAGAGCGCGTAAACTTAAATGCGTTTTGCAGAAGATTCCCCACGGCCGAAGAAAGCATGTCCCGGTCGGCCTCAATCGCGAGGCGCCGATCCACCGCAGCTACGGTTAGTTCGCATCCTTCCAGCTGCGCCTGGAGATCGGCGGACAGTTTCACGTCCGCGATAAAATCCGCCAGGGAAAATAGAATGCGTTGTATCGGCATGGCCGCTGCCATTCGGACCTCGAATAGTGAGCGATCGACGAGGGCGCGCAATCCGACCAAGCTGGCATCCAAGAGGCCGCTCGTCGCGCCAGTTAAGCCTACATTTCCGGCTTTCAGGGCAGTGAATGCGAGGGTGGCCGTCATTAGGAGGTTGCGTAACTCGTGTGCGAAAGAGCCCAGTCGTTGATTCAAAATATCGGCTTGAGCGTCTACGGAAATCAAATTTTTCTGGAAGTTATACGACGTAACGGCGCCGGCGATGGCATCATCCAGACACCGATTGAGAGTTTGGAACTCGCTCGTTTCGAGCGAAGTCCTTTGTTCGAGCGCCAGCCCGGTGACGGCCTGACACAGATCGCCATAGTCGTGTACTACCTGGTCGACTGTGAACCCTCGCTCTGACAACTCCCGACCATGCCGGGCCGCGTCCTCGCCGATTTGGAACGAACCGGAATTAAGTCCGTCAGCCTTCCCAGAATCCTCGCGACTCGCCATCGGATCCAGTGCTTCCTCGATCTCCAGCGTCTTGATGAGTTGGTCAAGGAAAAGTGGTATTCCGCTTGTCAGCTCCTTGTCAGTCAGACTGGGGACAGTCCTTTGCGCGACTTTAGCCTTGCATCGTGCGATCAATACACTTCGGTTCGCCGTGAGGAACTCTCGCATCATAGCTTCGTATCCTCCGTCGGGGAGTCAGCTGAGGCAGGACGATCCAGGCAATGGCGAATCATCTCGGCAAGGATGTTGAGCCGATATGGCTTCTGCAAAAAGTTTGTGTCCGGGTTCAGGAACGAGTTCTTGCCAAAAAGATCGCGACTGTAACCGCTACTGAATATTACCCGGAGGCCGGGTTGATCCCGTTGTAATTGTCGGGCCAGTTCCTGCCCGCTTACTCCCTCCGGCATGACCAGATCTGTGAGCAGCAGATCGATCGTGGTTAGTCCTTTCTGCCAGATTGCGAGAGCTTCGACGCCGTCGCCAGCTTCGAGAATGTGGTAGCCCTGCCCCTCGAGGAACATTTTTACCAAATGGCGAATGTTTTCCTCGTCTTCGACGAGCAGAATGGTTTCGCTTCTGTGCTCTGGCGGCTTGATTTTTCCCTCCGGAAACGTCGGGATCGGCTGGCCCTCGTGATGAGGAAGATAGACTTTGAAGGTCGTCCCGCAGCCGATCTCGCTCTCCGCTTTCAGCCAGCCTTTGTGTTGTTTCACAATGCCGTAAACTGTTGCGAGACCAAGGCCCTGGCCTCCTTCCTTGGTGGAGAAAAATGGCTCGAATATCTTGCTCAGATGCTCCGCGGCGATACCGGAGCCGTTATCTTGGACGGCGAGACAGACAAAAGGCCCAGGAGTGACATCGTGCTGGAGGAGAAGTTCATCTTCTCGCACGTTGCAGATGCTGGTCGTGATTGTAAGCTCGCCGCCGTTGGGCATCGAATCGCGCGAGTTGACGGCGAGGTTGAGCAAGACTTGCTCGATCATGCCTCCATCGCCCTGCACACGCGGGGCGGGCTGCCAAAACTCTACCCGCAGGCGAATGCTTTCGCCTAGAATTCGTCCGAGCATACCGCTCATTTGCGCAACGGCCTCGTTCAGGTCGATGTCGGCGACGAGCAGTGGCTTCTGCCGACTAAAGCTCAGGAGCTGATCAATAAGAGTTGTCGCTCGTGAGGCAGCGGCGGAAACTTCACGAACCGGGTCCACCAGTTGGGTGGACAGGAAAGCGGAATCTCTCAATCCGTCTGCGTGACCATGGATGATCGTGAGAAGATTGTTAAACTCATGCGCAACTCCGCCGATGAGCTGCCCCACCGAATTCATCTTTTCCGACTGGAACACCTGAGCTTCAAGCCTCAGTCGGGGTGCTACGTCCCGCCAACTCAGCGCGACGCAGTCGCGGCTTCTGGTCGCTCGAAAATCGTAACAAGGAGCCGTGAGATCGTGCGCTGTTTCTCCGAAAAGAAAGACGCATTCACGGGTAAACGGAACTCCACCTCCCAGGACCCGCACCAGCTCATCAAATAATCCAGTCGTATGGCAATCTGGAAAGAGATCGTTCAACGTGAGCGGCAAAGGAACGTTGCGCAACGAGGGTCGCAAATTCAGGCCTGACGCGTTGATGTAATCGATATTGAATTCGGTCGTCGCTCCGTCTGGTCCCCGGCGGGGAGAGAGAAGCGCGAAACCGTTCAGTAACGACTCGATCGACACCCGAAAACGTTCCTCGTCGCGCCGCATGGCCGCCTCAATCCGCTGACGTTCGATGGCATCCCGGATGGCGCGGATCAGGCCATTCTCCAAGTAATGACCTTTGACAAAATAATCCTGCGCGCCTTGGCGCATCGCCCGGATGCCAGTGCGCTCATCGCTTAAGCCCGTGATCACGATCACTGGGAGATCCTTTGCCGCCTCCTGGATAGCGATATAAGTGTCCAATCCAGAGCTATCCGGCAGACCCAGGTCGGTCAGGACGACATCGAATTGATTTGTCTCGAGCAGCGCCCGCGCTTCCCTGACATGGCCTGCCGCCGTCAATTCAAACCGCACGCTCGCAACCTCAGCGAAGGCATTCTCAAGGACGAGGAGATCGCTCCGGCTGTCTTCCACTGCGAGGACCCGAATATGGAGAGTCTCGCTCGAATCCAGGCATTCCTCGGCTGGGCGGTGCTCCGATCGCCCTGCAGCCTGACCGGACGAGCCCGATTCTCCTCCAAGCTCCCTCGTGGCGGGAGGTTGAAACGAGACGTGTGACCGCCCGTTATTCGTGCTTGAAATTGCGTCGTCGACCGAGAGAGACATTCTCATTATCCAGTATCAAGCATTCGTTGTGCAGCTAGCCGCTGCGGCAACTACGGGTTTTGTCGCCCGCGAAATCACGGAGGACTCAACGCTTTCACACCTGAGACATCGATCCCGACCTGCGAATTCCGGGATAATATTTATACGAAAGATTGCAGCAAGGCACCTCCCGAGAATGAGGTAAGAAACAGGTATACAAACTCGCCAGGCCTTCCGTGCGAAGCCAATTGGGCTGTTTTGCCAATTGCTCGAACCCCGACACAATCGAGTCGTAGACTTCATTTATGCCTCGATAATGTTATTGCGGATCGCGTAACGAACCAGCGCGGCAAGGGAGTCGAGACCGAGCTTGCGCATGAGTGTGGCCCGATGAGTTTCGACCGTCCGTATGCTAATGCCGAGGGAATTGGCTACCTCCTTGTTGCTGCCCCCCTCGGCAAGGAGACGGATTACATCTCTTTCCCGTTTGGTCACGGCATGTCCCTGCCCATTCTGCCTTTTCCCTGCGTTAAGGGAGAGAAATTTCGCGAAAAGAACGTCAGAAATGTCGCGTGTGAAAAACGGCTTATGTTCGGCGAGTGATTTGATCGCCGCCACCAGATGCCTGCCGGCATCACATTTTTGAATGTAGCTCTTGGCCCCGGCATCAAATAGCTGCTCGATAACCTCCTCCGAGTGGTAGGCGCTAAAGATCACGACTTCTGCACCGGGCAGAGCGTGTTTGATTTGGCGCAGAGCCTCCAGCCCATCCAGCTCCGGCATTGTCAGATCCAAAACCACCACTTCGGGCTTAAGTCTCTTGGCGCTCTCGACCGCTTCTCGGCCGTTTGTGGCAGTGCCACAGACCTGCCATCCAGACTCCTGCTCGATCAATCCCCGCACGCCATCTCGCATCACTTCATGATCGTCGGCGATAAGAATTCTCAGCGGACGCATTTATTTTTCCCGTTCGTTGTGGAGCACGCGATCAATCAACCGCAGCAATGTTTCCCGAGAATAAGGTTTATCCAGACATCCCTGCACGCCGATGTCAGTCAACTCGCTCGGATGGTAATCGCCGTCCCGCGCGCTGGAGACAATGATCTTTGCCTTGGCGTCCATCTTGCGCATCGTTCGCGCGAGCACCAAGCCACTCATGATCGGCATAATCACGTCGGTTAGCACCACGTCGATTGTTTTCGACTGTCCCGAGAAAAGGGCGAGCGCGGACGGGCCATCCTCCGCTGCGATGACCTTGTACCCACTTTTTGAAAGAACGATCTTTGTCACGTCTCGAATTGCCGATTCGTCATCGACGATAAGGATGGTTTCGCCGTGGCCGGTTGGAGCCTCCACTTGCGCCTTGATCTCGTCCGCTTGGAAAACGCCAGCGACGGATGGTAGGAGAACGCCGAACGTCGTTCCGTTGCTGCCACTATAAACAGTAATGATTCCACCATGACTCTTGATAATGCCGAGCGCGCTCGAAAGCCCAAGTCCGGTGCCTTTGCCAGGCTCTTTCGTGGTAAAGAAAGGATCAAAAATCGTGTCGACAACATTCTGCGGGATCCCATTGCCCGTATCGATGACGCTGATGAGGACGTGAGGGCCTGGTTTAAGCCCTGGCTTCATCGTGGCGTATTGCTCGTCTACGTCGAAATTTTCGGCGGTCAGCGACAGGGTTCCCCCTTCCGGCATGGCGTCTCGGGCGTTGAGGCACAGGTTGAGCAAGACCTGGTGGATTTGCGTTGGAACCCCCTCCACCATCCGTAGGTTCTCCGCGTAACTGGTTCGCAGCCGAACGGTTTTTGGGAAGGTCTCTTTCACGATCTTCGTGATTTCTTCGATCAGATAGATTGGTTGCATGAGGACCCGGTCGCCACCCGCCCCACGGGCAAAAGTGAGGACCTGCCTCACGATATCGGCCCCGCGCTGTGCGCTTATTTCGATTGTTTTCAGGAGTTTCTCATGTTCCTCAGGAGACAGATGGCCGCGCAGAATTGGCGCCGCTATTAAGATTGGCACCAGGACGTTGTTTAAATCGTGGGCCACCCCGCTGGCCAACGTTCCAATGCTTTCCAGGCGCTGCGTTCGCAGCATATGCTTCTCCAACCTTTTCCGCTCCGTGATGTCCGTGTTAATGCCGAGCACCGCGCGTGGCGTGCCGTCTTCGCGTCGTAGGAGAGTCACCCGAGCATCGACAATTACTTCACGTCCATTCTTGGCACGTTGCGTAATCTCAGCGCGGAATTCGCCGGTCGAGACCAAATGCTCGAGCAGGTCACGGTGTTCGTCTGATTTTTCGAAAATCAGCTCACCAAGCGGTCGGCCGATCACTTCACTCGCGCTCCAGCCGTAGAGACGCTCCGCCCCACTGTTCCAAATGGAGATGCGGTCACTGGCGAAATCGCGCAGAATAATGGCGTCCTGTGCGCGCTCGATGATGTCGGCCTGGTTACGCAACCGTTCTTCCGTTCGTTTTCGCAGGGTCACATCGGTCCACACGCCGACCATCTGTTGCGGTTTGCCCTCGGCGTCGCGCACGACGCGGCTATTATCCTGGACCCAATGATAATTGCCATTCTTGTGCCGAAGCCGGTATTCCATCTCGTAGCCGTCGCCCTTTATCGCCTCGCCCAGCACGCGCACGGCTCGATCACGATCAACCGGATGCAAGCTCTCCAACCACCACTCATATCCCGCTTCGGCGACGGGGACCCCGAGCAATCGCTCAATATTCTCGCTCACCAGGACTGGAACGAACTTCCGTCCTTCTATTTTAACGACGTAAAGAACCGCTGGAATGTGGGTGAGCAGATGGTGTAGCTGCCGATGCTCTGAAATCGAGTCGTCGACAGTCCACTCGCACTCAGAGTCTGGAGGGCTGGAACGGTCAAGATTCGCCCCCTGGGCGGAAGCCCTCACGGACGGAGGGAGACCAACGCCTGGCTCGGGGAAATCTGTTTTAGGGGCTTTCGTAGCGTGAAAAGCATCGGGCAAACCCCGGGTATTTCAATAAGGGAAATCCTTAGGTTTCAGTTACGTAGAATTACTGAGCACGACTAGTCACGCAGGGGCTCACGACCTAAACCCGGCAGATTGTGAATGCCATTTCATCATCGTTTCCAGTGGCGTCTACCCTCGCCTTTATGCTTCGCGAAAACCGCGGTCTTTTTGTCGCTGTTGATGCCAGGATTTCACGATGCCGCTGGGTCAGCCTTGCCATCTATCTCTAGATTGATCCGGGCGGGATAATTTCCGATTGCCCGCTTGGGAAACTGCGACCTCTAAGTAGAACCTGGCAATGCCATCGATTCTGAAGGCACGAGACCGGCACGCATCGCATGCCGCATCAAGCTTGGTATGTCCGTAATCCCCAAACGACGCATTAATTGCGTTCGATGTGCTTCGACGGTCTTGACGCTCAATTTCAACAGAAAGGCGACTTCCTTTGTGTTGTTCCCTTCCGCGATCAGTTGCATGATTTCGCGCTGGCGGGGAGTTAGTTTTTCCACCGGCGAATGAACCCCGCGGGCCCGCGCGAGATAATTTTCGATCGCCTGCTCGGAGATTTGCGGACTAAGAAAGATTTTTCCTTTTATGACAGCTCGGATCGCTTGCTCTAACTCACCGACCGCCGCGTTCTTGATCAAATAACCGGACGCACCGGCGCGCAGAGCTTGCAGGACGTATTCCTCGTTTTCGTGCATCGAGAGGATAATCACTTTTGTGTTTGGAAATTCCTTCCGGACGCGGACCGTCGCCTCCAAGCCGTTCAAACACGGCATGCCAAGATCCATTAGCACCAAGTCAGGCCGATGTTGCTTGATTTGTTCCAGGGCTTCACGGCCATCTTTCGCTTCAGCCACGATCCGTGCGAGCCGACTTTTCTTCAGAAGCGAGAGAAAACCGGCGCGGACAAGGGCATGATCATCCGCGAGCAAAACACGGGTTTTCACGTTAGTTTCACGATCCCTTCTAAAGAAAGAGGGAAGAGAGCGCGTATTTCGGTTCCGTGGCCCGGCGTGGATTTGCATTTGAACTGCCCGCCGAGGGCCGTCACTCGCTCTTGCATTCCCACAAGGCCCAAGCGGTCGCAGCTCGCGCGTTTCTCCGTGCCAGCCATATCGAAACCGATTCCGTCATCCCGGACAACCAACTCCAGCGCATTCCCGGCATTGTGCAATTCTAGCCATACTTTCCGCGCATGAGCATGCCGGAGCACATTTGCCAGCGCTTCCAGGCCGATTCGGTAGCAGGCAGTCTCGCTCTCTGCGTCTGCTCGCTTCAAATCTGGATCGGCAATAAAAACCGAGATTAACCCCGCCCGCAAAGCGGAATCATTAAGCATCCAGCGCATAGCCGGCGCGAGGCCCAGATCGTCCAGAACTGGTGGCCTAAGATCAAATGAGATTTGCCGGACATTCCCTAGAATTTGCTCAAGAATGATAATCGTCCCGTCCAATTGTCTATTGATTGTTCGTCGAGCTCTTGTTCTGCGAGCCGATTCTAAATTCATGTTTGCCGCCGTCAGCAACTGACCGATCTGATCGTGCAAATCTCGCGCCAGGCGTCGGCGCTCGTCTTCCTGCACTTGAATCCGTCGACGCGAAAGAATTTGCAGTCGGCGATTCGCTTCAAGCAAAGCCTCCTCCGCTTCCTTCATTTCTGTAATGTCCTCGGCGATTCCCGCGACGCGTATGACCGTGCCGCTCTCCTCACGGACCGGAAAACTACGGTCGCGCATCCAGCGAATCGATCCGTCCGGCCGAACGAGGCGATAGATGGTGTCATGGGGCTTTTCAAGTGAATGCCTCTTCATCTCCACTACGATCTGCTCTCTGTCCTCCGGATGAACTGCGTCCAGCCACGATGTTGGCGCGGAATAAAGGCTTTCGCAGCTGCGCCCCCAGACCGTCTCGTAAAGTGGGCTGACATAGATCACCTGCGTATTTTTTGAATCGGTCAGCCAGAAAACTTCAGGAATATTCTCCGCCAGCTCGCGAAAAAGTCGTTCGCTGGTTTGAAGTTGAATTTGCGCGGCCGTCAGCTCGGCATTTTTGCGGGCCAGCTCACGCTGGAGGTTGGCCAGTTCGTTGTTGGTGCGGGTCAGTTCCTCATAAAAGTGATCGTCGCGCCGGTTGAGCGCCTCGTCGGGTGCGGCCCCTTGCTTTGCCTCCGGCGGCGGGGCGTTCGAGGAGGTTGTTTCGCCCGGATTCATGCAGCGAAGGCTTGACTGGTGAGACGGTCGGCTAGAACGATGGCCGCCTGGGCGTCCGAGGCGGAACCATCCGCTCCGATATTGCGCCACAACTCCGGGGCCACTTTGAAGGGATGGCCGCCGACGAGGATTTTAGTGCCGCTGCATTCGGGCGCGGCGCGCACGGCGCTTATGAGCGCCTCGACCGCACGGACGTGATAGCCGATGGTCGCGGAAATGGCGAGAACACTGGCCTGGAGATTGACCACGGTCTCGACCACACTTGGCGTTGGGACGTTCGCGCCGAGGTAATGGGTCCGCCAGCCGTCCATCTCGAAGAAATCGCTTACCATGCGGGCGCCAATTTCATGGAGATCCCCGGCCACGCAGGTGGCGACGAGCGTGCCGCGGGTTTTCGGCGAGCCAAAGACATAGGGATAAAGCTGCGACATGATGAGTTGGGTGGCGGCAGTGCAATAGTGTTCCTGGGCGACACTGATCTGGTTCACCTGCCAGAGGCGTCCGATCTCATATTGGGTGCGCTGAAAGACGTGCAGGTAGAGGTCGCGCACCGGAGTGCCCTGCTCGACGGCGTCGGTGATGAGTTTGCTGGCCACATTCCGGTCGCCGCGGAGCAACGCCTGTAAGTATTCACCGGCCAGCGGTGCGAGCGGCGTCCCTTCCGCGATGCAGGAAGGCAGCTCATCCGGCAACCGGGGCAGTTGCCGGAGTCCGTCGTCCAGGTAATCGCAGGCCAGGCGGCTGAATTCCGGCGCCAGTTCCTGCCCGAGGGTTTCCTTCATGGTTTCGAGAAGGCCGGCAAGGTCCGCGGCTGGGACGCCGCGTTTGGCGAGCATGACTTTGGCCCAGCCGATGTAATTGACGAACAGCTCGAGACTGTCCGCCGCGATCGCTTGGGCGAGGTAGGCGAGATGATAAACGGCGTCCTGGAGACATTTTTCGCGGCCCGCTTCGCCATAGCGCTGGGCGAGTTCCGGATGGCGGACAAACTCGCGGGCGACCATCTCCGCGGCGAGCGCGGAGCTCTGGCGGTTGAGCGCTTCGCTGAGCTGCTGGTTTAACGCGTTCATCTATTTCAAGAGCAGATGTGTTCGAAGTGACGAATCTGCTGCTCACCGGGCACGAGCTTCAGGCCTTTGGGAATGCCTTTGTGCGACTCGTGGTAAAGATGGCTGTGGTGCCAGAGCTTGAAGCTCCCGGCATCGGTCCAGTAGGTGACGAGCCAGATTTCCTCGGGCCGGTCGAGCGGGCTGAAGACTTCCATGCGCACGAAGCCGGGCTGGTCATCGACGAGGTGCGGGCGCTGGCGAAAGGCCGCTTTGACCTCGGACGTTTTGTCATTGGCGATGACAAATTTGCTGAGCGCAACAAATGTGCTGGCGGCCGCGCCGGTGGCGGGCCGCTCTGTAATCGCGCGATCCGATTTAGCGGTTTGGTGAAACGGGCAACCGCTGGCGGCGGGTGGCGACGGCTCGCTCAGAATTGTTGCGGCTAGGGTATTTAGCCGGGTGGGGGATGAAGTGAGATTTGCAGTTGTCATGTGAGTGCTTCCGGGCCGGGCAAAGGCAGTTCCAAGGTGAAGGCCGCTCCCTGGCCGGGGCCATCGCTCTGGACACTCAGCGAACCGCCCATTTCCTCCGCGGCCAGTGCGCCACTGTGCAGACCGAAGCCGTGACCGCCTTGGCGGGTCGTAAAGCCGTGATTGAAGATGCGCTCCAGGTTCTCCGGGGGAATCCCTACTCCGTTATCGATGACTGAGATTTTGACCCCTCCGTCCCCATTGCAGACGCGGACCGTCATCTTCTTGTCCACTCCTGCTCTCCAAACCGGAATGGGAAGGACGTCGAGGAACATGATTTTCTCTTCTTATCTGAATTCCTCTCGCTGAAGAAGACATAATTTCAGCCGTCACCGTCTCGGCGTCTATTGGCTCGACGACCGCCCGAAGGGGCGCTTGAAAGTGCTATTTGCTATGAGCGATTGAAAACCTTGGGAAAGCACAAATCGGAGAAAGGTTTTGGGCGAGAGCTTCGCGGAGTGTTTTTTCACCACGCGCACATCATCCCGAGCAAGGTTGCGATCTTGTAGATGCTCACGGATCACGCCACGAGGCTGACGATTTTCCTGTCGCTCTCCGGCGGTTCGATTTCCAGAAGGAGGCGGCTTCTCTCTGTGTCACGGCCTTGTGGTAATGGCGCCAGAGCACGGCGGGCGAGGTGTGGTCCATTAGATTGTTGAGGCGATTTACATCCGAGTAGACAGCCAGCCAACACGCAGCGTTAGACTCAAGTCGGCCCAATTGTTGGCGCCGGGGAAGCTGCCGAGTGTTTGGAACCTTTCCGCTCCGTCCAGCGCTGCAGAACGACGTAAAGCGAGGGGACGAACAGGACCGACAGGCAGGTGGAGGCGATCATGCCGGTGAGGACGGTGATCCCGAGGCTTTTGCGCGCATTGGCACCGGCGCCGGTGGCGAGGACCAGCGGGAGCACACCGAGAATGAAGGTGAGCGAAGTCATCAGGATCGGTCGAAAACGGAGAGAGGCCGCCTCAACGGCGGAATCCACGATGCCCTTGCCGGCTGCGCGATTTTCGCGTGCCATCTCGACGACGAGAATGGCATTCTTCGCGGAAAGCGCGATCAGGAGGACGAGGCCGATCTGCACATACATGTTGTTCGCGATGCCAAGGCCGAGGAGGGCGGCGACGGTGCCGAGGAGCGCCATCGGGACGGCGAGGATGACGGCGAGCGGCGTGATCCAGCTCTCGTACTGTCCTGCGAGCATGAAGAAAACGAGCAGGATCGAGAGAGCGAAGATGTAATAGACCGCATTGCCCGCGATCTTTTCCTGGAGCGACATGGCGGTCCACTCGTAGCTTACGCCTGCCGGAAGTTCGCGGGCCGCGAGCTCTTCCAGAGTCTGGATCGCCTGACCCGAGCTGTATTTGTCGCTCGCTTTTCCAAGAAAGGCCGCAGCGGGATAGAGGTTGTACAGCGAGATCACATTCGGGCCGGCGGCAGGAGTGACGGAGGAAACGGCACCGAGCGGGACCATGTTGCCGCCCTGGCTTTTGACGTAGTAGCCGAGCACGCTTTCGGGCGTAAGACGGAATTTTTCATCGGCCTGCGCGAAGACGGTGAAGGTGTGACCGAATTTCGTGAACTGGTTCACGTAAGTGGAGCCAAGGTAACTTTGCAGCGTGTCGAAAACGTCGCCCACAGCCACGTTGAAAGTCGCCGCTTCAGTCCGGTTCACGTCGAGATTGAGCTGCGGGACGTCGGCGCGGAAGGTCGTAATCGCAGCGTCGATCACCGGCGACGAAGCGGACTGGGCGGCAAGGTGCTCGGTGACTTTTTGCAGTTGCTGGTAATCGAAAGATCCGTCGTTCAACTCGACCTCCATCTGGAAGCCGCCGGAGAGCCCGAGACCCTGGATGGGCGGCGGCACGATGACGCGACAGGATGCTTCCTGAAAGCCGCTCAGCTTTTTCGAGAGGTTGTTGTAGATATCGAGAATGTTCTCGCCTTTGCCCCGCTCGCTCCAGTCCTTGAACATCACGTAAATCGCCCCGGCATTGGCGAGCGACGCGTTGTTGTCGAGCGGCGAAACCCCGCCAATCGAGATGGCGTGCGCGACTCCGGGCGTTTGCAGGACGATGTCGCGCACTTTGGCCATGGCGCGCTGGGTGCGCGCGAGCGACGCCGCGTTGGGGAGTTGCACAGCGACAAGCACGTAACCCTGGTCCTCCGTCGGGATGAAACCGGTGGGCACGCGCGTGAAAGCCCAGGCGGCGAAGGCGATGAGCACGAGAACGATCACGGCCATCAGCCCGCTGCGGTTGACCATACGGCGGACAATCCGCAGATACCACGCTTCGACCCGACCGTAGGTGGCGTTGAAGCCGCGGTAGAAAAAATTCTTCTTCGCATTTGGGTCGGGCTGGCGGAGCCAGGTGGCGCATTGAGTGGGCTTAAGCGTAACCGCATTCGCGGCGCTGATCAGCGCGGTGCTGGCGATGACGAGCGCGAACTGCCGATACATTTGTCCCGTGATGCCAGGCAGAAACGCAGACGGCAAAAAGACCGACATGAGCACGAGTGTGATGCCGATGATCGGACCGAATAGTCCCCGCATGGCATTGATCGCCGCCTCTTTCGGCGGCTGACCACGCTCGATGTACTGCGTTACGCCCTCGACCACGACAATGGCGTCATCCACCACGATGCCGATGGCGAGCACGACGGCGAAGAGCGTGAGCAGATTGATGCTGAAACCCATCATCGCCATGGCAGCGAACGCGCCGATGATCGTGACCGGCACGGTGGTCGCCGGCACGAGCGTGGCCCGCCAATTCTGGAGAAAGATCATGATGACGAGCAGCACGAGGATGCCCGCTTCGCCGAGCGTCTTATAGACTTCGTTCACGGAATCGCGCACGAAAATCGTGGTATCGAAAGGGATCGTGTACTTGAGATCTTCGGGGAAATCCCTGGCCAGCCTTTTCATCGCGGTGTTCACGGCGGCGGCCGTGTCGAGTGCGTTTGCCTCCGGGAGCAGAAAGATGGCGACACCACCCGAGGGTTTACCGTCGTAATCGAAGAACTGGCTGTAGGTCTGCGCGCCCATTTCGACCCGCGCAACATCGCCCAGCCGTGTGATCTCCCCGTTGTTGTCCGTCTTGACGATGATCTGCTCGAAGTCCGTGGCCTGATCGAGCGCGCCATGAACATTGAGCGTGAATTGAAAATCCTGCGTCGACGGCGTCGGTGGCATCCCGATCTGACCGGCCGTTACCTGCGAATTCTGTCGCTGCACGGCCTGGATAACCTCGGAGGGCGAGAGCGAGCGCGCCTGCATTTTGTCCGGGTCCAACCAGACCCGCATGCTGTATTGGCCGATGCCGAAAACCGTCACGCCACCGACGCCGGGCAACCGCGCAAGCTCGTTCTGAAGTCGGAGGGTAGCGTAGTTACTCAGGAAGAGTGCGTCATATTTTCCATGCGGCGAAGTGAGCGTGATGATCTGTAAAATCGCGGTCGATTTTTTGTTCGTGACCACGCCCTGGGTCTGGACGGAACGTGGCAATTGCGCCATCGCGGCGGCGACGCGGTTCTGCACCAGCACCTGCGCGAAGTCGGGATCGGTCCCGATCTTGAACGTCACAATGAGCGAATAGGTTCCGTCGTTCGTGCAGGTTGACTGCATGTAGAGCATGTTCTCGACGCCATTGACCTGCTGCTCAATCGGCAGCGCCACCGTCTGGACCAGCGTGCGCGCGCTCGCGCCGGGATATCGCGCGACGACTTGCACAGTCGGGGGAGTGATCGGCGGGTATTGCGCGATCGGGAGCTGGAGGATGGCGACGCCGCCGAGCAGGACCATGAGGAACGCGATGACGTTCGCCAGGACCGGCCGCTCGATGAAGAATTTGGAAAACATTCGCCCCGGTTTCCGTCTCGATTATTTCTTCGTGGCAGCGGACGGCACGGGCGTTGCGGTCGCCTCCTCTGGAGTGACGGTCGCACCAGGTCGGACGGCCGACTGGCCGCCGATGATGACGCGATCGTTGTCGTTCAATCCTTCGGTGATCGCGCACATCGCTCCGACGCGCGCACCAAGCGTAACGTTGCGCCGCTCGGCGATGTTCTGCGCATTCACGACGAGCAGATAGTCGCCGACCTGGTCGTTCGCGAGTGCGGTATTTGGCACGACAAGCGTCGGCGCAGGTTGGCCGAGCGGGATGCGGACGCGCGCGAACAAACCAGGGAAAAGAATCTTCTCCTCATTCCGGAAGATTGCCCGGAGCTGGATCGTTCCGGTATTGGTATCCACGCTGTTGTTGGCGAAATCGAGCACCCCCTTGTGCGGGAAGCCGTCCTCATCGTCGAGACCGGCGAGGACAGGAAGTTTTCCTACGCCCGGTTTCAAGCCCTCCCCGAGTTTTTGCGCAATCTTGCGGAGGCGCAACGCGTCTCGCGAGCTGATGCTAAAGTTCACGTAGATCGGAACCAACTCGTCGATCGTGGCGAGCTTGGTCGGCGCCGCGGCATTGGTGCCGACAACGTTACCGACATCGACCAGATGCGTCCCGATGCGTCCGTTGAATGGGGCGCGCACGGTCGTGTAGCCGAGCTGGATTTTGGCCATGGCGAGATTGGCCGCGGCCTGGTCGCGATCCGAGAGTGCCTTATCGACGTTAGCCTGCGAGGTCGCGTTTTGTTTCAACATCCCGACCTGCCGCGTGTATTCGGCCTGTGCGCCATTCACCTGCGCCTGGTAGAGCGCGACCTTTTCCTCGTACATGTCTTTTTCGATCTGAAAAAGCACCGCGTCTTTGTCCACAAACGATCCGTCCTTAAACGAGATCGTGTCGAGAAATCCCTGGACGCGCGCGACCAGATCGACGGTCTGATACGGTGCGACCGTGCCGGTGAGGTCGATCGATGGCGCAACCGTTTCACGTCCGGGTTTCGCCACGGTAACGGTCGGCGGGCCGGTTTGGGTAAAGGGTTGGGGCCGTTTACAGCCCGCCCACGAGAAAGTAATCAGCAGGGCCAGGATCAATCTGCGCGACGTTTTTCCAATCATGGGTTTGCTTCCTTCTTCGCCGTTGTTTCCGGTGCGACGTCAGGCAGATGCCAGCCGGTTTCGAGCATCTTTCCCCAGTTCGTGCGCCGGGCCATTTCCGCTTTCACGTCGCTCGAAATCACGTCGCCGCCTTCGCGAATCTGCCAGCCGCCGCCCAGTGCGCGATAAACGGAAATGAGTGCGAGAATGGTGCTCCCGCGGCTGCTCACCGCTGCGTTGTCGATCGTCAGTTGCTGCTGCTGTGCAGTCAGGACGACGGTGTAATCGTTTTGTCCCTGTTCATAGCGGACGAGCGCCAGGTCCGCACTGCGCCCGGCAGTCGCCACTGCCTCATCCAAAAGCGCCGTTGTTCGTCGTCCGCTGGAGAACGCCGAGAGCCCGTTTTCGACCTCCGCCTGCGCCTTCAGAACGGTGTTCTGATAGTTGAGGATGGCCTGTTGAAACGCCGCGTCCTCAATTCGGACGTAGTTCATCAGACGCCCGTAGTTCAGGATCGGAACGACGAAGGAACCGCCTGCCGAGACGACCTTGCTTTGCCATGTAAAAAGATCGCTGAGTGCCGAACTCGCGATGTTGCTTCCGGACGTACCAAAGGCACCCGAGAGCGAGAACGACGGCAACATGTTGGCGACCGCAACTCCGATCTTCGGTGACTGCGCCGCGGCCTGGAGACCTGCCAGGCGCACGTCGGGCCGGCGGCGCAACAAGTCGCGCGGGATGCCCGCTGTGATTCTGGTCGGAACCGCGGGAATGGGCCCCGATCCCCGGACGTAGCGCTCGATTTCGGCCGGAGTCGCCCCGAGCAAAACGGCCAGCGCATTTTTCGACTGCACGATTCCGTTTTGCAGTTCCGGCGCCTCCGCTTTGGTTTTTGAGAGCTCGGTTTTTGCCTGCAACGGATCGAGTTCACTCGTTTCTCCCGCGTCGAATCGGGTCTGCGCGATTTCCAGGCTCTTTTCCTGTGCGGCGATGCTTTGATTGATAATCGAGAGCCGGCTCTGGAAGGTGCGCAGGTTGACGTAGGCATTCGCCACATCGCCGATGAGCGTGACCAATGCGTCGTCGTAGGCCGCCACCGAAGCGAGCCAGCTCGCCTGCTTCGACTGGACTTCGCGCCGGAATTTTCCCCAGAAATCAATCTCCCACGCAGCGGAGAAGAGTAGCCGGTCGGTTGCGATATTGGGCCCGATCTGGAAGTTCCGATCCAGCAGCTGCGAAACCACATTCGCGACCGGACTGTCGCCGATTGTCGGACCGGCGCGCGACGTATCACCCAGGCGATAATAGTTAATCCCGCCCGCCGCGCCTTGCTGCTGCGGGAAAAGATTTCCGATGGTCGCGTTGAGTGCCGCCCGCGCTTCGAGGATGCGCACGCCAGCGATCTGCAATGAGAGATTCCGTGCGTAGGCCGTCTCGACCAGCCGGTTGAGGACGGGATCGTGAAACGTGCGCCACCAATATTCCTCTGCCGCTCCATAGGGGTGTTCCGAAACCGCCTGCCTCTGCACCCACTTCCGATCCACCTTCGAATCCGGCCATCGAAAATTTGGTCCGACCATGCAGCCGGAAAGAATCAACGCCGCAACCAGTGCTGTCCCCGAGCTACAAATCTTCAGCCGATAGGAAATAGCTTCTGACCCCCGAAAACGTTAAGTACCGCTCGCCCTGTTGCCCGCCAGGAGATCCCGCAATTCCTTCCCTGCACTGGCGAATCGAATATCAGTGATGACGCCTTTATCGTCGAGGAAGAGGACGGTGAACTTGCCCTCCTGCCTCGGAAATCGTTCCGCGACGCTCTTGTTATCCACCACCAGCATTCGATAAGGCTTGGCGGCGATGCGCGACCGCGCAACGTCGCGTTTGATGAAGGAAAGGCCGCTAATATTGATCACCGGCAGGACATGGTTCTTTGCAAACCAATCGGGCGAAGCGGATTGCCGCGGTTCGCCGGTTGGTGCCGGTGTATCTAAAAGAATGACTCTCGCGTCGCCGGCCGCGAAGGTCACGTTCCCGCCGTGCTGATCTGGCGCGGAGAAACCGACGAAGCTGTCGCCAGTCTTGTAGACCTCGCCTCGGGCGGAACAACAAAGGAATGCGAGCGAGACAACGGCAGCGCGAATCAGGAGTGGATGCTGCATGGCTGCATGCTTTTTAGTTTGGACGGGAATGTCAAGCGCCCTCCATTGAGGAGTTCCATACGCCTGTGCCACTCGAAGCTCGCCCTAAAGACGGCCGACTTGGACGTTGACCTAACCAGAATAAAATCCCCGCGTGCGCGGAGGACCTGTTCAGCCGCCGCCGCGCTTTTTCGCGATCGCTTGCTCGATTTCCTGTTTGCGGATCGTCTGTAGCTTCTGGTACTGCGCCGGGCTGAGGATCTTCTGCATTTGCGGCGCGCTTTCTTCATGGATGGCGCGCAATTGCCGCATCTTTTGCATCCCCGAAAGGGAAGTGTTCTTCTTAATCGCCTCAAGCTTGGGAACCTCTGTTTTGAGGATCGGCAGGATCTCGCCCTTTTGTTGAGGAGTAAGTTGCAGCTCCTTGGAAAGGGTTTCCAACTTCGCCATCGCGTCCGGCGCTTGCCCCGGTGCAGTGGAGGCAAAGCTTATTATCGCGCAAAAAGATGCGGCGGCGGTCAGTAACGAAACAGGTTTCTTCATGCCAGTTGGATACTCGTTCGCGCGCAGCCGATCAATGAGAATAAAGTCGTTGCTGGCTTTTCGCCTCTCGTGCCCTCCGGGCGATATGCCTGCGCGCTGAACGGCACCTCTGCGCAATCGAAACTCAATTGGAGTTTGAGCCGCCAGTTGCGCGTCGCACTTCGCCGGAGAAACTATTTTCATGGCAGGTCAAGGTTCCACCGGCAACGTCATCGCGGCTCTCTGCAGCTTCTTCATTCCTGGACTCGGGCAATTGATTCAAGGCAGACTGCTGATGGCAATCGTGCAATTCGTCCTTGCGGCGGTCCTCTGGATCGTCCTCCTCGGGTGGCTCATCCACCTTTGGTCGATCCTCGACGCCGCCCTCTGGAAGGGCCGTACCTGAGGGGCCCAACGAGCGAGGATGTAGAGGCGGCCGTGTCGACCGCCAGGGGACGCCAACGAGAAAAGGAGCGCAAGGTTTGCGGGCGACACGCCCGCCTCTACATCGGCTAGCTGCCCAGCTTCTTGAGCAAGCCCTTCCAGCGTTCCCAAGCCGCGTCATGCGCCTTCCGATTGGCTTCCGAGGCATCGGGAGCTTCGCCGGCGCGCATAAAGCCATGTCCTGCTCCGGGGTAGGTGACGGGCTCGAAAGTTTTACCAGCCCCTTCCATCACCTTTTTGGTTTGCGGAATTGTCGCGCCGATTCGCGCGTCATCCTCGGCGTAAAATCCGTAGACCGGGCACGGGATCTTTGCGGCCTCCTCTGCTTTTTGCGGGCCGGGACCGTAGAAAACATACGACGCTTTCAGTTTCGGATTGTGATTGGCGTAGGCAAAAGACTTCCCGCCGCCCCAGCAGAAACCAGTCACGGCCAGGACGCCGTTGCTCGCGGGCAATTTCGCGGCGAACTCCGCCGCCGCATCGAGATCGGCGAAGACCTGTGCGTCCGGCAGAGCGGAGACGGCTTTGATCGCCGCCCCCTGATCGGGATAGCTGCTGGTGTCTTTCCCGGGCGCGGAAAGCAGATCGGGCGCGACTGCGATGTAACCGGCCGCGGCCAATTCGTCGGCCAGACTTTTCGCCCAATCGGTCAGGCCAAAAATTTCGTGGATCACGAGCACGACCGGAGCCTTAGTCTTGACCTCGGGATAAACGACGAACGTTTTCACCGTCCGGCCGTCGTGTTTCAGATCGACCCATTCACTGTGCCGGGGCGATTTGTTGAGCCGTTCCTGTGCCCATTTCTGGGCGCAAATGGTTCCGGTGCTAAGGGCGGCGACGAACGTGAGAGCTGCGAGAGCACGAAGTTTCATAGCTCACTGAACGCCCCATGGATGCAATCGGCAAATGTAGACGCTTCGCTCTGCGAAGCGCGGCGGGCAGCGTCGTTTTGGAACGAGGTTCTGCGCGACCTGCAACCTTCCCCGCGCCTCCCAGAGGGAGGCGTCTACAGGTTAGCGCGTCGCGGTTTCCTTTTGCAGCCGCTTCAGCCGGCTGCGCAGCGCCACCTTGGTCGCGGCGCTCATCCGGTCGATGAAGAGGATGCCGTTGAGATGATCAATCTCGTGCTGCAAAGCGCGCGCGAGCAGGCCGCTCGCCTCGATCTCGAGCGGCTCGCCGTCGAGTGACCGAGCCCGCAGCGCGATGGAAATTGAGCGCCGGATGTCGCCCGTGATTTCCGGAAAACTGAGGCAACCCTCCAGTGCCACCGCGGTCTCGCCGCCGAGAGTGAGTTCCGGGTTCAGCAAGGTGAGCGGCATCAACGCCTTCGGATCCACTTCCGCCCCATTGAGTGTCATGGTGCTTTCCTGGTCCTCGGCCCCTGCGACATCGATGACCGTTAATTGCAACGCCTCTCCGACCTGCTGCGCCGCGAGGCCGATCCCGTTGGCCTCGTGCATCGTCTCGATCATGTTCGCGACCAGCTCGCGGATCCGCTCGTCGACCTCGTCGATCCGCCGGCCTTTCGCGCGCAGGACCGGGTCGCCATAACGAACGATCGGCAAATTCATTTCGCCGGCGCCTGGGTAAAGGCCGGGAGATTTCTTACCCCGGCCAGTTTCAAGGCGTCCATCACTTTGATGATGATCCCGAAGGATGCTTTCTCATCCGCTTTCAGGACGAGCGTGCTCTTGCGGGCGGGCGGCAGGTTTTCGATTGCCGCCTGCAGCTCGTCGACCGCGATGTCTTTGCCATCCAGCTTGAGCGCGTCTTCAGCATCCACGCTCACGATCGCGTGTTCGAGTTCCGCCGGTTTTGCGCTCGAAGTCTTCGATTCCGGCAGATTGATCTGCACTTCCGGCTGATCCTTCTTGAAAGTGGTCGAGACGACGAAAAAGATGAGCAGGATGGTCAGGATATCGACCAGCGAGACGATGATGATCGAGGGAGCGCGTCGTTTCCGAACGGCAAACTTCATGGCAAGAGAATCAACGGGTGCGTCAGGTCAACGGCGTCGGCGCATGGCTCATGGCCGGCGCCGGGACCGAGGCGGCCGTCCGCTGCGACATCCCTTCCGGAATGCGGCCGTAGTAACATTTGCTGATCAATTCCACGACCAGCGTTTCCATTTCCACCGACATGACCTCGACCTTTTTCGAGAAATAGCTGAACGCGATTAAAGTCGGGACCGCGATCGACAGACCAAAGACAGTTGCGTTGAGCGCTTCCGCGATGCCGTTCGCGATCGCCTTCGTATCCGCCGCGCCGGTCCCGAGACCGAGATGGGAAAAGACGTGGACGAGACCGGAGACGGCCCCGATCAGGCCTAACAATGGCGCAATTCCGGTGATGATCTCGAGCACGATCAAGCCTTTCTCCAGGATAACCATCTCGTGTCGGGCGCGGGTTTCGACGGCCTCGATGTTTTCCGAGCGCGGGGCGCGCAAATGCTGGAGCGCGACCCGGGAAATGCGGGCGAGAGAGGAATTATCCTCGCGCACGATGCGCAGGAGACGTTCCGGATTTCCACCGGGCGAGAGACGCTCAATCTCGCTCTCGATCACGAGCGGCAGAATGTTTTTCCGGCGCAACGCCATCGCGCGCAGGATGATGACGGTCAGGGCCACGATCGAGCAGATGAGAAGCGGCCACATGAAAAGGCCGCCCCGGAGCAGGAAGTCGAGGACGGATTGCAGTGGGTTGGTGGCCTCGGCGAGGAAGATAGCGGTCATCGGTTCGCGAAAATCGTGAAGGATTCCTCCATTGTAAAGCGGCCTCCCGGCAAAGTCGCGAGCAGATCCTCGGGGATCGGCGGCAATTTCGTCTCCTGGATCGAACGAAGCGCGACGCTGGCGGAAGCTTCATTGGCGGTGTTTTCCGTCACCCGCATATTGCCGACACTTCCATCCGGCATGATATCGAAGGTCACCGAAGTGGTGCCGATACTGACCAGATCGCTCTTCGCCTTCACATAATAGTACCAGCGCGACCCGACCGCATCCTCGAGCAGTTTGCGGTAACGGCCGAGCGGCGTGCCGACGGCGTTGACCGCCGACCGGCCGCGATTGTTGATCCCTCCGCGAATCACGGTCTTCTGCTGGAAATCGCGGTAAGCCGAGGCTGGAGTCGGCGGAGTCGCGGTCGGCTCTGGCGTCGGGGTCGGCGTCTCCGTCGGCATTGGAATGTCTTCTTTTTCCGCCGACTCCGTCGGAGAGGGGACGGGCGTCGGAGTCTGGGTCAGGAGAGCCAACTGGTCGGGCGCGGGCGTGGGAGCGACCGGCGGAACCGTTTCGTTAGGGGTAGGCGATGCTGTCGGCGCCGCGGTTGGCTTCGGGGTCGGCTGCGGCGCGGCTCCGGCGCTCGCGAATGAATTCTCGTGCTCCTCCAGATTCATGAAGGGTCGGTCCTTGCCGTCCTGGCCGGGTAGTGGGCTGTCGGTGGTGGCGGCCTTTTCCGCGGCCGCGACCGAGTCTTCGTTCGCCTCGAAGGTCTTTTCCGTCGGCTTGACTGCGGATTTGCGCGCCGGGTCGACGGTTACCATCGGCGCGTTTTTTGGCACGAGCGGCGGCGGAGTCGGCTCGGGCATTTGCATGATGGTGAGCTGTGGGACCTGCGGTTCTTCGAGGACGACATCCTGCCGGTTGCCGCCGAAAGCCGCGAGCGAGAGCCCGATCAACAGGTGCAGCAAAATGGAGGCGAGCACTGCCCACCAGACTTTGCGCCGTTCTCGATTTGAATCCTTCATGACAATTCCGCCGCGGAAAAAACACTCCCGCTGGCGATGGTGCGGGGTTGGGCGGCGGATGATTTTCTCAGGCGCAAAATTATCTCACCTCGACCGGGGTGACAACCGGCGGGGCGTAGTCTTGCGGGCGTGATGGAAAAGGTACTGCTGGGCGTAGCCGCCGTGGGCGCCGAAATGTTGCGCCGCAAAGTCACGCAACTGGCCGGCGGTCATTCTGCGCCGGCGCGGAAAATACTTCTGCCTCAGGACACGCTCGATCCAGACGTCGATCGGAAATGCGCGCAAGCGTTCGTAGGCAAAAAGCATGACGCAGTTGGCCACTTTTGGGCCGACCCCGGGCAACTCGCAGAGTCGCGCCCGCAGTTCATCATCTGGCAGGGCGCGCCAAGCCTCCAGGTCGGCCTCTCCCGCGGCCACCCTCTGCGCGGTCGCGAGCAGGTTCTTCGCCCGATAGCCCAGACCGCAAGCGCGCAACTCCTCTTCTGTCGCGCGCGCCAGGCGGGTCGCGGGCGGGAAAGCATATACGTGAGTCCCGTATATGCTGACCTGCGCGCCAAAACGTTGACGCAACGCCGACGACATCTGCCGGATGTGAGCGACCTGCTTCATCGAGGAGATAATGAAGCTGGCGAGACATTCCCAGGGCGGCTGGCGGATGATGCGCAGTCCGCGGCAGAACGCCGCTGCGCTCTGCATCGCGACGTCGTCAGGGAAGGAAGCGCAGATTTCCGCGAGAGGGTGATCGAGGGCGAAATAACGCATCACTATTTCGGCCGGCGCGCCGAGAATTTCCAGCGCGTTTCCGCGTTGCTCGACGTAAACCGCCCGCTCTCCGATCGTCCCGAGAAAGCCCGCGCCTGACGATTCCCAGTGAAACGTCTGGCCCGAGTCAAGGGTGAGCGCGAGATCGAAATCGGGCGCCGGAATCTTCATGCCTGACGATACGTCGGGCATCATCCCGGCAAAAACTCTTTGCGCTCCGCGCGAATTCTGGCAGCAAACAAGCCGTGGATGCCCGCCTGTTGATCGATTCCGGAGTCCTCCTCCTCTATTTTTTCACCATCATCTTCATCGGCCTCTACATGGGTCGAAAGGAGGACAACCTCGAGGACTTCGCTCTCGGCGGACGGAAGATTCCCTGGTGGGCGGTGCTCGCTTCCATCATCGCGGCCGAAACCAGCGCCGGGACATTTTTCGGGACTCCGGGCGAAGGATTTGCTCTTCGCAATTACACCTACCTCCAGCTCGCCCTCGGTACGATCATCGCGCGCATTCTCGTCAGCTACATTTTCATCAAGCCCTACTACGACTACAAAGTCTTCTCGATTTATGAATACCTGACCGCGCGTTTCGGCACCCGGACGAAGAATGCTGCCTCGGCGGTCTTCATGATCACGCGGCTGCTTGCTTCCGGCGCGCGCCTTTATGTCGGCGCGATCGCTCTCGCGCTGGCTTACGAAATGATCGCCGGAGTGCGGCCGACCCCGATGCAAACGCTTTGGATTTACGTCCTTTCCACGGTCGCGATCGTGGTTCTGACCGCCATTTACACAACGTTAGGCGGCATCAAAGCCGTCATCTGGACCGACGTCATTCAAGCTTCCATCATGTTTGGAAGCGCGCTCGTCGCGGTCGGGTTGCTCTATTATTCCATTCCCGGCGGTTGGGATGAAATCGTCTCGCGAACAGGCGGTTTTCATTGGAACGATTTCTTCACTACCGGGCTCGATCCGGCGAAACATGGCTGGCAAAAAATCGCCGCCATGTTCAGCGTCGAGTACACGATCTTTGCCGGTCTCTTCGGCGCGACCTTCATCACCATGGGAACGCACGGGACCGACCAGGACATGGTGCAGCGGATGCTGACCGCGCCCGACATCCGACGGAGCCGGCGCTCGCTCATTCTCTCCGGCCTGGCTGACATCCCAATAGCTTTCACTTTTCTCACCATTGGTCTGCTCCTCTGGGTTTACTACCAGGCGCACCCGGATCCGACTCTCTCGAAAACGCCTAACGAAACCTTCTGCCATTACATTCTCTACCAGATGCCGGTTGGTCTGCGCGGGCTGCTCATCGCCGGCATTTTCGCGACCACGATGGGCTCGCTCAGTACCGCCTTGAACGCACTCGCGACCAGCTTCACCCGCGATTGGTATCAGCCCTACATCAATCCTGGCGCGAGCGAGGGGCAAAGTCTGCGCGCGGTCCGCTGGGCGACAGTTGTTTTTGCCATCCTCATGATTGTGGTCGCTTCCGCCACCTCCTATTGCGTGATCGTGCTGCCGAACGTGCGCATCATCCCGATCGCGCTCGGCATTTTCGGTTACACCTACGGCTCCCTGCTGGGCATCTTCTTCTGCGGCATGCTCACCCGCACCCGCGGCCGTGACGACACCAACCCGCTCGCGATGATCGCCGGGTTTTTATTTGTCGCGCTGATCAGCAATCTGCCTAACGATTTCGCGCGCATTTTCGGCGCGAAGCTTTATACCCCGCCGGCCTGGCTCCCGATCATGGAATTCCCGTGGTGGATTTGCTTCGGGACGATCGTGACTTTTCTGGTGGCGATCCTGTTCCGGACAAGCGAAGCGCAGCTCGCCGTGAACCGCCACGGTGCGGCCGCTTCGACGCGAGCATAGGGCGCGCCCTACGCGTCCGCGAGGCGAATTCCCAGGTCGCGCAATTGCCGCGGATCGACCTCGCTCGGAGATTGCGACATCAGATCTTGGCCGCGGTTGGTCTTGGGAAAGGCGATGACGTCGCGGATCGAATCGGTGCCGCAGACGAGCATGACAAGCCGGTCGAGCCCGAGCGCGATGCCGCCATGGGGCGGAGCGCCGAGGCGGAAGGCGCGCAGAAGGTGGCCGAATTGTTTCTCGGTCTCCTCGTCCGTTAGGCCCAGGACGCCGAACATCTTCGCCTGCAGGTCGCGCTCGTGAATCCGGATGCTGCCGCCGCCAACCTCGACGCCATTCAGGACCACATCGTAGGCGTCGGCGCGCACTTCGCCGTAGCGTTCCTGCTCGAGGAGCGGCACGTCCTCGGCTTTCGGGCGGGTGAAGGGATGATGGACAGCGCTCCATTTGCCGCTCTCCGAGTCCAGCTGAAGAAGGGGGAAGTCGGTTACCCAAAGGAAGTCGAGTTCTTCGTTGTTCGTTAGGTTCTGCAGCTCGGCGATGCGCAGGCGGAGCCGGCCGAGAACTTCGCAGGCAACTCTCCAGGCGTCGGCGGCGAACAGAATCAGGTCGCCTTCCTCGATTGCGAGCTGTCCCTGGATCGCTTCTTTTTCGTTAGGGGAGAGGAGCTTTGCGATCGCGGATTTCCACTCGCCGCCTTCGACCTTGATTGAGGCAAGGCCTTTGGCGCCAAATTTCTTCGCGAGCGCTTCCAGCTCGTTCATTTGCCCGGTGGTGATGCCGGCAAAGCCTTTCGCGTTGATCGCCTTGATCACGCCACCGCGCTCGATTGCGCCGCGGAAGACCTTGAAAGCGCTCTCTCGGAAGACATCGCTCAGTTCGACCAAATGCAGGCCGAATCGGCGATCCGGCTTATCGCTTCCGAAAGTGCCGACCGCTTCGTGATAACTCAGGCGCGGGAAGGGACGGGGAATGTCGATGTCGTGTGTTGCTTTGAAAATCGAAGCCAACATCCCCTCGGTCAATGCGTAGATGTCTTCCGGCCTAACGAAGGAGGCTTCGATGTCGATCTGGGTAAACTCGAGCTGCCGATCGGCCCGCAGGTCTTCGTCGCGGAAGCATTTCGCGATCTGAAAATATTTCTCGATCCCGCCGACCATGAGGAGCTGTTTGTATTGCTGCGGCGCCTGCGGGAGCGCGTAGAACTTGCCCGGCCAGATCCGGCTCGGGACGAGAAAATCGCGCGCGCCTTCGGGGGTGCTCTTGGAGAGGATCGGGGTCTCGATTTCGAGAAAGCCCTGGCTGTCGAGATAATCGCGGGTCGCTTTTGTGACGCGATGGCGCATCCGCAGATTGCGGGCGAGTTCTGGGCGCCTGAGATCGAAATAACGATAGGTCAGTTGGAGATCCTCATCTTTGACGTCGCCGTCGAGCGGGAAGGGAGGCACCTCGGAACGGTTCAGGATTTCCAAGTCCGCGACCACGATTTCGATCTCTCCAGTGGCAAGGTCGGCGTTGGCCTGCCCCGTTAGGCGAGGAGCGACGGTTCCTTTGATCTGGATGACGTCTTCGTGGCGAAGCGTGTGAGCGCGCTGCGTGATCTCGGCATTTTCTTCCGGGCGAAAAACAATCTGGGACAAGCCTTCGCGATCGCGCAGATCGATGAAGATGACTCCGCCGAGATCGCGCCGGGAATGGACCCAGCCGGCGAGCGAGACTTGCTCGCCAATGTTGGCGGCGCGGAGGGCGTTACAATGATGAGTGCGATACATGGTGGCAGCGGAAGCGTGTCATTCTGGGCGAGGAACGTGATCGCGCAAGTTACTCCGCAAGAGTTTGCCTGACGCGCTCCACGATTTCCTCCTCGGGGACGGGCACTTCTTCGCGGGTCGCGAGCGTCTTCATTTTCACCTGCGGCCATTCGTCGCCATAGAGGAGCGTGACTTTCGCCCCCATTGCTTCGGCGGTCTGGAACTGTTTGCCGACCTTGGCGGCGGCGAGCGGATAATCGACCCGCCAGCCGGCGTCGCGGAGTTGTTGCAATTGCCGGAGAGCATCCGGGCGGCGCTCTTCCTTGGCAATGACGAGGTATAGATCGAGCGTGTTTTGCCGGCTCACGACGTCAGTCAGCCGCGAGAATGCGACCGGCGTTTCCTTGATCAACTCGCCGAGGACGACGTCGCCCATCGCAAAACCGACTGCCGGAAGAGAGACTGCGCCGTCGCTCAGTTGCGCAATGAGGTTGTCATAGCGCCCGCCACCCGCGATGGCGCGGAGGGCACCGGCGCGATCGAAAACCTCGAAGACGATACCGGTATAATAAGCGAGGCCGCGAACGATCGAGAGGTCGATTTTGACGTAGTCGGTTAGCCCGCGAAGTTCGAGTTGCCTGACGAGTTGCTCGAGTTTCTCGCTCCGCCCGTCGCCGTCGAGGACTGCGAAAACCGGATCGGCGAGGGGACCGAGGCGTGCGGCGGTTTTTTCGCGCGGTTCGCGCTCGCTCTTGTCGATTACCTGGAGGAGTTCGCTCCAGCGATCTTCGGGCACATTTTGCGCTCGGAGTAGGCCGGTCCAGAATTCGCGGTCACTCAGCCTGACGACGAAATCGCTCGCGCTAAAACCGAACCCACGCAGGAGATCGATTGCGAGCGCGATCACTTCCACATCCGCGCCTAACGAGGAGTCCCCGATCAGATCGCAGTTGAGCTGGAAATGTTCGCGCAGCCGGCCACGCTGTTGTTTTTCGTAACGAAAACATTGCGGGATCGAGAACCACTTGAGCGGTTTGCGAAATTCGCGTTCGTGGGCCGCGACCACTCGAGCGAGCGACGGGGTCAGCTCGGGGCGCATCGCGACCTCGCGCTCGCCCTTGTCGATGAAATTGAAGAGCTGACCGACAATTTCGGGGCCGCTTTTCTTCGTATAGAGCTCGGTCGGTTCCAAAAGTGGCGCGTCCCATTCGACGAAGCCGTAGCCGCGGCAAACCTCCCGCCAGCGGGAAAAGATCGCATTTCGGAAAGCGCAATCGTCCGGTAAAAAATCTCTGAATCCGGGAAGTGGTTGCATCACTGAAAGATAGAAATTGTCGCTAGCGGATCATGCAACCACCCTGCGATCTTTTTACGAAGTGGGGGTGAATAAATGACGGCTGAGTCAAGTCGGACTGAAACACGACGGAGACCATCCGTTCAACCAAACCAAAGGACAAACATGAAACAAAACACATTCACAAAAATGTTAGCAGTCGGAGCCGCTGGCGCCTTCGCTCTCGGAAGCGCTTTTGCGCAAGAAACCAGTACCACCACGAGCGTGACAGCGGATAGCACGGGTGCTTCCACTACCACCACAAGCACGAGCACGATGGACGGAACGGGCACGATCACGGCTTTCACGCCGAGCTCGGACTACATCACCTTTCGCACCGAGACGAGCGCGGAGCCGGTGAAGTATTACTACACCAAGCAGACCACGTTCGTGGACTCGGAGGGCAACCCCGTCGAAGTTTCGATGCTCAAGCCCGACATGCCGGTCCGCTACACCTACACCAAGGATGGCGACAAGATGATGATCACCAAGGTGACGTTGGAAAAGCCGCTCTCGTATTATAAGAAAGAGACGACTACCACCACGACGACCACGACTCCCTGACGAGTTGCGATAGTCAGCGAACAATTCTGAAGCGCCCGTGGACCGTGCGTCCACGGGCGTTTTCTTTTCGGGTGCGAAAGGGGCCTCGTTAGTCTTCGTAACCCCGAGGAAATTTCTGGTGCCAGCGCCAGGCGCTCTCGATGATGGAGCGCAGGTCTTCAAACTGCGGCTGCCAGCCAAGCTCGCGTTTGATTTTGTCGGAAGCAGCAATGAGGCGCGGCGGGTCGCCCGGGCGGCGCGGTTTCTCTACCACCGGAATTTTGTGCCCGGTGACTTCGCGGCAGATGTCGATGACTTCCCGCACGCTCGCGCCGCCGCCCGTACCGAGATTGTAGAACGCGCTTTCCTTCGCGCCGAGCGCGAGGATGTGAGCCCGGGAAAGATCGAGGATGTGGATATAATCGCGGATGCAGGTGCCGTCGGGAGTCCCATAGTCGGTTCCGTAAATTTCGACCTGCGGCTTCTGTCCGAGCGCGACCTTGAGCACGTTCGGAATGAGGTGCGTCTCACAGCGATGGTCTTCGCCGAACTTTTCCGTCGCACCGGCAGCATTGAAATAGCGCAGGGCGACGAATTTCAGTCCGTGGATCTCGTCGTACCAGCGCAGGATCCTTTCGAACATGAGCTTCGATTCCCCGTAGGGATTGATCGGCCGCTGCGGCAGCGTCTCGTCGATCGGGACGCGCTCGGGTGGCCCGAAGGTGGCGCAGGTCGAGGAGAAAACGAAGCGTCGGACGCCCGCCTCGAGCATGGCGTCGAGGAGGTTGAGAGCGGAGCAGACGTTATTGCGGAAATATTTCGAGGGATTCTCCATCGACTCGCCGACGAGGGCATTGGCGGCGAAGTGCATGACGGCATCCGGTTTCGTCTCGTGGAGCGCGCGGCTGATTTCCTCCCGCCGCGCGAGATCGCCCCCAATGAAGGCCGCCCGTTCGTCAACCGCCCGGCGATGGCCCTCAGTCAGGTTGTCGAAGACAATGACGTCATGGCCCTCGTCGAGGAGCAGCTCTACACATATACTCCCGATGTAGCCCGCGCCGCCGACGACAAAGATTTTCATCCGCGGAAGGTGCGGCGGGCCTCGCCGCTGTCAAAGCAAAGTGCGTCTAGAATCGGCGAAGATTCTCGATCGAATCGGGTTTCTGCGACGAGAGAGCGACGATCATCTGGCGAACGCGGGGATTTTTCTTCCGAGGAGCGAGAACCTTGAGGCTTTTCTCTTTCGAGCCCCATTCAATGATGTCGATGTCGACCTTGCGAACGCCCCACTTGTTCATTGCAAGCCGGTTGGTCTTATAGAGGTCGATCGTGCCGGTGCCGATGAGGGCGCTGCCGTAGTCGTCGATCTGGAAAACTTCGTTCGTCTCGATAATCCGGAATTTCGTTCCGAGCGGCCAGCGGGACCAATCGGCCGCGGCGCTCTTCACGTCCTTGCCCGAGAGCCGGGTCCCAATCGCGTTCCGGCGCCCACCCGCTTCGGTGTGGGTGTAAGCGGTCGTCCGCACCTTGGTGATCCGCCGAGCGTGGCTGTTGCCGGCGGTGGTCGTCGGACGCTGGGTGGCGCAACTCGCGGTGAGGAGAGCCAGTGCACCCACCAAGGTAAGTCTCAGTGTAGTCGTCATTTGGCTAAAGACGCCTGCTTACCGGTTGAAGCCGGACATGGCAAGCGATAATTTCGGAGCCTGCAATCATGCCCGTCATCGCTGCCGGCCGCGTCGCCATCGCACCTAACGTCCTTCTGGACGGTCGTCTGGCGCTTTTTCACGAAGCCGAAAAATGGCTGACGGTGGCCGATTTGCACTTCGGCTACGAGCTGAGCCAGCGGGCGGCCGGACGGCTCATTCCGCTCTGGGGTATGGCTTCGGTCGAGGATCGGCTCTTCGAGTTGCTGGTGGAATATCAACCGCGCCAGCTCATCATCGTCGGCGATCTGGTACACAACGAGGCGTCCACGGCGGCTGCCCAGGAGCTCCTCGCCCGGCTTCGCTCGCGCTGCGAAGTGATCGCCTTGGCCGGAAACCACGACCGGCACGTCGGGCGCGCGATCGAGTTTTCGCCGCGCTGGGAAACCCCGGAGTTCGTTTTTCAGCACGGACATTGCGAACCGGAAGAGACCGATCGCATCCGCATCATCGGGCATCATCATCCCGCGGCCGGCCTGCGGGACGGAGCGGGGTTGCGATTGAAATACCCCGCCTTCATCCAACAGGAACGCTGCTGGATTCTGCCGGCCTTTTCGCCCTGGGCGGGAGGGGTCGAATGGCCCGACAACGGCGCTGGCCGCGTCTGGGTTTGCTCGCCGCGGCGGGTTTTTTGTCTGTAACGATCCCTCGTTACAGCTCGGTCGTGCAGTGCGGGCAGCGCGTCGCTTTCACCGGGATGGTCATCGCGCAGGCAGGGCAATCCTTCGACGTTGCGGGCGCGTCCGGCGCGGGGCGTTTCATCCTGTTCATCGCCCGGATGACCAGGAAAATGCAGAACGCCACGATTAGGAAATTGATGATGAGCGTGATGAAGTTTCCGTAATTCCAGGTCACGGCCCCAGCGGCGGCGGCCTGGGCCGGAGTGGCAAAGTTGGCCGCGGGATCCGCCCCGGCCTTCAGCACCACGAACTTGTTGCTAAAATCCAACCCACCCGTCAGCAGACTGATCGGTGGCATGATGATGTCCTTGACCAGCGACGTCACGATTCCGCCAAACGCCGCCCCGATGATGACGCCGACCGCGAGGTCGACCGCGTTGCCCTTAACCGCAAATTCCTTGAATTCCTTCCACATAATTCCTCCGATGTACTAGTTCGCGACAACGTTGACCAGCTTCTTGGGGATCACTACCACTTTGCGAATGGTGAGGCTGGCGGTGAATTCCTGCACCCGCGGATTGGCTCGAGCGATTTCCTCCAGGTCGGCACCGGTCGCGATGATCGGGACCGTCACACGATCGCGCACCTTGCCGTTCACCTGGATGACGATTTCCACCTCGTCTTCGACGAGAAACTCCGCTCGGTACTCCGGCCACGGCTGTCTGGTGACCTCGTTAGGCGAGATCGGGAAGCGGCTGCCTAACGTCTCCCAAAGCTCCGAAGTCAGATGCGGGGCAAACGGATTGAGCAGCACGAGCAGAGTCCGCAACGCCGCCAGCGGCACCGCCTCGACGGTGGTAAAGGCGTTTACGAAAATCATCATCTGGGCGATTGCGGTGTTAAATGACAACGCCTCGATGTCTTCGCCAACTTTCTTGATCGTGGCGTGGATCACTTTCAGTTGCGCGCGAGTGGGCTCTACCTCCTGCACTGCGCCCGAGAGCATCCATTCGCCCGCCTGGTTTTCCTCCATCGCCAACCGCCAGACGCGCGCGAGAAAGCGCGAGACACCTTCCACTCCGGTCATGCTCCATGGTTTCATTTGCTCCAGAGGGCCCATGAACATCTCGTAACAGCGAAAGGCATCGGCGCCGTACTCGGCGATGACATCGAGCGGATCGATGACGTTGCCCCAGCGCTTCGACATCTTGCGGCCGTCCTCGCCCAGGATGATCCCCTGGTTTACGAGGCGCTGAAACGGTTCGTTCGTTGTGAGGTGACCGAGGTCGAAGAGCACCTTGTGCCAAAACCGGGCGTAAAGGAGGTGCAGGACGGCGTGCTCGGTGCCTCCGACGTAGAGGTCCACCCCACCCGAAGAGCGTGCAGGGGCGGCCGTGTCGGCCGCATGGGGCGAATTCGCGGGCGGGGCGCCAGGGCCTACGGGCGACTCGCCCGCCCCTACACCCATCCAATAGCGTTCCGCTTGTTCCCCGACAAAGCGTTGGCTGTTCCCCGGGTCGCAAAAGCGCAGGTAATACCAACAAGAACCGGCCCATTGCGGCATGGTATTGAGTTCGCGGGTGGCCACCTCGGAGTAGCGGACCCAGTCCCTCGCCCGGGCGAGGGGAGGCTCGCCGGTGCCGGTTGGCTTAAAATCATCCAGCGGTGGTGGAACCAAGGGCAGCTCGCCTTCGTCGATGGCCCGGTGTTTCCCCTCCTCCCAAACAATCGGGAACGGCTCGCCCCAATAACGCTGCCGAGAGAAAAGCCAGTCGCGCAGCTTGTAATTAGTCGTGCGCCGCCCGCGGCCCTCCTCCTCGAGCCAGCCGATGATGCGGGCCTTGGCTTCGGCGGTCGCCAACCCATCGATGAGCGGGGAATTGATCGCGACGCCGTCGCCGGTAAAGCCGGTCGGCTTTTCCCCACCCGGAGGCTGAACCACGTCGAGAATGGGGAGACCAAACTTTCGGGCGAATTCCAGATCGCGCTCGTCGTGCGCCGGTACGGCCATGATCGCCCCGGTGCCGTAACCCATCAGCACGTAGTCGGCGATCCAGATCGGGATACGCTCGCCGCTCGCCGGATTGATCGCGTGGGCGCCGATAAAGACCCCGCTTTTGTCTTTTGCGAGATCCGTCCGCTCCAGGTCGCTCTTGGCCGAGACGGCTGCTTTGTAATCTCTGACGGCAGCCTGCTGTTCGTTAGTCGTGAGGTGGTCGACGAGCGGGTTCTCGGGCGCCAGGACCATGTAGGTGGCGCCGTAAAGCGTATCGGGACGAGTCGTGAAGACGGTGATGACCTCGTTCCTTTCCGCGACCGGAAACTGCACCTCTGCGCCTTCACTTTTCCCAATCCAATTGCGCTGCAAAAGCTTGATGCCTTCCGGCCACTCGAGCGGTTCAAGTTCATCGATCAGCCGCTCGGCGAAAGCTGTGATGCGCAACATCCATTGCCGCATCGGTCGCCTAACGACGGGGAAACCACCCACCTCGCTCTTCCCGTCGATCACTTCCTCGTTCGCGAGCACGGTCCCGAGCTCAGGACACCAGTTGACCGGCACCTCCGCTACGTATGCCAGCCGCACGCTGTCAGGGTTGTCGCCTTTGTAAGTCGCAATTGGTTCGGCGCGCCGCGTCTCCGGATTAAACCAGGAGTGGTAAATCTGGAGGAAAATCCATTGCGTCCAACGGTAAAAATCCGGCTCGGCCGTGCTGATCTCGCGCTCCCAATCGTAGGAAAACCCAATCCGTTTCAACTGCTTCTTAAAATGGGCGATGTTCTGCCGCGTCGTGATCTCGGGATGTTGTCCGGTGCGGATGGCGTATTGCTCGGCCGGCAAACCGAACGCATCCCAGCCCATTGGGTGAAGGACGTTGAAACCGCGCAGGCGTTTGTAGCGAGCCACGATATCGGTCGCGGTGTAACCCTCCGGATGCCCGACGTGCAGCCCGCTCCCGCTGGGGTAGGGGAACATGTCCAGTACGTAGAATTTCGGCCGGGCCGGATCGAAGCCCGGTTCGCCCGGGTTGGGAGCGTGGAATGGCCGGCTTTCTTCCCAGCGGGCCTGCCATTTTGGCTCGAGGATGTCGAAGGGATAGGGTTTACGGCGCTCGCTCATGCTCTAAGAAGCGAGCAACATAGCGAAACCGAGAGTACGGGAAAGGTTGCTCTCAGGAAGGATTCGTGGCTAGGCTTGATTCATGCGCCTCGAGCCGAAAAATATCGAGCAGATCGGGAACGAACTCGCGATCGAGTGGAACGACGGGAGCGAGACTTTTCTCCCGGTCCGTTTCCTGCGGACCGCCTGCCCCTGCGCAGCCTGCGGGGGCGAGCCGGACGTGATGGGCGATGTCGTTAGGCCAGAGGTCACTTATTCCGACCAGAGTTTTGAACTAAAGGGGTGGCAACTGGTCGGTGGTTACGCCCTTCAACCCACCTGGGGCGACGGCCACAATAGCGGGATCTACTCCTTCCAATACCTGCGCCGGATCGATCCGGCGCGCGCCTAACGATGAGCCGCTGGCTAAAGATTTCGTTCCTTCTATTTTTCTTCGCCCTCTGCGGAGTGGCGATCGTCTTCACTCACCTCCATCTCCGGGAGACGCCCGCTCCTGCCGCCCGGGAGTTGTATTCGATCGTCAACCGGCAGCTCGCCGCCCTTCGTTCCGACGATTTCGAGAGCGCCTATCGGCAGGCCGCCTCCGGAGTGCAGCAGCGGTTTTCGCGCGAACAATTTGAGCTCATGATTCGCCGTGATTTTTACTCCATGACCGAGGCGCAGGGGATCGAGTTTGGCGCCGTCGAGGTTTCCGGCGGGACGGCTCTGGTTCAGGTCTACCTGCGCGGGCCCGACGGGGCGATCCGCGCCTATCTTTACAGCTTCACCGCGGAAGGGGGCGGCTGGAAGATTGACGGTGTGCAGCCACTTGGCCCGCAACCGATCCGGGGTCTGCCCGGGTTGCACGTCTAAAGCGGCTAGAGCGTGACTCGCAACAGGCTCGTCCCGGAAGCGCGAGGCTCAAGCTGGGCTTCATCCAGACACGCGGGCACGAGAACAAAGTCTCCCGGCCGGATCAAAACTCCCTCACACGCGCAAACCCCGCTCAGGCCAACCACGATGGCGAAAGCGTCGCGCTCGATCACGCTGCGTTTTTGCGTCAGCTCCCATTTCTCGACCACGAAATCCGGCGATCGCAAAAGCTCCTCGCCATCCAATTGCTGCAAGGCCGGGGCGCAGTCATCGAACCGAATCGATCGCATCGACTCGGACACGTGGAGCGTACGCTTGTCACTGTTTTTGTCCTGCCGATTCCAATCGAAAACGCGATAGGTCGTATCGCTGTTTTGCTGGATTTCCACGATCAGATTGCCTCCGCCGATGGCATGCAAACGGCCACTCGGAAGGTAAAAGCTATCGCCTGTGGCTACCGAAAACCTTGCTACCAAGTCCGCCACACTCCCGTTCTTCACCGCACGCTCAAACTGCTCTTGATCCATTCCCGGCCGAAGACCCGCAAAAATCTCCGCGTCGGGGTCGGCCGCGGCGAAATACCAAAACTCGTTTTTGCTTTCCCCGCCTAACGATGCCGCGATGCCAGGAGGCGGATGGACCTGGAGGGAAAGCTTTTCCCGGGCATCGAGCAGCTTGGCCAGAATAGGAAAGCGCGGGCTATCTGCGACGGCCGCGCCGAAAATTTCCCTCCGCGCCTCGGTCCAGAGTTCGTGCAAAGTCCTGCCTTGCCAGGCTCCTTCCCTAACGACGCTCTGTGCTTCAGGGCGATCGACGATTTCCCACGATTCGCCGATCGACTTGCCGGGCGGAAGTTTTTTCCCGTAAAGGGTTTCCAGCCGCCGGCCGCCCCAGACGCGTTCCATGAAAAGGGGTTCAAAAACGAGTGGCGTGATCGGCGGGCGCGTCATTTTTCGGCCGAGGTTAACCCGGGAGCGCCGGTTTGTCAGACAACCTTCGCGGTTTAAGCTCCCGGCTTGAAAATCGGCGAAATCACCAGGTCCTGGCTCCCGGTCGTTCTCTGGATAACGCTAATGTTCTTCGGTTCCACCGATTTGATGTCGGCCGAGCACACCTCGCGTTTCTTAACGCCGTTTTTGCGCTGGCTGAATCCCGCGATCTCGCCGGAGGCGGTCGCGCAGGCCCACCTCTTTGTCCGCAAAGCCGCGCACGTGACCGAATACGCCATCCTGACCGGCCTGCTTTTTCGCGCTCTGCGCAGTTCAGTCGGCGCCTTCTGGCGGCGCGCCGCGTTCGCTTTTTTCCCCGCGCTCCTCTTTGCCGCGACCGACGAGTGGCATCAATCGTTCGTCAATACTCGCACCGCGTCGTTAGGTGACGTCTGTATCGATGGCCTCGGCGCGATCGTTGGCATTCTTGTCTGCCGGTCTGCGCACCTCGCATGGCAACGCCATTCCCGCCCCCGATGAAGTTTAAAAGCGCTCGACCCGGCCGCCCACTTGATCGGTTCCGCCCTCGAACCGGTCTTCGGCCCGCAAAATTCGCCTCAGCCTTGACCAATACGGAATCACCCGCCACTGTTGCGTTCCTCCGGCGCACCGGGCCTGTAGCTCAGTTGGTTAGAGCATGCGCTTGATAAGCGCAGGGTCAAAGGTTCGAATCCTTTCAGGCCCACGCCGACCTCGCCTGCACGAGTGAATCTTGAGGTCCTTTGCAACAGATCGTGCCTTACAGTGTCGAACCTTCCGTGAAATTTCTCTCTCTCCTGGCGGCTGCTTTTTTTCTATCTCTTTCCGTTCTGGGCGCGGCTGAATCGGAACCCGCCAAGCCGGCGGTTTCGGTTCCTCCTTTGCAGTTCCAACACGAAACCTTGCCTAACGGACTGGAAGTTTATTCCGTGGAGGATCATTCCAGCCCAACGGTCGCGGTCCAGGTCTGGTATCACGTCGGTTCAAAGGACGATCCCGATAAACGGAGCGGGTTCGCCCACCTCTTCGAGCACATGATGTTCAAAGGCAACGATCATCTCACCCCGGATACGTTCGAGAATCTAACCGAGAACATTGGCGGCGAAAACAATGCCTACACCGCGGCGGACGTGACTGTTTACCACGAAGTCGTGCCCTCCAATTATCTCAACCCGATTCTCTGGGCGGAGGCGGAACGGATGTCGGCCCTGGCCTTGAACGAGGCCAATTTCAAATCCGAGCGCGACGTCGTGAAAGAGGAATATCGACAGCGCATCCTGGCGAATCCCTATGGCGAGTTTTTTCTCGATTCGATCAAGAATTCCTACGCCGTTCATCCCTACAAACGACCGGGGATTGGCAGCATCGAGGAGCTGGACGCGTCCAAGCTGCCGGAAGTGCGCGCCTTTCACTCCACCTTTTACCGGCCCGACAATGCGACTCTGATTGTAGTCGGCGATTTTCAGCCTAACGAATTGCATGACTGGGTGGCGAAATATTTCGGTGCGATTAAGAAACCGTCCGAGAAAATCCCGCGCGTGACAGCGAAGGAGCCTCCCCGCAAAGAAGACAAAACGATCGTCAAATACAGTCCGAAAGTCCCGCTCCCCGCGATCGCGGTCACGTATCTCGCGCCCTCGTTACGAGACAAGGATGCTCCGGCGCTGGCGTTGGCGGATGAAATTCTGTCGGGCGGCGATTCGTCGCGGCTTTACCAGTCCCTCGTTTACGAGCAGCAGATCGCGCAACAGGCTTCCTTCAGTGCCGACCTGAATCAGGACCTCGGGCTGCTGACCGCTCGAATGATCCTGGCGAGCGGCAAGACGCCGGCCGAGGCGGAGAAGGCTTTGAGCGCGCAGCTCGATAAATTTTTGCAGGAAGGTGTAACCGCGGAGGAATTGGCGAAGGCGAAAAATCGCTTCCTGACCGGGAAACTAATGGAGCGCGAGACGAATAACGGCAAAGCGAGCGCGCTCGGCGAGGCCGCTGTCGTCTATGGCGACCCGGATCGCGTCAATACCGACCTCGCCAAGCTCCAGGCCGTCACGGCCGACGAGGTGAAGGAGGCGATGAATCGTTACCTAACGAATAAGAAGAAAGTCGTGATCGAGTATCTGCCGGAAGCGATGAAGCCCACAGCTCCCTCAAAGGAGGCGAAGAAATCCTGATGAAGCGCTTACTTAATCTCGTCCCGGTGCTCGCTTTGTTTGCGAGCGCTTCATCGGCTTGGGCGATCGGTGGGGTGGATGTACCGCCCGCACCTTCGGAGCGACATGAAGTGAAGTTTGTCACGCCGAAGGAAACCCGGCTCGAAAACGGTCTCCGCGTCATCGTCGCCGAACGTCCGGGACTGCCCCTCCTCGCTGCCCAGGTCCTGGTCCGCAACGGAGCCGAGGTCGATCCCGCAGGTTTCGCCGGCACCGCCAGCCTCACCGGTGATTTGTTAACCAAGGGCACCGAGACGATGTCGGCTCCGGAGATCGCAAGCGCGATCGAGTCGTTGGGCGGCTCGATCGATTCCGGCGCGGGATGGGATGCCTCCGGCGCAAGCGTCGTCGTCATGTCCGACAAAGCGGAGGAGGCGCTGAAGATTTTGGCCGACACCGTGCGGCAGCCCGCGTTCAAACAGGAGGAAATCGATCGCTTGAAAAGCCAGCGGCTCGACGGCTTGCGGGTCGCCTTGCAACAGCCGGGTTCGCTCGCGCGTTTTGTGACTACGCGAGCGGTTTACGGTTCGGGCGCCTACGGCCACGCTGCTGGCGGAACCCTCGAAACCGTGCAGGCGATCGGCCGCGATCAGATCGCGGCGCTTTACAAAAAATATTATCAGCCGCGCAATGCTGCTTTCGTCCTGGCGGGTGATGTCACGCTCGAGCAAGGCAAAGCACTGGCCGAGAAATTTTTTGGCGATTGGAAAAACAGCGAAGCCGCCCCTGACGAAAAGGTGCGCTCCGGCGCGGCGGATTGGAAACCGGGCAGTGTTGTGATCGACATGCCGGACGCAGGGCAGGCCGCGGTCACCGTGGCGCGGCCCGCGATCGCGCGCTCTTCGCCGGATTATTATTCCGCGCTCGTCGCCAACGCGGCGCTCGGAAATGGCTTTGTCTCTCGCCTTAATCGCGAGATCCGGATCAAGCGCGGCCTGAGTTATGGGGCCGGCAGTTCGATCGATCCGCGACGGGAAGAGGGACCTTTTGCCGCCTCCGCCCAGACGAAAAACGAATCGGCCGCCGAAGTAGCAGGGCTGATGGATTCCGAATTGAAGCGCCTCGTAAGCGAGCCGGTGAAAGGCGAGGAATTGAAGTCGCGTCAGGCAGTGCTGACGGGTCGTTATGCGCGCAATCTGGAAACGAACCGGGGTTTCGTTTCCCAGGTCTCCGATCTCGCAACCTACGATTTGCCGCTCGATACTCTGGATAAATACATTCCCTCGATCGATGCCGTGACGAGCGAAGCGGTCACCGCGTTTGCGAAGAAGTATCTGGCGCAGCCAAACAGCCTCGTCGTTGTCGGAAAGGCCGGCGCTTTCCTCGAGCCGCTCAAGAAAAGCTTTCCCGGCGTCAGAGTGATCGAGCAAAAAGATCTCGATCTGAACCAGGCGAGCCTGACGAAGGCGAAGTAGCGCTCTGTCGCTCCGCGTAAAGTTCGCTCCAGCGCGACTGGTTCATTGCGCACATCGGGACCGCCTCCCATTCGTTGGTTGCGCGATTTTTCACCGCGCCCTTGAAGACGCAGGCTTCGAGACGGGTGCGGGTCACCGGGTCGTTAGGCGCGTTTGCCACCTGGCTCGCGTCCATGAAGTTGTGTGACCCGATGTTGATGGTGTGCGCGCAACCGGTTACGAGCGCGCCCAGAAAACGGCCCGGGATTTGCCCGGAAGCGATCAAGACGGCTGCTCGCGCCAGGGTGCGGACGGCGAGAGCGGGATGGCGCGTGAAAGCCCCCGCAACCCGATAGGGTAAGAGCGATCCCGCCCCGTTGGAATCGGTCGTGATGGTCGAGATCGCCCCGATCGTGGCCAGGATTTCGGCGAAAAGGTTTTTCGTTTTTTCGTCATTAGGCAGAAGTGGAAAATATTCTCCGTGCCGTTCTTCGACGAGCAGGCTCGCGCCTTGATTGCAGTCGGGATGACCGCCGAGATAGGCGCTTCCGTCGAGTTGCAATCCCATCCCGGCGCAAATCTGTTCCCAGACGATTTTGGGCGTCACGGGATGCTCCGAGAAGATCGTTCGCCCGGTATTCGCCTCCGGCTGAAAGCTGAGAATGCGCCAGATGCGCGAGCGCGCCGGATCGGCCAGGAACCAGCGTACCACCTCCGCGACCGAGCCGATATTCCGCTCCGTGACGGTGCAGTTGTGCGCCAGTTCCAAAGGAAGGCCAGTTCGTTGGCGAATGTGTGTGGCGAGTTTTGTAAATGATTCCCGGACCGGATGCAGGTCGCTTTCGCTCGTCAGGCGATTGATCGGGAACCCGTGCCTTCCGGCCTGGGTCATGTCGACATGAACCGCGACCTGCCGCAGTCCGCCCTTGCTCACCAGCGCTTCGAGGAACTCCGAATGCTCGAGCAATGTCTGCCCGTGCGTCATCAGCATCGGCACGAGGCCGACGTCGACCGCGTAACGCGTGATCTCGATCAGTTCGCCTTGTCGCCCGGCGCGCCAGTAAGCATCGGCCACGTCGCCGCCGGTAATCTGCAAGCCGCCGCCCGGCCCTTGGAAACGCCGGTTGGCGTCGATCTGTTCTTTCATTTGCGCGAGCGTCGGGATCGGCACCTCGTTCGCGTTCGCCGGGAGGTAGCAGTGCGTGCAGCGGAAGGAGCAATAGCTTGCGCCGGTCGTGAAACCGCAATGGGTGAGATGGCGTCCGGCGAGTTGGTTTGGCGTGCGAAGTTCGTCAGGCAAAGATTCCCAGCGCGCACGTAGGAGGGTCTCTTTTTCCGGATCGATCGGATTGCGAAACGCCTCCCAGCGGGCGCGCCAGTTAGTCATTCGTCGCCGCCTCCGCGAAGGCCACCGATCCCGCCTTCAGGTCGAGCGTCACCTCCGCGGGCGTTCCAAAAACCTGGGCACGGCTGTCGTCGAACTCGCCTTCCCAGCGCGCCACGACGACGGTGGCGAGGCAGTTGCCGACCAGATTCACACAGGTGCGGCCCATGTCCATCAGCTCATCGACCCCGAAGATCACCGCCACGCCAATCGGTCCGAGGCCGGCGGGAAGAAAGCTATTGAGGGTCGCGAGGAGAATGACGAGCGAGGCGCGCGGCACGGCGGCGACGCCTTTCGACGTAATCATGAGCGCGAGCATGATCGTGATTTGCTGAGCGAGACCGACGTGATGCCCGGTCGTCGTCTCAGCCGCCTGGGCGACGAAAACCGAGGCCATCGCCAGATACAAAGTCGAGCCGTCAAGATTGAAGGAATAGCCGGTCGGCATGACAAGCCCGACGATGTGGGGAGGAACGCCAAAGCGCTCCATCGATTCCATCGCCTTGGGCAGAGCCGATTCGCTGCTCGTAGTGGCGAAAGCGAGCGTCGCCGGCTCGCGCACCGCCTTGACGAATTGCCGCAGCGGGATGCGCAGTAAAAGGATCACGCTCACCGAAAACCAAGACGATGAAAATGACGAGAGCGAGGTAGAGCGAGAGAATGAGATTGCCCGAGATTGAGCAGAACGCCGAGCCCCTGGGTCGCGATGGTGTGCGCCATGGCTGCGCCGACGCCGATGGGCGCAAACATCATGACGTAATTGGTGAATTTGAACATCACCTGCATGACGCTTTCGAGCGCGATCACGATTGGTTTTCCTTTTTCGCCGATGGCCGAGACCGCCATGGCGAAGAGAACGGAGAAAGCGACGATCTGAAGGACGTCGCCCCGCGCCATCGCGTCGACCACGCTGGCCGGGAAAATGTGGACGATGGTTTCGAGCAGCGTCTTGGGATGAGTATGCGCGACGGTGTTGACGACGTCGTTAGTCCCGGCGACCAACTCGACGCCCATTCCGGGCTTCGTGAAATTGACCACCGCGAGACCAATAAAGAGCGCGGCCGTGGTCGCGATCTCGAAGTAGATAATCGCTTTCAGCCCCATGCGGCCGACCTTTTTCAAGCTCCCCGCGCCGGCGATGCCGACCACGATGGTAGAGAAAACGAGCGGCGCGATGATCGACTTGATCAGGTTGAGAAATATGTCGCGGAGAAAATAAACGGCGTTGCCCCAATCGGGTCGCAGCCAGCCGATGAATCCGCCTACGATCAGACCGATGAAGATCTGGGTTGTGAGCGAGGGCCGATACCACGGACGACGAAATGGTGGTGAGGTGGCGGCTTGCGGATCCATGCGGAGATTTCCATCCGCAGATTACGCAGATTTACTCAGATGGGAGGAGGGCAAAATGCCGCTTTTATTAATCTGCGAAATCTGCGGATGATAAATAGCCTATGTTCCTGACTCATTTGACCTGCACCGCGTGCGGACTTCGGCACGAGTCGTCGCAGTTGCAAAATCTTTGCACCGCCTGCGAGAAGCCGCTTTTCCCGGTCTACGATTTGGAATCCGCGGGCCGGACCCTGACCCGCGAAGCGCTCGCCGCGCGCGAGCGATCGCTCTGGCGGTACCGTGAGGTCCTGCCCTTGTCTCTCGAGGTGGAGCCGGTGTCGTTAGGCGAAGGCGGCACGCCTTTGCTGCAAGCGGATCGGTTCGGTCGTGCGCTCGGACTGTCGAATCTCTGGGTGAAAGATGAATCGCTCAATCCGACGCAGAGTTTCAAGGCGCGTGGGATGTCGGTGGCGGTTTCGATGGCGAAGTATCTCGGCGCCACCAGGCTCGCTGTCCCGACGGCGGGAAACGCGGGCGGCGCGCTCGCGGCCTACGCGGCGCGGGCCGGTCTCGAGGCGCACATTTTCATGCCGGCAGATACGCCGCGCGCGAACGTAATCGAGTGTCGTGAAGTCGGGGCGCACGTTACACTGATCGAGGGTTTGATCACCGATTGCGGTGCCGAGATCGCGCGGCGCAAAGAGAAAGAGGGATGGTTCGACATGTCGACATTGAAGGAACCGTATCGCGTTGAAGGCAAGAAAACACTCGGCTACGAACTGGCCGAACAATCGGGCTGGGAATTGCCTGACGTGATTCTCTATCCGACGGGTGGCGGGACCGGGCTGATCGGAATGTGGAAAGCATTCGATGAAATGGAAACGATGGGCTGGATCGGCGCGAAACGGCCCCGGATGTTCTCCGTCCAGGCGAGCGGCTGTGCGCCAATCGCGCGCGCCTTCGAAGCCGGCGCGGAGAGCGCGACGGAATTTCCCGACGCGCACACCTGCGCCTCAGGTTTGCGCGTCCCGAAGGCAGTCGGCGACTTCATCATGCTCCGGATATTGCGGGAATCGAAAGGCGGCGCGGTCACGGTGGATGACGAAACGATGATCCGAACGACGCGGGAAGTGGGCGCGCAGGAAGGAATGTTCGTGGCGCCCGAGGGCGCCGCTTGTTTTGCGGCGCTCCGGACGCTCCGGGAGTCCGGGAAAGTCACACCTAACGAGCGGATAGTGATTTTCAACACCGGTTCGGGGATCAAGTATCTCGAGTGTTACGGCGAGCCGCTTGGAGCGGGAAAAGAGGTTTCAAGCGCGTCATGATCTTCGCGGGAAGGGAGTGTAGAGGCGGGCGTGTCGTCCGCAATCGCTCCGCTTGCGCGGTGGTTTCTTCCTAACTTCGAGCGCGCCTTTTCCGCGAAGCGCAGCACTGCTGGCAACACGCACCTCCAGCGGGCGACACGCCCGCCTCTACACTTTCGTATCTCGCGTGCGGGTGCAGGCAGTCCAGCCCGGCCTAGTTCCCGGAAGGCACTTCGCCGTGCGCTTTCGGGGGCGGCGCACCGTCGAGGCCGCGGCGTTTCAGGAGGGGCTCGATCCACGGGTCGCGGCCGGTAAAGTCGTGGAACAGCTTCATCGCATCCTGGCTGCCGCCGCGGGAGAGAAGTGTCTCGCGGAAGTGATCGCCGTTTTCGCGCTTGAGACCGCCGTGTTCTTTGAACCATTCGACGCTGTCGGCGTCGAGTTCCTCGCTCCAGATATAGCTGTAATAGCCGGCGCTGTATCCGCCGGCGAAGGCGTGCGAAAAATAGGTGGTGCGATAGCGGGGGGGCACGGGCTCGAATGCAACCCCGGCTTTCTTGAGCGCGCTCGCTTCAAAGGCGAGGGCGTCGGTCGGGATCTCCGATGGTTTGAGCTGGTACCAGGCCTGATCGAGGAGAGCGGCCTCCAGGTATTCCGTGATCTTGAAACCCTGATCGAACTTTTCCTCCGCCTCGATCACTTTATCGAGCAGCTCCTTCGGCATGGGTTCGCCCGTCTTGTAATGCTTGGCGTAGTTCGCCAGCACTTCCGGCCAGGTGGCCCACATTTCGTTCACCTGCGAGGGATACTCGACAAAATCGCGCGGCACGCTGGTGCCGCTGAAGCGCGGATATTTCACGGCCGAGAACATGCCGTGGAGAGCATGGCCGAACTCGTGAAAAGCGGTCCGCACTTCGTCGTAGGTGAGCAGGGTGGGCTGGCCCGCTTCCGGTTTCGGAATGTTGAGGTGGTTCGCCACGACCGGCTTTGTGCCTAACAATTTGCTTTGATTGACGTACTCATTCATCCAGGCGCCGCCGCGTTTGGAGGGCCGGGCGTAGTAGTCAGCCAGGAAAATGGCGAGTGGTTTGCCGTCCTTGTCCATGACGTCGAAGACGCGCACATCGGGCTGATAGACCGGCAGATCCTTCCGTTCCTTGAAGGTGATGCCATAGAGTTTGGTCGCGGCGAAGAAGACGCCATCGATCAGGACGTGGTTAAGCTCGAAGTAGGGCTTGATCTGCGCCTCGTCGAAGTTGTAGCGCGACTGGCGCAGTTTGTCCGAGTAGTAGGCCCAATCCCAGGAGGCGAGTTGAAAGTCGCCCTTTTCTTCGTCGATCACCTTTTGCAGGTCGGCCGCTTCCTTGCGCGCATTGGCCACGGCTGGGGACGCTAGCTGGGCGAGGAGCTTGTTCACGGTTTCGACGTTCTTGGCTGTTTGATCCTCGAGTTGATAAGCGGCGTGGCTCGGGTAACCGAGAAGCGCGGCGCGTTCCGCGCGCAGTTTCGCCATTTTGATTACGATCGCGCGATTGTCCCACTCGCTTCCGTGGCTGTTGCGCGCGAGCGATACCTTCATCATGCGCTCGCGCAGGGCGCGATTTTTGAGGTTGGTCATCGGCGGCTGCTGGGTGGTGTTCTGGAGCGGGAGGACAAATTTGCCTTCCTTTTTTTCTTCCTTGGCCGCGGCGATGGCCGCTGTGATTTCGTTAGGGGAAAGGCCCTCCAGTTCCTCGCTTTTCTCGACCACGATCGACTCGGCGTTTTTCTCCTTCAGGACGTTCTGTGAGAACTGGGTCCTCAACTCCGCGATCTCGGAGTTCATCTTCTTCAGCTTCGTCTTGTCCGCGTCGGAGAGCTTGGCGCCGGCCCGCACGAAGTCCTTGTAGTACCGTTCGACGAGCCATTTCGATTCGTCGTCGAGCCCGAGTTTATCGCGGTTGTTGTAGAGCGTCTCAATCCGTTTGAAGAGCGGCCCGTTGAGAAAGATCGCGTCCTGTTGGGCGGACAATTTCGGCGCCATTTCAGTCTCGATTTTTTGGAGCGCGGGATTGGTGTTGGCGGCGGAGAGGTTGGAGAAAATGCGGTCGACTCGGCCGAGGAGGTCGCCCGTTTTCTCCAGGGCGACGATGGTGTTCTCGAAGGTCGGCGGCTCCGGATTGGAGGCGATCGGCTCGATCTCCTTCAGCTGCTCAGCCATCCCTTGCTCGTAGGCCGGCCCGAAGTGTTCGTTTTTGATCTTGTCGAAGGGCGGATAATGGAAGTCGAGTGTACTTTCTTTGAGGAGCGGATTTTCAGTCATGGCTGTCGCGGTTGGAGAAGGCGATGGAGAATCCTCCGCGGCCGATGCGGAGAGGAAAGGCAGGAGCAGAAATGAAACGGCCGCGAGAACGCGGCCGAGGCGATGAAACGAGAGATTCGGAATAAACATGATTCTTTAGGCTGAAGTTACGCCGGCTGGCGGGCCGGAAGGTGTTTATTTACATCGGCTTTCGGATCGGAAAAGGACTTCTTTTGGCGGAACCGAAATCCGCACTGACCAGGTGATCCCAGAGAACGGACTGGAATTTTCCCGCAAAACTACTTAAAAGGAGGAGGGTTGGTTCATCCGAAGTATGAAAGACATTTCGCCGAGCAAATATTTCAGTCGCCGCCGCGCCCTGCTTTGGGTTCTCGTTGCGGGCGTCCTGGCCTGCCTTGGTTTGCCCAGTGCCGGCGCGACGACCTTCACTGTTGATGTCGCACCGGGCGGCGAGCTGATGTTCTCGCCGGCTTCAATTTCGATCCAGGTCGGCGACACGGTCACGTGGAATTGGAAAGGGAGCGGCCACAGCGTGACCTCGGGGACGCCGGCGGCTCCGGACGGCCGCTTTGACTCCGGGATCAGGACTTCCGGATCTACCTTTTCGCAGGAGTTCGCCGAGCCGGGGACGTTTTCGTATTACTGCATGCCGCACGGTGCTTGCTGCGCGATGCTCGGGAGCGTGACGGTCACAGCGGCGACGCCGACTCCATCGCCGACCGCGGTGCAGCCGCTCAACATTTCCACGCGGCTGGATGTGCGGACGGGCGATCAGGTCTTGATCGGAGGATTCATTATCGCCGGGACCGGGCCGAAGCGCGTCATTCTGCGCGCGATCGGGCCTTCTCTCTCGAGTGCCGGGATTAGCGCACCGCTGGCCGATCCCTTCCTCGAACTCCACGCGAGCGATCAATCCTTGATCACGACGAATGATAACTGGCGCGACTCCAAGGCGGCCGATATCGAAGCGACCGGCCTGGCGCCGGCCAGCGACCTCGAGTCGGCGCTCGTCATGACGCTGGATCCGGGGAGTTACACTGTCATTGTGAAAGGGAAGGAGGGAGCGACCGGGGTGGGTCTGATCGAGGCCTACGATCTGGACCCGAGGGCTGCGTCGCAGTTGGTTAATATCTCCACCCGCGGTTTTGTCGAGCCGGGCAACAACGTCATGATCGGCGGCTTTATTCTTGGCGGTGGGGCCACCAGCGCCGAGGTCCTGGTGCGCGCGCTCGGACCTTCACTTGGTCAGTTTGGAGTTACCGGCACGCTCGCTGATCCTACGCTCGAGCTGCATGACGAGAACGGCATGCTTATCCGGAGCAACGACAACTGGAGAGACACGCAGCAGAGCGAGATTGAAGCGACCGGCCTTCAGCCGGCTGAGGATGTGGAATCAGCCTTGCTCGAGACGCTCGCGCCGGGACCCTACACGGCGATCGTGGCGGGAAAGAACGGCCTGGCGGGTGTAGCATTGGTGGAAGTTTACCGCATTCCCTGATTTATCGATCCGGGGAGCGCAAATCAAGGCCGAGAAATTCCGAGAGTCGCGGAATTTGCTTGCAGTTTTGCCGCGGAAATGTACGATCGCGGGTCGGTCTATCCAAACAACCAAGCAAACATCATATTTATGTACATTTTCTCCGTCGCAACCTCTGCCAAAATGAATCGGGCTCGTCGCGTTTTTTGTCGAACTCTCGCCGGACTGGCGGCTGCGCTTGTTCTCGCAGTCGGGAGTGTGGCGAGTGTGGGAGCCGCGACGACTGTCACGGTGCATGTCGGGCTGGATGGCGATGCCTTTTCTCCGGCCACCGTGGACATTAATGTCGGTGATACGGTGATGTGGGTTTGGGATTCGGTTGGGCACAGTGTGAGGCAGGGGGACAGCTTCAACGCTCCCAATCCGCTCTTCGACACGGGCGTGCAAGATCAGCCTTTCACCTTTTCTTATACATTTACCGACCCGGGGACGGTCAATTACTACTGCCAACCTCACTACTTCATGGGGATGGTCGGTACCGTGAATGTGGCTGCGGCTATCCCAAAGCCAGCGCTATTGAATATCAGCACGCGGGGCTTTGTCGGCATTGGCGACAATGTCATGATCGGAGGTTTTATTCTCGCTGGCGAAGGTGATAGCTCGACCGTCTTGGTTCGCGCGATCGGGCCTTCCCTGGGACTTGCCGGTGCTCTGGCCGATCCGACGCTGGAATTGCACGATATCAACGGTGCGGTCGTCGCAATGAACGACAATTGGCAGGAAGCCGCCAATTCTGGCGACATCCCAGCCAATCTCCAGCCGACAGATCCCTTGGAGTCAGCTATTCTTACCACCCTTCCTGCTGGCGCCTATACGGCGATTGTTGCGGGCAAGGATGGAACGAGCGGGATCGGCCTCGTGGAAGTTTACAATCTGCTCTAAGCGTCTCCAGGAAATGGAGGACTTTCAGTCTACGCTTATTCTTGCTCGGCAAGCCGTGCTGAGAGTTGCTCATTAGCCCTGGCCGGTCATGGAAAAACGCCTCCGCTTCCGGGCACTGTCATCCGTTTTCCTCGTCGCTGTCGCCCTGGCACCCGTCGCCTCTGGTCAGACACCCTATGGCTTGGATTCACGGGCTCCCATTGGACCGTACCTGAATAATTCCATGCCTCCCTATGACGGCGCCTTCCCGTTTCCAGCGGTCCTCTCCGCGACCGGTGCGTTCAGCGACGTCTTAAACGTTGTTCCAACTGATGGCCTCATCCCGTATTCGGTCAATTCGCCTCTCTGGTCCGACGGTGCCCTGAAAGCGCGCTGGATGGCCGTCCCCAACGACGGTCCGCCCTACGATCCCGATGAGCAGATCGATTTCGTTCCAACCGGTGAATACCAATTCCCCAACGGGACCGTCTTCGTGAAAGAGTTCGACTTGATCGTGAACGAACAAACGCAGGAAAAGAAGCGGTTGGAGACGCGGCTGCTTGTTCGGGACGAGAATGGCGCGGTTTACGGTGTGACTTACAAGTGGCGGGATGATAACAGCGATGCCGACTTGCTTCCAATGGAAGGTCTCAATGAAGAAATTCCGGTCGTGACCGCGACGGGCGAGACAGTCATTCATACCTGGAGTTACCCGAGCCGTGAACAGTGTCTCTTCTGTCACAATCCGGTGGCCAGCTATGTCCTCGGTCCCAAGACTCATCAGCTGAACGGAACTTTTACTTATCCTTCGACTGGCCGGACGGACAACCAGCTCCGCACCATGAATCACCTCGGGATGCTAAATCCGAGCATCGACGAGGCGGAAATTCCCGACCTTCTCCATTCCGTTCTTATCACTGATGCAACTCAGCCGATTCAGACCCGAATGCGGTCGTGGATCGATTCCAACTGCTCGCAATGTCATCGCCCCGGCGGCTATGGTCCCGGCTACGACGCGCGCTTTTACACGCCGTTGGAAGATCAAAGCCTGATCGACACCTACGTCCTTTTCAGGGACATCCCCGGGTCTCTACTTTACCAGCGCGACGACGCGCTCGATGCGACAAAGATGCCGCCCCTGGCCAAGAACATTGTGCACGAAGCGGCCATGGCTGTTCTGCGCCAATGGATCGCCAGTCCATTGGAAGTGCTATCGGTTTCCTTCTATCAGGACAATAGTCATCTTCAGGTAAGGTTTAACAGTCATGTGAACCCGGAGACAGCTACTGTGGTTAGCAACTATTCGCTCGATCAAAATCAGGTCATCACTGAAGCCGTCATGAGTTCCGAGCCCGACACGGTCATTCTTACCTGCTCGCCGCTCGCCGAGAATTTCACTTATTCGCTTTCGACCAGAAATATTCAGGACACAGCTCCCTCGGCCAACACCGTCTGGCCGGATCGAGCCACGCCGTTTGTGGCCCAGTTTGAGCCGCTTCCGGTCGCGCATTGGCTGGCTAATCTCTCGACCCGGGTAGAGGTCGGCAGCGGCGACGATGCCTCGATTGCCGGCTTCATCACCCGCGGCGGGCAGATGAAACGGATGTTAATTCGCGGTCTTGGCGCATCCCTCGTTTCGAGTGGTATCGCAAATGCACTCAGTGATCCGGTACTGGAACTCTACGACCGCGACGGCGTATTGATCGCGAGCAACGATAACTGGGAGGATAACGCCAACCAGCAGGAGATCATCGATAGCGGGCTCGCCCCGACTGCGGAGAGCGAATCTGTTATCCTGCTCCGCGTGCCATCGGACGATGCCGGCATCCCTTACACTGCCGTCCTGCGCGACGCGAACGGTACCACGGGCGTCGGACTGATTGAGGTCTACGACCTCGATTTCGGTGTTGGACCTAACATCCAAAACATCTCCACCCGCGGACACGTCAACGTGGGTGAAGGCGTTTTGATCGGCGGCACAATCGTGCTCGGGTCGAACTCGCAGGACGTGATTGTGCGCGCTCTGGGTCCCTCGTTGCCGGTTGACGGTAACCTGGCCGATCCGGTGCTCGAGTTATACGACGAGAACGGCGCCCTTCTTCGGAGTAACGATAATTGGCGGAGCGATCAGGAGGCCGAAATCGAGGCAACGACGCTCCAGCCGGCGAACGATTCAGAAGCAGCGATCGTTGCCACTCTTTCACCTGCGCCGTACACCGCAATCGTCCGCGGAAGTAATGACACGATGGGCATAGCACTGGTCGAAATCTACGGCCTCGACTAAGCCTCCCAGAAGGGCATGTGGTCTGATAAGGTCGGTTATTTGTCCTGAGCGCGGGGTTTCTTTGTTCGACATGCCCTTCCTCGTGGGGACAAAGTAAACGGTGCCCACCAATCTTCACCGAAAGACAAACCCTGGAGTCGTTAGGGGAAAGCGGAAGCTTTGTCTACTGATCGTTGCGCTGATCATTTTTGGTTGGAGCAGGTGGGCTTTGGCGGAACCTGTCTCGCTGGCCCTGACTCATGTCACGGTGATTGATGGCACCGGCGCAGAACCACATCCCGACCGCACGGTCGTCATTACCGGCGACCGCGTCACGAGCATCACACCGGCCGCTCCGCCTGCCGACGCTCGCGTCATCGACGCGCGCGGCAAATTCCTCATCCCCGGTCTCTGCGACATGCATGTCCACATCGCGGGCGTGACGGCCGATCCGAAATGGAGCAAGTCCACACTGCTGCCCCTCCTCATCGCCAACGGCGTCACGACGGTGCGCGATATGGGTGGAGATCTGGCGAGTTTGCAGAGCTGGCGGAAAGAGATCGCCGACGGCAAGCTGATCGGTCCGCGCATCTACTGCCCGGGTCCTATGCTCGATGGCGGCAAATCGCAACCGCCGGATTTGCTCGCGGTTGCCACGCCTAATGAAGGCCGGGCTGCCGTCCGCGACTTGAAAGCCAGGGGCGCCGATTTCATCAAGGTTCTGTCGCGTCTGGATCGCGAGAGTTATTTCGCGATCGCCGACGAATCGAAAAAAGAGGGAATGACTGTTGTCGGTCATGTCCCGAACGCCCTCCACGCCCGCGAAGTTTCCGAGGCCGGCCAGAAGAGCATCGAGCACATCTTCTACAGCAATCTGACCTTTGATTGTTCCGCGCGGGAAGATGAGCTCCGTCAAAAATCAATCGAAGCGCGCGCGAATCGCGACAGCGCCGGTGCGGCGGCGGCGCGCGACCAAGCCAATGCCAGTTTTAGCCAGGAAAAGGTTGCTGCGCTGGCCCAGACCATGGTCCGCAATAAGACCTGGCTCGTACCGACGCTTGTCGCCATCCGGGCGATCGCAAAGCAGCGCGAGATCGCACGAAGTGATCCGCCCGAGCTCGCCTATCTCCCGTCCGGCCTGCGCAAGAAATGGTCGCCTAGCGAAATCGAAAACGAGGTCTCACCTGAAGTGGCGAAAGGGTATCTCGCGCAATTCGAAAACGATCTGAAGATCGCGCGCGCCCTTCACGAGGCTGGCGTGCAAATGATGGCCGGCTCCGATTCGCTCGATCCCCTTAATTTTCCGGGACCCAGTCTCCACGAGGAGCTGAGCCTGCTGGTAGAGGTGGGCTTCACGCCTCGGCAGGCCCTGCAGGCGGCGACCGCCAAGCCCGCCGAATTTTTCGGCACAGCAGATTGGGGAACGATCGCACCGGGACGGATCGCCGATCTTTTGCTGCTCGATGCCAACCCGCTTGAGGAGATTCACAACACCCGAAAAATTAGCGCAGTCTTGGTGCGCGGAAAATTCTTCGACCGCGCCGCACTCGATCAACTTCTGGCCGAAGCGCGGGCCGCTGTTCGTTAATCAGAATTCGCCATTTCGAGCAGGACATCGGCATGGCAGGGTTGCCCAAGCGGGCACCAGCAGGCCAGATTTTTTCCCCGCAGGCAGGCCCGGAGATCGCGCTCGTTGAAGGCCTCACGCGCGTATTGACGATAAAGCGCGACTGCCTTTTCCGCGGTCAGTTTCCCGCCGCCGATCAGTTCCGACCCGACGATAAAAGGATTACCCCAGACGGTCGGCCGCCCGACATAAACGGTATTCTCCGGCATCTTCCAGTTCTTCGTCCGGCGCCGCACCACGCGATTAGGTTTGGGACGTCTCGATTGCACCTCACAAATTCGACTTGTCGCCGCAGACCGGCAACCGGTGAATCCATCTTGGACGCGGGAAGCAGGCTCGGTTTCAGACCCAGAGCGTGCGGTCGAAGGTACGATATTGGATCGCTTCGCTCACGTGCTCGGGCGAGATCGCGTCCGTGCCCGCCAGATCAGCGATGGTGCGCGAGACTTTGAGAATGCGATCGTAGGCGCGCGCGCTCAGGCTCAGTTCGCTCATTGCCACCCGGATGAGATCCTGCGATTCATCGCCGAGTTTGCAATGCTGCTTGATGGCGCGCGACGACATGCGTGCGTTGCAGGTCGTTTTCCTGTCGGAACGGAAGCGCGCCTGCTGCCGTTTGCGCGCTTCCCCGATGCGCTCGCGAATCGCTGCGGACGGTTCCTCGGCGCGCTCACTCGAGATCTCGCGATATTCGATTGAGGGCACTTCGATGTGCAGATCGATCCGGTCGAGGAGCGGACCGGAGATGCGCTGACGATAACGTTGCACCTGCACCGGGCTGCAACGGCATTCGCGTTTCAGGTCGCCGTAGTAGCCGCAGGGGCACGGGTTCATCGCCGCCACGAGCATGAACTCGGAGGGGAAGGTAAGCGTGCCGGCCGCACGCGAGATCGTGACCCGGCCGTCCTCGAGCGGCTGGCGCATCACCTCGAGCGTCGAGCGTTTGAACTCCGGCAGTTCGTCGAGAAAAAGAACGCCGTTATGGGCCAGGCTCACCTCGCCCGGGGCCGGCATGGCTGAGCCGCCTAACAATCCCACGTCCGAGATCGTGTGATGCGGAGAGCGAAAGGGGCGGGTCGCGACAAATGAACGCTCCGCGCCTAGCAATCCCGCAATGCTGTGGATTTTTGTCGTCTCGATCGCTTCCTCCAGCTCCATCGGCGGGATGATGGTCGCGATCCGTTTCGAGAGCATCGACTTGCCGGAACCGGGCGGCCCGATCATGAGGATGTTGTGCCCGCCCGCGACCGCGACTTCGACCGCCCGCTTCACGTGCCCCTGGCCTTTGACATCAGCGAAATCGACCTCGTAATTCTGATGGGTGGCGAAGAACTCGCTCAGATCGCCCTCGGCAGGAGTGAGCTGCTTTTCGCCCCTAACGAACTGAAATGTCTCGCGCAGGTTCTGCACTCCGTAGACCTCGATCCCCGCGACCATGGCGGCTTCCTGGGCGTTCGCTTGCGGCACCACGACCGCGCGTTTTCCGCGCCGCCGCGCTTCGAGCGCCACCGGCAACACACCTTTCACCGCCCGGACCGCGCCGTTCAGCGCCAGCTCGCCGACAAAGCTCAGGTCGGCGAACAGATCCTCCTCGATCTCCTGCGCGGTTGCGATCATGCCGAGCGCGATCGGGAGATCGAAGCTCGGTCCTTCTTTCTTCACGTCGGCCGGTGCGAGATTGATCGTCGTCCGCCCGCGCGGCCAGTAGTAGCCGCTGTTGCTGATCGCGGTTGTGACCCGGTCCTGGCTTTCTTTCACCGCCGTATCGGGCAAACCGACGATCACGATTTTGGGGTTACCGCCGGCGGCGTTGACCTCGATCTCGACCTCGTAAGCGTCGACGCCGTAAACGGCCGCGGAATAAATTCTGGCGAGCACCGGCGCGAGCCTGTCAGAAGACGCGCCCGAAGTCCAAACCCCGCTGCGAAAAAAATGCTAGACGAGAACGAGTCGAATCCCGAGCCGCTCGAATGCGGTCCGCGCGCTGGCCGGGAATTTTTCGTCCGTGATGAGAGCATCGATGCCCTCGAGGGCCGCGACCTTGATGAAGCCGGTGTGATCCCATTTCGACGAATCGGCGAGAAGGTAAACCTCTTTCGCGGCCTCGATCATGGCGCGCTTGACCTGAGCGATCTCAAGCGTGGTGTCGGTTAATCCGTCCTCCAGATCCATGGCCTGCGTGCCGAGAAAGACCTTCTGCACGCTGAAGTCGGCCAACGTCTGTTCGGCGAGCGGTCCCAGCGTGCTTGAGGCTTCCCGGCTGAGCGTCCCGCCAAGCAGGATTATGTGAGCGTCCGTTTCCGCCCCGATCGTTAGGGCAACATTTGGCGCGTTCGTCACAACCGTGAGCGGGGAGATGCCGGCAAGGTGATGAGCCATTTCCACCACCGTCGTTCCCGCATCCATGATGATGCTATCGCCCGGTTGGACAAATTGCGCGGCGGCTTTGCCGATGCGCTGCTTGGCTTCGATGTTGAGCGCGGCCCGCGCGCTCAGGCCAAGGAGATGTCGTACCTGCCGGGGAGAGGGGAGGGGCGCGGGGATCGCGCCGCCGCGATCGCGCAAGAGGTCGCCTTTTTTCTCCAGCGCAGAGAGATCGTTCCGGATCGTGACGGCGGAAACGCCGAACTTTCGCGCCAGGGTATTGACGTGAGCGGAGCCGTCGCTTTGCACGAGGGCGGCAATCTGGCGCCGACGATGCTGCGTCATCGGTGCCCTCGCTGGAGGGGCCGAGGTTTTTGTGCGATTGCGTTTACTTGCGTTGGCTTTCACACCTCTACGAATACTCCAGTAGGCTCAATCGTCAAATATCGGGCAAATATATTTCAACAAAGTTGTTGACGCCTTCGTAATCTTTCAATAGTTTGCGAAACACTTCAGAAGGTTTCCACTATGAAAAAGCTCGTTGCTGTCACTGCCTGTCCAACTGGAATTGCTCACACCATGATGGCGGCCGAAGCGTTGAAACGCGCCGGCACCACCATGGGCCATCAAATCAGGGTCGAAACTCAGGGTTCCGTCGGAACCGGGGAGCGACTCACCCCGGCCGAAATCGCCGCGGCCGACGTCGTTATCCTGGCCGCCGATATTCACGTCAACGAAACGCCCTTCGCCGGCAAGCGAATCCATAGCGTCAGCACCGCTGAGGCGATTCGGAACAGCAAAGCGGTCATTGAAGCGGCGCTCGCGCTGGTCATGGATGAACCGGTCGAGGTGGAACCGTCGGTCACGCAGATCACTCACGCGCCCGCGCCGGCCGCTTCACCCGCCGCGTCGTTAGGCGGAAAAAAACTCGTCGGCATCACTTCGTGCCCGACCGGCATCGCGCACACCTTCATGGCCGCGGAAGCGTTGCAAAAAGCGTCCAAGGCGCTCGGCCACACGATCAAGGTCGAGACGCAGGGTTCGGTGGGGGCGAAGAATCAGCTCACGCCTGAAGACATCGCGGCGGCCGATGCGGTTGTGATCGCGGCTGACACGAAAGTCGATACTTCACGTTTCGCCGGCAAGCCGCTTTATTCCACGAGCACGAAGCAGGCGATGCACAGCGGCAAGGACGTGATCACTGCCGCGCTCGCCCAACCGGCTGGCGGCGTCGGCACTTCGCTCGCGGAATCGGTCGAACTCGCCAAAGCCGAGCGTTCCCGCTCCCGCACTGGCCCCTACAAACATCTCATGACCGGCGTCTCTTACATGCTGCCGGTCGTGATCGCAGGCGGTCTCGCGATTGCGCTCGCGTTCGCGATTGGAGGAATTTACGCGGGTGACCAGAAAGGCACGCTCGCCGCGGCTCTGAGTCTGATCGGCGGCGGGACCGCCTTTCATCTTTTTGTCGCGGTCCTCTCCGCGTTCATCGCGTTCTCGATCGCGGACCGGCCGGGCATCGCGCCGGGCCTGGTCGGCGGCATGCTCGCGCAAACGTTAGGCGCGGGCTTTCTTGGCGGAATTGTCTCCGGTTTCCTGGCCGGTTACCTGACAAAATTCCTCGCCGACAGGATCAAGTTGCCCGCGACTCTGGCTGGTTTGATGCCAGTCCTGATCCTGCCTTTCCTTTCCACGATCGCGGTCGGGCTGCTCATGATTTTCGTCATCGCTCCGCCGGTCCAGGCGCTGAACAACGCCATGAACGCCTGGCTTAACGGCATGCGCGGCGCGAACGCGGTTTATCTCGGCCTCATCCTCGGCGGAATGATGGCCTTCGACATGGGTGGGCCGGTCAACAAGGCCGCCTACACCTTCGCGGTCGGTTTGCTCGCGAGTAAGATTTACACGCCGATGGCCGCGGTCGTCGCCGCCGGCATGACCCCGCCGCTCGGGCTCGCCCTGGCCGCGATGATTTTCAAAAATCGATTCGATCTCGAGGAGCGCGAAGCAGGCGGACCAGCGCTCGTTCTCGGGCTGTCGTTCATCACGGAGGGCGCGATCCCGTTTGCAGCCAAGGACCCGCTTCATGTCATCCCGGCGACGATGCTCGGCTCGGCCGTGGCGGGTGCGATCTCGATGGGAGCGAATGTGCAATTTCTCGTCCCGCACGGCGGCATCTTCGCGGCCCTCATCCCGGGCGCGGTGACGAACCTGGTGCCGTATCTCGGGGCCATCGTGGCCGGGACGGTCGTCACAGTCGGCGCGCTCTTTTTCCTCAAACGACCGCTTCTCGATCCCGTCACCACCGTCCCCGCCGCAAACTAAACCGGAGCCTAACGACATGATAAAACTCTCACCACAAAACATCCGCCTCGGCGTGCAGGCGAAGAACAAGGAAGAAGCAATCCAAGCCGCCGGCCAGGTGCTGGTCGATTCCGGCGTGATTGCGCCCGGTTACATCGAGAGCATGCTCGGACGCGAAGGGCAGGCGAACACTTATCTCGGGAACGGCATCGCGATTCCGCACGGGATGCAAAAAGACCGCGAGCTCATTCATCAGACCGGAGTCGCGGTCGTGCAGTTGCCTGCCGGCGTGGAATGGAACAAGGGCCAGACCGTTCGCATCGTGGTCGGGATCGCGGCGAAATCTGACGAGCATCTCGGGATTCTCTCCGCTCTGACGGATGTGCTCGATGATGCTAAAACCTCGCGGCGCCTCGCCGAGACGAACGACCCGCAGGAAATCATCGCGGGCCTCAGCCGCCGCACCGAAGCGCAGCCGACACCCGAAGAACAACTCGCCGGCGCGCGGCAGGTCGAAGTCGCGATTGCCGCTTCGGCCGGATTGCACGCGCGGCCCGCGACGTTCTTCGTCGATGTCGCAAATCAATTTGAGGCGGAGATTTTCGTTAGGGCAAATGGCAAACTGGCCAACGGAAAAGCGATGGCCTCGCTCCTCAAGCTCGGCGCTGAAGGGGGCACGAAGCTTCAAATTCTCGCCAATGGTCCGGACGCCGACGCCGCTCTCGCGGCCTTAAAGGAAGCGGTCGAGAGCGGGTTGGGCGATGAAGAGGAAGAAGAAAGCGCGGTCGATCAGGCGATCTGGACGCCGGTTTCAAATATGCATTGGATCGACGGCGTGAGCGCTTCGCCCGGGCTCGCCATCGGGCCTCTCCATCTTTTCCAATCGAGCCGGCTCGTGGTCGAGGACAAACCGGGTGACGTGGCAACGGAGAAGCAAAAGCTCAAATACGCGCTCGAAGTAGGCCGCGAACAACTGGTCGAAATTCACGACGCCGTGAAATCGCGCAGCGGCCGGAACGAAGCCGCCATCTTCCGCGCCCACCAGGCATTCCTGACCGATGTCGATCTCTTCAGCGAAGTCTACGAATTGATCGAGGGCGGCCATAGCGCGGCCTGGTCCTGGCAGCAGGTGATCAATCAGCGGGTCGCGGATGTCGAGAAGGTCGCCAACGAACGGCTCGCCGGGCGCGCTGCTGATCTGCACGACGTCGGCCAGCGCGTCCTGCGTGTCCTCACCGGCACCCAACAGGGCGACGTGAATTTGCCTAACGAGCCCGTGATCCTGGTCGCGGAAGATCTGACACCGTCTGATTCCGCGCGACTCGACCCGAAACGCATCCTCGGACTTTGCACGGCGGCGGGTGGCGCGACTTCGCATACCGCGATCATCGCGCGCTCGCTCGATCTGCCCGCGGTGGTGGGCGCGGGCGGGGCCGTGCTCGAACAAGCCACGGGCAAGGTTTGCATTCTCGACGGCACGACCGGCCGGCTCTACATCGCGCCGACGGAAGCCGATCTCGAATCCGCCGCCGCTTTCCGGGTCGATTTGCAACGCCAGCGCGACGTGGAGTTCGAAACGAGGTACCAACCGGCGATCATGACCGACGGCCATCGGATCGAGATCGTAGCCAACATCGGCAAAGCCAATGAAGCCATTCGCGCGGTCGAAGCCGGCGCGGAAGGGGTCGGTCTGCTGCGGACCGAGTTCCTTTTCCTCGAACGCGAAACCGCGCCGAGCGAAGACGAACAGCTCGCCGCCTACCGAACGATGACGAATGCGCTCAACGGCCTGCCATTGATCATCCGCACACTCGACATCGGCGGCGACAAAGTCGTGCCGTATCTCACCTTCCCGCACGAGGACAATCCGTTTCTCGGCGTGCGCGGGGTGCGTCTTTGCCTGCGGCACCCGGAGCTGTTCATCCCGCAACTGCGCGCCATCTATCGCGCCTCCACCACCGGCCCGGTCAAGATCATGTTCCCGATGATCACCTCGTTGGAGGATTTGCGCGAGGCGAAAAAGATCGCCGAAGAGGTGCGGGCGGAGCTGGATGTGCCGCCGATCGAAATCGGGATCATGATTGAAGTGCCCTCCGCCGCGCTGATGGCGGCCGAGCTGGCGCAGGAAGCCGACTTTTTCTCGATCGGGACAAACGACCTCACGCAATACGTGCTCGCGATGGATCGCATGCATCCCGCGCTCGCCCGTCAGGTTGATGGATTGCATCCGGTCGTGCTGCGCCTCATCGACCGAGTCGTGCGCGACGCGACCAGTGCCGGGAAATGGGTTGGCGTTTGCGGCGGCGTCGCGGGCGAACCGCGCGGCGCGATGATTCTGGCCGGGCTCGGCGTCGCCGAATTGAGCATGAGTGTGCCGAGCATCGCTTCGATCAAGGCGCAGCTGCGCAATCTCTCACTCGCCAAGGTCCAGGCCTACGCGAAGAAGGCGCTCGCCTGTCATTCGCCCGAAGAAGTCCGCGCCCTGCCCGTTCCAACCTAACGACTAACGAACCATGAACACTGCCTCCGATAAATTCCAGGTCGTCACGATCACGCTCAACGCCGCGATCGATCGCACCGTTTCGATTTCCAATTTCACCGCCGGCGCGGTCAACCGCGTCGAGAGCGTGCGCTCCAATCCGGGCGGGAAAGGCGTCAACGTCGCCTCCGCCCTGGCGGATTACGGATACGAAGTGGCTGTGACCGGTTTTCTCGGGCGCGCTAATGCCGGCGCGTTTGAGGAATTGTTCAGCCAGAAGAAAATCGCCGATCATTTTGTCCGCATCGCCGGTCAAACCCGGATTGGAATCAAAATCACCGATCCGATCAAAAGCGAGACGACCGACATCAATTTCCCTGGGCCGCGACCGAGCGAATCAGAAGTGAGCATGCTCCTCTCGCAGATCGCCGCTCTCGACGCGGACTGGTTTGTGGTCGCGGGCTCTCTGCCCCCGGGAGTCGACCTCGGGATTTATCGCGACATCATTGGCCGGCTCCGGCAGCGCGGAGCCAAGGTGCTGCTCGACACGAGCGGCGATCCGTTTCCGCTCGCCCTCGAGGCCAGGCCGACGGCGATCAAGCCGAACATCCACGAATTCGAGGCCTACATCGGGCGTTCCTTGCCTAACGAGAAGGAAGTGATCGCGGGCGCGCGCGAATTGATCGGGCGCGGGATCGAACTCGTCGTCGTCTCGATGGGCAAAGAGGGCGCCTGCTTCGTCACCGCCGGCGAGGCCGTACTGGCGCGCCCGCCCGACATCGAAGTCAAAAGCACGGTCGGGGCAGGGGACGCGATGGTGGCGGGCGTCATCTCCGGCCAGTTGCAGCAGCTTTCGTTAGGCGATTGCGCCCGGCTCGCCACCGCATTTTCCATCGACAAACTCAGCCGCCTCGAAAGCGAGCTGAGTTCACGCAATACCATCGAGACCGCGATGCAAAGAGTAACGGTCGCCTAACCAAACGGAAGCCATGAAAATAACCGCCGTGCTGCTCGGCAGCCTGTTGATCGCTCTTCACGCAACCTTCGCGCAGAGCGCAGCGTCGCCGCGAGTGCGGACTCCGGTTCGAACCGCGACCAGCCCCGAGACCACCGTCACGGCCTCCCAGAGCGACTCCTGGATGCAGGGGAAATACATGTTCGGCGACATGAACGGCATGCGAACGGGGATGTTCGATGCCGGATTCGAGCCCTTTGTTTATTACACGGCCATCTTCTCCGGCAACCCGTCCGGCGGCATGAAGCAGGGAGCGACCTACGTCGATGATCTCTATTTCGGCGCCAATCTTTACCTCGACAAACTGATCGGGTGGAAAGGAGCCAAGCTGACCATCAGCGGCGTCAACCGCGACGGCCGCGGACTGACCGAGTATTATGTCGGGAGCCGTTATGATGTGCAGCAGACGGTCGGCGGCCAAAACGTCTTCTTCTATCAGCTCTTTCTCGAACAGCGTTTCTGGAACGACAAGGCCTCGCTCAAGCTCGGCCGCTTCGGCGCCTCGGATGATTTCAACGGCTCGAAATTCTACGGGCTTTATCTGAACAACGGTATCGACGGCGACATTCGCAATGTTCTCTTCGATACCCAGTTCTCCGCCTATCCATTCGCGACCTGGGCGGCGCGGTTCCGGATCGATCCGACGCCGGAATGGAATGCCCAAGTCGGAATCTTCCAGACCTGGACCGACATCTTCGATTCCAAACTCAACGGCCTCAACTGGGGCATCCGCGGTGAGGACGGCGTCTTCATGATCGCGCAGGTGGGCTGGAGTCCGGAGTTCTGGAAAAAGCCCGTGCCTAACGATAAGAAAGACGGCAAGAGCACGGCGCCCTCCTCGGAGATGAAGGGGCTGCCCGGTCACTACTGGGTTGGCGGATCGTTCTCGCCCTGGAGCGGATATACCGAGTTCGGCACGAACAACAAGCGGGCCGGCTCCTATGGCTTCTACGTCCACGGCGACCAGATGGTTTACCAGGAAGCCCCGGGGAGCGACCAGGGACTGTCGATCTTCCTCGCCTCCGGTCTCTATCCGCAACCGAGCATTTCGATCGTGCCGTTTCAGGTCAACCTCGGCCTCGTTTACAAGGGGCTGATCCCATGTCGCAATAACGACCAGGCGATATTCGGCTACATCTACGGCAACTTTAGCGAAATCTATGGCCGGACGGTGAAAGCGGCGGGGAATGGCGTGCCGACCTTCGAGTCGGTCGTCGAATCGGGCTACCGTATTCACCTGACGAAGTTCGCCTTCATTCAGCCGGACCTGCAATGGGTCATCCGGCCCGGCGGAACCGGACGCATCCCGAACGCGCTCGTCATCGGAGCGGAGATGGGGTTCAGCTTTTAGCTGTAGCGGGGAGCGTTGACAGCCGGGGTCACCGATCCCGGCGGCAACAGGAGCTAGTAGGGGGCCTTATCCGGCTTCTCCATTCACTCGCGGAAAAGGAGGAGGGAGTGTTCGCGCTCGATCTGCTTCATCGGAAGGGAGCGGGCCGCGATCTCGAGCGGGAGTTGTTCGTAAATGAAGTGATCGTCGAAACCGATCTCGGCCGCGTCGTGCCGGGTACAGGCGTAGAAGACGCGCTCGAGTCGGGCCCAGTAGATCGCCGCCAGACACATCGGACAGGGCTCGCAGCTGGCGTAAAGTTCACAGCCTTTCAGGTCGAATCGCCCTAACGAGCGACAGGCCTCGCGGATCGCTATCACCTCGGCGTGCGCGGTCGGATCGAGCAGAGTCGTGACTTGGTTGTAGCCGCGGCCGACGATCTGTCCGTCGCCGCCGCCGGCTTGCGCCAGCCCGATCCGGCCTAACGACACCGCCTCGCGCATCCAGTTCGCGCTGTTTTTTACTTGCCTCCGATTCCACTGCCATCGCGCTAGTCTTGTAGCGTGCGCCTGCCTGGCGCACCAGCAGGATGTTGCCGGGAAGGCGTCGAAATCTCAGAGCGTGCCGGAATCGTAGGCGCGTTCGCCGTGGACGGCGGCGTCGAGACCGAGGTCTTCTTCCGCTTCGGAGACTTTCACGGTGGTGAAGAGGTTGATCAACGCCAGCATCACGTAAGTGAAGAGGAAGGCGTAGAGCGCCGCGCCGATGACGGCGGCGCATTCGACGAGGAAGAAGTGGCTGCCGCCCGCGAGCAATCCGTCAGCGCCGCCGGAGTTCACCGCTTTGGAGGCAAAGACGCCGAGGAGGATGACGCCGAGCGCGCCGCCGACTCCGTGCACGCCCCAGACGTCGAGGGCGTCGTCCCAGCCGAGCTTATTTTTCAGATGAACCGCGAGATAGCACACGACTCCCGCAGCCATGCCGATGAAGGCCGCGGATGGTAACGAAACAAAGCCGGCCGCGGGGGTGATCGTGGCCAGGCCCGCGACCGCGCCGGTCATGAGCCCGACGAATTTCGGGCGGCGTTGCACGGTCCATTCAATCGTTAGCCAGACGATGGCCGCGAACGAGGCCGCGACGTCGGTGTTGAGAAAAGCCAGGCCGGTGATGGCGTTCACATCCAACTCGCTCCCGGCGTTAAAGCCGTACCAGCCAAACCAAAGCAAGCCGGTGCCAATAGCAATTAGCGGGATGCTGTTGGGCGGCGATTCCCGATCGCGACGATGCCCGACGTAGAAGACCGACGCGAGCGCGGCAAACCCGGCGGTGGCGTGGACGACGATCCCGCCGGCAAAATCGAGCACGCCCCAATGCGCGAGGAGCCCGCCACCCCAGACCATGTGCGCGAAAGGATAATAGACCAGCAGTTGCCAGAGGACGAGGAAGGCGAGGTAAGCCTTGAAGGTGATTCGATTCACAAAAGCGCCGGTGATGAGCGCGGGCGTGATGATGGCGAACATCATCTGGTAAGCCATGAAAACGAACTCGGGCAGTTTGTGATTGCCGGGAAAAGGCGAATTCAAATCGACCCCGTGCATGAAGGCCTTGTCGAAATTGCCAATGAGCCCACCTAACGAGTCGCCGCTGAAGCAAAGCGAGTAGCCGACGACAAACCACATGATGGTGGTGATGCCCATCGAGACGAAACTCTGGATCATGATCCCGAGGATGTTTCGTTTCCCGGCGAGCCCGCCGTAAAAGAAGGCGAGCCCGGGCGTCATCAACATGACGAGGCTGGTGGCGAGAAGCATGAATCCGGTCGTTCCTGTGTCGAACATAAGCAGGGATGGTTGGTTGGTTGACGCCGCTTATAGCGAATCTGTTTTCGTCATCCAAGCATTAATCTTTAGCCGAACGTGCGGCCCCGCGCCCCTGGGTCGTCAGCCTGGGCGAAACCCGGGGCGCGTTCGGATTGACGGGCGGTTGCCGAGCTGAGTAAACATCTGTCATGGGTGAGTGTAGAGGAGCTATTCTGGCATCCGCTCGCGTGCTTCCGTTCTGCCTTCGAACCCCCTATGGAAAAGAAAGCCAATAGCAGGCTCCGTCCTTCGGCGCGCCGAATCACCTTCAGTTCGCTCTCAGCCGTTTTGCTTGCGCTGACCGCGGTGCCGACGCAAAACCAACCCAGCGCGAGTTGGACTGAGACCGGCAGCCTTGTCACCTCTCGCTTCTCGCACACCGCCACCCTGCTCCCCTCCGGCAAAGCGCTGTCGGCTCGGGGGTTATAATACTAAAAACAGTTTCCTGGACAGCGCTGAGGTCTGTGATCCGGCGACCGGGACGTGGAGCGCGACCCCAAGTCTTGGTACCGCACGCTACAGGCACACCGCAACGCTCCTTCCCACTGGCCAGGTGCTCGTGGTGGGAGGAAGCAATGGTCTAGGTATCTTGAGCAGCGCGGAGCTGCTGTACGACGAAGGCCTCTGATTCCAACAGGCAGACCTAAAGTTAACCAGTCGGTCTGTGAACCTGCAAAGAGCGGAAAGGATGATCCTTCGGCCGGCCTCAGGACGAGTTTTTTGGAGCTCCGGATTGATCGCTGAGAAGTCAGCCAGGGAAGGGGCGAACTCGCGAAGGTCCTGCCGGAGTTCAGAAGACCACGGGCCGAGTTCGTCCGCACTCTGGCCGTTGTCCGTGCTGCCCCGACTGAATTCGAGTTGCACCCTCTGGAATTCCCGCCCGCGCAGCCGGAACTCCCGGGATCGCGGCGAGAACTCTGGTCGGAGCGAATTGAGTTCCGCCGGAGCCTGGCAGAAGTCGCCTCTGTTCGACCGGAAGTCGCGCTGGACCGCCCTGAACTCGCCACAGAGGTCTTCGAAATAGTGGCACGCGCACTGCTAACTAACGAATCAAACCCAACCAGGAAAAAACCATGCCCTCCAGACTGATCGTTAAGCCAGCGATTAACTTCCTCTCCACCGAACGCGACGCCGACCTCCTCGTGCAGGTAGGAGCAATCATCGACGGCCTCACTGGCAACGCCAATTTTCCCGAGCCCCACGCCCTCCCTTGCCGTCGTGGCCGAGGCGCGGGAAAAGCTCCAGGTCGCGCTCGTCAACGCCTCCGACGGCGGCAAACTTCTTACCCTGCTCAAAAATGCGCGGCGGGCTGAACTGGTTGGGCTCGTCCGGCAACTGGCCAGTTACGTGGCCGGGAGATGCGATGGCGACCTGGCCATGCTCCTCAGCAGCGGCTTTCCTATTCACAAACCGACCCGGCATGCCATTGGGGACCTGTCAGCGCCGCCCATCCCCAGGCTCAAGCAAGGTCCGACCACCGGCACCCTCATTGCCACCACCAAACGTCCCTACGGAACGAAAATCTGCGCCTGGATTGTCAGCCTGAGCGAAACACCAGGCGTGATCGAGCAAAGCCAGCAGACCACCGGCGGCCGTGCCCGGTTTACCCGCCTCATTCCGGGCCGGATTTATCGGGTCAAAGTAAACGTCCCCGGCGCCGCCGGCGCGAGCGACTGGAGCGGCAGCACTGAGTTGATGGTGATTTAGCGCGGGCCAGCCCGGAAACGAGGCCCAGCTCAGGTCTCGAGAATGCTCCAGTGGCAGCCCGATGACCGACCACCGAAGCCCCGCGAGAGGAACGCCGATAACCAAACGCCTCCGGCGTTTTCTCTTGCCAGCCATCGCAAAAATCTCCAACCTTGCACCCAAGCTCACCCAGTAGCACCACGGGCGGCAGCATCGAAAATCTCTTTTCGCGCTTGCTTCCGCTGCGACGGTTCTGGAAGATCAGCACCTTCCGATGACAGTTGCCTCCCTCTCCACCCCTGGCCCCAAACTCCTCGATCGCGTCCGCTGGCATTTGCGCGTCAAGCATTACGCCATTCGCACCGAGCAGGCCTACGTCGATTGGATCCGGCGCTACATCCTTTTCCATAAAAAGCGGCATCCTGGCGAGATGGGCGAGGAAAAGATCGCCCAGTTCCTTACCTATCTAGCAGTCGAAAAGCATGTCGCCGCTTCCACCCAGAACCAGGCGCTTACCCCGTGAGATAAGATCGCTGTGGGAAAGCACTACGTGTATGTTTTGCGCTCGGCGGCGGACCTACAATTTTACGTTGGACTTGCGAACAACCTGCCAGCCAGAGTAGAAGTGCACAATGCTGGCCATGTTTCGTCGACCAGGCGACGAATTCCTCTCGAACTTATCTACTGGGAAGGTTGCCTTAACCGAAGCGACGACGCGCAACGTGAGAAATATCTCAAGAGCGCGTGGGGCAAGCGGTGCCTAAAGACGCGTATCCGGCGCTATCTCACCGGGTGACGCGCCCTGCTCTTTCTTTACCAGCAGGTACTCGACCGGAAACTCGATTACCTCTCCGGAGTCGAGCGAGTGAAGCGCCCGCCCAAGGTGCCAGTCGTGTTAACCAGACAGGAAGCCCACGCTGTCATCGGCCGTCTGCAGGGTGATTATCGTCTCATGGCCGAGCTGCTTTACGGCAGCGGCCTGCGCCTCTTGGAATGCCTGCGTTTGCGCGTCAAAGACATCGACTTCGGTTACGAGCAGATCAACGTGCGCGATGGCAAGGGCCTGCGGGAACGGCGGACCCTCCTCCCGGCCGGCCTCAAGCGGCCGCTGCGCGAGAAACTGCAACGGGTGCGCGAGATCCATCAACGCGATCTCGCACAGGGCGCAGGAGCCGTTTATTTGCCTTTCGGGTTGAAGCGAAAATATCCAAACGCTGCGCGCGACTGGCGCTGGCAATGGGTTTTCCCCGCGGCCAGGGCTTCAGTCGATCCGCGCTCGGGCGAGACTCGCCGCCATCATGTGCACGAAAAGAACCTGCAAAACGCCGTCAAACAGGCTGTTTACGCGACTGCCGTAGCAAAGGCGGCCAGTTGCCACACCTTCCGTCATAGCTTTGCCACTCATCTCTTGGAGGCCGGATATGACATCCGCACGGTGCAGGAACTGCTCGGCCACAAGGACGTTTCCACGACAATGATTTACACCCACGTCCTCAACAAGCCGGGATTGGGAATCCGCAGTCCGCTCGACACGCCTGCCACTCCCGATTGATGTGCCATGTTATACGAAAAATTATTCGTAATTAATTGCGAAGTTTCGCACAATTCTCGTTAGGCCTATGCAACGCGCCATATGGGATCGTGTTTCAGTCCTGGCTGTAGCGAGCCTGATCGGCGCATGTGCAACAGCACCTGCGCCAAACTCCAAGCTAAACGAGCGAGCACGGCAAGCCGCGCTCGTCAAAGCTCACAAGGCGATCGCGCAACGCAGATGGCCACTTCCCGCCGGCTACAAGGTCACCGTGGAACGTTCCGAGTTCATTCCGGAGCTTCAGCCGTCATGGTATGAGGACATTGTCACGTATACGCGGCCGCGGCCAACCAAGTCGGCCGCGCCGCTCTACTCGGTCACTATTCGATCTAGCACAGGGGAGGTGACAGCCGTCTATGATGAGCGCAAAAGCGTTCAAGACGAAGAAGTCGCGGCTGCACGCCGCGCCTTCGAGCGCGTATATCACCTCACGCGCAAGGACTATACGACCACCGCAGGGCCGAATGATCGTACGGTTGACGTTACCTTTCTATTCGACGCGGTACCACGCGGGCCGGGCAAGCTGACTCCGCAGCGGACGGTTGTCGCGATCGTTGATCGGGCTACCTTGAGGGTCACGAGTTTGAGGGAGCGCCCGTGAAAGCCACGCGGAGGCCTAAC